>NZ_SSOB01000037.1 GCF_004801405.1 Cohnella fermenti
AGTGGCCTCTTTCATCGAACAAAATTCGCTTGAGAATATTCGGCTCCATGTTTCAAATGTACCAAACAACAAAGAGAACGTGAAGACCCACTCCACACCCGAAAAGTTATAAATTCTATTATGTCAAAAAAAGACACCTCGGGCTTGTTAGCCCTGGTGCCTCGCTTCCTTGTGTCGCGCTATCTTGCCTGTCTTCCTTGCCTATCCCGCTCACAGCCCCGCCAGCACCTGATACCAGACGCCGCGGTCGGAGTACAGCTCCTTGCGCACGTAATCCCAGCCGCCGAGGTAGCTGATGTCGAACAGCTTCTCCGGCTCGGTGAACTTGCCGTCCCATAATCTCGCTGCCGTCTCGGACACGGGACGGAATCCGTTCTCCGCGAAAACCTCCTGCGCCGCGTCGCCGTGCAGGTACTCGACGAACGCGTCCGCAACATCGCGGACGCCGTGCTCATCCGCGTTCTTGTCGACCACCGCGGCGGGGTTCTCGATCAGAATCGTGCGGCTCGGCGTAACGATCTCGTAATCGACCCCCTGCGCAATCCGCGCGCGCAGCTCGTTCTCGTACGTGACGATCACATCGCCGACTCCGTACTCGAACGCCGCCATCGAGGCGCGCCCGCTCTTGTCCATCGACTCCACATTCTGGTGGATGTCGACAAGGAATTGCTTTGCCGCGGCCTCGTCCTTCCGGCCCGTCTGCTCCTCCGCGATCATCAGCCCCGCCCCATAGAGCGCGTTGATGTCCCACTGGGCGCCGCCAGACGTCTGCGGATTCGGGTAGAGCACCTTCACTCCCGGCTTCGCCAGGTCCTCGAAGTCCCGGATGCCGAGGGGGTTGCCCGCCCTTGTGCCCATGACGACGATCGAGCGCGTGATCATGCCCCCGTCGTCTTCGCTGCGCCACCGGTCTCCCATCAGGCCGGCTTTCTCGATCTTGTCCATGTCGCCTTCCATCGACAGAACGGCCACGTCCGCCTTGAAGCCGCCTGCGATCGACCTCGCCTGAGTGCCGGACGCCTCATACGATTCCTGGAAGCGGACGTCCTGCCCGGTCTTCGCCTTCCATTCCTCGCGGAACAGCGGCATAATCGCCTGCAGCGCATCCTTGGCGACGGAATACGCTCCGATCACGAGCGTGACCTCCCGGTCGGACGATGCGGCGCTCCCGGACGTGCCTGCCGCCCCGCTGGAGGCCGCCGGCTCTCCGGCCGAGCCGCTCCCGCAGCCGACGAGGGAGGCGGCCAGCGCTCCGAGAAGCGCCCCGACCAAGGCCAGGCGCGACAGTCTGCCGCTCCGCATGAATGTATGTTGACTAACGCGATGCATGATTGCGACCTCCCTGCAGTGCCTCCGTAGGCTCCTGCCTTTCAACGCTCCTGCCTTTCAACGCTCCTGCCTGACGCTTCTGCCTAACGCTCCTGCCTGACGCTCCTGCCTGACGCTTCCGCCCTTCAACTTGCCCTTCTCCCCACACCTCAACGCTTCCGCCCTTCACCGGCACCAAAGCGCCCCCGCGGAACGAGCGTTTAGATATAGACCGACAGAAGATCCGCCTTCAAGGCGTTCTCCATGACCCAGTTGTTCTGCTCGTTGTACAAGTAAGCCCGATGCACGAGCACGTGAACCTCGTCGCCGACCTTCAGAACGTCCTTCTCGAGCGAACGGTACGTCACCAGCTTGGTGTCCCCGATCTGGATCTCGACGAGCCACTCGCTTCCGCGGAAGTGGATGTGGCTCACCTGGCCGATCTCCGTTGCCGACAGCAGCGTGAACTCGTTCTCCTTGCCGATCTCGATATATTCCGGGCGGATCAGCGCCTTCGTGCCCGGCCAATTGGCCGCTTCCTGGAACCCCTTCAGCGAGGCGATGTTCTCCACGATTGTCGATTCCCCGATGAAGCTGGCGACGAACGGCGTCTTCGGGTCCTTGTAGATCTCCCACGGAGAGCCCTTCTGCTCGAGCACTCCCTTGCTGATGATCATGATCTCGTCCGCCACTTCGATCGCTTCATCCTGGTCGTGGGTGACGAAGATCGACGTGATGCCGAGGCGGTCGATCATCTCGCGCAGCCACGAACGGAGCTCGTGGCGGATCTTCGCGTCGATCGCCGCGAACGGCTCGTCGAGCAGCAGAAGCTGCGGCTCGGGAGCGAGCGCCCGGGCGAACGCGACGCGCTGCCGCTGGCCGCCGGAGAGCTGGTGCGGATAGCGCTTCTCGAAGCCGGAGAGGCCGGTCAGCTCGACGAGCTCGGCGACCCGCTCCTTGATCTTCGCTTTGCTCCACTTCTTGACTTCCAGGCCGAACGCGATGTTGCCCTCGACCGTCATATGCTTAAACAGCGCATAATTCTGGAAAACAAACCCGATCCCCCGCTCCTGGGGAGGAAGATCGTTGACCCTCTGTCCGTGGAACACGATATCGCCGCTATCCGGGGTCTCGAGGCCTGCCAGCATGCGCAGAATGGACGTCTTGCCGCCGCCGCTCGGACCGAGCAAGCCGATGAGCTGCCCCTTCGCAATGGAGAAGCTGACGCTTGAGACCGCCTGGAATTCGCCGAACCTCTTGTTTAATCCGGTCACTTCAACATGCATGAGCAAGCACCCCTTCTGGATAATGGACGATCGTTAGTTTTCCTTGCGGGACTTGACCCACTCCATGAACAGGAGCAGGCCGACGGAGCAGGCTGCGAGCACAAGCGCAACCGAATTGGCCGCCGTGACATTAAAGTTCTCCACGTCCTGGTAGACGAGCGTCGTCGCCGTCTGCGTCTTGAACAGGATGTTCCCCGAGACGACGAGCACGGCCCCGAATTCGCCTAGAGTCCGGGCTACCGTCAGCACGACTCCGTAGACGACGCTCCATTGAATGGAGGGCCAGGTGACGCGCCAGAAGGTCGTCCACGGGTAAGCGCCCAGCATGTGCGCCGCCTCTTCCTGCGAGGCCCCGATCTCCTGAAGCACGGGCATAACCTCGCGAATAATAAGCGGGAACGTGACGAACAGTGTCGCGAGCACCATGCCGGGCAGCGCGTACACGATATCGATGCCCGCCTTGTTCAGCAGCGCGCCGAGAGCCGCGTCCGGTCCGAGCAGCAGGACAATCATCAGGCCCCCGATAATCGGGGATACCGCGAACGGCAGGTCCACGATGCTGTTCAGCAGCCGCTTGAGCTGTGTGCCGAGCCAGTTGGCGCGCACGAGATAGAGCGCAAGCATCACGCCGAAAATCGTGTTGATCACCGTAACGATGACGACGATCATCCCCGTCATCATGAGCGCGTGCAGCGCTTCCGGTCGTCCGACACCATCGATGAACCCCGACCAGCCTCCGTCGAAGGCTCCGATGGCGATGCGAACGACGGGAATGCCGAGCAGGAGCCCGAACAGGACGAAGGTGAGGCCAATCCATAGTCTTCTGATCGTCATCTCGCCGTCCTCCTCGTCTGCACGTAATTCACGAGCCACAGGATGACGAACGAGAAGGTGAGCAGCAGCACCGACACCGCGGCGGCCGCGGCCGGGTGGTCGCTCTCGATCTGCCCGAAGATGTACACCGACGCCACCTGGGTGCGGCCGGGGATGTTCCCCGCCACCAGCACGACGGCGCCGAACTCCGCGAGCGCCCGCGAGAACGCCAGCATCGCTCCGCTCAGAATGCCCGGCATCATATTCGGCAGAATGACCCGGAAGAACGTCTTCGCCTTGGTTGCGCCCATCGTATACGCCGCTTCCTCCTCGGAGGCGTCGATCTCCTCCAGCAGCGGCTGCACCGCGCGGATGACGAACGGGAACGTCACGAACACCATCGCGACAACGATCGCCGGCTGATGGAACAGAATCGTGAACCCGAGCGAATCGGCCCACTTGCCGACCGCGCTTCGCGGCCCGAGCAGCAGCAGGATCATCAGCCCGACGACCGCCGTCGGCAGCGCGAACGGAAGATCGACCATGCTGTTGAGCAGCTTGCGGCCGGGGAAGCGATACCGGGTCAGAACCCAGCCCGACATCGTGCCGACGGCGACATTGATCAGCGTGGCGACAAGCGCCAGCTTAACCGTCAGCAGGACGGCGTTCCAGGCAAGCGGCTCCGTGAGATTATCGAGGAATGAGGACCAGCCTCCCGATAACGATTGGCCGTAAATACCGAGAATAGGACAGACGATCAGAACGACGAAGTAAAGCATGACGGCGCTGCGAAAACCCCAGCTCCACCATCGGCTCCGCAGCATGTTGGTCACGTATGCGAACCTCCCGAAGATGTGGGACAACAATATAATTCCTATTAACTTAGTAGGTATTATTACAATAGCAGAAGGGACTTTCTCCGTCAATGAGAAAAAGTCGAACAAGCACCCTTTTTATGTAACAAAATGGACATATCTTCTCGAGCTCCCCTGCGAGCAGCCTCCGCATTGTCGAAAGCCGCCCTCCTCCGCTATAATCGAGACCATATTCATCGAACAGGAGGAGCCGCCATGCTTAAGCAAATAAATCTGCGCACCCGCCGCCGGGACGAGATGCTCGACATCACCGCCGAGGTTGCCCAAGCGGTATCGCAAGCCCGCATCCAAGACGGCATCGCCATCGTCTACTGTCCCCATACGACCGCGGGAATCGCGATCAACGAGAATGCCGATCCGGACGTGAAGCACGACGTGCTGCTGCGCCTGGACGAGGTATACCCGTGGGAGCATCCGCGCTACCGCCATGCCGAAGGCAACACCGCCTCCCATCTGAAGGCGATCACGACCGGCACGTCGCAGACCGTCATCATCGCGCAGGGCAGGCTGCTGCTCGGCCGCTGGCAGGGCATCTACTTCTGCGAGTTCGACGGCCCGCGCGACCGCACCTGCTTCGTCAAAACACTGGAGGGCTGAGCCTACTCCCCCTCGACGAAGTATTTCTCCTCGCCAAGCTCGATGACGGTCTGCCCTTGCGTCAGGTCCGTCATCCACGCGGCGAATCGCTCGGCTTCGCCCGCTTCCGGAAGACAGACGACGCGCACCCGATCCGTGAACCCGACGTCCCCCACTCGCACTCCTCGCCCTCTCAGCTCGTTCTCGATTTTCCCATACCAGGTGTAATCGGCATCGACGACGACCTCGCGGTGCAGGACGTTCACGATGGGACCCGCGGCATCGGTGCCGGCGACCGCTCCGTCCGTATAAGCACGAACGAGACCGCCCGCGCCCAGCATAATTCCTCCGAAGTACCTCGTGACGACGACAACCGTGTTTTTGAACCCGCGATTCTTGATCACCTCTAGGATGGGCCGCCCCGCCGTGCCGCTCGGCTCCCCGTCGTCCAGCGCCTTCTGGAATTGGTCCCGTTCCCCGATCACGTAGGCCGAGCAGTTGTGGGTGGCGTTCCAGTGCCGCTTCTTGATCTCCTCGATGAAGAGGACCGCTTCCTGTTCGCTCTCCACCGGCTTCGCATGGCCGATGAACCTCGACTTCTTGATGACAATCTCCGCTTCCCCGTACTGCCGAACCGTTGCGTACTTCGCTAACATATGATCTGCCCCTCCGATTCGTTCGATTGTGAAAAAGAAAACCGGCCCGCCTCTGCGCTTCAGGGCGGACCGGAACCATCGGCGATTGGCGCAACGTTGGCGGATTTACAAGCGGGCTTCGAGCTCCTTCTTCTTCTCTTCGAATCCCGGCTTCCCGAGCAGCGCGAACATATTCACCTTGTAGGCTTCCACGCCCGGCTGATCGAACGGATTGACGCCGAGCAGATAGCCGCTGACGCCGCAGGCGATCTCGAAGAAGTAGACGAGCTGGCCGAAGGAGTGCGGACTCATGTCCGGGATATTCACGACAAGATTCGGCACATTGCCGTCCGTGTGCGCGAGAATCGTCCCTTCGAACGCCTTCTTGTTGACGAAGTCGATTGTCTTGCCCGCCAGGAAGTTCAGGCCGTCCAGATCGTCCGGATCGCTCTTGATCGTGATCTGGTCCTTCACCTCGCCGACCTGAATCACCGTCTCGAAGATGATGCGGTTGCCTTCCTGAATGAACTGCCCCATGGAGTGCAGATCGGTCGAGAAGTCGACGGACGCCGGATAGATGCCCTTATAATCCTTGCCTTCGCTCTCCCCGTAGAGCTGCTTCCACCATTCGGAGACGAAGTGGAGGCCCGGCTCGTAGTTCACGAGAATCTCGACCGTCTTGCCCTTGCGGTACAGCGCGTTGCGGATCGCCGCATATTGGTAAGCAGGATTGTCCGCGAGGCTGGACGTGTTGTAGAGGGTCGCCGCATCCTGCGCGCCCTTCATAATCGCTTCGATGTCGATACCGGCCGCCGCGATCGGCAGCAGACCGACCGCCGTCAGCACGGAGTAGCGGCCGCCGACGTCGTCCGGAATGGCGAACGTCTCGTAGCCTTCCTCGTCCGCCAGCTTCTTCAGCGCTCCGCGCGCCTTGTCCGTCGTCGCGTAGATGCGCTTCTTGGCCGCTTCCTTGCCGTACTTGTTCTCCAGCGCTTCCTTGAAGATGCGGAAGGCTACCGCCGGCTCGGTCGTCGTGCCGGACTTGGAGATGACGTTGATCGACCAGTCCTTGCCCTCGAGCGCCTGCAGCAGATGCGTCATATAGGTGGAGCTGATGTTGTTGCCCGCGAAGAACACCTGAGGCGTCTTGCGCTGCTCCTTCGAGAGCGTATTATAGAAGGAATGCGACAGCATCTCGATCGCCGCGCGGGCGCCGAGATAGGAGCCGCCGATGCCGATGACGACTAATGCTTCGGAGTCGGATTGGATTCTGGCCGCCGCCTGCCGGATACGGGCGAACTCTTCCTTGTCGTAGTCGAACGGCAGGTTGATCCAGCCCAGGTAATCGGAGCCCGCTCCGGTCCCGTTATGCAACTGATCATGCGCGAGCTTGACGGCCGGCGCCAGATTGTCGATCTCGTGCTGCCCGATGAACTTCAAGGCTTTGGAATAGTCCAGACGAATGCTTTGACTCACTTGCATGAGCTCCCTTCCTTGCTTCCCTATTTTCCCACCCGTGGATGGCCTAGCATTAGAATACTCCATGCGCGCGGCTCGTACAAGCTTGGGCGGGGCACGAGAAGGTGCGGGAAAATCGGGAAGGTGCGGAGGGCGAGGGCCCGAGAGCACGGCGACTCGTGGCCGGCCGATCGGCGTAGCGACACGCAAGTCGCTTTCGCGCCCCGAATGCCGGTTTTTTCGGCATTCAGGTGCTCGCTCGGAGCTTCGGCAACGTGAATGGCCATTTTTTGAGCATTCAGGTGCTTCGGCGTGGCTCCCGGACCTTGAATGCTGATTTTTTGTGCATTCAGTTACTCGGGAGGAGTTGTTAGCGAGCTGAATGGTGATTTTTCAGGCATTCGTCTGCGAAGAGCAGGCTATCCTGGAGAGTGGTCACTCCAACAATCGTCTCCATGTCTCCAACTGTCCTCCCATACCGCTCCAAATGCCGGTTTTTCCATCATTCGTACCGCTCCCCGGCTACTCCCGTGCTCCACATGTCGGTTTTTCCGGCATTTGCGCCACTCTCCAGCTGCTCCCATGCTCCAAATGTCGGTTTTTCCGACATTCGCGTAGCTCCCTAGCTACTCCCGCGCCCCAAATGTCGGTTTTTCCGGCATTTGCGCTGCTCCCCGACTTGCGCGGGCTTGAGCATACGAGGCTTGGCTTGGGCTTGGCTAGCGCGCTTTGCTTCCTTCAACTCGTCCTCTATAATGATAGCTAAACAGAGATCGACACGAGAAGGAGAGAATTGTATGCCTAACCTGCCCACAATCGGATTCATCGGACTCGGAACAATGGGAGCGCCCATGGCGGCCAACCTGCTTCGCAAGGGGTATGAAGTCGCGGTCTACAACCGCACGCCCGGCAAGGCGGACGAGCTTGTCAAGCTCGGAGCGACGGAAGCCGCTTCCCCGCTCTCCATCGCCGAAGCTGCGAATATCATCGTCTCGATTATTAGCAACGACGCGGCCGTTGAAGAGGTTTACTACGGGGAGCAAGGCATCCTTGCCGGCCTCAAGCCGGGGGCCGTCGTCATCGACAGCAGCACGATCTCGAGCGCCTTGGCCGTTCGCCTGGCGGGCAGCGCGGCGGAGAAGGGAGCGGCCTTCCTGGACTCGCCGGTGACGGGCAGCAAAGACGGCGCGATCGCCGGCACGCTGCTGTTCATGGTCGGCGGCGACCAAGCCGTCGTGGAAGCGAACCGCGACGTGTTCCTCGCGATGGGACGGGAGATCGTCTACATGGGCCCGAGCGGCAGCGGCGCGACCGCGAAGCTGTGCCACAACACGATCGTCGGCATCAATGCCGCCGGCCTCGTGGAAGGGATGGCCATCGCCGCCAAGGGCGGGCTGAACATGGAGTCGTTCCTGCGTGTCGTCCAAGGCGGAGGCGCCGCGAGCAAGCAGGCCGACCTGAAGGGCGTCAAGATTATCGGAGGCGACTACTCCGTCCAGTTCTCCCTCGCCCTGATGCTGAAGGACCTGAAGCTCGGCTCCGTCCTGTCCGACGGAATGAACGTGCCGACGCCGATGCTCGAAGCCGCCAAGAGTCTCTTCCAGGCTGGCCAGACGAAGGGCTACGGCGAAGATGACCTCGCGGCGCTTGCCAAGCTTTACGAGGAATGGATCGGGAGGAAAATCTAATTCCGGCACGGCAAAATCGATCCGTCTATCGGCAATCCTCCACAATGCCTCTTCCCGCCGTTCTTCCGCTGAAGAGGCATCCTCCGAGGAATGTGCCTTCGAGCGCCCGGTAGCCGTGCAAGCCGCCCCCTCCGAATCCCGCTGCCTCTCCCGCCGCATAAAGCCCCGGAACGGGCGCGCCTTCGGCATTCAGAACCCGGCCCGATAGATCCGTCTGCAGGCCCCCCAGCGTTTTGCGGCTGACCAAGCTCAGCCGTACGGCGATCAGGGGGCCGTTCTTCGGATCGAGCAGTTCATGGGGGGAGGCGACGCGGATCAGCTTGTCGCCAATATAATTGCGCGCTCCTCTCAGAGCCGTGATCTGCAGATCCTTCGTGAACTTGTTCACCATCTCCCGGTCCCTTGCCCGCAGCGTCCTCTCGATGTCCTCGAATCTGATCAGAGGGCTCCCCGTCAGCCGGTTCATCCCCTCGACCAATGCCCGAAGATCATCCGCGATGACGAAGTCTTCCCCATGATCCATGAACGCCTGCACCGGTCCCGGCGCTCCAGGAAGCACTCGGCCGAGCACCTTCCGGATGCTCTTGCCCGTCAAGTCAGGGTTCTGCTCGGAGCCGGATAACGCGAACTCTTTCTTGATGATTTTCTTCGTCAGAATGAACCACGAGTAATCGTAACCGGTCTTCTGAATCGCCTCCAGCGTGCCGAGCGTGTCGAAGCCAGGGAACGCCGGCGCCGGGAATCGCCGCCCTTCCGCATCCAGCCAGACGGAGGAAGGACCCGGCAGAATACGGATGCCGTGGTTGCTCCAGACCGGGTCCCAGTTCTTGAGCCCTTCCGTGTAATGCCACATGCGGTCGCGGTTCACGATGCGTCCGCCCGCGCTCTCCGCGATGCCGAGCATCCGGCCGTCGACATGGGCCGGCACGCCGGCGAGCATCCGCTTCGGCGGCTCTCCCAAGCGCGCCGGCCAATTCTGCCGGATCAACTCCGGGTTGCCGCCGATGCCTCCGCTCGAGACGAGAACCGCCTGCGCGCGATACTCGAAGTCGCCGACGACATCGCGCGAACTCGGCTCGCCTCGCTTGGCCGCGCTCGGAGCGAGGACGGCCCCGGCAATACCGACGACGGAGCCGTTCTCGGTCAGCAAGCGGTCAACGCGATGGCGGGGAAGGTAGGCGAGTCGGCCGCTCTGCATATGCTGCCGGACGCGCGCCTCGAACGGAGCGACGATCGCCGGTCCCGTTCCCCAGACGATGTGGAAGCGCGGCACCGAGTTGCCATGCCCTTCGGCCAAGTAGCCGCCGCGTTCCGCCCAGCCTACGACGGGGAAGAAACGGATGCCCATCCTGCGCAGCCATTCCCGCTTCTCCCCGGCTGCGAATTCAACATAGGCTTCCGCCCATCTCCGCGCCCAACTGTCCTCGTCCTCCCGATCGAAGCCCGCCGAGCCAAGCCAATCCTGCCACGCCAGCTCGCGCGAATCCTTGATCCCGAGCCGCCTCTGCTCCGGCGAATCGACGAGAAACAGACCGCCGAACGACCACCAGGCTTGCCCTCCGAGCGACGCCTCCGGCTCCTGGTCCACCAGCAGCACCGTCCGTCCACCGTCCGCGATCTCCGCCGCCGCAGCCAATCCCGCCAGCCCCGCTCCTACGACGATAACATCCTTCTCCATCCCGATCCCTCCGCTTATGGTCTCCCAAGCACATCGCCGTCGAACGTTGCCGAATGAAGCGCTTACTTTCTCTGCTACATTAACTTATACATTAACAACTTATACGTCCCGCATACGAACTCCTGCCGCCCCCGCTACCAACCCTCTCCTGAACCTGCTGATGTATCGCGATAAGCAAGCTCTCCCCACTAGCTCTCTACGCCGCTTCCCGCTCCGTCGCCACGCCGATGAGGCTCCTCCACTGACTCGCCTCGACTTTGCCGCTCCGGGCACCGCTCTTTTCCATCCCTTCTCCGCTCCCTCCCTTGTGTTATCGAATCATCGGCATGGAGAAGGTATTGATCCGGCGGTTCATGCGATTTTATGTGATTTTTCACATTCGTTGGCGCGGGTTGCGGATGAATTGAGGTGTTTTATGTGGTTTTTAGCATACATGCGGCACCTCGCGTCCGGAATAGCCCCACGTATGTGATTTTTCGCATAAAATCGTCCAAACCGCCCGTTTTTGAACGCGCCAATGTGAATTTTCACATAAAATCCCGGCAAACTGCGGGGGATCGCCGTCCTAGCCAACTATCGCCATCGTCCCCGTCCTCGCTAACTTCAACTTCGCCTTCACCATCGTCCCCGTCCTCCCGGCTGCGCCGGTCTCGTTCCTTCGCTGCCTCGCTACGTCCCCGTCCTCGCTAACTTCGCCGCCCCCCCTCCTCGCGTCCGTCACCACCTCCACCGTCTGTCTCCTCCACTTCGCCAACTCATTGCCCCCTCCCGTCCTCCTATAGGCGGCATAGAAGCTTTGCACTCCGCTGCTGCTTCCTCGTTCCACACCAAAAGCCGCCCTGCAAGGTCCCGGAAACCTTGCAAAGCGGCTGTGTGCCGAGCTTGCTATACACGCCGTGACTGGCGTCGCTGTTCGCTCCGCCCCGATACCGTCTGCTCCCCGCGCGATTACAGGTACGAACAGATGTAGTCGGTCGTCTGTGCAACTTGCAGCTTGAACTTGGAGTCGGCGGGGACGCGGAACTCGCCCGTTCCGGAGATCGCGATCCACTCTTCGCTGCCCGGCAGTTGAACCGTCAGCTCGCCTGCGAGAATCTCCATCAGCTCGGCAGCGGCCGTGCCGAATTCGTATTCGCCCGGCAGCATGATGCCGAGAGTCTTGCGCGTCCCGTCCGCGAACAGAACGGTGCGGCTCGTCACCTTGCCTTCGAAGTAAATGTTGGCTTGCTTAACGACGGATACTTGATCGAATTGTTGCGACATGGCTGGTGTGTCCTCCTCAGGTATGGTGGAGCGCTTGGTTACGCTTGGTTACGCTTGATTACACTTGGTTACGCTTGGTTCTCACTCTATCACTCTGTTCAAGTTGCAGCTTACAGCAGCTTCTTGAACTGCTCGACGACGTTCTCGACCGTGAAGCCGTATTCCTTGATGACGCGGTCGCCCGGAGCGGAAGCGCCGAACTTGTCGATGCCGAGAATCGCGCCTTCGTCGCCGACGAAACGATCCCAGCCGAACGGATGAGCCATCTCGATCGCAAGGCGAGCCTTGATCGTCTTCGGAATAACGCTATCCTTGTACTCCTTCGGCTGCTTGTCGAACAGATCCCAGCTCGGCAGGCTGACGACGCGCACGTGAATGCCTTGCTCGGCCAGCGCCTTCTGGGAAGCCACCGCGAGCTGCACCTCGGAGCCTGTCGCGATCAGGATGCCTTGCGGCGCTCCGTTCGCGGCTTCGCTGATCACGTAGCCGCCCTTCTTGATCGCTTCGCGAGCGTTCTCTTGCGTGCCCGGCAGAACCGGCAGGTTCTGGCGAGTCAGCACGAGAGCGACCGGATTGTCGTTGTTCTCGACCGCGTAAGCCCATGCTGCGGACGTCTCGTTCGCATCCGCCGGACGGATAACCGTCAGGCCCGGAATGACGCGGATCGAAGCAAGCTGCTCGATCGGCTCGTGCGTCGGTCCGTCTTCGCCGACGGCGATGGAGTCATGCGTCAGGACGTACACAACCGGCTGCTTCATGATTGCGGCCAGACGAACGGCCGGGCGCAGATAGTCGGTGAACACGAAGAACGTGCCGCCGAAGATCTTCACGCCGCCGTGCAAGGAAGCGCCGTTCATCGCCGCCGCCATCGCGAATTCGCGGATGCCGTAGTACACGTTGCGGCCTTCGTATTGGCCGGCCTTGAATTGCGGCAGCCCCTTCAGGTGCGTCATCGTGGAGCTCTCAAGGTCGGCGGAGCCGCCCAGCAGGTGCGGAACGTTCTTCGCGAGGCCGTTCAGCGCATTGCCGGATGCGACGCGAGTGGACAGCGGCTTGTCCTCCGTAGAGTAGGAAGGAAGCTCCGCATCCCAGCCCTCCGGCAGGTAGCGGCCGACCGCGTTGTTGAATTGAGCGGCAAGGTCCGGATAAGCCGCTTGGTACTTCGCGAACAGCGCATCCCACGCCGCGTTCGCTTCTTCGCCTTGCTTCTTCACTTCCGCGAAGTGGGCGCGAACTTCTTCCGGAACGTGGAAGTCTTCGCCTTCCCACTCGTAGAAGCCCTTCGTCAGCTTCGCTTCTTCGAGGCCCAGCGGCGAGCCGTGAGGACCGGCGTGGCCGCCCTTGCCGCCCTTGTTCGGGGAGCCGTAGCCGATAACCGTCTTCACTTCGATCAGCGTCGGCTTGCTCTTCTCGGCTTGCGCTTCCGCGATCGCCTTAGCCAGCGCGCTTAAGTCATTGCCGTCTTCGACGCGCAGCACCTGCCAGTTGTAGCCTTCGAAGCGCTTGGCCACGTTCTCGGAGAACGACAGGTTCAGCTCGCCGTCGAGGGAGATGTCGTTCGAATCGTACAGCATGATCAGCTTGCCGAGCTGCAGGTGGCCGGCCATCGAAGCCGCTTCGTTCGAGATGCCCTCGGACAGGTCGCCGTCGCCGCAGATTCCGTATGTGTAATGGTTGATCAGGTCGTAGCCTTCGCGGTTGTAGGTCGCGCCCAGGTGCGCTTCCGCGAGCGCCATGCCGACCGCCATGCCGAAGCCTTGGCCGAGCGGTCCCGTCGTTGCGTCAACGCCGGCCGTATGGCCGAATTCCGGGTGTCCCGGAGTCAGCGAGCCCCATTGACGGAAGTTCTTGATCTCTTCGAGAGGCAGGTCGTAGCCGCTCAGGTGAAGCAGCGAGTAGAGCAGCATCGAGCCGTGTCCGGCCGACAGCACGAAGCGGTCGCGGTTGATCCACTCCGGGTTCGACGGGTTGTGCGCCATCGTCTTGGCGAACAGTTGGTACCCCATCGGAGCCGCGCCCATCGGCATGCCCGGGTGACCGGACTTCGCCTTCTCGATCGCGTCGATCGAGAGCGTGCGGATGGTCGTTACGGCTAATTGTTCAATCGTCTTCGAGCTTGCAGTCATGAATCTTGTCCTCCTCAGACATTGTTCGCGTTTTTCCCTAAATAATCTTGCCTATTGTACCACGACACCGCTTGGTCCCGCCATAACTTGTCCGTACAAGTCATTCGAACACAACGGTCTTATTGCGGTAAACAACCAGTCGATCCTCCACATGCCAGCGAACCGCCCGAGCAAGCACGATTCTCTCGATGTGGCGCCCAATGCGCTTCAGTTCGGCCGTGTTGTCGCGATGGCTGACCCGCTGAACGTCCTGTTCGATGATCGGTCCGGCGTCCAGCTCTTCCGTTACGTAATGGGCGGTTGCCCCGATCAGCTTCACGCCGCGCTGGTAGGCCCGGTCGTACGGCTTCGCCCCGACGAAGGCGGGCAGGAACGAATGGTGAATGTTGATGATCCGATTCGGGTATCTCTCGATGAACTTCGGGGTGACGATCTGCATATAGCGGGCCAGCACGATCAGGTCGACATTGCCTTCGATCAGCTCGAGCTGCTTCCGCTCCGCCTCTTCCTTCGTCCCCGGCGTCACCGGGATGTAGTGGAACGGGAGCCCGATCGATTCGACGAACGCCCGGCTGTCCTCGTGGTTGCTGACGACCATCGCGATGTCCGCGTCCAGATCGCCCGATTGCCATTGCCAGAGCAGCTCCAGCAGGCAATGGTCCTCCTTCGAGACGAAGATGGCGATGCGCTTGCGGCGGCTGGCCCGGTAGACGCTCCAGCGCATGTCGAAGCGGTCGGCCACCCTCGTGAAGTCCTCCTGCAGCGAGGCGAGCCGGGTCTCAAGCCCGTCCAAGTCAAATTCGACACGCATGAAAAACATGCCGCCGTCCGGGTCCATCGTGTATTGGTCGGAAGAGACGATGTTGGTGCCTTGGTCGTACAGGAACTGCGATACGGCAGAGACGATTCCCGCCCGGTCCGGGCAGGAGATCAGCATCCGGGCGCGGTTCGCCTTGCTGTCTTGGCGTCCCCGCTCGGAAGGGTGCTGGCTTGAACTCATGGTCGATTTTGATCCTCCTGGCTATCCCGGTTTACAGCTTCGCGAGCCATTCCTTGCCCGCCAGCGCAACCGTCAATCGTTGATTCACTTGCTCTTCCGAGTAATCGGCGGACAGCACCGAATTCGCGATCAGCAGGTCGTAGAGCCGTTCCATCGGCTCGCGAGGGTCGGCCTTCTTCGCCTTCGCGTCATTCTTGAGCGTCTCCCATGTGCCAAGCACGTACAGGCGGGGAACGATCGTCTCCTTCTCGAAGAGGAAGTGGATGCGCTCGACATCCTCCAGGAATTCGCCGCCGAACCGTTCCTCCACGTCGCCTCTGAGCAGCGCGATCTCCGCCTCGTACATCGGTCTTTCTTTTTGCCCGATCCAAGGGGTCTCGAGAATGAACGGGCGTCCCTGCAGCGCTTCATGATGCACGACGTTCCGGATGCCCTCGAAGCCGATCCAGCCGGAGCCGATCGGGGAGTGACGGTCCTTCGCCGCGCCGCGCGGGTTCTTGCTGTCGTTCACGTGGACGACCGCCACGCGATCCAGCCCGACGATCCGGTCGAACTCCTTCAGCACACCGTCGATGTCGTTCACGACATCGTAACCGGCATCGTGCATATGGCACGTATCCATGCAGACGGTGAGGCGATGGTTGTCCTCCACCTGCTCGATAATGGAGGCGATCTCCTCGAAGCTGCGGCCGATCTCCGTCCCCTTGCCCGCCATCGTCTCAAGCGCGATGTTCACTTCCGTCTCCCGCGTCCCGGCGAGAACCTCGTTCAAGCCTTCGGCGATCCGGGCCACCCCGTACTCGGGGTCCTTCTCGGTGTAGGCGCCGGGATGGAGCACGATATTGCGCACGCCGATCCGGTGGGTGCGGCGAATCTCCTCCTGCAGGAACGTCACGGCGAGGTCGAACGTCGACGCCTTGTAGGAGCCGAGATTAACGATATAAGGAGCGTGCACGACAATCTCCCCGATGCCGTTCTGCGCCATCAATTGCCTGCCTTCGTCGATAAACAGGTCCTCGATCGGCTTGCGGCGGGTATTCTGGGGAGCTCCGGTGTAAATCATGAATGTACTGGACCCGTAGGATGCCGCTTCCTTCGTTGCGGTAAGCAGTCCTTGGTCCGAGAACGATACGTGAGATCCGATCTTCAGCATGTCCGACTCCTCTCCTTAAGCTTCCCGCGATCCGCGCGGGCTTGCCGGATTGAATCCGTTCTTGTTTAAATCCGTCCTTATTGTAACTTGAACGTCGAAATAAATAAAGAAATCGGATATAATTTCAAGATGAGGTGATCCCGGATGAACTCTACTCCCGATTGGTTTCTTTATTTCATAGGCTTCTGGACCATCGTGCTCGTCGCCTTCATGAGCATCGGCGGCTTCTTCATGTTCCGCAAATTCCTTAAGGTGCTCCCGAAGCAAGACGGCAAGTCCAAGCTCGATTGGCAGAATTATTGGGTCGAACGGAGCCGACCGCTCTGGACCGACCACTCGAAGGAGCTTCTGGACAAGCTGGCCTCTCCGGTTCCGACGGCATTCCGCGACATTGCCAAGCATTCGATCGCTGCGAAAATAGGGCAGTTGGCGGTGGAGAGCGGAGCGACGGAAGTGACGGAGGCTCACTGCATTGAAGGCTACATTCTGGCGACGCCGAAGCGCGATCACAGCTTCCTGATCAGCTTCCTGGAGGAGAACCGGATCGACTACTCGCCGTATCGCCATCTCCTCGGCTAACCGCGGATAAGCGACAGGGCTCGCCTGCCTTCTCCGGCAATTCGAGGAATTTTCGAAACCTTTGGCCCATCTCGTCGTCTAACCTCTTATAAGGGAGTTCCACTGCAGCCTAGATCGACGTATTCTCTTGGAGGTGTTCACCCATGAAACGACTTGGCAAAAACACAGCATGGACAATAGGTATCTTATCGATGCTTCTGCTGGCTGCCGCGTGCAGCAACGACAACAATGCGAAGAATACGAACGCGACCCCGAGCGCCGAATCTTCGCCTACGGCATCGGCAAGCTCTTCTCCGGAATCCAGCCCGTCGTCTTCTCCGTCCGCCCCGGCGTCCCCGTCCGCTTCGAACGAAGCGACGAAGCTGGAGGGCAGCGGCGTGTACAATGGCCAGGTGGACAGCCACTCCATCGAGGTCGAGGTGGGCGGACAGGCTACGGTGTTCCAGATCGGCTCCGACATCTCGGAGCAAGTGGCCGATTGGGATGAAGGTGTGCAAGTGAAGTTCGAATACACCGAAGCGAACGTCGATTCCGGCGGTCAGACGCTGAAGCAATACACGATCGTCGCCATCGAGAAGCAATAGATCAAGAGAAGGAGTGCGTGCCCATGCGCCTAATGCTATGCGGCGGAACAGGGTTTATCGGGAACGCCCTCGCGCAAGCTCTGCTCGAACGCGGAGATGAAGTCTGGATTGTCACGCGCCAATTGCCCGCGGCTCCCGTCGCGGGCTTGCTTTATGCGACCTGGGAGGAATGGTCGCAGCAGCCCTGGCAATGGAACGGCATCGACGCGATCGTCAACTTGGCCGGCGAGAGCGTCGGGAAGAAATGGACGGAGGAGCGGAAGCGACAGATTCTGATCTCGCGTACGCTTACCGCTCTCCGGATCGAAGATATTGTACGCAGAATGGATCAGCCTCCGCATATCCTCGTGAATGCGTCCGGCATCTCCATCTACGGTCACTCCAACTCTCCTCTGCTGAAGCGACAGAAGCTGAAGGCGCTCAAGAAGGTTCGCTCCGCGCTGTCCGAAGCGCGCAAGAAGCTGGCCGAGCGGAGACGGAACGCTCAGCACGAGCAGGACGAGCTTGACGGCTTCCCGGTGCCGGGTATCGACAATATCGATAACTCGAGAGACGCGGGGGGCGCGGCGTTCGAGCCGATCACGGCGGAACGCGTCGGCATCCGGGGCTTCTCGTCGGCGGCGAAGGCGAGCCGGAATGACGAGCGGGAGCCGACGAAGCAAGAGCCGATCGAACAAGAATCGATCGAGCAAGAACCGATCGAATGGGATTCGGTCGGCGCGGAGGATTCCGCTGATCCGTCCGATTCCTTCGACTCGGGGGCCGATCTGGCGGAACTGCTGCGCAAGCTTCGTTCGGAGCAGAGCGGGCAGGCGGAGACGGAAGCGGACGAGAGCGATTCGTTTGACTTCGCGGACGAGCTTCAGGAAGCGGACATCCCCTGGATGCGCGGACAACAGCGCGCGGAGGAGCAGCACTTGGAGCACTTGCAGCACTTGGAGTTCTTCGACGAATCCTCCCCGGCGAACCCGGAGGACTATCTCGGCCAGGTCGTCGTCGCCTGGGAGGAAGCCGTCGACCGAATCCCGATCGAGCGGATCGTCAAGCTCCGCATCAGCCTGGTGCTCGGCCGGGACGGGGGAACGTTCCCGCTGCTTCGCCTTCCCTTCCGCCTGTTCGCGGGCGGCCGGATCGGCTCCGGCATGCAAGGCTTCCCTTGGATACATATCGACGACATGGTGAACTTGATCCTGTACAGCCTCGACCACCCCGGGCTGTCCGGTCCGCTGAACGCCGTTGCCCCCGACCCGGTCAACAACGACGAATTCGGCCGAACGCTGGCCCATGTCGCCGGCCGGCCATACTGGTTCCATGCCCCGACCGCTCTGGTCGAGAAGGCGCTCGGCGAGCAATCCGTGCTCCTGCTGACGGGCCAGCACGCTTATCCGCGCAAAGCTCTCGATTACGGCTTCGTCTTCTCCTATCCGCGATTGGAAGACGCGCTGAGAGATTTGCTGTCATGAGAGATTTGCTGTCTTGACAGAAGGGCGAATTCGCGGTATAAAAGCGTTATCATATTTACTTGGCGTATCTTCTGCCGCAATTTTGACCTTCCTCTGCATCTTGGTTAACATTCCGAGAACGCAGGAAGGAGATAATGAATTCGCAGCAGGGGAACGCCAACCAAGAACAACAATTGCATAGACTGAACGTATCATCGTTCTGTTTAGAGTGAGGACCAAGAGAAAGCTCTGAACAGTAAACAGTGGGTATTCCTCTGTTTGCTGTTTGCAGCTTTCTCTTTTTTTGTTCCTTAAATTTGCGAAAGGAGGTGAATTCGTCACGAGAAGGGTAAATCGACAACTCGCAAGGTACTGGGAACTGTATCTGATGCTGCTGCCGGTCATGCTGTATTTTCTCATCTTCCACTACTGGCCGATGTACGGCGTGCAGATTGCGTTTAAACGCTTCTCTCCCGCCAAAGGCATTCTCGGCAGCGATTGGGTCGGCTTCGCAAACTTCGATCGATTCTTTAATTCTTACTACTTCAACCGCTTGCTGATCAATACGGTCGGAATCAATCTGTACGAGCTGGCTGTCGCGTTCCCGATCCCGATCCTGCTGGCCTTAATGATCAACGAAGTGCGCAGCGCACGATTCAAGCGAACGGTTCAGACCGTCACCTACGCGCCGTACTTCCTGTCCACCGTCGTCCTGGTCGGCATGCTGACGGTCTTCCTGTCTCCGACGACGGGCGTCGTCAACCACATTCTCTCGTGGTTTCGCATCGAGCCGATCTCGTTCATGACGGAGCCGTCCTGGTTCAAGACGCTGTTCGTCGGCTCCAACGTCTGGCAGACGGCAGGCTGGGGATCGATTATCTACATTGCCGCCTTGACCAACATCGATCCTCATCTGCATGAGTCTGCGATGATCGACGGCGCAACGAGAATGCAGCGCATCCGGCATATCAACATTCCGGGCATTCTGTCCACGATTATGATCCTGTTTATTCTCCAGGTCGGCTCCATGATGAGCGTCGGCTTCGAGAAGGTGTTCCTGATGCAGAACGAGTTGAACAGAGAGGCTTCCGACGTGTTCGCTACCTATGTGTACCGCAGCGGGATTTTGGGCGCGCAGTACAGCTTCGCCTCCGCCGTCGGCCTGTTCAATTCCGTTGTGAATCTGCTGCTGCTTCTCGTTGTCAACCGGGCCGCTCGGCGCATAAGCGGCAATAGCTTATGGTAGGAGGCGAACGATAACTCTCATGCGCAATGAAGAACGGCTGTTCAACCTGCTCAACGGAATCGTTCTGACGTGCATCCTTCTGGCGGTGCTGTACCCTTTGATCTTCGTAGCCAGCGCCTCGATCAGCGACCCCTTGCGAGTCATGCGCGGCGAAGTGCTGCTGTGGCCCAAGGGAATTACGCTTGAGGCTTACAATCGGGTGTTCAGCAACGACGAGATCTGGACCGGATTCCGCAATACGCTGCTCTATGCTTCGACCGGCACGCTAATCAATCTGGTCATGACGATCCTCGGTGCCTATCCGCTCTCGCGCGCCGGATTGCCGGGGCGCAAGTGGGTGATGATGTTCCTGCTCGTGACGATGTTCTTCGGAGGAGGAATCATTCCTTCCTACCTCGTCATCAAGTCGCTTGGCCTTATCGACACGTATTGGGTCATGGTCCTGCCCGGCGCCGTGTCGGTGTACAACCTGATCGTCATGCGCTCATTCTTCGAGAATATCCCGAGCGAGCTGCATGAGGCTGCAGCCATCGACGGAAGCTCGCAGACGCGTCTGCTCATGACCATCGTCCTGCCGCTGTCCATCCCCATCCTCGCCGTCATGGTGCTTTTCTACGGTGTCGGGCATTGGAATGCATTCTTTAACGGGCTGATCTACCTCTCGGATTCGGACAAGTACCCGCTCCAGCTCGTTATCCGCCAGATTCTCATCAACAGCCAGATGCAGCAGATGATGGATCAATCCTCGGAATCGGCGGCGACGCAACTGCTGATGGCCGAGAGCATCAAGTACGCGTTGATCATCGTGACAAGCCTTCCCGTGCTGCTGCTGTATCCGCTGCTCCAGCGCTATTTTGTGAAAGGCATGATGATCGGGGCGATTAAAGGCTAGGCTTTGCCGGAGGGCAAACGGAATTCAACTCCATTTAACCATCATTCAACCATTACGGGGAGGAATCTCAACGTGTTACGTACCAAAGCATTGCTGGCCGCGATCGGCGCCGCGCTTACCCTGACAACCCTCGGCTGTTCCGCCAACTCATCGGACAACACTCCTGCGACGACCGCAGGCGGCTCCTCCGCCGCCTCGCCCGCCGCATCGTCCGCAGCAGCATCGTCCGCCGCCCCCGCCGAGCTGAACATGCTGATCTCGAAGGCGTCGACGCACGGCGACTACGATACGATGCTGGTATGGCAGGAGTATGAGAAAATCTCCGGCATTCACATCAATTGGAACGCCGTGCCGGACTCCGACTTCGCCGAGAAGCGCAACATCCTGCTGGCCGGCGGCTCTCTGCCGGATGCCATCTTCCGCGCTCAACTGAGCAACGCCGATCTGGCCGCCAGAGGCGGGGACGGCACCTTTATTCCGTTAAACGATCTGATCGACCAGTATGCTCCCAACTTCAAGAAGCTGATGGAAGATCACCCGGACGTCAAGAAAGCGATCACGCAGGCGGACGGCAACATTTACTCCTTGCCGTACTACAGCGAATTCCAATCGGCCAATTACGGGTACAAGATGTTTGCCAATCAAGTGTGGATGGACAAGCTCGGCGCCAAGCTGCCGACCACGACCGACGAATTTTACGACCTGCTGGTTGCCTTCAAGAACGGCGACAGCAACGGGAACGGCGTGGCCGACGAGATTCCGCTGACCGCGCCCGGCATCTCCGCCATTGTCGATTCGCTCAAAGGCTTCTGGGGTCTCGGAACCCGCGGCGGACTCGTCCACCCTTGGGTCGATATCGACGAGTCGACCGGCTCGCTGAGGTTCACCCCGACGGACGAGCGCTACAAGTCCCTGCTGGAATACATCGCCAAGCTGTATAAGGAGAAGCTCCTGGACCCGGAGATCTTCACGATGGACAATGCCAAACTGACCGCCAAGGGAGAAGCGAATACGGTTGGCGCGTTCGTGTTCGCCAATCCGGTTCCGATCGGCAACACGCATAAGAACGACTACACGGGCATGAACGCGTTGAAGGGCCCTTATGGCGATCAACTGATCGCCGCCGTCAATCCGCTTGTGCGGGCCTCGGGCGCTTTCGTCATCACAAGTGCCGACAAGTACCCGGAAGCAACGATGAAGTGGGTCGATTATTGGTACTCCGACGAAGGCTCCAGGCTGTACCTGATGGGCGTGGAAGGCAAAACCTATACCAAAGGCGCAGACGGCACTTATCAATACGTCGACGAAATTACGAACAATCCCAACGGATTGACGCTGGACGAAGCCGCAGGGCAGTACCTGGCATGGCCGGGCGGTTCCTTCCCAGGCATCCAGTCCTCCGCTTACACGAAGAGCGGCTCGAGCTTCCCTTCCGCCGTCGCGGCGACCGAGCTCGTCAAGGATCACTTCCCGACGGAAGTATGGCCGGAATTCACTTATACGCAAGAGGAGACGGACCTTCTGTCTTCGGTCGGCAACGACATCTCCACGTATATCGGGGAGATGAGAGTTAAATTCATTACCGGCGAGGTTCCGTTTACCGATTGGGACAAGTACGTCAGCACGCTGAACAAGATGGGGCTCAGCCAATATATGGACGCCTATTCGCAAGCCTACGAACGCTACTCCAACTAAACATTTTCAGCTTACGTCAAAGCACAGGTTCGTCATTCTGGATGAGCGGAACACCAGGCGGTTGACCGACGGGGAGCCGCCAGGTCGCCGCTTGGGGTTTGAATTCCCGTTGTCATCCGCATGCCAAGGAAGGAGATCATCCATGCAAATCAGCATGCGTTTGGATGGGAGAGAAGAACCGGACATTCGAACATGGCTGTTCGACTTGGACGGCACGCTGTATTTCGGCAATGAGCCTGCGCCCGGCGCGCGCGCTTTGCTTCATCGGATACGCTCCGCGGGCGGCCAGGTTTTTTTTGTAACGAACAATTCGCGCCACTCTCCTCAAGAAATAACAGCGAAGCTGGAGAAAATGGGACTTATTGCGCCGGTGAGCAGCATTGTGACGGCAACCGAAGGAACCGGCAGATACTTGCGCGAGACATACGGTCGTCTCGCCGTCAGCGTCGCGGGCAGCGCGGCATTCGAAGAGGCTCACCGCGTTGCCGGGCATGACGTATGTCCCTTGGACGACAACGGCAGCGTCGATGCGGTCGTGATTGGATTGGATGAAGCTTTTACTTATACTAAACTGGAACAGATCGCTCATGCGCTAAGCAAAGGGGCAAAATTGATCGCCGCGAACTCCGATCTGTACCATCCCGGCCTTGGCGGGCGCAAGGTTCCCGAGACGGGGACGCTGGTCACCGCAGTGGAAGCGCTGTCGGGTACTGCGGCGGATTATATCGGCAAGCCCGCTCCCCACTTGTTCCGCTACGCCTTGTCTCTGGCCGACGCTTCTCCCTCGCAGACGGTAATGGTCGGGGACAATTACAGTACGGACATTCGCGGAGGGAAAAGCGCGGGGCTGTATACGATATGGCTTAACCGAATCGGCGAACAAGCGGCGAACGGACAGGGGCAATGGCCGACGGCGGACTTAATCGTGCCCCGATTATCCGAGCTCTGCTACCATCTGGGAGGAGAATACGATGAAAGTTGAACATCTTCGGGCAAACAGCGACAAGCAGGCCGTCATACGGATCGAAGGCCTCCGCGAGCCCGTCAGCCTGCTGCACGTGACGGACAGCCATATCAACGAGACGGACATCAGCGATGGCGCAGAGGTGCTGGCCCAATCCTATACCGAATATAGCTTCGACGCGCTGGATACGCGGACCCGACTCAATCGGACGCTAAGCTATGCGAACGAGCTGGCCGTCGATGGCGTCGTCCTGACCGGGGATATCGTCAACGGCGCTACCGCCAACAATCTGTTATACTTAGAAGAACGGCTCGGCACGCTGAATGCTCCCTATCTGTACACGCTGGGCAATCACGACTGGGAATATCCCGGCGAACCCTGGGGAGAGAGCACTCGGCAGAAGCATTATCCGAAGTTCGGCCCGTTGACGGGAGGAACTCCCGGTTGTCAGGCCAAGGAGATCGGCGGAACGCTGCTGCTCGCCTTGGACAACAGCACGTATCAGATTACCGAAGAGCAGCTTGAGTGGACGCTGCGAGAGCTGGAGCGCGGGCTGCCGACCTTGCTGTTTATGCATATCCCGCTCTACATTCCTTCGCTATTAGGCGACGTGATGAGCGAATGGAAATCCCCGATCATGATGGCGGCCCAGGGCTGGGACCCGGAATGCAGAAGACAGTGGCAGGTCGAGCCGGATGCCCCGTCCACCACGGCATTCTATCGAACGCTGATGGACGATCCTTATCATAATGTGGTCGGAGTGTTCTGCGGCCACATCCACTTCGCCCACCGCGACCCGTTCGGCCGAAGCGCCTGCCAGTACGTCGCGCAAGCGGGATTCGCCGGGGGATATCGCGTTATCCGCTTATTGCCGTTGTAGACGCGCGATTCGCAAGGCACCTGTATTCGGTGCTCGACCGCCTCCGACGACCGCTTTAATGCTAAAAACCACATTCGTTTCGCGGAAAGCGGCCGCTTCTGCCGAATATATGTGAAAAACCGCATACAATTGCCGTCCGAGGGCTCTTGACGACCATTTTAATGCTAAAAATCATATACATTCGGCGCTTGGCCGCCTCCGACGATCGTTTTTATGCTAAAAACCACATTCGTTTCGCAAAAAGCGGCCACTTCCGCCGAATGTATGCGAAAAACCGCATACAATTGTGCAAGGAATACAATTGCGCAAGGAATCAAGGCAAGCAAGCTCGGAGGAAGCTCTGGCTCAACCATAGATCAATCATCCCGAGGAGGAAGACCCGATGGCACTGCTGCACCGCCTCGCTCAAAGCCCGATTATTGCGGCGGTAAGATCCCCCGACAAGCTGGAGGAAGCGCTGAACAGCAACGCGGCCAATCTGTTCATCATGGGTGGCTCCTTGAACACGCTGCCGCCTATGGTGAAGGCCGCCAAAGCCCAAAGCAAGGGCGTCTTCGTCCACCTGGATTTGATTCGAGGCTTGTCGAGCACGGACAAGGAGAGCCTCGAGTTCATCCGCGAGCAGATTGACCCGGACGGCATCATTACGCCGAAGGGCCACTTGATCAAGGAAGCGAAGCGGATCGGGCTTCATGCGATTCTTCATCTCTTCGTCATCGACTCCCTCGCCATGGCGAATGGGCTGTCGCTCAGCCAATCCATTCGTCCGGACGCAATCGAGGTGATGCCCGGGACGATCGCCAAGGTCGTCTCCCACTTCGCCGAGTCGCTCCCGGATATTCCGATCGTCTCCAGCGGGTTGATCCAATCCCGGGAAGAAGCGGCAGAGATGCTGAATGCCGGGGCCACCGCCCTCTCGGTCAGCGAACAGACGTTGTGGCAGCTCTCGTTCTCCGATCTGTGCGGTTAAGCCGGTTTGCTTCTCTCATATGAACCTCCGGTCCGTCCCCGTTCCTTCTGTTCCTTATGGAGCCCCTCTCTTGCGTATACTTCATAGGACGAAAAATCATGTATATTCACGCCTTCCCCCGGCGCTTCTTGTTGTCCTCATCCACGTAGCGGAAGCTTGCGCTCCTCCTGGAATCGGTACAGCGAGGAGGCAATCTGCAGACTGTCTCCGCGGATAAGCGGGTACGCCTCGTACGGGGCCATCGGCACGCCGTTTAACCAGCTCCCGTTGCGGGAGCCCAGATCCTTCGCCTGCCAGCCTTCTTCCGCCCGGATAAGCTCAAGGTGCGCCCTCGATACGCCCGGTGTCTCGTCCACGTGCTGCGCCGCTTCCCCCGACCTTCCGATGACAAGGTTCGCTCCCGCCAAACGAATCTTCCGCTTGGCATCGTCGCACTCCCATTCCAGGTAACAGTTCGCCTCTCTCCCCGATTGTTCGTCCGTCTCGGAGAGAAGCATCGTGCTTTGCTCCGACGGGAGCCGCGCCGTTAGCGTCAATGCCTCCGCTTCCGGCTTGCTCTTCTCGGCTGTCAGCCCGCTTCCGCCTCCGGCGCTCTCTATGCCCCGCTTCATCCCATCCTGCCGATCTCCCGAATCGTCCTCCGGGTTATCCGGGTCTTCATGATCCTCGCCATCCCCATGATCCCCGCCGCCCGACAAGCCTCCGCCATCCCGATCGGCGACTGTTCGCTCCGGCTTGCCGGAACGAGTCCTTCCCCGTCCGCTCCATAGATAAAGACAGGCTCCGATCGCAAGCAGGGTTGCCCCGGCAGAGAGAACAAGCGTGCGTCGCCCCGGCTGCGGCAAGTACACGAACCGCCATACAAGCGCGCTGACGGCTGCCGCCCCGGCCAACAGTCCGATCCGCCAACGGCCGGCATCGTTCGGCTCTGCTCCGCTATGATTGCCCTTCGGCTCCCACCCGGTTCTCTCCGGCCCAAGCAGGCCGGACAAGCCAAGCTCCTCGTCCGGAACCGGCACATGCGCTCGTCCCGCTTCGGACGAGATCGGCGCGTCGATTCCCCACCGGGACCTCCCTGCAGGCTCGGCGGCAGAGCGGCTGCCGAAGCCATCCTCCGCAGCCCCCTGCCCAGCGAGCGTTCCCCCGCGAGCCTCTGGCCTCGCGGCCCGGCGATGGGCTTCCCCGAGCGTACGCTCCTCCTCTTCCGGCTCCGACAGCAACTGCCTGATCAGCCTGCGAAGTTGCGTCGGAGAGAAGTCGACTCCCCCGACCTGGCGCAACAGCTTCTGCAGCGTCGGACCGTCCGGCGTCTCCACGTTTATCATCCAACGGACGATCAAGCGCTCCATTCGCACACCGATATCGACCGCCGGGAGCGGACGAGCCGACGGCACATAGACGAACGCAAGCCGCTCCCACCCGTCCCCGCAGAAAATAAACTCGTCTTCCAGCACAAAACGTTCAAGATCGAGCATATAATCGTTCGCTTGCTCCAGAATCTCCGCAAGCTGAGCCAGCGCTTCAAGCACTTCGTCCATCGTCCATCTGGAGACGCGCAGCGATTGGGACAGCATCCTTCGACCTTGCAGCGAATAGCGCAGCGCGACCGTCCCGTCGACCTCCTCCGCCTGGAGCGGCAGCAAGCCGGGAACGTTCCCGATGCTCGCGAGCATCCTTACCTGCAGCCTGTCCACTTCCTCTGCGCGCAGCGGAGGTTCGCCCTCCAACACCATCTGATGACCTCTCCCCTGCTCGAATCGAACCCGATATCCAATCATTCTTCTCCTCCTTAGAATGGGCCGCAGAACAGGAGGATCAGCGCCGGCGCGACCGCCGCCATGAACGGAAAGGTCGCCTTGCGAGCCCCAGGCCCTTGCCCTGGCCCCTCCCCTTCCTCTTCCTTCCCTCTCCCGCGCCAATGTCTGACAAGTAAAAGCGGCACTGCGATCAGGCCGGCGGCCAGAATCGAATGGACCGCGAGTCGCAGCGCGAAGGCGGCGCCCGACCAGATGCCGAACGCGGCGAACCACTTGACGTCGCCGCCGCCGATGCCCTTGAGCAGATACATCAGCAGGAACGGAGCCATCGCGGCCGCGCCTCCGAGAAGCGACTCTATCAGTCCCCGCCATCCGTCGACCGCGCCATGATAGAGCAGACCGCCGCACGCATAGCAAATCGTGAGCGCATTCGGGATAATTCTCCTGCGGAAGTCCGTCCAGCAAGCGATCGCCGTTAACGTCAGCAGGGCGATCCGAACGACGAGTTCCATCTCATCCTCCCCTTCCCGTCAGCTTCGCGATACGAGGAACGACTGACTCAAGGGCGTCCCCGTGCCTGCGCTTATCTTGGCCTCCCAGGCCCACGCCCCGGACGTCGTATTGCCGGACACGAGCCATGTCCAGGCCACCAAGCCCTCCGAGTCCGCCGTCGCCTGCCCGAGGTGCTTCGCGGTGCTCTGCCCGCTTTTGTAGTAGACGGACAGTTCAACCGTCTGCCCGGGCTCCGCCTTCAGACTTAAGGTCACTCGGCGCCCCGGACGCGCCGGACTCGGTTCCATGGAGAGGAAGGCAAGCGAGCCGCCCCCCTCCTCGTCTCCTTCATTCAGAAGCGCCGTGGAAGGAGTGCCTCCGACCCACGCCCGCTCCTTCGCGGAAGAGCGCAATATCAAGCTTCGCCCGAGGAACGGAACGCCCATCGGCAGCCGATACTCGGCTTCGACCGTCAGGAATCCGTCGCCCTCCGTCCCGGAAGGCAACGTCACGTTCACGATGTCCAAGCGATCGACATCCAGCACATTGGGGTCCGCAAGCTCCTTCATTACTTTCTCAAGCAGCGGGATTGCCGCGTTCTCTTCGATCGACCAGGAGCGGCCTGCCGCATCGCTTGCCCAATCGGAGAGCGGAGCGGGAAGCAGATTCCCGTACTGCTCCAGCGTCTTCCTGATGTCCTCCAGCTTCCCGTCGACCGCCTCGACCGCTTCTCCCGCCTTCGTCTCCGCGAACGATTCCTGCGCCTTCGAGACGACGTACCACATCGAGGCCGTCTGGCGCGTCGTCTGGGACAAAGCTCCGTCCAGCGCCATCTCGGTTACGCAAGTCCGAATCAGGAAAATGAGAAACACGATGACCAGCAGGAACACCGGCATCACCAGCGCCGCCTCCAATGTGACGGTGCCCGCCGTCGCAGCCGTTCTCCCGGGATGGCCGTTCCTCGCCCGGCTCTCGCCTCTCCTCTGATCATCCCGCTTCCGCTTATTGATAAGCGTCATCCGCCTGGTAAGTCGCTTCATACCGATCTCCATTCACGGTCCCGCCCCATCCTCCGGATAATCCCAGCGCGCTTGCCAACCGCGGAAAAAACCACATCGTCACCGAAGCCGTCGCCTGGCCGCTCACATAGGTATACAGGCGATCGAAGGCAAGCCCGCTCTCCTGCTCCATCACCGCCGCCATCCGGGACCAATGGTTGTCCGTGCCGCCGTGCAGCAGCAGGAACAGTCGGAGATAATCCGTATAGGTCGTGGCGACGCTCGCATACTTCGAGAGGGGAATCGTCCCTTGCGTCAGCAGACTCTGCATGTCCTGCGCGGCCGCTCGCACGGCATAAAGAGTGGCTGCCGCCAAGACGAGCAGCGGATTGCCGTAGCGGCCGCTCTCCACAAGCCCTTCGACCAGTCGAATCGACAGCCTGGCCGCCAGCACCTCGGAGTAAGCGGCTGTCACGTTGCCGGCGGCCGAAGCGAATCCGTAAAGGATGTACTCCGTCTGCGACAATTCCGGCGACGACGGCAATTCCGCCTGTCCGGCCAGCGCTTCCCGAACGTCGGAAGGCTCGATGCGGGAGAAGCGGGCTATTACATACTCAGAGCCGTACAATCGGTCCCGTGCCCCCGTTGCCGCATCGGTCAGCGCCGACAGCCAGCCGCCCGACTTCGTCAGCGCTTGCTCGCGGCCATCGTCAAGCTCGGAGGACTGCCCGTATCGTTCCTCCGCCTCGTCGTTCGCGGCGTTCCACTTTTTGTTCGCCTGATACAGCTTGTCCAGTTGCTCGAACGTCTTCGTCTCCTGCGAGTCTTCCTGCTGGCCGCTCCCACCGCTTCCGGTGAGAGTCATCAGGCTCTCCGCCGCCTGCTTCCACTCTTCGCCAGCCTGCTGCTCGAGCGACTTGCGTTCCGCGTCGGAAGCGCGATGCTCCTCGATCATCGCCCGGCGAGCCTGCGTTGCGCTCCCGGAATCGCCGTAGGCGGAACGGTAGCTCTCGGAAGCCGATTGCAGGCGTTCTCCGTCCGCAACCAGCCGCGCCGACAAACCGGAGGAGCCCGGAATCGCCGCCAGCGTCTCCGTCATTCGCTCAGACGCCAACGCATACTGATCGCCGTCTTGCCGCTGCTTCTCAACTTCCTCCGAGATCCCGGAGAACCATTCGTCTCCGAGCGTCAACTCCTTCATCGATTGCCGAAGCTGTTCGTAGACGGCGCCGGATTCGTCCCGCAGTGCCGATTCCTCTGCGGACCATAGCCCGCTGTCCGTCCCTTCCTCCGCCATCCCCGCCTCGCCATCGCTCGCCAACGTTCCTTCTGCATCCGCCAGCCTCCGCATCTCTTGATCCGCCAGCTTCGCCTTCTCGATCGCCTGCTGCGCCTGATTCAGCAGCCCATCCGCCCGCTCCTTGGCTTGGTCAAGCTTCAGCAACGGCCGGCGAACACTCTCAACCCCATCCAGATAGGAACGGATAACATCGGCATATTGAGGCGGTTCCATCGGAGGCGGCGGCTCGTCGAACTCCTTCTCCTCCGCTTCGGCCGCCCGCTTGCGCTCCTCCCAAGCGAGATAGGCAGCGGAGTAGGCCGCAGCCCGGCTCTCGTCCGCCGAACGCTTGCTTACATAGTCCGTATACATGAGCACCGCATCCGGAAGATCGACCGCCACAGCCGCGCTTCGCGTACCGACAAGCGATGCCGCAGGCAGCGGCACGATCGCCTCAAGCGGTTGACCGAGCGCATCTCCCGCTTCGACGATCCGCTTCATCGCCTCGTCGAGCGACGCCTCTCTTCGCTCGTATGCCTTCCGCAGCTCTTCCAGCCGATCCACAACTTCTCCCGCCTCCTTGGCCGCGGAAGCCACGCCGCGCCACCGGGAGATCAGTTCGATCGACAGATCGATCGGAGCCTTATACTTCATCTCCTCCATCACTTGCCGGCGGAGAACGTCGTAGGAAGCAAGCGGACGGCTCTCGACCGCCGCCGAAGCCGACCACTCGATGTCCAGCAGGGAGAAGGCGCCGCCTGCCCGATTCGGCCGATTCCCGTCCAGAGCGCTGCGGAACAAGTCATCCGCGGGATCGCCTCCCCTCGCGAACAAGCCGTACCTCCTGTACAGCTCCGGATCGTACGCCGCCAGAACCGAGCGGGTTCCCGACATGACCGCCAGCTCGGCTTGCTTGCGGAAAGCCGCGATTCTCGCAAAATCGATCAGCAGCCCGTTAAACAGAACGAACCCCGAGAGCACCAGAACGAAGAACACCGACACCGAGCCCCGATCTCCGAACTTCCCCCGGCTCCCTTTGCAATTCAGCCTGCGATCTAACCCGGAATTCGACCTGCGATTCAATCTGCGCATCAAGCGCAGCCTGCTCCATCCCTTCATCTCGCCCTTCATCCCGTCACTCCTCCCCCCGCGAACCGCGCCCGGCTGAGGCTAGGAAGGAAGTCTTGCGGCAAGCGCAGCCTGCGCCTGCGAACGATAAGCGTCTCCGTCCGTCCCGCCTTCTCCTCCGCCTTCCCCTCCGACTGCGCCGCTCCCCCCATCCGCCGCACCGCGAAGCTTCTGCCCGTAATAACGAATCAGATCGACCGTACGAATGAACTCCGCCGGCTCCACGACAACCGCAGCCGGTTCGGCATGGATCGCCGCTGCCGGCAGCCAGCGCTTCAGCGCCTCCGGGACGGCCGAGCTTGTCGCCTCGCCGACGATCTTCCGGACAAGCGCCGAGTTCCGGTAACTCCATTCCCCCGCCGTCGAAGCTTCCAGGGAACGCAACGCCGCCGACAGCTTGCGCTCCGCCAGCCCGGAACCGCTATTCCCCGAGCCGCTCCCGCTGCCCGTTCCATCCTCCGAGCCGTCTCCTGCCCCAGCCTCCGTCCCGGACTCCGTTCCTGCGCCCGCAACCGTCACCATGCCATCCCCGGAGCCCGTCGCCAGCCCGAACAGCCCGGAGACGAGACCGTCCTCCGCGAGCCGCCAATAAAGCCCTTCGTATTGCCCGCTCGGGTACGCTCCCGTTCGCAGCTCCTTGGCGGAATTGGACCATGTGAACGCCGCTCTCTCGGCGGCTGCGGAAGTCTCGTAATAGACGATAGCGCCTTGACCCGCATACAGCGCGAAGAGGAGAAGCAGGAAGGAGATCAGCAGCAGCACAGGGAATACCAAGGACGCTTCCAATACGAACGAGCCTTCCGCATTCGCCCACCAGCGGCGTATTCCCGTCTTGAACGAGCTCATGCTGATCATGAAGATCCCCCTATCCGCCCTTATTCGCGCCCCGACGCTCGCTCCAAGCCTCAATTGAATACTTCGTCCGAATTGCCCTCCACCTTGCCGAACAGATCCTGCAGGAACCCGATAATCCAATCCTTGAACAACAGCGCGATCGCGATAATGACTGCAACGATCAGCACGATCTCCAGCGTCCCGAGGCCGCTGCGGTCCTTCCACAGCATCGTCATCCCTCTCGCACTCCACCGTCCAAGCCGCTTGCTTCTCCCCAACATAGAAGTTCCTCCTCGTATCCTTTATTAAGATGACATCGTTAATAGAGTCGGCGCCCCGACCAGCACCAGAATCAACAGGAAGATCACCGCCAGCGGAAAAGCCATCTTCGAAGAAGCCTGCTCCCCAAGCATCCGCGCCGCCGCCTTCCTTCTCTCCCACAGCGTTCGCGAGAGCTCCTGCAAGGATGCCACGAACGTCTCGCCTCCCCGGCGGGAATTCATGATGACGGTCGACGCGAACAGCTTCGCTTCAGGAACGGCGCACCTGCGCCCGAATTCCTCCATCGCCCAGGCGTACGTCTCCCCGCGCCGCATGGACTCCAGCGCATGAGACAGCTCTCGGTAAAGCGGATGATCGCCCGTCTTCCCGTCCCTTCGCCGGAGACACTTCTCCATCGCCCGCAGGACATTCTCCCCCGCGTTCACCAGGAGCAGCAGCCGGGTCAACAGCTCGGGGAGCTCCAGCACGATCCGTCTGCGTCGGTCGTCGACCTTCTTGGCCAGCTCCCTTGCCCGCAGCGGCGGGATCGCGACGGCGACCAGAACGCCCAGCCATGCCAGCGCCCCGCCGCCGTCCGACAGCAGCCCGAGCACGCCCGTCGCCAGCAGAGTCAAGTACGAGAGCCCGACCGCTTCGGCCAGCCAGCCGGTGAGGCGCTCCTTCCCGCAGACGCCGCCGTGAAGCAGCGCAAGCCGGGTCTCCGGGCGCTGAAGCCAAGGGAGCAAGGAACCGTATAATTCCGGACTCCCGAGCAGCGACCGGATCGGCTCTGCCAGCGGATGCAGCCCTCCCTTGCTCCGCCGTCCGCGCCAACCTCGCAGCAAGCTCTTCCTTAAGCCCGTCTTGCCGACAATCCACACATAGAGCAGCAGCAGCAACGCCAGCCAGCTCGACCAGAGAATGTCGTTCATATCCGGATCTCCATGATCCGGTACATCCACCAGCAGCAGCCGGCAAGAAGAAGCAGGCATACTGTCAGCACGAGCCAGCCTGCCCCTTGGCGCAGCCCGTCCATGTAGCCGCCCGAGACGAAGCCGAGCAGCCCGACGAATGCGAACGGCATCGCCATCATAATTCGGGACTCCAGCCTCTTCTGCGCCATCAGGACGCCAAGCTCCTGCTCCACTTCCATCTTCTCGCCGATCATCGCCGCACTTCGGCGGACCACCTCGACCAGGTCGCCTCCCGACCGCTTGCCGATCGCGAACACTTCGGCGAAGCCGGCGGCCTCCTCCAACGAGCTGCGCTCGGCGAAGTCGAGCAAGGGAGCCTCGATCGGATCGCCGCTGCGCATCCGCAGCCGAACCGCCCGAACCTCGCGCATCATGTCCGCCTGCGGATCGCCGATCAGCAGCGACAGATCCTCCTCCAGAGCTTCGAAGGCGTTCTCGACGGAGCGGCCTGCCGCCAGCAGCGATGCCAGCGCCTGCAGCAGGCTCTTGAAGTGCAAGCGCAGCCTGTCCCGCCGCCTGCGCTTCAATCGTTCGCGCAGCACCCGCGGACCGAGCAGGCCGAGAGGTACCGCCAGCAAAGCCGCAGCGAGCTGCCGGTACATCAGCCAGCTCGCGAGTCCGGACAGCGCCGCGCCGACGGCAACGGCCGCGAGCCGTTGAACGCGGCTTAATTCGTACACAGAGTAATCCGTCACCCGCTCGCCCTCCTTCCGATGCCGGCCAGCCGCAGCTTCTCCGTATGAAGATGAGCCTCCCGCTTCCGCAGCCCGCCCAGAACGAAGCCGTCGCGCTCCCCTTCTTCCTCGAATTCGAACAGGGTTGCCAGCTCCACCTCCCCGTCGCGAATCCCCCTCACCTCGCAGATCTCCGCCACTCTGCGGCTGCGGTCTCTCAGTCGGCTAAGGTGGACGATGACATCGACGGCCGAAGCGATCTGCTTCCGCACGACCCCAAGCGGCAATTCCGCCCCGCTCAGCACCATCGTCTCCAGCCGCGACAGCATATCCCTTGCGCTGTTCGCATGGCCGCTTGATAGACTCCCCTCATGCCCCGTGTTCATCGCCTGCAGCATATCGAGCGCCTCCTCCCCCCGAACCTCGCCGACGATGATCCGATTCGGCCTCATTCGCAGCGACGCCCGGATCAGCTCCCTCATGCCGATTCGCCCCTTCCCCTCCGAATTGGCGTTCCGCGTCTCGAGCGATACGAGATTCGGAATGCCGCCTAGCTGAAGCTCGGCGGCGTCCTCGATCGTGATCACCCGCTCGTCCTTGGGAATCCATTGCGACAGCGCGTTCAGGAACGTCGTCTTCCCCGAGCCCGTGCCGCCGCTGACGAAGATGTTGTACTTGGCCGCAACAAGCTCCCGCAGCAAGTCCGCCGCCTCGTTCGTGATCGCCCCGCGCTCGATCAATCCTTCCATAAGAAGAGGGCGAGCCGGGAACCGGCGAATCGTCACCGTCGGACCCTTGAGGGCGACCGGCGGCAGCACCACATGAACCCGCGAGCCGTCCGGCAATCTCGCATCGACAATCGGCGACGCCTCGTTCACCATACGATTGACCTGCCCGACCATCGCCTGAATGAGGTCCTCGAGCCGCTCCCGGCTCTCGAACCGGATATCCGATTCGAACAGCTCGCCCGACCGCTCAAAGAAAATCTCCCGATGACCGTTAATCATAATCTCCGTAACAAGAGGGTCGTCCAGAAGCGGCTGCAGCGCATCCAGTCCCCGGAACGAGTGGAACAGCCGGTTCACCGCCGCCCGCCGCTCTTCCGCCGTGAGCGCCCGGACCGCCTCGCTGCGGAACAGCTCGGCTTCGACGATGCTGCGCAGTTCCTCATCCGACAGCGCCGTCTCCCAGGAGAGACGCGCCTTCACCGCTTCCTTCAGCCTAGCCAATTCGACTGCGGACAGCGCCGCCTTCATTCCTCGCCTCCTCCCTTCGACGCCCCGCTCTGGCAGGACGAATGTCCTTCGCCGGGAAACCCCACGCCTCCACGATTCGCTCGATCGCCCCGCAGAAAGCCGGCGTCTTGAGTAGCTTGCCGAGCTCCTCCGGCCCCTTCCCGAGCGCCCTCCATTGCGGCATGTACGGGAGCCGGACCGCCCTCTCCCCGTGAGGAAGCCGATCTCCCAGCTCCTCGTGGCCCGAGGATTGGTTGATCACCCAAGCGATCTTGTCCGCCAAGCCAAGGCTCGCGGAGCCTTCCGCCTTGCCGTCGCTCTGCCCCTGCCAGTGGCGCAGCAGTTTCTCCGCCTTGCGCACGCCCATCGCCTCCGGCGTCACGAGCCATGCGACCCGGTCGCTCATCGCCAGCGCCTCCCGGTGCCATTCCCCGCTCCCGCTGTCCGGGTCCAGCACAACGACATCGTACCGGCCGCATCCGGCGGCAAGCTGCAGCAGCTCCTTCATGCGAGCAGGGCTCATCGCCAACCGTTCCGCCGGATGGTCCGGGGCGTCCAAGTAGTCGCCCAGCAGCACCGAATGCTGCTTGCGCCGCAGCTTCCACTCTTCTCCCGCCCGCTCCGGATTCGCTTGCATGCCATAGAGCAAAGCCGACAGGCTGTCCGGGTGTCCGCTCCCAAGCAACAGGTCCGTCGCATTAAGCGGCTCCAGATTCAGATAGAGCGCCCGGCAGCCTCGCTCCCCAAGCTGGCGCACAAGATTAAGCGCCACCGTCGTCTTCCCCGCTCCTCCCGAGGCGGAGAACACCGTCCAGACGGCAGCTCTCCCATTGCTCCCATCGCTTCCTCCGCCGCTGCCGATCGCCCTTCCCGGCTCTCCGGGGAGCTCGTTCTCTATCGCCGCCAGGATCGACGGCAACGGCTGATACATCGGAATCATCGCGATCTCGCCATTCTCCTCCCGCTCCTCCCCCTCGGACTCGTGCAGAAGCAGTATTTTCCCAGGGAAGCCGATCTTCTTGATTGCCGAACCGACGGCATCCCGCAGCGTTTCATGCGCAAGAATCGCATCCGCATCGCCTCCATCCGCCAGATATCGTCCCAGAGCAAGCTCCTGTGTGAACGCCTTCACCTCCCAATGCGGCCGCCTCTCGCCCAAGTACCGAACAAGCTTCGCCGCATACTGCGGCTCCGGCACGGCCACCACCAATCTCCTCATCCGCTGTCTCCCCCTTCCTCCGAATGCCCGGCAACGACAAAAAAGCACCGCAATCTCCGAGACGCTCTCGCGCCGGAAATTGCGGTGCTTCCGCAAGCCGATTTGAATGTTGCTTAAACTATAGCAGCGTTTCCGGTTTTTGTAAAGAATTAGTTTGTCGCTTGTTCCGCACAAAAAGGGGGGGGGATCAATGTTGGTTAGCCTTGGTCTGCTTATCACGTTTGAATGTGCGATCCTTGACGACGGGGATGATATTGCGCTGTAATCATCGAACCGGGTTTCCACGCCCCATCGCTTGAAATACAAGGGCTTGCTTGCTTCATAACTCAGTTCGTCCGCGCCGACGTTGGTCAGCAGGATTTCAGTTTCGCCGGTGGACAGTTCCACTTTGTAAAACGATCCTTGCGCCCGCATCAGGTAAAAGATCCCCTTTTCCTGTAAATACAGCATAAAGTCTGCAGATGGATAGCCGCGATCGAACAGGATTAAATTCCGCACTGGCGCGGTCTCCAAACCAAGCATATGCTCGATAGTTTGTTTGGCCAGATCGCGTTCATTGTCATCGTAGCGGCTCAGGCGGGTGCTGATCGCCAATTTGTTTTCCACATCGTACAGATGGGAGGAGAGCGCTCTTGCAATCCGAAACCCGACTTTGTACGTCGTCGTGTACCCGTATTCCTTCTGTGTTTCTTTGGTGTTCGGCAACTCGATGACGCTTCCATCCACCGCCAGCAGTCGAAAGCCGAGATAGGTTTTGAAATCACCATCCTCGTAATACGCCCGGATCAGTTCGTCATTCAGCAGTGTGAACGCATCCGGCAGCAGTTTCTGTCGGGCTTCGGAAAAGGATTGCTTCGTGTAGGTGGTTGTCTTTGCCGCTTCGTCCGGCATGAACATCTCCCGAAACTCATCCAGCTCCAGTTGCGTCGATTTTCGTACCATCCGCAGGATGAGCATCACCAGCGGAAAGAAGCCGATCTTGCGATTCCGCTTAAAATCGTTTTCGTTCTTCTTCGTCTTTTCTTTCAACTCGTCGCTTCTCATTTGCCTGAACACTCGACGCAAGATCGCTTTTCCGTTTTTTTCACAGCGCTATCGTCCGTTTCTATCGTTTACCTCTACTATACCAAAATTTACTATTCTCTCAACGATAGATTGGCTCATTGCTTAACCTGACAACATTGCCCTGGAGAGGGGGGCCCTCTTTTGAACGCGGCACATTTTCCTCCTCTCGATTGTTATAGAGGTAAATACAGCCAAGGGGGTGTCGGCATCGCGGCAAGAGAATGAGAATGCAGATCAGTTGGAGAGGTGGATCGCTGCAGTTCAGCAAGGCAATAAGGAGATTTACTCGCGGGTCGTCGAAGCCGTTCAGCAGCCGATCTTCCGTTACTGCTACCGCCTGTTGGCGAACAGGCAGGATGCGGAGGACGCGGTTCAGGAGGTGCTGGTCAAGGCTTACCAGTCCTTGCATCAATACCGGAGAGCCGAGCACTTCTCGGCCTGGCTTTACCGGATCGCCCATCGCCATTGCCTGAATGCGCTGAAGCGGCGACGGCTCCACGGACGCGTCGTGCGGCTGTTCCGCCCGGAGAGTCTGACGCCCGGCCTCGACCGGGAGCTGGACGGCCGGCTGCTCGAGCCCGGGCTCGCGGCGCATTGGCCAAGCTGTCGCCGGAAGAACGGAGCTTGCTGGTGCTACGGGTGCTCGAAGAGAAATCGTTCTCTGATAATTCCGGCACGAAAAAGGAAGGCGTATCCTACACGTACAAGGGCATGGACGGTTTCGCCCCGATGTTCGCGTACCTCGGACAAGAAGGCTACGGCGTCAACACCGAACTGCGAGAGGGCAGCCAACACTGCCAGAACGGTACACCAACCTCCCGTTGCTTGTGCGCATGGATTCCGGCAACGACAGTCTGGACAACCTGAAGGTGTGCCACCGCCATCCCGGTGTGGATTATATCATCAAGGTGAATCTGCGTAAAACGCCCAAAGCAACGTGGCTCGCCATTGCGAAAGAGAAGGGCATCGCTTGCGAGCAGCGAGAAGGGAAAATAGAGTATGTCGGCGCAATCGAATTTCCTCAAAAGGGGGTCGACGACAAGCTCCGACAGGTGTTGCATGTCATCAAGCGGACGATCGATCGTGACGGTCAGATATTTGATTTATATGGCAGCCCGATATGTTCGTCACGCCGGGCAGGTTGCGCTCAACTTCGGAAGCAACTGTCCCTGGTCTCAAACCGCAAGACGCATCTATATGGCCTTCACCTGATCGGCGGAGTGAAACACGAATCCGCACAACGATTCTCCGCACCTTCTCCTGCCCTGCAAAACGAAAGGGTTCTTTGCGTTTTTCTGAAACTGATCCCTATCGCGTTCCTCTCTGATTTCCCAGTCGTCGAGACGACGGACGAGCACCCATCGTCACAGCATCACACCGCCATTCTCATTCCAACAAGGCAACTTTACTCTCCATCCTTTTCCAGGTATGGATCCCGGCGAAGTCCTTCATCAACTTCAGTACGACCGTTCGGCGATGCTGAATGATCGTCGCTGCGCAATGAAAGAACTCCAAGCGAAATCGGGCAATCGTATAGCCTTGGTGCACCGGCTCGCAGCAGTCACGTTTGAAGCGTTCAAACAGATTATAGGCCAGCAGTTAGATGAGCAAGCCCACTTCGTTGGCATAGTTTTCCATACAGCAACACTGGTTATAGAACCGCCACAGGTCAAGCGCCTCCCATTCCAGATCGGTCACGATGGCTTCGTATTGCCAATCCGTATCAAACACCATCCGACTCTGGTCATCTTCGAACACTTGCGCCTTGCGAATAACCGCTACACGACGACTGTGCTGGGGACAACGTCCACCCAAGAAGCGCTTCTGCAGGTCGTCATGCTGCAAGCGACGAAAGTGAAAAATCCTTTCGCAGCCGAGTATCCAGTCGACGATGAGAGTAGGTCATTTTCTGACGGTCACGAGCTACGAGTAACATACTTGGTCGTTGCTTATGCCACGTGATATCTGAAAATGGGGCACACCACCTCCAAACAATGGACAAGGCTGTTCGACCAAGCCACACCTCCGTAAAGGCCTTGCTCATATGATAAACTCATACAGGCAGAGCTTTTTCTCCGGAAGCAAGACGTAAGTGGGCGGGCCAGCGGGGTCGGCGAAACAGGCGGGAGGGGCTTGTGCGGCTCCGCGCAACGGGGCTGCATGAAGGACCGGGCGCCGCTTCCTCTAGCTGAAGCAGCGCAGCGGATCGGCGGCGATCGCCGCGTAGTCGAGGCGCTCCGCGACATCGGAGTCGGCGAGCAATTCGCGCGCAAGAGCGCTGTACTCGCGCGCATCGTCCTCCCGGCCCATCAGCAGCAGCAGCGCCGTCATCATCGTGTGCAGCCGGCCGCTGAGCGGGCTCAGCTCCGCCAGCTTGCGGAGCGAATTGAGCGCCATGTCGTACTTGTGCTGCTTGACATACAGACCCGCCACCGCTTCGAGCAGCTCCGCATAACCGAGCTCCAGCTCGGCCTGCCGCGGCGCCGCCCATACGTATCCGCTTCCCGGCAAATAACCTTCGCCGTACAGCCGAATCGCCTTGAGCGCATGCGACAGCGAGCCGGTCCGCTTGAACTGCCGCAGCTCCTCTTCGTAAGCCTCGACGTCGCTGTACGAGACCGGCAGGTGCGCGGCGTAGCTTCCTCCGTCCGTCTTCGACTGGACGAGCGGGTCCGCCAGCCCGGCGGCTTCGAGGTCCTTGCGCAACTGATACACTGTCGTGTGCAGCGTAACCTGCGCCCGCTCGGGATTTCGGCCGTACCAGATATCTTCCAGCAGCCGGGCTTTGCCGACCGGCTTTCCGTGAGATTGATGCAAATACGCCAGCAGCTCTCTGGACTTGGAATTGCGGAATCGGACCGGCTCCCGGCCGGGAGTCAGCACCGTAAACGGACCGAAGCCGTGAACCGCGAGCCCGCGGTCGTCCGCGCCTTCGCTCCCGTCTTCGCTGCCGCCATCCTCTTGCTTGCCGCCGTAGGAGCGTCCGCTGCGCTTGCTCCACCGCTCGAGAATCCGCGCCAGATCGCCGACGGCGAACGGCTTGAGCAAATAATCCAGCGCTTCGACCTCGAACGCGTCCTTGGCGAACTGCTCGTGGGCGGTCAGGAAAGCGATCTGGATCTCCGGGCGGCATTGGCGAAGTCGGCGGCCAAGCTCCAGACCGTGTATTTTCGGCATTTCCATATCCAGCAAAGCGAGATCGATCCGCCCTTCCTCGGCAAGCGCAAAATCCAGGCACGCCGTCGCGCGATCGAACAAGCCGGCGACCTCCACATTACCGAACGATTCCAACAGCTTGCCGAGCCGGTGAAGAGCGGGCTGCTCGTCGTCAACCGCGATCACTCGAATCATCGTCTTCCCTCCGTTCCCCGACTTTGGCCGCGTCCGGTATTCGCAGCGTGATTTTGGCTCCGCCGGCGCTTCCCGTCCCGATCTCCGGCTCGGTTCCGAACAGGCGCAGCATCCGCTCGCGAATGTTGCGCAGCCCGACGCCCGCCCCGCCTTCCGAATATCTCGCCAACTGCTTGACGACCGATTCGGGTATGCCCGGCCCGTCATCCTCGACGCTGACGATCGTCATCCCGGCAGCCGCGGCCACCGTCAGTACAACCGTTCCCCCGTCTTCGCTCCGGGTAATCCCGTGCCGCACCGCATTCTCGACGAGCGGCTGCAGCGTCAGCGGAGGAAGCAAGCATTCCGTCCCCTCCTCCACCTCGTACCGGACGCGCAGGCGATCGCCGAATCGCGCCTGTTCCAACTGCAGATAAGCCTCGGCCAGTTCCAGCTCCTTGCGCAGCGGCACCAGTCTGTCCTTGTTGCGAAAGTCGAAGCTGCCCCGCAAATAGCGGCTCAAGTGCAGCAGCAAGTCGTGTGTCGTCTGCGGCCGCTCAAGCGAAAAGGACAAAATCGTGTTCAGCGCATTGTACAAAAAATGCGGCTTAATCTGCGCCTGAAGGAACGCGAGCTCGGAGCGCACGGCTTCCTCGGCGGACCGTCTCATCTCCAGCAACGTACGCGTTCGGGCCCGCAATTCGTAGGCTTCGAACGGCTTGGTCAAATAATCGTTCGCCCCGGCCTCGAAGCCGAGCATGACGTCCGCCTGATCGCCGCGCACCGTCGTGAGCAGAACGGGCAGCTCGCTGAGCGGGTACGCGCGGCGGATTTGGCGGCATGTCTCGTACCCTGTCCGGCCGGGCATCATCACGTCCAGAATGATAAGCCCGATCGCGCGGCCTTCTCTTTCCAGCGTCTGCAGCGCCTCGTCCCCGCTGGCGGCGGTCACGATGCCGTACGGCTCGTCCGCGAGCACCGCTTCCAGCACGCGCAGGTTCACCGGATCGTCGTCGACGGCCAGAATGAGCGGCTGACGCGGCTCGCGGTGCGAACCGCTCCGTCCTTGTCCGGTCGCCGTGCCCGGGCGGTCTGCGGCAGCTTCCGCGCGATAGGCGGCCAGCGACGCCGTGGCGCGGGCTTCCCTCTCTTCGTCGTAGGGCTGTGGCTTGCCGGCGGCGATCGGCAGGCTGACGGTGAAGGCGGAGCCTTGACCGGGAACCGAAGCGACGGCGATCCGTCCGCCATGCAGCTCCGCCAGCTTCCTGGCGATGCCGAGGCCAAGCCCCGCTCCGCCGTACTCGCGCGCGACGGACGTCCCGACCTGCTCGAACGATTGGAAGATCGTCTCCAGCTTATTTTCCTCGATGCCGATGCCGGTGTCGGCCACCGTCAGATGAACCATTTCGCCGTCCGCCCGCGCGGATACCGTCACTTCGCCTTGCTGCGTGAACTTGACCGCATTGCCGATCAGATTGTAGGCGATCTGGAGCAGCCGGCTTTCGTCGGCATAGACGGGCGGCAGCCGCTCGGGCCATTGCAGGCGCAGGGCGACCGGCTTGGTCCCGATATAGTGGCGGAACACTTCCTCCTGCGCTGCGATAACCGAACGAAGATCGACGGACGAGCGCTCGAGCTGGATGGCGTTGTTCTTCAGGCGCGACCAGTCGAGGATGTCGTTGATAAGGTTGGACATGCGCCGCGCTACGGAGACGACCAGCTCGAGCCGCTCCCGCTGACGGTCGCTGACCGGGTCATCCTTGCCTTCCGCCAGCGATTGCACCAGATTCAACATGCCGTGCAGCGGCGTCTTGAGCTCGTGCGAGGTATTCGCGAGAAATTCGTCCTTCATCCGATTAGAGGCGATCAGTTGCTCCGACATCGTGCCGATGACGCGATAAGCGCTCGTGAATCTGCGGGCCAGCTCCATCGCTTCAATGAAGACGAGCAGGATGAGGCCGTACGGCACCAGTTGAACGTCGCCCCCCGCCGTCCACCCGTTGCTGTATAAAATATCATGCAGCGCCGCGCCACCAAACAGCAGCCATCCCGTCAGTTGCGGCAGCGCTCCGTCCCTTCCGCGGACGTGCGCTTTGCCGAAGCCGAAGACAATGTAGGCAAGGCTCGCGAGGGAGACGAGCTTGTACGAGTCGATCAGCCGCGTATACGTTTCCGCCGGCAGCAGCAGCACGCCGGCCATATAGGCGCCGCCGATCCAGGCCAACGGCAGGATGACGGCGGAGCGGTATTCCCGCGGATACAGCTCCCGCACGAATAGCAGCGCCGCCGTAATGCCCCCGTAATAAGTCAAATATTCCAAGGCGATCAACAACCGGATATCGGTATGCGGAAACAGCTGCACGATATACATGTCGCCGACCGCGCCGAAGCGGACCGCACCGAGAATGCAGCATACGCCAAAATAGAGATTGGACCGCTCGGAGCGTCGCATGACGTATAATGCCATCTGGTACAGACCGAGCAGCGCGCATCCGCCGAACACGGCCAGTTCCGCAATCGCCGTCCGCAGCCGGCTCGCCGCCATATCGCGCTCCGTTCCGAGCGTCATGCTGTACCAGATGCCGCCGTGCGGGTACAGCTCGTTCGCGATCTGGACGACGATCTCGAACGAGGCGCCGGGCGGCGCGAAGGTCGCCGTCTGCGGCTTGTAAGCGGCCCGGACCGCGGTGCGGTCCGCGGCGACGAAGCCGGTCTCGGCGATAACCCGACCGTCGACGAAAATGCGATAAGCCGGGGCGATCGCCGGTATGCGCAGCGCCAGCGTTCCCGGATTGCCCTGCGTCACGACGGTGAGGCGGTAGGCGGCATACCCTTTGCCGGGCAATCCCGCTTCCCGCCACTCTCCGGGCACTTTAACATCAAGCGGGCGCAGCTTCGCCCGCTCCGCCTCCGCGCCGGTCGCCGGCAGCCCGTTCCAGTAGAGCGCCCATTGGCCGTTCAGGGGAATGGAGCCATCTTGGGCGAGGCTCCACTGCCGCAGGTCGAGCACGCCGTCCACAGCGCGTGGTTTGCCGCCCGAATGGAGGACCCAGGCGGCAGCCGCGCCCAGCAGAACAATCAGCGTCGCCAAAGCGGCCGCAAGCCGCAGCGGCCGGCGCGGCCGCTTCGAGGGTAGGGTCATGGATGCTCCAGCACGCCTTCCGGTAAGATTGTGACTCTCATTCTAGCATATTTCGCCCCGTTGCGGACCGCCGCCCATCGGACCGCAATCAGCCGGGCCATGCTAAGCTACTTCGCCGCGACGAACAGCCGGACGGGCGCAAACAGCACGCACAGCGATTGAAATGCGATCGGCAGCCATCGCGTTTTCGCCGGCTCATCCGTCGCTCTCCTGTCATGCATATCGGCGGCAAAAAGCGGCAAAGTCGGCATACGGCAGCGCATAGACGTTCACCGTGCCATAGTCGGTTTCCCGGGTTCCGGCCAGCTTCGCCAGCTTGCCGTACAGCCGGTTCGTATAAACGTTGTCCGCCGCTGTCGGAATGCGCACTTCCGCCGTGTCCGGATTCGCCTCCGCAATCTGCTCCGCGAGCGCCTGCAGGCCGCGGAAGAACGTCCGGTTCCCCCGGTAGCGCTCCGTGAAGAAGCTGTTGCCGAGCACCGCAATCTCCTTGCGCCCGAATCCTTCCTCCGCCAGTCCGAGCACAAAGCTGCCGATTCCGATCACCTCGTCCGCTTCATTCGTCAGCAGGCCGCCGCGCCCTTGCCTCATCGTATCGCGGACATCCTTCAGGGCGAACGCGACCGGATAGCCGGGTACGATGCTCGTTCGATGCGTGATATAGAACTCGGTGTATCTGCTCCACTGGCTCGTCGTCTCGCACACCTCGATCCGTACCACTTTCCCTCCTCCTCCATCTTTATTGTAGAAATATTTTCAATATATTCTTGTATTTAACATCTATTTCGATTATATTTATCGTACATTCGACAAAGGAGATGAATCCACATGGGACAATCCGGTGTCAACGCGCCTCCGATGGAAGCTCCGCCGCGCGATTCGGGCAGCAACGACAATTCCAAGCAATAAGCTTGGATCGGGGACCGGCAGCGATGCCGGTCTTCGTCATTTCGCGCAGCCGACGAAGGCTCGCAGACGGGCCGTGGTCGTCCAGTAGAAGTCCAGCGGGCCGCAGCGATGCTCTCTCGTATGGTCGAGGTCGGCGATTTTGCCGAACAGGTTGCGGAGACGTTCCTCGGGCGCGGCGTAAAAGCCGATCGCCTCCAGCAGCCGGGGCCATTCGAGCTCGCGCTCGACGAGCGCCGCGATCGCCCCGACCGGCTCCCTGCCGCTTCGCACGTTCTCGTCGAGATAGAGCAGATGAACCTCCATTCGCCCGCGATCGGCATAATTGTCCTCGCCCGTGCCAAGCGCGCAGGCGATCGCTCCGCGCACGTTTCCAGCGCCGTCCATCGCGAGCAGCAAGCCGTCATCGCGCATGGCCGCATAGAGCGAGTGGACGATCGTGCTCCAGTTGTACGGGACACCGAGCTTGTCGGCATGCCGGCACAGAAACCGGACTCCCTCCTCCTGCAGCGGCTGCGTGTCGGCGACCCTCCAGTTCAGCATCACGATTCCCTCCCCCGCATTCTTGATTCAAGCGAGCTTTCCAGCGTTTTCCGAATAGCCGGATACTGCTCCAGCAGCGGATGAAAATGATCGTACGACAGCGACAAGAGCAGGCAAGAAGTCGCTGTCACGACGGTCGCCGTTCTCGGGATATGCGCCATCAGCGCGATTTCTCCGAAATGATCGCCGTCCTCGAGCGTGGCGACCTTACGGCGGGAGCCGCCGGCAGCGGCAGCGGCGACGAAAACGTCCACTTTGCCCCTGGCGATCAAATAAAACTTGTCCCCGCTGTCCCCCTGCTCGACCACCGTAGCGCCCGGGGCGAACGGCTCGGCGACGAACAGCGCAGCCAATCGCTCCAGCGCGGTCCGCTCGATGCCGCGGAAGAAAGGCAGCCTGCCGAGCCGCTCCGGCTCCACTTGTGCGCCGGCGCCTCCCGGTGTCAGCACGAAACCTTGCTGCTTATCCCACATCCGGCGATACAAGCCGTCCTGCGCGAGCAGCTGCTCGTGCGTTCCTTGCTCGGCCAGCGTCCCCCGATCGAGCACAAGGATAAAATCGGACTGCGCCGCGTAAGCCAGCCGGTGCGTCACCGAGACAATCGGCCGCGACCTGCCGAGCGACAGGATGGTCTCGCTCACGGCGCGCTCCGTATCCGGATCGAGCGCCGAAGTCGCTTCGTCGAGGAACAGCACGCCCGGCTCGCGAACGAGCGCCCGGGCCAGCGCGATCCGCTGGCGCTGCCCGCCGGAGAGGTTGTCACCATAGTTGCGGACGATTGTAGCGTAGCCGTCGCGTAAACCGGCGATCGTCTCGTGCACGCCCGCCGCCCGCGCCGCCGCTTCGATCTCCGCGTCCGTCGCGTCCGGCTTGCCGACGGCGATATTGTCGCGGATCGTGCCGTGCAGCAGCACCGAATCCTGGAAGACGACCGCGGTCTGCCGCAGCAGCGAATCGTAGCGCACTTCGCGAACATCGTGCCCGTCGTAGGCCACGCAGCCGTCCTGCGGGTCGGCGAAGCGGAGCAGCAGCTGCAGCACCGTGCTCTTGCCCGAGCCGCTCGGTCCGACGATGGACGTGCAGCCCCGCAGCGGAATATCGACGGTGATTGACTTCAGTGCCGGCGTGCCCGGCTCGTAGGCGAACGTCACGGCGCGCAAGGACAGCAGCGAACGAATCGGCGGCAGCTCGCGCTCCCCCTGTTCATCGACTTCGGGCTGCCAGTCGAGCGCCTGCCGCAGCCGCTCCAGGCTTGTGCGCGCCGTCAAATAATAGGGCAGCGCCGCGGTTACTCCGAAGACCGATTGACCCGCCGTCGCGAATACCGAGTTGAACGCGATGAACTCGCCGATCGTCAGCCATCCGTCGAAAGTCAGCCAGCCGCCGTAAGCGAGAATAACCGCCGTCAAAATCGACATTGCCAAATACGGCAGACGCGTCATATTCGCGGCGACGAAATTCCGGCTCGCGCCGATGCGCGCCATCGTGCCGAGAACCTCCTCCACCCTCGCGAGCATACGGCCTCGTAAATTAAAGGCGCGGATTACCGGGAACGCTTTAATATTTTCGTCCAGCATGCCGTTGAATCGTTCGAGCTCCAGCAAATAGGAACCGTTTAAGGTCATCGAGCGTTTTTTGAGCAGCCGGTAAGGCAGGAACAGGACAAGCGCCCCGACCAGCGCCGCGAGCGTCAGTCTCCATTCCATCGTCAGCAGAATAGACAGGCCGATCAGTGCGCCCGCCGCCGACAGGAACAGACCTCTGAACGTTTGCAGGACGGCGGCTTGCAGCGCGGGAATGTCGTCGGAATAGCGGGCAAGCAAATCGCCGATGCCGAATCGGTCGTAGAAGCGCTTCGATTGCAGTTGCATATGCTTGAACAGGCGCAGCCGGTAATCGAGCAGAAGGCGCGTGCCGAGCCGGGCGCCCGCATAGTCGCCGGCCAGACCGGCCGCGACGTTAAGCGTCCCGAGCAGGATGAGCGCGCCGACGATAATGGCGAGCGCTTCGCCGCTTCGCGGCAACAGCGCCCGGTCGAGCAAATATTGAAAGCTGAGAGAGGTCAGGTAGCTGAACAGGAGATCGCACAAGCCGGCGGCCATCAAGAGCGAGACGAACAGAGGAGACGAGCGCGCGGCGGCGGCGATGATTTTCCATAGTCCCATACACCGGACTCCTCTTTTTCTGCGATTTTTACCGCCGCATGCGGACGGTTTGACACTCATTGTACCGCTTTGAGCTGTGGATGAAACTGAAAAGAGAGCGCTTCATGTCAGGTTTGAGCGGCCATTTGCGGAAAATATCGGTGTTAGGGGGGAGGGAGCTTCGTGGAGAGGCGGGGGTTGTGGAGGGGAAGAGAGCGGGCGCGAAGCTGCGGCTCTCCGCTAAACCTGACAGCATTGGGGGGATTCCCCTCACCGACTCGGAAAGTCATTGCGCAAACCGCGACTAGAAATGGAACAAGATGGGAACACCTAATGGCTGGCGCAACCCAACAAGAACAGGAGAGATCCCGATGAGAAAATACGCGAGCAAAGCCGCTTGGCTGCTGGCAATCGCCCTCGTGACGTTCGGCGCCCCCGGCGCTCTCGCCTCCGAGCCGACGTCCAGTCCAAGCCCGAATCCGAATCCGAGTCCCATCGCGGCCCCTCCGCCGAGCGCGAGCCCGTCCCCTTCCGCCGCTCCGAGCAACGCCGCATCCCTTAAGCTGAACCGCGTTCAGTTCGTCGATTCCAACCACGGATGGACACTTGGGACAAGCGAGGGGGACACCGGCACGAGAGTATGGCGAACGGACAACGGGGGGAAAAGGTGGCATTCGAGCCTGCTTCCGGACAACGTGCAGAACGCATCCTTCCAGATGGCCGACGCCAAGCGAGGCTGGGCTGTCGGCCCGTCCTCTTGTTCGGAAGAGGCCGGCGCGACCGTCTGCTCGAAGCTCTCCATCTTGAATACGAAGAACGGCGGAGACTCGTGGACCGTTCAATGGTCGAAGGACGACCCGAAGGCGAGCGCGGACAACGAGGTCGCCGCCGTCAATGACGAAGCCGCCTTCGTCCGCACCGGCACCCGCATCTGGCGGACGGACAACGGCGGGAAGGAATGGACCGACGTCTCCCTTCCGAGCGCCGAAGCGTCTCCGTACCGAATCTCGTTCCCGAGCGACAACATCGGCTATGCCGCCGGGCGGCTCGGAACGGCTTGCCCCGGCCCGGGCCTTGTCCCGTCCGACGCGAATGCCGATTGCCGCACCGCCGTCTGGAGGACGAAGGACGGGGGCCGCAACTGGACCCTGCTCGCGAACGCTCCGAAGCTGAGCGGCGAGTGGTCCCCCGTCGACATTCAGTTCACCAATGAGAAGAACGGCTTCCTGCTGCTGGCGAACCCGAATACGCACGGCTCGCGCCTGTACCGCACGACGAACGGCGGCGTTAGCTGGCAGCTTCGCAACGAGAAAATTCCGGGCATCCGCCCCTATCCGGTCAAGCTCGACTTCGTGAACGCCAAGTTCGGCTACGTGCCGCTCAGCGTCGGCGCCGGCCCGGTCGACGGCGGCCTGCTCCGCACGATGAACGGCGGCTCGTCCTTCACCAAGCTGGACGATCCGCGCCTCGTCAGCGTCGAGGACACAAGCTTCCTCTCGCCGCAGATCGGCTGGGCCGCGGCGATGAACCCGCAGAACCCGAGCGCCAGCCTGCTGCTCGGCACAACGGACGGCGGCCGCAACTGGCGCGACGTCACGCCGTCGTCGCGCTAGGCGGGAGCGGCGGACAGCCCCCGACGCTGCCGGCACGACGGGGGCGGGCATGGCCGGAGGCGAAGACGATGCTGCATGCAGAAGGGCCGACGGGCCGCCTTTACTCACAGGCGGGCGTCGGCCCCTTCGCTTGTTTGTTTCGGTTCTCCGCTCCGGTACCTTTGGCGATTTTATGCGATTTTTCACATTCGTCGGCCGGGATGGAGGGGGAATTGCGGCGTTTTATACGGTTTTTCATATATATCCGGCAAGTCGGGCCGGAAATTTCTCCATGAATGTGATTTTTCACATAAAACCGGCCAAAAACCCCGTTTTCGGGCAGCACCAATGTGATTTTTCGCATAAAATTCGGCGGTCGTTGGCAGCGACGGCGGACCGCTGGCAGCGTCGGCGGGCTGTCGGCAGCGTTGGCGGGCTGTCGGCAGCGTCGGCGAACCGCTGGCAGCGACGGCTGCCGGCCCGCCTCTGGAGCCCGCCGGCCCGTCGTCAACCGCGGCTTGAGAACGGAGTCGAGATCAGCAGCGTTCCGGTGATCCCGCCAAGCTCGATTGCGGCGCCCCAGGGCGTGTCGAGCCGCTTCCACTCCAGGGCTTCGCCCACGAGATGCGGATAGGCGGAGTTCAGCTTGAAGTCGGTCGACTCCTCGAACCCCGGCTCCGGGAACACGATGACGTTCGCATCGCGCAGTCCCGTCGCCTCGATCCGTCTTCTCATCCGGATGCTGACGGACGGGACCTCCTTGCAGGCGAGCAGCGTCCGCTCCTCCTGCCGCACGAAGATGCGGCACTCGGCCTGCCAGGCGCGCGGGAGGCGGTAGACGGAACAGCCGTCCGCAAGGCGCGTCTCCCATCCCATGAGCAGAGGAGCCCCAATCGGCAAACGCAGCTTCAGCTCGACGGTCGTATCCGGAACGTATCCCGAATAGATGAAGGCCCCTCGGCTGCGGTGCGTCATCAGAACGGGAGTCTTCGCGTTCGGGTTCATCTTGTCCAGGCGAACGACGGTGCCGAGCTCCGCCAGCAGCAAGCGCAGCAGGCTCTCCGCAGGGAAGAAGCGGTCCGGCGCATCGGGAATAAGCAGATGCTCGTTCCGCTCATGCCGGTTGGCATTCGTGCCGCGCACCCAAGCCGCCGCTCCGCCCTTCCAATCGGGAAGGCGGCGGATCAAAGCCGCAACCCGGCGCTCCGCTCCCTTGCCGACATAGGCGGCTGCCGCCGTATGGCGATCGCCCTCGTCGCTTAATCGCGCATCCACGCCGCCGTCGGACATCTCGGGGCGGTGCATGATTCGCTGCGGCCAAGCGCCTTCCCCGAGCCGGTCGGCAGGCAGCCGCAGCTCCAGGTCCAGCTCGCCGTCAAGCGGCGAGTCGAGCGCCAGGTTCAGCGCATCCAGCAGTCGGCTTCCGGCATGACGTGCCGCCCCATAGAAGATCGCCTTGTTCCCTGCGGCAATCCAGCCGAGCAAGGCCGCCTCCCACTCGCTGTTCTGCTCGGGAACCGGCGTAACGATAATCGAGCCGTTGTACAGGGCCGGGAATCGGCGCACCGTCGCGACGAAGTTGTCGGAGGACACGACCGAGCTGAGCGGAAGCCCGTTGTTGATCGCCCCGCGAATGAACCAGTCCTCGAAGAACGGCCGCTCCAGATTCGGCTCCGCGCCCTCCGCGGCGGCATGGTACTCCCGGAACGGATACACCCATACGAGCGGAGCCGGCGCGTCGGGCTTGCGTTCGTTCGCCTTGATCAAGTGCGGAATCACTTCATTGGGCACCTGCTCCGGCATCTCTCCGAGGCAGTTGTCGACGGTAAGCACATTCAGGCGGTTCGCCGCGACGGCTTCGCCGGAGGCATTGATCCGGGAGAGGGCCATCGGCAAGCAGATGTCGTGCGGCTGGCCTTCGTACCGGTCCAGCCACGGGCTGTTCATCCACCAAGGATCGTGCACGTAGAAGCGGAACAAATAATCGTCGCCGGAGGGCAGCTCGGCGATTCTCGACATATGGCCCGTCAGCTCCAGACCGAAGTCCCCGTTCAGCGCCGCCCAAGGCGAGTTCGGGGGAGGCAGAATGCCGAAGCCCCCCTCGTAGATGCCGCGCAAGGGAACGCCGTCCGTCGACAGGTCGATGCCTGCCGTTAGATTCGTGCCCCGGGTCTCGACCGGAACCTCGGGGCATTCCGCGCGGAACCGTCTCCAGAACTCCAGGATGCGCTCTTGCGTAGATGCTGTTTTCTCAGGGTGGAAGGTGTGCCCGTCATAGGTCGCTCCGGTCGTCCCCCACGTCTCGGTGCCGAAGCCGAAGCCGTTGGACAGCCACATATAGTCGAACCCCATATCGCGAAGGAACAGCCGGCATTGCCTGCCGAAGAAGGTGCCGAACGGCGTGCCCTCCGGAATTCCGTCGGGGAAGCCGGCATAACGCCGGGAATCCGCATGAAGAACGCCGTAGCAGCAGACGAAGCTCGCGCGCCCCATCGTATCGCCGTGGCAAATCTCGTTGTGCCGCTCGTACTTGAAGGAAGACTTGGCGAATTCCGGTCCCGGATCGAACGTTGTGCCGACCGCGACGGGCTTCGCGAACATGGCCGCCCCGACTTCCTTGATCGTGCCGACGAGCTCGCGAAGAAGACGGTAGGTCAGCGTCGGAGGATGGTCCGTATAGAGATAGCTCCGGGTGTGCAGCCCGATGCCGTCCGGATCGACCGCCGGGTCCCACCTCTCCCGCGGGTTGGCTCCTCCGATGTATTTGGCCCATTCGACTTCCTTGTCCGGATCGAGATCGTATTCCAGAATCTCCGAGCCGTCCGACGTCCACAACAGCACTTGAATCCGGTCCGCATTCGCCAGCAAGGGGCTCCATTGGCCGAACATGCGGCGGCATACGGCTTCCCTGTCCGCGGGCTCCAAACTCTTGAACGGCTTCAAGCTTACTTCCAGCGTGATGCTCTTAAGCGATTCCATGTCTGACTCTCTCCTCCTGTCTGTACCGGTCCTGCCTGTGCCTGTTATGGATGTGCCTGTTATGTGGATGTGCCAGTTATGGAATGACTCCGATCAGCCCGAGGTGGAAGCGGGTTCCCCCGCACTCCTCCCGGTTGCCGTGCACCACTTCGATCTCGACCCGGTGAAGCCCCCGCTCCAGCGGTCCGCCGACCCAGTACAACTGGAACCAGCCGCCGTCCCCGCACCAGGCGGGCCTCTCCCTTGAAGATTGGACCGGCTCTCCATCGTCGATGCGGTAGACGAATTCGGCCGAGCGCTTGCCGAAGTCGAAGCCGAGCGCCAGCCGCGTTCCCGCGAACGAGAAGCTCATCTTCGAGCCGAGCGCCGACGTGCACAGCAGGCAGTCGGTCCAAGGCAGGACGGCCGTCGGCCGAACGAACAGCCAGGAGCCTTCCAGCTCCACTTGCTCGAACGGAACGAGTGCGGCATTGGCCCACGCATGGTCTTGCCCTGAATCCTCCATGTACGGCGGCGGGATATGGGAAGAAGCAGCCTTCTTCCGAGAGAAGGACCTCCCGCCGCTCGCCGGAACCTTCCCGTCAAGCTCCGCGCTTATGAATTCCATCACCGCCTGCGCATAGCTCCAGCTTCCGCGGTGGGTCGGATGCAGGCCGTCCGGCAGCCACTCGTCCCAGGTCATCAGCCCGGCCTGCACCTCCCGCAAGGCGTGAAGCCCTACCCAGACGGAGCCGATGCCGTAGTGCTCGGCCAGCAGCTCGAATTCGCGGATCGAATCCGGAATCTCCCCCCGCATCATCGACTCGTACATCCGCTGGCTGTACGTATAGACGATAACGAGATCGGTCGTCCCACCCGCCAGCAGCTTGCGGATCAAGCCCTCTCGCGTCCGCATTCTCCGGTCCGCAGGGGTCATGCCGTCATTCACGGCATACTCGAGGAAAATCAAGTCGCACCCGCGTCCAATCAAATCCCGCTCCGCCCGGAACAGCATCAAGTCGCTGCCCGTTGCCCCGATCGCCGCATTCTCGACATAGATTCTCGTCTGCGGATAGCGGGCGGACAGCCATCGATGGACCGGCTCCGGCCAATTGTGCGCCGAGGGGCCGTATTCCGTAATGGAACCGCCGGCATAGCCGACGGTCAATCTTCCCTTCTCCAGCGCCCGCCTCGTATGAACAAGCGGTCCGCGATGCCTGGCGACGCTCCAATCGGGGTTCATGACGTTCCCCTTCCCGCGCCGCGAACCTCGATCCGCTCGAACCGGTTGGCCGTGAAGCTCGTGCCGAAGCCGATGGAGCCGCAGCGCCAGTCGGCTTCCCCGACCCCGCGATCGTCGCGGACACGCACCCCGTTCCGTTCGAACCGGAAGTCGGCTCCGCTCGCGGTGACGCGAATATCGTTCGGCTCCTCGACGTCCGGGTACCGGAAGGCAGCCGGCTGTCCAACCTCCTGCCCGACGCCGTCCCGGTAGCGGTACAGGCGGACGAAGCCGTCGAAGCCGCATTGGTACAACCAATAGTTGCCGGAGTTCCGGTAGCGGAACACGAAGCCGACATACGTGTTCGGACGCTCCGAATCCAGACCGTACCAGACGATGGGCGGCCGCTCCGAGGTCCACCGAACCCGGAACTCGCAATCGCTCCACGTCTGATCGCCGCCGCTGAGCAGCGTGGCATACCCCGCCCCGCCGCCGATGGACAGCTCCACCGTCGCCTCGGCGATGTTCGTGTTGCGCAGCACGAGACCGCTCCGGCCAACCGCGTCCTCCTTGTTATCCTCGTCGCTGCAGCCGGACGCCCAGTCCCCCCGGCCCTCCACGATCTCCCACTCGTCCGGCACCCCTTCGCCGTCCGCAGCCGGCGTCCACGGCAGAGACAGATTCGGCACGACGGCGAGGCGGATGTCCGCGAAGGCGGAGGGCTCCTCGCGGCTTGCCGCGCGCAGCACAATCTCCGTGCGCCCCTCCGTCCGGGTCGGCGCCCGGTAAAGCCCGGTCTCGTCGACCGAGCCGACATCGAACCGGCCGGCCTGCGATCCCTCCGCCGCCCCCGCCGACATCGCTGACCAGTCGAGCTCTTGCAGCGTTCCTTCCGTCGGCAGCGCCGTCAGGCGAACCTCGTTGCCAACGGGAAGCTGCGTCCGCAGCGGGAACGGATGGACGATCGCCATCGGCTCGCAGACCGGGTCCCACGGCGCGCCGTGCTCAAGGACGGCGATGACGTGGAAGTCGAGCGCCGGAATACGGAACCGCACCCGGCCGTCGCGGAATTCATACTCTCCTTCTTCCAGCACAGTCCTTCGGCGGCTCGACGGCAGGTCCGGCGTTGTCAGCCAGATGCGCTTCACCGGCTCGTCGACCGACAGCTCGATCTGAACATCGCGCTGCACCGCCATGCTCTGGCTCCCGTTGTCGTAGTTCCCGTTGACCGCGTGAACAATTGTCCGATCCGGCTGGCGGAAGGCGCTTGTCCATATCCGCTCCCGGTCCGCGCGGAGATGCTGCGGCTCGATCCATTCCAGGTCCCGAAGCAGCGGCCCGAGCTCGCGAATGAACTTCACCCGATTGGCGACGATCGCGTGCAGCCCCCGTTCGTAAGCGCCAAGCCGGTTGTAGAAGCTGCGGAAGGCGCCCGGGATTCCGCCTGCGGCCATAATTTGCGCTTCCGCGATCCGCACGTAATTCGGCCATACGGAGAAGTCCTTCGGCGCGACAAAGCGGCTGCCCGCGAAGTCGATAAAATAATAGAATCGCTTCGGAGCGACGGCCCGGTGCGCTTCCCTCATCTCGGGAATGAGATGATAGGTGCCGTCGAACGGCTCCGTCTCGGCCCCGGTGAAGTCGTGGCCGGCCGGCAGACCTTGGAGGCGAAGCGGGTACGAGCGGACGTAGAAGTCCGCCAGCTCCCGCCCGTTCGGCTGCGCCCCGCAATACATCGTGAAGTCCTGGCCGCCGTACCCCCGGGAGTTCGTCGAGACGAGAATCGGCCGATCGTGCTTCTCCATGGCATAAGCCCGAAGCCGGGCGATGACGTCGTCGATGCTCTCGGCCGTGCCGTGATCGTATTCGTCGATATGAATCGAGCGGACGCCAAGATCGATCTGACGCTTGAGCTTGGATATGATCAGCCGCTTCCCGCCCTCGGTATTGTTGCGCAAATAATGAATCGGGCTTCCCGTCGAGACGGGGCCTCCGTCCGCCTCCAGAAGGTCGGAAGCCGTCATGTCCGGGGGCGCGGACTCTGCGGACGGAGCCCAGTAATAGGCGTCGATGCCGCCCCCGATTCTTGCCCCTTGCTCCTCGAGCGACCGCAGGCTCTCCCGGATGCCGGAGAATCCGCGATCCTGCAGGGCGGTGCCGATCCATTCGAACACCGCCCTCTCCAGATGCTCGGGCTTTAACACCGCAGCCAGCCGCCTGATCTTCGAATCGTATGCGTGCTGCGCGAACAGCCAGATGTCCATGATGCGTTCAGACCTTTCTTCCTGTAAAATCAACCTTCATCTTGCCCGCCCGAAGCCGCACTTGCTCGCCGTTCGCATAGACGAAGCCCTGCAAGCCCTCGGGCAATTCGACGATGCCGGATAGTCCGCCTTCGTCGTCCCGTGCGAAGCGGACGCGAATGACGCCAAGCGGGTGGACCATCTCCCCCTCCGCTTCCCTCAGATCTCCAAGTCTCGGAGTTATGGCTACCTCTGCGAAGCCCATGGAGGAAGGACGAATGCCCAGCACCGTCGCATAGAAATGATAGAGCGGATGAGCACCCCAGGCATGGCAGTCGGAACGCGTCTCGTCCTCGAACACCTCGGGCGTCGTCCGGAAGCCTCTGCTCTCCAGCTCGAACCACTGGCCGAGGCGATCCATGGGCAGCGAGCCGCCTTCGAGCAACGAATAAACTTCAAACAGGTAGTGGGCAAAAAAAATCGAGGTCCGCGTCAGCCGACTGTCTTGAGCAAGTCCGACCTCCACCCTCCGTGCGCGCTCCTGTCCGATAGAACCGCTTAACAGGGCCATGCATTGCGCATGCTCCGAGTAGGCGCCCATCTTCCGGTCGTCGGCGTACAGGCCGCGCTCTTCGTTCCAGAAGGCGCGGTCCGCCGCCTCGGCAAGCGCGGCGGCCAGGCGCTCCCAACGACTCGCCAGCTCCTCTTCGCCCATGTACCGCTCCACGGCCGCCGTCTGCTTCAGCGCGCAGACGGCCAGCCAATTGTAAATTCCGCTGATCTCCTCGCCGCCGTGAGGGGGGATGCCTCCGGGCCATTCCGCCTGCCAGTCCATGAAGTTCCAGCCTCTTGGCGAGCGCAGCAGCCCGTCTTCCGAACGGAGCAGCAGCCGCTCCAGGACGTCGCGGACGCCCGGCAGCAAGCCCGCGAGGACGGAGCGATCGCCGCGCCACAGCGCGTAGTCGTACACCATTAAGACCCACCAGAAGCAGAAGGAAGGGATGATTTTGCCAGAGCCGTCCGGCCAAGCGCAAGCGACCAATCCCGTCGGATTGCGGCGCGAACGTTCGAACATCTGCAGGCTTTTCACCGTCAACCGGTCGTCCTTCGTCAGTACGTACTGCAGAAGCGCCTCGAGGCGGGAATCGCCGACGTACATCATCTGCTCCCAGTAAGGGCAATCCATGTAGGTCTCGTGCATGCACAGCTCCTGGCTGCGAAGGGCGATCGGAACGAACGCGTTCCAACGATCGTCGCTGCAGCGGAACTCGCTCTCGATCCGCAGCGGGTACCGGGTCTCCGTCAAGACGACGGCCTGAATCCAGAGCGGCTCGTCGGCCGTTATGACCGTAAGCTCGGCGTAACGGCCGGCGTGCCACCATAACGTCCCCCATCTCCTTCGGTCGCCGCCGTCCGGCAGGAACGTATCGCCGATTCCGACGAAGCGGCAGTCTTCGATATCGTTGCGGTTGCGCTTCACCACCCGGTTGCCTTCCCGGCGGTACAGCGCTTCCGCGAAGCGAAGACGAATGGCCGAGCCGGCGCCGCCCGAGGTGACCAGCTCGGGATACAAGCAATAGTAATTGTCCATATCGATCACAATTCGGCGCCCTGTCCGCGGAGGCACCAAGAGCGGCTGCCCGGCGTTCAACAGCGCCGACCAACTGCCGCTCTCTTCCGGAAGATGCAGGCTCCGCTCGATTGCGGCATCGGACGTCTCAAGCGAATCCGCCGATGCGACATATCGAACGTCGACTCCCGTTATCGGTTGCTCCAGCATGGGGGGAAGCCCCGACGGCTGCATGATATGCTTGCTGTCGGCGGACGTATAAACGTAGCCGTTATTCCCGCTGTGAAGCGGCTCGGCCGTCATCCACCCATCGCCTTCTCCACGTTCGAAGCCCCAATCGTGAAGGCTTCCGTCAAGCAAGAGCTTCGCTCCGGTTCCGATTCCCTTGGAAGCGACTTCCGCGAATCCATACCCGCGAAGCCGCTTGGATTGCCATTGGGCATTGCCGGTCCCGATGACGCCCGTCCAGCGCTCGCTCTCCGGAGCCAGGATGAACCCCGGTCCGATCGTCGCCTGGGCCCACGGCTTCAGCTTGCCGAGCGACCAGACGCGGGCGGCCAGCGTATGCGCTCCGGGCCGAATATCGAATTCATAGGATTCATAGAACCAGTTCGACTTGCCGCCTCGCTCGCTGCCGCGGCCGACCCTTTCCCCATCGTAATACAGCTCGTAACGCTCATCGGCGCTGACGTGAACGACGACTGTATCGCCCTGAAGAGCTTCGAACCGAAGCGCGAAGGCCGACACGAAGGGAGGCTCATGCCTCCCGGGGTGCCGAATCCACGCGCTTGGCCAGTAATCGTCGTATTCCCACGGCAGAAGCGTCTCGCTTCGTTCCCTCTCATGGTCCTCGAACGGGTGCCGATCGCGCGATATTTTTTTGACCGGCATATGTGGCATTGGGAAAATCGCGGCCTCCTCTTCGATCTGCCCGGCCGGTTATGCGTCCGTCACCGTTACCGTCATCAGGGAGCTCTCGGTCTTGCCGAATGCGTTCAACAGCTCCGCGCGGTATTGGTAGACGCCATTGGCCCGACCGGCAATCTTCGTGCTGGCCTGCTGCGCCGCAGGCGAGTTGTCGTCCAGCACCTGCGTGTCGATCAGCTTGCCGTTCTCGTAGAGCCGATACAGGCGCGCATTGTTGTCCGACGAGACGTTCATCGTCACCGTGTAGTCGCCGTCGTCCAGGCCATTGTCCTCGCCGTTGTCGTGCGACAGCGCAGGAACGGCCGGAACGCCGGTCGCCGCTTCGATCGACTGTCCGTTCAGCAGCATCGGCCGAATCTCGGCGTCGTCGATGTAGAAGCTCCCTTGCGCCGCCGGCAGATCGGTGTATATGAACATCGACGTGTTCGTAATCGTGCCGCTGTCCGTGATCGTATAGACGCCGGACACCTGCTTCCACTCGGTTGCGCTCAATGTGTCGCTGGTGAACAGAATGATCTGCTTGGAGACGCCGTTCACCTTGTAAGTCAGACAGAGGCGCAGCACGGTGCCAGGGTTCGAATCGGGAGCCAGCTTCGCCCAGATCGCATAGCGATAAGCCTTGTCGCGTTCGATCGTTGCCGGGAGATAAATGCTGCCGTAATTGTCCGTCTTCGTCACGAGCAGCGACTGACTGCCGGAACGATAGACCGCCGTGCTGACGGATCGGGTCGCGGCATATACGGTGTAAGCCGGCGTCGCCGCTTCCATTCCCGGATCGCTCAGCAGATTATCGCCGGGATAAGCGCTCTCCGTCGCCGTAACGATGACGGTGGATGTCGCCTGCGCGCCGCCGTCCTCGGCAAGAGCGGCAATAACGGCGGTTCCGGCGCCGATCGCTCGGACATAGCCGAATTCGTCCACCGTCGCCACCGCAGGAGCGCTGCTGCTCCATACCAGATGCCGATTCACCGCACCCGATGGAGCGACAGTCGCATCCAGGTGCAGCTTGTCGCCGACGATAAGCAAGGAAGCGCTTGGCGACATGCTGACCGAAGACGGTCTCACCCAGGTCGAGTCCGGCGTGAACGCAATCGGCCGAATCTCCACATCGTCCAGATAGAACGTATCCGCAGCAGCCGGAATGTCCGTATACGCGAACATCGACATATTCGTAATCGCGGTCGAGCTGTCCTCAAGGATGTACGTTCCGGATACTTGCGTCCAGGAGGAAGCGTTCAGCTTGCCGCTGGTGAGGATAATGAGCTGCTTCGTCACGCCGTCCGCCTTGTAGCTGAGGCATAGCCGCAGCACCGAATTCGCGCTTGCCGTCGGCGACAGCTTCACCCAGGCCGAATAATAGAACGGCTGGCCCGGGACGATGGCGGCCGGGAAGGCGATTGAGGCGTAATTGCTCGTCTTCTCGACCTTGAGCGAACGGCTGCCGGAGCGGGCCGCTTCCTCGCTGAACGAGATGTTCGTCTGATACCCGCTGAAGGTCGGCGAGCTGAGCTCCATCTCTCCGTTGGCGATCAGGTTGTCGCCCGGAACCGCCGCGAGCGCGTCGAAGTCAAGCTGAATCCGATCGATCGAGAAGCTGCCCGTCGCGTTGGCCGGAACAAGCTTCAACTGCTTGAGCTCGCCGGTCCAGCCCGCAAGCGCGGAGGTGTCGAAGACATACTCCCGGTAAGCGGTATCCCCGGGTACGACATATACGGCGGCAGAGGCGGACTCCGTCCAGGCCGAGACGCTGCCCGTTCGGTAATACAGCTTCGCCGTCGTCCCCGACGTTCCGTTGCGCATCGTCACGCGGACCCGCTTGATGTCCGCTGCGTCGAAGCCGAGTCCGTCCGCCGAGACGAGCTCCGGCTTCGTCCCGGTCGATACGCCGTCCAAGTAACCGCCGGATGCCGCCAGCCCGCTTATTTGCGCAGCCGCCGTCCAGCCTTCGGCCGTGGCGAACGTCCACGTCTTGGACTTCGAGAACAGATTGATTCTTGGCACGTTCGGGTCCGCAAGCATCGGATAGCCCAGAACGTTCTTGAAGAAGCCCGACGGCGCCGCGAGTCCTCTCGTCCCCAGCAGCTCCGGCGCCCGCTCCAGCGAGACCGATACCCCGTTCTTCGTCGCGTACGACTGCCCCGCCGTCAAGGTGAACACGGAGCCGTCCTTGACGATCGTCATCGTCGACGTCGCGGCATCCCATTCGAACTTCGCGCCCGTCTGCCGCAGCGTCTCGCCGACGGACAGCATGATCGAGCTGCCGGACGCATACGGAACGTCATGCGGATACGTGATATTGCCGTCCACATACAACGAATAGCCCGTGCTTGGCGCCTTCATGGCGCCGATGAAGTCGATGGCGAACGATCCCGCAACGGCCATCGGGTCGAACCGGAGCTGCGTCACGGTCCCTCGCCACTTGCTGTTGCGCCAAGTATTCAGCACATACTCGCTGTACCCGGACGAATTCGGCTCCACATAGAAGCTGATCGACTGCGCCTCCGACCAATTCGGATCTTCATCCGTTATGAAGAAGAGCTGTCCCTTGCTTGCGATGCTGCTGCTCATCCCGATCTTGATATAAGGCGTGTTCGCGGCGTCGATCGACAGCCCGGCCGCCGAGATGATGCCTGGGTCGCTCCCCGTCGAGCTTGCGCTGTAGGCGCCGCCCGACACCGTCTCGTCGTCGATCTGATTCAAGGGCGTCCAGCCCTCGGAATCGCCGTTCGTGTCGAAGGACCAGCTCGTGCCGAACTGATTCGTCTGAGTCGGCACGGCAGGCGTCAAGTCCGGCAACGAACGTCCGGCCGGGTACAGGACGTTGATTCTCGCCTTCTGGGCGGCTGTCGGCTGCGCGTTCGTCGCCGTGCTGCCGCCGAAGACGTCCCGGATCGCCTCGACATAGTCGAAGCCGTGAAGCGCCGAGGGCATCAGATAATGCCCTTCGCCGAATTCGTTCCAGTTGTCCAGCAGGACGAGCTCGCGGCCCACGCTGTCCGCCTGCAGCGACGGCACGAACGTGTCGCGCACCCACTCCGCCGTGCTCTCGAACTCCGCGGCGGTCGCATAATAACCCGGATTGCCGCCCCATGCCGTATCGTCGCGGCCCATGCTGATCGTGGGAACGACGTCGATGGCATCGGCATCGCGCTGGGAGGTCATGTAGCTCATCTGCATGGCCGGATACCCGCTGACCTCCCCGAGCGAATAGGAATAGACGGCATCGAAGCCGGCCGCAGCCAAGCTGGCGAGATACGTCGGGTCGGTGCCGGGGTAGGCGGTCAACAGAATCAGATCGTCGAAGCCCGCCTGCTGCACGGCCCAGCGGAAGTAATCCAGCTCCGCCTTGACCGCGCCCGGGGTCGTGCCGAAGTCGCGCGTCAGCCCGCTCATGCTGTAGATGGAGAAAACGGGCTTGTTGTCGATGACAAGGTAGCGCGGGTCTTTGAAATAGTATTCGATCCAGTAAGGGATCAGGTTGGTGCGGAAGTCGGTGCCGTCCGCCGCGCTCGACGCGCCGTTCTCCCACAGGATCGCGAACTTCGTCCGGTCGCTGTACTCGGAATTGAAGTAGCCCTCATGCAGCGATTGCGACAGATAAGGGTCCTTGACCGGCACGCCCTGGCCGTTGGTCGGCCGGAACCAGCAGGCAAGCTGGAAGTCGATGCCGTTCTCCGCCATCCACTTGTTCTCCCAGTCGGCCGTCTCCGGATTGCCTTCGTCGTAATAGCCGAGGTAAGGCGTTCGTTCCTCGAACGACGTGATGACATCCCACCCGCCATGGCTGCCTTCCCGCCAGATCGGGCAGCTCTGCACGCCGACCAGTTGGTCGTGCGACGCGGAAGCCGCCGGCTCCGGCACGTAGTCGGTCGGCAGCGGCTGCTTGGCATAGACGAGAATGTCGTCCAGCCAGAGGACGCCCTGCGACGAGGTGTCGGCGCCGAACACGATGCCGTCCGCCTCCGAAGCCGACACGGCGATCGCTGCCTGGTCGACAACCAGCTTGCCGTTGACGTACAGATCGGCCTTGCCGGAGGAGCTGTCGACGACCGCCTTCAAGTGAGTCCACAGGTTCGCCTGGTAATCGTAGAACGGCACCTCCGTCCCCGTTGCATCCGCATAATTCCACTGGCCGTCCGAGGTGTTCAGCTTCAGGAGAACGGCGCTTCCGCTCTTCAGCTCGGCCGAGAAGCCGTCCCGTTGGTCCGGGAGGAACGCCTTGAATTCAAACACTGTCTTGCCCGACACGCCGGACAAGCTCTTGGCCGCGCTCATGGCACCGGCAGCGGCGGACGAATCGACCTTAAGGCTGTACGTATCCGGCGCCGTCGCGCTCTTCATCTCGACGACGGCGATGCTGCCGCCCGAGCTGACGTAGGTCCAGTCCTGGGGCAGCACGCCCGGAACCGTCGACAGGTACCGTTCGTTCACGGCATAGCCCTTGTAGATTTTAACGCCGAGCTGCTGGATCTCCCCTTGCTGCGAAGCGTCGGACCGCAGCTCGAAGCGATCCAGTTGCGACACCGCGTTCGCGAACGAGACGCCGCTCGCCGCAAGCCCCCCGTTCACGTAGATGTCCGCCGTGTCCGACGACGTATCCGCTACGACCTTAATGCCGTATTCCGTTCCGGCGGAGTAAGCCTGGAGCGTCGTCGTTCCGCCGGATCGCTCGACGACCAGGTTGGAGCCCTGCGCCGCGATGCCGATCGCTTCCGTATCCCCCTCGTACAGCCGCCAGCTCCAGCCGTCGATCGACGTCGAGCGCGGCTTGAACCGATACTCAAGCGTCAGCTTGCCGGAATAGGCGAGGAACTCGCGGCTCAGCGATACGGGCAGAACAGTGCTGCTGTCGGCGATATAGAAGTAATTGTTGTAGAGAGAAGCGAGCGCGCCTCCCGCATCGCGCACATCCCACCCGGACGGCAGCCGGCTGCCGTTCACGTTCTGCAGCAGAGAGAAGTTCTCGTCAACCAGATACTCCGCCTTGTACGGATCGGCGGCAACCGGGTCGGCGGCCGCGCGCTTCGCATCGAAATTCAAGAATATTCCGTAAATAATCAAGCAGAGAAAACCGGAGGTCATCAGAATGCTGGTTATCGCCTTGCCGCATACGATCTTGCGCATGCTCGCACGCTCCCCGAATTTATTCTTTGACGCTGCCCATCACAATTCCCTTCACGAAGTACCTCTGCAGGAACGGATACACGAGCAGAATCGGCAGCATGCCGACGAACGTCTGCGCCGACTTGATCGTCTTCGCCGACACGTTCATGTACAGCTCGATCTCGTCCTGAGTGACAGCGCTGCGCGACAGGTCCTGCTGGATAATGACGGTCTGCAGATAACTCGACAACGGATAATGATTCAGACTGTTCATGTAGATCAGTCCGTCGAACCAGGCATTCCAATGCCCGACGACGGTGAATAACGAGATGGTGGCCAGCGCCGGAAGCGACAGCGGCACATAGATGCGCCACAGGCACGTCCAGACGCCGGCTCCGTCCACGATAGCGGCTTCCTCAAGCGCGTGCGGCAGATTGCGGAAGAAGTTAAGCAGCAGCACGACGTTGAACACCGGAACCGCGCCGGGCAGCACAAGCGACCAGACGGAATCCATGATGCCCGTGTACTTGACGGTCAGGAAGGTCGGGATCAGCCCGCCGTGGAACAGCATCGTCGCGACGAAGAACCAGGCATACCCGGTGCGAAGCTTGAATTGTCCGACGCGCTTGGACAGCGGGTACGCGACGAGCATCGTCAGCAGCATGTTCAGCGACAGACCAAGCGCGACCCGCTTCAGCGTCACCGACATCGCGACGAAGAATTCCGGCTTGTGCACGACGAAGTCGAACGACTGCACCGTGAAGTCTACCGGCCTGAACAGCACTTCGCCGGCCGAGACGGCCGTCTGCGCGCTGAGAGACACGGCCAGCACATGCACGATCGGCAGCACGCAGGCTAGCGACAATAAGACGAGAAACAGATGATTGGCCGTTCGGAACAGCGTTCCGCCCAGGGCGAAAGGACGCTTCATTCCATCGCCCTCCTTGAATGTCAGATCAGAAGATGCGGTAGTTCGCAAAGCGATAGGCAAGAATGTAGGATATCGAGATAAGCGCGAAGGAGACGAACGACTTGAACAGGCCCAGCGCCGTGGAGACGCTGAACTGGCTCTGCTGGAGTCCGACGCGGTAAATCATCGTGTCGATGATGTCTCCCGTCGAGTAAACGGACGGATTGTACAGATTAAACACTTGATCGAAGCCCGCGTTCAGCACATTGCCGAGGCTTAGCGTCGCCATCAGGATGATGATCGGCACGATGCCGGGCAAGGTGACGTACAGCGTCTGTCGCCAGCGATTCGCTCCGTCGATGCGGGCCGCCTCATAGAGCGACGGGTCGATGCCCGTCAACGCCGCCAGGTATACGATCGTGGCGAAGCCGAATTCCTTCCAGACGTCCGACGCGACAAGCGTGAACGGGAAGATCCGGCTGTCGCCAAGGAAGTAGATCGGCTCGCCGCCGAACGCCGTCACGAGGCGATTGACGATGCCGTCGAGCGACAGCACATCCGAGAGAATGCCGGCAAGAATAACCCAGGACAGGAAGTGGGGCAGATAGATAAGCGTCTGCACGGTCCGCTTGAATGCGACCAGACGCAGCTCGTTCAGAAGCAAGGCGACGGCGATCGGAACGAGAAGTCCCGCCGCGATCTTCATGACGGCGATGAATAAGGTATTCCACAGCACCTGGCCGACCGATGGCAGATGATAGATATAGACGAAGTTGTCGAAGCCTGCCCAACTGGACTTGGAGAAGCCGAGCACGGGCACGAAGTTCTGGAATGCGATGACGAGTCCGGCCATCGGCACGTAGCTGTACAGAAGCACGAACAGCACGCCCGGCAGGATCATGAGATGGTAAGGAAATTCCCGTTTAAGACGGCCCATGCCGCGTCCCCCTTGCGCCCGCTTCCGCAGGGAGGGGAACCGGGCGGCTTCGCCCGATCCCTCCTCCGCTCCGGTTTAGCGGTTCGTTGCGTACCAGGCGTTGACCTCTTCCGTAATCTTGTCGCCGCCGAGCTTGTTCCAGTTCTCCACGTACTTGTCGAATTCGTCGATCGATACGCTTCCCATGATGATGCGGGTGAACGTCTCCATCTGCAGCTTCTTGAGCGCGTCGTTGCTGCTCTCCATCGTCTTCGTCAGCGGCCCGTAGAAGGCGTTGACGACAAGGCGGTTCTGATCGGCGTACGCCCGGCGCGTAAGCTGCGGGGAGATGTCCGGGTCATAGTTCTGGAAGTCGCCGTAGTGCGACGCATCGCCTTCCTTGCCCTTGATATAGTTGTCGTAGTCCGTTCTATAGGACTCGTTCAGACCGGACGGATCGTTCTTCTTGATCGCGTCGATCACGGACAGCGTCTTCGGATCGAGCGTGCCGGAGATCCATACAGGCGCTACGTAGGAGGACTTGATCTTCCCGTCCGCGGAGGAGAAGAACGTCTGTTGATTGTCCGGCGTGTTGCCCTTGCCTTCCGCGCCGTATTTCTTCTCGTAGTAATAATTGACGAGCTTAATCAGCGCTTCCGGATGCTCGAAGTCCTTCTTGACGACCCAATAGCCTGTCAGCGGGAACGTCACGGACGCCTTCGCCGGCTCTCCGTCCGCGGAAGGCAGGCTGAACGCCTTGAACTTCGCATTCGGATCATTGACAACCGCCGTCTGAATCGGAGTGACGAAGTTCCAATAATCGCCGTACCACAGGCCGAGCTTGCCGGAGGCAACATCCTCCGTGACCATGCCGCCGTCCTTCGTGCCGAACTCGCGGTCGATCGCGCCAGCCTTGTACAGCTCCTGCAGCTTGCCGAGCGCCGTCTTGGTCTCCGGCTGCACCGAGCCGTTGACCAGCTTGCCGGAGCCGTCGTCGTACCAGAATGCGTCGCCCCAGGAATTCGAATAGGCATGATAGCCGTTGAAGAAGCCGTTGATGTCCGGGAAGCCGCCGAACAGGTCTTTATTGAGGGCCAGCCCGTAGGTGTCCTGCTTGCCGTCGCCGTCCGGATCGTCGTTCGCGAACGCCTTGGCGATCGCGATGACATCGTCCATCGTCTGCGGCTCCGGCAGGCCGAGCTTCTCCAGCCAGTCCATGCGGACCCACAGCACCCGGGCTTCCGCCGTCGGGTCGGTGATGAGCGGCAGGCCGAGCTGCTTGCCGTCTACGGAAGCCGCCTTGAGGAAAATACCGTTCAGCGAGCCGAGGTCGCTCTTGACGAGGTCGGTCGCGTACTTGTCGAACACATCGGTCAGGTCCGCCAGCAGACCCGCATCGCTCAATTGCTTGAATTGCTGATCGTGCACCAGCATGATGTCGGGCAGGCTGCCCGAAGCGAGCGTGACGTTCAGCTTGTCTACGTATTGCTCGTTGGCGACAACCCAAGGATACGTAATGTTGATGCCAAGGTCTTCCGCGATCGATCGAGTCCATATGTTGCTCTCGATCGTGTCGCCCGGAGCCAGCTTGTCGGAGATGTTGCTGTTGAACTTGTTGAGCAGACTGACATTGATGGGAGTCCCGTACTTCGTCAGCGGGCCGTCCGTCGGCTCTGCGCTCGGTGATGCTGCGCTGGGCGAGGCCGCGCTTGTCTCGGAAGCGGAAGGCGATGCGGAGCTGCTGCTCGGACTCGCCTCTCCCCCGTTCTGGCTGCACGCGCTTGCCGACATGGCCGTCACAAGCAAACCAAGCAGCAAGGCGATGCTCTTTCTTCTCATGCTGGAATCCCCCTCGAATGGTATGAGCGGAGCGAGCGCGCTTTCGTCCGGCTCTCGCTCCCATTATAGAAGCGGCGCCGGCCGCGCTTCTACTGTCCGTTCGCGACCCGTTCGACTGACTTCTCACGCGATCGGCGGTTCTCCCTTGCCCTCCAGCGCGCGATTGCGGTACTCGAGCGGCGTCATGCGGGTCGCCTTCTTGAAGAAGCGGTAGAAGTAATGCTCCGACACGAAGCCGGTCGCCTTCATGATGTCCGGAATCCGGTAGTGCCGCTGGGCGAGCAGCTCCTTCGTCCGGTTCAGGCGCGACTCGCTGACGTGCTCCGACAAGCCCTGTCCCGTCTGGCTCTTGTACAGGCGGGACAGGTAGCCGGGGCTGTGCCCGACGACATCGGCGATGCGCGTCAGCGACAGGTCCTCCGCCAGATGCAGCCCGATGTACGCGTGGATGCGCCGGATCAGCTCCGTTCGCTCGTTGTCCGGCTCCTTCACCCGCACGTCGAAGATCGCTTCGGCCAGCTCCAGCAGATATTCCGATGCGGCGCTCCAGTCGCGGTGCAGATCCAGCCGGGTGAGCAGCGACAGATCGGCCCGGCTCTCCGCCTCCGGGCGAACCCGCTCGGCGCCGAGCGCGCCCAGGAAGATCGGGACGAGCGAATAGTACATGCGCTCCGCCGGCAGGTCTTCCCCGGCGGAGCGCAGCAGAGCCGCCGTCATCTGCATGAATTCGTCCCGCAGGTCGTTCTCGAGGTAGTATTCGAGCAGCTCGCACTTGCGCAGCAGGCTGCCGTAATCGGGAAGCGCGGCGGCGGCGCCCTCGTCGCTCCCTTCGTCGAGCACAAGCTGCTGCTTGCTCCCGATGTTCCGTCCGAGCCTTGTCCGCAGCCGCTCGAATTGGCTCTCGAGCCCGCTCCAGGTTACCGGCTTGGCGGACACGGCGATCGAGACGGACAGCTTCAGCAGCTCCTTGCAGGTGGACTGGATGCACTCGAACATGCCGTGCGCGAAGCGGCTTGTCAGCTTCCACGCGTCGGAATCCGGAGCCGACAGGTCGAGGCTGTGCAGCCCGTTGGGCTGCAGCAGCCAGACGATGCGCGACCAATCGTATGTGAACGAGAACGGAACCGTGGACATGCGCAAGTATTCTTCGGCGACATTCTGCACGGCATATTGCAGAAGATGCCGATCGGACGGTCCGAGCTGCCGGTCCCATTCGTCGATCTTGACGAGAGCGGGCAGCACGGGCAGATTCGGGTCGAGCGGCAGCTCGAGCTCGGCGAATTGCCGGGTGACGCTGCGCAGCGCCGCCCGGTCGCCGGACAGGAGCCTGAGCATATAATCCTTCTGCATCAGCGTCAGCGCGTTCTTCATGCGCTTCTTGGCGCCGCTGAGCAGGCTGTCCGCCGCCATCTCGTCCTCGATCCGCGCCAATGCCTGGCGAATGGCCGCCACAATCGCGTCGTCGCCTTCCGTCTTCAGAATGTAATCGACCGAGCCTTGCCTCATCGCCTCTTGCACGTAAGCGAAGTCGTTGTACCCGGATAGGAAAATCACCTTGCAGCGAGGCCAGCGCCGCATCGTCTCCTGCTGGAGCTGCAGACCGTCCATCGCGGGCATGCGGATATCGGACAGCAGAATGTCGATCTTCGCCCGATTCAGCCAAGCCAGCGCTTCCGCCGCGGAATAGACGCCGAGCACCTCCAGGTCCAGCTCCTGAGTCGACAGATACTCCACCAGCCCGTCGACGACATACGTCTCGTTGTCTACAATCAGCAATCGATACATGGCTTGTCCTCCTTGGGCATGACGATCAGCAATTCGACTCTCAGGCCGCCGAGCGGCGAGCGGGACAGCCGCAAGCCGGAACGCTCTCCGAAGAACAGCCGCAGCCGGCGGTGCACGTTGAGCATGCCGGTAATCTCCATCGCGCCTTCTTCGGCCATCAGCTTGGTCCGCATTCCGCTTAACGTGTCGTCCGTCATCTCCCCGCTATTTTCCACCCGTACGATAAGACGCCCTTCCTCTCGCTCGAAGCCGATTCGGAGCAGTCCCGACTCCGCCAGGTCCTCGAGTGCATGCTCGTAAGCGTTCTCGACAATGGGCTGCAGGCACAGGCGCGGCACGACAAGGGCGGCACAGGCCGGCGGCAGCTCCGGAAGCTCCGCCTCCAGATGGGAGAACCGCATGCGTTGGATGTTCACGAAGGCCGTCACATGGCGAAGCTCCTCGGACAGAAGCGCCGAATCCGCCGTATTGCGGGTGATGTACTGGAAGTAGTCTCCGAGGTAACGGGTGTACAGCTTCAGATGGTCCTCGTCGCCAAGCTGCACCATCCGGTTGAGCAGATAGAACGTATTGTATAGAAAATGAGGGTTGATCTGCGATTGCAGCTGCTTCAGCTCGGCCTTCTGCGACCTTATTGTCTGCTCGTACACGTCGCGGATCAGCTCGCGCAGCCGTTCGGCCATCTTGTTGAACTGGCGGTACAAATATTCGAATTCGTCGCGATGCCGATGCTTCAGCGAGACGTTGAAGTAGCCCGTCTCCAGCTTGCGGAAGGCGCCGACCAGATGGCGAACGGGCTTATGGATCGATTGGTAGATCCAGTAGGAGAACAAGGCGACCAAGCCGACCGCAGCGATGGTAAGCGCCCAGAACAGCACGCGGAAAAACGACAGCGAGCCGAATCCCTCTTCGATCGGAAGCAGCAGGCCAAGCGTTGTGCCCGATCGCTGCGACCGCTCGTAGACGACGAACGTGTCCCGTCCGCCGATCTCGCCGCGATAGCGGGCGGCCTCCTTCTCCTCCTTGGCAAGCTCCGCCCACCGCACGGCCGCCACGTCGGGACCGGCACCCGGGTCGTCTTCGATTGTCCAGTCTCCTTCATTGTCGAACAGGGCGGCAGCGCTGTTGTCGCTGGAGACGATCTGGCGGATGGAAGAGGCCAGCGCCTCGCGGGAGAGCGTCACGACGAACCAGAAGTTGGGCGGCTGATCGGAGTAGGAGTGGAGCGGGTAAGCCTGGCCAATCATAAGCTTGTCGCCCCACACCTGGATCGCCCCCGTCTGGTTGTACAGGTGCGGCACCAGCTCCCAATCGGACTCGGAGAGGCTGTAACGGATGGAGCCGGACGAGATGACCTTGCCCACCGGGGGAATGTAGAAGGTCGCCTCCTCGACGAACAGGCTGGCGTTCTTGAACATCTGCAGCTTCTTCTGAATGTCCAGCACGGCCACCCTGCGCTCGTCGTCGCTCATGATAATGGAGGACGAGCTCAGGTTCTGGATATCGTCGTCGAACATATATTGCTGCTGGAGCTGTACGACGCGCTCGACTTCCTTGTCGTACGAGCTTAAATAGAAGTGAACGCGGGAAGCGAGCGACTCGGACATATTGTTGTACAGGCGCTTCTCTCCGGCGATATTCATGGCATAGCTGATCGCCACGATCGGAAGCAGCACGATCATGAAGTAAAGGAGCAATCGAGGATAGATGTTGAACCGGCGCATGCCCTTCCCTCCCGTCTGCTCCGATTGTACCATGACCGGGGGCTGACTTATCGCGACCGTTTCCACTGACTTTTCTCGACTTGACGCTCGCCGATTTTTGAGTGTGATGGCTTTTGCGATTTTATGCGATTTTATGCGGTTTTTCTGGTTTTTCACATAGATCTCCGGAATCCGGCGCGACGGCGGGCGGGCCCTGGGTCGGCATGTCGCTGTGAGGCGAGACAGAGGGGACGCTATCCCCCTTCTGGGCGCTTAGGCCTCTTCTGGATCTCTGTGCGTTGTGCGCGGCGCTCCTCTCCCGCTCCGTGAGTCCATATGGCAGGGGGACAACCGTTCGGGCTGTCATAGCGGTTTTTCGCATAAGGATGACGGTCGAGACATCGCGCCCTGACCGTTCCCCCCAACGCTGTTCGCACCTCCGGTCCGCCGACTTTTGCGATTTTATGTGGTTTTTCACATTCATCGGTTTGAATGAGCCGCTACCTCGGCGTTTTATGTGATTTTTAGCCTACATGCGGCAACGGGAGCCGGTATTTTCTCTATATAGGCTATTTCTCACATAGAATCGTCCAACCTGCCCGTTATCGCGACGCTCGAATGTGGAATTTCACATAAATTCCTCTATCCGGCGAGTCCGGCGAGATGTCCGGCCCCCCTTCCCGCACGATTCAAAAAGAGCTGCGCCAAAACTTATAAATTCTTGCATGCACATAAAGAGGACGCCCCCTCGGGACGCCCTCCTCCGCCTTGCTTCCGTTGCACTTCCTCTTCGTTGCACTTCCTCTTCGTTGTGCTTCCTCTTAGTTGCCCTTCGCCTGCTTGAACACTTCGCTTAGCGCGCCGACGCTGCCGAGCGCCTCCACCGCGTTCGACGGCAGGAAAATCTTGTTGGCCGCCCCCTTCGAGATCTCGGTCAGCGCCTCGAACGACTTGTACGCCAGCACCTTCTCGTCCAGCCCGGCCGATGCGAGCAGCTCGACCCGCATCTTCTCGGCTTCCGCGATCGCCTGAATCGCCTTCGCCTGGCCGAGCGCCTCGAGCTCCTGCGCCTGGCGAAGCCCTTCCGCCTCGCGAATGCGCGCTTCCTTGTCGCCCTCGGCCTTCAGAATCTTGCTCTGCTTGTCGCCTTCCGCGCGCAGGATCATGTCCTGCTTGGCCGCTTCGGCCTCCAGCACGATCGCCCGCTTGCTGCGCTCGGCCTTCATCTGCTTATCCATCGCGTCCTGGATGTCGGTCGGCGGCTTGATGTCGATGACCTCGACGCGCTCGATCCGCACGCCCCACTTCTCCGTCGCTTCATCCAGCGCCAGCCGGATGTCGATCGAGATCTTCTCCCGGCCGGACAGCGTCTCGTCGAGCTCCATCTTGCCGATAATCTGCCGCATGGTCGCCGTCGTGATGTTCCGCACGCCGGACACGTAGTCGGAGATTCCGTATGTAGCCTGCTCCGGAGCGACGACCTGGTAGAAAATAATCGTGTCGATCTGAACCTGGACGTTGTCCTTCGTGATGACCGTCTGCGGCGGCACATGCGCCTGCTGGATGCGCAGATCGTGGTTCACGCGAACGTAGTCGATAAACGGAACGAGAATGTTGACGCCCGGCGTGAGCAGCCTATTGTACTTGCCGAGACGCTCGACGACTCCCACCTTCTGTTGAGGCACGATCTTGAGCGAGAAGCCGATAAATATGACGGCCAGCAGAAGAATCAATACGACAATAACGATACCCACCTAGCGAGTCCCTCCCCATTTTTGCACTTCGACTTGCGCGGTTCCTCTTCGGATTATGATAACGGTATCATCCTTGCGCAGCGGTTCGTCCGAAGTTGCGCTCCACGTCTCGCCGCCCACCTTGACGATGCCGGTCTTGCCCGCGTCGATGTCTTCGATGACGATGCCCTGCTGACCGACAAGCCGGTCGATGGCATCCTCGTATCCCTTGCCGGACTTGCGCAGCTTGCGGGTGAGCGGCCGCGTGAACACCGTCAGAACGCCCGCCACGACAACGCCCGCGAGCGCCTGGATAAGGAAGGAGTCCGGCGCCAGCCATGCCGCGATCGCTCCGGCGAAAGCTCCGAGAGCCAGCCACAGCAGGAAGAAGGTCAGCGACAGTATCTCCGCGATCAGAAGCACGAACCCGACGATCAACCAGAGAATGTACGCGTCTATTGGGAATCACCGCCTTTTCTTCAATTGTAGCACATCGAGCGCGAATTCTGTCTAACAATCTCGGACAACCAACATGCCTTGTGGCATATATACGCTCCTTCCCTGCCGATCATTCCCACAACAAAAACGACCCGCAGGATAAACTCCGTGCAGGTCGCTGTTTGGTTGCGGTTTATTTATTGCTTGATTGCCGTCAACGTCTGCACGACATCGTCGATCTTCATCCCGTCGGCGATCGGACCGTTCAATGCCCAATGACGAGCGGATACCTTGAACGCATGCCCTTGCGCAACTGCGGGAATCGCCTTCCATACGTTCATTTTCTCTACCTCGGACGATTTGGCGACCTCCTGCTGGAAGTCGGATTCGGAAGCCATGGACGATCCGTAGTCCATGAACAGATAGTCGGCCGTCAGCTCCGGAAGCTTCTCCAGAGACAGCATCGTGCCTCCCCAATCATCCGCGCTGCTCTGCTGGAACTCCAGCACCTTCGGGTCCGGACTCAGACCGAGATCGTTATACAGCGCGGCTGTCCAAGTCCATTCCGGGAAGTCCAATTCCACATCCTTCGTTGACGGACGAATGAAGGCGACTGTTTTCCCTTCGCCGACAGCCTGTACGATCGATGCCTTGGCTTGCTCGACTTGGTCCCGATACGACTGGAGCACGCTCTGCGCCGCATCCTCCTTGCCCAGCGCCCTGCCGATATCCACGATGACCGACTGCCAGTTATCCCGGATAAAAGCGATCGTTGGCGCGATTTTGCTAATCTGTTCGTATCCGGCTTGATCCGTCATATAGGTATTCATGATGATCAGATCGGGAGCTGCAGCCGCAATCGCCTCCAGATTGATGTCGAAGGAGCTGTTGATCGGAATCCCCTTCTCTTTGATTTGCGCATCCAGGTAATAGCCGTCCGTGCTGAAGGCCTGAACAAGCGGCACATCGAGCGAGAGCAGCATGTCTTCCATCCCGATCGACACGATGCGCTTGGGGTTGGCCGGTATCGTCGTCTCGCCGTAATCGTGCTTGATCGTCGCTTCCGCCTGCTCGCTGCCGCTGTCCGCCGGTGTCGTCGCCGGATCGGCATTGGGCGCCGAAGCCTGTTCCGTCGTCGAAGCGGCTTCCGAAGCATCGCTCGGACCGTTGTTCGTTCCGCAGGCTCCGACAATCAGCATCAGCGAGAGCAAGGCGAGCCAAGGCAGAATGCCGTAAGCGCGCCCCCTCCCTTGCCCTTTATTTGAATGCGCGACCTTTGATTTGCAGCTTCTCATGTACCGTTAGCCTCCAGAAATTGATAATCATTATCATTAATTTCGAGTATAGCGAACGGTCCCGGTTCTGTATATCCACGATCATGCGCAATGTTTACGACTCTCCGCACAAAATCGAATAGGCGATGCGATCGAGCAATCGTTCCTGATGAAGCGCCGAATTCTCAAGCCAAGGATATACCCAAGCCTGATGCCCGGGAAGAAAATGAACGGCTTGCTCCCGGACCTGCCTCAGCCCGGTCCAGCGGTTGTCCGCCTGCAGCTTCCTCCAGCGGGCCTGCGAGTGGGAATCGCCGTTCACGCTGACGATGAACCGGCAGTCCTCGTCGCAGAGAGCCAGACGGTCGGGCTCAACAGGCTCGTACCAGTCGATGTCCTGCGTCAGGCGCGACGGAATCAGCCCCAAGTCGTCATAGAGAACCGTCATCGCTTTGCGCCCCCATATTTGCAATTCGTTGCCCGCTACTTTGACGACCAGCACCTTCTGATCGCCCATGGCATCGCGGGCCCGCTCGCGAAGGGCGGCCGCCTTCTGCTCGTACCGCCCGAGCCAGGCTGCCGCGTCCTCGGCCATTCCCAAGAAGTCGGCCGCCATCCGCAGATGCTGCCGCCATCCCGCCTCCATCCATGGAAGAAGCAGAACCGGCGCGATCTCTTCAAGCAGGGCCGCCTCTTCGGGCGTGATCGTGCAGTCCAGGCCGATGATGCAATCCGGCATCAACTGCCGCAGGGCGCGGCGGTTGAATTCATAATGATGGCCGAGCGGAATCGCGATGTCGCTGCTGTACTTGCGGCTGAATTCGTCGGTCCAGTAATGATCGATCGGAGCCGCGTGCGGCACGACTTGAAGCGGCAGCAGGATGCCAAGGATCGGCCAACTGTAGGCGGCCACCTTGCGGCTGCGGTTGCGAAGATAGACGGCGGGGGCAATGCCGACTTCCTTCTTGAACACCGTTCGGAAGTACTGCTCGCTCCGGAAGCCGACCCGTTCCGCGATCTCGCCCGCCGATAGCTTGCTCTCTTGCATAAGACGTTTGGCATGCAGCAGCCGCACTTCCGTAATGTATTCGACGATGCTCTTGCCATAGCGTTCCTTGAACCCGCGCATCAGTTGATATCTGCTGACCCCCGTCAGAGCGGCCAACTCGTCGACCGGAAGATTGTCCGCATAGCGGCAATCGATCTCGCGCTTGACCACATCCGGCGCTTCCGAATCGCCGTGCTCCCGATATTCGACCAGCAGCGCCAGCAATTCGCAGAAGACGGCTTGAGCCCGCATGCGGTCGGCCGTTGCGGATCGCTCCCAATACAGGTGAATCTGATGGCCCAGGCGAACGGAGGCATGAATTCGGCACTCATTCATTCGGAGGCTCACGATCTCGTCCGTGTCCGGAGCCGTCTCCCCGTCCGCAACCCGTCCCTGCTCGAATTCCAGGAAGTACATCGCCTGAGGTTCCTTCGACGGCCCGCCCGTCTCTACCCATTGTCGCGGCTCGCAGGCGATTACGGTGCCGGATGCGGCATAGATCCGAACCCCGTCCACGATAACCCGGCATGGCCCCAGGCAGATCACAATCCGGCGACGCTCCAACTGATCCTTGCGGAACACCCATTCCTGACCGCTGTAATCCACCTTCTCGACATGAGAGAGCTTGACCCATGACTCGTTCAGGAAGGAATCATTGAGGAAGGATTCGTTCGGGAAGGATTCGTTCGGCTCGTCCCGGCTGCTTCGATATGGCTTAACCGTGTTGGTTGACATGTACAGTTCCCCACCTGCGCAATAATGATAAGTCCATCATAAATGATAATAATTCTCACCACAATCCCGTCAAACGATATCGTATCAGAACCGACCATACTTTGGCGTGTCCCCTTGGATCAGGAACCTCCGCCTGCCGATCATGCCCTTTGGTCTCAGGTCAGCCCATCCCCCTTGCACATCCTTATCCTGAACGAAAGGGAGAAGAGACCTAATGCCGCCAGAGGGAATAATCTGGCGGGCAACTAACGTGCCCCCCCCTCGCAAGCGCCTGGAGGCAACGACGGCGACGAGCACCGGATCGTATACCGTTGTATGCCAAAAGCCCCCGCAAACCCGACACCGTCTTGCCGATGTCAGTCTGCGGGGGACCCGTCTTGCTCATGTCCGGTCGGCAGGGGGCGGCCGTCAGGTCTGCCGCCCTGCTTCTCTCCGGCCGCCCCGGCGCTAGATCAGTTCCTCGATCCGCACCTTGCGCCCGATGCGGGCGCTCTCGATCGCCCCCAGCACCATCGCCATGCTGCGAATGTTGTCGCGGCCGTCCGTCTCGGCGCGGCGCCCCTCCGTCAGGGCGGCGAACATCTCGTCCAGGCAGCCGTGATGGCCCGAGCGGCCGCTCCACTCGAGGGCGGCGTCCGTCCGCTCGCAATCGCGGATGAACTTGCCCTCCTGATCTCCGGCCTTAACGACCTCCGCGTATGGTGCCGAAGCTCCGTCCCAGATCGCCGTTCCTCGCTCTCCATTAATGCGCCACGACGCTTCCCATGACGTCGGCGCCCCTTCCGCGCACCACGAGCCGCGGTAGTTGAACACGCTGCCGTCCGACATCTCGAAGATGCATACGGCAGCGGCATTGCCCTCGTACCACGAGCCGGGCGGGTTGAATTCGTGGCAGTAGACGCTCACCGGATCGGCGCCGGTGATGAACCGGGCCTGATCGAACGTGTGGATCGCCATGTCGAGAATGAGCGGGCTCTCCATCGCGTCGCGGAAGCCGCCGAAGTGCGCCCCGATGAAGAAGTCTGCGGAGGCAAAGCCGACCCGGCCGATCGTCCCGCCCGCGATCAATCCCCGCAGCGCCCGGATATTCGCATCATAGCGGCGGTTCTGCATAACGGCGAGCGACCGGCCCGTCCGCTCGGAGACGGCGATCAGGTCGCGCGCCTCGGCCATCGTCGCCGCCATCGGCTTCTCGCCAAGCACGCGGCAGCCCGCTTCCATCGCCGTCCTGCCGATCGTATGGTGCGTCGCCGGAATCGTCACATCGAACACCAGATTGGCGCCGGACTCGGCGATCGCTTCGCCAAGATCGGTGTACGTGCCGCACGCGAGCCCGTACTGCTGCGCCATCGCCGCCGCGGCCTCCCGCCGGACGTCGACCAGCGCCACGATCTCCGCATCCTCCCGCGCGATCGCGTATTCCACCCACGTTCTTGCCATGCCGCCGCAGCCGGCGACGGCGATTCGGTACGTTGTCATAGCGGCCCCTCCACTCCCGTCAATAAGATTATGTTCAAACGCTTCTTACGCGTTCTTCCAGCGTTCTTCCAGCGTTCTTCCCGCCTTCCTCCCGCGATCGCCTTCCGAGCCTCACACCGGATTCGGAACGAAGTCGCCGCCGCGGCAGCGCTTCAAATAATTCAGCGCGTGCACCTGCCCGGTCATCTCCAGTTCATCGCGATACACCGGATCGTGCCAGCCTTCGATGTCGATCGTCCCGCGGTAACCCGCCTGGCGCAGAATCGTAATAAGATCCGTCCAGTTCGTATCGCCGAAGCCCGGCGTGCGGTGCCAGACGAACTCCTTCGGGCCGTGAATGCCGTTCTCCTTCACGATGTCCCAGGCGATCGTTGCGTCCTTGCCGTGCACGTGGAACACCTTGCCCACCCACTTGCGAAGCTGCGGCAGCGGGTCGATCAGGCTGACCATCTGATGGCACGGCTCCCACTCCAGCCCGATATTGTCGGCCGGAACGGCGTCGAACATCAGCTCCCAGGCGGTCGGGTTGTGCGCGATGTTCCAGTCGCCCCGCGTCCAGGTGCCGCCCATGTCGCAATTCTCGAACGCGATTCGCACGCCCTTGTCGGCAGCGCGTCGCACCAATTCGCCGAACACTTCCTTGAACTTCGGAATCGATTCGTCGATCGGGCGATCGGTCAGCCGCCCCGTAAATCCGGTCACCAGATCGGCGCCGAACAGATGCGCATGGTCGATCAGCCGCTCCCAGCTTGCGAGCGTGTCCGCGTTGTCGCCTGTGCCGGTGAGCGGATTGCCGAATACGCTCAAGCTCGAGACGATCGCGCCGTTCTCCTCCGCGATGGCCTTCGCCCGCTTGGCCGTCTCGACGAGGTCGATGCCGCCGGTCGTCTGCCAGAATGTCAGTTGATACGACTCGAATCCATGCTTCGCAATCTGCGGAATGACCCGGACCGCGTCTCCTCCGCCGACCAGCGTACCTATTCTAAGAAGCTGACTCACCATTGCCGACACTCCTATCTTGCGCTATATTGTTGAATACAACCCGATTATAGCTTGACGATAGCGCTCTATCCCTATCCAATCTTGTGGATTATGGGTGCGATCTTGCGGATAACGGCGGAGGAGGACAACGTATGACGTACCCGCGCGAGCTGTGGGAGAATACGCAATTCCACGGCGAGGAATACCCCTTCTACTGTTTCCGGAACCGGGCCGCCCCCGTCCGGGCGGGCCAGCAGGTGTTATGGATGCACTGGCACGTCCACTTCGAGCTGATCGTCATGCTGAAGGGGGAGGCCGTCTTCCATATCGAGAGCCGCCCCTACGACACCAAACCCGGCGACATTCTGCTCGTCCCTTCCGGCGGGCTTCATGTCGGCTACGCAGCCACGGACGAACCGATCGAGTTCTTCGCGCTCGTCTTCAACGGCTCGATGCTGGAGAGCTCCGCGCACGACCGGCTGCACGCAAGACTGCTCGCCCCCTATGCGACGGGGCAAGCCCGGTTCCCCGTCCATATCGCGAAGCGCGGCGAGGCAGGCGGCCCGATCCGCGAATGCGTGGAACGCGCCATCGAAGAGTTCGAAGGCCGGCAGCGCGGCTACGAGCTCACCATCAAGTCGTACCTGATCTTGCTGTTCGCCTATTTGGCGCGGCAGCATCCTTCGCCGTTGGCGGCCGACGATTCGGCTGCGGCCCCCGTCCGCGGAACGGAGCGGTTCAAGCCGCTGCTGCGATACGTCGAGGAGCATTACGACGAGCGCATCTCCGTCGAAGACGCCGCCCGTCAGGTCAATCTCAACCCGTACCACTTCTGCAAATTGTTCAAAAAAATGACCGGCCGCACGTTCGTCGATTACGTCAACCGGCACCGGATGAACGAAGCGGAGCGGCTGCTGCGGGACACCGACCTCAGCATAACCGAGATCGCCGAACGGGTCGGCTGCGGCAACTCGAACTATTTTACAAAGCTGTTCAAGCGGCACATGGGCACCACGCCATCACAGGCAAGGGGTCGCTGACGATACGCGCAACAAGCCGCCCCGGGCGACAGTACGTCGCGGGGGCGGCTTGTTGCGCCATATCGCTTAAATATCCGTCGGCAGCTTGTGGCGGTTCTTGCCCTTGTCGGACTCCCCGGCGTTGCGGTTGGCTTCGTCGCGGTCCTGCTGCATCTGCTCGACCGTCTTGACCGCGAGGCGCGCGGCTCCCTTGTAGCCTTCGCGGGTCGGCACACGCGGGCCGGACGCGAGGCGCTGCTTCGCTTCCGCGATGGCGGATGCGTATTGCGGCAGCCACCGCTCCTGCGCGACAAGCATCTCGTCGACCATCTGCCAGATCTCCTTCGGGTTGCAGACGGCGCCGACGAGCGGGTCCATCATGAACGCCTGGCGCAGCAGCTTGTCGTCGCCATGGACGGCCGCCTCGACCGCGAGGCGCTGGACCGAGATGCTGACGCTGCATACCGCGGCCGGCCCGAGCGGCAGGTCGCCGACCTGCGTCATCGAGATGCCGTTGCCGTCGACATACCCCGGCGCTTCGATCACCGCATCCGCCGGCAGATTGGCGATGACGCCATCGTTGACGACGTTGAAGTGACCGCGATAGACGCGTCCCGTCTCGAGCCCTTCGATAATATAGGAGCCGTGCTCGTGGCTGCGCTCCGACGCCTTGTATTCGAGAGCCGGGTCCTTCATCCAATTCGGAAAATCAGTCTCGAACCAGTTGCGTCCTTCCGTGCAAACGCGAAGATAGCCTCCGGTCTCGCCGTTGATCCAGCTTCCGAGGTCGATCCAGTCGTTGATCTCGTCCGGACGCTTGCGGTACCACGGCACGTATTCGCTCAGGTGGCCGTTCGATTCCGTGCTGTAGTAGCCGAAGCGGCGCAGCATGTCGATGCGCACCTTCTCGGTGCGGCTGAAGTCCTCGTGCTTCTCGAACGCCTCGAGCAATTTGCCCGTCAGGTCCTCGCCCTTGTGCTTGATCTGAACGTACCACGTCTGATGGTTGATGCCCGCGCAGATAATGTCGACATCGTCCATCTCGAGACCGAACGCCTGGGCGATCTGCCAGTGGCCCCCCTGCACGCCGTGGCACAGGCCGACCGTGCGCACGCCGCCGTACTTGTTGCACGCCCACGTCAGCATCGCCATCGGGTTCGCATAGTTAAGCAGCAGAACATCCTTCGCCGCGACCTCGCGGATGTCCTTGCAGATGTTCAGCATCTCTTGGATGCCGCGCTGCCCGTACATGATGCCGCCCGCGCACAACGTGTCGCCGACGCATTGGTCGACGCCGTACTGCAGCGGAATGTCCACGTCTGTCGCGAACGCCTCGAGACCGCCGACGCGTATCGTACAGATGACGTACTTCGCGTCCTTCAACGCCTCCCGGCGATCGGTCGACGGCTGAATCCGAATGGCCAGCCCGTTCTCCTCGATGTCCCGTTGGCACAGCTCGGTCACCATCTCCAGGTTATGGGCGTTAATGTCTGTAAAAGCAACCTCGATGTCGTGGAATTCCGGCACGCTGAGCAAGTCCCGCAGCAGCCCGCGCGTGAAGCCGATGCTTCCCGCTCCGATAAACGCGATCTTGAATGCCATGTATAACGCCTCCGCAGTCCGTCATGGACAGTTAATTGCTTGCCCTTAGCTTCCTTCTCCATTGTAGCGAAGTCCGATTCGCGGCGTTATCAATATCGTGACTTCCTGCGCGAAGAGCTGTCAGGAATCCGAACTTTTATTACGTTTTGTCGATATCCCAGCGGTGCGTGTCCCGCTGCGCGCGAAACTCCACCGGCGTCTGTCCCGTATGCTTCTTGAAGAGCGCGTGGAAGTATTGCCGGCTGCCGGTCCCGACGTAATCGGAGATGTCCGACACCGGAATGTCCGTCTGGCGCAGCAGCATCCGGGCTTTCTGCATGCGCAGGTTCGTCAGGTACTCGCCCAGCGTGCGCCCGGCTTGCGCCTTGAAGATGCGCTGCAGGTAACCGGGGTGCAGGCTGACCGCCGCCGCGACGTCCTTCACCTGAATGTCCCGATCGTAATTCTGGTGGACGTAGTCCATCGCTTGCCTGACGTAGCTCTCCGCCGGAAGAGCCGAAGCGCCGACCGATTCGCTTCTCAGACGGCCGATTCGCATGAGCAGTTGGGACAGAAGAAGCTGCGCCATCGCTCCTGCGGACGAGCCTTGCCGGTCGAGCTCGAGCACCAGGCTTCGCAGAATGTGGTAGACGTCCTCCGGATCGCGGAGCACCGCGTAGGGCTCCGCCGCGCGCAGCAGGTCCCGCAGCGACTCGTCTTCCGCGGACAAGCTCCGCAAGGAAGGAACGGGGCCGGCCCAGTCGCCCCGGTTGAACTCGACGTTCAGCATCCGGCACTTGTCGTCGACGAGCAGCCGGTGCGGGATGTCCGCGTTCAGAATAATGAAGTCGCCGCGCTTCATTGCGATGGAGACCGGGGAGATGGAGTGCGGAGTCCCCGAAGCATGCGGAGCCAGCTCCACCCGGCACGTTCCCGACATCGCGTACATGATCTCCGTGGACGAATGGCGGTGGAAGTCCATCGCGAAGCGGCTCCATTGCTTGAAGTAGTATGCATGTACCCGAGGGCGGTAATCGCCGTCAAGCCACCCGTCCGGGAAAAGACTGCTCGTCATCGGCTCCGTTCCTCCAATCGTTCGTCTGCTGCGACTCTGATTATTTTCCACCCTGTTCCATGATTGGCACCGCTTCCTCTATTCTATCCGAATGTCGCTCCCGAAGAGTAGCCCCGGTGGAAGAGGCCCGAAGAATCACGTATACTAGGTTAAGTGTAGAAGACCATGACAGAAGGTGACATTGGATGGAAGACTTGAAGCAAGCATATGAAGTCCTTGGCCTCCCGGAGACCGCGACCAAGGAAGAACTGGAGAATCGCTACTTCCTTCTCACTCGCCGGGCCCGCGCGCAGAAGATGCGGGAAGGCGGCGAGCACGCAGCCGGGGAAGCCGTCGATCTGGACAAGGTCAGCGAAGCTTACCGTTATATTCGCGATTACGAGGAGAACCAGGCCAAAGCGGAGTTCACGGCCAAGGAGTACGGCAAGTTCAAGGGCATGGCTGGCAAAGCCCAGAAGTGGGACCACATCTTCCACTATTATAAGGTTCACATGCTCATCGGCCTTATCGTTCTTGCCCTGATCGGCTACGGCATCAAGGCGTTCGTCGATCACCGGGAGGAGCAGGCGCGGCTCGCCAAGCTTCCTCCGATCGACCTGTCCGTCATGTTCTATGGAGAATTTTTCTACGGGGACAGCTTCGGCACCGATACGGAACCGCTCGGGGAAGAGATCGTGAAGCGGTTCCCGGACTGGCAGCGCGTTCAGGCGGAGTTGACGTACGTGCCGCTTGAGGTGAAGAGCGAGCAGGACATGGCCCTCATCCAGAAGGGGATGATTGTTCTGATCGACAACAAGACGGACCTGTTCATTCTCGACAAGGGCAACTTCGAGAAGCTGGCCAATCAGGAATTCTTCCTGCCGCTCGACCAATATGAGGGCGCCGATGCCGGAGAGCTGCCGCAGGACGGCGACTCGCGGGCCATCGTCTACCAGCCGGTCGACTCGGAGGGGCAGCCCGACCCCGACATGGAGGAAGCCGTCTACGCGATCGACCTGTCCGGCACGAAGCTGGGCGAGGAGCTCGGCGTGAGCGGAACGGGCGAGTATTATGCCGCCGTCAAGGCGAGCGCCGCCCGTCCGGAGGCCGCCGTGGAATTTATCCTGCATTACCTGAACGAGACGAAGTAAGCGACGCGAAGGGCTCGCTGCCGAGGGGATATCCTCTCGCGCAGCGAGCCCTTCGGCGTTCGTTGCGGGGCCGAAGAAGGGCGGCGGTATGGGGCTGTCGAATCGTGCGACTGGGCGGGCAGGCGCGGAACCTGCGGCAGATCTGGACGTTTGCCTCGGTCCGTCACCCGTCCCTCCACATAAGATGACACGGTGATACACAATCCTTTTTTTCCACGGTGGTGATACGCATGAGTTACCCAGTTGGTGGCATGGGAACGGCTGCTTTCGCGCTTGTTCTGTTCATCCTGCTCGTCATCATCCTGAAGGCCGGCTATTGATTCGCAGAATCTAGCCCGACCTTATCTCCCGCTCTTCTCGCCTCATGGCGCGAAGGGCTTTTTTACATTTTCGACTCCATATGGGAAAATACGATTAGAAAAGCGAGATGGAGAGGCCGGTTCGTCCGTTCCCGTCATCTTCGCTTCCCGAATATTCGGTTACTCTAGGAGGATTATTCCGTGACCCGTTGGTTGAAGCCGATTCTTTATCTTCTCCTGTCCGTCTTCTTGACCCGATTGATTCCGTTCTCTTCGTTCTTCCGCAATCTGGACACGATGGTCCACGAGTTCTCTCATGCCGTCATGGCTCTTGTCCTGTCGGGCGATGTGCAGCGAGTCGAACTGCATGCCGACCACAGCGGAGTTACCTACTTCCGCCTCGCCTCCTCGTGGAGCCATCTGCCCATCGCTCTCGCCGGCTACATAGGGGCGTCGCTGTTCGCGCTGCTGCTGTTCCGGCTGCAGGCTTCGGGCAAGCAGAAGCTCGGCTTGATTCTGATGTCGGGCATCGCGGCGCTGCTGCTCATTCTCTATGTGCATTCGGGCTTCGGCGTGTACTGGCTTATCGGCTTCCTCGCGCTGAATATTCTGGCGCTCTGCCTGAAGAAGCAGGAGTGGCTCCGCAACGGCTATTACGGGCTGCTCGCGTTCCTGACGCTCGAGGAGTCGGCGATGGGGCCGGTCACGCTCGTGCTGAACTCGCTCGACAATTCGCGCAGCGCCGGCGATGCCTACTCGCTGCAGGAGATTACCGGCCTCCCGGCGCTGCTCTGGTCGATCGTCTTCTTGCTGGTCGCCCTCGCTTGCGTAAGCCGCTCGCTGCAGCTGTTCGCCGGAAGCCCGAGCAGACCGAGCGCACGGCGTTCGAAGGGCTCGGGGATTTGGTCCCGGCAGCGAATGGACATATAATAAGCCGGTCGGGATCGCAGAAAGTTAACGGAGGGAATTCGGCATGAGCACGATTAAGTTGCTTACGACGGGCGGCACGATTGCGATGTCGCACGATGCGAATACGGGCAAGGTGGACCGCCCGACGAACGAGGTTCTAACCGGCTGGCTGAAGGGGACAATCGAGGTCGTCTCCGAGGACGTATGCAACAAGTCGAGCCCGCAGATGACCTTGGTCGAGCTTGGGGCGCTGCTGCGTGCGGTCAAGAGCAGCCTCGCGGACCCGAAGATCGACGGCGTTGTCGTCACTCATGGAACCGATACGCTGGAGGAGACGGCTTACTTCCTCGATCTGCAGCTTCCGCCGGGCAAGCCGGTTGTCGTCACCGGCGCGATGAAGGCATCCAACGAGGCCGGAACCGACGGGCCGGCGAACCTGATGAACGCCGTCCGCGCGGCTGCTTGCGCGGATTCCCGCTCGCGGGGCGTGCTCGTCGTCATGCAGGACGAGATCCATGCGGCGCGTTACGTGACGAAGATGCACACGTCCAGCCTTCACGCCTTCCGCTCGCCGGAATCGGGACCGCTTGGCTGGGTGCGGGGGGAGAAGGCGGAGTACCGCTTCTCGCTCGAGCCCGCTGCGTGCTATCCGGACGCCGACGTGTCGTCCTTAAGCTCCGTCTTCCTGATCAAGGCGGTGCTCGATATGGGAGCGGAATGGCTGGACTTCGCGCTGGAGCGCGGAGCGCGGGGAATTGTCCTTGAGGCGTTCGGGCAAGGCAACGTGCCTCCCGCCCTGCTGCCCGGCATCCGGAGGGCGATTGCGGCTGGCGTGCCGGTCGTGCTCGTCAGCCGCTGCGCAGGCGGCGAGCCGCAAGGCACGTACGGCTACGAGGGCGGAGGCGCCATGCTCCGCGAGCTCGGCGTCGTCTTCGCCCGCGAGCTGAGCGGGCCGAAGGCTCGCCTCAAGCTCGCGGCGCTGCTCTCGCTGCACGCGGACGCGGCGAAGGTGCGGGCCGCGTTCGAGCGGCCCTAATCTCCTCCAGCATGCGATTTTATGTGATTTTTCACATTCATCAGCTTGAATCGGAGGGGATCGAGGCATTTTATGTGATTTTTCGCATACATTCAGCGCCTCGAGCCGAAATCTCCTCCACGAATGTGATTTTTCGCATATAATCGGACAAAGTAGCTGTTCTCGGGCAGCACCAATGTGATTTTTCACATAAAAACTCGGAAGCCATCGGCATCGACGGCTTCCGTTACTAGAGGAGACCTATGCCCATTACTCAACCTGCTTGACGTACAAGAGACCTTGAAAGGCACAAAGCCAATCAAGGTATGAATTACGGTAGAGTAGGCATATAAGGTCGTTTGTTTTCTAACTCAAACCATACCTCAATATGCTTACACAGAAAAGGGATGTCTTCTATTGCCTGCTCACAAAAGGATTCGTAGTTATCTCCTAAAATCCCCTTCAAGTTATAGCTCTCGGAAAATTCATCACTTAGCTTTGCGTCATGTACCTTCAGGGGTTCAATTATATAATTCTTATGACGTGTATCAGCACTAACATGTATACACCATTGAAGTTTGCCATGAAACGCATTGATGCAATCTTCTAATTCAGTGTATATTTCATTCTGATTATGGAATCTAAAATAAAAGCCTGCCGGACGTTCAAAAATATTTTTAGGGTCATACATTGATGTTCTGTTCCATTCAAATGACCCTAGTTTTGCAATGGTATAAGCCATTAATTCAGGATACTCTACTTCGTCATTTTCCATTAAATAAATATTTTTAGATGGCACTTTTCTCACCTACTTCAATATTTGAGTACTTACAGAAACATTTCCATCATTTAATTTTTTAATCGAGTTCATGTATTCATCGATTGGAACTGGTCGGTTGCTAAAGCGGGGGTCATATACATATTTACCATCAAAGTAGACCGTATGATAATCGAAAATCTTCGTTTCTCCATACTCTGTAACGTTTATTGTGCCATATTTTGTTGAGGACTTTATAGTTATTATTTCTCCTTTGCCTCCAGCCGCATATGCTAAATCCTCGGCTATTTCGGAACAATCATAAGCTAAATTCGATTCATATTTTGCGGCGTTGGAGGACATTGCATTAACTACCGATTTATTCCCGACAACTGTTTCTGCACCCTCAACCGCCGCCCCCCCACTCTTCCCGGCCACCGACAGGTCGTCGATCAAGCCATCGGCTTTAACCGCCGCCGACTCCGCCTTCTCGGCCGCCGTTGCGGTCTTGGCCCCTGCGCCCAGAGGAATCAGCAGCTCCAGCAGCTTCTCCGTCCCGAATCCTATCATCTCGGCTTTCCGGTTCG
>NZ_SSOB01000038.1 GCF_004801405.1 Cohnella fermenti
AAGTGAATACCTTGGCCTTGCGCGCTTGCAGCTCAGCATCCTGATGCAGATACATGGCCGGGTGCCAACTGTAAACCGAGGTGGCTTCGAGCCCGATGTGAATCTCGGATACGGCAAGCTTGTCCGCGACAGCAACGATGCGGTCGCGCAGATGGGAAGCGCCGCCGAGGTTATTCTTGACGGTGAACGAGTCGAGCTTGTCGCCGTCGGCGTTCATGAAGCACACTTCGAGCTCCTGCGAGCTCACGTCAATACCGACAAAGAGTTTCAAGTGGAATTCCTCCTTTCGATAAGGGATTCAGGGAATGGACGCTCCGGGATGCCTCCGGCGCACGCGCAGATCAGTCACCCTCGCCTATAAGGACACACTTCGGTCCATGAGCTGCCCCGGATCTGCTACGTCCGGGCATGGGTTGCCGAAGGGAACAGCCAGCGGGTAAGAAGCTCAAGACGCGTACCGGAGAAACAGACTTTGAGAGTAGACGATGCTACTGGAGGCGTAAGAATTTCCCCGAATGGACCCTAAGTTCCATTGTCCAGAGGCATGCCGGAAAGTCCAGTCCCTGATTCGATTTTCAAGGTGCAAAATGGCTGGAAATTTTTCGAGCGGCCTCCAGTCCCCTCGGGGACTGGAAATAGGCTCTTGAATGACTTCAAAACATACTATACGAGGAGGGGTGCAGATGGATAAGCAAGGAAGCGTCAGCATCATCATCCCGGTTCGCAACGGGGCGGAGTTCATTCTTCAGACTCTGGAGACGATTGCCGGTCAGACCTACCGGGAATTCGAAGTGATCGTGATCGACGACGGTTCGACAGACGAGACGGCTCGAATTGTGCGGAGCTTCATGAGCGGAGATTCCAGGTTCAGAATCGTGGACAACAGCGGCGGCGCAGGGCATGAGCATGCCCGCAACTACGGAGTCTCGTTAGCTCGCGCGGATTGGATCGCGGAATGCGATGCGGATGATCTCTGGCACGAAGACAAGCTGCGTCGCCAGGTGCAGTTCCGCGATAGCTGGAGCCATGCGATTCCCCTTGTCCTGTTGGGCACGGCGGCGCAGCTCATTAACGATAAGGGGGAAGTTGTAGGTTCGTTGGGGACAAGTCCGACTACCTTGGAAGAGTATATGGAACGGAGAGCCCGGGACGATTACTTTATGTTGAATCACTCCTCCATCTTTTACGAGAGAGGCACATTTATGAAAGTAGGAGGGTATAAGCAGGATTACATCGGCGCGGAGTGTACGGAGCTGTATTCGCGGATGGCGGAATACGGGGCGGTCTTGGGCCTGCCGGAGCGATTGTTCCTGTATCGCAAGCATCTGAAGAGCTTCATGCTCGCGAATACGATTACCCAGGAGATCAACTTCCACCGGATCAGGGAGAACATCGTCCGCAGGCGGATGGGGCAAGAGGAGCTTACGTTCGATCAGTTCCTCGCGACGTTCAAGCAGAAGATGAGCTCCTCCGGCATGAGACGCTTTAATCGCAATGCCAAAGGAACGCTGTATTACCGCAGGGGCGCGATCAGTTCGGTAAACGGCCACTTGCTTCAGGGGCTAATCTATCTGGCCATCGCATGTTTCTATGACTTTCGGAAAGTTTGGAGCGGGTTGATGAGGAAGCTGCATCATACCGGATTATAGTCGCGGAAAGGATGAAGGACTTGGAACTGTCCGATACCCCAATCTTGGTAACGAAGCCTTTTTTGCCTCCACTGCATGAGTATATGAGAGAAATCGAGAAGATCTGGGAAGTTACCATATTAAGCAACCACGGCCCTATTCATAATCAGTTCGAAGCGGCATTAAAGAGTTATTTGAATGCGAAGCACCTCTCTTTGTTCGTGAATGGCCATATGGCTCTGGAGATCGCGATCAAGACGCTCGATTTGCAAGGGGAGGTTATCACAACTCCGTTCACTTTCGCCTCGACGGCGCACGCGATATCGAATTGCGGATTAACCCCTGTGTTCTGCGATATTAATCCTAATGATTACAATATCGACGTAACGAAGATAGAAGAGTTGATCACCGAGAAGACGTCCGCGATTGTGCCCGTCCATGTTTACGGCACTCCGTGCGACGTGAATGCGATCCAGCGCATCGCCAAGAAGCATGGGCTCAAAGTCATCTACGATGCCGCTCACGCCTTCGGAGTAAGCGTAAACGGAGTCGATATCGGCAACTTCGGCGACATCTCCATGTTTAGCTTCCATGCGACGAAGGTGTTCCATTCGATCGAAGGCGGAGCCTTGTCGTTTAACCACGAACCCTACAAGACGGTTATGGCGAAGCTGCGGAACTTCGGGATCAGCGGCCCGGATTCGATCGACATGACCGGAACGAATGCGAAGATGAACGAGTTCCAGGCCGCGATGGGAATCGTTAATTTGCGTTACGTCGAAGCCGATATTGAGCGAAGAAGGCAGATCACTCAGCGGTATCGCAACCGATTAGGCTCGATCGAAGGAATGACCTTTATGAGAGACGAGCCAGGCGTCAAGAGCAATTATTCTTACTTTCCGCTTATCATCGACCCCGTCCGGTTCGGCATGAGCAGGGATGAGCTTCATGACCGATTGCATCAATACAACATTTTCACCCGCAAATACTTCTATCCTCTCATCAGCGATCTCGACAGCTATAGACGTCCGGGGGACGGCGAACGTCTCGTTAACGCGAAGTATGTAGCTGAGCGAATTCTGGTTCTCCCGTTGTATTCGACTCTATCGGATGACATGATCGATTACATCTGCGATTCGATCGAGGACATCTCCTATGCCGCCAGCGTATCTGCTTCCCGGAATTATCTCAGAAGAGCTTAAGGATGGCTAAAGAGGAAACTTTATAGTTGAAATGATACAAAATGTATCGTAATATAGAGTACAGAAAGCGAGGTGATAGGAATGATTAAGTACGAAGCTCCTAAAATCATCGTTCATCAGCCGGTGGTATTCGAAGGGCACGACCGCAATTCCGGCAGCACCGGAGGCGGAGGCGGCGGAGGCGGTTGGCCGCCAAAGTGGCCTTGGTGGTAAGATGAGCACGACAGGAGTGGGGGGGAGAGAGAGAACTCTTTCTCCTCTTCTTTTTTTACTATCGATTTCGATCCGGCAAAAAAGAATTATAAGGCTTTCGGCCCCCCTCGACAAAAATAGAACCGCATGTCAGGTATCGGGCGAGCAATTGCGACAGGCTATCCCCAAGAACATCTGTATAATAAAGGCAATGTTTGCTCTTGTCGTTCGGAGCTAAGCCTAATACGCCGGGAAAGGTTTGAGGGAGTAATGAGAGCCGATTCGTTGATAGAGATGGAGAGGGAGCAAATGGAGAGAGAAGAAACGGAGAAAGTAAGCGTTGACATTCGAACCATACTGGAACAGCTCGGTCTTAACTTCAACAATTGGCTGGCCGCAGCGGCGGCCGAAGAGAAGGAGCCTTAATCTCTTCGGCCGGCCGGATCGGACGAAACCGGCAATAAGGGGTGATCTGCCGCTGCGCAGATCACCCCTTATTGCATTTATTGTCCTTCGGACGGAGCTTCCGGACCGGTCATGTCCATCGCTCTCTCCGCGCGAACGAACGCGATGAAGCGCTTCGCCTCCTCGAGGCTCAGCTTGCGTCCGTCTACCGTCAGTTGGAATTGCTCGAGAATTTCCTGCTCGGACAATTCCAACTGATCGACGAACTTCCGAACGAGCGGATCAAGCGTAATCTCCGGGCGTCTCGTTCTGCCGAGAAGGTAATCCACCGAGACAGCGAAGGTGTTCGCAAGTTTGATAAGCGTGTCGAAATCCGGCTGCCTGCGATTTTTCTCGTAGTGGGATAGCGCTGCCCGCGATATCCCGAGGGAGGCGGATAGCTGTTCTTGAGTAAGTCGCTTCGAATCCCGCAGTTCCGCGATTCTATCCCCGATATTCATTTTCTAGTCATCTCCCCCCTCCGCTATAACCTCATAATAATACGTTTTGTTTCGCTTTTTCTACAATGAAACAAAATGTCGCATAATAAAGCGCTTACTCGAAAAATATACTTGACACGATACGTATTGTATCGTAATGTAAAACTCATGAAGGATACAAAACGTAACATTCCATATTACAGTATGTCCGCCGGAACGGAATTCCATACCTGCGGAACACTGCGCGGAGGGGGATTATGGCGGAGGAGGCTCAGCAATCCGTCTCCGGCAATCGGCGCGCCGACGTTCGCATTCAGCTTCTTCAGGGAACGAGAGCCGCGATCCGGATCATTCGCATCAACAGAAGCATGGTTCGCTCCAGACCGGGGCCGATCCTGCTGCTGGATATCAGCCCCGGGGGCTGCGGCTTCCGAACGGCGCTCATGTTCCCGGTCTCCTCAAGGGTTCTGCTCGAGATCGAATGGGATCACGGACACGGCTCGCTGAGGCTTGTCGGTCAGATCGTCTGGCGGCAGCCGGTCGACACGGTCTATCGCTACGGGATGATGTTCCATCCCATGTCGCCGGGAGAGAAGCGATTGCTCTTCCACGAGCTGAACCGGCTGCTGCTGGAGCTCTCCCCGGGGCAATCAAGAATCCATCTTCTATACAGGGCTCAGAATGAACGGAAGTTCCGCTGAGCGCGAAGGATAGGTGCCCATGATCGATATTCACTCTCATCTTCTTCCGGGAGTCGACGACGGCTCCGCAGAGATGGAGGAGTCGCTCGCGATGGCTCGAAGCGCAGCCCGCCAAGGGATTCGGAAGGTCATCGCCACTCCCCACCATAACAACGGACGTTATGTCAATCCGGCTGCCGAAGTCAGGCGTGCCGTGGCCGAGCTGGGCGACCGGCTTCGCCAGGAGGGCATTCCGCTGGACGTGTTGCCGGGACAGGAGATTCGGCTGACCGGCCGATTGCTCGAGGATTGGGATGCGGGGCAGCTTCTGACGCTGGCGGACACCCCGTATATCCTGCTCGAGATGATGCCCGACTTCGAGATCTCGCATCTGGCCGAGGCGATTCACGAGTTAAAGGTGCGCGGGCTGATTCCGGTTATTGCGCATCCGGAACGGCATCCCGAGCTGGCCCGCCGCCCGGAATGGTTCGGGGAGCTGGTCGAGCTCGGCGCGCTCGGCCAAGTGACATCCCATTCGCTGCTCGGCCGCTTCGGCCACATGATCCGCCGGGCCGCCTTCCGGATGTGCCGGGAGGGAACGATTCATCTGGTCGCCACGGACGCGCACGATCTTCTCCGCCGCGGCTTCGACCTGAAGGAAGCCTATGAGCTCATCCGGAAGGAGTTCGGCCTCTCCTACGCCGAGCTGCTCGAAGGCAACGCGGAGGCGCTGCTCCGCAGCGAGACGGTCCAGGCGGCCATACAGACGCGACGCTGGCGCAAGGCCTGGTTTTTCTAGATACATTCGTTCCCGCTCGAATGATGTTTGGCCCGGCAGTCCATCCCCTTTTTCCCCAACAAAATCGGAGGTTACGCGCCATGGAACTTAAAGAGAGTCTGCTCATTGTTCGCAAGAAAATCTGGATGATCGCGGCGATCGTGCTGACGGCGACGATCCTGTCCGGGGTGTATTCCTTGTACTTCGTCTCGCCGACCTACGAGGCTTCCACCAAGCTGCTTGTCAATCACCAGGACCGCTACAGCGACGGAACGGCGATGATGGACTGGAACTCCGTCAACACGAACATCATGCTGATGAATTCGTACAAGGAGATCATCCAATCGGAAGCGATTCTGAACGCCGTCGCCGACGAGCACCCCGAATTCGAGCTTACCGGCAAGGAGCTGATGAGCTACATCTCGGCGTCCTCGTCCACGGATTCGCAGATCATGACGGTCTATGTGCGGGACTTCAGCTACGAGCGGGCGGTCAGCATCGCGAACGCGGTCGCAGGGGAATTCCGGGCGCAGATTCCTTCTATTATGAAGGTCGACAATGTCGCCATCCTGACGGCGGCCAATCCGGCCGACGAGCCGACCCAGGTCGCTCCGAACCCTCCGCTCACGATCATTCTGGCGTTCCTGCTCTCCGGCATGTTCGCGGTCGGTCTCGTGTTCCTGCTCGATTACCTGGACGACACGATGAAGTCCGAAGCCGACGTCGAGAAGCAGCTCGGGTTGCCGACCTTAAGCTTGATTCATGCCATCCGCAAGGATGACCTGTCTCCACGATCTTCCCCATCGTCTTCGCCGCCCCATCAGCAGCATCCGAACGAATCTCATGCCATAGGAGAGAAGAGCTATGTCACGGTCAACCATTGATACGAAGCCCAAGCTGGTCGCCTTCGCCAATCCGACCTCGCCCTTGGCCGAAGCCTATCGGACGCTGCGGACGAACATTCAATTCTCGAGCATCGACGAGCGAATCCGCACCCTGATGGTCGCTTCCGCCCAATCGGGGGACGGCAAGTCGACGACGATCTCGAACCTCGCAATTACGTATGCGCAGGAAGGCAAGCGGACGCTGCTCATTGACGGGGACCTGCGGAAGCCATCCCTTCATCACATGTTCGCCATCTCCAACCGGACCGGACTGACGAATGTGCTCGTGAACGAGCAGAGCTGGATGTCGGTGGTGCGAAGCACTCACGTTCCGAACCTGTCGGTTATGGCCGCCGGCTCGATCCCGCCCAACCCGTCGGAGATTCTGGCATCCCAGAGGATGAAGAGCCTGCTGGAGGAGCTCGGCGAGCGGTTCGACATGATTCTGTTCGATACGCCTCCGATTCTGGCGGTTACGGACGGGCTGATCATCTCCTCGCTGTGCGACGGAGTCGTCATGGTCGTCAAGTCCGGCCGGACGAAGCACGCGCTTGCCCGGAAGCTGAAGCTCAGTCTGGAGCACGCCAAGGCGCGAATCTTCGGAGTCGTGCTGAACAATGTGAAGCGCAAATCCGGAGAAGGCTATTACGACTATTACCGCTACGGATACGGACATTCCAAGTCCTAGCCCTGCCCTGGACTTGGACCTGGATGTGGACCAAGTCCTAGCCCTGGACCAAGGCATAGGCGAATCCTCCCCTCGCGGTTCAATCCGACCCATCTCCCGTTCTCATCTTCGCTCTCTCGGTTCTCGGTTGCTTCCGAAGGTAAAGCCTGCTGCACCTTTATCACTGCAGGCACTCGGCCATGCTGTGGGTTATGGATGCCTTAGACGTGAATCGTCAAGGGTGTGGCGTGAGGCGGGGTTAGATGCCCTTAGCTTGGTTTTGCTTGGATCAAGTTGCGATGGGGAGGTTGCATTCGGTAATGAATGAGGTAGATATGCAAGCTTCGTGGACAGCCGATGCCGCTTATGCGGTGCCGGGCAAAGCTTACGCGGCGGAGAAGCGCGACAGGGCCAAACGGCTTGTGGACGTGATGGTTGCCTCGGCCGGTCTGCTTGCCGTTCTGCCGGCGATGCTGATCGTCGCGATGCTGATCAAGCTGGAGGACCCCCGCGGGCCGATCTTCTTCGGGCAGATTCGGGTCGGCAAGAACGGCAGACGGTTCCGGATCTACAAGTTCCGCTCGATGGTCACGGACGCGGAGAAGCGGCTCGAGCAGTTGCTGGAGAAGAACGATATCAGCGGAGCCATGTTCAAAATGAAAAACGACCCGCGAATCACCCGCATCGGTCGCCTGCTTCGCCGTACGAGCATCGACGAGTTGCCCCAACTGTGGAATGTGTTGCGCGGCGATATGAGCATCGTCGGTCCCCGCCCTCCTCTGGAGCGGGAGGTTGCCATGTACAGCGAGCGGGAGCTGCTGCGGCTGACGGTTGTCCCCGGCTGCACCGGCCTGTGGCAGATCAGCGGCCGCAACCACCTAAGCTTCCACGAGATGGTGGAGCTGGATCTCAAGTACATAGAGAAGAGAAGCGTGCGGTTCGACCTCTACATCATGTGGCGCACCGTGCGGATGCTGCTCGGTGCCAAGGATGCGTATTGATGCCGGGGGCGGATGGGGATGGAGGTGGGGGTGGGCGAGTTTGGACGGTTTAGGCGAATTTTATATGAAAAACCACATTCGTTTCCGCGAGAACGAGTGTTTTTGGCGGTTTTATGCGAAATTTCACATATATCGGCTTGCTCGCGGCCAGAAATGCGCTATGTATGCTAAAAATCACATTTATCGCCTCAATCCGGGCCGAACACACGGTAACGAATGTGAAAAATCACATTCATTGGTGCGCGGACGGACGAGCGGGGGCGGTAACGGCGGTAACGGCAGTAATGGCAGTAACGGCGGTAATGGCAGTAATGGCGGTATCGACGGCATTGGCGGCATATTCGACAGATTTGTGGAAAGGAAGTAGACAGAGATGAGAATCGGAGTGGATGCGCACGTTTTGTCGGGGAATAAGATGGGGAGATTAGGAGTGGCCATGATAGAACCGGTAGGTGGACATGGCGGGATGAATTATTACGACTTCGGTCTCTGCCAGGGGCTTGCTCAATTCGATGTTGACGTTGCTCTGTATACTTGCGATAAGACGAAGGTTCTGCCTGCTTTGAACTTTGAGGTTCATACGAAGTTCAAGGGAATTTACGGCCAAGATCCTAAGTGGAGGCGTGCCGTGCGATTCTTCGCGGGATTGGGCAAATCTCTTGTTCATGCTCGCCGTAATCGCAAAAGCATCGCGCACTTTCACATCTTTCAAATCACTATTCTTGAATGGCTTGCCGTCCGACTGTTTAAGCTTGCGGGTTTCCGTATTGTCATTACCGTACACGATGTAGAGAGCTTCGGGTATGACGAGAGAGTGAAGAGGGTTCGATCCTTATACACTCTGGCAGATCGAATTATTGCTCATAACCAAGTCAGCAAGACGGAGTTGGTCGAGAGGCTGCGCATCGAAAATTCTGCTATCAGCGTAATTCCGCACGGGCATTATGTCGATACTATTATGGAGCGGCTATCCAAGGAAGAGGCAAGAAAGAAGCTAGGACTTAATAAGTCCGATCGGCTTCTTCTTTTTTTCGGTCAAATTAAGAAAGTCAAAGGCCTGGAAACCTTGTTGAGAGCGTTACCCCAAGTTCAAAAGGTGTTTCCGAATGTCAAATTGCTTATCGCGGGAAAGCTTTGGAATAACGACTTCCGCATGTACGACTCTATTATCGAGGAACTGGGAATTGCCCCCCTCATCATTCGACATATCCGCTACATTCCCGTGGAAGCTGTAGATTCCTATTTTTCGTCCGCGGATTTAATTGTTCTCCCATATAAGAAAATTTACCAGAGCGGAGTATTGCTCCAATCCATGAGCTATAAGCGTCCCGTCATGGTTTCAAATATCGAAGGAATGCTGGAGATCGTCTCCGATGGAGAGAATGGCTATGTGTTTGAGGAAGGTAACCCGGAGAGCCTGGCTAGCCGGATAATAGAGGCACTCTCTGACGATGAGTTTAGAGCGCAGACCTCTGAAGTGGGGTACCATTCTGTTGTAAAGAATCACAATTGGAGAAGGATAGGACAATTGACTACAAGACTTTATCAAGATCTATTGCACTAACTTCAGCAGTCAAAAAACATTTACTATTAGGTTATAGTATGGGGTGAACTATGCAAATCCGACGCGCGTTCATTCAATGGATGTTGGCTTTCTTTGCAGCATTAATGTCCGCCTCCATTATTACATTCTTTTCACAGAACAATATTATAAGTGTTGGAATAATCTTCGTCGCGGGCGCTGGACTCTTATATGTTCTTTCTCATGCGTGGTATTCCCCCTTGTCCATCTTTGTCGGTTCAAGCTTCTTGTTTATGTTGATCGGGTCCAAACTGATCATTCATCCGGTGGATGGATATTTCGGCGGAGTCGGCGCAGGTTCATTTTACATAGGGGTTCCTCACATCATTCTGGTTCTGGGAATCTTCTCGGTCGCAATTTATCGATCAAGAACAAGATCGAGTGCTTTGATTCGGAATCCGATCAAACATGACATAAACAAGCGGCTCTTGCTCTTCATTGGCTTTGTACTGGTCAGCGCGTTGATCTCCCCGTATGCGGCAGCCAGTCTGCCTCAGTTGAATCTATATTTGTCGTTGGCCTCCGTTTACCTGTTTTGGGTATATTCCTTCAAGCGGATGGAGCGGGAGAAGATCGTTCGGCTTCTTATCGGATTCTTCACACTCGCAGCTACGATCGAGATGATACTGGTGGGGTTGCAAATATGGCAAGGACAATTGGGGTTGAACTTTTTGGGAGAAGGCACGGTGGAGGAACGAGCTGGAGTGTCCATTCCCAGCGTTACCGGCACTTTCATTCATCCCGGTCCGCTGTCGTTGTTCTTCTGCATCTGTATGTCGATACTGTTCCCGTTTATTCTGCAGTCCCGAAACAAGATGGCGATCATCGGTTTTACGTTATCCTCAGTCGGTATGATCATGACCTTCTCGCGAACGAGCATGGTGATGATGATACCGATTTTGCTTTTAGAGGTCATGTTCCTGAGATTCGGCGGCATCAAGCTATCCAAGCTCAAAGTGTTCCTAATGTCCGCCGTCGCCGCAATTATCCTTGCCTTCTTCAGCGGGATGATCCAGGACCGATTCGACAACCTGCAATCAGACTCGTCGGACGAGCAATTTGACAACCGCTTTACTCATTTCTCAATGGCTTGGACCTATATCAAGAAGGAGCCCGTGTTGGGATATGGGCTAAGCAGTTGGTCCTACGTCACCCATAAACTGCAGCTCCCCTCTGCGATCGGCATCAGTCACACTTTTTTCTACGACAACCCCGTTCACAACATTTATCTGTATTTATGGTTCGAGGGCGGACTCTGTCTTCTTCTAATGTTTCTTCTTTTCGTTGGTCATACAATGTACCGTCTGGTCAAGCTGATTAGGCGAGGCAATACGCTCGAATGCGGGCTATTCGCGGCGCTGTTGTGTATTCTGGTCTACGGGATGACGGGGTGGGGCTTGTTTAACGGCAGCCAGCTTCTTTATTTGATGTTTCTATTGATGGCCATATCGGAAAGCTTGTATCGCGTTGCTTATCAATCCAAACCCAAAGTTGAAATTACAGGAGGATATAAGGATGAAGAAGATCGTGATTTCCGGCATTACGGGATTCAAAAACAGGGGCGTGGACGCACTCGTGACTACGGTAGTGGAAGGCATTCATACGGTAAATAAATCGAATGCACCGATCACCGTGCTGACAGATACCCCGCAATACGATACGGAGAGCGGGAAGCATCTGAAGGTGAACTTCGTCAGCGACACGTTCCGGAATCGCAAAGCCCGGTACATAAGGAAGCTGGGAGGCAAACCGCTGGCCAATGCTTTAATCCCGCTGGTGGTTCCTAGCTTCCGTAAGACGGTCGATCTAGTAGAGGGAGCAGATGTCGTTATCGCTTCAGGAGGAGACGTCTTCAGTTCCGATTACGGCGACTTGGGCGAGTTTCTCGTATCGCTGGAAGCTGCTCAAAGAGCAGGCAAGAAGGTAGTATTCATCGGGCATTCTATTGGTCCATTCAAGACAAAGGAAGAGGAGGAGGCTTGGACCAGGGTTGCGAACCAATCGGAGCTTATCACCTTAAGAGAGTCATTCTCTTACGATTACGTGGTAAACAAGCTGAAGGTGCCTTCCTCGAAAGTCCATCTCACAGCCGACTCCGCCTTTAATTTGAGAATCCCGGATTCTAATTGTCTGAGTGAACTAGCTCGTCTTTACGGCATCGATAGGGATCGTCCCACGATTGCTCTCAGCATAAGCCAAGGCATCAAGAAGTTTGCCAAAGTCGCTCATGATGGGCATTTGAATGCGTGGACGAAGCTGGTCCGAACAGCAACCGAGCGTTTGGGTCTTCAAGTCGTTATTGTGTCGCATGTTCAAGATCAGTGGGAATTGAACGATGATCGGCTAGCCAGCCAAGAGGTTGCTAGTCAGTTCTCCGGCAACCCGCTCATCCGAGTGGTGAACGGCGATCATACCGCTTCTGAACTGAAAGGAATTATTCAGATGGCAGATATGGTCGTCGCGGAAAGAATGCACGCGGCCATCGCTGGCCTATCCAGCGGCATCGCGACGGCCGTCATCGGGTACAGTGTGAAGGCTCAAGGAATTCTGTTCGATCTGCTGCAGGACAACGTAGAGAAGTACCGCCTGCTCGTTTCGGTCCAAGACTTCGTGAACAAAATCGATGCTGGAGCATGGGTGGAACAATTATGGAATCGTCGCTGCGAAGTCGGGGAGCATCTGGCTCAATCGTTGCCGCAAGTGAAAAACCGTGCAAATCAAAATTTTGAGCTTCTGGCCAAAATTCTGTGACGTGAATCGCCATGAGAGCCAAAATCAACTCGGTCATGCTCGGCCCCATGCTCCTAATGGGGGCGCAATACACGACGCAAATCGTCTGGCCGCTGGTCAATCTTCTGGTCGTTCGTTATCTTGGACCGGAGCAATTCGGGCTATACGCTTCCGCGATAGCCATCATCACCCTGCTGACCTTCATTCCCGACTTCGGACTTCAGCAAGCGGCGTTGAATCTGAATGCGAGGAATCAATTCTCTATTCTGTCCATCCTTCGCAAGTCGATGAGAATGGGAATGGCTTACGCTGGTGCCGCAATCCTTCTCGTTATCGTATGGATCAGTTTGGTTCCGTATGACGACGTGGAAATCAAATGGTTGGCCGTACTGATGAGTTTCACATTCCTCCGAGTAGCGTGCGTTACGGTCATCACTACCCGTCTGCAGATCAACGGGAACTATTCCCGGATTGCCATATGGAATCTGTCGATAAGCTCAAGCCAATGGATCTCCACGCTCGTGCTGATGTTCTTCGATGCGGGATTATACGTCCTAATCGTCGCCCCGATCGGGATCAGTCTTGTCATCGCGGGAATTATGATGGTCGTTCAGGGAAGAGACTTGATACTCAAGCCTTCCGCATCGGAGCAGCCGGAGCAGGTGCCGCTCAAGGAATTGTTCGGAGGTTCATGGAAGTTTGGCGTTGCTTCCTCGATGCATCAGTTGTATTACAAGTCGGATGCGGCCCTCATGTCCGTGTTCAGGGCGCCCGTTGAGGTCGGCTATTACACGGTCGCCTTTAAGCTGATCGAACTGTTTTTCCTATTCCCGGGAGTTGTGTTCAACCAGGTGCTCTACCCTAAATACGTCGTTTGGTGCCGGGATAACGTACAGAAGCTTAAGATGTATTACTCGCTGATGAACAAAGTGATGATTCTGACGGGAATCATCGTGACCTTCTTTCTATTGTTCTTCAGCAGAGATCTGCTTGGACTTTTGTTTGGGGAAAAGAATAAAAGTGCCATCCAGTTCTTGAATTTGCTTGCTTTCGCTGTTCCGCTTCGCTTCTGGGTGAGCTCCGCGGGAGCGGTATTGACGAACGAGAAATTAATCGTCGTCAAGATGAAAATTCAAGCCGGCATTGCGGTACTGAACGTCTCACTGAACCTGCTTCTTATTCCGCTCTGGGGCGGCATTGGTGCTGCTGCGGCGATGATCGCAACCCATGTTGTACTCCTCGCGGCTTACGAGTTCGCTGCTCACAAGTTTGTCTTCGGATTTGAGAAGAGAGGCACCTTCACGAGAATGGCCGTTCACTATCCGATCGGTTTGTTTGTGCTCGGAACGGCGCTCTACGAGCTGGCAGGCGAGCAGAGCCTGCTTCTTAAGATTCTGGCTTGCGGCTTCATGGTTATTCTTGTTGTTCCTGGTACTTGGGGCTGGTTAAAGAAGGGCGAGAAGAACCAGTTGCTGTCTCTGATACGCAAGCCGGCACCGGAAACCGCGGGCAGTCATTCAGCTTAGTTGCGAGAAATATTCTAGTCAAGGAGGCATATCGTGAGTAGGCACTTGAAGTCTATTGTTGTTCTAGCATTGGGATTATCGGTCCTGACACCAACGGCGGCGGCCGAACAGCCTCCGATTGAGATTTATTATAATGGAGAACGAGTCGTCTTCCCGATCGATCCTGTCATTAAGGAGAATGCCTTATTCGTTCCCATGCGCAAGTTATTTGAAGTAGTGGGAAGCGAAGTGCACTGGAACAACTCCAAGAAGAGTGTTATCGCCTCCAAAGAGAATAACATCATAGAACTGAACATCGGGCAAAGGCAGGCCTTCTCTCAAGGCAACGGATACGAACTCGATGCCGCTCCTTTTACCTCCGAAGGCTACACGCTCGTTCCTATGCGGTTCGTAAGCGAATCGTTGGGGGTGGACGTGGAATGGAACCCGGAAACCCGGCAGGCAAAGCTTACTCCAAGGCCGAGCATCTTGCCCTCTATCCATGTCAATGACTACCTCGATCCAGATCCGGTTCGGGATATTAGCGGCGTAAGCTTGCATAACCTGGAAGATTCCTCTTCCGTCCGAGTAGCAACGGTGTCGAACACTAAGCTGGCAGTGCTAAGCGAAGCCAGTCCGACTCAAAGCTATCCCAATAAATCCGACTTTGAGCTGAACGGAGAATTGGGCAAGCAGGCCAAAGCGCTGCTTCAGTTCGACCTCTCCTCCTTCGAAGGCAAAAAGATACGGGCGGCCTACCTGCAGTTGACTAATCATAAGAATCTCGACACGAACGCGGCTCGTACGATCTACGTGCAGGAGGTCTACAAGCCGTGGGGCATAAAGGCGAATTGGTTGCAAACCGATAACGGGAATGGCTCTTGGGGAGCTCCCGGAGCGAACTCGGACGAAGACGCTTCCGTCTACCGAATTAGCCAGTCCAGCTTCCGAATCGTGACATGGGAGCCATCCTGGTTTATCGACGTGACATCTTCCGTCCAAGCGTGGAACACATCCGTAAGGATCAATAACGGATTCCTATTGACTTCGGATCGCAACCTATCCATCTTCAATCCCTTTACGAGCGGATTTAAGCCGCAGCTTATCATCGAGTACGCCGATTCCGATACGATTGAACCGTTGTCTTATCGAAGCAAACTACGAACGGCCTTGGAATTTTTAAGCACAAATTACACGCATGGATCATGGAGCGACACCAGCTCGGGCATTATCAATTCGCAGATTAACGCGGATAAGCTTGGCTTGGGCGACGAATATCTGAAAGTTCTAATTAGTTTCTTCGATAACTATGTCGGCGAAGACAGTAAGTTGAAGGGCGGAGCAGCCAAGCTGGACAGCTACTATAACGGTTCGATGGGCAAGGCCTTGATTTATCTCTACCAACGAACGGGTGAACCGAAATACAAGATTGCCATCGACCGAATCCGGGCGATGTTCTCGACACTTAAGCAAATCGACGGCATCTATATCGAGCAGAACACCTTCCAGTCCGAGCTATCTTACCTCGGTACGGATTTCCTGGCGGCATACGGAGAGGCCTTCGGCGATGCGGAAGCAACGGATATCGCAATAAATCAAACCCTTAATCTTTACGATAAGCTGGTCTCTTCCGCGACGAACGGAATTCCGTTTACCCTGATGATCCGAACGGGAGATATCATTGGATATCCGAAGGGTGTCGGCTGGTCCCGAGGCATTGGCTGGCTGTATGCGGGATTAGGGAAATTATTGGCCTATGATTCGATCAAAGCTCATGCGAAATACCCCGAGTTCGTCAGGCGATACCAAGAAATTTCTTCTTTGCTCGTCTCCTACCAAGACAAGAGCGGCCTCTGGCGCAATCTTATGCAATATGAGAGCTCGCCGTTGGAAACGACGGGGACTTCGATGATCGCGCTTGGCATGGTATACGGCGTAAACGAGGGAGTTCTTCCGAAGTCGTACGATTATATCGTGAACGCAGCTCTCAATGGGTTGCAGTCCTACACCCGAACCGGGGCGGAGATGGGGAACGCCTATCCCTCCAATCAAGACCTCATCTACACCTACCCGTATTTGACCACTTCAAGGAGCAGCTTCGGCTTCTGGATGGAATTGATCACGACAAGAGAGCTCTATAGAGACAAATTAATTTGAAGGAGGGATGGAGTTGAGAGTCGTACTGCTGTCGGGAGGTTCTGGCAAGAGGCTGTGGCCGCTATCCAACGATATGAGATCGAAGCAGTTTCTGCCCCTGCTCAAGGATGAGAATGATTTTCCCGAATCCATGGTCCAGAGAGTCTGGAGGCAGTTGGAGGAGGCGGGATTCACGGACGACAGGTACATCGCGACGGGGAAGTCGCAGGCCGAGTCGATTCTGAATCAGTTGGGCATGGACGTGCCTATCATTATCGAGCCGGAGCGGAGGGACACCTTCCCGGCGATCGCGTTGGCGGCGTCCTATCTGTACTCCGTGGAAAATGCCGCGTTGGACGAGGTGGTGGCGGTTATGCCGGTCGACCCGTACGTGGAGTCCTCCTTCTTCGGACATATCGGGCGGTTGGAGTCGCTGCTTCGGCAATCGGATGCTCAATTGGCCCTGATGGGGGTCGTGCCGCACGAGCCTTCGGAGAACTTCGGCTACATCGTTCCGGATAAGGAGCGGGAGAGGGACGCCGGACCGTTCCCCGTCAAAGCGTTCAAAGAAAAACCTCGCAAAGAAGAAGCGGAAGCCTTGATCGAACAAGGCGCGCTTTGGAACTGCGGGGTTTTTGCATTCCGGCTGGGGGAATTGATCAACAAGCTGCTGGAGCTGGGCATGCCGATTCGGTATGACGAGCTGCTCGGTCATTATCACCGGCTCCCGAAGATCAGCTTCGACTACGAGGTGGTCGAGAAGCTGGAGCGCATTGTGGCTCTGCCTTACAGCGGGCAATGGAAGGATCTCGGCACCTGGGAGTCGCTGACCCATGAGATCGATGCGGCGGTGTCCGGACGAGGTTATGTGTCCGCGGACTCTGCGAATTCGCATCTGATTAACGAATTGGACATTCCGGTTGTCGTGATCGGCCTGCCCGAGGTTATTGTCGCGGCGAGCGCCGACGGGATTCTGGTGGCCGACAAGGCGAAGAGCGCTCGCATCAAGGAATTAAGCGATCAGATGATCAACACCCCGATGTATGTGGAACGACGCTGGGGCTCGTACCGGACGATCGACTTCATCCGCTGCGAGGACGGCATCGACGTGATGACGAAGCGGGTGCGCATCCGCCAAGGGAAGGGGCTCAGCTACCAGTTCCATCGCCATCGGGCGGAGATGTGGACGGTGCTCTCCGGAGTCGGGGAGATCGTGCTGGGCAAGGAGATTCGGAGCGTTGGAGCCGGAGAGGTTGTTGTCGTTCCGGCAGGCGTCGAGCATGCGATCAGAGCGCTGACGGATCTGGAGCTCATCGAGGTGCAGCGAGGAAGCGTAATCGCGGAGGATGACATCGTTCGGCTGAGCATGAGCTGGAACGATATCGAACGGATGATCTTGCGCGAGACAGGAGTGGCGGAGAGATAGAGCCGGCCGGCATAGGAGAAATTTAAGAGAGAAGGTGCAAGATGAGACACATCTTTATCCTGGGCTCCAAGGGGATTCCGGCACGGTATGGGGGCTTCGAGACGTTCGTCGACCAGCTCACGGCCCGCAGGAGAAGCCCGGAGCTGCGTTACCATGTGGCGTGCCTGGATACGAAGAACCGGGAAACCGAGCATAACGGAGCGAGATGCTTCCACGTCGCGGTACCGAAGATCGGCCCGGCGAGAGCGGTCCTGTACGATGTTCTCGCCTTAAGAAGAACCATACGCTATATCCGCAAGAACGGTCTGACGGACTGCGCCATCTACCTGCTGGCGTGCCGCATCGGGCCGTTCTTGCCCTTGTGCAAGCGGCAGCTCGAGAAGCTCGGGGTTCCGCTCTGCGTGAACCCGGACGGCCAGGAATGGAAGCGAAGCAAGTGGAATGCGGCGATCAAGCGGTACTGGAAGCTGTCGGAGCGGCTGACGATCAAACACGCGGACCGGGTGATCTGCGACTCGCGGGCGATCGAAGGATTTATCCGCGAGGAGTATTCGGCGTACCGGCCGGTCACGGAGTATATCTCCTACGGTGCGGATCGGACCCCGTCGAGGCTCCCCGACGATGCGGACTCGCTGCTTCTCTGGATGAACCTGCATAGACTGAAGCGAAGCGGCTTCTACTTGATGGTCGGGAGGTTCGTTCCGGAGAACAACTACGAGCTCGTTATTCGCGAGTTCATGCAATCCTCCTCGAAGCGGGACCTGGTCATCATCTCGAACGTGGAGCATAACTCGTTCTACGAGGCGATCCGCAAGCGGACCGGCTTCGAGAGCGATCCTCGCATCAAGTTCGTCGGCACGGTTTACGATCAGGAGCTGCTGAAGAAAATCCGCGAGACGGCGTACGGCTACATTCACGGGCATGAGGTCGGCGGGACGAATCCGTCCCTGCTCGAGGCGCTGGCCGCGACGAAGGTGAACCTGCTGCTGAAGGTCGTCTTCAATCTGGAGGTCGGCGGAGACGGAGCGGTCTACTTCAAGGCGAACGAAGGCTCGCTGCGGAACCTGATCCACGGCATGGACGCGATGAACGAGAGCTTCGTTCATTACTTGCAGCACAAGGCGAAGCAGCGCATCGCGGACGAATACGACTGGGACAGCATCGTTCATCAGTACGAACAGTATTTCCATCAACCGTTCACCGAGAATGCGAAGGAGAAGGAGGCGAGCTTGCTTGAGAGGAATTTTGCTGGCCGGAGGAAGCGGGACGAGGCTGTACCCGCTGACGAAGTCCGTGTCGAAGCAACTGCTGCCGATCTACGATAAACCGATGATTTATTACCCGTTGTCCGTGCTGATGCTCGCAGGCATCCGGGACATCCTCATCATCTCGACTCCCCAGGACCTGCCGAGGTTCGAGCAGCTTCTCGGCGACGGCTCGCAGTGGGGAATCTCCCTCAGCTACGAAGATCAGCCTTCGCCGGACGGCATCGCGCAGGCGTTCGTCATCGGGGAGCGCTTCATCGGCGGCGACAGCGTCGCGCTTATTCTGGGAGACAATCTGTTCCACGGGCACGGTCTGACCGAGCTGCTCCACAATGCCATTCGGCGCAACCGGGGAGCGACGGTGTTCGGCTATGCGGTGAAGGACCCGGAGCGCTTCGGGGTCGTCGACTTCGATCCGGACGGCCGGGTGCTGTCGATCGAGGAGAAGCCGAACAAGCCGACGTCCCAATACGCGGTGACGGGGCTGTACCTGTACGACAACCGCGTGGCGGACATCGTTCGGAGCATCAAGCCGTCCGCCCGCGGCGAGCTGGAGATTACCGACGTGAACAAGGCGTATCTGCAGCGGGGAGATCTGCGGGTGGAACTGCTCGGAAGAGGCTACACGTGGCTCGACTCCGGGACGCACGAGTCGCTGCTCGAAGCGTCGCAATTCATCGAGACGATCGAGAAGCGCCAGAGCCTGAAGATCGCCTGTCTGGAGGAGATCGCCTACTTATGCGGCTATATCGACGCCGACCAGGTCAGGGAGCTGGCGAAGCCGATGGCCAAGAACGAGTACGGTCAATACCTGCTCCGGCTTGCGTCGCGGCGGCCGCTTCACGCCAGAGCTTATGTCTGACTACCTTAATGTGGACAAAGGAGACGAATCGATGAAGCTGCTAGTGACCGGAGGAGCGGGGTTTATCGGGAGCCAGTTCATCCGTTATATGATCGCCAAGCACCCGGAATATAGCTTGGTGAATCTCGACAAGCTGACCTATGCGGGCAATCTTGCCAACTTGACGGAGCTCGCCGGGAACGCCGCCTATTCGTTCGTCCGCGGCGATATCGCGGACAAGGAGCTTGTCGCAAGGCTGATCGGCGAAGGCGGCTTCGATGCCGTCGTCAACTTCGCGGCCGAGTCCCACGTGGACCGCAGCATCGAGGACGCAGCGGTGTTCGTGCGGACGAACGTGCTCGGCACGCAGACGCTGCTCGAAGCCTCCCGCGAGGCGGGCGTGAAGAAGTACGTGCAGATCTCGACGGACGAGGTGTACGGCACTCTCGGCGAGAGCGGGTTCTTCACCGAGGACACGCCGCTCGCGCCGAACAGCCCTTATTCCGCGAGCAAAGCAGGCGCCGACCTGCTTGTTCGCGCCTACGGCGAGACCTACGGGATGAACGTCAATATTACTCGCTGCTCGAACAATTACGGCCCGTATCATTTTCCGGAGAAGCTGATTCCCCTCTTGATTACGAACGCGATGGAGGACAAGCCGATTCCGGTGTACGGCGACGGCCTCTACGTTCGCGACTGGCTGCACGTGCGCGACCATGCGAGGGCGATCGACCTCGTGCTGCATGAAGGCAGACCGGGCGAGGTGTACAATGTCGGCGGCCGCAACGAACGAACGAATCTCGATATTGTGAAGGCCGTGCTGAAGCGCCTGGGCAAGCCGGAGAGCCTCATCACGCACGTGGCCGATCGGCTCGGCCATGACCGCCGCTACGCGATCGACGCGACGAAGATTCGCAGGGAGCTCGGCTGGGAGCCGACGGTCTTCCTGGAGGAGGGGCTGGCGGAGACGGTCGATTGGTTCGTTCGGAACCGGGAGTGGTGGCAGAAGAGCAAAGCCGGGGAGAGGTCGTATGGCGCCTAAAATAGGGAAAGCAGCGGTGACGGGAGCGGGAGGAATGCTCGGCTTCGAGATGGTGAAGGCGCTGGAGCTTCATGCGGAGCAGACGCTCGCGTGGGACCGGGCCGCTCTTGATGTGACGGACCTGGAGGCCGTGCTCGCGCGGTTCCGCGAGACTCGTCCGGAGGCTGTCGTCCATGCGGCCGCCTATACGAAGGTCGATCAGGCGGAGGCGGAGCCGGATGCCGCATTCCGGGTGAATGCGATCGGAGCGCGCAACGTCGCTCTGGCGGCGGCGGAGGTCGGAGCGAAGATGGTGTACGTCAGCACGGATTATGTGTTCCCCGGGACGAGCGGTACGCCTTATTGCGAATACGAGGAGACGAGCCCCGTCAATGTGTACGGGGACTCGAAGCGGGCCGGCGAATGGATGGCGGCGGGATTGCTTGAGGAGCTCTTCATTGTGCGGACCTCCTGGCTGTACGGGGAGCACGGCCCGAACTTCGTGAGGACGATGCTGAAGCTGGCGGAGAAGGGAGAGCCGATCCGCGTTGTCGGCGACCAGATCGGCTGCCCGACCTATGCCGCGGATGTGGCGGAGACGATCGTCCGGCTGCTCCGGACGGACAAGTACGGGACGTACCATGCGGCGAATTCGGGAGCTTGCTCCTGGTACGAGTTCGCGGAGCGGATCTTCGGGCTGACGGGAATCTCCGCCGACCTGTCCGCGGTCACGTCGGAGCAGTTCAAGCGACCGGCCGCACGGCCGGCTTATTCGGTGCTGGATTCGATGGCGCTCCGGATCAACGGCTTCCCGCCGATGAGGGCATGGGAGGATGCGCTGAAGGAGTTCCTGTATCGCCAACGTCTTCTCAGACGGGAATCGAGGCCGATCGAATGCTGACCATCGAGCTGCTAGAGAGATCCTATAGCCGTCGAACGCCGCTGCTCAAGGCGGAGCGGGACTTCCAAGCGTCGCTGGAAGAGATCGGGCGGCAAGGAGTCGCGGGTCCGATCTATCAGATTCTGAAGGAGAACGGCAGTCTGCACGAGGTTCCGGACTTCTACCGCGAAGGCCTGGAGAAGATGAGGGACTTCAGCGCATACGGGAACCTGCTGGTCAAGAGCCATGCGGACCGGATTCTGGAGGGGCTGGAGCGGGAGGGGATTCCCACTATCGCGCTTAAGGGGATCTGGCTCTCCGAACGGCTCTACGGGAGCATGGGAGTCCGTCCGACGGCCGATATCGACCTGCTCGTCCGGGAAGAGCAGTTGGAGGACGCTTCGAAGCTTCTCTATTCGCTCGGCTTCGAGAATGCGGATATCGAGAGGCATAACTCCTATCACCGCATGTTCGGCAAGAGGAACCCGGGCACGCAGAGTCCGATCTTCGTGGAACTGCATTGGCATGTGATTCAGACGGATTATTGCCGGATGGAATGCTCCCGTCTCTGGGAGCATTCCAAGCCGCTCGGCTCCTACGAGCACATTCGGGAGCTGTCCGCGCCGGACCTGTTCTACACGATGTGCCTGCATGGGGCGAAGCATCACATGTCCTCTCTGAAGCATGTGCTGGATATCGCCAGAATGATCCATCTCTTCGGTCCGCAGATCAGCTACGAGAGTCTGCTGCAGCGCGCACGGGAGGATCAGCTATACGGCATGGTCGTCATGGCCCTGTCCGTCGCTTACCGCGAGCTGCCGCATCTCTCCCGCCTGAAGACTTTCGGCGCGCTGAGAACCTGGTTCCCTTGGGATCAGGAGCTGGCGGCGAAGAAGGACGAGGATTACCGGCATTACCGCTTCAAGGGCGTCACTTATTACGTCTACCAGTCTCTGTTCGCCATGGGCAAGCTGGACCTTCCGAGCCATCGGGCGCTGTTCCTCTGGAGGTCCGTGTTCCCGCATCCGGAGATGATCCGCGTCTATCTCGGGCGCCCGGAGACGGACTCCGGCTTCCAGTTGTACGCGAGATGGCTGGGACGATTCTGGCTGATGAGAGGCCATAGAACCGGGAGCGCGCCCGCTTCCGGCATCCTGCTTCAAGGGGACGACAAGCGATGAAGAGAATGAAGAGCGGCAACGGCAGCATTAAGAGCAGGGGGAAGGGCAAGGGAAGGCGATGGCTGTGGATCAGCCTCTCGGTCATTGTCTTGCTGGCGGTCGGCAGCGTTGGCGTTGCCGGCTATTTTTATTGGTCGGTGAAGGAGACCGCGAGCGAGATTTATCAACCGCTGCCGTCGGACCGGCCGCGCTACGTGAGCAGCGACAAGGATGTTCCGGCCGCGGCCGCTCCGGTCGAGACCGAGAAGCTGAACCCGTTCTCCGTCCTGCTGCTTGGAGTCGACGAGCGGCAGAACGACAGAGGCCGATCGGACACGATCATGGTGATGACGGTCAATCCGGCCAGCAAGAAAGTGTTCATGTTCAACATTCCGCGAGATACGCGCACAGAGCTCGCGCTGCGGGGAACCGAGGACAAAATCAATCATGCCTACGCCTACAATGGCATCGAGGGCTCTCTCGCGACCGTCGAGAAATTCATCGATATGCCGATCGACTACTACGTGGAAGTGAACATGGAGGGCTTCAAGCTTATCGTCGATACGCTGGATGGAGTCAACGTGGACAATCCGTTCGAGTTCGATTACGAAGGAGAGACGTTCCCGGAAGGGCTTCAGCATCTGAACGGGGATCAGGCGCTCAAGTTCTCCCGCATGCGCTATGACGATCCGAGGGGCGACTTCGGGCGCAACGACAGGCAGAAGCAGGTCGTTCAGGACGTCATCAGGCGGGCGACGAAGTGGACCAACACGAGTTCGCTGCCGTCCATTCTCCATGCGATCGGGGACCATGTGCGGACGAACCTGGCGTTCGGCGAGCTGCAGGATCTCGTGCTTAAGTACAGGAAGAACCTGAACGACATCGAGAGCACCTTCGTTCAAGGCCAAGGCACGATGATCGGCGGCATCTACTACTATATTGTCGATCAGACGGAGCGAGACCGCATTCATGAGGCCATGAAGCAGCAGCTGCTAACGAACTTCACGGAGGGATGACGATGAGCCGGACGACCTTCCTCCGGGCGTTGGCGGTTGTTCTATGGACCTGCCTGATCTTCGTCTTCTCCTCCGAGCCCTACGAGAAGCAATCCATTCAGCCGCTGCTGCATGAGAAGCTGGGGGACAGCGGCCTGCTGCAGGCGATGCCGGACCTCGCCATCACCTACAATGACACGACCCTATCGACGCAGCGCGATCCGTTCCAGTTCGTCGAGTTTATTTTCCGCAAGGGGGCTCATCTGTTCATGTACGGGGTGCTGGCCGCAGGCTGGAGCCTGCTCCTCGGCGCGAGAGTGAGGGGCGGGCGGCTGCTCGTCCTCGTCATGGCGGCGGTGGCGCTGACGGCTTCTCTGGACGAGTGGAATCAGTCCCATGTAGCGGGGCGATATTCTCTTCCGAGCGATGTCGGCATCGATATTGTCGGAGGTTTAATGGGATTTATGTCGGTACAAGTGCTAAATTTGCTACATATTGTGTTGACTAGATACAGATTGTATCATAGAATGGAAACAGTAAAGCGAGGTGATACAAGTTGAGAATCTATGTAAAGCCGGAAGTGCTGGTTCATCAGACGGTCGTCTTCGAAGGCCATTCCAACCCGTCGGGCAATCCCGGATGGCCGGGCGGCGGCTGGGGAGGCCCAGGCGGCGGTTGGGGAGGTTCGGGCCACGGAGGCGGCGGTCCGGGACACGGCGGAGGCGGCGGAGGCCATGGAGGCCGTTAAGCTCGCGCCGGACGGTTCCGCATGTCGGCATTGCGAGGCAAGCACGCATGGCAGAACGGAAGAGAGAGCATGCTCTCTCTTCCGCAATGCAGCGCATAGGAGGAACACTCGTGATCGAGAGATGGCAACGAATCGGCAGCGTGCTGGTCAAGCTGCAGTTGGCGAACGAACGCACGGCGTCCTGCGTCGGGTATACGATCGGGGATTCGCACCTGGCTGCGGATTCCGGGATGGTGCCGGATTATACGCTGAAGATCGAGGACGGATACGGAGAGAGCTACGACGAAGTGACTCCGGTTGCTTACGAGAAGGACGGGGATGGCGGCATCAAGGTGACGAGAGCCGACTTCCGGCTTGAATCCGAAGCGGATCTGAAGACGGCGAGCCTGCGCTTCCACGACTACTTCGGTCTGCGAACGGGGCTGCTCAACTGGTTAAGCCGAATCCTTGCCCGCCTGAATTGGGGAATGCTGATTCATTCCTCCTGCATCGTTCAGGACGGACAAGCCTATATATTCTCGGGATATTCCGGCGCCGGCAAGACGACGATCGCTTCGATGTCGCGTCCGAGGCCGATTATGGCCGACGAGACGGCGCTGGTGGAGCTGTGCGAGGACGGACGGGTGCTGATTCACGATTCTCCGTTCCGCAACGACTTCAAGGAGCCTTACCGCGCGGGGCCCGTCCCGCTTAAGGGGATCTACCTGATCAAGCAGTCGCCGAACGTCGAGCAGCATCTGATGTCGAAGAGCGCGGCGATGCTCTCCTTGTTCGACAAAATTGTATTCTGGCGCTTCGAGAGGGACGAGTCGCTCGGACTCATCCGTCAATGTCGGGCGCTGGTGGAACGAATTCCGGTGTACGAGTTGGAGTTCCAGAAGAACGATCGATTCTGGGAGGCGATCTCATGAGGCTGGAGAGGCTGCAAGAGGCGGAAGTGCTGGAGCTTGACGGGGAGATTATCATTCTGAACCAACTGACGTTCGCGGTGACGAAGCTTAACGGCTCGGCGGGCTGGATCTGGCAGCAGCTCGAGGGCGGTCTGACGGTGGAAGAGCTGGTTCAGCGCATGGTCGCGGAATACGAGGGAGTCGATGCCGCTCAGGTGGGCGCGGACATCGCGGGCTTCATCGATCAGATGTCGAGCATCGGACTGATCAAGCGTGCGGGATGAGCTGCTCAAGACGTTCCGCGGCTTGATGCAAGCGAAGCGGGAGGTTGTTCTGCCGGCCTCGGGCCTGAGCATGTACCCGTACATTCTGCCTGGCGACGAGTGCCGGTTCGTTCCGGTACGGGGGCGGCTCGCTCCCGGAGAAGTCGGTCTGTTCGTCAGCGACGACGGCGTTCTGCTCTCGCATCGGCTTCATCGGACGGAGCCTTGGAACGACGAGCTTCGCTATTGGCTGCGGGGCGACGGCAACTTCGGCATGGACGGTCCCGTGGGGGAAGAGCGGATTGTCGGAGTGCTGTCCGAGGTGAAGCGGGGAGGCCGAATTCACGCGGAGCAAAAGCTGCTGAGGCGCTTGTGGGCGAGGTGGTCGATACGGTATCCGAAGCTGCTCAAGCTCACGGCGCATGCTTCCCGGTTGAAGGCGAAGCGGGCGGGCGCTGCGGCTGCGGTTCCGGATTCCGAAGCGGCGGCAGGAACGGTGAGGTCGGTACGATGAGGGAAGGGGGACAACGAAGATGGCGCCTTTGACCGGTTCCCTGCCGCTGGCGGAGGCGAGCGAGGCTCGCGAAGGCCGCGAAGGCCATGAAGGTCATGAGGGCCGTGAAGCGGAAGAGGGGGAGGTGCTGCTGGGCAGTTGGAGCTCTCCGATGTCGGAGACCGGCCGGATGGAACGGAGAACGATTGCGCTCCTGGTGTCCCGGCTGGAGATTCGGGACGGGGACGGCGCTTGCCTGAAGAGGATAGACCGTCATCAGACGGCCGAGGCGACGATTCGCGAGACCGGCGGCGGAGCCTGGCTGGAGCTGACGAGGCAGGACGGGGGAGTCGTCCGGTTGGCGATGTGCCCGCTCGCGGGGCTCGGCAGCCTGGCAGAGCTGCGGGACATGATCGAGCGCTGGGTCTCGGCCTCGCCGAATTCATGGGCGGAGCCGCCGCTTGCGCTTGCGGAGAAGCGGACGTTCGGGGAACGCTCGTCCGGGCTCGAGGGGGCCGGAGAGAAGCTGACCTGGAGGCGAAGGGTCAAGGCTCTGTACGGCTTGCTGAGCTATGCGGCTCCGCATCGCAAGGCGATCGCGCTCTCCGTCGCGGCGCTGCTCGTCGGCGTCGGCCTGGAGACGCTTCCCCCCTATCTGATGAAGCTGATGATCGACGAAGGGGTGATGCGCGCATCGATGTCGAGGTTCGGCGGCATCGTCGCGCTGCTGGCGGCGGTCTACGCGCTGCAGGCCGGCTTCCGGGTATGGCGATCGTCCATCTCGATTACGATCGGCAACCGGATGATGAGTCACATTCGCAAGGACATGTTCGACAAGCTGATGAAGCTGCCCGTTCGCTACTACGAACAGCGGGCAACGGCGCCGTTCATCGGCCGCATTCAGAACGATACCGCTTGGGTTCAGGGATTCCTCAGCGAAGGCATCTCGCAGCTTGCGGCCGCAGTCGTGTTCACGGCCGCCGTATTCGCAATTCTGTTCGCCATCGATTGGCGGCTTGCCCTGGGAGTTCTGGTCCTGCTCCCGGTATGCGCGCTCGTTGTCTTCTGGCTGTGGCCGAAAATTCGATCGCTCTCGAATCGGACCTGGAATACGCAGTATTGGCTTCAGAAATATATAGGCGAAGCTCTTCAAGGCATTCGCGTCATTAAAGCTTTCCATCGCGAAGAGGAAGAGAAGAGACGCTTTGAACGATATAACGAGGAATCCGTTCGCCGGGCCATCGATCAGCAGCGTCTGCTGCAGTGGCTTCAGCCGGGCATCAATCTGGCGGTGTCCGGCGGCGTCGCCGCGGTCTGGCTGATCGGCGGAAGGTTCGTCATCGAGGGAACGGCGAGCCTCGGCACGCTTGTCGCCTTCACGACGTATCTGGCGATGCTGCTCGGCCAACTGCAATGGAACATGAACCTGGCCGGCCAGGCGAACGCATCGATCGCCGCGGCCGACCGAATCTTCGACTTGCTGGGCGGCGAGGACGAGCTGCCGGTCGAGGGAGTCCCGACGCCTCTGCCGAAGGACGGGAGCGACATCGCATTCGAGGGAGTGTCGTTCGGATACGAGAAGGGGAGGGAGATTCTCCATGACATCCGCCTGACCGTACGGCCGGGGGAGAAGCTGGGGATTACGGGGCCCACGGGAGCCGGCAAGTCGACGCTGCTGCAGCTTCTCGGCCGCTTCTACGATCCGGATGCGGGCAGCATCCGAATCGGCGGCGTCGATCTGAGGAGCGCGGAGCCGGCCGGCCTGCGGCGTCATGTAGGGATTGTGTTCCAGGAATCGTTCCTGTTCGACGGGACGATTGCGGACAATATCGCTTACGGAGTCGAGGACGCCACGCCTGAGCGAATTATGGAGGCCGCCCGGCTGGCCCGAGCCAGCGCCTTCATCGAGCGTCTGCCATACGGATACGATACGAGGGTCGGCGAGCGCGGGGTGCGGCTGTCCGGAGGCGAGAAGCAGCGAATCTCGATCGCGCGGACGCTGCTGCTGAACCCGGCGGTTCTGCTGCTGGACGAAGCGACCTCCTCCGTCGATCAGGAGACGGAACGCGACATCCAGGCCGCGATCGACTATCTCTGCGAGGGCAGGACAACGATTGCGATCGCCCATCGCTTGTCCACGATCCGCGGGGCGGACCGGATCGCGGTGCTCGACAAGGGGCGGCTCGTCGAGCTTGGCACCCACGAGGAGCTTGCCGCGAGAGGCGGCCTGTACCGCCAACTTCTGGAAGCGGGAGGAATGTAGATGAGCTCGACGACAAGCCTGCCGGAGAGAAGCTGGATCTCTCCGGACAGCATCCGCTTCCGCAAGGAGGAGGGGGGCGGGCTGCGGGCCGAATGGCGTTCGCTGTGCGGAGGAGTGACGGTGCGCCGGCTGTTCCCCCTCTCTCATCCGAACAGCGCCATATGGGTCGGCGACCGCAGCGGGAACGAGTGGGGAGTGCTGCGGTCGCTTGACGACATGGAGCCGGTCAGTCTGGCCGCCTTGATCGATGAGCTTCGGCTCAGCCCGTTCCTGCCGCGGATCACGAAGCTGATCTCGCTCCGCCGCCGCCTGGGCAGCTTCAATTGGGCGGTCGAGACGGACGCCGGGGGCATTCGGTTCACGACCGGACCTCTGTACGAGACCGTCGCGGAGCTTCCCGGCGGCGACCGGCTCGTTGTCGATCGGGACGAGCAGATGTACGTGCTGGCAAGCGACAGGATGGTCGACCGCAAGACCCGCAGGAAGCTCGCCAAGTGGCTGTAGGATCAAGCCGCTGCAAGATCAAGAAGAGGAGGCCCCCCAAAAATGGTTGCATCCCATCAGTTCTATTGTTTGTTCTGCGAGCGGCTGAAGGAGATTAAACAGTCGGCGGTCGTCTTCAAGACGGGGTTCTACCGCACCCGCCACCCGCTCGGCTGCTGCCGGGAATGCCAGGAGCGCTCGAGCCGCCGACCGGAAGATTCGAGGGAAATCCCGCTATCCGACACGGTCTCGCCTTCGAAATAACGTTGCTCCAATGAGCTCCAGCGCTTTTCTGCCAATTGACTCTCTTCCTGCCCTCCCTCCGGCCCAAGACAAGACCCCCGATTCCCCGCCAAGATCTGCCATCCTTCCTCCTCGCGCGGCCCGGCTCAGGCCGCTTGATCCGATTGCATGCTAAATTTTACATAAAAATCAAGGGCGACAACAGCAAGAATGGTATAATGATAAGGTTGGTTGCTCCACATATTGGCGATGGAGGGGAATTCATGTCTCAAGCACCTGCCGCGATTCTGCAGGACGTAACGAAGAAGATCGGAGGCCGCACGATTATCGATCGCGTCTCCTTGGAGATTAGTCCGGGGGAAGTATTCGGCTTCCTGGGGCCGAACGGCTCGGGCAAGACAACGACGATCCGGATGATGGTCGGTCTGATGGCGCTTACAGCGGGAGACATCACAATCGGCGGTCACAGCGTGAAGACGAGCTATGCGGCATCGGCCGCGCAGGTCGGCGCAATCGTCGAGAACCCGGAGATGTACAAGTACTTAACGGGGTATCAGAACCTCGTCCATTACGCGCGCATGAACCCGTCGGTCACGAAGGAACGAATCGACGAGGTCGTGAAGCTTGTCGGTCTCGATGGCCGAATCCACGACAAGGTCAAGAAGTACTCGCTCGGGATGCGCCAGCGGCTTGGGGTCGCCCAGGCCGTCATGCATCGCCCGAAGCTGCTCATTCTGGACGAGCCTACGAACGGACTCGACCCGGCGGGCATTCGCGAGCTGCGCGATTACCTTCGCCGGCTGTCCCGCGAGGAAGGCACGGCCGTGTTCGTCTCAAGCCACCTTCTGTCCGAGATGGAGCTGATGTGCGACCGCGTCGCGATTCTGCAGAAGGGCAAGCTCATCGACATCCGCTCGATCCGCGGGCCGGCGAACAAGACGGGCGAGGAGCAGATCGCGGTATTCGACGTCGATCATCCGGAGAACGCGCTTGGCGTGCTCGAAGGCCGCGGAGACGGCAAGCTTGAGGACGGAAGTCTGGTCATTACCGCTACCCGCGAGCAGATCGCCGACGCCAACCGGATTCTGGTGGAAGCCGGATTCAAGGTGTACGGCATCCGGACTCGGACCAAATCGCTCGAGGACCAATTCCTCGAAGTTACGGGAGGCGAGACGATTGGCTAACTTCTGGAACCTCGTCCAGAACGAGAACATGAAGATTTACCGCCGCATCCGGGCGTGGATCATGCTGGGCTTCGTCGCCCTCGCGCCGATTGCGATCTCCATCATCTACATCATTGCGAGCGGCGAATTCGACGCGAACAACTGGGAGATGATGACGCTCGAGACAACGATTCTGTATCAGCTCATCACGATCTTCACCGTCGTGAAGGCGGCGGACTCCGTGGCCGGCGAGTTCTCGACCGGTACGATCAAGCTGCTGCTGATCCGGCCTTGGAGCCGCTCGATGATTCTTCTCTCCAAGTTCGTTGCGCTGCTGCTGTTCGCTGTCGTTCAGATGGTGCTGCTGTTCGTCGTGACCTGGGGGATCAACGCGCTGCTGTTCGGCGTCAATTCCGACGCTTCGGGCATCATTCCGTCCGGCTCGCCGCTCGCCGGTCATTCCGTATGGGGGTACGTCGGTCTCATGTACCTGTACCTGTTCATCGCGCAGCTCATGATCATCGCGGTTGCGTTCATGCTGTCGTCGGCGTTCCGCAGCGGCGGTCTCGCGATCGGCCTGTCGATCTTCGTGCTCTTCTCGGGCAGCATCATCACCGGCCTGCTGAGCCTGACCGACAAGGCGTGGGTGAAGTACGTCCTGTTCGCGAACATCGACGTCACCTCGTACTTGAACGGCTCGACGCCGCTGCCGAACCAGGACATGACGCTCGGCTTCTCGCTGGCGGTGCTCGCGGGGTACTTCATCGTCCTGAATCTGATCTCGTGGCTGGTGTTCGTCAAGCGCGATGTAGCGGCTTGATTGTTGGACACACCTCGGCTCCAGGTTCCTCAAGGCCTCCCTTGTTCGGGAGGCTTTGTTGATGTTTGCGCGTCTAGGTTGGACGATTATATGTGAAAAACCGCATTCGTTCGAGCGAAAAGGGGCCACGAGGCGAAACGAATGTGAAAAATCGCATATATGGCGCAAATTCCGATCGAAGCTGCTGGATGTATGCTAAAAATCACATAAAACGGCTCGATTCGTGCGAATTCATGCCAACGAATGTGAAAAACCACATAAAAATACGTCGACCGCCTCATTCTCGTCAATCGAGCGAACCCCAACAACCCCAACAACCCCAACAACCCCAACAACCCATCAAACCTAGCCGCTCAATCGCATCAACCTCCTTAGCCGCCTCAATCGAGCCAAATAGCTCATTGGCATCCATCGTCGGATCAAAGGGGCCGCACGGAGCGTCAGAGCGGTCTCCCCCTCCCGCCTCCCAGCCTCCCCGACTCCAGCATCCCCGCCCTTGTATATGCGGCGGTATTCTTCGCACAGCTCGGGTATGAGCTGATCCTCGTTCGCGCAAGCTAGATTATTGGGGCCGAGGAGGACGTCATTCGAAGAGGTGCTGGCATGGCATGGATCGTCGTTATTTTGCTTCTAATCCTATTCCAGGCGGCGACGGTGCTCGCGCTTGAGCATCGCCGCCCGGCGCATGCGGTCGCCTGGCTGTTCATTCTGCTTGTCGTTCCGGTCGTCGGCTTCGCGCTCTATTACTTCCTGGCGCGGGAGTATCGCAGGCAGCGCAAGGCGCGAAGAAGCCTTACCGTGGAGGGGCGCGTCCAGGAGGGACGGCTTGAGCTCGGTCGCATCGGAGGCAAGCCCTCCGATATTCAGAATCCGCAGTGGAGCGACCAGAACCGTCTGTTCCGGGCATTGGTTCGTGCCGGGTCCGCGCCGATTCTGCTGCGCAACCGCTGCGAGGTGCTGACGAACGCGGCCGCAACGTACGAGTCGATGCTTGAGGCGATTCGGCAGGCGAAGCGGACGATTCATATCGCGTCGTATATCGTCCGGGACGATACGACGGGGCGGCTGTTCCGGCAGGAGCTCGTCGACCAGGCGCGCAAGGGGGTCAAGGTGCGCCTGCTGTACGATGGGATCGGCAGCCACAAGCTGACGGAGAAGTACTTGCGCCCCCTCCGGGAAGCGGGCGTCAGCATTGCCTGCTTCTTCCCGCTGAAGCCTTCCTTCCTGCGCAAGCGGATCAATTATCGCAACCACCGCAAAATTCTTGTGACCGACGGGATTCAAGGCTTCGTCGGCGGCATAAACATCGGCGACGAATACTTGGGCGGCGATCCCCGTCTCGGCTTCTGGCGCGACACCCATCTGAAGCTGGAAGGAGACTCGGTCTATTCGCTTCAGGAGATTTTCCTGAAGGATTGGGAGATCGCTTCCGGAGGCGAGCCGATTGAGGAGCCGGGACTGTTCCCCGAGCACAACTGCTCCGGCGAGGAGGCGGTCCAGATTGTCGCGGGCGGGCCGGACAGTCATGGCGATACGATTCACGACACGCTCTTCGCGGCGATCGCCGCCGCGAAGAGCCGGATCTGGGTCACCACGCCGTACTTCATCCCGAGTCCCGGCATCCGCACCGCGCTTAAGTCCGCGGCGAGAAGCGGATTGGACGTGAGGATGATCATCCCGTATGTCCCCGATACATGGCTTGTTCACGCCTCCACGCTGAGCTTCATGGAAGAGATGCTGGCCGCCGGCATTCGCGTCTGGCGTTATGACACCGGCTTCGTCCATGCCAAGGTCATTATCGTGGATGAATTGCTGGCGATTCTCGGCACGGCGAACATGGATCTGCGGAGCTTCTACAGCAACTTCGAGACGAACGCGATTCTGTTCCATCCTTCCGCCATCGCCAGGCTCGAGGAAGACTTCCGCAGGGACGAGGCCGACGGCACCGAGATGGAGCTGGAGTCGTTCCGCCGCAGGTCGGTTGCGAGAAGGCTCGGCGAGTCGATCTCGCGGATGCTGTCGCCGCTGCTGTAGCGCATCTCCTCCTGTCGCTCCCCCGACCAGTTACCGGCGGGGAAGCATCCGAAGCACCTGACCGAGCACTTGGCCGAGCGGCTGCTTCGGATGTTGGCCGATCAAGTCGCCGAGCCGGCGAATGCGTTCGGGCATGTTCAGCAGGTGGAAGTCGCGGGGATGCGCATTGCTCCGCACTTCCTCCCGGGTCAGCGGGGCGGAGACGGGGGCGCCGGGACGGGCCCGCGGGGAGTAGGCGGCAATGAGCGTGCGGCCCGGATAGAACTGCAAGTAATCCAGGTAGACAAGCGTGCCGCGATTCCGCTTCAGCCGCTCCACCGTGAACAGCTTCGGGTGCGAAGCCGCGAGGTATTCGCTGACGAACTTGCCGAATTCCCGCAGCTCGTCGTACGTCGGCCCCGGCTCGATCGGCATGACGATCTGGACGCCGGTCGCCCCGGATGTCTTCGGAACGGCCGACAGCCCGAGCGAGTCGAGCAACTCCAGCACAAGCGACACGGCTTCCATCAGCCGCGGTTCTTCCTCAAGGCTCGGGTCGATGTCGAGCATCCACCGATCCGGCAGCGGTTCGCCGATTCGCTCGCACGAGGCATGGAACTCAAGCGCATATTGGCTGCCAAGCCAGAGCAGAGCGGGAAGCGAATCGAGCCGAATGTACCGAATTCCGTCGTTTTCTGAATGGGGCACGTAGGCGGGGGCGTTTGGGGGAATGTTTTTCTGATAGAAGGAGATGCCTTGAATGCCCTCGGGGTACCGGATTGTGGTGAGATAGCGCCCCGAGGCGTGCGGCAGCAGCGAATCTGCGAGCTCGGCAAGCTTGCGGACATACGTCAGCTTCGTGATTCCGACATCGGGCCACAGAAGCTTGTCCGGGTGGGTGACGTTAAGCTCAAGCTCTCCAAGCTTGATCGTGATCGGCGGCGAGGCTGTTGCGGGCATGGACATCGAACTCCTTCTGCGATGGATTAGATGAGGTTAGCATTCCCCATGACAAGGAGATGAAGCGAGTGAATATGGGGCCGATCGTTCCGTTCGAGCCGATTCTGTCGGACCGCATCCCGACCGGGGACAGATGGATTTACCAGATCAAGTGGGACGGCGTCCGGATGCTCCTGCACCGGGACGGCGGCGATGTGCGGCTGTTCAACCGCAAGCGCAGCGAGCGCACCGCCCAGTATCCCGAGTTCCGACATGCGTCTCCGTCTTCGGGCGGGACGTCCTTCATCCTCGACGGGGAGATGATCGCATTCGACGAGAGCAAGCCTTCCTTCCCCGAGGTCATGAGGCGCGACGGATTGCGGCGGGCAAGCGGCATCGAGGCGGCGGTGCGGCGAATTCCGGTCGTCTACATGGCGTTCGATATTGTGTATTGCGACGGGGAGTGGACAACGGGCTGCACGTTGGAGCAGAGGCAGCGGCTGCTGAACTCGGTCGTGAAGCCGGGGCCGCTCATTCAGGTGACGGATTCGTTCCCGGACGGCGAGGCGCTGTTGCACGCGATGAAGGCCAGGGGAATGGAAGGGATCGTCGCGAAGAGCCTGGACAGCGAGTATGCTCCGGGAGGCAAGGACGGCCGCTGGGTGAAAATAAAGCTCGGATTCGACCTCTACGCAGCAGCGGGAGGAGTCACGTACCGGGACGGCAGAGTGAATGCGCTGCTTCTCGGCCTCTACGCGGCGGACGGCTCGTTCGTCTTCATCGGGAAGGCGGGAGGCGGCAGCCTGACCTCCGAGCAGTGGGCGCAGGTCGACATGCTGGCTTCCCTGACACAGACGGCTCGGATGCCGTTCTCCCGCAAGCCGGACCGGGTGCCGGACGCGGTCTGGATCGAACCGACCCTTGTCGTTAAAGTATCGTTCCTGGAGTGGACGCAGGGAGGAACGATGCGGCAGCCCGTCATTCAGGCCGTCATGGAAGGAATGGAGCCCGCAGGCTGCCTGCTTGCCCAGACTCCGTACTCCGGCTGACGGAGGAATCCCGCGCTCGCTCCCGCCTCGTTCGAGAATGGACAAAAAAACGAAGGTGAATGTGCATTGTCGCACCCGAGAAGAGGGGGCTATAATAGCAACGAACGAAATGATAACGATTCTCAGTTGTGGGGCGGTCGTTGTCTCGTAATCGAAGCGGGGGAGAGAACGGAATGAAGGGCATGAAGGGCACGGGAAGCAACAGCAGCAGAGGGATGTTCAGCGTCTTGGCGGTTATCCTGATCTTGGCGATCGCACTGGTCGGCTGCGGCAATAACGGCAATAACGGCAACGCGGAGTCGGCGAGTCCGGCGGCAAGTCCGAGTGCGGCAGCCGCTTCGGACGAATCCGCTGCGGCGACGGCCTCGGCTTCGGCTTCGGCCGAGAGCGGCACCAGAACGGTGGAAGACGGCTTCGGCACGGTGGAGATTCCGGTTCATCCCGAGCGGGTAGCCGGCATCTATCTCGAGGATTACATGCTTGCGCTCGGCGTTGCGCCAGTCGTGCAATGGTACCATCCGTCCTGGGGCAAGCAGGATTACCTGGGGCTTGACGACGTTCCGACGTTCGATATTACGGGGGAGATGGAGGCGCTCATCGCCTACGATCTCGACCTGATCATCGTCGACCCGGGAATCAACGAGGCCCAGTACGAGATGTATTCGAAGATTGCGCCGACCTATCGCATTCCCGATTCCATGAGAGGAGACGCGGTGCAGACGCTGAAGGCTGTTGCGGATGTGCTCGGCATTCCGGACAAGGCGGATGCCGTGCTGGCGGCATACGACGCCAAGGTTGCGGACGCCAAGTCCCGCCTCCAGGCGGCCGTGGGCGATCAGACGGTCGCGGTCGTTCGGCTCGATGTCGGCGACAAGCCCGATCTGCGCCTATTCTCGGACACGAACGCCTACACCGGCATGCTGTTCAAGGATCTCGGCCTGACGCCGCATCCGTGGTCGGTCGGCATTGACGGGCACGAGGCCATCTCGCAGGAGAAGATTCCGGAGTTTGACGTCGAGCATATGATTATTTTCCCATCGAACGGCACATGGACGTCCAAGGAGAACCAGTCGGCGATCGAGCTGCTGGACAGCCCGCTCTGGAAGAACGTACCGGCGGTCAAGAACGGCCACGTGTACCGGGTCGAGAGGTCCCACTGGCAGTCCGGCGCGATTACGGCCAATTCGATGAAGATCGACGACTTGCTGAAGCTGTTCGGCGCTTAAGGAGATAGAGGGTTAAGAAGCAGGGAGAACCTTTCGTTTGAAGGGTTCTTTTTGTTGCGATATGGTATAATGATAATAATTATCACTATCGCAGGGGGGCGGAGGATGGAGAAATCGATCGAGCTGGGGGCACGGGCAGAGCGGCGCAATCCTCCCTATCCTTCGGCATTGTATGTGATCCGCGATTGCCGCCGGGAAGAGACGTACGGAGACGCTGAGACGGACATCGCGGCGGGGGGGAGCTACGTTCTCTTGGCCGTCGCGGAAGGAGAAGGAAGGGCGCGCGTGGACGGCTTGACCTATGCGCTCGGGAAGAACGGCTTGCTGGCGGCGGAGCCCGGCCAGCGCGTCACGCTTCACGCGGCTTCCGCCATCTTCGCCTACTATCGGCTGACGTTCTCGGCGATCCCCGTTCCCGCGCTCGAAGCGGGCGGGGCTGTCGCTGCGCCTGCCGGAAGCGTGCCTTCGATCGTTCCTTCCGGTCCGTTGGCATGCATTCCGTTCTCGCGCTGTCTCGAGGTGTGCGAGTCCGTCATTCGCAGCGGCGAGGAGGCGGATGAAGCGAAGCGCTATCTGCATCATGTCCGGTTCGAAGAGCTGCTCCGCTGCCTGATCGAGCAGAACGGGGGAGGGAGCGCGGAATCGGCTTCCGATGTTCGCCGTGCGGTCGGGTTGACGATCGAGAGGCTGAAGGATCGTTACATGGAGTCGCTGACGGTCAGCCAACTGGCTGCCGACGCACGCGTTCCCGCCGGTCATTACTCCAAGCTGTTCAAGGAGCTGACCGGACAAATTCCGCTCGAATACGTAAACGGCTTGCGCATCGACCGGGCGAAGCTGCTGCTGCGGGAGACGAACGACCGAATTCACGAGATTGCGTCCCAGGTCGGGTTCGCCAGCGAGTTTTATTTCAATCGGCGATTTAAGCAGTCTGTCGGAATGGCGCCCGGCCGCTATCGGAGTCAGACCCGCAGGCAGCCTCGCGTTACGGCTCTGTTCATGGAAGACAGCCTGCTGTGTCTGGGGATTACGCCGATTGTGCAATGGGCGCACCCGGCATGGGGCACGCAGGAGCATCTGGGGCTCGCCGGCGTTCCTACCTTCGACGTGCTGCGGGACGAGCCGGACTCGCTTGCGAGGTTCGAGCCCGATCTGATTATTGCCAAGAGCGAAGCGAACGGCTTGGGCAACCATCCGTTGGAGCAGTACGAACGGATCGCGCAGACGTATCCGCTGGCGCATCGGACACGGGAATGGAAGCTGACCCTTCGCAGTCTGGGGAGCCTGCTCGGCAGGGAGGAGCAGGCGGAGCAAGCGATTGCCAGGTACGATCGCAAGCTCGAGGAGACGCAGCGCCTGCTGTCCGCCCCGCTCCGCAACCGAACGTACGCCTGCTTGCGGCTGACGGCGGGGGAGATCAGCGTGGACCGGGAGTACTCGACGCCGTTCCTGAACGGGGATCTCGGGCTCGAGCCGCATCCGCTGGTGCGCGAGTTGATCTTCAAGGCCGGACGGGAAGCGGTCTCCGCCGAATGGCTGGCCGAGCTGGACGCGGACTATATCTTCTATACGTTCGACAAGTGGCATGAGCAGGGCGAAGGGCTGGAGCGGAGGCAATTGCTGACGCCCGGCTGGCGTGCGATTCCGACGGTGCGAAGCGGCGGAGCGTTCGAGGTCGACTTTATGGTCTGGATGAACCAAGGCTATATCGCGAACAGCCGCAAGCTGGACGACATGGTCCGGCTGCTGAAGTAAGCCGCTTGAAGCGGAAGGGAGTTTGCCCGGCATATTCGGTGCAAAGGCTTCCAAGCGACGGCATCCCGCATACAATAGGAACAGATAAGCGCAACCCTTATTCAAGTTCCATCATGAGTGCGGGAGGAAGATAGGCATGGGTATCGCCTCGTCGGCGTGGTCGACGGGATTGGCGCTTCTGCTTATATTCGCGACAGGAACGGCTTGGTTCCTTGCGCTTCACCCTGGGCTGATCTGGCGAATGCTGCGGGCGCAACGCCCTTCGCGCGGCGCACGGCTTCGGCTTGTCCGCCTGCTGGCGCTCGCTTGCGGAGCGGCCAGCTTCGCGATTCTCTGGCTGGCGGGAGGGTAGCGGGATAAGGGAGGCTTTTCAAACGGAGGCCAGTTTGCTAACATGGAACCAAACAATGGCAAAGGAATTGTAAGCGACATGTCCTCTTCGTTGGAATCGAGAGCTTATCAAGAGCTTCGGCGCCGAATTATCTCGGCGGAATACCTGCCTGGCGCGCTGCTCTCCGAGAATGACTTGGCCGAGCAGTTGCAGATGAGCCGCACCCCTATCCGTGCGGCTATCAACCTGCTGATGACGGAAGGCTTCGTGGAATCTCTTCGCGGCAGAGGAGTCCTCGTCAAGGATATCTCCTTCCGGGAATACGGCGAGATGCTGGAGACGTTTATCTCGCTGCAGATCTATGCGCTCGACACGATCGGGCGAAGAGCGTTGCCCCTCGACCTCGAGGCTCTGGGCAAGTACCTGGTCAAGTCCGAAGAGGCGATGGTAACGATGGATATCCCGGCGTATTACGACAATTCCTTCTCCTTCGGAGAGACGATCGTCGGCGCGATCCACAACGACCACATGATGAAGGTACTCTCGCAAATTCGCGGCAAGTACATGTTCAAGATGGTCTCGTTCCGCAAGATGTACCCTCAATACAAGCCGCATAAGTCGCAGGAATCCAACCGGCTTATCTACGAGGCGCTCAGCCGGGGCGATCTGGCGACGGCCAAGTCCGCAGTGCTCGAGATTTACACGAGCTCCTATGAGCAGATGAAGCTGCGCGGCATGATGTGAAAGCGCCGCCGATCGGCGGCGCACGGGCCGGGAACGCGGGAGCGGCTGCCGCATTCCGGCCGCTCCGGCCCGATCGGCCGGCTGTTTTTATGCTACAAACCACATTCATTTCGCGCAAAGCGCCCCCTCGCAGCGAATGTATATGAACAACCGCATCCAATCTGCGAGGCAGCGCGTCTTGTATAGCTCTAACGCTTGCGAAGCGGTCGGGGTGTCCCCGCGAGTCCGCTGCCGTTAACCGTCTCTCCACCGTTCGGCGTTCCTATGCTGACAGCCCGAATTCGAGCGTTCACGTTCCGTTCCGTACCTCGCCATGTTCACATTCCGTTCTCCGCCTCCTCGCCTCGTCATGTTCACATTTCGCTGCTGACTCCCCGCGTTCACATTTTACACAACTGAGCATGTACTCTAATATTCAACTTACATACAACCTGCATACTAAATCTCGTAGGAAGTTTCCTTACGAGAGGGGATAGCCGTATGAGTATTCAAACAGAGCGCAGATCGTTCGAGATGATCGTGGACGCCGAGAGGTTCCGGACGGACAAGGGACCGTGGTTCGGGAAGCTGCCCGAGCAGCTTGGCAGGGACTATTCGTTCGCGGTCATGGGCGACCGCTGCGGGATGTCCATAGATGGAGTATTCGAGCAAGGGCTTGAGGTGCTGCGCGACATGAAGCCGGATTTTGTCCTGTTCGTAGGAGACTTGATCGAAGGGTACTGGCGGGACCCGGCTTCCGCTCATGAGGAATGGGATTACATCGATGCCCGGATCGAGCGGACGGGGCTGCCCTTCTTCCAGACGATCGGCAATCACGACTTCGGGACGCAAGCGATGGCGGACGTATGGAGCGAACGCAAGGGCCATGAGTATTACGCCTTCCGCACCGGAGACTCGCTCTTCCTTATCGTCAACACGGAAGACCCGTTCGAGGAGCTCTCGGACGAGTTTATCGGCATGATCAAGCGCGCGACCGAAGGCGTCAAACGCGAGCCGGATCGGGCCTCCGAGCATCTGAAGGCGTTCTATGACGAGATCGTCGCCGGTCTGAGCCCGGAGCAACTGAAGCAGATGGGGCAAATTACGCTGGCGATCGGCGAACGGCAGCTTGCGTTCTTCGAGAAGGTGCTGGCGGACAACGCAGACGCGAAGATCACATTCATCAGCATGCACCGTCCGGGCTGGAAGGCGGAAGACGCCTCCTTCGCCAAGCTGGAGAAGCTGCTCGAGGGTCGCGAATATGCGATTTTCTCCGGTCATCTTCACAGCATGGAATATACGAAGCGGGATAATCGCCGTTACATTCAGCTCGGCCGCACGGGAGCCAGCCCGCATGGCAATGGACGCGGGGATGAGAACCTGATGCTGTGGGTAACGGTAACGGATGGCAAGCCGAGCTTCCGGGTGCTTCATCTCGACGGGATCGGCGACATTGAGCAGTACCCGCCGACGGCCCACCACCATGATAAGGAGTGAGCGAACGATGACGAATGAGGCGACACCAACGAACAGCCCGATCAACGCAGAGCCGATCTGCTTCGCGCATCTGACCGACATTCACATCAACGCGCCGGCCAAGGGCAACCCGCTCTTCGGCATCGACATGACCGCGAAGCTGCGCACCGCCTTCGCCGATCTCGGCGAGCTGAAGACGAAGCCCGCCTTCGTCCTGATCAGCGGGGATCTGACGCAGGACGGCGATCTCGACGACTATAAGCATCTGAAGGCGCTCCTGGACGAGGAGTCCGCGAAGCTCGGCGTTCCGATCTACGTCGGTCTCGGCAACCACGACTTCCGCTCCCCGTTCCGCGAGGGCTACCTCGAGGAAGCGCCGTCGGAAGCGAACTATTACTACAGCTTCGTTCACGAAGGGCTCCGCTTCGTCATGCTGAGCACCCAAGTTCCGGGTTCGCACGACGGACGAGTCGACGAGGAGCAGCTTAAGTGGCTGTCCAGCGTGCTCGCCGAGCCTGCCCCGCAAGGCACGGTCGTCGTTCTTCACCACCCGGTGAACCCGACCCCGACCGCCCTCATGGACAGCCACCTCCTGCTCAACAGCGGCGAACTGGTTGAAGCGCTGAGAGGAACCGACGTCATCGCCCTGCTGTCCGGCCATATTCACTTCCACAATATCGGCGTCGTTGCGGGAATTCCGAGCTTCGCGGCGACCGGCGTTGCGTTCGGCCTGGATTCGACGGACCCCTCCACGATGCGCTTCCTCGACAACAGCGGCTACAATCTTGTATGCGTCAAGGACGGGGAGATTGCGGTCCAGCCCCGTTACCTGCCCGGAGAACATCGCATGGTGTTCGAATGGGACATGGCGAAGCATCCGGCCCACGCGTAATTCATTCCATTCGCCACAGCGATTCGTCAGGAAGGCAATCGATCGGGCAATCGATCAAGAAAAGGGAGAGGTTAGAAAAACAATGGCAACCTTCAAAGTATGGGCAGCCTCCGCGCTGTCTCTGTCCTTGCTGGCCTTGACGGCCTGCGGCAACAGCGGAACCGGCAGCAACGCTTCGAATGCGGCAACGGAGAGCTCGGCCAGCGCTAATGCAGCCGGCGCTGCAGCGTCCCCTTCATCCTCCTCGTCCTCCTCATCCGATGAGAAAGTCACGATCAAATTTTACAGCTACAACCTTGCGACGGCAGGGCAGAAGGAAGGCACGCAGAAGCTGATCGACGAGTTCGAGGCGGAGAACCCGAACATTACGATCGAAGGCATTCCGGTTGCTTCCACGGACATCAACGCGAAGGTGCAAGCGGACATCGCCGCCGGCTCCCCGCCGGACGTCGCGCAGCTTGTCTTCGACGGACTCGACTTCATTGCGAACAACTTCGGCGCCAAGCCGCTGGAAGACATCGTTCCGGCGGACGAGTTGGCCGCCGCCTTCGAAGGCTTCAACCCGAACGGCCTCAAGCTCGGACAACTGAACGGCAAGACGTACGGGCTGCCGTTCACGTTCAGCACACCGGTCCTGTTCTACAACTCGAGCTTGTTCGAGAAGGCGGGGCTGGACCCGGCTTTCCCTCCGACGACGTGGGCGGAAGTGAAGGAAGACGCGCTGGCCATCGCGGATGCGACCGGCACGACCGGCGTTCATATCGGCGGATCGGTCGGCAACGACTGGCTCGTGCAGGCAATCATCGGAAGCAACGGCGGCAAGGTGCTCTCCGACGACCGCACGACGATCGAATTCGGCTCGAACGAAGCGATAGACGCGATCAAGATGTGGCAGGACATGGTTCTAAGCGGCGCGAACAGCAAGATGAACGACGGCGAAGCGATCGAAGCGTTCACGCAAGGCAAACTCGGCATGATCCTGTTCACGAGCGCCCTGCAGAACATGTTTATCGGCGCGGCTCAAGCCGGCGGCTGGGAGCTGCAAGCCGCCCAGATGCCATCCTTCGGCGATAAAACAACGACACCGGTCAACTCCGGAAGCGCGCTGTTTATTCTCTCCGACGACAAGGCGAAGCAGGAGGCCGCTTGGAAGTTCCTGAAGTTCGTCACAAGCGAACGCGGCTATACGATCATTACGTCCGAGATCGGTTATCTGCCGCTCCGTCCGTCCATCGTGGAAGATCCGGCTTATCTGAAGGATTGGGTCGAGCAGAACCCGCTGATCAAGCCGAACCTCGCTCAGCTTGAACGCCTGACCCCGTGGGTATCCTACCCGGGCTCCAACTGGTACCAGATCGAGACGATCTTGCTCGAGGCGGTCCAGAAGGCCATCCAATCGAAGGACGACGTGTCCAAGATCATGCAGGATGCGCAGAAGCGCGCTCAAGACCTGATGCCGTAATCGAATCCCCCGGCTTGAAGACAGAGGGCCCTAAGATTCGCCTTCTGTCTTCAAGTCCTGTTTAAGCCCGAGAGGAGGATGACACCAGATGAATTACGATTCCGCAGCGGCGACCGGCACGCTGAGCCAGCCGAAGGCGAAGCTGAGAGCGAAGAAGGAGCGCCAGGCTCTGCCCGTCCGATTAGCCAAGCTCAAGCCGTACCTGTACCTGCTGCCGGTTATGCTGTCCATTGCCTATTGGATATATCGTCCGCTCATCCAGACGTTCCGCTTAAGCTTCTACGAGTGGAATCTGCTGCCGACCTCCGCCGAGAAGTACGTCGGGATGAAGAACTTCCGGAATATCGTCACCTTGCCCGAGATGGGCACCGCCTTGCTTAACACGCTGATCTACACGGTCGGAGTTATTCCGTTCGCGCTTATCATTCCGATCGCTATTGCCATCATGACCGACAACATCGGCAAGCGTTCCAAGAATATGTACCGCGCCCTTATTTTCCTCCCGATGATCATGGCTCCTGTCGCCGTCTCCTCCGTATGGCGTTGGATCATGCACCCGACCAACGGCATTCTGAACCAGACGCTGCAGTCGTGGTTCGGACTCGCCGAGCCGATTCGCTTCTTCTCCGACGCGAAGTGGGCGATCTGGTCGATCACGTTCATTACCGGCTGGAAGCTGATCGGCTTCAGCACCCTTATCTTCTCTGCCGCCATGACGGGAATCAATCGCGAATATTACGAAGCTGCCAAGATCGATCGGGCGTCCCGCTGGCAGATCGTTCGCCATATTACCCTTCCGCTCTTGTCGCCGACGATTCTGTTCATGACGATGCTCAGCACGCTGTTCGCTTCCGAATGGAGCTTCTCCTACGTGAATGTGCTGACGCAGGGCGGACCGCTGGGCTCGACGACGAACATCTACTACCTGCTCTGGAAGTACGGCTTCCAGACGTTCTCCGTCGGCTGGAGTTCGGCCGCGGCGGTGCTCATCTTCATCGGCTTCGGCATCATCGCTCTCGGGTTCATGAAGCTGACCCGCAAGCTGTCATTCTTCGACGATTAGAAGGGGAGGACTCCTCATGCACCTAACTTCCGCAAGAAGGAACAAGCTCAGCGCCTCGACAATCTCGAAGCACGCCGTTCTCGTCGCTCTCAGTTTCCTGGCTATTTTCCCCCTGTATTGGATGATCGTCACTTCCCTGAAGTCGGAGGGAGAAATCTTTAATGCCAGCCTGCTGCCGCACCATTGGACGTTCGATCACTACAAGATGGCGTGGGACAGCATCCCGATGGCCCGCATGCTCGGCAATTCGATCGGGGTATCGCTTCTGCAGACGATCTGCCAGGTAGTCACCAGCATACTCGCGGCTTATGCGTTCACCCGTTGGGACTTCCGCGGCAGCAGCCTGATTTACGGCCTCATCGGCTTGACCTGGCTCGTCCCGTTCCAGGTTATCATGATTCCGAACTACGTTGTGATCAGCAACTTCGGTTGGAGGGACACGCTGACGGGGCTGATCGTTCCGAATATCGTCTCGGCTTTTGCTGTCATGCAATTGTATAATGCTTTTAAGAGCTTCCCCAAGGCGCTCATCGAAGCGGCCCGGCTCGACGGGGCATCGGATTGGAGCATCCTGTGGCGCACCGTGTTCCCGAACCTGAAGGCGTCCATCGCATCCATCGGCATTCTGCTGTTCATCACGTCCTGGAACGACTACTTCTGGCCGCTGCTCGTGACGACGAAGATGGAGCATTCGACGATCCAGAAGGGGCTGCAGATGTTCATGTCCAGCGAGATGAACCTGTGGGGGCCGCTTATGGCCGCAACAACGATCGCCAGTCTGCCCGTGCTTATTCTGTATTTGCTTCTGCAACGACAAATTATCGATTCCTTCGTGAAAGGCGGACTGCGCTAAAATGACAACGACAACAGAGCCAATCGAACGCCGAATTCCCTTGGAGGGCGCCTTCAACGTGCGGGATCTAGGAGGCTACGGCGCCGCGAACGGCAAGACGACGCAATGGGGGCGATTGTTCCGCGCGGACGGCTTGCACAAGCTGACGGAGCAAGACCGGCAGGAGCTGCTCGGACGGGGTATTCGGACTGTAGTCGATCTGCGGCACGAGCACGAGGTGCGCGAGTTCCGCAATGTGTTCGCCGATTCCGATGCTGTGACGTACCGCAACATCAGCCTTATCAACCCCGCAGCGACGACCCGCCGGGACATTCGCTGCCTTGGCGATATGTATGTCGACATGCTCGACAACGCGCAGCCCGTTCTCAAGGAAGTGCTCGACCTCTTGGCGGAAAAGGATGGCGGAGCGCTGTTCCACTGTTCGGCAGGGAAGGATCGGACGGGCGTGCTGGCGGGGCTGCTGCTGTCGCTGGCCGGCGTCTCCCGCGAGACGATCGTCGCCGACTACGAGCAGACCGGCCCGAACATCGCGCCGATTCTGGGCGAGCTGCGCAAGGGCATTCCGGACGTCGTGCCGGAGGAGATGGCCCGGGAACTGCTTGGCTGCGCGCCATCCAATATGGTTATGATGCTCGACCATCTGGAGAGCGAATACGGCGGCGGTGCTGCCTACATGCGGCATATCGGGCTCGGAGAGGAACAGATCGAGGCGCTGCTGGGCAAGCTGTTGGGATAAGCGAACGGCCCCAAAAAAGCCTCCCTGATCGGTAGGTCGACGATCGGGGAGGCTTGACGTTAATGACGTTATTTCGCTTGCTTGATCCGATTGAATTCTGTTTCCAGATCGATTGAGCGTCTTGAGAGGGTAGTGAGCGCCGCATCCTGCTTGTCTTGCTTGGTCTCGATGCGCTTCGTCGTCTCCTGCGTCTCCAGCACCGCTTGCTGCGTCTCTTGTATCGCTTGCTGCATCGATGGGATCAGCGCGGTGTCCTTCTCGATGTTGCCGATGCGGACCTTCATGTCCTCTTGCTCCGCCTTCATCCCGGCGAAATCTCGCTTCAGGACGTCGACATCTTGCTTAAGGACAGCAACATCTTGCTTAAGGACAGCAACATCTTGCTTGAGAACAGCAACGTCCTCTTTAATCTCGGCTACATCGGTTTTAATGCCCTTCACTTCTTGAAGAATTTGCTGCAATAGCTGTTCGTTCATTTGACCGCTCCGTTGTTCACTCATTCCGATCTGGCTCCCCTCGTCAAATTATTCGCAGGCAAGCTTCGCCGGTGACCGGTGGTCGAGGGTCGTTTGGCGCATTCAGCTTCGTGCATGACAATAGATTACTATAAAAATGGTATTTTTGGTAGCTGACAAGTTGTATCGGAGGGGAGGAGGAAGCATGGAAAAACCGGGGAAGCCGCTGGCTCCCCCGGTTGTGATCCGATCGCGAATCAGCCTGTGAATTCCTGCACCCAGACGCCGTTGTAGTAAGCGACGCCGATCGAGGTGTAATTGCTGCCGAGAATGTTGGCCTTGTGGCCGGAGCTGTTCATCCAAGCGGTCATGACCGCTTCCGGATTCTGCTGCCCCTTGGCGATGTTCTCGCCGGCGTAGCTGTAGCTGACGCCGAATTGCTTCATCATATCGAACGGCGAGCCGTACGTTGGCGAAGTGTGATCGAAGTAATTGTTGTTGTACATATCCTTGGCCTTGGCAAGAGCGACTTGCGTCAGCTTGGTATCCGTCGTCAGAGCGCCGAGGCCGGCCGCTGCACGCTGCTCATTCACGAGAGAGACGACTTGAGCGGCATAATCCGATTGAGCGGCGGTCGAACCGGAATCCGAGCTGCCGGAGCCGTTGCTGCCCGAGCCTGTGTTCCCGGAGCCGGAGTTCGAACCGGACGAACCCGAGTTGCCCGATTGCGAACCGGAGCCCGAGCTGCCGGAGCCGTAATTGCCGCTTGTCGAGCCATTGCTCCAATTGCCTCCCTGAATCTGCTTAAAGATCGAATTCAGGTCGATCCCGTATTGGCTGGCCAATTGCGACCAGGAGAAGTTCGCAGAATAGGCGGTTGTCGTTGCGGCATTGCCGCCCGACGCGGATGCGGCCGAGGCCGAACCGACGGCAGCAGGGATGGACAGTGCAAGAACCAGAGAACCGGATAGGACCAGCTTGCCAAGACGTTTATTCTTTAACAATGAAGATTCCTCCCTTGGTTGCAGCCTGCGAGGTGGAGCGCCGCAGCGGCGCTTCTTCCGAAGGAAGAGTCAATCGCCCCTCGTGCCATGCGCTAAGGCTTGGCTTCGGCTTGGAATGACTCCAGTCTAACAGCCGTTCCAAGGAATTGCACTGCTAAAAAATTGGCTTGGTGAAGATCCTCTCACATTTAAGCTTCCTTTAAGGTTGCTTGCCGGCTCCCGGTGCACCGCCCGGATTCTCCGCCCCGGCCGCAGCCTTCTTCGCGGAAGAACGGACGGACGGCTTCTTGCGCGAGGTTCCGCTTGTCTTCTTGCCGGCGGTTGAAGGGGCGGCTGCCGCCTCTCCTTCGGCTCCAGGCTTCACCGCCTCGAGGCTGGCTTGAAGCGCGGCCATCAGGTCGATTACGTTCGTTCGCTCGGCGGCCGGGGACGCGACGACATCGATGCCTTCGCCGGCGATCTTGCGTTCGATCGCATTCAGCAGCGCGACACGATAGTCGTCCGTGTACTTCGCCGGATCGAACGGCGTTGTGAGCTGGTCGATCAGCAGCTTCGCCATCGCCAGCTCGCGTTCGTTCACCTTCGCTTCGCCGGCGGCTGGCAGATTGGGCACTCCCGAGATCGGCCGAATCTCGTCCGGATAGAACATCGTCTCGATGCAGAGGCAGTTGTCGATCGCTCGAATGACGGCGAGGCTGCTCTTGCTGCGGATCGCTATCTTGGCGATGCCGATCCGCCCGCTCTGCCGCATCGCTTCCAGCAGCAGTCCGTAGGCACCGCCTCCCGCCTGATCGGGCGACAGGTAGTATGTCTTCTGATAGTAGAGCGGATCGATCTCCTCCAGCGAGACGAAGTCCAGAATCTGGATCGTACGCGTATTCTCCGGCTTGGCCGCTTCCAGCTCCTCCTCGTCGAAGAGCACGAACCTCCCCTTTTCATACTCGTAGCCCTTGGATATCTCTTCCCATTCGACCTTCCTGTCGCAATGCGGGCAGCTTCTCACATTCGTGATGGGGGTGCCGCATTCCCGATGAATCATGCGAAGATGAATGTCCTTGTCCTCCGTAGCGGCGAACATCTTGACGGGGACATGAACGAGGCCGAAGCTGATGGCGCCTTTCCAGACCGTATGCATACCTAAGCAGCACTCCTCTCCGGGGGATCTCGGATTGTCGTTCGTTCCGTGCTCTTAGCGTTCCCGGAATGAATGGAGCTAACCCGCAGCGGGCATATTGTGCATGGCATGACTACGATACCGACGGAAGGAGACCGGGAAGCGATGGCCAAGCCGGGCGAGCAAGACGTTCTGTACGAAGGCAAGGAACAGTTCGACATGGATATCGACCGAATGGTCAACGAAGGGCTTGGCGGCGGTCAAGTGACGATGCACAACGGGCATATCGGCGCATCGACGACGGATACGCTGGAAGGAGGGGTGCACGGTGAACAGCAAGCGGGCGGCTGAGATTTACGCTTCCAAGGATACGATCGCGGTGCAACTGGACGGGGAGCCCGTCTGGATCGAGAACGTCGACGATGCGAACGGAATGGCGACGGTGCAGGTCGGGGCGAAGCCGACGAATACGAAGACCGTGTCGGTCGAACGATTGACGGAACATTGATCGGAATCGTTAACAGAATGATGGGCTGACGCCGCTTGATCTTGTGACTCGCTTGACCTTCTTTTCCGCAGAGATGGTATAATCAAGAAGATGCCATCATTCGAAGGGAGAGATGAAGGAATGTATGATGTAGTCATTATCGGAGGCGGCCCTGCCGGGTCGAGCGCTGCGCTGTTCACGGCGAAGGCCGGCAAGAAGACGCTTGTTCTCGACAGCGATCAGAGCGTAACGAGGCGCGCATGGCTGGACAACCACTACGGCGCTCCCGGCATCTCGGGCCCCGATCTCGTCGAGACGGGCAAGAAGCAAGCCCAGAAGTTCGGTGCCGAATACGTTCAAGCCAAGGCGACCAAGCTGACGGCGGGCGAAGGCTCGCTGACGGTCGAGACCGAGAACGGCTCCTACGAGGCGGCTCACGTCGTCATCGCAACGGGCATGTTCGCGGATCTTGCGGAAGCGAGCGGCATTGAGACGAAGCCAGGCACCGAGCCGAGGATCAAGACGATTATTGACGCCTCTCCGGAAGGCAAGACGAATGTGGCGAACGTCTGGGCGGCTGGCACGATTGCCGGAGTCAGCATGCACACGATCATCACGGCGGGCGACGGAGCCAAGGTGGCCATCAACCTGATCAGCGAGCTGAACGGGACGCGTTACGTCGACCATGACATGCTGAAGTCGTAAATCCTTTATTCGATTGAGACACCGAGACGATGCGGGCATGTCCCCGCTCGTCTTTATTTTATTGTTCTCAAGGGGCAGCCGCTGCGCCGTGCTGCAAGGAGGAACGATCCGAAGGGACGACGAATGGGACGACGAATGGGACGACGAATGAATAAAGGTCAGGGCGGAATAAATTTAGAGGCGGAACAAATTGTTTAGAGGCGAATAAATTCGATAACTCTTTTGCATGTTCCGGGTCATGCCGATATAATTAAGGGCACAACATGCTGGGCGGAGTCTCGACAACTCTTCCGATTGCGACCGCGCTCATCCGCGCTTGGACGGCTTCCCGTCCGTCCGCGGATTTTCTGTATTCGCGGCGGGGGTTCGGGGACTGCTGCCTCGGAGCAGGGTACAGGGATGTACAGGGATGCGGAGGAATGGCGGAATGTCGGATGAAGTTCGGATCGGAGGCGGCGACAGGCGCGTCTACGAGTGGGAAGCGAGGAGCGAGGCGGACACGGTCCGGCTTGCCGAGAGGCTGGCCGCTCTGGCCTTCCCGGGAACGATGATCGCGCTCGACGGCGATCTGGGAGCGGGCAAGACGAGGTTCTCCCAAGCGTTCGCGGCGGGTCTTGGCGTTCGCGGCGTTGTGAACAGCCCCACCTTCACGATCATCAAGGAATACGACGAGGGGCGGCTGCCTCTCTATCATATGGATGTATATCGTCTCTCGCAGGAAGAGGCGGATGAGCTTGGATTGGACGAATACTTCGAAGGGGAAGGCGTCTCGCTGGTCGAATGGGCGTCGTTGATTGTCCCGCTGCTGCCGGCGGAGCGGCTGGACGTTCATATCGGCACGCTCGGACCGGAGGAGAGAAGGTTCGTATTCACGCCCCGGGGGGAACGCTACGAGTCGTGGTGCCGACAGCTCGGCATGACGGAGAGGAAAAGAGGGGAAGCGGCACGATGAAGATGGGTTCGAGTTCGGACAAGAAATTCGCGACGCTCGCGCTCGATACGTCGACGGCGATGCTTGCCGTGGCGATCACACGCGGCGGGGAGATCGTTGGCCGCTCCCAATCGCTTGCGGAACGCAACCATTCCGTTTATGTCAGCTCCCGGATGAAGGAGCTGATGGAAGAATGCGCTGTGCCGGCTGCTGACATCGGCATCGTCGCGGTTGGACAAGGCCCCGGCTCGTACACCGGCGTGCGCATTGCGGTTACAGCCGCGAAGACGCTTGCCTGGATCTGGGGCAAGCCGCTCGTCGGCGTCTCGAGTCTGGAAGCGATGGCATACGGGTTCTGGCGGGAGCGGCTTGCGACAGCTTCGGCGGCGCGAGCCGACGCCGGGAAGGTCTGGATTGTTCCTCTGATGGATGCGCGTCGGGGACAAGCGTATTGCGCCTGCTTCTCGGCGGCTGCGGACGGCGAGTGGCGCCGGGAGGAAGCGGACGGAATCCGCTTGTTCGAGAATTGGTTCGAGAGCCTGGAGGAACGGCTGGCGGCCGATCCCGGCCAAACGCCGCGAGAGATTTGGTTCCTCAGCGAGACGGGCGAGCTGACGGCCAAGCTGCTTGGCGGCGAAGGACGGATCGCGGTCGCTTCGCAGGGAGCTTCTGCTTCGGCGGTCCGATCGGTTTGCCGCGAGGCGGCGTGGCTGCTCGACGCCGCGGCTGTCGGCCTGCTGGCCGAGCGGCGCTTCCTGCGCGGAGAGGCGGATGACGTTCACGGCTTCGCGCCGAACTACACGCAACTGACGGAAGCCGAAGCGAAGCTGAACGCAGCGAGAACGGAGAGTGCGAGATGAGCCGGCCGGGTCCGATCGTGCGTCGCGAGACGCTGGAATTCCGCAGCATGAGAATAGAGGATATCGACGCCATCGTGGCGATCGAGCAGGAGGCATTCGCGGCTCCGTGGACCGCCGAGGCGTTCCATAACGAGCTGAAGCAGAACCTGTTCGCGCGGTATATGGTGATGGAGCAGGCCGGAGACATTCTCGGCTACGGCGGAATGTGGCTGATCGTCGACGAGGCTCACGTCACCAACATCGCGATCCGCGAACGCTTCCAGGGGCAAGGGCTCGGAAAGCTGCTGCTGGGCGAGATGATGAAGACCGCGCATTGGATGGGCGCGAAGCGAATGACGCTCGAGGTGCGCGTGTCGAACGAGATCGCCCAGAAGCTGTATCGCAAGTTCGGCTTCGAGCCGTCCGGCATCCGGCCCGGCTACTACTCCGACAACATGGAGGACGCGCTGATCATGTGGGCGGATCTCGAACCGGAGGTATGGATTCGGGAGATGGGGATCGCCCAAGGAACTGCAGAAGGAGAACAAGCATGAACAGTCCTTATCATATCCTAGCCATCGAGACGAGCTGCGACGAGACATCCGTTGCGGTTGTCAAGAACGGAACCGAGGTGTTGTCGAACGTCGTGTCGAGCCAGATCGACACGCATCGCCGCTTCGGCGGAGTCGTGCCGGAGATCGCCTCGCGCAAACACGTCGAGAGCATTACGGTCATTCTTGAGGAAGCGCTGGCCGAAGCGGGCGTCGGCCCGGATCGGATCGACGCCGTGGCGGTGACGCAAGGCCCCGGCCTCGTCGGCGCGCTGCTCGTCGGCGTCGTTGCGGCGAAGAGCCTGGCGCTCGCCTTGGACGTGCCGCTGATCGGCACGCACCATATCGCCGGGCACATCTACGCCAATCGACTGATCGGCGAGATTCGGTACCCGGCGCTTGCCCTTGTCGTCTCGGGCGGGCACACCGAGCTCGTGCTGCTCGAAGCGGAAGGCCGCTTCCGCATCGTCGGCCGTACGAGAGACGATGCGGTCGGCGAAGCTTACGACAAGGTCGCACGCGCCTTGTCCCTTCCCTATCCGGGCGGACCGCATGTAGACCGGATGGCGCAGGAGGCCGAGGACGCCATCGAGCTTCCCCGCGCGTGGCTGGAGCCGGATTCGTACGACTTCAGCTTCAGCGGGCTGAAGTCGGCCGTGCTCGCGGAGATCAACCGCGCGAACATGAAGGGCGAGCCGATCCGCGCCCATGCGCTTGCCCGCGGATTCCAAGAATCCGTCATCGACGTCGTGACGACGAAGGCGATGAGGGCCGCTCGAGAATTCGGCGCGAGCCAATTGCTCCTGTGCGGCGGTGTCGCGGCGAACAAGGGCATCCGTGCGCGGCTGACCGAACTATGCGCGGAGGCGGCGCTGCCGCTGCTCGTGCCGCCTCTCAAACTTTGTACCGACAATGCGGCTATGATCGCCGCCGCCGCCGATCTGAAGTGGAGATGCGGACAATTCGACACGCTCGACCTGAAGGCGGAGGCGCAGTTGTCGCTGGAACAGTGGTCGGTCGGAGCGGCGACGATGGATTGAGCAGGTTTACAGCGGGCTGGCGGCATCGAGAGAGAAGCGATTCTCTCTCGATGCCGCCAGTTTGCGTTTGTTTGAAGTTGAAGCGTGCGGCTTACTCCCATCCTCACGTATTCCTTATGCCGCCAGAGGCTCCGCAACCGCGAATATATGCGAAATTTCACATTCGTTATGCCGCCAGAGGCCCCGCAACCGCGAATATATGCGAAATTTCGCATTCATTGTGCCGTCTGAGGCCCCGCGACCGCGAATATATGCGAAATTTCACATTCATTGTGCCGTCTGAGGCCCCGCGACCGCGAATATATGCGAAATTTCACATTCATTTCTTCGAATCGGGCCTTGAAGTCCCCACGAGCCAACCGCGCATTCGCCCGCCCAACACGCAGACCCGGCCGCAGGCTCAACCACGAAGCCGGCTGCGGCCCCAGCTCCGCCCCCAGTTTCGCTCCAAGCCTCGAAGCCAACTTCTAACTTGACTTCGCAGCCAATTCGCAGCCAATTCGCAGCCAATTCGCAGCCAATTCGCAGCCAATTCGCAGCCAATTCGCAGCCGGCCGCGAGCCGCTGCGATGCCGTGGGCACAAAGGGCCTCCCCTTTGCACCCAGTGTGACCTGGCGACTAGCGGGAGGTCGGCAGACGGAGGCGCCAAGCCCTAATCTTGACGAATTGTGCGCCCAACGCTTGCAAAAACAGTTACCGTTCGACAGGATCGGGTAAGATTCATCAAGGCGGCATGTGGATACAGTTATCCACACCCCATGTGCATATTGTGGACATCGGTTGCGAAACCTTGCGGCAGTAAGTCTCATGGATTACACCGGAGGGGATAACTAAACGTGTCGTTTCGTGTGGATAATGTGGATAAAACGGTGGAAAAGTCAGAAATTTAATATTCAGAAAATAAAAACCGCCTGCGGCAAGCGCGGATCCCCAAGAAAAATCACATTTTCTGGGGATAACCCGCTGCTCACAGGCTGTGGATAATGCTGTGTGTAACTAAGGCGGCTTTCGTCGGATAGGGGATTCCTCAATCCAACAAGGATTCCCATCGTTCATAGGCTTCGTCGAGAGCTTGTCGGCATGTGTCGAGCGCTGCCTGTTTCTCGCGAAGCAGAACGTAATCGGTGAATACTTCCTCTTGGGTCATCTCTTGCTCAAGCGCCGAGATCTCCTCTTCCAGGCGGGCGATATCCGCTTCCGTCTGCTCCTTCTTACGCTGCCGCGCGCGCTCCTCGCGCTTCGCTTGCTTCTCGGCCTCGTAATCCAGGGCGGGAGCGGAGCCGGACACCGCCGAGCCTGAAGCAGCAGCCGTCACGGCAGTCGATGCCGCTCCGGCCCCGGTCGGCTTCGGGGCGGCGGCTTCCGCCTGCCATTGCTCGAGCTCCTGCTTCTTGGCGACCATGTCGTCGTAGTTGCCCAAGTAAATCTCCGCGCCTTCGGGGTGAAGCTCGACGATCCGGTCCGCCAGCCGGTTCAGGAAGTACCGGTCGTGGGACACGAACAGAAGCGTGCCCTCGTATTCCTCCAGGGAGGCCTCAAGCACCTCGCGGCTCCACAGATCCAGATGGTTGGTCGGTTCGTCCAGTACAAGCACGTTCGCCTTGCGCAGCATAAGCTTGGACAAGGCCACGCGTGCCTTCTCCCCTCCGCTCAGGGAGCCGACCGTCTTCTTCACGTCCTCGCCGCTGAACAGGAAGTTGCCGAGAACGGTGCGGATCTCCGCTTCCGGCAGCATCGAATATTCGCTCCACACTTCCTCAAGCACCGTGTTGGCCTTGTTCAACTGCTTCTGCTCCTGGTCGTAATACCCGAGCATGACGCCGGTGCCCCAGCGAATCGTTCCCTTGCGCAGCGGCAAGTCGCCGACGAGCGCCTTGAGCAGCGTCGTCTTGCCGATGCCGTTCGGTCCGAGCAGGGCGATGCGCTCGCCCCGCTTCGCTTCGAAGCCGACGTTGCGGAAGAGCGGCGCCATCTCTTCGGAAGGAGCAGCGGAAGCTTCGGACACCTGCAGCACATCCTTGCCGGTGCGCCGCTCGGTCGTGAAGGAGAAGCTGGCCTGCTTCAGCGTGCCCGGCTTCTCGAGCCGTTCGATCCGCTCCAGGGCGTTGCGACGGCTCTGGGCCCGCCGGGTCGTCGTCGCCCGCACGAGATTGCGCTGAATGAAGTCCTCCATGCGCGCGATTTCCTTCTTCTGCTGCTCATATTGCTTCACCCGCTGGGCGAAGTCGGCTTCCTTCTGCTCCATGAACCTGGAGTAATTGCCGGTATAGCGAGTGGCGGAATGACGCTCGATCTCGACGATGGACGTAACTGTCGCGTCAAGGAAGTAGCGGTCGTGAGACACGATGACCATGGCCCCGGAATACGTGCGCAGGTACTGCTCCAGCCACGTCAGCGTCGCAATGTCCAGGTGGTTGGTCGGTTCGTCCAGCAGCAGCAGTTCGGGTTGCACGACGAGCAGGCGGGCAAGCGCGAGCCGCGTTCGCTGGCCGCCGCTCAGTCCGGAGACAAGCGTGTCCGCCGGGAAGTCGCCGAAGCCCATCCCGTGCAGTACGCTGCGAATCCGCGTCTCCATCTCGAAGCCGCCCCCGTCGCGGAAGCGGTCGTTCTTGTCCGCATATTGGCTAAGCAGCGCTTCGTAACGGGCGGCGTCTAGCTGTTCGGCCGGGTCGGCCATTCGTTCCTCCAGCCGCCGCAGCTCGCGTTCCTGCTCAAGCAGCGGCCCGAAGGCGTCATACATGATCTCCTGCAGCGTGCGGCTGCCGTCGAAGCTGCTGTTCTGGGCGAGATACCCGATCCTCACTTCGCGGGGCCGGGATACGGACCCGGAGTCGGCCGACAGCTCGCCGGCGAGAATCCGGAGGAAGGTGGACTTGCCTGCGCCGTTGACGCCGACGAGTCCGATCCGGTCTCTCTCATTAATAAGAAGGGACAGCCCTTCGAGAACGGGAGCTACCCCGTAATGCTTCGTGATGCCAGATGCTTGCAATAGCAAGAGGAATCCCTCCGACTCGATAATTGTGCGTATGGGCGAATTGCGCCCGAATGATGCCTGCTATCAAGTGTAGCGCAAATCGGCGATAACGTCCAAGGCGTCGGCTGACGGTGGGAGAACGGTTGGCGATTGCTTCGCGGCGTGGTAAGCTGTATGTATTCCAATTGGTGAGAATAGTTCTCAATCGAATGAATCCATACATGGGGAAAAGGAGGTGCGACGTGGAATCGGCTGCTTTCCATGGTAATTTCGATGCGTTCTTCGACAAGCTTGAGCTGGAGCAACCCGATGCTTCCTGGACGGGAGAGCGAAGGCTTCTTGCGGGCGGACGGGGCGGCGTCCGCCGCTACTCGCCGAGAAGCGACATGGCGATCGTCCTGTCCGATTACGAGTTCCACGCGTCGCGCGTCATTCCGCTCACGGCTGCGGCGCCGATGGTCGAACTCAATATCGGCTGGCAAGGCACGCGGGAGATCGCAGCGGGAGGAGAGACGCACGGCTTCGGGCCGGGGATGTGCTCGCTGCAATTCGTCAATCCGACCGACGTCCGGTTCCAATTCGGCGCCGGCGAGCCGACCCGGATGCTCAGCGTGGCGATTCCCGCCGGCACGTTCGATCGCTCCATGATGGACGCGAAGCGAGGCCGATCCGGCCCGGAATTCGCCGCTATTATCGGGCGCAAGCCGCTTCACATCTACCAAGAGAAGATCCCTGCTTCCTTGAAGCTCGTCGCGGAGCGGCTGCTCGGGTCGGCAAGCAGGGACGGCGTCCGGAACTTCGAACTCGAATGCTTGGCGTCGGAGCTTCTCGGCGAATCGTTCCGGTTGTTCCTGGATCGCGGCGCCGACGAGGCGGATTCGGGCTTGTCGAGAAGGGACGCGCAAGCGATCCGGGAGGCGGCCGCCATTCTCGCCTCCCGTCTGGCGGATGCCCCCGGCTTGCTGGAGCTGGCCAGACAAGTCGGGGTGAACGACAACAAGCTGAAGCTCGGCTTCAAGAAGCTGTACGGCACGACGGTGTTCGGCTACCTGCGGGACCGGCGGCTCGAGAAGGCTCTCGACCTGCTTCGCTGCGGAGAGTTTAACGTCTACGAGACCTCCCTCGAGGTCGGTTATTCGAATCCGAGCCACTTCGCGGAAGCGTTCCGGAGCAAGTACGGCGTCAATCCCGGCGAGCTTCTGCGGGGCGGATCGCGCAGCCGCTTCATCTAGCTGTTCCCCATTGCTCCCGCAGCCCGCTGCGCACCTCCCGCTCGGGGTGGAGCGCTTGTTCTTCCGGACGGTATGCTTGGCGTAATCCAAGCACGGAAGGGACGGAAGACCATGCGCCGCAAATTTGCCCTTATGTTTCTCATTGTGATGATCTCGATGATGTCTATCGCTTCCTTTAACCCGGTCGCCGCACCGCTTGCCCGAAGCCTCGGAATGAGCGACTTCCAATCCGGCTGCCTTGTCTCGGCGGCAGGACTTTGCTGGCTGATGGGAGGTTATTGCTGGGGACGCTTCTCCCGGCTGAGCCGGAAAATGACGCTGTTGCTGCTTATGCTTGCCTACGCTGCGGTACTGGTCGCGTTCGCGGCGCTTGCGGAGCGGGCCGCGGAAGGCGGAGCGGCTTCCGGCGGCTTGTTCTGGCTGTTCCTGCTGCTGCGGGCGGCCGCGGGCTTCTTCTTCGGAGGCATTCCGGCCAAAGCCCAAGCCTATGTGATGGGCTGGACGACGGAGAGCACAAGGACAAGGGGGATGGCGCTGTTCGGCGCCGCCAACGGGCTCGGATTCGTGCTGGGGCCGGCGATGAGCGGAGCGACGGCTTCGCTCAGCCTGACGGCCCCGATGGTCGCGTCCGCGGCTATGCTGCTTGCGATCATGCTGCCGCTCGCCATACTTATCCGGGACGGGGAGCCGGGGAATGCCGGGCCGCAGAGAAGTCGTGCGACGCTCTCCCCGTTCGATCCCCGGATCAGGCCGTATCTGGCGATTGGGCTTGTGCTGTCCGTTGTCCTTAACATCGTTCAGGTGACGATAAACATCTTTATGCAGGACGCGAACGGATTCGGGGCCATCGAATCCGCGAGGCGGGTCGGAATCGGCCTGGCGATCTCGGGCATCCTGGTTGCGCTGTCGCAGGCCGTGTTCGGAAGGCGGCTTCGCTGGTCTCCAGAGCGCTCGATGACGGTCGGCCTCCTTCTGGTGGGGAGCGGGCTCGGAGGCTTCCTGACGCTTCGGGAGCTTGCCTATCCGGCCTTCGCGGCGCTCGGGCTCGGGATCGGCCTGACGATGCTCGGCTACGGTTCCGGGGCTTCGCTCGCCGTGGACGGGAGCGGCCAGAGAAGCGTCGCATCGTATGTGTCCGCGCTGCAGGGAGGAGGTTCCTTCCTGGGACCGGCGATCGGCGCGGGGTTGTATGCGGCGGGAGCCGCGTGGCCGTACGGTGTCTGTTTGGCATTGTTGGCGGTCTGTCTGCCGGCGGCGAGCGGGAGAACGCGAGGCCGATACAGCAGACCGGAACGAACGGGATAGGAGCGGGAGCGGAGATGCTTCCGCTCCTTGGCGTTCCGCCTGTCGATCCGGTTGTGCAGGGTTTGGCGAACAGCGCGAAAAATGATAAACTTAAGCTAAATTTTACGGTTCAATCGGAAGGATCTTCCGCGAGGTGAAGCGAATCGCATGATGAACGGGAAGCGGCAATGGAGGGAGAGAATCCGTGCGGAGAGGGATGCGCTGACGGATGAAGCGCGGGCCGCGCATTCGCGGGCCGCATGTTTAACCGTCGTGAGCTCCCTGCTGGCGCCGCTCGGGGAGACGCTCGGAAGACCGCTGACCGTGTGCGCTTACGGCGCGTTCCGCTCCGAGACGGACCCTTCGGAGCTGATGAACTGGTGTCTCGCAAGGGGACACCGGACGGTCGCTCCCCGGATGGCGGTAGGGGAGAACGAAGGCTTGGAGCTCAGGGCGATCCGTTCGGCGAGCGATTGGACGAATGGGCGATGGGGCGTTCCGGAGCCGGACCCGCAGACCTGCGAGTTGATCGGGCAGGACGAGCCGGTGGATGTTGTCATCGTTCCCGGCCTGGCGTTCGATCGCAGCGGCGGGAGGCTCGGCTACGGAGGGGGCTATTACGACCGTCTGTACGAATGGATGCTCCGGGCAGGAAAAAGCTCTGCCTGGATCGGGTTCGCTTACGATCTGCAGCTTGTGACGGGAATGCTGCCCCGGGAGCCTCACGATTTGAAGTTGGACGGACTTGCGACGGAGAGCGAATGGATTCGGTTCTGACGGATGGAGTGCGGCCGGGCGGAAGCCGGCCGATTAGAGAGAGACGAGGAGGAACTTGCGATGGGAGACGACGAACGGCGCCTCACCCACTTTAACGAGCAAGGCCGGGCGATCATGGTGGACGTCTCCGAGAAGCCGACAACGGCGCGGACGGCGGTTGCCGAGACGAAGGTGACGATGAACGAAGAGACGCTGCTGCGCATTCGGGAAGGTTCGGTTGCGAAGGGAGACGTGCTTGCCGTCGCCCAGGTGGCCGGCATTCAGGCGGCGAAGCGAACGGCGGATTGGATTCCGATGTGCCATCCGCTTCCGCTGACCGGAGTGAACGTGAGCTTCCGCGACAACGGCAAGGATACGCTGTACATCACCGCGGAAGTGAAGACGACGGGCAAGACGGGCGTCGAGATGGAGGCGCTGACGGCCGTGTCGGCCGTTGCGCTTACGGTTTACGATATGTGCAAGGCTCTCCAGAAGGATATGGAGATCGGACCGACGAGGCTGCTCTCCAAGACGGGCGGCAAGAGCGGAGATTACAAGGCCGGGGATCGCTCCGCCGAGCGGCCGGATTGTTGATACATACGCATTCTAGGGAGGAGGGACCGGAATGTTCTGGAAGGTAGCTTTGTTGTCGGCAAGCGACAAGGGGGCCCGCGGGGAACGGGAGGACACGAGCGCGCAAGTCATTCGCGAGCTGGTGGAGGAAGAGCTTGAGGGCGAGATCGTCGAATATCGCGTCGTCCCGGACGAGAAGGACGAGATTCAGGCCGCACTGATCGAGATGATCGATTATTTCCAGGCGGACCTTGTGCTGACGACGGGCGGGACGGGGCTCGGCCTTCGGGACGTGACGCCGGAAGCGACGCTGAAGGTGTGCGATCGGGTCGTTCCGGGCATGGCGGAAGCGATTCGCGCGGCGGCGATGCAGCGGACCCGGCGGGCGATGCTGTTCCGCGGAGTCGCCGCGATCCGGTCGAATACGCTTGTGATCAATCTTCCCGGAGACCCGAAGGGCGTGACCGAAGCGCTGATGGCGATTATGGACATGATTCCTTCCGCGCTGCTGCAGGTCAAGGGAATCGGAAGGGACCTCGACGCATGACGGACGGCGCAGAAGGAAGCAGAGGGAGCGGCGGGAGCGGAGACGGAGCGGTGCGGATCGGCAATACGCTGCTCCGCGAGGTGAAGACGGAGGATGCCGTCGGCTTGACGCTGGCGCACGACCTGACGCAGATCGTTCCGGGACAATTCAAGGGCAGGCTGTTCCGCAAGGGACACCGGGTCGCGGAGGAAGATATTCCGAAGCTGAAGGATATCGGCAAGGAGCATCTCTATGTGCTGGAGCTTGGCGACGGAGACCTGCATGAGGACGATGCCGCCCTTCGCCTGGCGGTTGCTCTGGCCGGAGACAACTTGACGTACGGGGAGCCGCACGAAGGCAAGGTCGCGCTCAAGTCGACCATAACCGGGCTGGCGGCGATCGCGAGGCCGGTCGTCGATGGGATCAACGCGCTCGGCGACATCGCTTTGGCGACGGTGCTGAATCATCGCGTCGTGCGCGAAGGGGAAGCCATTGCGGCGACAAGGGCGATTCCGCTGATCGTGCCGGAAGCGAAGGTGGCGGAAGCCGAACGGATCGCGGCGGACTATCGGGAGCGGGAAGGAGCGGCGCCGATGGCGGTCCGGCCGATGCGCAGATTGCGTGCGGGACTGCTGACGACGGGCAGCGAGGTGTTCTCCGGCCGGATCGAGGACAAGTTCGGGCCCGCCGTCGTTCGCAAGCTGGCGGATTACGGCTCCGAGGTGGCCGAGCAGCGCTTCGCCCCCGACGATCGAGAGACCATCGCTTGGCATATTCACTATTTTCTCGAGCGCGGGTATGATATGATATTGGTGACTGGCGGCATGTCCGTCGACCCGGACGACCGCACTCCCGGCGCGATCGCGGATGCGGGCACCGATATCGTCAGCTATGGGACGCCGATGTTGCCCGGCTCCATGCTGCTGTTCGGTTACCTAAGAGGCGTTCCGGTGTTCGGACTGCCCGGCTGCGTTATGCATGATCCATATACGTCCTTCGACGTTCTGCTGCCGCGCGTGCTTGCGGGAGACACGATCGTCCGCGAGGACATCGTCTCGATGGGATACGGCGGGTTGCATCGTTAGCGATCAAGGCTATAATGGGAATCAGAAGCCAGACATGATTTTACTTCATTGCATGAAGAGGAGGCGCATCGATGAGCGGCATCGGCGCTACAGGATTCATATTGCTCGTCATCGTAGCCTTGCTGTTGTTCGGGCCGAACAAGCTGCCCGAGCTTGGCAAGGCATTCGGCAAGACCCTGCGCGAATTCAAGAGAGGCGCGAACGGACTCATGGACGACGACGTTCAGACGGCGGCACCTCGCCGCGTCGACGTGAGCGCGCAGGAGGACGAGCAGCCGAAGGCGGAACGTCGTCTTCCGGAATAAGCGCGGCAACGGGTTGACGAGGGCGGCTTGCCTCTGGGAGCCGCCCTCGTCGTGTTCGATCTGATATTACCGCAAAGCTTCTCCGGCGTCGTGCGGACGCCGAATGCGTTTGTGCTTGGGGAGGAATTGTCATGGCGACCGACCGCACCGGCGGCGCGCAAGGCGCGCCGGCCAAGGGCGAGGCGGGCTGGATGCCGGTGATGTCGCATATCGGCGAGCTTCGCAAGAGAGTCATTGCCATCCTGATCGTCTTCGTTCTCGGCGTCATCGCGGGCTTGTTCTGCGCGAAGCCGATCTTCGATTATCTGCTGGAACGGACGCCTGCGGGACGCATCGAGCTGCATGCGTTCTCGCCGTGGGACGCGATCGGCTTATACATGAAGCTGGCGTTCGTCGTCTCCTTCGTCGCGGCGATTCCGTTCACCATCTACCAGCTGTGGGCATTCGTCAAGCCGGCGCTCGGCGAGCGGGAGCAGAAGGCGACGCTGCGCTATGTGCCGGCTGCCTGCGTCATGTTCCTCGCGGGGCTGGCGTTCGCGTACTTCATCGTCTTCCCGATGGCGTACAGCTTCACGGAAGGCATCACCGAGAGCATGGGGATCGAGTCGATGTACGGGGTCAGCCAATACTTCTCCTTCATGTTCAACATCGTCTTCCCGCTTGGCGTGCTGTTCGAGCTGCCGGTCGTCATTCTGTTCCTGACGAGAATCGGCATCTTGAATCCGATCGTCCTGAAGAAGATTCGGAAGATCGCATGGTTCGCCATGGTGCTGGTCGGGACGGTCATTACGCCTCCGGATGTGATCTCCGACCTGCTCGTGGCGGTTCCGCTCGTCGCGCTGTACGAGGCAAGCGTGTTCCTGTCCACCATCGCCTTCAAGAAGCGCGAGGCACGGCTGCGGGAGAAGGAGTTGGAGGACGAGGAAGAGTATCGGGCGGCAGCGCGAACATAAGGGAATGGCAGCGAGTCCGGAATCCGATGGGATCGGGGCTCGCTTTTTTATCTTCATGGTGCTTATTTCGCGTTGTTTCCGTTCGGAACGACCTCAAGCCCTATTTTCCGATATTCCAAATGCTGCATTTATGGTACACTATTAGCACATCCCTGATAACGGTTACATACAAGCGGCGTTCATCGTTCGAATTCGGGAAGACCAGTTCGTGTCTAATGTCGGAGGGGGAAGATGGAATGAAGAATTCGGGAATGGGATTGGGAAAGAAGGCGCTCTTGCTGCTCTTGGGAATCAGCATCCTGCAGGTCGTCGCGGCGATATTCGCCTTCACCGGGGCGAGCGGGGTTGTAACGGCCGTCATCGCGGTAATCACGATAGGATTGCTTGCCTTCGGAGTTCGATTCTTGAACCGCTCCGTGATCGATCAGATCGGCAGCATATCGGGCGCGTTGAAAAATATCTCGTCGCCGACGGGGGGCGATCTGACCCGCCGGATTGTCGTGCAGACGAGCGATGAGGTTGGCGAGCTGGCCAGTGCGGCGAACGGGATGATGGAGAGTCTGCAGAAGATGATGAAGGAGCTGCGGAACAGCACGGCAGAGCTGGCAGCCGCAGCTATTCAATTGAAGGAAGGCGCGGACGAGAACGCGCGGGTGAGCGGCGAGGTGTCCAAGGCGGTCGAGAAGGTCGCTTCCGGCGCGGTCACCCAGGTGGCGAAGTCGCAGCAGATCTCGGCCGTCATGCAGGAGACTCGGGAAGGGCTCAGCCAGGTCGCTTCGACGACGACCGGCGCTTCCGACGCAGCCGTCTCGACCCGCAGCCGGGCGGAAGGAGGCGCCGTGCTGCTGCAGGAAGCGACGAAGGACATCAGCGAGGTCGAGTCGTCGTTCCGTTCGCTGCAGGAGATGGTGCGCAGCCTGAACCAGAAGTCCGAATCGGTGCTTGAGGTCATCGGCTACATCTCCGAAGTGTCGAATCAGACGCACTTGCTGGCGCTTAACGCGGCGATCGAAGCGGCGCGCGCGGGCGAGCACGGCCGCGGCTTCGCCGTTGTCGCCGGAGAGATTCGCAAGCTGGCCGACCAGACGCAACAATCGGCGGTGCAGATCGGCAATACGCTGCAGGCGATGTCGCTCGACATCAGGGGCGCGGCGTCGAAGTTCGAGCAGAGCTCGGAGCAAGTGTACGGTGCCGTATCCGGCATGAAGCGGGCGGAGGAATCGTTCGGCGGCATCGTCGGCGACGTCAGCACGCTCAGCAGCAACATCATCGAAGCGGCCGCCTCGATCGAGCAGATGTCGGCGGGAAGCGAATCGGTTGTGCTGTCGATTCAGGAGATCGGACGAGTCACGGAGGAGACCGCTTCGTTCACCGAACAGGTGGCGACGATGACGCATCAGCAGTTCTCGTCGAGCGGCGCGATGGCCGAGACGGCGGACAAGCTGAGCGACATGGCGTCAAGATTGAAGGCGATGGCGGGCCACTTCCGCACCTAATCGCGTGAATGAGCCGGATGGACTAAGGAGACAATGGAAGACGAGTGTAATCGCGCAGACCCGTGTGCAGTTCCGGGTCTGCTTTTTTTAACGGAAAAGGGCTTGAAATGAACACTCAAAATCAGTATCATAAGAATTGGCTGTTAGCACTTCACATGAATGAGTGCTAACAAAGGGGCGACAGCCCTTATTCAAACAGTTAACCTATTCACAAAGGAGGCTATTTTCATGATCAAACCTTTGGGTGATCGCGTACTTGTCGAAGCGAGTGCCAAGGAAGAAAAGACCGCAAGCGGAATCGTCCTGCCGGACACGGCCAAGGAGAAGCCGCAAGAGGGAACTATCGTCGCGGTGGGCAGCGGCTCGCTGAGCAAGGATGGCGAACGCGTAGCGCTTGAAGTCAAAGTGGGAGACCGTGTTCTGTTCTCCAAGTATGCAGGAACCGAGATCAAGTATGAGGGCAAAGAATACTTGATCATGAAGGAAAGCGATATTCACGCGATCGTGGGCTAATCGCCGCGGCGCTGACGACATAAGCTTTAAAGGGTATTACGTAACGAGCCAAGGCGGCTCGCAGGAACACCATATCGAGGAGGGTTAATCTCAATGGCTAAGGAAATCAAGTTCAGCGAAGAGGCTCGCCGTTCGATGCTTCGCGGCGTCGACACGCTTGCCAACGCGGTTAAAGTAACGCTCGGACCGAAGGGCCGCAACGTCGTTCTGGAGAAGAAGTTCGGGTCCCCGCTGATCACGAACGACGGCGTAACGATCGCGAAGGAGATCGAACTCGAAGACGCATTCGAGAACATGGGCGCCCAACTCGTGAAGGAAGTCGCAACGAAGACGAACGATGTCGCCGGCGACGGCACGACGACCGCTACGGTTCTCGCCCAAGCGATGATCCGCGAAGGTCTGAAGAACGTTACCGCGGGCGCTAACCCGATGGTCGTTCGCAAGGGCATCGACAAGGCTGTCAGAGCAGCCGTCGAAGAGCTGAAGAAGATCTCCAAGCAAGTCGAAGGCAGCAGCAACATCGCTCAGGTTGCCGCTATCTCCGCCGCTGACGACGAAGTCGGCCAACTGATCGCGGACGCGATGGACAGGGTAGGCAAGGACGGCGTTATCACCGTCGAAGAGTCGAAGGGCTTCAACACTGAGCTCGAAGTCGTGGAAGGCATGCAGTTCGACCGCGGCTACGTCTCCCCTTACATGATCACGGACACGGACAAGATGGAAGCTGTGCTTGACAACCCGTACATCCTGATCACCGACAAGAAGATCTCCAACATTCAAGAGATCCTTCCGGTTCTCGAGAAGGTTGTTCAATCCGGCAAGCAACTGCTGATCATTGCGGAAGACGTCGAAGGCGAAGCGCAAGCGACGCTGATCGTCAACCGTCTGCGCGGCACGTTCACTTGCGTAGCCGTCAAGGCGCCTGGCTTCGGCGACCGCCGCAAGGCGATGCTGCAAGACATCGCGGCTCTGACCGGCGGCCAAGTGATCACGGAAGAGCTCGGCCTCGAGCTGAAGTCCACTTCCGTCGGCCAGCTCGGTACGGCTCGCCAAGTTCGCGTCAACAAGGAGAACACGATCATTGTTGACGGCGCCGGCGATCCTAACGACATCAAGGCTCGCGTTAACCAAATCCGCGCTCAAATCGAAGAGACGACGTCCGACTTCGATCGCGAGAAGCTGCAAGAGCGCCTGGCGAAGCTGGCCGGCGGCGTAGCCGTCATCAAGGTCGGCGCTGCGACCGAGACCGAACTGAAGGAGCGCAAGCTGCGCATCGAAGACGCCCTGAACGCAACCCGCGCTGCGGTTGAAGAAGGCATCGTCTCCGGCGGCGGCACCGCACTCGTTAACGTATATGGCGCCGTTTCGGCCGTTCAAGCGGAAGGCGACGAGAAGACGGGCGTCAACATCATCCTTCGCTCGCTGGAAGAGCCGATCCGCACGATCGCTGCCAACGCCGGCCAAGAAGGCTCCGTCATCGTCGAGCGTCTGAAGAAGGAAGAAGTCGGCATCGGCTACAACGCCGCTACCGGCGATTGGGTCAACATGTTCGACGCCGGCATCATCGACCCGGTGAAGGTAACTCGCTCCGCGCTGCAGAACGCTGCTTCCGTAGCGGCGATGTTCCTGACGACCGAAGCGGTTATCGCCGACAAGCCGGAGCCGAAGGGCGCAGCTCCTGCCGGCATGCCTGGCGGCATGGGCGATATGGGCGGCATGGGCGGCTTCTAATTCCAAGCCCGCCGACCGAATGGAAGACGAACCAGAGGGGAACCTCTTGGTTCGTCTTTTTTTGCCTCTCGCCCCGAACCCCCGAACCCCCGAAGCGAAGCACCAAGCCTCGAAATTCCTCCGAAACCATTGGTCACTGGATTTTATGCGAAAAATCACATTCGCAAGGCCCAATAATGGGTCATTTGGGCGATTATATGTGAAAAATAGCATAAATGAAGAAATTTATAGCCCAAGTTACCGCATATATGCTAAAAATCATATAAAACGGCTCGATTGCACCTAATCCAAGCCCACGAATGTGAAAAATCACATAAAACACCTCACCCCAACCGGAATCCCAGCCAACGAGTGCGATAAACCGCACAAAACGTCTCCAACCAACCAGAACCAACCAGAATCCCAGCCAACGAGTGCGATAAACCGCATAAAACGTCTCCAACCAACCAGAACCAACCAGAATCGCAGCCAACGAAGGCGATAAACCGCGCAAAACGTCTCCAACCAACCAGAACCAACCGGAACCCCAGCCAACGAAGGCGATAAACCGCTAAAATCGAGGTCCGGTATGCGTATGCGTTCGGGGAGGGGACGGCGGGAGTTTGGCGAAAAGCGGATTTTGTTTGTGCATGTGCGGAATAGGGAGCGGGGAGAAGACACGCTTGGAATGGCGGCGGCGGCAATTAAGCGGGCGTTCCGGACAGGGAGGGCAGGCACAGCGCCCAAAAAAGCCCCGTCGTCCAATAATGGGACGACGGGGCTGGCGGTGCTTGCGAGCGCGAGCTTACAGCTTGAATTGGCTGACGGACCCCTTGAGGCTCTGGACGATCGTCTGGAGCTGCTCGGCGGCGTGGGAGATGCTCTCGCCGAGAGCGAGCTGCTCTTCGGTCGCAGCGGCCACGGTCTGCGCCTTGCCGGCGACTTCGCGGGAGGAATTGGACGATTGCTCCATGCTGGCGGCGACCTCCTCCGAGCTGGCCGACATCTGCTCGGTGATCGCGGAGGTCTCGTGCACCTGCTCCACGACCTTCTTCACGGCTGTCTGGATGCTGGCGAAATCTTCGGCTACCTCGCCCATCAGGTCGGTGCCCTTGCCGACTTGGGCGACGGTGCTCTCCATGAAGGCCGACGCTCTGCCGATCTCTTCGCGCGTCTCGCTGATGAGCATGGAGATGTTCTCCGCGGATTCGAGCGAGCCGGCGGCCAGCTTGCGAATCTCCTGGGCGACGACGGCGAAGCCCTTGCCGTGCTCGCCCGCTCTCGCCGCTTCGATCGAGGCGTTGAGCGAGAGGATGTTCGTCCGGTTGGCGAAGCCGGTAATGTTCTCGGTGATCGCGCCGATCTGGCCCGACTTCTCGTTCAGATTGTGGACGATGGCCGACAGCGCCTGAATAGCTTGCATGATCTCTCCGACTTGCTGCTTGAGGGTGAGCATGTGCTCGTTGCCCTCGTCGACTTGCCCGGAAGCCGTCGCGGACAGCTCGGAGATCGAGGTCGTGTTCTCCGCGATTCGCTGAATGCCGGAAGACATCTCTTCGACCGCACGGCTTGTCTCCTCGGCGATCGTCGCCTGCACTTCGACTTGAGAGGTAACGTCTTGAATGTTCTCGGCGACATGATTGGTCGTCGCGGCCGCTTCCCCGGCGCTGATCGACAGCTCCACGGCGGCGGCGGAGACGGTGTTCGTATTGTCGGAGATCTGTCGGACAAGCCCGCGCACCTTCTCGATCATCGTGTCCATCGAATCGTTGAGCTGCCCGAACTCGTCTCTGGAGTACTTGCCCATTCTCTCAAAGTGGAGGTTGCCGCCGGCGACCATCTTCGTCTTGCTCTGGAGACTGTTGATCGAGCGGTTGAAGTGACGCAGCAACAGGGAGGACACGAGGATGATAAGCGCCCACTCGATCCCGAGAATGGTATAGGTGGTCGTGGTGTCCGAAGTCTTCTTGTCGTTAATATCGTTCATTTCCTGCAGGCTGTACTCGTCGAGCAAATTGCCCAGAATGTCAATGGAGTCGCGGCTGTTCTCGAACATAAGGCTAAGCTCCTCCTCGTCTGCCAATACGACGGGAGTGCTGTTCTTGACGTTGGCCGTTGCAATGCTGACCCACTTCTCAAAGTCGGCCTCATACCCGAGGAAGGCATTCTTGGCGGTTGTCTGGCTGTTCTCTTCGCTGAGGTCGAGAAGGTCGGAGCTGGAAAGAATCGATCTCGCCTTGGAGATGCTCGCGCGCACGCTGGCAACGTTCTCGTCCAGCTTGTCCTTATTCGATTCGCGCGCTTCATCGGAGAGGGGAGCGAAGCGAAGCAGGTTATAGGCGTTTAATGCTTGATAATAGTCGCGGTCCGCAACCATGATGTAGTTGTTCGCCTGATAGGCTACGTCGAATAAGCTGTTGCCCATTCGTTTGATGTTCGAGGAATTCAGGTTGAGCAGGTAGACCCCCGTGGCGACAAACAGAAGCATCGGAATGAAGACGAGCAGAGCAATTCTTGTTTTGACGGACAAGTGCATAAACGGACTTCCTCTCCTTGACGGTATAAGATGGCGAATTGCCATTATAATGAATGTAACATATATATCGGCAGAAGCGGGGGCTTTATAGAGGACAATCCCGGATATTTAACGGGGCCGTTGCCCTATACGGAGAACGAATCGTTCCTCCAGAGGGAGAGAAGCTCCCATGCTTGGGCAACTTGCGTTCGAATATCCCCGGAGCCGTCCTCCAGACTCCATGCCGCGGACAGCACCTGGTGGCAGAACGTCCAGGCAACGAGGCGTGCGGACCGCACGGACAGCTCCGCGGCGAAGAGAGGAACGCGGGTCCGGATGAGCCGCACGGCCGCTTCGGGATCGCGATCCGGCAGGTTGTTCAGCAGGAACGGGACTGCTCCGTAGGCCAATTCCCCGACGACTCCCTTCGGGTCGATGGCGCTCCATCCCGTCCCGTCCGACAGTATGTTGTCATGGTGCAGGTCGCCATGAAGCAGCAACGGCTTGTCCATCGTGCGATGAAGCTGCTCAAATCCTTCTTCCGCGCGCCGAACGAGCTCTTCGGGGATCGGGCCCGTTCCGCCGTCATGCCGCGACCTTAAGCGGCCGAGCCCCTTCGCCCACTGCTCCGTGCTTGGGAAGGGGCCGCCTTGCGGCGCGGGAATCCGCAGCGAACGGAGCAGCCCGGCGGCGATGCGGACCGCTGCGAGGTCGTCCTTCACGGTCTTAAGCGTGAGGCCGGGCGCAAGCCTCGCGAGAACAAGAATGCCGCGTTCGGGCACGGCATCGAGCAGCCGAGCGCCTCCGCGCCCGGAGAACAGGCGCAGCGCCTCCGTCTCCAGCGGCAGCTCCGGGTCCTCCGGCACTCTCAGCTTGAGCACCGCGCCTTGCCCGCCCGGAAGCTCCGCCGGTGCGACGTAATTGAAGCTGAGCGGATAGTCCGACGGGAGGAGCTTGAGCCCCCATCTCTCTTCGCAATAGGCGATCAGCTCGCCGAATCCGGCGAGCCACCTCTCTCCGGCCTCGCCATGAACCTGCTTGATGGTGGAGGCCAGAGCCTCCGGTACCTTCGTCATCCGCCAAACCCCTTTTCTGCACGATTGTTTCGGTTTCCCCGAGTTTATCATATGATTTTCCACTTGCCGAATGATGTCGTGATTTTATAGTATAAATGGCATGTTCTTGGATTAATTAACGTAATGGGAGTGTGCTATCTTGAGCATGTGTCGTATATTTAAAGTTGGGAGAGAGCAGAATGATTCGGATTGGGATGATCAGTTACTGGCACGTGCACGCGGAGGATTATACCCGGCAAGTGATCGGGCACCCGGATACGGAGATCGCGGCGATCTGGGATGAGCTGCCCGCGCGCGGCCAGGAGAAGGCCGGGAAGTACGGTGTGCCGTTCATCGCGGATCTTGACGAACTGCTCGGACGGGCGGACATCGATGCGGTTGTCGTCGACGCGCCGACGAACCTTCATCGCGACGTTATGGTGCGGGCGGCCCGGGCGGGCAAACATATTTTCACAGAGAAAGTAATTGCGCCTACGCTGAGCGAAGTGAACGAGATTGTGGAAGAGGTTCGCAAGGCCGGGGTGAAGCTGACGGTGTCGCTTCCGCGTCTGTATGATGCGTATACGCCGGCAATCCGCAAGGTTGTCCAGGAGGGGACGCTTGGCAAGCTGACGCTGGCGAGGGTGCGCTTGTCCCACAACGGGGCGACCGCCGGCTGGCTTCCGGAGCACTTCTTCTCCAAGGAGCAATGCGGCGGCGGGGCGCTGATCGACCTTGGCTGCCACCCGATGTACCTCGTTCGTTCGCTGCTGGGGTTGCCGGACAGCGTAAGCGCTGTCTTCGGCTATGTGACCGGCAAGGACGTGGAAGATAACGCGACGGCCGTGCTCTCGTACGGGAACGGGGCGATCGGCATCGTGGAAGCGGGATTCGTGAACAGCCATTCGCCGTTCTCCATCGAGCTGCACGGAACCGAAGGCACGCTGCTGTACGGGTTCCCGGAGGAGAAGATCGTGGTTCGCAGCAACAAGCTTGGCGACGGCTGGCAGGAGGTGCCGATTGCGGACCGGCTGCCGTGGGCTTACGAGCAATGGGTCGTTCACATTCAGGAAGGGACGGAGGCCGCGGAGAACGTGGAGATCGCCGTCGATCTGACGAAGCTGATGGAAGCGTCGAACCGTTCGGTTGCCGAAGGACGGCCGATTCGGTTGGAGGAGCTCGCGAAGTAACGATAGGCAAGGCGCCGTTCCCGGTCGGCTGGCGGGACCGCCCGCTTGCCGCAGGAGGATGAGGCTGTGTCAAGAATTGTGTCAAGAGCAGCGTCCAAAGCTGTGTCCAGAGCGGTGTCCGGAGAAGAAGGCGGCGAACGGAATGAAGAGCGGGGGATGCCGGCCGAGCGAAGAAGCGGATCGGTTCCGTTCCCCTATGCGAGAATGGAGCGGAAGAGGGATGCGTTGGACCGGCTTGATCTGCGGTTCCGTTGGGGGAGATACGGCATTCGCGTGCTGCGGTGCCACCTCGCTTCCTTCGGGCCCGGTCACGTGATTCCGGCTCATAAGCATTCGGAATTCGAGTTTCATTTTATCGTGCGGGGCAGGGGATTGGTGACGATTGGCGGCGACGTCCACGAGCTGCAGGAGGGGCTGTTCTACTTGACCGGGCCGGATGTCGTGCACGAGCAAGTGTCGGACCCGGAGGACCCGATGTTCGAGCTGTGCTTGCATTGCGAGTTTATTCCACTGGGGCCGGGCAAAGCCGGGGCTTGGGGAGACGAACTGGAGGAGAGGGAGGCGGAGGAGTGCATTCGCCTGCTGCGGACAATGCCCGCCTTGCCCGCTCTGGATCGCTACCACGCGATGCCTTGCTTCCTTGAAGCGTACCGGGCTTGGGAAGAGCAGTCCGTCGGCGTCTACACGACGATGAAGACGACCATTCTGCAGATTCTTCTGCGCGCATCCCGGGTCCACGCCTCGCCGGAAGCCGCAGGCAACATTCCCGAGCGGGACATGAAGGATCATCGCTTCCGGCTCGCAACGCAATATATCGAAGACAACGGGGCAAGGCCGCTTGCGCTCGAGGAGGTTGCGGAGCGCGTGCATGTCAGCCCGCGCCAGCTTCAGCGCATCTTCCGCAGTGAAGGAAGAACGACGTTCAGCGAATGGGTCGAGCATATTCGTCTGCAGAAGATAAGCTCGGAGCTGCTCGAATCGGAGCGCTCGATCGAGGAGATCGCGCTCGACTACGGGTATGCGAACCCGAACTATCTGTATCCGGTATTCAAGAATAAGTACGGAATGACCCCGTCCGCCTATCGTCGTCTTCATGGCGTTCGGTGAGAGAGCCCGAGGAAGACGAGTTCCAAGGTGAACCGCTTCGGTGGAGGGAACGGACAGGCATACTTCCATGGGGAGGATATATGGACATGACAGCCAAAGTCAGAATCGGAATTATCGGCACGGGAGGTATCGCCCGCGCTCACGTCGCGGCGTATCGCAAGCTGCCGTTCGTCGAGATTGTTGCGGTAGCGGACGTCATTGCCGGCAAGGCGAAGGAATTCGCGGAGCGGGAAGGCTTGACGGAAGCGGCGGCGTATGACAGCCATACGGAGCTGCTTGCCGCGGAGCTGGACGGCGTCAGCATCTGCACGCCGAACGTCTCGCATCACCGCACGACGGTCGATTCCTTGCGCGCAGGCAAGCAGGTGCTGCTCGAGAAGCCGATGTCGGTCACGCTGGAGGAAGCGATCGAGATGGTGCAGACGGCCAAGGAGACCGGCAGCATGCTGACGATCGGCTTCCAGCCCCGCTACGATCCGAACATGAAGAGGCTTCAGGACATCGTGCAGTCCGGCCGGCTCGGCAACGTCTATTACGTCGAGACGGGCGGCGGCCGCAGGCGGGGAATGCCCGGCGGCACGTTCATCAGCAAGGCGCTGGCGGGAGCAGGGGCGATGGCCGACATCGGCTGTTACTCGCTCGACATGGCGCTGAATACGCTCGGCTATCCGCGTCCGGTGTCGGTGTCCGCGTTCACGTCGAACCACTTCGGGACGAACCCGCAGTACCATCCCGAGGCATCGCGCTTCGAGGTCGAGGACTTCGGCGTCGCGATGGTGCGCTTCGAGAACGAGCTTGTGCTGCAATTCAAAATCTCATGGGCGATGCACATGGATTCGCTCGGCTCGACGCTGTTCCTCGGAACGGACGCAGGCCTCAAGGTAACCCCGGCGGGCTCGGGTCCGTGGTCGGGCGTATGGGACGGAGCGGTCGGCTCGATGACGCTGTTCCACGACGACTTCGGCGGCCACACGTCGACGGCCGTGCCGCTTATCGGCCACTCGCTCAACCTGTTCGACGAGAAGGTGCGCGACTTCGCGGAAGCGGTCCGAGACGGCCGTCCCGCTCCGATTCCGGGCGAACAGATTCTGATTCAGCAAGCGATCATCGACGGTGTGCTGCGCTCCTCGGAGCTTCGCCGCGAGGTGGGCATCGAGCTCCCGTAACGAGCTTCCGCAAGTGTTGTCCCATGAACGAAGCCGCATCTCCCGCTGCCGAGGGATGCGGCTTTTTCCACAGAAGATGGAATCGCTTGGGGCTCTCTCCACGCTTATCTTCCCTTGAACAGAGCAAGCATCACATCGAAACGAACCTGCCCCGGTTGCTCCAGATTCAGATGAATCGAGCCTTTGTACTTGCCGACGAGCTGCTTGACGATACTGAGGCCCAATCCCGTGTGTTCCTTCTTCAGGGAGTACCACGGCTTGAAGATCGACTTCGCTTCCTCGGGCGTAATGGAGCCGGGATTCGAGATCGTCAGATAAAGCTTGTTGCCCTCTATCCAACCCCGAATATTCACCTGCCTCAAGCCTTCTTCCATTCCTATGACAGCGTCGAACGAATTGTCGATCAGATTGCCCATAATTCTTGTAATATCAACCGAGCGTACCCCGATCGGATACCCGGACAAGCCTTCGAAGTCGAAGGTGAACTGAATCTGCTTCTGCTTGGCGACAAGGCTCTTGGCATGAATGATTGCGCTCATGGCCGGCTGTCCGATGATGAGGATATCGCTGGTGAAGGAGATGTCGCCGATAAGTTCCTTGGTGTAGTTGTCCAAGTCCTCATACTTCTCAAGTGCGACCAATGCGTGGATGGCATTCATATGGTTCAAGAGATCGTGCTGCTGCCCGCGAACGGACGCATACAACTGCTTCATGTTGTCGATGTAGTTCTCCTGGGTGGTCTTAATATCGCGAGCTCTTGCTCTCGAGATCAGGCGTACGATCAGGACGATATCGATCAGGGCCGCCGATATGGTGCCGGAGGTAAGGATCATCGTAACGAGCAGCTTGTTCAAGGCTTGCTGCACGAAGCGATAATTCGATGTGACCGCTATAAGAACTTTCAAGGAGGAGGGAGGGAACGAGCCGTCAACAGATGACAGGCTCAGGGTGATGGGGGCGAACATCTTCATAATTCGTTGGCCTTGAACGGTCTGGATGCCGAAGATGGCTTGATTGCTGCTCTTCGCCTTCCTCATCAGATCGGCATCTTGCTTCGTCCCGAAGGAATAATGCCCGAAGATGCGTTCGGGTATGGCGTGGTCGGCGTCGAAAGCGGCAATCTCCAGAAGATCGTTCTGAGCGGATACGACGCTCGCAAGAAGGCGATCCAGCGCGAGCGAGTCTTGCAGTTCGTCGGCGGAAGGCAGGGCATTCAGGTAGGCTTCGAATTGCTCGGAGGCCGACTGGCTCTGCCGTTTAAGCAGTTCGGTCAGGGAGTGTTTCGTTTGCAGAAAATATAAGACGTGCTGAATTACGATGGCTATGATAACCAGTGCGATAATCATGATTGTCTTCTTCATGCGCAGCCTCCGTGCACGCAAACTCATTCGTTCTGCACAGACAGAAATCCTTGACGCTGATATTGATTAAGCTGCTCGGCGAACTCTTTCTCCTGAATTCTTCCCAGCGGAGCTACCAGGTAGCTGTTGTGGAAGTACACGTCGAACCGGCGCAGCAGATTTTTGGAACCTCCTTCTCTTCGATAGCCCGCTACGTATCTCAGATTCACGAGAAATCCCCGTATCGTCTCGAAAAGATAGGTGGAGCTTTGATCCTTAATCTGGTTGAGGGAGGAATTGCTCTCGATGACTTCGCCCGTTGTCAGATAGACGTTGACGTTCTTGCGGCCGGGAATCTTCTCCACGATCAGGATCGATTCTTCGGCAACTCGAATCGTCTTCCGCTGCACATGAATTTCAACCAGACGATCGGCCTGTTTAAGCAGGGCCAGCCGATGCCGCTGCTTCTCCAGATTGTCGATCACCTTCGTTATGGCGATCATCCAACGGTCCTCCTGCAGAGGCTTAACGATGTAGAACGCCCCCACTTCGTTTACGGCTGCCATGATGTTTAAAGGGTCCGTCGACCCCGTAATAAAGATGATCTGGGGGGTGTAGTCCAATTCCGCTCTTAATTGTCTGGCAAGCTCGATGCCCGACATATCTTCAAGCTCGATGTCAAGGACCAGAACATCGGGTCTAAGATCCCGGGCCAATAGCTTGAATTCGATTCCGGAAGAGGCTTCGGCAACAACCTGGAGGTAGTTCTTCTCGCATAATTGTCTGATCAAAATTCTGGCGTAGCGTACGTCCTCCGCAATGGCGACAGTGTAACTTTCTATCATTTTCTTCCCACCCTAACCCACATGGTAGCTTCTCAAGTCTCAAATTCACCGGGCATTTCGCGACGATTTTCCTTCTTTTTCTGTAAAATAAATGGAAATTATGCCATTTCGCGTCGAGTTACGGCCATTTCGCGGCAAGTGTATTTAAGCCACAACTCTACTTGATTATACTAAATTTGCCACCAGTATAAAGAAAATAGTTCTCTGGTCTCATCTTGGAAAGCGGTGACGGATTTTGCGGAAAAGAGTCGTTATCGGAGGGATTCTGCTGTTGTTCCTGTCCGGAGCCACGCTTCTCGCCAGCTCGGTGAAGGAAGCGCCGCCTCCCGCCGGACCGACCGCCGGGGACGGGGCTTCAGAGAGAATCGTCGTGAAGGAAGGAATGGCATCGGGAGTCCGTTATATCCAATATCGGATCGGGGGCAATCTTTACGTGGAGGACACGGCTTCCGCGAAGATCGTCGAATTGCGGAGCGCCAGCGGAGAAGAACGGTCGATTCTGACGAGGGCGGCCGCCGGGGCCGTGACCGATTACTCCTACCTGCCGGGGACGGAGCTGGTCGATCCGGTCAGCCTGCAGCTCGGCATCACGCCTTCCATTCCCTATACCTACGACGCAAGCCTGGTCGGCTCTTCCCGCTACCTGGATACGCTCTTGGCGGACGGATGGGAGATGAGAGGCACCTACAGCAGCTCGGATTATATCGACTGCTACCTGCGGAAAGGGGACATCGTCTCCAGGGTTATCGTCCTGAGAAGCAGCTTAAAGGTTTTTTACGGGGTAAACGGGCCGTTGCCCGACCCTCTGAAATATGCAAGCGAGTAAACATTCGGAGGTAGCGTGAGCATGAATATCGAGTGGGATTGGAGAAAGATCGCGATTATCTCGGCCGCATCGGTGCTCTTCATCGGAACGAACGTCGGCCAGTATTACTGGATCTGGGGGCCAAAGCAGGAGCAGATCAAGGCCGATCTGAACGGTCGGATTGAGCTGCTGCAAGCTACTCTGGACAATATCGGCCCGATGGTCGATATCTGGGCGGTCAGGGAAGAGGCGGCAGAGACGTTCCCGGGTCAACAGATTCAGATGGCCGACCTGGAAGCAAGGCAGATTCCCGAATCGCTTCTCAGTCCGAGTTACATCCTGGAGCCCGAGACGATTGTCGGCAAGTACTACAAGGTGGCGCTGACGCCGGGCACTCCGCTCAGCATGGGGCTCGTGATGGAAGAGCCGATCGACGATACCACGCGGGAATACGATCTGTTCGCCAACCTCTCCCCGATCGGCCTCAAGGTTGGAGATTACGTCGATTATCGCATTGTATACCCGATGGGCGAGGATTACATTGTCCTGACCCACAAGCGGATCGAAGCGATCAACGGCAAATCGGTCAAGTTCAAAATGAGCGAAGCAGAGATTCACTTCTATCAAGCCGCACTGCTGGATTATTTCCTTCAGTCCGAGAAGGGCGCCATGCTCTACATGACCAAGTATGTGGAGCCCGGCATTCAGAAGGCGGCGACCGAGTATTACGCGGTGCCGAAGAACATCGAGGCGATTATGATCGCCGATCCGAACCTCGTCCAGAAGCTCGACACGCGGCTCAACGATACGGCAAGAACGATGATTGACGCCGGGACGGCGAATATTCTGGATGAGGCCGGACAAGCGATTCGATCGGGACGCGACGAGGTGAAGGGGGAACTGGAGGGAGGAGCGGGAGAATTCGCCAATGCCCAGCAGGCTAGGGCTGATGCGGAAGCGCAGCGGCGGGCGGAGGCCGGTTACGGTCAAGCGGAGGTCCAGCCTGAGACGCAGCCTGCGGCTCCTTCGACAAGCGCTGCTTCATCCTCCTCGAGCAGCGCCTCCTCTTCCGGGACATCATCGGGTCAGGCGACGTCAGGCGGGACGAATTCGGGGACGGACTCCCAGACTTTAACGATCGAGAAAGGTGTCGTGGAGTAATGCGGATAGGGGTGTACGGCTATACCGACAAGCGTCCGGTCATCTACTCGCTGATTAAAGCCTTGCAGGCAACCGGCGATGTCGCCGTAATCAGCAGCAATCGCCATTATAAGAGGCTGTTGGAATTCGGCGAGACTCAGGGGCATATGGCCAACGTCATGATTGTCGTCTCCGACGCTACGCCGGACGAGATCTTCGAGGAAGTCGGCTATACCGCAGATGACTTCGAGCACGTGATCTTCGATATTCAGGAGACGATCCCCGACCATCTGGATCTGACGATTCATGTGAAGAGCTACGCTCCAAGCGAGGAGGAGCAATCGTTCCTCGAATTGTTGGGGGAGCACCGCACGATTAAGCTGGCCTACGACGGGAAGCGGGAGAAGGGCTCCATCCATGTCATTCCGTCCGCCTTGATCTGGAAGGCGGTCGAGTTGATCGAGACCTGCCAGGTGCTGCACCCGATTCCTTCCAAGGAGTTGAACCAGGGGCTGGCTCTGATGCTCGCTCCTTACCTGAAGATGAAGCCGAAGATGGCGTACAGCTTGCTGACAAGGAGGTGGGGGCGTTGAGAATATCGGTTCTCTCGCCGGATCGCAAGCAGGGAGGAACGACGCTCGGCATCATGCTGGCGCTGGCCATGGCTCAAACCCAGAGCTATACGACTTGCTTGACCTACACGGGCAACAGCCCGACAATGGCGAACTTCCTGGGCATTCGGGCGGCGGCGGACAAGACGCGGAACCTGACGCAGGTTATCAAGCTGCTCGAGGCGAGCGCAATATCCGGCGACGAGATTATGGATTACTGCCTCAAGGTTCCCGGCGTTCCCAACCTGCAGATCATCGATACCGCAGCAGATCGCATCTCGGCCCAGGATAACGCCAAGCTGGTGAAGTTCGTGATCGAGAACTTGAATCACGAGATCGTCATCACCGACATCGGGACGGAGATTTACGAGGACATCTCGCGTTCGGTCATCGACAATTCGGATCTGATTGTCATGGTGCTCTCGCAATCCAAAGAGACCGGCGACAAGCTCAAGACTTGGGAGTCAGCCGGCGTGATGGACATATTGAACCGCAAGGGAGTCGTGTTTGTATTCAACCAGTACGACCCCTACGTCGAAGCCTTCCGCAACACGACCAAGAGGCTGGGCTTAAGGCATAGGCGCTGCGCGAAGCTCGGCTACAACCCGTTCATCAAGCGCACGAGCAACATCGGCAAGCTGCAGACGATCCTCCCGTTCATCATGAATAAGGACCCGAGGGTCATCGAGCTTCACAACGACTTGAAGGAAATTGTGCTGACGGTGCTGTCCAATCTGGGCAAGAAGACGGTGTGGCCGCAATAGACATGGGCAACCGGGGAGAGGACATGCCGAGATTGGAGGAAGGCCCATGAATTTAAATACCCTGCTTATCATCGTGACGCTGCTTGGCATCGCGGCTCTGCTGACAGTTCTCTATCTCCGAGCGAAGTCCGAGAAGCCCGATATCGAGCAATCGGACAAGCTGACGCTGGATCGGCTGCTGGAGATCGTCAAGTACAGTCTGGCCGATCTGATCAAGGACGAGAACTTCGCAGGGCTGGCGGACGAGGAGTTCGAATCGATGTACAAGCGGAAGGCGCGGATCGAAGACGCCCTGCAGAACTGCGTCTATGGCATCGACTCGGCCAAGCTGATCGTGCAGGACTTGATCCGCAGCATTGTCGCCGACCTGCTGAAGACGGAAGACGAGGTGCTGCAGGTGTTCGACTTCCGGGCGAGTTACTTGGAGCCGAGGATCAAGTTCGAGCTTCTGATGTATTTCTATAAGAAGGAGCACGGCAAGGACGCCCTGGCGGTGATGGTGGGCGAGTATCGGCTGGACCGGGAGCGCTACGAGATCGAGGACAAGTCGCAGGCGTCCTACGTGATCACGAACGAGGACATCGACACGATCTATGCCGAGAAAAATTACGAGCTGGATTATCATGCGATGCTCGATCTTCTGTCCATTCTGATCTACCAGAAGTATAAGGGCTTCGGAGTCATCGACACCCTTCGGGAGATGAACATCAACGGCTTCAACTGCGGCACATCGGGTTCGATCCTAAGCGCCCTGCTCAACAAGGACAGGAAGGTGCCGCAAGCGCCGCGCTCGGTCTGGCTGTACTTCAACGGGAAGTATATTCACCTTCGGTTCTTGACCTTCCATGCCGAGGAGGAATTGCGCCGGGTTGTGCAACTGCTCTGCAGGTACAACAATCCCGGACCGCTCACCGAGAAGCGGGGTTATCTGGTCAACACGATGTACGACAAATCCCGGGTACTGGCGCTGCGGCCGCCGGCGGCGGAATATTGGGCCGTGTTCGTGCGGAAGTTCACGCTCAGCGATTCCTCGCTGCCGGCCCTGATCGACAAGCCTTACGTCAACAAGTCGTTCCTGGCGATCAACCTGATCATTTATCTCATGATGGGACAAGTCACCTGCGGCTTCACCGGGCGGCAGGGTGCGGGCAAGACGGTCATGATGACGGCCGCCGTGAAGTACATCGATCCGCGATATACCGTGCGCGTTCTGGAGATGGCGCCCGAGATGTACTTGCGGGAGCTGTATCCGGAGCGGAACATCCTGTCCGTTCAGGAGACGGAGTACGTCTCGGCCGCCGAGCTGCAGGATGCCTTGAAGAAATCGGACGCCGCCGTCTCCATCGTCGGCGAGGTGGCGACGGATGCGATTGCGGCGCGGATGATCCAGATGGGCCAGGTCGCTTCGATCTTCACGATCTTCTCTCACCATGCCAACCGGGCCGAACAGCTCGTCTACGCGATCCGGAACTCGCTGGTCAACGCCGGCGGCTTCACCGGGAACATGATTACGGCGGAGCAGCAGGTCATCGACGTCATTCGGGTGGATATCCATCTGAATTACACGACGGAAGGCCGCCGCTACATCGAGCGGATCTCGGAGATCGTGAGGCTTGACATCAGCGTTCCTTACCCGGATTACGATACAAGCGCCCCCGTCCACTCCATGAACCGCATCACGAAGGAGTATTACACCCGGCAGACGGACCGCAAGTCGTTCGCGACAAGGGACATTCTGAAGTACAACCTGGAGACGGACACCTACGAGACGTACGACTGGTTCACGACGGAGCTGACGCAGAAGATGCTCGAGGTCATGCCTCCGGACAAGGTGAAGGAGTTCAAGTCGTTCATTCTCGACAATTGGAGGATATAGACATGAGTATCGCGAGGGCACCGACATGATCTTTCTCCTCATCCTGATTCTGTTGTCGGCCGTGTTCGGAATCACGATGGTCATCACCTCCGACCGCAAGAAGAGGCGGTCCCGCAAGGGGAACACGTACGGAGTCATTCCCCGCAAGAAGGGCCTGATCTCTCTGTCGACCTACTTCCGCATGAGCCGGTTCTTCGAGGAGTTCTTCCTGACGAGGGGAGCCTACCGCAAGGTCAAGGTACGGGTCGCGGAGCTGTCCGTCTATACGAATCAGGAGATTCAGATCTATACCGTGCGCGTCTTCCTGATCTCGACCTTGTGCTCGGTCGGGGTGGTCGTGGCCGGCGCGATCATCTTCCGGGACCTGTTCTCGACGCTGCTTGTCGTGTTGTATGCGGTCGTCATGAACAGCATTCTGATCGGCAAGCAGGTCGACAGCGTTCACTTCAAGCTTCTCAAGCAGCTCTCGTCGGCGCTATCTTCGCTGCGGCAGAACTACCTGAGGCTCAACTCGATCTCCCAGGCGGTGGCGGAGACGGAGACCGGGGCCGAGCTGCATCGGGCATTCGAGGATATCTACTTTATTCTGACGGATGTGGACGGGCGCAAGAAACTGGACGAATTTTACGCTACGACTCCTTTTAAACTTCTGTGCACATTGGCCGGCGTCTGCTACATCCTCAATAACGCGGGCGATACGAAGCTGAGGGACGGCTCGTCCAACTTTCTTCAGGCGATGGGAATGATGGCGGACGAGGTGAACCTGGAGATTCGCCGCATCTCGATGCAGAAGGCTCGCTTCGGGATGCTGGAATACTTGCCTATCGCACCGCTGTTCGCGATTGGCGTTATCGAGCGGTTCTTCTCTTCGATCGTTCCGGGAACCTCGGTCATCTATAGCGGCGCGATCGGTTATGTCTCGCGGTCGGCCATCCTGTTGGCCTCGATCGTCGGCTACACGGTCATCGTCAAGATCAACAGCGCGGTCTCGGTCAAGAAGGACGATCGGAACCCGATCGTGATGAGGCTGCTTCGGCGAGAAGGGTTCGAGAAGCTCGTGAACGACATCATGCCGAAGAAGCAGTTCAAGAAGGCGCGGAAGATGCGCATGATCAAAGGCGCGCTCAGCATGACGGATCTTAAGCATCTCTACGCAAGCAAGCTGGTATACGGATTTCTGGCGTTCGCGCTGTCGCTCACCTGCTTCTTCTTCGCGGTTAATCTCGGCAAGCAGTTCGTTTACGACAACGTCAGGGAAGTGTCGCTTGTCGGCGGGGAGAAGCTGAGCGCAGAGGATATTCGAATCCGCAAGGAGATGGACAAGGAATACCTCGCTCATCCGACGCTGCCGAGCGAGAACGAGACGAAGGCGCTTGTCCAGAGCAGGCTGCCGAAGCTTCCGGCGTTCGACCAGGACGCCCAGATCAAGCGGCTGCAGGAGAAGTACAAGAGCTATCATAATGCCTCGTTCAAATGGTGGATGCTTCTGATCTCCTTCCTGGTTGCGTACGGCTTCTCCAAGCTGCCGGAGCTCTTGCTCCGGGGCAGGGCGTGGCTGCTCAAGACGGAGAGCGAGGAGGACGTGCTTCAGCTTCAGACGATGATCTCGATTCTGATGAATACGTCTACCGATACGCTTGAGACGCTGTATTGGCTGGAGAAGCAGAGCCGGGTTCACAAGAACGCGCTGTTGGATGCTTATCATGAGTATCCGTCCAATCCCGACCTGGCGCTTAATCGGCTCAAGTCGAAGTCCGTGCTGCAAGGCTTCCGGCGACTGGTGGACAAGCTGCTTCTGACGATTCATCAGATCACGCTTGCCGAGGCGTTCAGCGATCTGGTCACAGAGCGCGATCATGTGCTGCGGATTCGCGAGATCTCGCAGAACACGACGCTCAGCAAGAAGAGAACGATGGTGAGCCCGCTGGCCATGGCGCCGCTCGTGCTGACGGCCATTCTCTACATTCTGCTGCCGCTCGGCATATTGGGCTTCAAGGAATTCGTCAACGCGCTGTCGCATGTTCAAGGGTGACGGGGACGAAGAGAACGTTGACTCGGTTAAGGGGGTGAGAGGGAATGGGGAGCGTACCGTGGATACCTACTATCATACTGTTGGTCTTGATCGCCGCAGGAATCGGCATCTTCGCGTATGGGCGGAAGAGAGCTTGATTCGAATGAAGGACTAAATCGGAAGAGGGAGTGAGCAACCAATGGAAGGCGAACTGGGATCGGGCGCGCGAATAGCGATCGCGCTGATTGTCATCGGAGTTATTATATCGGTTATCTTCGTTATTCTGGGCTTCACGAGAGGAACGACCAATCAAGGGATCACGACGGTGCAGAATTCGATGGATTCGATGTCGCTGGCGCAATTCGACGATTATGATCAGAAGATTCTGTCCGGCACGCAGGTCATCTCGGCTATCAAGCTGTTCGAAGGCCGGCCGGTTGCGATGGTGACGATTACGACCGCGCAGAATAAGAAGAGTGCAAGAACCGGGTTTAACTATGGGGCGCTGCTGACGGGAACCAATGCCTCGACGCTGATCACGACCGAAATGACCAAGACCAATTCGACGGATTCCTTCTACACCAAGGACATTGCGGTAACCAATGGCCAAATGAAGTACAACATGATTTACATTCCGATGACGGAGTCGGGGACCGATCCTTTTGTCCGGCCGACGGCCAAGTTCCTGGCGGAGCAGATCAAGGACACAACCGGCACGATCGTCGGCGTCGTGTTCACCCAGCAATAAGAGAGCAGATCAATCGTGAAGGAGTGAGCAACCAATGGAAGGCGAATTGGGATCGGGCGCGCGAATAGCGATCGCGCTGATTGTTATCGGGGTCATCATATCGGTTATCTTCGTCATTCTGGGCTTCACGAGAGGAACGACGAACCAGGGGATCACGACGGTTCAAAATTCGATGGATTCGATGTCGCTGGCGCAATTCGACGACTATGATCAGAAGATTCTGTCCGGCACGCAGGTCATCTCGGCCATCAAGCTATTCGAAGGCCGGCCGGTTGCGATGGTGACGATTACGACCGCGCAGAATCATAACAGTGCAGGAACCGGGTTTAATTATGGGGCGCTGCTGACGGGAACCAATGCCTCGACGCTGATCACAACCCAAATGACCAAGACCAATGCGACGGATTCCTTCTTTACCAAGGACATTGCGGTAACCAATGGCCAAATGAAGTACAACATGGTTTATCTCCCGATGACGGAATCGGGTACCGATCCGTTCGTCCGACCGACGGCCAAGTTCCTGGCGGAGTTGATCAAGGACACGACCGGCACGATCGTCGGCGTCGTCTTCACCCAGCAGTAAGAGCGCTTCGCGAACCATTTCCGCACTGTTAAGGTCCATGAACCGGGACCTGCCGGTTCGTGGACGCTTATAGAGTGTCGGAATAGAAGGAGGTCATGAACCATGAACGAATGGCCTGCGGCGATATGGGCCAGCATCAGCGCCATGACGGCCGCTCTCGTTCTGAGCTTCATCGTTGTGCTCGGCTCTCTCGCCAGAGAGAGCGCGGCGATCCAGCAGCAGGACGACGATGCCGTCGCGATCGTGAAGGAATACCGCAAGATCAGCCGTTACGAAGGAACGACAGGCCTGTACCCGCAGGACGTCATCAGCGCCATCGCGGAATCCAAAGGAATGCCGACCGTTGCCGTCGACTTAGTCGCCGGGGCTTCGGACACCTTCGAGCTGTGGGATTCCGAGAGATATAAGGACCATAAGAACGAATTCTCTCCAACCTACCTTACAGAGCTTACAGGCACCTTCCCTATCGATGCGAGATTCGATGCTACTCTTTTTAAGGACGAGAACGGCGCGATTGCCGAGATCCGGTTCAGGAGGCCCTAATGGACAACGAGGTAAGCAACAGCGTTCATATCGCCATCTCGCTCGTTGTCGTAGCCGTCATTGTGGGGATGCTCGCCTTGTTCACCGCGATGAGCCAAGGCTTCGGGAGAGAGGCGGTCGCTTCCATCGCGGACACGCAAGCCGAGACGTACGCGACGGAGCTGAGGAACACGGCCGATTACGGAGCCGTGCCCGCCGCGGCCGCCTTCATCGTGCTCGAGAAGAATCGGGACGCGATTCACTCCCTCTCGGGTACAGTCTACGGCGTGATGATTACGAAGCCCGAGGATCTGCAGAAGCGCGCGCTGCTCTCGAAGAAGGTCCGATTGACCGCGACGGAGATCGAGGAGCTGCAGACGTATGACGTCGTGGTGGAGGAGGAGGACGAATGAACGAGTCGGATGACGCTCTCGATATTATTACGCTGATCGCGGTTCTTGTCCTGTTCGTCCCCATTATGGTTTATTGCACAATTCCTTATCTCAAGGGAGACGTCGGCGGCTTCGGGATTCAGATCGAGAAGACCGCCCTTCAGACGGAGCGGGAGATCGTCCCCCAGCCGACCCCATTCACCACGAGCGATGCTCTGCTTATGCTCCTGGTGGCCGACAATAACGCGCCGGAGCCGAAGAAGGTCCGGCTCGATATGGGGACGCCGCTGGAGATCGTTCTGGATGCCAGCTTTATGGACAACCGATTGATTCTCCTGCCGGAAGCCTACGCGGCAATGCCCGTCAATCATTCGGCCAAGCTGGACCTGTACGCGGGTCCGACGGGGCTTCGATTCTGGAATGTACATTCTTAAGTCCAGCGGTATGATGTCAAGCCCCTGATTCATGAGAATTGGAAATTTTTTTGGCCATGAGGCGGATGAGTCAAGAAAAAGGGCACATCAAATCAAACCCAGTCGAAAATCGAGTTATCTACCAG
>NZ_SSOB01000039.1 GCF_004801405.1 Cohnella fermenti
CTTAAACGACTCTGTTGCCAGCTTCGCTCCAAGACTCGCTATTGGTGGCGTGGCTTCGCCTTTTCCAAGCAGGGTTTCCACCTGCTAAGTTACTCAACCTATGCTCGGTCGCTCTGGTTTTTCACATATAATCGCCCAAATGTCCCGTTACCGAGCCGCGCCAATGTGATTTTTCGCATAAAATTCGGCGACTCTGTAACGCAATGCGACAAAAGCCCGCCGCCCCAAACATCCGCCTGGATAAATTCCATATTATGGTCCTCGCGAGATGACTATCCCCCGTTTGAACGCTTATGCCTCTTCTCCCCGCGGCTCAGGAACCTCCCCTTACCGACCATCAACCATCGACCATCGTTGCATCGTCCATCGCCGTCCCCCCACTGCCACCGGGTAATCCCAATCCCCCGCATGTTCCCTATCCTGAACGAACGGGAGAGGAGACCTAATGCCGCCGAAGGGGATAGACAAGGCACGGTTCGGATAACCGCATACGCAGGCCAAACACACCGAACACGCCAAAGACGCGAACACAGCAGCGTGTTCGCGTCTCTCTCTATTCCCGATTCGATGTCCATCCGGCTCCCTCTAGGGAAGATCGGCCTCCTCCGACGACAACGACGATAACGACGATGACGGCTCCGACAGTTCTGACAGCTCTGATAGCTCGGTCAGCTTCTCGAACAGCAGCCGTACGCCCGTTGACCAGGCCGGGTCCTCGGCATAACTGAGGTTCATCCAGGCGATCGGCTCCTCGCCCTTGGGGACGGAGCCGGCCAGCTTGGCGATCAGCTTCGCGGCGATCCGCGAGGAATCCCGGATGTCGGTGTTGTACTCCTCCCAACTGTGGAACACGTTAAACGGATTGTTCGCAATCCGTTCCGCATGCAGGCCGGACTTCGGCACGAAGCCTTGCTCCTGCCCGGTGATCGCGAGCAGAAGCAGCGGGTTCACGTCGTATTCCTCCGCGCTCGCGACGATGGCCGAGAAGTACGGCTCCTCGGCGAGCAACGAATCGCGGCTGTGCAGGTAGCCTAGCACCGGCTCCTCCTCGAACTCGCGGAATCGCAGCAGCGCCGGCATCCCGCTCGCGTCCGCTTCCGTCGCAGCGCTCTCCCGGACGATTCCCGCATTCAACTCGTCCGGCGGATCGGCGTTCGTTCGCTCCGGCGCCGGAAGCGCCCAGAGGGCCATTCCCGCCGCGAGCAGAGCGGACAACAGTCCCCATATTAACCTTCGCCCCCTGCTTCCGCGCAGGCGGGCCGACGCGGCGGCATCATCGCTTGATGCCATCGCAAGGGACTCGCCGGGAAAATCCGCGATATTCGTCCCCGATCCCATCCTCATCCCCGGCCCCGGGCGGCTTCCAGCAAGCCGGGAGGCGAGCTGCTCCCGGCTCCATCGTCCCCGCTCGCGCTCCTCCAGCCACGTATGCAGCCGGTCCAGATCCAGCAGCCGCTCCGCCTCGCCGGGAGCCAGGTCCGCGCACACATCGAGCACGTCCTCCGGCACGACCTCGCGGCTCTCGCCGATCAGGCAGCGGCGGATCAGCTCGCGGGTAATTCGCTGCTTAAGGAGCGAATCCAGCTCGGGCAGACGGCGCTCGATCGTTCCTCGAACCGCTTCCGCCACGATCTCCGCCTGCCTTGCCTTCGGCAACGGGGCATACTTCGTCTGGACATATCGGCGTATGACCGAGACGTCCGACGGCGACAGCAACACGGCTGGCTCCATTCGCTCCCCGTCCTCTCCTCGGCTTCTCCGCTCAGCTTGCGCTCCGATCGGCAACCGAACGAATCTCTTGCTCTATCGTCTAGTTTACCATAGAGGGAAGTTTTGGAGAATGGACGAGTCGCAAGGAACGCCCGAGGAACCGAACGTCACGCGTTGCGAATCGCTGCCTGCATCGCTTCGCTGCGCAAATACGCTTCGATCTGCTCCTTCTCGAATACCGTGAACTGATATTCGCTGTCGCAGCCTTCATCCTGCGCTTCGATCTGGATCGGATGACCCGCGCGGGTGCAGATCGCAAGCGCCGTCAGGTCGATGACATCGGAGGGCATCTCATCCGTCCCCGGCTTCGTCTCGAAGCGCAGCTCGACGTCCACCCATTGCTCGTCGCGGCGCTCGATTCTCGGGATGAATTGCGCGAACTGCAGTTGCGTGATCCGGTCGTCTCCGTATTTGATCATTCCGCATTCCTCCTTCGAACGGGACAAGAGGGCTGCCTGCGACCGGCAATTCCCGGCCGCAGACAACCCTCTGCCCACGTATTCGTAACAGCTTGTTCGCACGAGCTCGCGCGTCTTACGGAAGCATCGAGGAGCCCATCAGATACTTGTCGACTTCGCGAGCCGCTTCGCGGCCTTCATTGATGGCCCAGACGATAAGACTCTGTCCGCGGCGCATGTCGCCGGCGGCGAACACCTTGTCGACGCTCGTCTTGTACTTGCCGTATGCAGCCTTGACGTTCGAGCGGCGATCCGTCTCAAGACCGAGCTGATCGATGATTGTCCGCTCCGGCCCTTCGAAGCCGACGGCGACCAGAACGAGATCGGCCGGCCATACCTTCTCGGTTCCCGCAATCTCTTCGTAAATCTTGCGGCCTTGCTCGTCGACGTAACGGCGAATCTGAACCGTGTGAAGCTCCTTCACGTTGCCGTTCTCGTCGCCGACGAACTTCTTCGTCAGGACGGAGAACGCGCGCGGATCTTCTCCGTACAGCGCCTTCGCCTCTTCATGCGCGTAATCGAGCGTGTAGACGTTCGGGAATTGAGGCCACGGGTTGCTCACCGAATCGCGCACGTCCGGCGCCTTGGCGTGCGTGCCGAACTGGGTAACGCTCGTGCAGTCAAGCCGCAGGCTCGTCGCCACGCAGTCCGTGCCGGTGTCGCCGCCGCCGATGACGATGACGTGCTTGTTCTTGGCATCGATGTAGTTGCCGTCGGCCAGGTTGCTGTCCAGGTAGCTCTTGATGGACGCATTCAGGAAGTCCATCGCCGGATGAATTCCCTTCAGCTTCGCGCCCTCGATATCGCCGAGACCGCGAGCCTTCGTCGCGCCGCCGCACAGGACAACCGAATCGAATTCGGCGAGCAACTGCTCCGAGGAGATGTCCTTGCCGATCTCCGTGTTCGTCACGAAGGTGATGCCCTCGGCGCGAAGAAGCTCGATGCGGCGCTCGACGATGTTCTTCTCGAGCTTCATCGTCGGGATGCCGTACATCATAAGGCCGCCCAGACGGTCGGCACGCTCATAGACCGTTACCGTATGTCCCGCCTTGTTCAGTTGCGCGGCAGCCGCGAGTCCCGCGGGGCCGGAACCGACGACGGCTACCTTCTTGCCCGTGCGCGCCTTCGGCGGCTGCGGAACGACCCAGCCTTCTTCGAAGGCGCGGTCGATGATCGCTTGCTCGATCGTCTTGATCGTGACGGGTTCGCCGATCAGGCCCACCGTACAGGAACCCTCGCAAGGAGCCGGGCACACGCGTCCCGTAAATTCGGGGAAGTTGTTCGTCTTCGACAGCCGTTCGTAAGCTTCTCTCCACAAGCCGCGGTAGACCAAATTGTTCCATTCCGGAATCAGGTTGTTGATCGGGCAGCCGGATGCACTTCCGGCCAGCTCCATTCCGGTATGGCAATAGGGCGTTCCGCAGTCCATGCAGCGGGAGCCTTGGGTGCGCAATTGCTCTTCAGAGAACATCCGGTGGAACTCGTTCCAGTCCTTGATTCGCTCCAATGGATCGCGGTCACTCGGAAGCTCGCGTTGATATTCCATAAATCCCGTAGGCGTCGACATCTTCATTTCCCCCATCTATCGGTGTTTCGAACGCGCGGCGCTCATTCCAGCTTGCATAAGTGTATCTGGTCGACAAACTCCAGAACCAGCCGCTTCGCGGCTATCCTCGTTAATAATAGATCATCCTACCAGACAACCTTGGAAGCTAGAATGGACTATTCCCCGTATTATTTGTACGAATTGTCTACACACGCTTTCGTTCATAGATGCAGAATACATGAGGGTGCCTGTTCTTCTCATCCAGGACTCCGTCGGTGCTCGAGACGAGGTTCCATTCGGCACGATCGAATGCCGGGAAGAAGGCGTCGCCTTCGAAGCTCTCGTCAATCTCCGTCAGGACGAGCCGATCCGCCTTGCCGAGAAGCTGACGATACAGCTCCGCCCCGCCGATGACCATCAGCTCTTCCTTGGCGTAGACATCGATCGCCTCTTCCGCAGTCCTCACGAGGATGCAGCCCTCGGGCGCCTCGGCGAGCGTCCGCGACAGGACGATGTTGGTGCGGTCCTTCAGCGGCCTGCCCAGCGATTCGAACGTCTTGCGGCCCATGAGCACCGGCTTGCCGACCGTCCGGCTCTTGAAGAACTTCATGTCGGCCGGAAGCCTCCACAGCAATGCGTTGTCCGCTCCGATAACCCCGTTCCGCGCCACCGCCGCGATAAGCGTAATCGTCATATCATCACCTTTTCCCCAAGTGTGCACCTATCATACCATATCGTCCCCGAAGCTGACTACCGAACATTCCGACACAACCATCGGAGAATGTTCGGATATTCAGATGGCTACCGGCGCTTTAATCCCCTTGTGGTGCTGGTAATCGACGAATTCGAAGTCATCATAACGGTAATCGAAGATGCTGTCCGGCTTCCGCCTGATGACGAGCTGCGGCAGCGGGAACGGCTCGCGCTCAAGCTGGCGCTTCACCTGCTCCACATGGTTGCTGTAAATATGCGTATCGCCGCCCGACCAGATGAACTCGCCGACGCCGAGGTCGCATTGCTGGGCGATCATGTGGGTCAGAAGCGCGTAGGATGCAATGTTGAACGGAAGGCCAAGGAACGTATCGATTGAACGCATCGTCAGCATGCAGCTTAGCTTGCCTTCCGCGACATAGAATTGGAACACGAAGTGGCAGGGCGGAAGCTTCATCTTGTCGATCTCGGCGACGTTCCAGGCGCTGACCAGGTGCCTGCGCGAGTCCGGGTTGCGCTTGATCGCGGCCACGACGTCCGCTATCTGGTCGATCGTGCGGCCGTCCGCCGTCTCCCACGCCCTCCATTGCGAGCCGTAGACAGGCCCCAGATCTCCGTTCTCGTCGGCCCATTCGTCCCAGATCGTAACGCCGTTCTCCTTCAGATAACGAATATTCGTCTCGCCGCTCAGGAACCACAGCAATTCGTGCACAATAGCCGGGAGATGCAGCCGCTTCGTTGTCACGAGCGGGAAGCCTTCATTCAGATCGAAGCGAAGCTGCCGGCCGAATACGCTCAGCGTCCCCGTTCCCGTCCGGTCCTCCTTCTTGACGCCGTGATCGAGCACGTCCTGGAGCAAATCCAAATAATTTCGCAATTTCTACACACCTTCTGTCGTTATTTACAGCTTATTTTACATGGAACCCGTTTATCTGTCGATGAGACGCGCGGCGGCTCCTGTCGGCCCTGCCGGTCGGAACGGCGCCCTTCCGCACGAGCGCCCGTCGCTTATTCGTCGATGTAGAATTGCTCCTCGCGGCGGTTCCTGCGCCTCTCCGCGCGTTCCGGAGCGCTTGCATACAGCTTCTTCTCCACCTCGGTCTCCGGCACGACCTTCGGCACCTCCGCCGGCTTGCCGTTCTCGTCGACGGCGACGAACGTGTTGAAGCAGGTGACGGTTGTGCGCCGCTCCCCTCTCTCGAGGTTCTCCGCCCGCACGATGCAATAAATCTCCATCGAAGTCCGCCCCGTCCAGGAGACGAACGCCTCGAGCTCGACCGCCTCGCCCATGTAGACCGGAGATTTGAAGTCGAGGCTGTCCGTCGATGCGGTAACGACCCTTCTGCCGCAATGCCTCATCGCCGCGATCACGCAGATCTCGTCTATGTACTTCATCAGATTGCCGCCGAACATCGTGCCATGGTAATTCGTATCCCCCGGAAAAACAAGCATCGTCTTGATCGAGCGGGAGACGCTCGTCGGTTTCGCTTCTGCGCTCATGCTGGTTGTGCCCCTCTCTTCGTGCTGTCTGTCTCTTTACCATTATAGTCTTGCCCAAGCCGGCAGGGCGAGTCGAATCGGCAACAAAATATAAAGAAGCGGCCCGAAGGCCGCCGCCAAAAGGGGAAATCTTAACGCGGCAACGTGCGGAACAGCTTCCGGAACAACGTCCGGGCAAGCGTCGCCGGCAGATCGGCTCTTCTTCCCGCCCGGCGCGAACAGCGAAGGTTCCATTCCCCGTCCGGCGCGCCCGGCCGCCTCATCTCCGCTTGCAGCTCGCGGTATTGGAATTCGACCTTCTGGGCCACCATATACGCTTGATCCATCATGGCTTCTCCTCCTGTGCGGCTCCTGTTGACTCCATTATGGGGTTCTCAAAAGGGGATAAAAAGAGTAGAATCGCCTTATGTCGCTTCACCTTTTATTCCTTCAACAGCGCCGGAGGTACTTATGCTGACTGCCGAGAGGTACTTGACGTTATACGATCGCTTCGCTGGCGAGGGGCCGCGCGATACGTTCTTCGAAGCCACGGTCGAGGAAGCGGCCGCGGCGCTCTATTGCACGCCCAGGAACGCGAAGCTCGTCCTTCGCAAGCTCGAAGAAGAGCGGCTCGTCGCTTGGACTCCCGGCCGCGGGCGCGGCAATCGGTCCCGCATCGCTTTCCGCCGGGAGAAGGAAGATTACTTGCTTGAGGCGGGCCGCAGCCTCGCGGAACGCGGCGATTACAAGCAGGCGTTGGAGCTGCTCGACCGGTTCGCCCGCGGCACGAACGCCAGGCAAGCGTTCATGGAATGGCTGAACGGACACTTCGGCTATCAGAAAATCGCTCCGGACAACTTAAACGCGAAGGATCTGCTGCGATTCCCCATCTTCCGGCCGATCATGACGCTCGACCCCGCCGAGGTCAACTTCTCGTTCGACTCCCATCTCATCCGCCAGATCTATGGCCGGCTTGTGCAGTTCGACGAGAAGCAAGGGAAGATTGTTCCGGCTGTCGCCCATACGTGGACAAGCACCCCCGATGCGATGGAATGGGTGTTCTATCTGCGCAAGGGCGTGCTGTTCCACGACGGCCGCGAGCTGACCTCAAGCGATGTCCAATATACGTTCGAGAGACTCGGAAGCGGCAAGGCGAACAGTTGGATCGTTCGCGGGGTGTCGGCCGTCGAGACGATCGGCCCGCGTGTCGTCCGGTTCCGGCTGGAGCGTCCGAACCGGATCTTCGACCGCTTCCTGTGCGCTGCAGCCGCCTCCATCCTTCCGCGAGACCCGGGCGGGCAGAACGAGGCCGCCTTCTGGTCGTTGCCGATCGGCTGCGGGCCGTTCCGCCTGCACAGCTATTCGTCGCACAGCGTGCTGCTTGCCGCCCATTCGAGCTATTATGCCGGAAGGCCCTACCTTGACGGCGTTCGCATCGTCCGCATGCCGGAGGAGTGCCAGGAGGCGTTCTCCGCCATGCCGGAGATTGTGCACAACGTGCAATCCAACCGGGCGGACCCGCCAAGTGACGACGCGGCGGACAGCGAGCGGCAGCAGCTTATCCGCTTGTGCAACGGCAGCACGCTTATCTGCTGGAACATGAACCGGGACGGCCCCCACCAGTCCGAGGCGTTCCGCCGCGCCGTGCGAATGATTCTGAACCCGCTCGACCTGATCGGGGAGCTGGCCGGCGATCGCGCGCTGCCGGCGAGCAGCTTCCGGCCCGAGGACAGCATGGCGATGCCTGTCGGCGAGCTCGATCCGGAACGGGTGCGGACCGCGCTTCGGGAGAGCCGTTACGACGGTTCTCCGGTAATACTGCGGGTCTCGGAGAAGTATCGGAACGACGCCGATTGGATCGTTCGCCGCTTAGCGGACTGGAGCGTTCGGGCGGAGGTAACGTATTCCTCCTGGGCGGATACGTCGACCAGCGCGCACTTGCTGGATGCGGACATGACGCTGTTCTCCATCGGGTTCGCCGAGGACGAGGTGTGCGAGGTCGAGTTCTACGAGCATGGACAATGCGTCGTCAAGGCTTATCTGGACCCGGAGCGCGACGGCTGGATTCGCCGGCGCATCGACGCTTCCCTGGCTGCCGACACGCAGCCTGAGCGCCGGCTTATGCTGCGGGAAGTCGAGCAGCGCCTGCGGGACGAGGCCGTTCTCCTGTTCTTGTTCCACGAACGCAACAATCGCACGCTTCCCTCCTCGATACGCGGAGCGAGCCTCAATTCGCTCGGCTGGATCGACTTCGAGGACATCTGGCTGGAGCCGCATGAATGAGCGCTTGCGCACAAGCGGAAGAACCCGATCCCTGCAGCGTTAGCTGCTTGGATCGGGTTCTTCCTTGATTATGCTGATCCTGGTGCGTAGGGGAAGGCCCCTTACTTCTTCGGAGCGAGCGTGTGGATCGGATGACCCAGCGCGAGTTCCGCCGTGTCCATCGTGATCTCGCCCAGCGTCGGGTGAGCGTGGATCGTCAGCGCGATGTCTTCGACCGTCGCGCCCATCTCGATCGCCAGGCCAAGCTCGGCGATGATGTTGGACGATTCGACGCCGGCGATCTGCGCGCCGTACACAAGACCCGTCTCCGCGTCGGAGATGATCTTCATGAAGCCGTCGGCTCCGTCAAGCGTAACGGCACGGCCGTTGCCGCCGAACGGGAACTTGCTGGACTTGACGTTCAGGCCCTTGTCCTTCGCTTCCTTCTCGGTGTAGCCAACGCTTGCGCACTCCGGATCGGTGAATGCGACGGCCGGGATGCACTTGTAGTCGACCTTGGAAGGCAGTCCGGCGATCGCTTCCGCCGCAACCTTCGCTTCATAGGAAGCCTTGTGCGCCAGAGCCGCGCCCGGAACGATGTCGCCGATCGCGAAGATGTGCTTGATGTTCGTGCGGCATTGGTCGTCGACTTCGATCAGGCCGCGTTCGCCGACCTTGACGCCGATGAGGTCGAGGCCCAGCTCGCCGTCCGTGTTCGGACGACGGCCGACGGTAACGAGAAGGTACTCGGCGGTAACGGTCTTCGTCTCGCCCTTCACTTCGTAAGTAACCGTGATGTCCTTGTCGGTCTGCTCGGCGCTCTTCGCCAGCGCGCCGTTCACGATCTCGACGTTGTTCTTCTTCATCTTCTTGACGACGAGCTGGCTCATATCCTTGTCGAAGCCAGGAATGATCGTGTCCGCGCCCTCAAGGATCGTGATCTGCGTGCCGAACTTCGAATACATCTGGCCGAGCTCGGCGCCGATGTAGCCGCCGCCGATAACGATCATGCTCTTCGGCACTTCCGCGAGGGACAGCGCTTCGGTCGAGGACAGAATACGTCCGCCGAACGGGAACGCCTTCAGCTCGATCGGACGGGAGCCCGTCGCGATGATGCAGTTCTTGAAGCGGTAGCGCGGAGCTTCCTGATCGTTGAACAGGCGGGCTTCGGTCTCGTTGATGAACATAACTTCGCCGCGGAACATCTCGACCTTGTTCGCCTTCAGCAGCATCTCGACGCCGCTCGTCATCTTGTTGACGACGGAGCCCTTGTACTCCTGCACCTTGCCGAAGTCCACGCTGATGCCTTCGGCCTTGAGGCCGTACTTGTCGCCGTGAAGCATCTCTTCGTAATGGTGAGCTGCGTTGATCAGCGCCTTGGACGGGATACAGCCCACGTTCAGGCAGACGCCGCCGAAGTTGCCTTTATCTGCGATAATAACCTTCTGACCGAGCTGTGCGGCGCGAATTGCGGCGACATATCCGCCGGGGCCTGCACCGATGACGAGCAAATCGATATCAAGAGAAGCGTCTCCTACGACCATGTCTTATACCTCCATAACGAGCAGCTCGGGATCTGCGAGCAACTGCTTGATGTAGTTCATGAAATTCTGAGCGGTAGCGCCGTCGACGATACGGTGATCGAAGCTGAGCGACAGAGCCATCATCGGAGCCGCGACAATCTCGCCGTTCTTGATGACAGGCTTCTCGGAGATGCGTCCCGTGCCGAGAATCGCCACTTCCGGGAAGTTGATGACCGGCGTGAAGAACATGCCGCCGGCGGAGCCGATGTTCGTGATCGAGATTGTGCTTCCCTTCAGCTCGCCCGCGGTAAGCTTGCCGTCGCGGCCGCGGCCGGCCAGGTCGCGAATCTCGTTCGCGATGTTCCAGATGTTCTTGCGATCCGCATCGAAGACGACCGGAACGATCAGGCCGTTCTCCGTATCGGTTGCGATGCCGATGTTGTAATACTTCTTGTAGACGATCTCGTTGGCCGCCTCGTCGATCATCGCGTTCATGACCGGGAACTCGCGGCACGCGGCGACGAGCGCCTTCACGATGAACGGCAGGTACGTCAGCTTGACGCCCTTCTTCTCGGCGACCGGCTTCGCGCGGGAGCGCAGCGCCACGAGTGCGGAGACGTCCACCTCGTCCATCAGCGTCACATGCGGAGCCGTGTAGACCGACTTGACCATCGCGTTCGCGATCGCCTTGCGGATGCCCTTGAACGGAACGCGCTCTTCGACGCCAGGACCTGCCGGCGCTGCCGTCTTCGCGGCAGGAGCTGCAGCGGCTTGTCCGGCGGCTGCCGGCGCTTCGGCTGCGGCTGGAGCCGCGCTTGCGGAAGCGGCGCCGCCTTCGGCGAAGGCGATCACATCCTCGCGAGTGATGCGGCCGTTCTTGCCGGTGCCGCCGACGCTCGCGATGTTGACGCCCTTCTCGCGGGCCAGCTTGCGGATGCTCGGCGTCGCCAGAACGACGGCGTTCGGCGCCGGAGCTGCCGCCGCAGGGGCTGGAGCTGCCGATTCGGCTGCCGGCGCGGAGGCGGCAGCTTGAGCCGGCTGACCTTGCGTGTCGGCGCCGCCCTTGGCCGAGTTGTCCGTGCTGGCGGAGCCGGCGTCAGACGCATGAATCGATTCCGGCAGTTCGCCTTCCGCTTCGATGACGGCGACGACTTCGCCCACGTGCATCACTTGGCCGTCCTTGCCGAACACTTCCAGAATCTTGCCGTTGACCGGACAAGGCACTTCAACAATCGCCTTGTCGTTCTGCACTTCCATAATAATATCTTCGTCTGTTACCGACTGCCCCGGAGCGATGTGCATCTTGACGATTTCGCCTTCATGCAATCCTTCTCCGAGCTCGGGGAACCGATATTCGAATCGAGCCACGTCGAATCCTCCTGTCTTATGCGCGTGATTAGAACTCCAGCACTTGCTTGGCCGCCTTCACGATGCGGGCCGGCGTCGGCAGCCAGGTATCTTCGATCTGGGCGAACGGATAAACCGTATCCGGACCGGCAACGCGAAGCACGGGAGCTTCGAGGTGAAGGATCGCCTTCTCGTTGATCTGGGCGATGACTTCGGCTGCGGCGCCGGAAGTCTTCTGCGCCTCCTGAACGACGATCGCGCGATTCGTCTTCTTGAGCGATTCCACGATGGTCTCGATGTCAAGCGGCATAAGCGTACGCAGATCGATGATCTCGGCGTTGATGCCTTCCTTCGCCAGCTCGTCTGCCGCCTTCTTCGCGGTATGAACCATAAGGCCGTAAGCGATGATCGTTACGTCCGCTCCTTCGCGAACGATGTTCGCCTTGCCGATCGGAACGGTGTACTCCCCTTCCGGCACTTCGTCGCGGAAAGCGCGGTATAAGTTCAGATGCTCCATGAAGAAGACCGGATCGTTGTCGCGGATTGCCGAGATCAGCAATCCCTTCGCATCGTAAGGGTTCGAAGGCACGATGACCTTGATGCCGGGAGTCTGGATGGCCAGACCTTCGAGCGAGTCGGTATGAAGCTCGGCCGCCTTGACGCCGCCGCCGAACGGCGTGCGGAAGACGATCGGCGCGTTGTAGCGGCCGCCGGAACGGAAGCGCAAGCGAGCCGCTTGAACGAACATCTGGTCGAGCGCTTCGTAGATGAACCCGACGAACTGAATCTCGGCGATCGGGCGGAAGCCCTGCGTGCCAAGACCGACCGCAAGACCTCCGATCGCGGATTCCGCGAGCGGGGTGTCGAATACGCGGTTCTCGCCGAACTCGGCCTGGAGTCCTTCGGTCGCACGGAAGACCCCGCCGACGTGGCCGACGTCTTCACCGAAGATCAGCACGTTCTGGTCGCGGCGAAGCTCGACTCGCATCGCGTCTTTAATGGCTTCAATCATATTCATTTGTGCCATGCTGCTAACTCTCCCATCTATGGTTTATCGGCTGCTGCGTTTTATTGGAAGTCCGCTTTTTGCTCTTCGAGGTGAGCCGGCGTGTTCTCGAACATGCTGTCGATCAGGCCCGCAACCGTCATCTTCTCGGTCTGCTCGGCCTTCTTGATGTGCTCGTTCACCGCGTTCTTCGCTTCTTCGCGAACGCGCGCCGTGTCTTCATCCGACCAGAGGCCCTTCGCTTCGAGGAACTTGCCGAAGCGGATCAGCGGATCGCGGAGGCTCCACTCCTGCTCTTCTTCCTTCGTGCGATACTTCGTCGCATCGTCGGACATCGAGTGCGGACGGAACCGGTACGTCAGCGCTTCGATCAGCGTAGCGCCGCCGCCGTCGCGGGCGATTGCCGCCGCTTGCTGCACCGCGTAGATGACGGCGAGCACGTCCATGCCGTCGATCTGCAGGCCGCGGATGCCGGCTGCCAGCGCCTTGTGGGCGATGGATTGGGCGCCCGTCTGCTTGGCGAACGGAGTCGTGATCGCATAACCGTTGTTCTGCACGAAGTAGATAACCGGCAGCTTAAACGAACCGGCATAGTTCAGGCCTTCGTAGAAGTCGCCCTCGGAGGAGCCGCCGTCGCCGGTGTACGTGATGGCGACGCGCTTCTCGCCCTTCAGCTTGAAGCCCATGGCGATGCCCGTCGCGTGCAGGATCTGCGCGCCGATGATGATCTGCGGCATCAGAACGTTGACGCCTTCTGGAATCTGGCCGCCGTGCTGGTGGCCGCGCGAATACAGGAACGCTTGGTACATCGGCAAGCCGTGCCAGACGATCTGCGGCATGTCGCGGTAGCCCGGGCAGACGAAGTCTTCCTTGGTCAGAGCGTATTCGCTGCCGACCATCGTGCCTTCCTGACCGGATACCGGCGCATAGAAGCCCAGGCGTCCTTGACGTCCCAGGTTGATGGCGCGATCGTCCCACGCGCGGGTGAAGACCATGCGGTACATGACTTCTTTAAGCTGTTCGTCCGTCAGATCCGGCATGTAATCCGGATTGATGACTTCTCCTTCCGGAGACAATACCTGCAACGGGGCTACATCTTCCGAGTGCACCTCGTGCGTAAGAGAGTTAACCGGCTTCGCCGGAGCGTCCAAAGAACCTTTACTCATTATCGCTCACCTCGTCTGGAATTGTGGAAGGGGAGTTTCTGTTATAGGATTATTATAAACCTGTATGACTCGGAAGGTCAAAGAAAAATAGCCATTTTCATTGATTTTTCTTCACTTTGTCCCTCGCAATGTTTGTAGTACAGATTAAATTTTTATAGGTAACACAGTAATACAATGCCTCATGAAAAAGCTTACATGCCGTTCCCCCGCAAGGCTTGCGGCAGATAAGATCAGCGTTCGTCATGATTCGAATTCGCGCCGCAGATTGGCAAACACAGTCCGATCCTATTGACAAATCCCTCCACTCTTCCCTATGGTGTACCCATGCCAATGGTTCGCCATACGTAGAATCATCTCCAATGAAAGGAAGTATCCGCCAGAATGAGCGACATATCCGTCACCAAGAGAACGATCGTACGGCACGAGGTGCCAAGCCAATTATTGAAGGAAGGCGTTCGCACGATTCGCGTCTATCTTCCCCCAGGCTACCAGGAATTGCTCAGCTATCCCGTCGTCTATTGTCAGGACGGCGAGGACTTCTTCAACTTCGGCCGGGTCGCGACGATCTCCCATCGGTTGATCCTCGAGAGCGACTGGGACCCCTTTATTATTGTCGGCATCGATGTCGATAAACATCACCGGACTTCGGAATACCGCACGGACGGCGAGCGCCACTCGGCTTATGTCCGCTTCGTCGCGGAAGAGCTTCTTCCCTATGTGGAAAATAACTTCTCCGTCCGCCGCGTTCCCGAGGAACGCCTGCTCGCCGGAGATTCGCTGGGAGGGGCCGTCAGCCTCTCGCTCGCTCTGCGTTACCCCCAGTTGTTCACCCGCATTCTGTCGCTGTCCGGCGCCTACTACGACGAGATCCTCCGCGAGATGCAGTCGTACCAGGATCTGTCGGCGCTGTCGCTGTGGATGACCGTCGGGCTTCGCGAGACGCTGTACGAGACCGATCACGGCACGTACAACTTCGTCGAGTTGAACCGGACCGCCCGGACGACGCTCGAAGCGCGCGGCGCCTACGTCGATTACCGCGAGAAGGACGGCGAGCACAAGTGGGGCTTCTGGCAATCCGAGCTGCCCGAAGCGCTCGGCGCGTTCCTCGGTCCGGACGCGCATATGTAACGCGAACACCCGCCGGCCAAGAGCAGCCGGCGGGTGTTCGGTGTATCATCGGAAGCGGCGCTGATGCGAACAATCACCTTAAATCGGCGATTCGTTCGACAAGCCGATCGCAGCCTTCTCCTACCATCTCGTAAACCTCGTCGAAGTTGCCCGTATAATACGGGTCGGGCACATCGTCGAGGCCTCTCTCCGGCACGAGCGACAAGAAGCGGATGACCTCCGCCCGCGAGTTCGCTCCGACGACCGAGCGAATGTCCCGCTCGTTGTTGGAATCCATCGCAACGATGAGGTCGAACGCCTCCCCGTCCTCCTTCTTCAGCTTGCGCGCCTTCATACCGTCGTACGAGATGCGGTTGGCATCGAGCACCGCCCGCGTTCCTTCGTGCGGCGGCTTGCCGATATGCCAGTCTCCCGTTCCGGCCGAGTCGATCGTCACATTCGCAAGACCCGCCTTCGCCGCCCGCTCGCGGAATACCGCTTCGGCCATCGGGGACCGGCAAATATTGCCCAAGCACACGAACAATACCGAATAAGACATGGGCAGTCCTCCTTCCATAAGGTATACTGTAGTTTGAATCTTCGCCGTCAACTCGGAAGCGCGTCCTAGGCGCTTCGCGATGGCGGCCCGAATAGGTGGAGAGTGACGACATGATGGCGAATTCGCCTTGGAATAGAGCAATTATTGTTACGGGAGGCCGTCTCGGCGAATGGGCCGCGGACATCATCGCGGAAGACGACTACCGGATCGGCGCCGATAGCGGAGCCCTCTTCCTCGCCGAGCGGGGCATCCGCCCGCATCTTGCGCTCGGCGACTTCGACTCGATCGACGAACGCGAGCTTGCGCTTGTGCGGGCGATGTCGGACGAGACATTGGGCTTCGACCCCGTCGACAAGGACTGGACGGACACCGAGCTTGCCGTCCGCGAAGCGATCGACCGGGGGTACCGCCGCATTCTGATCGTCGGGGGTCTCGGCAGCCGCTTCGACCACAGCCTCGCGAACGTCCATCTGCTCGCTCTCGCCGCCTCCGAAGGCTGCGAAGCGCGGCTTCGGGACGAGCACAACGAGATCGGCCTGCTGACCGGCCCTTCGAGCCAAGCGCTGGAAGCGGACGACAGCTTCCCCGTCGTCTCGCTGCTCCCGCTGACGCCGGAGGCGAGCGGAATTACGCTTGACGGGTTCGTCTATCCGTTAAACGACGCGACGCTGCGGATCGGCATGTCGCTCGGAGTCAGCAACGAGCTCGCCGGCCGTTCCGGCACGATTCGCCTCGGCGAAGGCCGCCTGCTCGTCATCCGCTCGCGCGACTGAGCGCGGGGCGCTCCGCAAGCGCTTCGCCAACCCGCGCCCTGCTAACCGATCGTCAGAACAAGCCCTTCCTGCGCCAGCCTCACGTTCGGAGGCAGCCCGTAGTCCTTGCGAACATCGATGTCGTGCGACAGATGCGTGAACACCGCCATCTTCGCCCCGACCTCCCGGACCAGCTCCAGCCCTTCGGTTACGTCGTACAAGGATCTCGTCTCGCGCGCATACGGCTCCTTGTAATAGCTCGTTCCGAGCACGAGCAGGTCGACGCCCCGCAGCGGCCGCTTCTCCGCCTCGCTCAAGTCGAACGAATCCGAACAGTACGCCCAACTGCTGCCGCTTGTCGGGTGATCGAAGCGATAGGCGTAAGCATAGCCGTTTTTCCCATGGTTGACTCGCCACGGCTTGACCGACCATCCCCCGTACGCGATGCCGCCATCGTTCTCCGTCAGGCGGAGGCGCGCGCCGATCCAGGGGAAGCGGCTTAGCACCTCGCCGATAACCTCGCGCGGAGCGTACACGGCGGCCGTCGTGTCAAGCCAGCGGCACGCGTCCGCCCATTCCACAAGCCCGCCGATATGATCGAAGTGCGCATGCGTGAGCAGCCCTCGCCCGACGCGACGGACCCCAAGCTTCTCCATCTGGGTCCGCCAATCCGGCCCGCAATCGAGCAGCATCGGAGCCTCACCGTCGCACTCGAGCCAGACGGACGGCCTCAGCCGCGCGTTCCGCCCGCCGCTTCTTGCTTCCTCGCACACCGCGCATTCGCAATACACCCGGGGAGTTCCAAGCGAATCCCCGTTGCCCAGCACCGTTATTCTCATCCGTTACTCAATCCCATCCTGCTTATGCTTACAGAGGCAGCAGCGCCACCGTGCCCTTCTCCTCAAGGCTCGCCATCATCTCTTCCCATTCGCGCGGCTTGTTCGGCAGCGCCGAGTAGTACCACCGCAGGAATCGCACGGGAAGCTCGGCCGGCAGCGATTCCGCGTCTTCGTCCGCCGGGCGGAAGCAGAAGTCCAGCCCTTGAACGGCTTTGCCCTCATGGTCCCAGGACGGATGGACGTACGCAAGGTCCAGCTTCTTGTAGCCGACGTGCGACAGCACCTCGCGGCGAACCGACGGATGCATCGGGGCAACCTTGCCGAACGAGAGCGCGCTTGTCGCATCCGCTTCGGGATTGTAGATCTCCGCGAACATGCCGAGCGAAGGCACGCCAGACTCCCGCTCGAGCCGCTTCAGATGCTTCTCGCGTTCGACCATCAGGAACCGTCCGATGCCAAGGCCGGTTCTGCCGATAATCGTGAAGTCCGTCATCGCGACCTGAAGCTCCGGGCGATAGCGGTATTCGGTCGCTCCGACGACCTCGTCCTCGTGAATCGCCACGCAGACCTGAATCGTCGGATCGAGCAGCGGCTCCCTCCACAGCTCATAGGCCAGCACCTCCTCCGGCGGGAAAACCTCCCCCATCAAGCGGTGCATCTTCGCGAAGAACGGGTCCTCGATCGAAGCGATATGGTGATAGCGCAATGCCATTGTCGTCCTCTCCTTCTCCGTATAAGTTAAATTTAGAGACTCCAACGAGCTTGCCCGTTTCGAAATGGGCCGATTGGGATGCAGACCGCCGCTGGCCGCGAAATGTAGTCGAAATTTCATGCTTATTCATTCTCTTAGGCCGCAGTCCGCGAATTGTAGTCGAAATTTCGTGCTTATTTGCTCGTTTAGGCCGCAGTCCGCGAGTTATAGTCGAAATTTCGTGCTGGTTCGCTCGTTTAAGGCGCAGTCCGCGAGATATAGTCGAAATTTCGTGCTGGTTCGCTCAACCTGGCCACGGGTCAAGAGCTTCCGGTTCGCCATTGTATACGGTATTCATTTACGGGTTTAACTTGCCAGGTTAAGTCCATTCGTTCAACTATACCGTTCTTGTTCCCAATGCTCTTATGCTCCGGCTCGCATCCGTTATTTAAAAGGATTCCGCCATTCCATCAGCGCGGCGTTGCTCCCCGACTGCTCGTCTTCGAGATAATTGCGGACGACGCCGACCGGCACTCTCCCGCAGCGCAGCAGGAACGTCAGCACCGGGTCGGTTCGTTCCCCCGCCTCCACCTGCTCCACATACTCTTCCGGGGTCAGCCCGGGCGATTCCGAATGGTAGCCCGGCATTCTCCCCCCGCCAAGCAGCCGGTCCGCGCCGAGATGAACGACTGTCTCGTACATGGACTGCATAAGCCACTTGCCGAAGCCGAAGCGGCGATAGCCGGGCGCGACGCAGATGTCGACGACGTATACCGTATCCCCGTCCGGTTCGTGATTGCGTATGCAGCCGTCATCCGTAACGCTCGCCCAATCGTGGCGGTCCCCGTCGCGGAACGTACGGCGCAGCGCCGTCATCGAGCCGACGATTCGCCCGTCCATCTCGGCGCAGAGCGCCCCTTCCGGGAACCGGGAGACATGCTCGCCGAGCTGCTCCTCGCTCCACCAGAGCTCGGACGGGAACGGAGGCGGGAAGCTCAGCTTCTGCACCTCGATCAGCCCCGCGAAGTCCTCCCTCGTATAATTGCGAATGACAGCCGGGGCGCAGCGATTCCCGTCAGTGGCGATCCAGCGCTTATACATGACTTTTCCTCCCTGCATCGTTTAATATCAAATCCGTTCAATTCCAATCCGGATACAGGTCGGTGCGGCGATCGCGCCATGTCGTCACCGAGCCCGCCCGACGCACGTCCTCGAGAAGCGACAGATCCAGGTCAGCCGTGATCAGCATATCCTCGCCGATCTCGCCCTCGCACAGGATGCCGCGCGGCGGGAACGGAATATCGTTCGGCGCGATGACCGCCGCCTGACCGTAGTTCGCGCGCATGAAGTCGACCTTGCGCAACGATCCGACGGTGCCGGTCGTCACGATGTACACCTGGTTCTCCACCGCCCGCGCATGGCAGCAGTAGCGAACCCGGTAGAAGCCGTGCCGGTCGTCCGTACACGAAGGACAGAAGATGACGTCCGCCCCCTTCGCCCGCACCATGCGAACGATCTCGGGGAATTCGATGTCATAGCACGTCAGGACGGCGATGCGGCCGTATTCCGTATCGAAGACGGCGACTCCGTCTCCTCCGGTCACCTTCCATTCGTCCCGCTCCGACGGCGTGATATGAATCTTGTCCTGCGTGCGATAACGTCCGTCCGGCAGGAACAGGAAGGCCGTATTCCGGAGCTTGTCCCCAAGGCTCGTAACGTGGGTGCCGGCGATAAGGTACATGCCGTACTCGCGGGCCAGCCCGGAGAACAGCTCGACGTAGCGGTCCGTATAAGCCGGAAGCTCGGCAATCGGCCGTCCCTTGCCGCTCGTATCGCCGATGGCAAGCAGCGGCGTCGTGATGAATTCCGGGAACAGCACGAACTTCGCGCCGTATTCGGAGGCGTTCCTTGCGTAGTGAACAACCTGCTCCGCCCACTCCTCGAAGCTATCGGCATCGCGAAGGGCGAATTGCACGGAAGAAACTCTCATTCTCAAGCGATCATCCATCCTTTCTCTCCCCTTATTATAAGGAGATACGCTCAAGGAGCAAGCGTCTTCCGCCGCACGCTTCTCGACGCCGTCGCCAGCTCAGAACGGCAACAACCGGCCTTCCCGTTGTCCGGGGAAGCCGGTTGCCCGCTTAAGTCAGATGCAGGTTGCGGGGGAACTGGATTACGATCGTCGTTCCGACGCCGATCTTGCTGAACACTTCCACGTGGCCCCCGTGCACGTCCACGATCTTCTTCGCGATCGAGAGCCCGAGCCCGCTGCCGCCCGTGGAGCGATGGCGCGCCTCGTCCACCCGGTAGAACCGCTCGAACAGGAACGGAATCTCGCTCTCGGCAATGCCCATTCCGTAGTCGGTCACCTCGAGCTTCACGAGGTTGCGGTCGAGCCGGACGCGCACGTCGACCGGCTCCTTGCTGTACTTCAGCGCGTTGTCGATCAGAATCTGCACGAGCTGGCGAATCTTGTCCTTGTCCCCCAGCATGTGCACGTTGGGGTTCGGAGCGTGAACGCGAATCTCGCGCTGGAACGTTGTGCCGAGCACGCCGGCAAGCTCTCTCAGCACCGCGACGACGTTAAAGCGCTCGACCTGCAGCCATTCGTCCTGCTCGGCTTCCGCAAGTGTCAGCATCGAATGGGTCAGCTTCTTGAGCCGCTCCGTCTCGCTGCCGATCGCTTCGATCGCCTCGTCGCGCACCTCGTCGTTGTCCTTGCCCCATCGCTTCAGCATGTCCGCATAGCTGCTGATGACGGTCAGCGGCGTCTTCAGCTCGTGGGAAGCGTCGGCGACGAACTGCTTCTGGCGTTCGATCGTCCGGTCCAGCCGGTCGATCATCTGGTTGAACGCGCGAATGAGCTGCTGCAGCTCGATCGATTCCTCCCGCCCAAGCTTCACCTGGTGCAGCTTCCCGCTTCGGTCGATCTCCTTCATCGTCTGAACCATCTGACCGATCGGCCCGGTGAGCCGGGAGGTGAACCAATACGTTCCGAAGATCGCGAAGACGACCGCGCCGACGCTTGTTGCGCTCAGCGCGCCGACAAGAATCTGCAGATAACCGTCGAGCACGGTAAGCCGCCTGATGCCTTCGACAACGCCGATCAGCTCATTATGATTATAGAGCGGCTGCGAATAGACGAGGACGCGCTGTCCGCTGATCCGCACCGTCTCGGAGCGCCCGACGTTCGCGATGACCGGCGTGATCGACTTCAGCTCCTTGTCGATGCCGACGCTGTTGACGACTTCCATGTCCTTATTGACGATGCGCATCATCTCGTTGGCGTTGTACATGTCGCTCAGCAGCTTCGGGTCGTCGATGCCCTCCATGTCGCTCTTGCGCAGCGTCTCCACGATCAGATCGGTCTTGTTCGCCATGATCTGCATCTCTCCCCGCGTCGTGACGCGGATGACGAAGAAGTAAACGAAGATGTTATACAGAATAAGAATGAAGATCAACCAGAATACGGTGAAAAGCGTGAAGCGCGAGCGGAGAGTCATGCATCGGGCTCCTTCACCATGTAGCCGACGCCCCGGACCGTGTGGAGCAGCTTATGCCGATACCCCTTGTCCATCTTCTGCCGCAGGTATCGAATATACACGTCCACGACGTTCGTGTCGCCGATATACTCGTAGCCCCAGACGTCCGAGAGAATCTCCTCGCGCGTCTTCTCCTCGTTCTTGTGCTTGGCGAGGTACAGGAGCAGCTCGAATTCCCGCGGCGTCAGGTCGATCGCGTGGTCCTTGCGGAACACCTTGCGCGTCATCAGTTCGATCGTCAGATCGCCGATGCGCAGCACGTCCTCGTTCTCGCCTTCCCGCGAAGCCTTGAAGATTCGCAGCAGGTTCCTCACGCGGGCAAGCAGCTCCTCCATCGCGAACGGCTTCGTGACATAATCGTTCGCGCCGTGCTCGAACCCGCTCACCTTGTCCGGCACCGTATCGCGCGCCGTCAGCAGGATCACCGGCGTCGCCTGGTCGTTCTGGCGGACGCGCCGCAGCACCTCGATGCCGTTGAGCCCCGGAAGCATGACGTCCAGCAGCATCAGATCCCAATCCCCGGCCGCGGCCATCTCAAGGCCCGTGCGCCCGTCCTTGGCGCGCTTCACCGTATAGCCCTCATGCTCCAGCTCAAGCTGAAGAATGCGGGCGATGCCATCCTCGTCTTCGATAATCAATATATTCTCGCTCATGATTCACCTCATCGCATTCGTTTGCTCCGTCTTCGAAGCGGTTATCCCCGACAGGGCTCCTCGCGTTTATCTATACCGGATCTTCCCGAGCGGTCCTGCGCATACAGGATGCCCATCTGGGCAACAAGTCCTACGCGAAGCCGACGGGCAAGAGTAGATGCGCTTCCATTCCCAACTATGGATGCCGTCTCTACACTCCATTGTATCATGCTTGTCCCGTTTGTTCGATGCCAACCTTTGCCTGGCCCGAAGTACCCTGCTATCGCATGGGCCGATTCTCCCACAGCCGCTCGAGCAGACGGTCGCAGGCGGCTTCCGCCGCTCCGCCGATCGATGGCAGCTCGCCGCTCCATAGCCTGCTTGCCGCTTCGGCGTACGGGACGAGCGGGATGGACAGCAGCGGCGCTTCGGGCAGCATGCCGAGCCATTCGTCCCGGCCCGCGAATGGATAATCGCGGTTCGCGAGCCAGCCCGTCTCCGCTCCGCGGGAACGGGCGGCCTCCATCAGGCGGAGCGCCGCCTGCTGCCGCCGTCCGCTCCAGCGGAGCGGCAGCGAATCCGCGACGAACAGAATCCGGTCCGCATGGCGCGCGACCCAATCCTCGACGGCCGGATGCTCCCAGCGGCTCGACACGTCAAGCAGGACGATCCGTCCGTCCAGCCGCCGCAGCCAAGCCGCGAACGCCGCTTCCGGCGGGCGGCGCGAACCGTCCTCCGGATCGAGCGGATAACAGGCCGCCCGGCCGCGCTTCCAGGCCGGGGCGGCGGGCAGCATGCCGGCAGGATCGCAATAGGCGCAGCGGGGCGGCTTCCGCCGCTCCCCGTCCAGCCAGGCGAACAGCTCGGGCTCGCCGCCGGGGCATTCCGCGACGGAGTGCGGCGCGCCGAGCGCCGTCAGCCGCGCGGAGAGCGCGAGCGCGACATAGGTGGCGCCCGCGCCCGGATAAGCCGAGACGACGGCCACAAGCTCCGGACCGCCGCCTCTTCCCGCGCGAGCCGGCTTCGCTTCGCCGCCCTCGGCCGCACCCCGCTTCTCCTCCCGCATCGTCCCTCCCGCGCCGCCGCTCCCGGCTGCCAAGCCTTGAAGCTCGCGGTACAGCAGTTGAGCGCTGCCCGGACGATCGGTCGGCAGCGGCGCAAGCAGCCGCGACAGCAAGTCGCGGAACCGGCGCGGCACGTCCTCGCGGCAGGCGTCCGGGCGATACCCGCGGGAAGCAAGCTCGCCTCCCGACAGCAAGTAATAGGCGAGCGCGCCGAGCCCGTACAGGTCGGTTCGCTCGTCCGATTGCAGCCCGCGAAGCTGCTCCGGAGACGCGAAGCCGGGCGTGCCCAGCCGCATCGTATCCGAAGCGGCGCTCTCCCGGTAGGTTCTGGCGATGCCGAAGTCGACAAGAATCGCCCGGCCCTGTCTGTCGATCATGACATTGGCGGGCTTCAGGTCGCGGAACACGATCGGCGGCCGCTGCGCGTGAAGGTAGCGAAGCACGTCGCACAGCTCGATCAGGTAATGGACGATCTCGGCGAACGGCAGGCGCAGTCCTTGATTAAGCCAGCGCTGCTGCAGCGATTCTCCGGCAATGTAATCCATGACGATGCACGCCGGCAGCCCGCCGTCCGGCCGGTAATAATCGACGATCTGCGGAAGGTTCGGATGCTGAAGCCGGCTCAGCAGCCGCGCTTCGGCAAGGAACCGTTCCTCCGCCGGCGACTCCTCGCCGGGCAGCGGCCCGACGAACTTGAGCGCCCTGAGCTTGCCGCCCAGCCGCTCGTCCTCGGCGAGCAGGACGCTTCCCATCCCGCCCCGCCCGATCGGCATCCGCACGCGATAGCGCTCCGCGAACAGCTCGCCTGCGGCCGGAAGCCCGGCGAACGGCCGCTCTTGTCTGATCTCCATATCCCTTCATCTCCCCCGAGGAAGGGCAGGTCTCCTTACAGCATTCGGAGACGGCCCCGGATTTGCGTCCGTCGATCATCCATTCCAGCCAAAAAAAATCCCGCGCAAGCAGAGAGCCTGATGCGGCTCGTCTGCCGACGCGGGATGCTTTCCCGTGCGGTCCTCTGGGCGAAACGGCGCTCACAATAAACATTAAGGCCGTCGCTTCACCCATATTGTAACTTCTTCGCGGTTGTGGAACAACTGCTTCACCTTGCGAATCTCGAAGTGCTTCTTGTATTCGGCGAGCAGGTCCTGAATCGTCTGCATCGGCTTGCGGTACATCAGCTTCAGCGTGATGATGCCGGAGGCGCCCGCCGACAGCGCCGGAGCAAGCTCGGAGACGATCCGGCACGTATGGTGCGGGTCCCAGCTCATGTCGCAGACGAGCAGATCGAACGAGCCCGGCGCGAACTTGACCTCGGCGGCGTTCTTCCTCAGATGGCGCAGATGCGGATGAAGCAGCAGCGACTCGTCCATCTCCGCCGGGTCGACGGCCGTCACCTTGACGCCGCGCTCCAACAGCACGGAGGTCCAGCCGCCCGGCGCCGCCCCGAGATCGAGCGCGTGCATGAAGCTCTTGAGCGGCAGGTTAAACGCCTTCTCCGCCTCCAGCAGCTTAAACGCCGCGCGCGAGACAAGCCCTTCGTCGCGGCGGAACCGCACCGCGCCGCCCGGCCAGTCCGACAGATTGTCGTCCGGACGGGACAAGCCGAGATAGAGCGATCTCTTCGCTGCATAAACGGACAGAATCCAATCCGCGTCCCGCGCCGTCACTTCCGCTCCCAGCTCGCGCAGGACGGGAGCGACCGCATCGCGGCCTTCCGCGCTCGAGAACGGGAAGATGCTGCTGGGCGACTTGCGCACCTGCACGGCAACCTTCTTCCCCTTGAGCTTGTCCGCAACCAACGAAGCGAACCGGGCGAGAGCCGCCGCCGTCTCTTCCTGCGAGTCCGAGATCGGCTCTTCCGCGCCGACGGGGAACACATGCCGCAGGAAGATCGGCTCCTTCTTCTTCAGAAGAGCAACCCATTCCTCTTCGGACGCCTCTCCCGCAGACACCTTGAACGTCTCTCCCGGAGCAAGCCCAGATTGCTGAATGCCGGGGAAGCTTCTTCTCAATTCTTCCATCGCGAACGGGGCGAAGCCCGGGTTCGCGGTTGCAATAAAATCAGCCATTCGTCGTTATTCCTTCCCGATCTGAATCCAAGGCCGTTCCCGCTGCCACTCCACCCGGATGTCCACGTCGTACGCCGAGTGCAGCAGCTCCGGCGTCAGCACTTCCCGCTTCGGGCCGGCGGCGACGATCGCCCCATCGGCCATAAGCGCCACATGGGTGAAGAGCGGAACGATCTCCTCGATATGGTGCGACACGTACAACATGGTCATTTTCCCAGAAGATAACTCCTCCAGGGCGTCCAGGAACTTCTCGCGCTCGTACAGGTCGAGACCGGCGCAAGGCTCGTCCAGAATAAGCAGCTTCGGGCCTGCCATCATCGTCCGCGCCAGCAGCACCTTCTTGCGCTCGCCTTGGGACAGCGTCCCGAACGGCTGCTCGGCCATGTGCGCGAAGCCGATGCGCTCCAGCTCGCCCATCGCCTTGTCCCGCACCTCCGGCGCCACTTCCTCGTAGATGCGAAGCTTCGCGTCGTAGCCCCCGACGACGATCTCCCATACCGGATCGCGAAGCGTGAACTTCTCGATCAGGGACGCGCCGATGTAGCCGATCTCCTTCCGCACCTCGCGGAGGTCGACCGTGCCGTACCGATAACCGAGCACGTCCACCGTCCCGGTCGTCGGGAACAGATAACCGTTGATCATCTCCAGAATCGTCGTCTTGCCGCAGCCGTTGCGGCCGAGCAGCACCCAGTGCTCGCCGCCCTTCACGTCGAGGTCGACGCCCCGAAGAATCTGTCTCTCCCCGCGTCGCAGGGTCAATCCGTTTAACGCGATTACGCTCACCGTAGTCTCTTCCCTTCTGTGATCTGGCTGCGATCGGCGGCCTCGCTCAAGATGGGCGAATCGCCTCGGTCAGCTCCACGACGGAGCCGAACCGATACAGGCTGCGCCGCTCCCCGGACTCGCCGTCCGGAAGGGACAGGCAGGGCACGCTCTCGATCCGAAGCCGCTGCGCCAGGCCCGGCATCGCGTTCAGATTGGCGGCGCGAATGCGAAGCTCCGGCATCATCGCTTCGGCGATCTCCAGCATTCTGCGGGCGAGGGCGCACGTGCCGCAGAGCGGAGTGTACACGTACAGCAGGTCGCCATCCGTCAGCTCCGCCAGCAGCCGCTCCCAATCGCCGCCTTCCCATTCCATCATCGTTCAGGCTCCTTCATCGTCCGGACTCCCCGGTGCGCTCCGCCGCGACCTCGCTCAGAACGGACGGAGGCATCGGGCCGTCGTGAATGACGACTCCTTCCGGGTTCGCATCGCGAAGCGCCTTCACCATCTGGGCCCTCCCGTACATGCTCGAGGAATGCACGAATACTTGCTTCGGATAGCGGGCGCCGGCGATCAGGCCGTGCACGACGTAGAGGCCGTTCGGTTCGCCGATGCCGAGCTCGAAGTCGAGCGACAGAATGTTGACGTCCTCCGATTGCAGCAGCAGCAGGCATTCCGCCGCCGTGCGGGCGACAACGAAGCCTTCCGGGCAGCGACGCAGATCATCCAGGTAAACGTTGATCATCCGTTCTCCTCCTCCAAGCGAGTCTCGTCCGGCCGGTTCTCCTCCGAACGAGCAGCCGTGCGAGCGGCAAGCAGCACCTGTCTGATCTCATCCGCATGCGTTCCGTCCGGACCGGCGGGCGTCTCCATAATGAGCGGCACCCCGTCGAGTTCGCGCGAGGCGATCGCTTCCGCGATCCGCGCTTCGCCGATGTGACCTTCCCCGATTCTCGCATGGCGATCTCTTCTTGCCCCTGATGGGTAACGAGAGTCGTTCAGATGGACCGCCGCAAGCGATTCCCAGAAGCCAAGCTCGCGGCCGCGCTCGAGAAGACGCTGCCAATTCGAGCCGTCCCACTGCCCGCTCGCGAACAGGTGGCACGTATCGAGGCAGAAGCCGACGGCTTCCGGCCTTGCGCACAGCGACCGGACCGTCGTCAGCTCCTCGAACGTCGTTCCCGTCGGACCGTGGTCCCCCGCCTGGTTCTCCAGCAGAATTCTCGCTTCGCCCTTCCAGCTCGACAGCACATTATTGATATATTGTATAACATTTCGATAGCCCTGTAACGGGTCGGAACCGCGATAGACGCCGAAGTGGACAACAACGCCGATCGAACCGCAGGCTTCCGCAATCTCGAGGTCGTTCAGCGTGCACGCCGCCATCCGCCGAGCCTCCTCGCCTTCTGCGGCAGGGTTCACGAGATAAGGACCATGCGCGACCGAGACAACGCCGTTCTCCCGGCACCATGCGGCACAGCGCTGCGCATCCGCGCGATCGAACGACTTAAGCTGCAGGCTGCGGGGATTCTTCGGAAAATATTGAAAGGCGTTCCCGCCGATCCGAACCGCGGTCCTGGCCGCCTCCGCGTAACCTCTTCTCGTGCTCAGGTGGCTTCCGACGACGATCAAGGTTACGCTTCCTTCTGGCAGGAAGGGCAGAACGTCATCTTCTTCGATGACAGAGCCTCCTGCCGAATCGTTCCGCCGCAGCGCGGGCAGGCTTCGCCCTCGCGGCCGTGCACGCGGAACGGGAAGCCCGCGGGGTCCGCCGCGGCTTCTTCAAGCACCTTGCGCATCGAGCGATAGATTCGCCGCTTCGTCTCGTCGGCCAGCTCCGGGATCGGAGCGGCCGGCAGCACCTCCGCTTCGAAGCAAATCTCGTCCGCATAGGCGCCGCCGATGCCCGACACGAGCTTCTGGTCGACCAGCGTCGCCTTCAGCTTGCCGCGTCTGGCCGACAGGCGCTTGACGAACGCCTCCTCCGTCAGCCTCGCGTCGAACGGGTCGGGGCCAAGCCCCCTCCACATCTCATTGACGCTCTTCGCGCTCAGGCGATGGCAGGCAACCGCTCGCGGTCCTCCGGCGAACAGCGTCTCGCCGTCCTCGAACGACAGCGCGATCTGCGCCCGTTCCCCTTCCGGAGCGGACGGGCCGAGATGCAGCCAGCCGCCCGGAGGCAGGGCGAACAGCACGCGATTGCCGTCATCGAGATGAAGCAGAAGCTGCCTTCCTCTTCGCTCGACGAAGAGCACTTTCCTTCCGTTCAGATGACTCGCGAATTCGTCAATCGGTTCGTTGATCGCCTGCTCGCGGCCGACCTCAACCTCCCGAATCGCAAGCCCGCACAACAGCGGCGACAATTGCCGCCTGTAGGCGTCTATTTCCGGCCAATCCGACATGTCTCGCTCATCCCTTCGTTGAATGTTCTCCTGTTGTTTATCTCGTCTATAAAGAAGTCAGCCACGCGGTCAATTCGGCCGGGCCGTCGCACACCGCATCCGGCATCGCTCCCGCTTCCTCGCACCGCCGGCGCCAATCCCTCTCCGTGCACAATCCGGTCAGCACGAGCACGGTCTTGCACCCGACCTCAAGTCCCGCCGCGATATCGGTGCGCGGATTATCGCCGATGACCCATGCGTTCGCCGCATCCACGCCGGCGCGGGCCAGCGCGTAATTCATCAGAATCGGCGAAGGCTTGCCGATGACCGTCGGCTCGACGCCGGCGGCCGCTTGCAGAGCCGCGGCGATGCTTCCCGCGCCGGGCAGAACGCCGCCGGCCACGGGCAGTTGGCGGTCGGGATTCGTCAGCAAGTAGTCTGCCCCCGCCAGCAGATGCGCAACGGCCTCGGTCAACTGCGCATAAGTAAGCTGCCGGTCCAAGCCTTGGATCACGAGTTCGGCGCGGCCGTCGCCGGCCGGGACGAGCCCCGCTTCCCGGATCGCTTCCTGCAGGCCGTGCTCGCCGATCACGCAGACCGCCGCTCCCGGGAATCGCTCTCCGGCATAGTACGCGGCCGCTTCCGCCGAAGTGATCACCTGGTGCGTGGTCGCCGGAATTCCTAATGTATGAAGATGCTCCGCCACCTGCGACGGAGTGCGCGTTGAATTGTTCGTCACGAACCAGCAAGGCATGTCCTGCCTGTACATCGTCGCTATCATCTCGTCCGCGCCGGGGATGCGCTCGTCCCCCCGGTACAGCGTCCCGTCCAGATCGAACAGCAGCGCTTGCGGCTTGTTCATCGCGGGCGGGCTCAAGGGCCATCTGTACATGAGTTCCACTCGCTTTCTAGTACTGGAGGATCAGGTGAACTGTCATTATTCAACAATACTCTGTACACCCCCGAATGGCAAGCACAGCCGTGGAAAATCAGGGCATTCCCGGCCGCGCAACTGCAAACGCCCCGAACGAGGCCGCATCGGCTTCATTCGGGGCGTTCGCTGGTTATCGGGAGCGTTCGTGGGTTATCGGGAGCGTTCGTGCGGTCCCGGCGCTTGGTCCGCCGAGTCGCGGAACACCGTCAGTTCCTCGGCGGGGGTGCGCGGCTTCGGGCTTGCGATGCGGGCGGAAGGATCGCGATAGCCCATATGCAGCGTGCCGACCACATGCTCGCCCGGCCGGACGCCGACCGCTTCTCGGAACTTGGGATTCCAGTTGTAATCGTTTGTTTTCCAACAGAAGCCGATTCCGCGTTCCCATGCCAGCAACTGCAAATTCTGAATCAGGCAGCAGCAGGCGGCATAGGCTTCTTCCCATTGATGCGGCCTCGGCTCCTCCGCCATCACGACAAGGAGATGCACCGGCACGTCCTCGCAATAGCATCGCGCGACATGGCCTCCGACCTTGGCCCGCTTATCGTCCGGGTACGTTGCCAGCACCGCATCCGCGAATGCGCGGCGGCCTTCGTCGGCGAAGACGATGAATCGCCAAGGCTCCTTGGCGGAGTGGAACGGCGCCCATACCGCATCGTTCAGCAGCTCCAGCAGCACCTCGCGGGCAATCGGGCGCGGCGCATAGCGATGGACCGTTCTGCGCTCGCGGACGACCCGAATCATCGCATCGCTCATTGCGGCTTCGCCAGCGCGTTCAGCACGTCGTCGATTTTCCGCTGTTGGGCCAGCACGCCGAAGGTCATCCAGACATCCTCGCTCACTTGATGCACATGCCCCGCCTTAACCGCGGGAATATTGTGCCACAGCGAGGTCGCCATCATCTCTTCCGCCAGCTCCTTGCCGTCATCGTTGACCACGAGGAACAGGTGATCGGCGTCGATCTCCGGCAGAAGCTCCATTGAGATGTCCTTGAACGATTCTTCCCCCCACACCAGCTTCTTGACGATCGGCGCAGGCTCCAGGTTCAGATCGTCGTAGAGGACGGGAGCGGTGTAGTTGTTCGGCCCTCCGTACAGGCGCAGCACCTTGTCCATATCGATCCGCAGCAGCGCAACCGTCTCCCGCCCGACGGATTGCTCCAACTGGCTTCTCGCCTGGGCGGCCTTGTCCTCGTAGGCGGCCAATACTTGTTCGGCTTCGTCCGACTTGTTCAGCAAGCTGCCGACCTCGCGCAGCGTCTTGCGCCAATCGGAGGCGGCGTCTTCGAACACGTAGGTCGGCGCGATCTTGCTGAAGAGGTTGTAGCGCTCATCCATCGCGAAGGAAGGGAAGCCGAGCAGAATCAAGTCCGGCTTCGCCTGAAGGACGGCTTCGAAGTCGTAAGCTTGAATATCGAGCTTCGCGGCATCCTTCAGCTCGTCTTGCAAGTAGCCGATCGTAAAATTGCCCATCGCGAACTGCATGACCGGTTTGACGCCAAGCGCGACGAGCGCGTCTTCCAAGTATAATCCGATGACTCTCTTCGGATGCTCGGGCGCCTCGATCGTTCCGTACGCGTCCGTGAACGTTCTCGCCGCCGCATCGGACTTGTTCCCGGCTGCGGGCGAGGAGGCGTTGCCGCAGGCCGCGGTTGCGCATAGCATTAATAATAAGACGAGCAGCAGCCCCAGGCTGGTCTTCCGGTTGTGCATGAATGGATAATCCACCTTCCGTTGACATTGATAATTGTTATCAACGAGAAGTGTAGCAAATGCCTCTCGGCGATTCCATATACAAACGATGGCTCGCATTTGCAACTTTGTTGGCGAAGCGGAGCGAACGGCTTCGTCAGGATAGCAGCCTCGACAGCTCCTCCAGCTTGGCGGTCTGGGCGATGGCGCCGGAGCTTGTCCAGCAATCGAATGTCAGCTCGTGAAGCCGCACGGTCCGGCCGGTCGACACGGAGGGCCAGAGCGGATCGCTCATCAATCGGTCGGCGCGCTGCCGCCCTTCCCCCAGCGGATCGACGATCAGCAGAACGATATCCGCGTCGAGCGTCTCGAACTCCCGAAGATCCACACATTCCGCCGTATCTCCCCGAACCCTTTGCTGCACAAAAGTTGGCATTCGCAGTCCCAGCTCTTCGTATAGCAGAGAGCCGTTGTCGCTTCCGTTCCCGTACAGCCAGAGGTGCTTGTGCATGCATACGCGAACCAGCGCGACCGACTGCGTGCCGACCGTGCGCTGCAAGTGCCGCCGCACCTCCCCGGCCTGCTCCTCGCAGCGACGGATGGCCCGCTCCGCCGGCTCCGTCTTGTCCAGCAGCCCCGCTATCGCACGAAGCGTCGAGCGCCAGCCGTCTTGACCGGCCTCCATCACATAGGTGGGAGCGATGCCGGAGCATTCGTCGTAACGCCCCTGAACCGCGAAGTCGGAGATGCCCAGCAAGATCAAATCCGGCTCGCTCGCCCGAATCGCCTCGCAGTCGAACCGCTTCACGTCCAGCTCGGGGACGGCTTCCATGTACGGCTGCAAGTAACGCTGCGTATAATCGTCCATCGCGAACTGCAGAACCGGCCGGATTCCCAGACAACACAGATGGTCCTCCAGATAGAGCCCGATAATTCGCGCGGCAGCGCCAGCCGGCCGTTCAACGGCGGCGGCGGCGAGCGGCCGGCCGAGCTCGCCCGAACGGATGTAGCGTCCGCGGTGTCGATTGGCATAGTCGATCGGCGGCATTCCGACATGCTGCTTGAACTTGCTGCTGAAGTAGAACTCGCTGTTGAACCCGACGTCGCGGGCGATCTCCCGCAGCTTGCCTCGTCCGAGCAGCAGCCGCTCCTTGGCGCGAGCCATCCGAATGGCCGTCAAATATTCCATCGGACCGACTCCGCAGCTCTTCTTGAACGCTGTTGCGTAGCTCCACAGGCTCATGCCCGCTATCGCGGCAAGCTTCTCCCGCGTCATCGGTTCGCGGTATCGGTGATTCATATAAGCAATCGTGCGTTCGATGCCGCCCGCTCGGCTCGTCCCGTCTTCCCGCGGAAGCTCGGCTTCCTTCCATACAAGGCAGATCAGGCTCATAAAAGCCAGCTCGGTCTCCAGCCGCGCCAGCGCGCCCGTCTTCAAGCGCCGGCGGTACAGTTGACGAATGAGCCGTTCCGCTTCTTCCGTATCGCGGAAGGCGATCTCGCCGCGGAACGGGCATTCCGCCCGTTGCGCAACCACGCCCGTTCCCGAATCGGGCGGCAACTCCCCTTCCGACAGCTTGAGCGTGTCGAAGCGAAGCTCGTAGCCCTTCAGCCCGCCGGCCTCCGAATTCCGCCAATCCGAGACCATGCCGGGCACGAAGACAAGGCAGCTTCCGGGAACGGCATACAGGGCGGAGCCGTCGACCTCGATCCAGCCTTTGCCCTCGACGATCCATACGAGGCTGTGACCTGTTGCAAGGCCGCCCAGCGTCGTCCAGTCGCCGGTTGACCGATAATGAATCTCCCCCATGAGAAAACGAATGCTGCCGTTGTCGCGCATGTCCGGTTCCTTCCCCTTCCCGCAGCACCGGCCCGCGGCCGTCTCGATCGTTCTTCGAAAGGCCGTCCCGCTTGACGATTCCGGCGGAACGGCGCTATGCTCAAGACGACTTGACGATCCAACGAGAGAGGTGCTCGCTATATTACGGTATACCTGCCATAGAATCGATACGGAGCTTGCGATCGACGGGAACCTGGCCAAGCCGGAGTGGCTCCTTGCTCCCGGGGCTTCGCTTCTGGATACGGTTACGGGAGCTGTTCCCGTGCAGCCGACGACGGCCAAGCTGCTCTGGAGCGAACGCTTCCTGTATGTCGCCTTCGCCTGCGAGGACGACGCCCCCAACGCGACGATGACCGGCTTCAACGACAAGCTGTACGAAGAGGAAGTCGTCGAGATCTTCGTGGACGACGACAACGATCTTCGCACGTATATCGAGATCGAAGTGAACCCGCTGAACGCCGTCCTGCACTATGCGATTCACAACCATCCGGACGGACACAGCCTCGCGTTCGCCCGAACGGATTGCCGGCTGACGACGGCCGTCAGGCTCGATCCGGAGCAGCGGCGCTGGACGGCGGAGATCGCCATTCCGTTCACCGAATTCGTCGCCGCCCGCCGCAGTCCGCCCCATCCCGGGGACGAATGGCGAATGAACCTGTACCGGATCGATCGGCCGCAGGACGGCTCGCCGGACGAATATTCCGCCTGGTCCCCGACCGGAGAGGTGCAATTCCACAAGCCCGATCGCTTCGGGCTGCTGATCTTCGCCGATCGGGAGGGTTCATCTCCTCCGCCACCATAAATGTGAAAAACCACATTCATTCGCCGACAAACCGCCTCGGGCGACCGTTCTATGCTAAAAATCGCATAAAATCGCCGCTCGGCCTTCACCGACGACCGATTTTATGTGAAAAACCATATTCATTTGAGAAAAAGCGGCCCTTGGCGCCAAATGAATGTGAAAAATCATATAAAATTGCGAATATGGCGCGCGGCTTCGGGTCCTGGTGCGAATCTTGGTGAGGGCCAGGTGCAGTCTTGGTGCGAATCCTCCATATATCCATCATCCTCTATCCATCATCCTCGCGCCAGCTTGCGCCGCAGCCGTTCCACCCGCTTGCGCAGCTCGTCCCGCTCCTCGCGAACCCGCTTGGGCTCGCGGGGCGAACTCGGCCGCCGCAGCGCCAGGTCCAGCGCCGCCTCGGCATACCCCAGAGCGGCACCGTAATCCTTCGCGCGATGCTCATAGTACATCGCCAGTTCGACGTGCGCCTCCGTCGAAGGCAGCGCCGCCCGTTCCGCGCGCACAGCCGCCCGCTCCCAGAGCGGCAGCGCCGTCTCATAGCGGCCCAGCCGCTTGTAGCGCGCCGCCGCCGGCAGCCACCAGCGCCATGCAGCGGCATCCTCCCGCCCGATCAGCGCCTCGAACAGCCGCTCGGAGCGTTCGCTCTGGCCGTGGACGTCCAGCCATGCCGCCGTCCGGTACAGCTCCTCCGCCCCTTCCGGCGGCGAGACGGCAGGCTCATCCCCGCCGAGCAACGCGCCGAAGTGCGCCGCCAGCGACACAAGCGTCAGAATGTCCCGCTCATTGTGATGGTAGACGCCTTCCAGATGGCCGGCATCGCCGTCGCTTAAGTACCGCATGTACAGCTCGGGCGCAAGCGAACCGGGCACATCCTCTCCGCGGGCGATGCCGAGGCGATCCTCCTCGATCCGGCTAAGCCGGCACGATTCGAGCGTGTTGCGCCACAGCGCGCGCGACGGGTGCAGGAAGTCGAGATGCCCCGGCTCCTTCCCGTTCGAGCGCCAGCCGTTCAAAATATAACGGTTGACGAGCACCGGCCAGTCGAACGTGCGCCCATTGTACGTGACCAGATGCGTCCGGCCATCCATCCGGCCCAGCAGATGGAACAGCATCGCCCGCTCCTCGCCCGGGTGACGGATGAGCGTCTGCTCGACGACGAATGCCTCGCCCTCCTCGTCGAAGAAGCCGATGCCGATCATAAACGGCACGTTGCCTGCCCCGACGCCGAGCCCCGTTGTCTCCGTATCGAGGAACAGCAGCTTGCCGACGTCGAGCTCCGGCTCGCGATCGGCCTCCTCCTTCTTGTTCTGCCTAAGCGCAACCGGCCCAAGCCGAGTCGCGCTCCGCATCAGGGCGCCAAGCTCGTACAGCCCGTGAGCGTAATGCAGCGGGTAAGGGATCGTGCGGAGCAGGAAGCTGCCGTGCGAGTTGTCGACCTGCCTCACTCCGATCCGTTCGAAGGCGGGGTGCAGCGCATGATCGTCCGCTGGGCTCCGAGTGGCACCGGCCGATTCCCTTTGACTGAACGAATTCGGAACGCCGCCGCCCTCTTGCCCGCTTCCATCGCCATTGTCCTCCGCTGGCTTGGCGGAACTCGCTTGCGCCTTCAGCCGCGCCAGCCTCTCGCGCAGCCCGCCGCTCATTCCATTCCCCTCGCTTTGTTCAGCAGGCCAAGCGCCAGATCCTTGCCGAGCAGGCCGACCTCTTCGATCGGGCCGACGCAAGCCGGACAGCCGCTCATGCAGCCGCAGCCGACAATGAGCCGTCCCGCTTCCTCCAGCAGCTCGTCATGCTGCTCGAACAGCCGCTGGCTGAGGCCGATACCGCCCGGATAACGATCGTAGAACGTGATCGTCGGCCGCTTCGTGTGAGGCGACTTCACCTGCGGGAAAACGCGAATATCGAGCGGGTCGCACATCAGGCGCAGCGGCGCGAGGTGGATCAGCACGTTCGCAAGGCCGAGCAGCGCCATCTGCATGTCGTTCGCGCTTCTGCCCTCCGCCGCTTCCTCGGAGAACGAGAACCAGTAGGCGCTCGTGTGCAGTTCCTCCTCCGGCAGGTGAATGGGACCGGAACCTATGTTCTCGTGAGTCCGCAACCGGATCTTCTTGAAGATCGTCGGCTTGGCCGTGACGCTGACGTCTCCATATTCGCGCTGAATCGCCCCCGTCGTCCGTTCCCGGTCCGCATGCAGCACCTTAAGCTCCACCGCCAGGCTTGCGTCCGTGAAGTAATCGACGTTCACTTGGCGGACAAAAGCTTTTTTCTCCGGGTAATCGAGCTTCTCGACCTGGTATTGGACACCTTCGTGCAGATAGATCGCTTCCTCGTGGATCAGCGTAGGCGCGCCGAAGCGATCCACCTCGCCGATGACCCGGAAGCCGTCCGACATGTCGATGATGACGAAGTTCTCCTGCGCGGCCGACCGCAACGAGATGTTGTGGGCCGGGAACGCCTGCTCCATCCAGTACCAGCGGCTGCCCGCCCGATGAAGCACCTTCTCCTCCGCGAGGAATTCGAGCAGATCGCTCAGCTTCTCTTCGCCGAACGTATCGCCGTCCTCGAAGGGCAGCTCGTACGCGGCGCACTTCACGTGGTCGAGCAGAATCAGCAGGTTGTCCGGGTGGATTCTCGCCTCCTCCGGCGGCCGGCCGAAGAAATAATCCGGGTTCTGGATCAAATATTGATCGAGAGGATTGCTGCTCGCCACGAGGAACGTCACCGAGCTCGTATGCCTTCTTCCCGCCCGCCCCGACTGCTGCCACGTGCTCGCGATCGAGCCGGGGTAGCCGTTGAGCACGCAAGCCTGCAACTGGCCGATGTCGATGCCGAGCTCAAGCGCGTTCGTGCTGACGACGCCGCGAATCTCGCCGCTGCGCAGCCCCCGCTCGATCTCGCGCCGCTGCTTCGGCAGATAGCCGCCGCGGTAGCCCCGGATCGTCTTCTTGCCGAGCTCTCCCTTGACGAGATCCTGCAGGTACGTCAGCAGAATCTCGACGCGCACGCGGCTGCGGGCGAACACAATCGTCTGGATGCCGCTGCGAAGCAGCAGCGCGGCCAGCTTTTGCGATTCCAGCACGCTCGAGCGGCGGATGCCGAGCTGCTGGTTGACGACCGGAGGGTTGTAGAACACGAAGTGCTTCTCGCCCGACGGCGCGCCGTTGTCATCCACGAGCTGCACCGGCTCCCCGATCAGCCGCTCCGCGTGCTCGCGCGGGTTGCGGATCGTCGCCGACGCGCACAGGAACTGCGGCTCGCTTCCATAGAAGCGGCAGATTCGCTTTAACCGGCGAATGACGTTCGCCACGTGGCTGCCGAAGACGCCCCGGTACGAGTGCAGTTCGTCGATCACGATATACTTGATATTCTCGAACAGCTTAACCCACTTCGTATGATGTGGAAGGATGGCGGAATGCAGCATGTCCGGATTCGTCACGACGATGTGGCCGGCATTGCGGATCGCCTGCCGCACGGCGGGCGACGTGTCGCCGTCGTACGTGTGCGTCTTGATGTCCGCGTCCATCCGGTCGGCCAGCTCTTGCAGCTCGGCCACCTGGTCCTGCGCAAGCGCCTTTGTCGGGAACAAGTAGAGCGCCCGCACGCTGTCATCCCGAAGCAGATGTTCGACGACCGGCAGATTGTAGCAGAGCGTCTTCCCGGATGCGGTCGGGGTCACGGTCACCACGTGCCTGCCCTCGCGAACCGCCCGGTAAGACGCCGCTTGGTGGGTGTAGAGCTCGCTGATGCCTTTTTGCCCAAGGGCTTGCTTCAGTCTCTCGTCCATCTCGGCCGGCAGCGGAACCGTCCTCGCCTCCTTGGCAGGCAGCGTCTGCCAGTGCGTGACGTTCGCCATGATCTCGGGGTGCCCCTTGAGCAGTTGCAGCCACTCGTCCATCGTCGCCGCCTTGCCCGTAAGTGGATTCATTTATGTACCGCCTCCGAACATTCGTTTCTTCCATTGTACAGAATATATGTTCGCTGAATCAACGGCAGATTGCGATTGTCGTTCCGTCGACACGAATGTCGACCTCTGCGCTTTCCCGGGAAAAGATTATTGCGCAATACGAAGCCAAGGTTGGAGCACAAGTTGGTGCAGCAAGCGGCATCGCATCCCGTCGGACGATTCCCCTGCCATGTGTCCCATCCGGTATTCCAAGAAGGGTGCCTTATCCCTGCTGTTCAGGCTCCCGCGAAATTCCCATTAATTGGGATACTGATCAGAGGGGATAAGGCACCCTTTTGCGCAAAAGAGATAGCGGCGATAACGAGCGGCGCGCGGCAAAACATACGGGGCAGGGGTATCCGAGTTGTTCTACTGGCGCCGTCCGGACGCTTCCCTTCTCCCCGCCAATGCCCGGCAGCTCGGCCGGAACAACAAGAGAAGCGCCTGCTCGCGGCGCTTCTCCTCCACATCCTCTGCAGCTTCCCTCTTCAACTTCCTCTTCCGTCCGCTTCGTCCGTTTCCTTCTCCCGCACCCTTTTTTGCCGCCGGCCCAATTGCAATTATTAATGCCGTTAACCTTTATCCACGTTAAAGTATTGCGCTTCCGGATGAGCGAATACCATGGCCGACACCGACGCCTCCGGTTCCATCATGAAGCCTTCGGTCAGCACCACCCCGATATCCTCCGGACGCATCAGCTCGAACAGCGGGCCCTGGTCCTCGAGGTCCGGACACGCCGGGTAGCCGAACGAGACGCGGATGCCCTGATAACGGGCGCCGAACCGCTGCTTCATCGTCATCTCGGCCGGGTCCGGGAAGCCCCAATTGTCGCGCATGATCTGGTGAACGCGCTCCGCCATTCCTTCCGCCACCTCGAGAGCGGTCGACAGCAGCGCGTGGGAGCGCAAGTAGTCGCCGCTCTCCTTCCACTTGTCCGCCTGCTCGCGCGCGCCTTGGCCCGCCGTGACGACGAGGAAGCCGACGGTGTCCATAATGCCGCTGTCCACGGACTTCAGGAAGTCCGCCAGGCACAGGAACGGCTCGACCTGCTGGCGCGGGAACGAGAAGCGCTTCAGCACCTTCGCTTGGTCCTCCGGGTCGTATATAACAATATCGTTGCCGTCGGATTGCGCCGGGAAGAAGCGGTACATCGCCTGCGGGCGCAGCCAGCCCGTCGTCTGGGCTTCGCGCATAATCTCCTCCACCGTCGTCTTCAGATGAACGGTCTTCTCGTCGCCCGCGACAATCAGTTCGTCTACCTTGCCCTTCACGCCGAGATGGTGGCCGAGCAGCATCTGCATGTTCACGTACGGCATCACATGGGCGATCGGGTAATCGCGCAGCACGTGGCGGTCGAAGTCCGGCGCCTTGAACACCGGGGCATCCTGCGAGATGTTCGAACGGCGGGCGCGCGTGAGCTCCGGCAGCGGCTTCTTCGTGTCCCCTTCCCGCTCGAGCGTTGCGAGGGCCGTCCGATGCTCCTGTTCGATGACCGCGCGCTGCGACGGGTCGCTCAGTTTGTTCGCGAGGTCGAGCCCATCCATCGCATCCTTCGCGTAGAGCACGACGCCGTCGTATTCCGGAGCGATGCGCGTCTTCGTGAACTTGCGCGTCAGCGCCGCGCCGCCGACGAGAATCGGCGCATCGATGCCCGCACTGCGCAGATCCTGCGCCGTCAGCACCATCTGCTGCGCGGACTTGACGAGCAGGCCGGAGAGGCCGATCGCATCCGGCTTCTCGTTGCGATACGCTTCGATGAGCTGATCAGGCGGCACCTTGATGCCGAGATTCACGATTTTGTAGCCGTTGTTCGAGAGAATGATCTCGACAAGGTTCTTGCCGATGTCGTGCACGTCTCCCTTGACGGTCGCGAGCATAATCTTGCCCTTCACCGCGGAATCCGCCTTCTCCATGTGCGGCTCCAGATGGGCGACGGACGCCTTCATCACTTCCGCGCTCTGCAGCACTTCGGCGACGATCAACTCATTGTTGTTGAAAAGCCTGCCGACTTCCGTCATCCCCGCCATTAGAGGGCCATTGATAATATCGAGCGGAGCGTACTTGGCCAGCGCCAGGTCCAGGTCCGGCAGCAAGCCGTCCTTGCTGCCCTCGACGACGTAATTCGCCAGCCGCTCTTCGAGCGTCAGATTGTCGACCTTGACCTTCTTCTCGACCTTCTTGTCCCGGAACGCGGCGACGAATGCGGCGAGCGTCTCGTCGTTCGTGTTGTACAGCAGTTCCTCCGACAGCTTGCGCTCGTGTTCAGGAATCGAAGCATAGCGCTCCAGCTTCTCGGTGTTGACGATCGCATAATCGAGCCCCGCCTTCGTGCACTCGTACAGGAAGACGGAATTAAGCACCTCGCGGCCGGCCGGAGGCAAGCCGAAGGAGATGTTCGAGACGCCGAGAATCTGCTGGCACTTCGGCAGCGCCTGCTTGATGAGGCGGATGCCCTCGATCGTCTCCTTCGCGGAGCCGATGTATTGTTCATCGCCGGTGCCGACCGGGAAGACGAGCGCATCGAAGATGATGTCCTCGGACTTCAACCCGTACTTGTTCACGAGCAGGTCGTGCGACCGCTGCGCGACCTCGAGCTTATCCTCGCGGGAGATCGCCTGGCCGCGCTCGTCGATCGTGCCGACGACAACCGCCGCGCCGTAGCGGTGAATGATCGGCACAACCTTCTCGAACTTCTCTTCCCCGTCCTCAAGGTTGATCGAGTTGATGATCGACTTGCCCTGAATATACTTGAGAGACATCTCGATGACGGAGGGATCGGTCGTGTCGATGACAAGCGGCACTTTGACCTTCTTCGTCACGAATTCGAGGAACAGCTTCATGTCCTCGGCTTCGTCCCGGTCCGGGTCCTGCACGCAGACGTCGATGACGTGAGCTCCCGTCTTCACCTGCGCGCGGGCAACCTCAGCCGCTTCCTCGTACTTGCCCTCCGCGATCAGACGCTTGAACTTGCGCGAGCCGAGCACGTTCGTCCGCTCCCCAACCATGTACGGCCGTCCATCGTTCTCGATGTAGACCGTATCGATGCCGGAGACGGCCGGCGGATGCGTTCCTTCCGTCTTGCGGGGGGCGACGTCCTTCATCGCTTCCGCCATCGCCTTGATGTGCGCGGGCGTCGTGCCGCAGCAGCCGCCGGCGATGTTCAGCCAGCCCTGGTCGGCGAACGCCTTCAGCTTCATCGCCAGCGATTCCGGAGACTCATGATACTTGCCATTCTCATCCGGCAGACCCGCATTCGGGTAACAGCTGACCGCCACGTCCGCGATGCCGGACAGCGTACGGATGTGATCGCGCATGAATTCCGGCCCCGTCGCGCAATTAAGGCCGACCGAGATCGGCTTCAGATGCTCGAGCGACACATAGAACGATTCGATGTTCTGCCCGGCAAGCGTTGTGCCCATCGGCTCGATCGTCCCGCTGATCATCACGGGCAGCGTCCGGCCCGTGCTCTCGAACGCGTTGCGCACGCCGATGCCCGCCGCCTTCACGTTCAGCGTATCCTGGCATGTCTCGATCAGAATCGCATCCACGCCGCCTTCGATAAGCGCAATCGTCTGCTCGTAATAATCGTCCACGAGCTGATCGAACGTCACGCCGCCGGTCACCGACAACGTCTTCGTCGTCGGTCCGAGCGCGCCGGCGGCATAACGCGGCTTCTCCGGCGTCGAATATAGGTCGCACGCTTCCTTCGCGAGCCTTGCCGCCGCCAGATTAATCTCCCTGGCCTTCTCCGGGATATCGTATTCGGCGAGGACAACCGCAGTCGCGCCGAACGTGTTCGTCTCGATAATATCGGAGCCCGCTTCCAGATAAGCGGTGTGAATTCCTTGAATGACATCCGGCCGCGTCAGCACAAGCATCTCGTTGCAGCCTTCCAGCTCTTCTCCGCCGAAGTCGGCCGCTGTCAGATCCGCTTGCTGAATCATCGTGCCCATCGCGCCATCCAGGAACAGGATGCGCTTGCCTAACTGCTCTTGCAAAGACGGTTTCGAATACGTTAAAGTCATTTTAGCGGCCTCATCTTTCGTCTGCAAAATCGTTAACCTTTATACTACCAGAATCCCGGTAGGTCGAAAAGGTGTTCCAGCGAGGAACGGTCGACACAAGGCGGAATTTGGGCTATAATTAATTCACTAATTCATATTGGGAAAGAAGGAATAACCTAATGGCACAAATTCGGGTACGCAATACCGGCGAGTTGATTACCGGCGAAGAAAATGTTCGTTCGTTCCTGGATCGATTCGAAGTGCTGTACGAACACTGGGATACGAGCAAGCTTCCGGCTCACCTGGTTGAGAACTTCAGCCTCAGCGACGAGAACAAACAAGAGATTCTCGATACGTATAACGCCGAGATCACGGATCTCGCCGCTCGCCGCGGCTACAAGACATGGGATATCGTCGTTCTCTCCGACGCCACTCCGAACATCGAGGAGCTGCTGAAGAAGTTCGAGAACGTGCATACCCATTCCGAAGACGAGGTTCGGGCAATCACGGCCGGCGAAGGCATCTTCGTCATCAAGGGCAACGAGGAAGTCGGCTACTTCGACGTCGTTCTCTCCCCCGGCGACGTCATCTCCGTTCCGGAAGGCAATCCGCACTTCTTCACGCTGACCGATGTGCGCAAGGTCGTTGCGGTTCGCCTGTTCATCGAGACCGAAGGCTGGGTCGCCCATCCTTACTCGGACCCTGAGTTCGCCAAGTAAACGGCCCGCATACCGAAATCCCCGGTTCCCTAACGCGAACGCGTTCGTCGGAACCGGGGATTTGTCTATCCATTGGGTTTGTTAGCCGTTGAGTTTATTTAATAAAGGAATGAGCTCCTTGAGATCGGCGATCTCGTGCTTCGGTACGATCTCGTCCGAGCGAACCGCCCCATGGCGATTAACCCAGACCGAAGCGATGCCCGCGCCGTTCGCCCCCAGAATGTCCGTCGTCAGCTTGTCCCCGACCATGACGGCCTCTTCGGGAGCTACGCCGAGCCGGTCCAGCGCATGGGCGAACAACCGCGGTGACGGCTTGCCTTCGCCAAAGTCGCCGGAGATGACAATCGCGTCGAAGTACGGAATAAGTGTCGGAACGCCGCTTAGCTTCTCTTGCTGAAGATCGGGCGAGCCGTTCGTCAGCAGCAGCAGGCGGTACGAGCCGCTGAGCTCGTCCAGCACGGCGAACGTCTCGTCATAGACGAACGGCAGCTTCCGGCGCTGCGCCGGGAACCATTCCGCCAGTCTCGCGCCGAGCTCGGGATCGTCCACGCCAAGCGCCGCAAGACCTCTCGTCCAGGCATTCTTGCGATAATCGGGCACAATCGCTTCCATCTTGCGGAACATCGGGTGTTCGCCCTTCGTAAAGTTGCCCCACAGCCCCTCGAACGGATTGATCCCGATCATCTGGGTGAACGAGAACGTCTCATAGCTCTCGTAGAGCGCCCTCGCTTCGCGGCGAACCGCCTCTTCGAGAGCCTCTTCCTTGATTCCGGTCGCTTCCGCGGCCACTTGGCACGTATTCCGGAACGCTTCCTTAACACTGCGGTCGTCCCACAGCAAAGTGTCATCCAAATCGAACAATACCGCCTTGATCGTCATTCCGTTCTCCTCTTCGCTTCGTACAGCGTCTCGATTATTTGCTCTTTTTCTCAAATTCGACGTGGTTGACGGTTGCGAACGCTTGAAGGCGCTCGCCCATCGTGCCGATTGGATAAAGGTTCATCAGCTTGGAGAACACCCAATTCGTTCCCTTGACCGTCTCGATCATGACAAATCCGGGCTGAACCGTGATCTTCCGGATCTCGGTCGGCTTCAATCTCTTGTAGCCGGAGAAGCGGCGCGTCTCCAGCGTATCCTTCGAGACCGACAGGAACGGTCGGCGAAGGTAGTAGAAGATCGACAGCAGGAAGTAACAGCCGACAGTTACCCAGAACAGCGAACGATTCTGACCGAAGTCATCCGACCAAGGCTGCGATACGGTCACGAAGAAGACCATCAGCAGAACGAGAAGGATCGGCACGATATAGCTGCGTCCCTTGAATCGTTCAACCTGCTGGGCGGGAGCCGCGATCTTGCCTTTGCCTTCCTTCTTGCGGCGCGCGTTGATTTGCTTTTGATTTTTCTCTACCATACGCTCCCAGGAACGCGACATGAATGGAGCCTCCTCGAATTATTGTCCCAAGTTTGAATTAATGCGTAATGCTCGGCGGCGGCGGCTCGTCCACAATCTCGATATTGTCGAGCTGTTGACGGAAGGCTTGCCGGAACCGTTCGAGATATTGCTTGCGAAGCTTCGCGCGCTCCTCCTGCTCCTCTTCGGAGAGCCCCACGGTTTTATGTTTATGGGCGAGCTCATTAATTCTCTCAACCAGTTTGTCCATATCTGCATTCACTCCCCTTCCTCTAGCCAAAGCGTCTTCGGCAACAAGATCTTTTTTGCTGCGGCCTAAGCCCATCTTCTTCTACTTTGACATTAAGCGACGGGCATTGTCAAGAAGCCTTCCATCCCGCGTGCCTGCCCTGCTCTCACCGCTCACCTTGCCTAATACGTTCCCAGGGCAAAAAGGGTTCATCAAATCGCAAAGACCCCCTCCTCGCACTCGCCGCAGCGAGTTTGAGATGGGAGTCCATATAGGTACCGCCGCCGTGCGAACGGGAACAAATTCAGTACGTAACCATACATAATCGGAAGCGAACTTCCCTTCCCTTGCTTGACCTGTTTCTCTTACTTTCGTTGCTGCCCTCGCATCTCTCGCCTCATTCCCCTGGTTCGCCAAGAACCTCTACCGGGATGATGAGACGATCGCCGCTGCTCAGGCTTGCCGAATGATACCCGTTGCGCTCCATGATCGAATAAACGGCCTCCCGCGTATCCATGCCGCCCGCCTTGACCTCCGCCGCGATGCTCCACAGCGTGTCGCCTGTATCCACGATAACGACCGTCTCTCCGGCAGACGGAACGGAAGAGACCGGCTCGTCGGCGAACGATCTCATGAAGGAGAAACCTGCGAACAGGATAAGGAATGCTGCAGCGACGACAAGCGTCCTGAGCAGCTTCCATCCGCCGCTCGAGGTCGACTCCCGAGAAGATAAATATCCATTATGTGTTCGCCCGGATGCCGCAGACTTCGTTCTCATCGTCCTACGCCCCGCTTGCGATTGAGTGCCCGAACCTAAAACCCATACAACATGTTCCATGTTCTCACGCTCCAAACGTTTGTTCTGGTACGATCATAACACGAACATACGTTTGAATCAACCATTATTTAGAACATTCGTTCCCCGAGAACGAATGTTTGTACGAACTCCGGTTCTGTGTTATAATTTGTCATCATGTATGATTCCTAATTTGGGAGGACTGCCGCGTGTCCAAGATGTCCAATCGCCAGACTGCGATTCTGGAATTTATTAAGAGCGAAGTGCGCGAGAAGGGCTACCCCCCTTCCGTCCGCGAGATCGGCGAAGCGGTAGGCCTGGCTTCCAGCTCGACCGTCCACGGTCATCTCGACCGTCTCGAGAAGAAGGGGCTGATCCGCCGCGACCCGACCAAACCTCGCGCAATCGAAATTCTCGGTGAAGAGGACGACAACTTCGCCCAATACGACTATTCCGTTCGCAGGGTACCGCTCGTCGGCAAGGTGACGGCCGGCGTACCGATTACCGCGACAGAGAACATTGAAGAATATTACGCGTTGCCGGCCAGCATGGTCGGCGAACAGAACGTATTCATGCTCTCCGTCCAGGGCGACAGCATGGTCGAAGCCGGAATCCTGAACGGCGACTTCGTGATCGTCCGCCAGCAGCAAGCGGCAAGCAACGGCGATATCGTCGTCGCGATGACGGAAGACGACGAAGCGACCGTCAAGACATTCTACAAGGAACGCGACCATATTCGCCTCCAACCGGAGAACAGCAGCATGGAGCCCCTCCGCCTCACCAAGGTCAGCATCCTCGGCAAGGTCATCGGTCTCATCCGCAGCATCCGGTAACGAACGCAGGCCCCGCAGATTCCCATCTGCCGGGGCTTTTTTTTGTTGAACTGCGCACTTGAGCGGACGGAGCGGCGGATGGCGAATTAGAGTAACCAAACTGCGGCATAGGCTATACGGAGCGGCGAAGGCGGGATGAGCGTGGTTGAACTGCGCACTTGGGCGGGACGGAGCGGCGGATGGCGAATAAGAGTAACCAAACTGCGGCATAGGCCAGGCGGAGCGACGAAGGCGGGATGAGCGTGGTTGAACTGCGCACTTGGGCGGGACGGAGCGGCGGATGGCGAATGAGAGTAACCAAACTGCGGCATAGGCTATACGGATGGCGAAGGCGGGATGAGCGTGGTTGAACTGCGCACTTGGGCGGGACGGAGCGGCGGATGGCGAATAAGAGTAACCAAACTGCGCACATAGGCCAGGCGGAGCGGCGAAGGCATGAGGAATTCTCGATATGAATGTGATTTTTCACATTCACTGGTGCCGATAAGGCGCTTTTGGAAGCAATAAATGTGAAAAACCACATAAAACGCGTCTATGCGGAGCCGAATTCGCGGTATATATGTGAAATTTCGCATACAATCGTGCTGATGAGGGGCTTTGCGGCGCAATGAATGTGAAAAACCGCATAAAACGTCGTCCCCCATGCCCGTGCCTGTAAGGCGCCGGATTCGTCGCGCGCGAATCAAAGCGCACAGCACAACCGCCGCGGCTGCTCCCTTCAAGAGGGGCTTCCGCGGCGGTTGGCTTGTTCCAAGCTTAGTAGGTCGTCATGTACTGATCGCGTTCCCACTGATGAATCTGGGTGCGATAAATATCCCACTCGATCTCCTTCATCTCGTAGAAGTGGCTCAGCGCATGGTCTCCGAGCGCCTCGCAGACCACTTCGTCGCGCAGCATGTCGCCGAGAGCCTCGTGCAGGTCGCCCGGCAGGCTCGGGATGCCAGCCTCTTCGCGCTCTTCCTCGGTCATGATGTAGATATTGCGGTCGACCGGAGCCGGCAGCGGAGTCTTCTTCTGGATGCCGTCCAGGCCGGCCTTCAGCATGACGGCCAGAGCGAGGTACGGGTTGGCGGCCGGGTCCGGGTTGCGGACTTCGACGCGCGTGCTGAGCCCGCGGGACGCCGGGATACGGATCATCGGGCTGCGGTTGCTCGCGGACCAAGCGACGTATACCGGAGCTTCGTAGCCCGGCACAAGACGCTTGTACGAGTTGATCGTCGGGTTCGTGATCGCCGCCATGCCGCGCGCATGCTTCAGGATGCCGGACATGAATTGGCGTCCGACTACGCTGAGGCCAAGCTTGTCGCTCGGCTCGAAGAACGCGTTCTCGCTGCCGCGGAACAGCGACAAGTGGCAGTGCATGCCCGAGCCGTTCACGCCGAACAGCGGCTTCGGCATGAACGTCGCATGCAGGCCGTGTTGCCTTGCGATCGTCTTGACGACAAGCTTGAACGTCTGAATCTGGTCGGCGGCGCGAATCGCGTCCGCATACTTGAAGTCGATCTCATGCTGGCCGGGAGCGACTTCGTGGTGCGAAGCCTCGATCTCGAAGCCCATCTCTTCGAGCATCAGCACGATATCGCGGCGGCAGTTCTCTCCGAGGTCCGTCGGAGCCAGGTCGAAGTAGCCGCCCTGGTCGTTCAGTTCCATCGTCGGGTTGCCCTTGTCGTCCGTCTGGAACAGGAAGAATTCCGGCTCCGGTCCGACGTTCATCGTGCTGAAGCCCATCTCTTCCGCTTCCTGCAGCGCACGCTTGAGGATGCCGCGCGGGTCGCCGGCGAACGGCGTGCCGTCCGGCATGTAGATGTCGCAGATCAGGCGAGCGACGCGATCCTCGGTCACCCACGGGAACACGACCCATGTATCCAGGTCCGGATACAGGTACATGTCCGATTCCTCGATCCGCACGTACCCTTCGATCGAAGAGCCGTCGAACATCATCTTGTTGTCCAGAGCCTTCGGAAGCTGGCTGACCGGAATCTCGACGTTCTTGATGATTCCCATCAAGTCCGTGAACTGCAGCCGAACGAAGCGAACGTTCTGCTCCTTGGCAATCCTCATAATATCTTCGCGAGTGTAGTTGCTCATGACATCCTCCTTGAAATAGGCGGAACCCGGATTATTTGTTCTTGAAGAAGCGCGACAGCTCCCCTTGAATCAGGGATACTTGGCCCGGACGCTTGTTGCCGGCCATCAGTTGCTGCTTGAGCAAGCGATGGAGCTGCGAATCGGTCATCTCGCGGCGCTTGACCTCGGATTGCTCGCTAATGATCGTGCCGTCATCGGCGCCGTCGCCGACCGGATTCATCACTTGCTTGATGCCGGCGATATTCACGCCCTTCTCGATCAGAGCCTTGATCTCGAGCAGTCGCTCTACGTCGTTAAAAGAGAACATCCGTTGGTTACCCGCCGTCCGCGCCGGTTGGATAAGCTCGTGCTGTTCGTAATATCGAATTTGCCGGGCTGTCAGGTCCGTCAGCTTCATGACGATTCCAATTGGGAATAACGCCATATTCCTTCTTATCTCATCGCCAGCCATACGTATCAACCTTCCATGAAGACACTTTGTTTTGTAACCTCTTCCATTGTAACTTCATTCCACAAACGTGTCAATGAATGTAAGGTTTAATTACGGAATTGATTGCCGACTTTCGTCGATTTTTCGGTGCGGGACGTCACAGTAAATTTTTGCGCTGCATATCCTCTATCACCTGACGTACCGCCAATTTAACATGGCCGTAAGTAAGTCCTCCCTGCATGAACGCAATGTAAGGTTCCCGAATCGGCGCGTCCGCGGACAGCTCCAGACTGCCGCCCTGGATGAACGTTCCCGCCGCCATGATGACAGGGTTCTCGTACCCCGGCATGTCCCATGGTTCCGGCACGACATGCGAATCCACCGCGGCTGCGCGCTGGATCGCCTGGACGAAGGTAATGAGATGGTCCGCCGACCGGAAGCGGATCGCCTGGATCAAGTCGGTGCGCGGATCATTCTGCCTGGGATGAGTCTCGAAGCCGAGCCGTTCGAAGGCGGAAGCGGCGAAAATACTCCCTTTAACAGCCTGTCCGACGAGAAGCGGAGCGAGGTACAGCCCTTGGAAGATCGATCGGGTCGTGCCGAGCATCGCGCCGACCTCTCCGCCGATTCCCGGCGCCGTCAAGCGGTAAGCCGCCAGCTCGACCAGCTCCTTGCGACCCGCGATGTAGCCTCCGCTGGCGGCGATGCCGCCCCCCGGGTTCTTGATCAGCGAGCCCGCGATCAGATCGACGCCGACGTCCGTCGGTTCCCGCTCCTCGGTGAATTCTCCATAACAATTATCGGCGAAAATAATCGCGTCTTCCTTGAGCGACCGAAGCTTGCCGACCATCGCTTCGATCTGATCGATCGTGAACGACGGTCTCCAGTCGTACCCGCGGGAGCGCTGCAGCGCGAACAGCTTCGTGCGGGGAGTTACGGCCGCCTTCACGCCTTCCCAGTCGATGCCGCCGTCTGCCAGCAGAGGCACGAACGTGAAGCCGACGCCCCAGTCGGCGAGCGATCCCGTTCCGTCCCCCGGCTTCCCGAGAACTTTATGGAGCGTGTCGTACGGCTTGCCCGTGACGAATACGATCTCGTCTCCCGGACGCAGCGCCCCGAACAGCGCGATGCCGATCGTGTGCGTGCCGGACACGAAGTGCGGCCTCACGAGCGCGGCCTCCGCGCCGAAGACGTCCGCATAGACTTCGTCCAGCACCTCGCGGCCGCGATCGTTGTAGCCGTAGCCCGTCGACGAATTGAAGTGGAAGTCGCTCACGCGGCTCTTCTGGAACGCCTTGATCACCTTCCATTGATTCCGCTCGGCAATCCGGTCCGTCTCGTCCAGCCGTTCTCTCGCTGCCATCTCCGCTTCTCTCGCGAAGCTTGCCCAATTCCCGTCCCAGCTACTCATCGTCTTCCAATCCCGTTCCCCTCTTAGTTAACCTCATTAATTATCGCTTGTCTTCGCCGCATTCGCGGTTGCCATGCCATCCGCAGCCCCCGCACCGCCAGCGCCCGCCGAACTCTCGCTCTCCGCGAAGTAAGGCAGGAGCGGCCGCCCGCGCTTCTCCATGTCGCCCGCATTCAGGCGAATCGTCAGCACAAGCCAGTCGTCCTCGGTCATCTGCGAGAGCACCTCGCCCACCCGGTAGGCGAGCGCGGCAAGATCGCCGCGCGAGGCCGGCAGCTTAAGCTTGGCCACGCCGCCGAGCAGCTTGTCCTCGATGCTTCGAAGCAGCCGCTCCATATCCGCCTCGCGGAAGGCGCTGATCCGCAGCGTCTCCGGGCCGCCCGCGAGCAGCTCCTCGTCCGCATCCGGCAGCAGGTCGATCTTGTTGTAGACGAGAAGCGTCGGCTTGCCGGATGCGCCGAGCTCGCCGAGCACCTCGTCGACGACTTCCCGCTGGCGATCGCGCATCGGCGAGGAAGCGTCCATGACATGCAGAAGCAGATCGGCTTCGTTCGCCTCCTCCAGCGTCGCCCGGAATGCAGCGACGAGATCGTGGGGAAGGTTCTGAATGAAGCCGACCGTGTCGGTCAGCAGCACTTCCTTGCCGCTCGGAAGCCGCAACTGCCGCGAGGTCGGATCGAGCGTGGCGAACAGCTTATCCTCCGCCAGCACGTCCGCGCGCGTCAACTGACGCAGCAGCGTGGACTTGCCGGCGTTCGTATAACCGACGAGAGCGACCTGAACCGCTCCGTTCTTCCGCCTTCTCTCCCGGTGCAGTTGCCGATGCGCCTGGACGGTCTCAAGCTGCCGCTTCAGCTCCCCGATCCGGCCGCGAATATGACGGCGATCGGTCTCCAGCTTCGTCTCGCCCGGCCCTCTCGTGCCGATGCCGCCGCCGAGCCGGGACAGGTTCTTCCCTTGCCCGGACAGCCGCGGCAGCAGATAGGTGAGCTGCGCCAGCTCGACCTGAAGAATGCCCTCGCGCGTCTTCGCCCGCCCGGCGAAAATATCGAGAATAAGCTGGGTGCGATCAATGATCTTCGCGTCCAGCGCCTCTTCGAGGTTGCGCACCTGCGCCCCGGACAGCTCCTGGTCGAAGATGACCGTAGACAGCTCCTCCGCGCGCACGAGCTCCTTCAGCTCGAGCGCCTTGCCCTTCCCGACGAACCACTTCGAATCGGGGACGTCCCGATTCTGCATCGCCGTCCCCGCCACGGTCACTCCCGCCGTCTCGGCGAGCTGCACAAGCTCCTCCAAGGAAATCCTCGGATCGACGCCCGAGCGGCGGCTCTCGTCGGTCACCAGACTGACCAGCAACGCCCTCTCTTCGCGCCGGGCTTCGGTATCATACGTATAACCTCTCATCGTCTGCCAGCTTTCCTCCAATGCTCTCTCCGTCTTTTTCCCCCGGACTGCCCGCGCCCTTCAGCCTCTCTTCTCGTCGGCCGTCAGGTCCTCCGGCTTCAGCGCCATGAGCTCTAGCCGGCTCGGCGACGCTTCCGGGTATTGATGCAGCAGCCGCACCGCCTGGTTGCGGATCGCCCGCTCGAGCAGGTTGCGCACGTAACGGGCGTTGCTGAAGTGGAACGGCGAATCGTTGCGCTCCTGCACGATCAACTGGCGAATTCGCTGCAGCGACTGCGGATGCCAGGTGTATTCGCGATCCTTCGCCATCCCTTCGGCAATCAGGATAAGCTGATCGGTCGTGTAATCCGTGAACTCCATCTGAATCGGGAAGCGCGACGGAAGCCCCGGATTCGTCATCAGGAAGAAGTCGATCTCCATCGTGTACCCGGCGAGAATGAGCACGAACTGGTTCTTGTAGTCCTCCATTGCCTTCACCAATGTGTCGATCGCTTCCTTGCCGAAGTCCTTCTCGCCGCCGCGCGCGAGGCTGTACGCCTCATCGATGAAGAGCACGCCGCCCAGCGCCTTCTTCACCAGATCGCGCGTCTTCTGGGCGGTATGCCCGATATACTCGCCGACCAGATCGGCCCTCTCCACCTCGACGAGATGGCCCTTGGCAAGCAGCCCCATTCCCTGGAACAGCCTCGCCAGCAGCCTCGCCACCGTCGTCTTGCCCGTTCCCGGATTCCCTTTGAAAATCATATGATACACATGCGACTGGCACGCCAGTCCCGCATCGCTGCGGAATTGCGTCACCTGCAGAAGCGCGTAAATCTCGTACACGAGCGCCTTCACGTTGTCCAGACCCGTCATCTTGTCGAGCTCGCGCTGCCATTCCAGCCACGGCCCGGTGGCCGGTATCGATCTTGTCGCCTGTTCCGAAGAGGCCGCCGCCGAAGCGCCGACCGTGTCGCTTGTTCGAAGCACGACGTTAATCTGCCTGGAGGGCCGGGCCCCCGCCCGGTTCCCTGGATCGGAATTCCTTGCGCCAACGTTCAACGCCATCACCCCGCATAGCTGAAGTCGGCCGATGCCCGTTAGGCGCGGGGCCGCTACCTCAATCTATTCCGGGATTGCGGCCGCCATGCACCAACCACTTCTCTCCGAGCCACTTCGTGTAAGCAAGCACTTCTCTTGTCCGATGGTATGCCATGTTCAGCACCTTGCTGTCCGCCACCTGAACCTGAACGTCCTCGTATCCGAGGAAGTCGGCGATGTCCTCGCTTCTCGCCCCGTGATACTGATGCGTCACGATGACGGCTCGCGCCCAGCCTTCTTCCTTCATGATGCGGGCGCTGTAGAGCAGATTCTCGTACGTGCTGTGGGAAGCCGAATCGAGCTTGATCGCCGCTGCCGGAACGCCCTGCTGCACGAGATAGTCGCGCATGCCTTCGGCTTCCGTCAGCGTCGAGTCGCCCTCCACGTCGAGTCCGCCCGACAGGATCAGATGATCGTAGGCGCCCGACCGGTACAGCTCAAGCGCCAGATCGAGCCGCTCCTCAAGCGCGGGGCTGGGCTCGTCCTCCCATAGCTTGGCGCCGAGAACGATGCCGACGTCAGCAGGACGAACGTCTCCATCCGCCGGCAGGCCGTCGTAACGGTTGATTACCCACAACCAGTACCCGCACCAGAGCAATAGCGCCAACGCCCCGCCCGCGACCAGCAGGAATGCGAGGCGCAGCAGCCGGCCGGCGCGGGAACGCGGAGTCAGGATGTTCACGAGCCCCTCGTTCCTTGCTCCCATCCGAGCTGCTCAAGCAGCGTCTTGCGATGCTGAAGGCTCATGTCGAAGTAAGGGAAGCGCTTCTGCCGGATGAGGGAGAGCAGACGGCCCGCCGTCTTCTGGGCCATCGCGGAGTCGCGCGCCGTAATGTGCCCGTCGTCAAGCGCCTCCTCCAGCTCGTCCTCGTCGAGCAGCAGCGTCTCGCCGGTCGGAAGCACGACGATGTCGAGATACAGGTCGTCGAACCAGGGAACCTGCTGGTCGGTAAGCCCTTGCGTCTTGCAGATGTCGATGTACCACTGCACCACTCGTCCCTTGTCGTCGAACATCGTCGTTACGACGAAGTGCTCGCCCCTTGGGAAGTGCTGCATCCACAGGTAGCCCTTGTCCGCGAGACACATTCTTCTCCCGTTGTATTCTTTCCACAGAGGGTCGCGCAGCTCATGGATTCGGTACAAGGTCACGAAGCCCTTGAAGGCGGGATCGTCGTACGGAATGCAAGCATAGCTCTTCTTGAGAATTCGGCGCCAATTCGCCCTATCTGAGAATTTACGTTTCATGACTTAGTTCGTCTCCGGAAAAAGATTTACACAAAGCTTACCACAAGTTTCCGCAACTCACCAGTAAACGGCAGGGAATCCGTCCGATGTTGTTAGGTTGGCCTCTCCATCCGCGGTTACTCCTTCCAGTTCTTGCCCATTCGGACATGGGGGATACCCGCATCGAGGAAGATATCCGGAGAGAGCGTCTCGTAGCCGAGCTTGCGGTAAAAAGCTTCTGCCGAGCATTGAGCGTCCAGGACAGCTCCGGAGAAGCCCTCCTGCCTCGCGCCCTTCTCCATCGCTTCGACGAGCAGCCGCCCGACGGAACGGCCCCGATGCGGCTTCAATACCGCGATGCGCTGGAGCTTGGCGATGCCCGGTTCATATTCCTTCCACCGCGCCGCCCCGATCGGCGTGCCGTCCGCGTCCGTCGCGAGGTAATGGCGGCAGGCCGAGGGAGAGACGTCGTACTCGTCCCATTCCAGCTCCGGCGAGACGTGCTGTTCCTTGACGAACACCTCGAAGCGCACGGCTCTCGCTTGCTCCAATTGATCTTCGGTCGTGATGCGCTTGCAGTTCATGGACTTCGCTCCTTCGCCTATTCGCATATTGGATAGATAAGCGAGAGGGACGCGCCGAGTCGGCCGTCCCTCTTCGTGTTATGGCGCTGCCGGAACGTCGACGACGCCTCCGTTGTTGGGCGCGCCGTTCGTGCCCCCGTTGGCACCCCCGTTCGCGCCTCCGTTCGCATTCCCGTTCTCTCCGGCGCCCGCCGGAACCGACGGCCCCGAGCTTGGCGACGAAGATGGAGGAGGCGATTCGCTCGGCGCTTCCGATCCGCCGGGCTGGCCTCCGTTGCCGCCTTCTCCCGGATTCGTTCCCGTTCCCGGCGATTCGCTCGGCGCTTCCGACGGCTGCTCGGACGGCTCTTCCGACGGCGGCGGGCTCTCCTCCGGAGGAGGGGACGATTCCAGCTCCGTCGTCACCGTGACCTTCACTTGCGGAGAAGGCTCGCTCTCCTGCTTCTCCTTGGCGTCGTAAGCCGTCACGTAATACGTATACGTCACGTCCGGCAGAATCGCCAGGTCGGTGAACGACGTCTCCGCGGCTTCCGCGAGCAACGCGAAGTCTCCGGCGCCCGTGTCGTCCTTGCGGTAAACCTTGTAGGTGAGCCCTTCGCCGGCACTCGTCCAGGTCAGCTCGACCGACACGTCCTGGCTGTTGTATTCGCCGATCAGGCCCGTTACGGCGTCCGGCGCGGTCGGCTGCTCTTCCTCTTGCAGGCTCGACGGCGTCGGGAAGCTCTGTTTCTTCACGTTCTTAAGGCCGGCGGACATGATCTTCGAGAACAAGGCGGCGGCCTGACCGCTGCTCTTCTGCACGTAATGGGTTTGGTCCGTCTTGTCGTAGCCCATCCATACGGCCGCCGTCCATTCGGGCGTGAACCCGACGAACCAGACGTCGCGGTTGCCGCTCGAGGAGACGCCCTCGATGCCGAGCTGCGTCGTTCCCGTCTTCCCGGCTACCGTTCGGCCGCTGATCTTCGCCTTCGTGCCGGTTCCTCCGGAGACGACGCCCTTCAGGATATCGGTGACATAATAGGCCGTCGTCTCCTTCATGACCTGCTCGGGCTTCGCCTTGAATTCGTACACCGTCTCCCCGGACGAGTTCGTAATCTTCGCGATGCTGTGCGCCTTCGGCAACGCGCCGCCGCTGGCGAACGCACTGTACGCCGTCGCCATCTGCAGCGGCGAGACGCCGTTCGTCAAGCCGCCCAGCGCAATCGCCAGGTTGCGGTCCTCCGAGCCGAGCTCGATGCCAAGCTTCGCCGCGAAGTTCACGCCCGTCTTCACGCCGATCTCGTTGAGCAGCCAGACGGCCGGCTGGTTGCGCGACTCCTTGATCGCGTCGGCCATCGTGACCGCCCCGATGTACTTCTTCGAGTTCGAGTCGGTCGGGCAATACTTGCCGTTGTTATAACAGATCTTGTCGTCTCGCAGCTCCGACCACGGGAAGTAGTCGCCCGACTCGATGGCCGGCCCGTAGGAGACGATCGGCTTGAACGACGAGCCCGGCTGCCGTCCCTTCGTTACGCGGTTCCAGCCCTTCTGCTGGTAATCCCGACCGCCGACCATCGCGATCAGCGAGCCGTCGTGCTGGTCCATGATGACCATCGCACCCTGGATCTGCGTCTCGTCCTTGCTCTCCTCGAAGTTGGAATCGTCAGCGAATTCCTTCTCCATCGCCTTCTGGGCGGCCGTATTGATCGTCGTGACGATCGTGTAGCCCCCGGTCAGCAGCTTCTCTTCCTCGAGGCCCGTCACTTCCTGCGCCTCTTCGACGACATAATCGATATAGGTCGTGTAATCCGAGCTGGTTGTCGCGGAAGCCGGCTTCACGTACTCGACCGCCAGAGCGGCCTGCTTCTCCGCTTCGGTAATCAGGCCTTGGTCCTCCATCAGCGCCAGAACGACTCCCCGACGCTCCAGCGATTTGTCCGGGTTGTTGACCGGGTTGTATACGTTCGGCGCCTTCGGGATACCCGCCAGCGTCGCGATCTGCCACAGCTTGAGCTTGCTCAGATCGTCGACGTCGAAGTAATACTTCGCCGCCGTCTTGATTCCCCACTGCCCCTTGCCGAAGTAAATCCGGTTCAGGTACAGCTCAAGAATCTCGTCCTTGGACTTGTGGTTCTCCAGCGCAAGCGCAATGGAGGCCTCGGTCCCCTTCCGGAACAGCGTCTTGTCGGAGTTCAGGAAGATGTTCTTCGCCACCTGCTGGGTGATCGTGCTCGCCCCTTCGACAGCGCTTCTGGCAATGATGTCCTTCACGAGCGCACGGCCGATGCCCCACAGGTCGACGCCGCTGTGCTCGTAGAAGCGCTTATCCTCCGTGGCGACGAACGCCTGCTGCACTTCCTCCGGAATGTCCTTGATCATGACATATTCGCGATTGCCGCCGGTGACGTACAGCTTGGACAGCTCCGTACCGGACGAGTCGACGATTCGCGACGCTTGTTCCATATCGTTAAGTTTGTCGAGATTGGTGCTTAAGATTCTTTCCCCGTTCAGGATGACAAGCAGATAACCGACAACGGCGCAGACGACACCGAGCAGCGCGACGAAGAAGAGCCACAGCCAGACCTTTCCCCGCTTTTTCTTCTTCTTGCCTTTCCCTTGCTTCGGCGCCCCTGACGAGGGGCGGCGCCCTGCCGGCGAACGTTCGGATGATTTCATGGAATCTCCCCTTTACTCTCAGGATGTCTCTTTTGCTCTCTATCTACCCCGTCACAAAGAAGAACAACCCTTCGAAGGGTTGTTCGAGTGGCCGGTCTATTCTGTTAGACGCAGGCAAGGGGGAAAAGTTGCAAATCCTTCCGAGGAAGCGGCGCCGCTTAAGCGTCCGAGCCGGAATCCTGCTGCTGGAGGGAGATGCTGCGTTGCGGCATGAACGTGCTGATCGCGTGCTTATAAATCATCTGCTGGCGGCCTTCGCTGTCGACGATAATCGTGAAATTATCGAAGGCGCGCAGAATGCCTCTGATTTGGAAGCCGTTCGTCAAGTAAACGGTGACAGGGACACTGTCTTTGCGCAGTTGATTGAGGAACGTATCCTGGATGTTTATGGATTTATTCATTACCGGTAACCCCCATCGCCATATAGATTATGAACAAATATATTCGAGATCGTAAGGAAACTTTCCTGCTATTATACCACAGATCTCTTTGAAAAGTTCGGTGTTTTTTGGAAGAGTGTCGAGGTCGACCCACCGAAGCTCCTTCATGTGGCGGAACCAGGACAACTGCCGCTTCGCGAAGTGCCGGGTGTCCCGCTTCAGCAGCGTCACGGCCGAATCGTAATCGAGCCGGCCCGCGAGATACATCGCGATCTCCTTGTAGCCGAGAGCTTGAAGCGCGACCGAAGAGGCGGGAACGCCTTGGGCCAGCAGTCCCCTGACTTCCTCCACCAGACCTTGCCCGAGCATCTGGTCGACCCGTTCGTTGATCCGCTCGTACAGCTTCTCCCGCTCCATCGTCAGGCCGATCAGGCACAGATTGTACGGGGACCGCTTGGCGTCTCCCCGGCTCTGGCTCTGCAGCTCGGAGAACGGCCTGCCGGTCGTCTCGAACACCTCGAGGGCGCGAACAACCCGGCGCTCGTCGTTCGGGTGCAGCTTGGCAGCGGCGGCCGGATCGACGGCGGCGAGCCGTTCATGCAGCGCCGGCGCGCCGAATTGCTTCGCATAGTCGCTCATGCTTCGGCGGAACTGCTCGTCGCCGCCATGCTCCTGGAACTTGTAGCCGTAGCATACCGCTTCGACGTACAGGCCGGTCCCTCCTACGATAAAAGGAAGCTTCCCCCGCGCCTGAATGTCCCGAATCGTCTCCTCGCACCGAAGCTGGAAGTCCGCCGCCGAGAACGTATCCGAAGGGTCGCAGATGTCGATCAGGTGATGGGGCACGCCTTCCCTCTCTTCGTACGGGAGCTTCGCGGTGCCGATGTCCATGCCGCGATAGACCTGCATCGAATCGCCGCTGATGATCTCGGCGCCGAGCGCCTTCGCCAGCTTCAGGCTGAGCGCGGTCTTGCCGACCGCCGTGGGGCCGACGAGCGCAAGCAGCGGCGGGCGATTGTCCGCCTGCCTGTCGATCCGCTCTTCATGCTCATTATTTAATGTCATTAACTTCTATCACTCCGTACGCGACCGAGGCTGCCGTGCGCCGGCTCCTCGCGAAGCCCAATCTTCCGAATTCCTTGCTGTCCCGGTGTTCCTTCAGCACAACCCGCTTGCGGGCGACCCGCAGCGCCTCCGCCACCGCTTCCTCCGTCAGCCGCGCGTCCAGCGCGACCGACCGGAGCGGAAGGAGCGACGTCGATTCCATGACCGGCTTCGAGAACATCGGATCGAAGAAAACAATGTCGACGCTGCGGCCCGCCAGCCCCTTCAGGTAAGCGAGATGCTCGGCATGAACCGCTTCGATGCGCCGCATCGCCCCGTTCACGTCTTCCATCCCCGTGTCGTACTCCTGCAAGCCTTCCCTCACGATCGTGTGCAGCACGCGCGAGGCTTCCAGCGCGACGACCTTCCCCTGCTCGCCGACCGCGTACGACAGCACAAGCGAATCCGAAGCGAGGCCGGCCGTGCAGTCGAGCACCGAATCGCCGGGCAGCGGGCTTGCCGCCCGCAGCAGCGCGTCCGTGTCGCCTTCGCGCAGCCGCTTCACCCGGATCAACGCCATGCTCGGGTGGAAAAACAAAGGAGGAGCGTCGCCGTTCACGAAGCGAAGCTCCTTCGGCCCGACGACGAGGATGCCGTCGTGCGCGTCCGGCTTCGCCCGCTCGAGCCCGCGAAGCGTCTCGCGCCTGCGGTTCACGCAGCGAACGCCGAGCTCCGCGGCAAGCGCCTTCGCCCTCTCGATCGTCTCCGCCGGCGGCTTCTCCATCGTCGTAACGATCATTACATCACCCGCTTGAACATCTTCTCGAGCTCGTACGTGCTGAAGCTGATGACGATCGGCCGGCCGTGCGGGCACGTGAACGGCTGGCGGCAAGCGCCGAGCCGCTTCAGCAGAATCTCGCCGGCTTCGCGGGAGAGCGCCTGGTTCGCCTTGATCGAAGCTTTGCACGAGCACAGAATGGACGCTTTCTCGCGAATCTTGAACAGGTCGACCGCCCGCTCCTTCAGCACCCATTCCGCCATCTCGCGGACGATGTCCGACTCTTCCCCTTCCGGAAGCCAGTGCGGAACGGCGCGGACAATAAAGGTATTGCCCCCGAACTCCTCGAGATATACGCCGACCTGCTCGAACAGCTTCAGCTTGGAGCGAACGATCGCGTATTCGTCGGGCGCGAAGCCGAGCGTCACCGGCAGCAGCAGCTCCTGGCTGGCTTCCTCGGGACGGCCGAACTTGTCGTAGAAATATTCGTAATGGATGCGTTCGTGCGCCGCATGCTGATCGATCAGGTACAGCCCCGTCTCGTTCTGCGCGACGATGTAGGTGCCGTGCGCCTGCCCGACCCAATACAGCTCGGGGAACGCCGCCGGCTTCGGCTCCTTCTCGGGAGCCGCGTAAGCCGCCTGCCATACCTTCTCCGGAATTCGCGCCTCCGCATTCTGGCGGTCGGCGGACGTCCGGTAGGTCGAATACGCCGACCCGGCAGCCGATGAGCCGGAGCTTGTCGCGCCCGGCGAAGCCGAAGCGTTCTGCCGCTCCTCCCAAGGAGGCGGCGCTTGCTTCGGCTCGGCCTCATAGCGGAACGGTGCGGCGGTCTCGCGCAGCGCCAGCTCCTCCAGCGTCGGCTTCGGCATGTCCGGAAGAGCGGCCGGAGCGGCCGGCGAAGCCGACGGCGCTTCCGCCTGCTCCGGGTTCACCTGGAACCGAATCTGCTCCTGCACCCAGGTCGGCGTCTTCGGCGCCCGGACGGCGGCGCCTGACGGAATGTACGCCTGCTCTCCGAGCGCCTTGCGCACCGCTTCTTCGATGAAGGCGCGAAGCTCGGTCTCCTTGCTGAAGCGCACTTCCAGCTTGGCCGGATGCACGTTCACGTCGACAAGCGTCGGGTGCATGCGAAGGTTCAGCACGGAGAGCGGGAAGCGATTGATCGGCAGCAGCGTGTGGTACGCTTGAAGCAATGGCTGCACGACCGCGGGGCTGCGCACGAACCGGCCGTTCACGAGCACGGTAATGGCATTGCGATTGGATCGCGTCTCCAGCGGCATCGCCGTAAGACCGGTCAGCCGGTAGTCCAGATGCTCGGCGTTCACTTCGGCCATCGCCTTGGCCGCGGCCGTTCCGTAGATGGCCGCCACGACCTGCCTCAGGTCCCCGCTGCCCGTCGTGCGAAGAAGCGTCTGGCCGTTGTGGCTGAAGGTGAACGCGATGTCCGGACGAGCGAGCGCCTGCCGGTACATGACGTCCGAGAGGTGGCCCAGCTCGGTCTGCACCGTCCGCATGTACTTCAGGCGCGCGGGCGTGTTGAAGAACAGCTCGCGGACCGTCAGATCGGTTCCTCTCGTCGCGGAGGCGTCCTCCTCCTTCTTGACCGTGCCGCCTTCGATCTCCAGAGCGCGGCCGAGGCCGTCGTCGGTCATCGAGCTCACGCAGCGAACCTTCGCGACGGCCGCGATACTCGGCAGCGCTTCGCCGCGGAAGCCGAGCGTCACGATCTGGAACAGATCCTTGCCGGTCGAGATCTTGCTCGTCGCATGGCGCAAGAAGGCGGTCCGCAGGTCGTCCGGCTCGATGCCGCGGCCGTTGTCGACGATGCGAAGCAGCGCGAGTCCGCCTTCCTCGGCCGTGACGTCGACGGTCGTCGCTCCGGCGTCGACCGCGTTCTCGATCAGCTCCTTCAAGACGGACGCAGGCCGCTCCACCACCTCGCCGGCGGCGATCTGGTTCGCGAGATGCTCGTCCAGAAGCTTAATAATGCCCATCTCGGCTCCTCCTTTCCTCTGCGTGATCTATTGGATTATTTTCCAACCGTTGTGTTCAGCGTCAGCAGCCCGTTCGCATCGGAGGATTGCAGGCCGGGAACCCACTGGGCCAGAAGCGCCGGACTGATATAACTCGTTCCGTCTGCGATGTACAGACCGCTCTTGGTCGGCTTCGCCTGGATGGATTGCCCGTTCCGCGTGAAGACGATCGAAGAGGTCGACTTGTCGTAACCGACCGTCGCTCCGACGAAGACGGCGGCCAGCTTCAGATTGATGTAAGCCGTGCCGTTCTGGCGTACGACCGAATCGGAATACGCGGAGCGAACCCCGTTCAAGACGACCGAGCCCTTGCCCGCCGTCATCGTCAGCTTCGTTCCCCCCGCCTCCCGGATGGCGGCGAGCAGTTGCTGAAGCTCTCCGTCGACCGCGATGTCCGGGCTAAGTCCCTTCTTGTCGACCTGGACTCCCTTCGGCGTGAAGTATTGCTCGCTCGTGACCTTCAGGTAGCCGCCGGAAGGTACTTGAAGCAGTTGCTGCACAACGCCCTTGCCGTACGTTCGGGTGCCGATCAGCTTCGCGACGCCATAATCCCTCAAGGCCCCGGACAACAGCTCCGAAGCGCTCGCGGAATACCCGTTGACCAGAATGTAGACCGGGTAATTCTTCTTCGTTCCCGTGATCTCGATCGGCACGTCTTCTCCCTGGCTGTCCGTCAGATGCGCGAGCACGCCTTCCTCGATGAAGTTCTCCGCGATGCCCTGCGCCTCGTTCAAGTAGCCGCCGCCGTTGTTCCGAAGATCGAGGACCAGCGCGGACAGACCGGCTTGCTCCAGCTTGGTCAGCTCGCTCTTGAACTTGGCCGCCGCTCCGCTCGAGAATTGCGTGAGCTGCAAGTACTGGACGTTCTCTCCGAGCGATTGCGAGAGGACAAGCGGATATTGGAAGCCGCTGCGCGTCAGCACCGCGGTGACGGACGCCCCGTTCCGGCCGACCACAACCCGAACCGTCGTGCCCTCCGCCCCCGTCAGCTTGCTTAGAACATCGTCAAGCGCGCTGCCGCGAACGGAGACATTGTTGACCGAGAGCAGAGTGTCTCCCGGCTGCAGCCCGGCCTTCGAAGCCGGGCTTCCCTCGATGACGTTCTCGATGTACACCTGGCCCTGGTCCTCCGTCAGCACAACGCCGATTCCGACGTATTGCTGCTCGAGGCTGCCGGTGAACGACTGCCACTCTTCCTCCGTGAAGTACTCCGTATACGGGTCCTGCAGCGATTCGATCATGCCTTGAATGGCCGCATCGTTCAACGCTTCCTCCGATGGGGAAGTCAGATGATAGCTCTCGAGCATCTGCTTGACGTCTTGAACCTGCTCGGCGGTCGCGGCGGTCGCGGCCGGAGCCGAACCGGCCAGCATGGCGGTCAGCGTCAACAGGATAAGGGCGGGGCGAAGCTTGCGTCGTCTTGTTCTCATGTACGGTCTCCGTTCTCCATTAGATGATTGCGGGCATCGTTAAGCCATTCCAGCGCTTGCAGGGGGGTCATTCTCATCACATCGAGCTTAAGCAGCTTGTCGGCCAGCTTCTCCGCGGCGGGAGACGCCTTCTTCGGCTTCTCCGGCTTCTCCGGCTTCGGCGGCTCCGCGAAGATCGACAGTTGCACGATGCCGGCGTCCTCCGGCCGCGTCGGCGGTGCCGTCTCCTGCTGCGGCGGCTCGTTGTGCAGCGGCTTCTCGGGCTGTTCGCGTTCGGCCGATTGCCCCGTCTCGGGCTCGCCCCCTTGCGGCGAAGCTTCGAGAACGCTTCGGGCCAGTTCCTGCGCAGCCGGACGCTCTCTCGCAGGCGCGGCGATGGAGGTCGCCGCCGCTTCAAGCGAGGCGGAGCTCTCGAGCAGGCTGTACGCCCTCGAGACGATCGACTGCGGCAAGCCCGCAAGCTGGGCGCAATAGATGCCGTAGCTGGAATCCGCCGCTCCCGCCACCAGCTTGCGCAGGAACGTGACGCCGTCCGCGCTCTCCTTCACGGCCATGCAGCCGTTGCGCAGGCGCGGCAGCGTCTCCTCGAGATGCGCCAGCTCATGGAAGTGCGTGGACACGAGCGCCTTGCAGCCGATGACGTCGTGGACGTATTCGATGACCGCCTGGGCGATCGCCATCCCTTCGTCCGTCGACGTCCCGCGTCCGAGCTCGTCGATGATGATCAGGCTCCGGTCGGTCGCCTGCTCCGTCATGACCTGGATATCCTTCATCTCGACCATGAACGTGCTCTGGCCGCCGACCAGGTCGTCCGCCGCGCCTATACGCGTGAAGATGCGGTCGATCAGCGGCAGCTCCGCCAGCTTCGCGGGAACGAAGCAGCCGATCTGCGCCATGATCGAGATCATGGCTACCTGGCGCATGTACGTGCTCTTGCCGGCCATGTTCGGTCCGGTAATGAGCAGGATGGAGCCGTCGTCCCTCGTGAGGGACGTATCGTTATGAATAAAGGCGACGCCTTCCGACACGGCCTCGACGACCGGGTGGCGCCCTTCCTTCACCGCGAGGCCGAAGCCCCCTTCGAACCTCGGGCGCGTGTAGCGCTTCTCCGAGCCGACCTCGGCGAACGACTGCAGCACATCGAGCGAAGCGACCTGCTCCGCGAGCGCCTGCAGCCGCGGGATCTGCGCGGCGATGTCGTCCCGCAGCGCGGCGAACAGCGAATATTCGAGGTCGACCATCCGATCCTCGGCCTCGAGAATAAGCGCCTCCTTCTCCTTCAGCTCGGGAGTGACGAACCGCTCCGCGTTCGCCAGCGTCTGCTTGCGCTCGTAGCGCGCTTCCGGAAGCGAAGCGATGTTCGCCCGGGTCACTTCGATATAGTAGCCGAACACCTTGTTGAAGCCGATCTTCAGCGACTTGATGCCCGTCGCTTCGCGCTCCTGCCGCTCCAGCTCCGCAATCCACGTCTTGCCGCTTCGGCTCGCCACGCGAAGCTCGTCCAGCTTCGCGTTGAAGCCTTCGCGGATAATTCCGCCCTCGCGCACCGACACGGGCGGCTCGTCCGCGATAGCCGCCGCGATCTCGGCGGCCAGGTCGGCGCAGCCGTCCAGCCCGCCCGCAAGCTTCGCGAGAGGGGCGGAGGCGAGCCGCTCGCAGATCGCCCGGATCGCCGGAATGCGGTCAAGCGACACCTTCAGCGCGTTCAGGTCGCGCGCGTTCGCGGTCCCGTAAGCGATGCGGCCGACGAGGCGCTCGAGGTCGTACACTTCCTTCAGCTCTTCGCGCAGCTCCTCGCGCTCAAGCCATCTGCCGTGAAGCGCTTCGACCGCGTCAAGCCGCTCCTCGATGGAGGCGCGGTCGAGCAGCGGCTGATCGATCCACCGCTTCAATAGGCGCGTTCCCATTGCCGTCTTCGTCTTGTCGAGCAGCCAGAGCAGCGAACCCTTGCGCGAGCGGTCGCGGACGGTCTCCGTCAGCTCCAGGTTGCGGCGGGTGAACGCGTCGAGCGCCATATACTGCTTCGGGTCGTAGAACTTGACCGCCTGCAGGTGGCCGAGCGATCGCTTCTGCGTCTCGCCCAAGTAAGCGACGAGGCGAGCGACCGCCGCCCGGCGGACCGGCTCCTGGGCATCCCAGTTCTCCTTCGGGAATTGCTCCTTGAGCAGCGCCTCCGCGTTCGCAAGCGGGCCGCGCTCCGTCGTCAGCAGAGCCGCTCCGGTTCGGGCGGCCTCTTCCCTCAGACGAACGAGGGACGCCGCATCGCCGACCGCTTCGGCCGGACGGTAGACGTTCAATTCGTTCAGCAGCGTCTCCTTCGCGAACGCGAACGATGTCGCGTACAGCTCGCCGGTCGTCAGGTCGCACGCCGCGAGGCCGAAGCGGCCGCTCAGCTCGGCGGCGGAGACGATAAAGTTGTTCGTCCCTTCGCCGAGGCTCTTCGTCTCCATCACGGTGCCCGGCGTCACAATCCGGACGATCTCGCGCCGAACGACGCCCTTCGCTGTAGCCGGGTCCTCCACTTGCTCGCAGATCGCGACTTTGTAGCCCTTTTCTACCAATCTTGCTATGTATCCTTCCGCGGAATGATAGGGCACCCCGCACATCGGAATGCGCTCCTCCTGCCCCGCTCCCCGGCCGGTCAACGTAATCTCCAGCTCCCGCGCCGCCGTGACGGCATCCTCGAAGAACATCTCATAGAAATCGCCTAAACGAAAAAAAAGCAGCGCATCCTGCGCATCCGCCTTGACGGAGAGGTACTGCTGCATCATCGGTGTATACCCGGCCATTCCGATCCTCCTAGAGCTGTCTCTTGCCGCGTCTCGCATACAGCTTCGCGATAACGCCCAGAATTCGTAATCTATCTGTCTATTATAGCAAAAAAGCTCATGCTGCGCCTCGTGCCATTTCTCGGGTGGAGATTCGGAGCCTGGGTGAAGTGCGCGGCAGCGTCAGCCCCACGCTGCGATTCGGTCGGTCGTCCCGAGCGCTTCGATGTCCTTGGCGCCGATGCCGAACATCGCCGCCTTCAGCTCGTGCTCGATGACCGAGAGGCGCAGCTCCAGCGCTTCCGCGGATCGGACCGCGGGGGCGAGCAGCGACCGGCCGAAGCCGGCCAGGTCGGCGCCAAGCGCAATCGCCTTCGCCGCGTCGACGCCGGAAGACACGCCCCCGCTGCCGATGAGGAAGCCGGACGGCGCCTCCCTCCGGGCTTCCAGCAAGCACTCCGCCGTCGGGATGCCCCAGTCCGCGAACGCTTCGGCCGCCAGCCTGCTCCGCTCATCGCGCTGCCGCCTCCGTTCCACCTCGCTCCACGACGTGCCGCCCGCTCCCGCCACGTCGACGAAGCCGGCGCCGGCATCCAGCAGCCGCTTCGCCGTTCGGCCGTCGATGCCCCAGCCGACCTCCTTGACGCCGACCGGGAACTCGGCTTCGCGGCATAACGCTTCTATCTTCCGCAGCAAGCCGGAGAAGTCCGTATCCCCTTCCGGCTGGAAAACCTCTTGAAGACCGTTCAAATGAAGAACGAGGCCGTCCGCTTCGGTCAGCTCGACCAATCGGCGGCAATCGTCCGGCCCGTATCCGCGATTAAGCTGCACGGCCCCCAGGTTCGCGATAATCGGAACGTTCGGCGCCAGGCTCCGCACGCGGAACGACGCGGCCGCCGACTCCCGCTCGAGCGCCGCCCTTCCGGAGCCGAGCGCCAGCGCCCAGCCCCGTCGCTCGGCGGCTTCGGCGAGATGGCGATTGATGCGGCCCGCTTCCTCCGTGCCTCCCGTCATCGAGGCGATAAGCAGCGGAACCCGCAGCTCCCTGCCGAGGAAGGAGGCGGCGGTGTCGATGCTGCCAAAGTCGAGCTCCGGCAGCGCCAGGTGGCGGAACCGATACCGCCCGAAGCCGCCGCCGGCCGGCTTGCCCGCGACATCCTCCCGCAGACAGATATCGATGTGCTCGTTCTTGCGCTTCTCCGTCTCTGTCTCTGTTGCTGTCTCTGTCGCTGCCTCCATCGTGTCCACGTCCATGGCCGCCGAACCTGTGTCGAATCGATCATCGTCTCGCGTCTCGCCTTGCCGGTTGCTCTGCATCTCCCGCTCGCCCGCCTGTTCTCTGCCGCCTCAAGCGCCGCATGGCGCTCCCGCGTTTGTGCTATCGTGGAATAAGAGTACCATATGGACCCGAGCATCTCCAAGGGGGCGGGCGGGAGTGATCTCCTTCTCCCGCCCGCAATTTCTCCCCCGACCGCCATGCTGTTCGCGCCCGGGTACGCTGCCTTTTGGGGTTTTATGCGGTTTTTCGCATTCGTCAGCGTGGCAGAGGAGGGAATCGGGGCGTTTTGTGCGGTTTTTAGCATATATGCGGAGATTCGAGCTGGGAATTTCTCTATTTATGCTATTTTTCACATAGAATCGCTCAAACTGCCCGATATCGAGCGGCGCCAATGTGAAATTTCACATCTATTGCAGCGAAGGGCGGTCAGATTGGTTACTCTCTCGCTCGCCTCCACGCCGCAGTCCGCATCTGTACGCATTTAAACTACCTTCTTCGGGGGGGAACTGCGGCGTGCGGGGGCGAGGCAGGCAGTTTAACGGGGCGTTGGTTTGTTGGTTTGTTGGTTTGTTGGTTGGTTTGTTGGTTTGGAGTTGGTTCGTTGATTCGTTGGTCGTTTGCTCGCTGGTTGTTGGCTCGCCAATCCCTTTAGTTAGTTTCTAGTTGGCGGGGAGTACGGGATCGGGATGCGCCACTTTCTCCGCAGATCGACCGTCTCGTCCCAATGCCGGCCTTCGCCGATCGCGCGGAAGAGCGGGTCGATCTCCTCGCGGTAAGCGGCGTAACCCGGCGTCTCTCTCACAGCTTGATAGATTCGCTCCGCTCCCTCCATCAGTCGCCTCCGATCTCCTCCATAGAAGGCGTCCCGCATCCGATCGTCGTCGAGGGGACGGTCGTCCGCAAGCAGCCGCGAATGCTCGGCGGCCACCTTGGCCAACGCCAGCGTGCCGCGGGCGAGCCGCGGCGAGACGAGCCAGCTTGGCGGCGTCCGGTACTCGAAGCCTCCGTGGCTCTTCGGGCGGTAGTCCCCGAGCGAGCCGTAGCGCGGCCGCCGCCGGTTCGCTTCCGGCGGCTCGAGCAGCCGCAGCGGCAGCGCAACCGCATTGTCGAGCGCGCGCAGCCGCTCGCCGGTGAGCGCGGCGCCGCTCACATGCAGATGGCCGCCGAGCGGCAGCCCGCGAACCGGCGCCGCGCCGGCCCGGAAGCTGACGGCCGCGCCGGCCGTCAGCGCGGCGGACCGCGCGAGCAGGCGACGGAGCGCCTCCGCCAGCTCCTTCGGGTCCGCGGACGGCGTCGGCCGCAGCTCGCCGAGCGGCCAGCGGATCGTCCCGCCGACCCGCATGGAGTCGCAGCCTGCGGCCCCTCGCTTCGGCAAGTACCGCGATGCCGGCACGATCTTCCCTTCGGCGGACAGCAGCGCGAACTCGGGGTCGGCGCCAAGCGTCACGCGGACCGGCATCCGGTGCTCTACCGCCCAATCGTTCGCGAACGAAGCCAGCCCCTCCCCGAGCTTCTCCCGCCACTCTTCCCCTTCGTCCTCCAGCCAAGGGCTCAGCGACGAGATCGCCCCGAGCCGGCCGTCGCGGCCGACGCGCCAGACGACCGTGCCGCTGTCCAGGCCCAGCACATACAGCGCTCGGGCCGATGCCCGCGCAAGCCTGCGCTCCAGTTCCCTCGCCCTGCGGAACTCCAGCGGATACGGTTCGACATGGGCCGTATCAAGTCCGAAGACGAACACCCGGAACGTGCTCGCCCCGCCACCGGCGGCGAAGCCGTCCGTCGGCCCCTTCCATGGGCGGGGACCCGCCGCCGGTCTCCCGCCTGTTGCCCGCCGGACGTCCCGCTCCGCAGAGAACGCCGTCACGAAGCCTTCGCGACGCAATCTCCGGGCCGTCTCCGCCTGACCGAGCTGCAATACCTGCTCCGCCCTGCCGTTCCACAGCCATGCCCCTTGCGCTTGTCCGAATCGTTCGAACGCCGGAGCCTCGTCTCTGCCGAGCCGGATCAAGACGTCTCCCCGCAGCCTCTCTCCCGGCTCGGGCAAGCCGTTCCTTATGCCGCTCCCCCCATCTTCCCCGCGGAGCTGCCGATCGAGAGGCCGAATCCCTTCAATAAGCCATATGCGTCCTGCCACGAGTCCCCTCTCCCCGTCGCTAGAAAATACGGGAAGGGCCGTCCCGCCGGCGTTTATACGCCGAAGCCGAGTGACCCTTCCCGATTAGTGCCCCGGTGCGGCTAATCATCCGCACCGCATAGAATAGGCTGTTTACGATAAGACGACAGGGCACCCGCCCTCGCGTGTTCTCCCGAATCGGCATAGACTTAAGTACCGGCCGCATCGCGGACCGCTTACAGATCGTCTTCCAGCAGATCCGAATCGAGATCCTCGAAGTCGCCGTCCTCCAGGCCGAAGTCGGCATCCTTGGCGTCATCGTCGTAACCGGCCGGATCGACGATGACCGTCACCTTCGTCTCGGCAACCATCTCGACGGCGTATTCGCGTTCGACGCGAATAAGCACGGAACCGCCGCCGGAGCTGATCGTCGCTTCGATGCAATTCGGTTCCTGCGTCGCTTCCGCCGCTACTTCCACCGTCGATGCGCGATGCCGCGGATCCACGTAGGACAGGGGCACGAGCTCAACGTAGGAGATCGTCTCCTTGGCTACGTCGGTCTGCGAATTTTTGTCATACGAGTACCAGATGTTGATATCATACGACCCGATTACCTCGATTCCGCCCCCCGACTTAGCCGCTTCGTATTGGTGGTTGATGATCCATGCTCCCAGAATGCTGGAAGGATGGTGCGGCGGCGTCACGGTGTGGGTAATCGTCGAGAACTTCCGGCCTTTGCCGCAAACCGCTTTCGTGATGATTTCCCTGCGCCCGAGCCGTTTATCCGCAATAGCCATTCGGTAGACCTCCTCCATACAATCAAGTCAATTAAGTCTATGCAGGACATTCGTCTAGAGTGACAAAAATGTATCCATGCACTGACACATCTTCTTTATGATGATTGTATGCTGGTCCCTGGTTGGGAAGACCTGCGCTTTTTAGCGGAAGCTCAGCCGAATACGACTTCCTGCCCCGCCAAGCTACTTCAATTGATATTCGGGCTGGTACGCCTTATAGATCGGATTCTCTCCGCAGACCATCAATCCCTGCCCCCAATTCACATGGACGTTCTCGGTGGGCAGATCCGTCGGATCGCGGTACTGGAACAGAACGTTGCGCCGGTTGCGCTGGCTGCGGTTGACGTCGGAGCCGTGTATCGTGAGGTAATTGAAGAACAAGACGTCTCCCGCCGAGGCCGGACAAGGCGTCGCCGCGGATAACGGGTATTCGCGGTGATCCAGGTAATAACGTCCCACATGCGGAAGCAGCCCTTGCTTGTGGGAGCCCGGAATAACGCAGAGACAGCCGTTCTCCATATCCGAATCGTCGAGATGGACGCTGGCCGCGAGCATCGAATGATCGGCATGCGGGAAGTAAGGGGTGTCCTGATGCAGCGGGAAGGCGGCGCCTTTCTCAGGCGGCTTGACCAGCATCTTGCTGTGGTGAAGCTGAACATTGGGACCGATCAACTGCGACAAGACGGCCGCCATGTTCGGGTGCACGGCTGCACGGGTGAACGACGCGTCGTGGTAATGCACGTCGTGGAAGCCTTTGAGCACCAGCTTCTTCAGTTCCTCCGGCGGAAGATAATCTCCCTGCCACGTCGCATTGCCGTCGTACTTCGTCTGCGCGGCTCGGGCGATGATGCCGGCGACGGCTTCTCGCATCTGCTCCACTTCTTCGGCCGAGAACAGGCCGCGAACGAGCAAATATCCATTATCCTTGTAAAATTGTACATCTTCTGCTTTAATCAGCATTGTCACACGAAGTTCCTCCTCGTTTGTAATCGCTTTGAACACGATCAGTGTAAGTGATTTCGGAACGACTGTATTTGCAGAAGCCGGACCTCCGTTTGCACAATCGCGCCAAGGAGCGACAAAGATGACAATGACAGAAGAGAGCTTCCTCTTCGCAACCCAGACGCTTAACGCAAACTACAGAAGAGGCATCGGCGAAGAAGGCGTGGCTTTTCTCATATACAACTGGGGCATGACTTGGAAGCATTACGACAATCCGGTGCATCGGCATTCTTTCTATGAGATTTGTTACGTGCTTGAAGGAGAGGGGGAATACGAGGACGACGAAGTGACCCATCCGCTGACCGGCGGTACCTTGTTCGCCTCGCTCCCCGGCCATTGGCATCAGATTCGCAGCCGGACCGGCTTGCGGCTGTTTTTTGTCGCTTTCGAAGTTCTTGCGGACGAAGCCTCGCCCAAGGCGCGGCAATATGAATCCGATCTGCTCGGCATCAGCTCTCCGGTCATCGTTGCACCCGAGGAGGTAACCGCGCTTCTGTGGCGGGCGCTCTACAGCCATGTCCTCAAGCATCCGGCGGAGGACGGCGACCCGCGGACGAGCGGCTTGTGCGCCATGCTGCTGCATTCGTTTCCCGGCAACTTCGGCCTTCGCGAAGACAGATCCGCGCTTAAAGCCAAAGCGTCTTCGCACTCCGGTTCCCGTTCGCGCTCTCATCTGATCCAACTGGCCAAACGGTATATCCGCGATAACCTGTCCTCTTCTTTGCGCCTCGAGGATGTCTCCGCGTATTTGTGCGTATCCGTCCGGCATTTGTCCCGAATTTTTAAGGAGGAGCTCGGTCAGTCGTTCGTGGACTATGTCACTGAGCAACGGATGCTCGCCGCAGAGAGCCTATTGAAGACGACGCTCCACAGCGTCAAGGAGATTGCGGACTTTGCGGGCTACCAGTCCGTGCATTACTTTACCCGCGTGTTCTCCGACCGCTACGGCATACCGCCCGCCGCCTACCGCAGCCAGAAGCAAAAGGGATGAGCAGCGCTTGCCGCCCATCCCCTCTTCATATTCATCCAACCGCTTATTCGCCCAACCGATAAATCTCGCGGTACTTCCGCTCCAGATAATCGCACAGATACGACGACTTCAGCGGCTCGCCGGTGATGTCTTCGATAATCTCGGACGGATTCTTCATCTTGCCGTGCCTGTAGACGCCTTCGGTCAGCCATTCCTTGAGCGGCGCCAGCTCGCCGTCCGCGATCCGCTCCTCGAGATCGGGGCGCAGCGCCTTCGCCTTGTTCATGATCTGGGCCGCATACATATTGCCGAGCGAATACGACGGGAAGTAGCCGAACGAGCCGCCCGACCAGTGAACGTCCTGCAGCACGCCTTCCGCGTCGGAGCCCGGCTCGATGCCCAGCGCTTCCTTGTACTTGGCATTCCACACTGCAGGCAGCTCGGCGGCGGTCAACCCGTCGTTGAAAATCATCTTCTCGATCTCGTAGCGAATCATAATGTGCAGGTTGTACGTCAATTCGTCCGCCTCGATCCGGATAAGCGAAGGCTCGACGACATTGATTCCCCGGTAGAACTGCTCGGCCGTCACGCCGTCGAGCTGGCCGGGGAACTGCTTCTGCAGGTCGGGGAAGTATCGCTTCCAGAAGCCGAGGCTGCGACCGACCATATTCTCCCACAGGCGGGATTGGGATTCGTGGATGCCCATCGACGTGCCGGTGCACAGCGGCGTTCCCGCCAGCTCCGGAGCGATGTTCTGCTCGTACAGCGCGTGGCCGCCTTCATGGATGGAGCCGAACAAGGCGCTTGTCAGATCGTGCGGCAAGTAACGGGTCGTGATGCGCACGTCGCCGGGACTCAGCCCCGTCGCGAACGGATGAACGCTCTCGTCGAGGCGCCCCGCGTCGAAGTCGAATCCCATCTGCTGCAGAATGAACTTGCTGAAGCTCTTCTGCGAGACGACATCGAACGTACCTTGAAGGAATGCCGTGTCCGGCTTGTCGCCGCGAGCCGCGATCGCGTCCGCCAGCGGGACGAGCCGCTTCCGGAGTTCGCCGAACAAGCGATCCAGCTCGGAGGTTGTCATTCCCGGCTCGTACATATCGAGCAGCGTATCGTACGGAGACCCCTTGATTCCCCACAGCTCGATGAACTTGCGGTTATATTCGATAATCTTCTCCAGATAGGGCGCGAATCCGGGGTAGTCGTTGTTCGCCTTGGCCTCTTCCCAAGCCGATTCCGCCTGGGAGGTCAGCACGACATATTCGCGGTACAGCTCCGGAGGGAGCTTGCGGTTGCGCTCGTAATCCTTATGGAATTCCTCCGCCTGCTTGCGATCCACCGCTCCCAGCGCGGCGAGGACGTCCGGCTGCGTGAGCCGCTCCAGCAGGTCGCCCATCTCGGGCGACGTCGACAGGCGGAACGTCTCGGCGGACAAGGTCCCGTACGCTTCGGAACGAAGCTCGATCCCCTTGCGCGGCGCTCCCGTTCTCATGTCCCAATAGATCGTCGCCAGAATCTCCTCGTATTGCTTGATCTGTCTCGTCAGCTCGCGGAATCGTTCCAGCTCCGCTGCGAACGAGGCTTGAAGCTCGCCCATGCCATCCCATCCTTCCCTTGCCATCTTCCGATTCCTCTTGATCATACCTCCCATGATATCTATAATCAACATAATGGACGAACGGGCGAAGCGCCTGTTCGCGGAGAGGATGTGCTAGGGTGATCATCGAATGGAGCGCAGAAGCCGTCCAGGCGCTGCAAGAGAAGTTCGGCGGCTCCGGCGCGGCGCTGAAGCTCGTGTCCGATTCCGAGGGCTGCGGCTGTTCGGTCAGCGGAGTTCCCGCATTGTGGGCGGTGGAAGCGCCGGGACAAGGCGATCTGCAGGCGGCCAGCGAGCCGTTCCCCGTCTGGTACGAGCCCCGGCATGCGATCTTCTTCGATGAACGCATGCGCATCGCCTACAACCAGGACTACCGGACATTCACGCTGGCGAGCGACAGCCAGATCTACACGAATCGCCTGGCGGTTCGCGATCTGCGGGAATAGGCGCTCGTCGGTCGAACGAGGGCCGTCTAACGGCCCCGAGAACGGGATTGGGGGAGATCGCGATGAGAAGATTGGAAGAGATTATGGCCCATAACCAGGCCTTCGTGGAGAACGAGGAGTACGAGAAGTATTGGCCGAAGCGGTCGGGGAACAAGCGGCTCGTCATCGTGTCCTGCATGGACGCCCGGCTGACGGAGCTGCTGCCCAAGGCGTTCAACATCCACGACGGGGACGCCAAGCTGATCAAGAACGCCGGCGCCATCATCACCGCTCCGTTCGGCAACATCATGCGGAGCGTGCTTGTCGCTCTCTACGAGCTGAACGGGAATGAAGTCGTCATCTGCGGCCACCACGACTGCGGCATGACGGGGATCGACCCGCAGACGGTCGTCGGCCACATGGTGGAGCGCGGCGTGCCGGCCCAGACGATCAAGACGCTGCACCATTCCGGCGTCGACTTCGACAAGTGGCTTACCGGCTTCGAGAACGTGCAATCGAGCGTCACGAAGAGCGTCGACATCGTGCGCAATCATCCGCTGCTTCCTCCGAATACGCCGGTTCACGGCATGATCATCGATCCGAAGACGGGCGCCCTGGAGTGGGTTGTCGACGGCTACGAATATTTGGAACGGGAAGCGGCCGAGGAGCAAGCGTAACGCCCCTGCTGCAGCAATGCCCGGGAAGGGTTCATGACGCCGAGCAAGACCGTTCGCCTTCTGCGCGGACGGTCTTGCTTCATTAAGAAGGGAGAATGCCGCCTATGCCAAGTACGCCCGATACCGGAGACGAGCACGCCATCTATCGGCGGCGGACGCCCAAGTCCATGCTGAACGCGGGGACGGGCTTCCTCTCGGGATACACCCATTCGCTGAACCCGTATGCCGGGTGTTCCTTCGCTTGCTCCTACTGCTACGTGCGGGGAATACCGGTCGCTTCGTTCCGGGGCCTGGAGTGGGGAAAATGGGTTGACATCAAGGAAGAAGCGGCGGCGGTCTTCGAGAAGGATTACCGCAGGGCTCGTGCCCGCGGGCCGGTCACGATCTTCATGTCCTCCAGCACCGATCCGTATCAGCCTATCGAGCATCGGGAACAGATCACGCGCTCGCTGCTCGAAGCCATGACGAAGCAGCCCCCGGAATTCCTGCTCGTTCAGACCCGAAGCCCGCTCGTGACGCGGGACATCGACTTGCTGCGGCAGCTCGGGGACCGGGTGAGGGTCAGCGTCACCGTCGAGACCGACCGCGAGGATATTCGCAAGGCGTTCACGCCGTCCGCCCCTCCCGTCGCGGCCCGCATCGCGACGCTGCGGAAACTGACAGAGGCCGGTATTCCGACCCAGGCCGCCATCGCTCCCCTGCTTCCGAGCAGCGAGAGCTTCCCTTCGCTCCTGCGCCCGGTCACGGACCGCGTCTGCCTCGACGATTACTTCATGGGAGACGGCAGCGGCGGACGCAGAACCGGGCGGCTGGGCATCGAAGAGCGCTATCGCGAGCTCGGGCTGCTCGAATGGTACCGCTCGGACGCCTATATTCTTGTGCGGGATCGCCTGCTTCAAGCTTACCCCGCCGAGGCGGTGCGGATCAGCCGGAGCGGCTTCGAGCCGTGACGGAAGGCTACTCCCCCATCGCTTCCGGACGGAACGCCGCCTCCGGAAGATGGGCAATTGCCCAGAGATAGAGCGAAGCTACCGTTCCGTGCGGCGAATACGGCTTCGTCAGCTCGTCGAACCGTTCCTTCGTCAGCGACTCCAACCCATGCAGCTTCATCACGCCGCGCCGAATGGCGACATCGCCCCAACTGACGACATCCGGACGCTGCAGCGAGAAGATAAGCACCATCTCCGCCGTCCATCTTCCGACACCTTTTAACGCCATTAAATAGTCGACGACCTGCTCGTCCTCCATCTCCTGCAGCCGCTCGACCCCCAGCTCCCCGGCCGTTATTTTCCGCGCGAGCTCGACGATCGCCTCCGCCTTCTTCATCGTCGTTCCGCACGACTTGACTTCCTCTGGCGCCGCCGCGGCAAGCTTCTCGGGAGTAAGCTCCCCGAACTTCGCGATCAGCCGGTTCCAGATCGCCTCCGCCGCCTTGTTCGAGATAAGCTGGGACACGATCGAATCGACCAAGGCGACGAACGGATCGGGCGTCACCTTCCGCTCCACCTTGCCGACCGCGCGAATCGCCGCTCCGAGAACCGGGTCCGCCGCGCTAAGATAATCGATCTCTTCCTGCCCGTAGACGTAAATTGTGGTCATTGGCTGCTCGTCCCCTTCTCCTCGTTAGTCCGATCCCTAAGCTCGGCCTTGCTTCTTGCCGCGTTCTCGCGTTCCTCGATCACTTCGGTTCGATCGCGAAGCAAGTGACGGTTCACGATCCCGTCGTTAAGTCGCTCCAGCGGCGTTCCCCAGGTCCATCCCTGCGCCGCGCAACGTTCCTGCGCAAGCCGCAGGAGCGAGGGGCTGCGAATGGGAAGCTCCAGCTCGGCGTAAGCGATGTCGTCTTCCCTGTTCCAACGCCGTTCGAGCGCCTCCAGCTCGGCCTTGAGCCGCGCCCCGTCGAAGCCGATCTCGTCCATCCTTGCCGGATCGATCTCCCGAACGGCCTTCCGCAGCAGCTTGGCCGCTCCCGCACGATTGCCTCTTCTCGCGTGGTATTGAAGCACGGCGATGCGGATGAGAACGAGCCAGCTTCCCTCCAGAGGAGAGCCCTTCTCTTCCTTCCAATAATGCTCCATGATCTCATGGCATTCGAAGAAATCCCTTGAGCCGTAATATTCCGCCAAATAATCGATCAGCGGCTCGGGATAAACAGGTTGCTTCACATTCATCGAACTCCCCGAATAACGTCCGCCACCCTCGGTGACGATATAACCAGAATAACCGATTCTATGGGGATCGGCATCTTTTTTCCTGAAACCCGGCATTGGCTCCCCCGTATATAAGCTCGTACGCTTACAACAAACAGAGATACATTCAGGAGGAGTTAAACATCATGTGGAGAAAAGCATTGCTCATCTTCAGTCTGTTCACGCTGTTCGTCGCGGTGAACGTTCCGGCCGATTCGGCGGACGCCGCCCGCAAGTCGTTCAGCTCCGGCAAAAAGTCGTATTCCAAAACGCCGTCCAAGGCGCAAGATAACGTGTCGAACAGCAGCACCGGCACGAGCACGAAGACAGGAAGCACGGCAGGCACGACGACCGCCGCTAACCGCGGCTTCTTCAGCGGCGGCAGCCTGATGAAGGGACTGATGATCGGCGGCATCGCAGGTTTGCTCTTCGGCTCGATGTTCAGCGGAATGGGCTTCATGGGCAACTTCCTCGGCTTTATCGTGAACTTGCTCGCCATCGTCGCGCTGATCGCCGTCATTCGGGCCGTCTTCGCCTCCTTCAAGCGCAGGCGGGAGCAGCAACGTCCGAACGACTCGCGCCGCTGGTAACGGATAGCTCCGATGCGAATAACGATGGACGAGATCGTCAACGCCGTCTGCCTGCATCTCGCCGAGAGGCATGAGGTTCCCGTCTCCGCCGTCGAGGTCGAGCTGCTCTGGGACGAAGAGCGAGGCTTCTCCGCCGAGGTGTGGGTGCAGGGACGAAGCCGCTTCCTCGTTGAAGCGAACCTGAAGGAAGCGATCGTAAGATACGTCATGAGCGAGTACCAGGCCCGCGTCTACCCTTCGCAGATCACGCTGGAGGTGGACGACGAGATCTGGGCGAGCGTCTCGGACGAGTAACCGTCTCGAATGAGTAAGCGTCTCTTCTCGAACGAATAACCGGCTCGCCGCTCCGTTTCTCCTATCGCAGGCTGCTGCCCGATCCCTGTCCGCTCCTTCCTTCTCTCTCTGCGGCATAATCTTCCTTCTCCCCGACATACAATCGATATAGGAGAGTCAAGATTATTCGTTGGGAGGATGTGCGATAATGGCGAAATCCATGTTGAGATCGTCCGTCAAAGGCGCGTTGCTCGGGGTTACGATGACAGGCGGTTGGCTGGTGGCCGATCTGCTGCTTCCGGAGCCGTGGGGCGACGTCGTCCTGTTCTCGGCCATGGCGGTCGTGAACGTCGGAATCGGTTGGAAGCTCGGCAAGATGTTCGACCAACAAGAAGCCAAGGCCGCGGCCCAAGACCCGGCCCCCCAGAACGCGGCGCTTCCCCATGCGGCAGCTCCCAAAGGCTGACCCAGCCCCTTGTGCAGCTCGCAGACCGTTTGCTCTTCAGCCCTTTCGCTTCCCGCCGGGAAGTCGGAAGGGCTTTATTTGTCTTGCAGCGAAGGAAGCCGGCGATAAGGCCGGTGAAGCCTCCGATCATGATTGCTGTTGCCGATGGTGATGGCGATGCGGCTGTTGTCGGTGGTGGCGATGCGGCTGTTGATGGTGATGTCGCTGCCCATGGTTGCCGATTTTATATGAAAAATCACATTGGTGCGGCTCGATGGCAGGCGATTTGGGCGATTCTATGTGAAAAATAGCATACATGGAGAGAATTGCGGCTTAAGCTGCCGAATGTATGCTAAAAACCGCATAAAACACCTCGTTTCCCTCCCTATCCAGGCCGACGAATGTGAAAAATCATATAAAATCGCAAAAGTCCTAGAACCAGGACGATCAGAGAGGACCAATGAGGCGGATAGCGATGCGCCGGATAGAGATACGCCGGATAGCGATGCGTCGAGATTCCCCTTCCCCGCTTCCCCTTCCCCGATTTGCGGTTGCGTTGTCATAAATTGCGCCTTTTTGGAAATACCATTATCAGCGCGTATTCACATCCCTTGGAGGTTACCGCACGTGAGAAAACCATATGCCAAAATCGGAGCGGCCGTTGCCTTGCTGCTCGTTCTGAGCAACTGTTCCGGGAATAACAACAACGGCAACAACGCTTCCCCGTCCGCATCCGAGTCGGTCACCCCGTCCGCGTCGAATTCGCCGGTCGCGACCGGCGTTACCGGCACTTCCTTCGAGAACTGGGGCTCCTACGGGTTCACGCTCGCCAACAACCGGCATGCCCCGTACACGGAGATTACCGCCGACAACATCAACGAGCTGGGCGTCATCTGGAGCCATGACCTGAAGACGCTCGATGCCGATGTCAAGAACGGGAACCAATCGTATCCGGTCGTCGTCGACGGGGTTATCTACTTGACGACGTCGGGCAATCAGGTATTCGCCTTCGATGCCGTAACCGGCAACACGATCTGGCATTGGAAGCCGGATGCGGAGCAAGCCGCAGGCTTCTCCAAGGCGGGAATTATTGCGAATAGAGGCGTGGCAGTCGGCGAAGGCAAGGTGTTCACGCTGGCGGTCGACAATTCGCTGATTGCGCTCGACCAGAAGACCGGCGAGCTGATCAAGATGATCAAGCTATCCGACTACATCGACGGGGTCACGATTGAGAACGGATACTACGAGACGACCGCTCCGCAATATTACAAGGGCAACGTCTATATCGGCAGCAGCGGCAGCGACAACGGCGTGCGCGGCTTCGTCGCCGCATTCAAGGCGAGCGATCTGACCCCGGCTTGGGATTCGCCGTTCTGGACCGTCCCGCCGAAGGGCGAGGATTGGCTCGCGAACAGCAAGTTCCAGGGGGGCGGAGCGGTGTGGGACCCCGCCGCGATCGACGAAGAGACCGACATCATGTACTTCGCGGTAGGCAACCCGTCGCCCGACTTCTACGGAGCCGGTCGGCCCGGCGACAACCCGCACACCGACTCGGTGGTGGCGGTCAATGCGATGACGGGCGAACTCGTCTGGTCGAAGCAGGAAGTCAGCCATGACATGTGGGACTATGACGCCGCGGCCTCCCCGATGCTGATCAACGCAACGGTCAAGGACGAGAAGAAGAAGCTGGTCGTTCAAGGCGGGAAGTCGGGCTTATGGTTCGCCTGGGATGCCGCCACCGGCGATGTCGTCTGGGATGCCGTTCCGTTCGCCAAGATCGACAAGAAGGACCCGACCCCCGAAGGCACGGTCAGCTATCCCGGCGTGCTCGGCGGAGAGAACTACGCGCCGGAGGCTTACGATCCCGCGACGAACTATGTCCTGATTCCGGGTATCGAGCAGCCTTCCAAGTTCAAGTCGGCGACGAACGAAGACGAGGCCGCTACGCCGGACTTCCCGGGCGCCGCCGCCTTCGGCACGATCTATGAAGCGGTCGAGAGCGAGCCGGGGTACGGAACCGTTACCGCTATCGACGTCAATACGGGCAAGCAAGCTTACCAGATCAAGACGACGGACGCGCAGCGCGGCGGCTTGACGAGCACGGAGTCGGGACTGGCCTTCTTCGGAGAGCTGGACGGCAAGATCAATGCGCTCGATATTAAGGCAGGCAAAGTAATCTGGACGTTCCAGACGAGCGGAGACAACATCCAGGCCGCTCCGGCGGTGTTCACGGTCGACGGCAAGGAGTATGTCGTGTTCACGACCGGAGGAACGAAGCCGAAGGTGCACGTATTCGGGCTCGGCGGCGACAAGACGCAAGGCGAAGCCGGACAAGCCGAGACGGGCAGCGCGCATTCCGGCTGACCGCGGCCAGGTCGCGCAAGATCAAGTCATGCGGTCAAGACAGAGCGGTTGACGCCCTGGCTTGACCGCCTTATTTAAAGGAGTGTACATACGTGGCCAATTGGACCCGCAAGGGATTATTCGTGTTGTTAGGCGTGGCGGCGCTCGCAGGAACGGCGATAGGAGTCGCGTTCGATAGATTGTCCGGATCGGCCGTTCGAACTTCCGCGGAGGTCCCGGAGGTGAGAATCGAACTGGATCGAACGGAGCTGGACGCCAAGGCATGGCGGTTCGACGGCTCCCATCTCGCACTCGTCAAGGGCAGGCTGACGATGGGAGATAAGCCTGTCTCGAACGCCGAGGTGCAGGCGGATTCGAACGGAAGGAGAATTCGCACCGACGATGACGGCGCCTTCAAGCTGTCCGTCGATCGCAGCCTGATCGCCAAGAAGACCATCCGTGTCGTCTCCGCCCAAGAGGCGACGATCGCCGGCAAGCCGGTCGGCGACCGTCAGGCCGCAGCCCTTCTTGCCGCCTCCTCCCCCGCTATCAGCATCTATCACCCGATCGAGGTTACCCGCGTCGAGCCTTCCGCGGATAACCCGGATCAGGTCAAGGTGTTCGCCCGCTTCAAGATTGGGGAAGGCGACCAGATCTCCTACTTCCGCGCCGACAAGTACCGCGTCTCGGGGCAGGTCGCGGACGCCGACGGCAATCCGGTGAAGGATGCCATCGTCTGGATCGATCGCGACGAAGGCGAAGGCTTCGCCAAGTCGACTCCGACCGGCAGCGACGGAAGCTACGAGATGTATTATTGGCCCGAGGACGAGACGGCGAATCTGACCGTCATCGTCGGCACGCGCAAGTATGAGCTTCCGGAGGGCAAGATGCTGAAGCTTCCGCAGAAGACGAGCGTCGACATCAAGATCCGGCTGCCGAAGGAAGGAACGACGCTCGACGACCAGCCCCCGTCGCTCGTCTGCACGACGGCGAAGGGGGCGACTTATACCGGCTTGCTGGCCGGACTCGACGTTCCGCCGGCAACTCCTTATACCGTAACGATCCCGGACAGCGACGGCAGGTTCGTCCTTACGGTTGGGAAGACGACGTGGGAGCAGCAGCCGCGCTTCTTCGAGACCCGCTACACGAAGTTCATCGGCGAAGAGAAGCTCCTGAAGGGCGGGGACGCGCTTCCCGTCGGCTTCGTGCTGGCGCAAGACAAGGACCCGCGGGTGACCGCTTCCGCTTCGTAAGCGAATAGGCTCTTGGCGACTAAGCTCTCGAGCGGCGGAGCTCCACCGGTTCGAGCCCGCGATAAATATAGTCCGCTGTTGCCGCATCGGCTCCGGCGGCGGAACGAACCCGTTCCGCGACGGCCGAGCGATGCGGAGAACGGACGCAGACGGGGTCCGTTGCCCGCGCATCGCCGGTCAGCAGGAAGGCTTGACAGCGGCAGCCTCCGTAGTCGTGCTCCTTCCGTTCGCAGCTTCGGCAAGGCTCCGGCATCCAATCATACCCCCGATAAGCGTTAAAAGAAGGAGACTCGTGCCAGATCCAAGCCAGCTCGCGCTCCTTCACGTTCTCGAAGACGAGCGTGCGGATGTCGGACGAAGCGGTGCAGGGCAGCACCCGCCCGTCGGGAGCGACCGTCAGCGACAATCGTCCCCATCCGCCCATGCAGGGCTTCGGATATTGTTCGTAATAGTCCGGCAGAATCCATAACAGTTCGATGCGGTCCCCGATGCGCTCCTTCGCCCGAGCATAGACGGCTTCCGCCTCTTCAAGCTGTTCCCGGGTCGGGAGCAGTTGCGAGATGTTGCGAAGGGCCCACCCGTAATATTGCGCATTGGCCAGCTCCAGCCTCTCCGCCCCCCATTCCTCGCACAGCTCGATCATCTCCTCGAGGAGCGGCAGATTGGCGCGATGCAGCACAACGTTCATATGTAGCGGCAGGCCGCTCGCGCGAATTCGGGCCGCGGCCTGCCGCTTCAGCTCGTGGGCGCGGAAGCCGGCGATCGAGTCGGACAGCTCCGCATTCGGAGCTTGCACGCTCAGTTGAACGCTGTCGACCCCCGCCTCCTTCAATTGCCGAACGCGTTCCTCCGTCAAGCCGACGCCGCTCGTGATCAGATTGACGTAGAGCCCGTTCTCCCGGGCGCGGCCGACAAGCCGCTCCAGATCGGGCCGCAGCAGCGGCTCCCCTCCCGTGAAGTGCACCTGGGCGACTCCGAGCTCGCCGGCTTGATCCAGCACGCGGCACCACTCGTCTGTCGACAGCTCGCTCTCTCTTCGCTGCAGCTCAACCGGGTTGGAGCAATAAGGACAATGAAGCGGACAACGATGCGTTACTTCCGCCGTCAGCGCGTACGGCAGATCTGCCGCCTTCTTCATTCGAGCCACCCTCTCTCCGCCGCCGAATCAAGGAATTCGACGATATCGTCCTTCAGACCGGTCTGCCCGTATCTCTCCTCAAGCTCCCCTATCATCTGCTCCACCGAACGCCGGCCGTCGCAGAGCCAGAGAATCGCTCCGGCGGCCTCGTTCAGTTCAACCACCCGCTCCGGCAGCAGGAGCATATCCGTCTTCCGGGCCTTGTCGTACTTCATGCGGCCCGGACTTCGCAGCCTCGGCCGTTCCGACAGCGCCCGGGAGCTCATCGCCGTCCCTCTTCGCCCGGGTTCGCCGGGTCCGGGTACGCCAGGCTCAGCGCATCGAGGAGCGCCCACAGCACATCGCACTTGAACCGCAGCGCGGCGATCGCCTGCTCCTGCTCCCTCCGATCCCTGCATTCGCGCAGAACGAGGCGCAGACCGTGATCCGCGTCGCGCGGCGCCTGCGTAAGCCGGGCTTCGAAGTACGCCAGCCCTTCCGGCTTAATCCATGGATACAACTGCTCGAAGACGCCGATTCGCTTGGAGACGAGCGTAGGCGCGAACAGCTCTGTCAAGGAGGAGGCGACGGCGATCGGCCACGGCTCCAGGCGGCAGAAGTTCACGTACGCATCGACGGCGAACCGGACGGACGGCAGGACATGACGCTCATCCTGCATCTCCTCGCGGGGAATGCCCGCGGCTTCGCCAAGCCGAATCCACGCTTCGATTCCTCCCTCGTCGCCTTGCCGCCCGTCATGGTCGATGACCCGCTGAAGCCATTCCCGGCGTTCTTCCCGGGACGGCAGCTTGGACAGGATCAGCGCATCCTTGACCGGAATGTTCTTCTGGTAATAGAAGCGATTGGCGATCCACGCCCTGACCTGCGCCTGCGACAGCTTCCCTTCGTGCATGGCGATATGATACGGATGCTTGTCGTGATAGCGCTCCTCGCCGACCTGCCGGAGCCGCGATGTGAATTGTTCGTTCGACAGCAAATACGATTCCAACCCTCAGACCTCCATTTCCATTCCGTCAACCCCGATCTCGATGCCCAGCCGCTCAACCGCTTGGCGTTCGGGCGAATCTTGCGCCAGCATCGGATTCGTATTGTTGATGTGGATATACACTTTGCGGCGCGCGCGAACAAGCGACAGACGTTCGGCGCTGCCATTCGGTCCGCCTGCGGGAAGATGGCCCATGTCGGCCGCATCCAGCTCGGAGACGCCAAGCAAGATGAGCTCGTCGCCCCGCCAGAACGTGCCGTCCACAAGCACGCAATCGGCATCCGCCAGATGGCGCTCCAGCGTCCGGGTCCAGATCTCGATTCCCGGAGCGTAGACGATCGTTCCGCCCGTCCTCCGGTCCGTCACGCGATAGCCGACAACCCATGCCGCCGACTCCTTGTACGAGGGCCGGCCGTTGCCGGAATCGACATACCGGGGAGGCTTGTCGCCCAGCAGAAACGGACATACCGATAATTGTCCCCCAAATAGTGGAAAAGATTCCTCGACCCGCGTCTCCTGCCACGCAAAGCTTGCGAACGGCTCCACGATTCGGCGTACCGGGAAGTCGCCTTCAAGCGCGCCGAGAACGGGCGAAGTCGCATAGACGGCGATCGCCGAGCCTTGACGGAGCTGAAGCAGGCCGGTCGTATGATCCAGCTCCGCATCGGTCAACAGGACGGCTTCGACGGGAGAGCCGCGAAGCGTCGCCGGGTTCGGGCGGAGAGCCGCGTGCGACTCCGTCTGCAGGCACACGTCCGGACCGGCGTTCAGCAGCGCCCAACGAGCGCCGTCCGGACTGATCGCGAGCGAGTCGTTCCTTCTGGCGCTGACGGCCGGGTCTTGGTCCCTGATGCGACGACAATTGGAACAGCCGCAATTCCATTGCGGACAGCCGCCTCCCGCGGCGGAGCCCAGCACCTTGATGAACATGGATTCCCCCCTAATAAACAAGATGCCGGATTGCTCCGGCATGGGGGGTTACTTCCGATGAGAGTAGGCCGTCACTTCGGCGCAGATCTCGATGATCTTGAACTCCGGCTTCACCCACATAGGCGCACCTCCCTCCGTGCCGGATCTCGGCGGATTGCCTGATTCATTGTATGTCGCAACGGGGATGTCCAAGACACACAAAAAACGATGCGTTCTCCCATCCGTGAAGATGAGGATTCGCATCGTTGCTCCGGTTCTTGCCTTGAAGCGACCGGCGACCGGTTGCCGCCCCGATTACCCTGCTTAGCGTTCGCCCTGCGGGCTGCGGCTCCGCAGTCCGATCAGGCCGAGCAGACCGAACAAGCCGAGCCATCCCCAATTCGAGGATTTGCCGGTGCCCGTCGTGGCCGCAGCCCGGTACGTTCCGTCCGTCCGCGTCACCCTTCGATTATCATCCGTGCTGTAGCCCGTATACCGCCCCGCCGTGCCGGGAGTATTCGCATTATTCCCCGTCCCGTTCAGGAATTGATTGCCCGTTCCCGTTCCGTAGATGCTCACATCCCGATTGCCGTTCACGTTCGAACGGTCGCGCAGATCGAACGACTGACTGTGAACCCGGGTTCCGTCCGCCATGCCGGTGCTGGTCGTTCCCATTCCGTTGCCGAGCCCGCCGTTCCCGCCATTGGCCCCGCCGTAGCCCTCGTTATGAGCACCGTTGTGGTTGGCATACGCCGGCACTGCAAGCGTCAACGACAAGAGGGCGACCGATGCCGCTCCGACGATTTTCTTCTTCATTTGATTACCCTCGCCTTCAAGTGTGAATTGCAATCTTGCGGCTAGGGTCTCACGCTTCCGGCGATCCTATACCATGCTTGTACTACGAATTCGCCCGGACGTATATATTGGCAAGAGAGAGAAGATTAACCGGGGGGCAAAAAGTCCAGCGGTATGATGTCAAGCCCCTGATTCATGAGAATTGGAAATTTTTTTGGCCATGAGGCGGATGAGTCAAGAAAAAGGGCACATCAAATCAAACCCAGTCGAAAATCGAGTTATCTACCAG
>NZ_SSOB01000040.1 GCF_004801405.1 Cohnella fermenti
GTAGGTAAGACCCCTGGAAGAACACCAGGTAGATAGGCTCGGGGTGGAAGCGCGGCAACGTGTGGAGCTGACGAGTACTAATCGGTCGAGGGCTTATCCTAAGAGCAGACGCAAGGTAGGAAGAAGAAGATTCTAAATACGCTAACTCGTTTCGTATCCGGTTATCAAGGCGCGAGCTTTGAAACGCGACAAACCAAGTCGCACTGGTTTGGTGATGATGGCAGAGGGGTTCCACGCGTACCCATCTCGAACACGACCGTTAAGCCCTCTAACGCCGATGGTACTTGGACCGCAGGGTCCTGGGAGAGTAGGAAGTTGCCAAGCCGATGAGCAAGACCGAATCGAAGAGCAAGAAGCGGAAGAGCACCCTCACGGGTGCTTTTTTGCATCATTTGGCATTTTACATTTTGCACGAAGAGGTCAGTTATGCGAAATTTCACATTGGCGCGGCTCGATAACGGTTATTTGGGCAGTTTTATGTGAAAAACCACATTCATAGCGGCAGTTCGGCCTCGACTCCCCCGCATATAGGCGAAAAATCACATAAAACGCCGCGATTGCCGCGAATCAACCCTGACGAATGTGAAAAACCACATAAAATCGCAGAAGACATCGGCCAGGGGAGCGAATGCAAAAAAAGACCCGCAACCATCAAGGCTGCGGGCAAAATCTATATCTATCAGAAGGGGTCATGGGATTATCTTAACGGCCCCGGATTAAATTGCGCTGATAGCAACCTTAAGATTAGATGAAAGTTGCGATTAGCGGTGGTAATACGAAATTTCGGAGCCCTCCAGCCGGATGATGCCGTCGCCAAGCTCCTTGCGGGTCCGGATCAGCAGATAGAAGCGCGGGGCGATCAGCCAGAGATGCCAGAAGATCAGGGCGATGACCAAGGATGAGCTTGTCCACGGATAGAAGAGGCCGGCAACGCAGCAGCCGACCAGCAGCAGGTGCAGATGAAGGCGGCGGAACAGCGAGAGGCTCGTATCCGACACGGGAAGCGGTCCGATCCAGGGGAGGTCGAAGCGAATAAACCACTTTTTCTCTGCGGGCTCTTCGACCCTTCGCAGCGTGATCTTCAAGACGATCGCATGGACGACGAACATGACAAGCAAGCCGAGCAGCGAGAAGAGCAGCCCTGTCAGGCCATCCAGAAGGGCCAGGGTGCCGATTCCCATGAGCGCGGTTGCGACGTATGCGGCCTTCATCTCCGGAAGGAGATTCAGCTTGCGAATAAGCTTATAATGATAGATGATCGGATCGTTCATTCCCATGCTCCTTACGAAGACGCTCTGTTGATTACTATCGGTCGAAGACGAAGAAATGTTAAGATTCAGAGGGAAGCCGCTAGGAATCATGTATATTTTCATAGAATAAGCCCCATACTATCACGTATAAGGCATAGAAAGCAGGGATGGCAATGGATCAGGATCGAGTGGAAACCTGTATCGTCTGCGGCCAGCCGAAAGAAGAAGGCATTCATATCGTGAACGAATTTATTTGTCTCGCATGCGAGGCGGAGATGGTCCAGACAAGAGTCGAAGATGAGAAGTATCCGTTCTTCGTGCATCGGCTGCGGCAGATTGCGGTCCGATACCACGTATGAACGAAGGATGTACCGATAAGACCGTCGCTTCCGAGCTGGGAGCGGACGGTTTTTTTGTCTGGTATAATAGATCGAGATATGTGGCAAAAGGGGCGTGGCGGCAATGGGCGGAAAAGAGACGGGGGCTCCTTTGTACGAGGCGCTGCTGCTTCATGCCCAGCGGAACGCGTCCAGCTTCCACGTTCCGGGGCATAAGCAGCGCGGGATCGGGTATGTCTCGGATAAGGCGTCGATCTACCGGGAGCTGCTCGCGATCGACGTCACGGAGCTGTCAGATACGGACGATCTGCATCATCCGGAAGGAGTGATTGCGGAGGCGGAACGGCTCGTTGCGGAATGCTTCGGCGCCGAGACGAGCTGCTTGCTCGTCGGGGGCAGCACGGCGGGCAATCTGGCGATGATTCTCGGCTCCTGCGCGCCAGGGGAGCTTCTTCTTGTCCAACGGAACGTCCATAAGTCCGTTATTCACGGATTGATTCTGGCCGGAGCGAGAGCGGTGTTCCTGACCCCGGAGATCGATCCGGAGACGGGGCTCGCGTTGGCGCCCTCGGCCGGTACGGTTGCGGAGGCGCTCGGCCGCTATCCGGAAGCGAAGGGGATTCTGCTGAGCAACCCGAACTATTACGGCCACGCTTCGGATCTGCGCGGGGCTATCGAGCACGCCCATCGCTGCGGCATTCCGGTGCTGGTGGATGAGGCGCACGGGCCTCACTTCGGCCAACATCCGGCTCTGCCGGCAAGCGCACTCAGCCTGGGGGCGGATGCGGTCGTGCAATCGGCGCACAAGATGCTGTCGGCGATGACGATGGGAGCTTATCTGCATCTGCAGGGGGAGCGGATCGATCGCCAAGCTATTCGCCAAGCGCTGCGGATGGTGCAGAGCTCCAGCCCCTCCTACCCGATTATGGCTTCGCTGGATCTGGCCCGGTGGCAGGTGGACAGCGAAGGCAGCGGGCTGTTCCGGGAGGCGCTGCGCGCCGCGGAGAGGATCAGGGGCGGCCTGGAAGGGTCGCCGATTCGCACGCTTCCGCTTGCGAGCCCTCTCTGGCGTGCAGATCCGCTTAAGGTCGTGCTGACCGATGCGACCGGCACGCTGTCGGGCTTAGCGCTGCGGGACGAGCTGGAGGCGTTGGGCTGCTTGGCCGAGATGGCGGACGACCGTTATGTCGTGCTTGCGCTGGGGACCGGCACGAAGGCGGAGGATGGGGATCGGCTCGCGAATGCGGCAGCGGCAATTATTCATAAATTCGGGCTTGCAGGGCGATCCTATTCGGTAAAAAACTCCCTGTCCCCGATCGAGCCCGCAGACAGCCTGATCTCGTCTCCCGTAGCGTTCTCTCGCGGCACTCTGCCCACGGAACTCGTCGCCCTTGAGGAAGCGGAGGGGCGTCTCTGCGGCGAATGGGTGATTCCCTACCCTCCGGGAATCCCGGAGCTGTATCCGGGAGAAGCGGTGACCCTTGGGGCGATTCGCCGCCTTCAGCAATGGAGGCTTCAAGGGGCCCGTATTCAAGGAGCCGAGGACCCTCGGCTGGAGCGGATTCGCGTCATCGTACGGGACTAGCGGTTCGGAGGGGCAGGGAGTTCCAAAAGGAGAAATCTCGTCCCCCATGAACCGGAATCCGAATCGTTCGGAAGATGATGTTCGCCTCGCGGTCGGAAGGGCTGCGGCTCTGATCGCTTGCCTCCTGATCGTTGTTCTGATGATGATCCCCCCAATCGTCGGGGTCGCCGACAATGGGGATTTCGCCCGGGTGATGGGCGCTTCGGGAATCAAGCCGCTCGATCCCGCCGAGACGTATGGCGCACGTTACTTCTACCATACTCATTCCCACTATGCATACGGCTCCTATGGCACTGGCGGCTATGTGTCCACGCACGTTCTTCTCGTTGCGCTGTCGGGGCTGCTCTCGCGCTTCCTGCTGGAGCCGATCTACGACATCCGCTCCCTGGGGCTGCTCTACGCGATAGCCCTTCTGGCGGCGCTTACGCTTCTTATCCGCCACCTTCCGAGTCTTCGCAGCCGCCGCGCAACCGCGCTATTGGCTCTGACGATGAGCCTGATTCTGCTGCTCGTCTTCTGCGATATCGGGTATCTCGCTTACTTCCAATCGTTCTTCGGGGAGCCCTATGCAATGGTGGGCTTGCTGCTGGCCGTCGCGGCGGCTCTCGCGCTTGCGGAGAGCGACAGCCCGCCGTACAAGCTGCTTGTTCTGTTCGTCTGCGCGGCGCTCGCCGTCGCGACCGCGAAGATCCAATATGCGCCGCTTGGCTTGCTCTTCGCCGTTCTTGCCTGGCGAATGCAGCTTCTGAAGCGGACGGCCGGGTGGCGGCAAGCGACGCGGGCCGGGGCGCTTGTTCTCGCGGTCGGCACGCTTGCGATGATGGCGGCAGCTCCGCATCGGCTCGTCCACACGAACCTGTACCAATCCATCTTCTACGGAGTGCTCAAGGATTCCCCTTCGCTTGCCGACGACCTGAGAGAGTTAGGGATTCCTCCCAAGTATGGCGTTCTTGCCGGAACGAATTATTTTCAGCAGGATACCGTTATTCCACAGAGGGACCCGACGCTTGAACGGGAGGTTCTGAGCCGGTTAAGCCATCGGACAGTAGCGGCATTCTATGCGGAACATCCTTGGCGTCTCATCGATAAAATGAAGAAGGCGGCGCGGGAAGGGACGGCGATTCGGCCTTATTACCTGGGAAATTACGGGGCGCAGTCGGGCAAGCCGAAGGGGGCGATCGATTACCGCTTCAGCGCATGGAGCGAATTCAAGCATGATCGAATGCCGAATCGCCTCGGATGGTTCTTCGCCATCTATGCAGGCTACATGGCAATTGTTGGCGCAGGCTGGCTGAGAAGCCGCGCTCCGCGCGCCAGGCTCGCGTTCGAGACGCTCGGCGCCGTGGCCGTCTGCGGGGCATTCTCGTTCGTTATTCCGTTGATCGGAGACGGAGAAGCCGACCTCGGCAAGCACTTGTTCCTGTTCAATGTCACGTTCGATATGATGCTTATCGTGCTTGTGTTCGCCGTGTTGTACGGACTGGGCCGGAAGCTGGAACAAATGGGGCGCGCGGAAGTCGAATAGTATATAATAGAAGCAGAACTTGACGATGCAAGGATGGGACATTCGTTCATGACGCGAGGATATCTGCTATCGGTGGAAGGCAATGAAGGGGCCGGCAAGTCGACGGTGCTGTCGATGGCCGCCGAATACTTGGCAAGCAAAGGAATCGAGGTGGTCATGTCGCGCGAGCCCGGGGGGATCGCGATCGCGGAGCAGATTCGCTCCGTCATTCTCGATAAGAACAACATACGGATGGACGCGCGCACCGAAGCGCTTCTCTATGCGGCATCGCGAAGGCAGCACTTCGTGGAGAAGATCGTTCCGACGCTTGAGGCGGGCAGAACGATTCTGTGCGATCGGTTTATCGACAGCAGCCTGGCGTATCAAGGGTATGCCCGCGGCATCGGCATCGACCGGATTCTGGCCATCAATCAATTCGCGATCGAGGATACGTTCCCGGACTTGACGTTATTCCTCGATGTGGACCCCGAGCTCGGACTTGCGCGCATCAACGCGAACAAGAACCGGGAGGTGAACCGGCTCGACCTGGAGGCTCTCGGCTTCCATCAGCGGGTCAGGGAAGGATACCTTATGATCGCGGAGCGGTTCCCGGACCGCATCGTTCGCATCGACGCGAATCGGACGGTAGAGGAAGTGCTGGAAGCGATGAAGCGAGAGTTGGATTCCTTCCTGGAGCGGAAGTCCCGGATGTCCTAATCTTCGATATTCGTGTGACGGAAGAAGAGGATTCTGACCGTAACGTGTCTAATTATTTATAGTAGTAGTAGAAAGTAGAAAATGATTGCCGATAACTGAAGGAGGGACAGGCAGATGAAGCTGTTGATTGCCGTCATTCAGGATAAGGATAGCAGCAGATTGTCGAACGCTCTCATCAAGGAAGGATTCCGCGCAACGAAGCTGGCCAGTACGGGGGGATTCCTTCGCGCAGGCAATACGACGTTCCTGATCGGCGTCGAGGATGAGAGAATTCAGCAGGTGCTCGATGTCATCAGATCCAATTGCAAGATTCGCGATCAGCTTGTGACGCCGGTATCCCCAGTAAGCGGAGCTGCGGACTCATACATTCCGTTCCCCGTGGAAGTCCAGGTTGGGGGCGCTGCCGTATTCGTGATGCCGGTCGAGAGGTTCGAACATTTCTAACGAAGCGGCGTGGTGATAGGGAATGAAGATCGAACCCGGATTCCGGACCTTCAACAATACTCTGGTGCGCAACGATACGCCGAACCGCCAGGCGCAAGCCCAGACGTTCGGCGACTTCATGCAGCATCAAGAGGAGAGCCGGACGATCGAGGAATTGAACCGCAAGCTGGTGGAGATCGGAGCTCAGGGCGATCGTCTGATGCGCTCCATGACCTTGCGCGAGCTGAAGCAGTATCGCCTGATGGTGAAGAGCTTCCTTGAGGATACGCTGCGGCGGGGAATCAAGCTCAAGGAGACGAAGGGCTGGGACCGGCGCGGCCGGGGCAAGCGGTACAAGGTGCTCGAAGAGGTCGATTCCCTGCTGATTGCCATGGGCGAGGAGCTTCTGGAGACGGAAGAGGGCCGCTTGGAGCTGCTTGAGAAGGTTGGGGAAATTCGCGGCTTGCTGATTAATTTGGTGTTCTGATGGAGATGCTGGCAAGGCCGTCTGCGCGATTGTCGATTGGACCTGGTCGAACGATCGCGAGCGGTCTTGCCGTTGTTATATTGCACGACTGCAAGGGGGAGACTTCACAGATGGCCATTCAAGAAGTGCCGGGCCAACGCCGGGCGAAGGCGCTGCTGCACAATTCGCTGCGCACCGGCAAGATCGCCCACGCTTACTTGTTCGCAGGCCCGCAAGGAAGCGGGAAGAAGGCGATGGCCCTGGCGTTCGCCCAGACGTTGTTCTGCGAGAGGCAAGGCACCGACGCTTGCGGGGAATGCCTGGCGTGCCGGAAGGTGCTGCACGGCAACCACCCGGATCTGCATCTGGTTGAGCCTGACGGAGCGACGGTGAAGATCGAGCAGGTGCGGGAGCTGCAGAAGGAATTGTCCTTCCGGAGTGCGGGAGCGGGGCGGAAGGTGTACATCATCGAAGGCGCGGAGACGATGACGACGCCGGCGGCGAACAGCTTGCTCAAGTTCCTCGAGGAGCCGGCCTCCCCGATTGTCGCGATGCTTCTTGCGCCAAGCGCCCAGTCGGTGCTTCCGACCATTCTCTCGAGAAGCCAATTGGTGTCCTTCGTCCCTGGAGATCCGGACGAGCTGGAGCAATTGCTCGTGGCCGAAGGCAAGCCGGCGCTGCTTGCCCGTGCGGCGGTGCATATGACGTCGGGAATCGATGCGGCAAGGGCGCTCTGCCAAGAGAATTGGTTTGCAGAAACTCGAAACGTAGTGATACAATTGGGGAAGGAGAATTCGTCGAAGTTCCCTGCCGCTCTGCTGACGGCGCAGCAGCAGGTGTTCAAGACGGATCTCGCCGAACATACAGATACCTTGCTGCAGATGTTTGCCTTGTGGTATAGAGATATGATTTACATCATCACCGGCCGAGAGAATAGGATCGTCTTCTCGGACCAGGCGGAGTGGATGGCGAGGCATGCGTGGAGCCGCAGCCTGGACAGCCACCTGGCGGCGATGGAAGGGGCTATGACGGCGGCTCGCCGAATCAAGGCTCACGTGCAGCCGCAGTTGGCCCTCGAGCAATTTCTGGTTAAGTCGCGGGAGGGATAAATAGTGTACGACGTTGTCGGTGTCCGCTTCAAGAAGGCGGGCAAGGTCTACTATTTCGATCCCGCCGAGCATTCGATATCCAAGGATCAGAGCGTCATCGTGGAGACGGCTCGCGGAGTCGAATACGGACAGGTGGTCATCGGCCCGAAGACCGTAGGAGAAGACGACGTGGTGCTGCCGCTCAAGAAGGTCATTCGGGTTGCGGGGGATCAAGACGCCCGTGCCGTCGAAGAGAACCGGAATGCGGCGAAGAACGCCTTCGCGATAGGGTTGCAGAAGATCAAGGATCATCAGTTGAAGATGAAGCTGGTCGACGTGGAATACACGTTCGATCGCAACAAGATCATCTTCTACTTCACGGCCGAAGGCCGCGTCGACTTCCGGGAACTCGTCAAGGACTTGGCGGGAGTCTTCCGGACACGCATCGAATTGCGGCAGATCGGCGTGCGCGATGAAGCGAAGATGCTGGGCGGAATCGGCCCGTGCGGACGGATTCTGTGCTGCTCTTCTTGGTTGGGAGACTTCGAGCCCGTCTCGATCAAGATGGCGAAGGATCAGAACCTGTCCCTCAACCCGACGAAGATATCGGGTCTGTGCGGGCGATTGATGTGTTGCCTGAAGTACGAGCATGACAATTATGAGAGCGCAAGAGAAGAGATGCCAGCGGTTGGCAAGATCGTCATTACCTCGTTCGGTGAAGGTAAAGTCGTCGGTTTGAACGTAGGCAATCGCATGGTGCACGTCCAATTGTTCGACCTCGGCAGAGTGAAGGAATTATCGTTTGAGGATGTCGTGGTCAAATAACCGTTTCGACACTGATACAACCTGATGTTCGAGGTGTAAGCTGTTGATGAATGACATTTTCCAACGTATGGAAGAACTTGAGGCGCAGTTGCTCCATGCCCAGACCGAGTTCGGTTCTCTTAAGGAGAGGATCAAGGAACTGCTGGAGCATAATCAGCAGCTTATCATCGAGAATGAGCAACTGCGCAAGGTATTGAAGCGCGAGAGCGACTACGCTGCTCATCACGGGGAACCGACGGCCGAGCAAGCCGTTGCCGCAGGACAAGCCAAAGAAGCGGCCGGCGCGCCGCACGGCGTCGGGGAAGGGTACGACAACCTGGCTCGGCTTTATCATGAAGGATTTCATATTTGCAACGTTTATTACGGGCATCTGCGAATGGAAGGCGACTGCTTGTTCTGCCTCTCCTTCTTAAGCAAGTAATGGCTCTGCGGGGCCTTGCGAAGCACGCGCTGAACTTCCACGGGACAGGTGGAGGGGCGGCGCTTTTTTTTGGGGACTGCCGTGGGTAAGTATAGGCCGGTGAACGCATGGGCGGCGGAACGTCGACGCCTAAGCTTCTTCTGCGTCGTTAGGGAGCGTGGCGAAATCGGTGGAGCTGCGGAGGCTGTAGGGGGCGCGGAGCAGCGGAGCTGTGGAGGTTGCTGAGGTTGCGGGAGCAGTAGGAGCCACAGAGGCTATGGGAGCTGCGAATTCGTCGAAGTTGCGGGAGTTGAGGAAGTTGAAGTCGCGGAAGCTATGGAAGGCTGTCGAAGCTGCAGCTATGGAAGCGCTATGGAAGCCGCCGAAGCGTGTGGACACTGTCTAAGCCGCTGGGTCGAGCAATTTATGTGAAAATTCACATTCGTGCAGCTTGATAACGGGCAGTTTGGACGATTATATGTGAAAAATAGCATACATGGAGAAAATTTCGACCCGAAGTATCGTATATATGCTAAAAATCGCATAAAACGCCGCAATTACCCTCGATCCGAGGCCGACGAATGTGAAAAATCACATAAAATCGCAAATTGTGGGTTGGATGGTGGTGGGTAGGCAACAAATGGCAAAAACCATCCTCAAAAACCATCCTCAAAAACCATCCTCAAAAGCCTCAGGGGCCGGAGAGGGGAATCGCTTGGCGGGGAAATCGCAGGATAAGGAAGGATCAAGAGGGATAGAGCAGGATCGAGGGATTGAGGAACCGAGAAGGAGAGAGTTGGATGGAGGGTCGAGAAAGATAGAGCAGAATAGGGGACCGAGACGGATGGAGATAGGGAAGAATCGAGAAGGATAGGGAAGATTCGAGAAGGATAGGGAAGAATCGAGGGACAGGTACAGAGAAATACGCGGAGACCGGCGGTGATCGGCAGGATGAGGAAGAGGGCTTCGAGTGGAACACGTGGCAATTCGCCATAAGATCGGGTAAGCTTGTGGGCATGAAGAGAGAACGAAGAGAAAGCGAAGAAAGCGACGAAAGCGACGAAAGCAAAGGAAGCAAAGAAAGCGACGGGAAGGCGGCGGTAAGGTGGCGACGATGCCGAACGGGGCCGGGGAAGCGGGCCGTGCGGATAACGATAACGATACGGGAAGATGGGGCAACCGGGAGGCCGAGGCGCAGCAGAGAGCCCTCCTGAAGCCGGGAGAGCGGCTGGACGATCTGCTGACATACGAGCTGAAGATTATTCAGAGCCAGGAGGTGTTCAGCTTCTCGCTGGATGCGGTTCTGCTCGCGAGGTTCGCGACGGTGCCGCCTCGCGGGCGGGTGCTTGATCTGTGTACGGGCAACGGGGTCATTCCGTTGTTGCTCTCGACCCGGACGGCCGCCCGGATCGATGGCGTCGAGATTCAGCCGCGTCTCGCCGACATGGCGAAGCGGAGCGTGGCGCTTAACGGGCTTGCGGAGCGGATCGCGATTGTGCGGGCGGACTTGAAGCAATTCGACAGTCCGGAGGGCCTCTACGACGCGGTGACGGTGAATCCGCCCTACATGCCGGTGAAGTCCGGGGAACGGAAGGAGAACATCCACCAGGCGATGGCGCGCCACGAGCTCGGCTGCACGCTTGAGGACGTCGCAGCGGCTTGCTCGCGGCTGGTGAAGCGGGGAGGCCGCGTCGCGATGGTCCATCGCCCGTCGCGGCTGGCCGAGATCATGGAGGCGCTGCGAAGGAATCGGCTCGAGCCGAAGCGGCTGCGCTTCATCCACTCCCATGCGGAGAGCGAAGCGAATATGGTGTTGATCGAGGCGCTCAAGGAAGGCAAGCCGGAGATCCGTCTGCTTCCTCCGCTCATTGTCTACCATAGAGAGAGGGAGTATACGCAGGAGCTGCTGGACGTCTTCTATGGAAGAAGAAGCGAATTGGCCGATCACGGCAACAACGACGAGCGGACGGAGGCGGAATCGCAATGAGCGCATCGGACACGCAACAGAGCACTGTACAGGTACAGAAGAGCTTCGCTTCCCGCGAGAAGCCGGGAACGCTCTATCTGGTCGCCACCCCGATCGGCAACCTCGAGGACATGACATTCCGCGCGATCCGCACCTTGAAGGAGGTCGATCTGATCGCGGCGGAGGACACCCGGCAGTCGCGCAAGCTGCTGACCCACTTCGAGATCGGCAAGCGGCTCGTCAGCTACCACGAGCACAATAAAGAAGCGAGCGGGCCGGAGCTGCTGCGTCTTCTCTCCGAGGGAAGCAGCATCGCCTTGATCAGCGATGCGGGGCTGCCTGCCATCTCCGATCCCGGTGCCGATCTGGTCGCCGAGGCGGCGGCCCTGGGCATTCCCGTCGTGCCGATTCCGGGGGCGAATGCGGCGTTGTCGGCCCTGATCGTCTCCGCGCTGCCGACGGACCGGTTCCTGTTCGCCGGCTTCCCGCCGCGCGATCGCAAGGGAATGGAGCGGTTCCTGGACGGAATCGGCTCGGAGCCCGGCACCGTCATTCTCTATGAAGCCCCTCACCGGCTGAAGAAGACGCTCGAGGCGATCTCCTCGAGATGGGGGCATCGGCGGATGGCGATCGTGCGCGAGCTGACGAAGCGGTACGAGGAGGTCGTGCGGGGCACGGTCGATGCCTGTCTCCGGCACCTTGAGGAAGTGCCGCCGCTCGGCGAATGCGTGCTGTTGCTCGAAGGGGCCGCAGCGGAGTCCGATGGGCAGGGACAACGGTCCGGCGGCGCCGGGACAGGCTCCGCAGCCGAGGCATGGTGGTCGTCGCTGTCGCTTGCCGAACATGTGGATAAGTACGAAGCCGATTCGGGCAGCCGGAAGGAAGCGATGCGCTTGGCGGCGAGAGATCGCGGCCTGTCGCGCCGGGACGTCTATCAAGCGCTGCTGGATCAAGAAGAGTGAACGTTATCCACATGTGGATAACAACAAAAAAATCCCTCCCGAGCAAAAACGGGAGGGGTGCAAGGAGATATAAAAAGGTTAGAATTAACAAATTTTAGACTTTCGTTTTCTATTATAGCACACTTCTTTAATTTGTCACAGGTGCAGGCAAATCCTTCAAGCATTCTCGGCAAACAATTTTGCCTTTGAAGTAGATCACGCTCTCTGCGTTGCCGCAGAAGATACAGGCAGGTTCATACTTCTTCAGCATGATGCGCTCCCCATCCACATAAATCTCGAGCGCGTCCTTCTCTCCGATGCCCAGCGTACGACGCAGCTCGATCGGAATAACGACGCGTCCGAGCTCGTCCACCTTACGAACAATACCAGTTGACTTCATCATTTGGAAAACTTCCTCTCCTCAAGGTAAAATAAAGACAAAAGCTTCTAGCAAACGTGCAACACGGACGAAAGTGAATTCGTCAGCATTCGACAAAATTCTCGATTAACTGCCTATAATCATACCAACCATTCCCAGATAAGTCAACCGAGATATTGCCGTGCTGCCAAGAAAATCCGACAAACCCCTTTAAATACAAGAAACAAAACAGGTACTAAAACGAAAATGGTCCAAATAATAGGGATGAAAGTCCCATTACATATAACGACAACATTCGACAATAGTTTCGGTTTTTTGTCGATTTAGGGACAAGAAAATTATGGATTGTAAAAATTATGGATTACGGAGGTGCTGTCTATGTTCCGACCGCTCGATGAGGAGAAGGTATTCAAGGACCCGGTTCATCATTCCATCTACGTGCAGGACGCGACGATCTGGAAGCTGATCAATACGCCGGAATTCCAACGTTTGAGGAGGATTCGCCAGCTCGGGACGACATATCTGACATTCCATGGCGCGGAGCATAGTCGATTCTCCCATTCTCTGGGCGTCTATGAGATCACGCGCAAAATTATTAACCAATTTGAGCGTAACGGATATAAAGATTGGCCGCAAGGGGAGAAAATGGTAAGTTTATGCGCTTCTTTGTTGCACGATGTCGGACACGGACCGTTCTCCCATGCTATTGAGCAGGTGTTCGACACCGATCACGAGGAATGGACGTGCGCCATCGTTCTCGGACAGACGGAGATCAATCGCGTGCTGCGGGAAGCGGACGAGCAGCTCCCTCAGAAGGTAGCCTCGGTGATCCGCAAGACGTATGACAAGCCGATCGTTGTCAGCCTCGTGTCCAGTCAGATGGACGCCGACCGAATGGATTATTTGCTTCGGGACGCCTACTTCACCGGGGTTAATTACGGAACGTTCGATCTCGATCGGATTCTTCGTGTTCTCCGGCCGCATCAAGGGCGGATCGTCGTCAAGGAGAGCGGCATGCATGCGGTCGAGGACTATCTGATGTCGCGCTACCAGATGTATTGGCAGATTTATTTCCACCCCGTTACTCGCAGCTCGGATATTATTCTTAAGAAGATTTTCCGAAGGGCCGTCGAGCTTCATCAGAGCGGTTACCGCTTCGAGTTCATGCTGGGATCGCTCAAGAAGCTGCTTCAAGGCGAACTGGACGTGGAAGCTTATCTGTCTCTGGACGACAATGCGGCGTTCACCGCGTTCGGCGAGTGGGCGCGCGAGAAGGATGAACTGCTCTCGGATCTGTGTCGAAGGTTCCTGGACCGGCGGTTGTATAAATATGTTCAATTGGAGAAAATGGACCCGGAGCTCGTGGAGGAACTGAGGAGGGAATGGGTCACGCTTGGGCTCCATCCCGAGTACCACCTGGAGACGGATACGGTGGTCGATCTGCCCTATGACTTGTACAAGCCGGGGACCGAAGCGGGAGCTTCCGAGAAGCCGCCGATCCTGCTGCTTGACGACAAGGACCAGATGACCGAGATCTCCGCGAAATCAGACATTATCCGCTCGATTGCGGGCATCCACCGCGGCAAGTACTACATCTACTACCCGGAAGAACCGCTTCGCGAGAAGGCGGATCGACTTAAGCCCTATACCCGGGAGCTGCTGCGTTTATAATAGAAGCAACAAGAAGCGCAAAGGAGACGAAATCGGACATGTTATTCGACACTCATGCACATATGGATTCCCCTAAATTCGACGAGGATCGCGAGGAGATGATCGAACGCGCCAGAGCGGCGGGAGTCGAGAAGATCGTCAACATCGGCTTCAACCGCGAGACGATCCCGACCACGATGGAACTGGCCGAGAAGTACCCGTTTATCTACGCGGCGGTCGGCTGGCATCCGACGGATGCGATCGACATGAAGCTGGAGGAGGACCTCGCCTGGATCGAGAGGCTGTGCGCTCATCCGAAAGTGGTAGCGATCGGCGAGATCGGGCTGGATTACTACTGGGACACGTCTCCCAAAGACATCCAGCAGCTTGTGTTCCGCGAGCAGATTCGCCTGGCCAAGCGGCTTAAGAAGCCGATCGTCATTCACAATCGGGACGCTCATGCGGATGTGGTCCGATTGCTCCAGGAAGAGGGGGCATCCGAGGTCGGGGGCATCATGCATTGCTTCTCCGGAAGCTGGGAAATTGCCAAACAATGCCTCGATATGAACTTCTATATTTCCTTCGGCGGACCGGTCACATTCAAGAATGCGAAGGTTCCCAAAGAGGTGCTGGAGAAGGTTCCGAACGACCGATTATTGATCGAGACGGACGCCCCATATTTGACTCCTCACCCCCATCGCGGGAAGCGAAATGAGCCCGCTTACGTGCGTCTCGTTGCAGAGGCGGCAGCGGAAATAAAAGGGATTTCAGTGGAAGATATAGGGAATTTAACGATGCGAAATAGCTTGGAGTGTTTTGGACTTGCGAGATAAAACGGTAACATTCGAAGAAAATGAAACCCTTTATCCGATAAAACTGATATTTGCTCATCAAAACGCCCATTGGAGATAAAATTCACCGAAAACGGGTCAAATTCGCCCTTTGACCCTTCTTTACACCTGAAGCGCCGAGGGGTTATCATCACAATCAGAAGTTTGAATATGGCATCCCTTTTCCAGTACGCTTAATCTCCGATGAGGAGAACGGGGGACCCGCTGCGGAGGACGAATCGTTCTGATTCGGTCGGAAGCAGGCGAGCAATCTTGGGGTGAATATCGATTGATATAGCGATTCATGTATCGATTGATTAGGGCGACTCTCTTCGTCCGAACCCGACAGCTAACCTCGTAAGCGTGGTAGAGAGAGGTCACCTCGTGCTGCCCAATTCCCTTTGACTCGTACACAAGCGGAAGCCACGAACAGATCCTCTGTCTGATCGAAGGCTTTTTTTGTTGCGCGTCCAACCTTAGACCCGAAGGGAGACCTTGAGTCGGCACCGGGAACCGCAGAACTGGGCAAGGCGACGCACGTCCATGCGATTGCCGCATCGTATGGATATCCACGCCGTTATCATACATGGATAGTCGCGTCTGACAATCATGCGTAACAGTCGACGGCGGGGCTATGAAGGAGGAACGAGAAAATGGGCTCAGTTCCATTAGGGGACACCCATGATCGAAGACCGACCGGCAAGCTTATCGCAGCGCGATGGAAGCATGGGCACTTGCGCTTGGTTCTTCTGAGCGTAATTCTCTCTTTTGCTATGACCATCTTGTTTCTAATGCTGCTGCACGGCGCGTCCGCCATGAGCGTGACCGTCGTGGACGGCGGGAAATCAACCGTCATCCAAACACGTAATTCCGATGTGCAATCGCTCCTGAAGGAGCATAGCATCACCGTAGGTCCGCACGATGAATTATCGGCGCCGCTGGCGACACCGCTCAGCGACGGCAGTACGATCGTCATCGATCGCGCGGCGGGAGTGAACCTCCTGGCGGATGGGAAGGACGTCATCGAATATACGACCGAGGAGACGGTCGGGGATGTGCTCGCATCCTTGAATCTGTCGCTCGGTGCGGACGATCGGCTTTATCCGTCGATTGACACGAAGGTGTACGACGGCATGAAGATTCGCATCATCCGCGTGAAGAAGGAAGTGAAGGAAGCTCGCTTGGAGGTTCCGTTCACGATTGTGGAGAAGAACGACAACAGCCTTGAGGTCGGGACGAAGAAGGTCGTTCAGACCGGCAAACAAGGAATTGTCGTCAAGCAGTTCGAGAAGGTGTACGAGGACGGCGAGCTCGTCAGCGACCGAATGGTGTCCAAGACGGTTGTCGAGCCGAGCGTGCAGAAGATCGTAGCGGTCGGGACGAAGAAGAAGGCGGCCGTCACGACCCTGTCCTACAGCGCGAATGCGGAAGCCAAGACGGTGACCGTGAACGGGACGCAGGTCAAGGTGAAGAGCGTGCTGAGCAACGTCGTTCTGACGGCGTATACGGCCGGTCCCGAATCGACAGGCAAGGACAAGGGCGATCCCGGTTACGGGATTACGGCTTCCGGCACCACCGTATCGGAAGGACGGACGATCTCGGTCGATCCGGACGTCATTCCGCTCGGTTGGTGGGTGTACATCGAAGGCATCGGCTTGCGCCGCGCCGAGGATACCGGAAGTGCGATTAAAGGCAAGAAGATCGATGTTTACTTCGACAGCGAGAGCTACGCGAATAAGTTCGGTTTGAAGCGCGGTTATACCGTGTATGTGATCGGACCCGTAAAGCCGACCTCCGACTAACCCGGAGGCGAGGCCGCAACAGAGGACGGCCCGATCGCCGAACGCTTTAAGTTTCATGGGGATGCCACCCTTGCAGCACATCGATCGTTATACAAGCGGAAGCCGGCGGATATGGCCGGGGAAGGGGCCGATATCGGCCTCTTCTTTTTGTTGGCGCCGTTTCTGTTATAATACTGGCAACGGGCCAACGATAAGGAACGGATGAACGGAAGGCGGAAGAGACGTGGCAAGACTGACGATACAAGAGATGATCGTGGTGGAGGGCAAGGAGGACACGGCGGCGATCCGCCGCGCGGTGGAGGCCGATACGATCGAGACGGGAGGCTCGGCGATCGGCGAGGCCGTGCTGAAGCGGATCGAGCTCGCTCAGGAGCGGCGCGGCGTGATCGTGCTGACCGATCCCGATTCTCCCGGCGAGCGGATTCGCAAGATCGTGGCCGAGCGGGTGCCGGCTTGCAAGCACGCCTTCCTGCTGAAGGACGAGGCGAGGGGCAAGGACGGGATCGGCGTCGAGCACGCCTCGGACGAGGCGATCATTCGTGCGCTGGAGCGGGTGCGGGGCGGAGTCCCCTCGCCGGCGGAAGGCGCCGGAGCGGCGCCCGAGATCGAGTGGAGCGATCTGCTTGGCGCCGGCCTTATCGTCCACGCTTCGGCGTCGAGGCGCCGGGAGCGAATGGGCGAGCTGCTCGGCATCGGCTACGCGAACGGCAAGCAGTTCTTCAAGCGCTGCGTGAGCTTCCGCATCACAAGGCAGGAGTTCCTCCATGCCTTGGAACAATTGGAGAGGGAAGGGATCTGACGAACATGACCTCATCGAACCTTCGGGCCAGAGCCGACATCGCGACGCCGAACCGGACCAAGGATATTATCCGCAAGCACGGCTTCACCTTCAAGAAGAGCCTTGGCCAGAACTTCCTGGTCGATAAGAATATTCTCGACAAGATTGTTGCCGCCGCGGAGCTGAATCCCGCCAAGGGAGCGCTTGAGATCGGCCCGGGCATCGGGGCGCTCACGGAGCGTCTCGCCGACGAGGCGGGGCGAGTCGCCGCCGTCGAGATCGACACGCGGCTGATTCCGATTCTGCGGGACGTGATGGAAGGACGCGACAACGTGGCGATCGTTCATGGCGACGTGCTGAAGACGGACCTGCCCGCGCTGTGGGAGGAGCAGTTCGCCGCCTGCGAGCAAGTCAGCGTCGTCGCGAACCTGCCGTATTACGTCACGACCCCGATCATCATGAAGCTGCTCGAGGAAGGGCTGCCGCTCGAGAGCATCGTCGTCATGGTCCAGAAGGAGGTCGCCGAACGGATGGCTGCGGCTCCCGGCGGCAAGGACTACGGCACGCTCAGCATCGCGGTTCAGTATTACTGCGAGCCGCGGCTTGTGTGCATCGTTCCGTCCGGCTCCTTCATCCCGGCGCCGAATGTCGATTCGGCGGTCATCAAGCTGAAGCGCCGCCCCGAGCCGGCGGTGATCGTCCGCGACGAAGCGGCGTTCTTCAAGGTCGTTCACGCCGCATTCGCCCAGCGCCGCAAGACGCTGCAGAACAACCTGTCGCTGCTCGCGGGCAAGGACCGGAAGCAGGAGCTCGGAGCGCTGCTGGAGGGCTGCGGGATCAAGCCGGAACGCAGGGGAGAGACGCTGACCCTGCAGGAATACGCAGTGCTGACCGACGCTCTCCTGGAAGCTGGAGTCGTCTGACCGACGCGAATCGGCCGGGATTCGGATAACTGTGCACCATGTGCCTATCGCCTCCATACGATAGGCTTAGAGGTGATTTGCCCATGAAGCAGGGAGAACTGGTTGTCCGCAAATCCTATGGCGGCGATATGTTGTTCCGCGTCGATGCCGTATTCGCACGAACGGCGCTCTTGCGCGGGACGGATTACCGGCTGCTGGCCGATTCGCCCATTGACGATCTCGAATCGGTGCGGAACCCGGACGAGCTCGGAGGGACGAAGCGGGCGCGCATCCAGGCAAGCGAGTCCCTGAAGCGCATGAGGGACGAGAGGGCGAGCATCGGCTTGTCGCATCTGGCTCCGCTGCTTGGTGCGGACAGGCGGCCGTACTTCGAGATGCCCGGCAAGGTTCTCCATCTGGACGGGGATGCGAATTACCTGCAGAAGAGTCTTGCCGTCTACCAGCAGCTTCGGGTTCCGGCGGAAGGAACTCACTGCCACGAGTCCCAGATGCCGCAGGTGCTGATGAGGCTGCTTCCCAAGGTGCGCCCGGACATCGTCGTCGTCACCGGACATGACGGCGTTCTTAAGCAGCGCGAGGACTGGCATAAGCTTAGCAGCTACAAGAACTCGACGAATTTCGTCCAAGCCGTGAATGTTGCCCGCGAGTACGAGAAGCACAAGGATTCCCTGGTCGTCGTGGCGGGGGCGTGCCAATCGCACTTCGAGGCGCTGCTCGGCTCCGGAGCGAACTTCGCCAGCTCCCCCGGCCGAATCATGATCCATGCCCTCGACCCGGTCTACGTCGCCGTGCGCGCCGCGTTCACGCCGTTCCGCGAGACGATCAACGTCGAGGACGTGATCGCCCATACGATCAGCGGCATGCAGGGCGTGGGCGGGATCGAGACGATGGGAAGATACCGGATCGGAGTGCCGAACTTGAAGGCGCTGACGTCGAACGTCAGCCTCGGGTAAATGGAATTTTTGCGGTCTTGAGCGAAAATTAGAGAAAAACACCGTTGACAACAATGAGCGTCGGCCTTATAATATTTGTTCATTTGACAAGACCCCTCTTTTTTTGTTATAATTTACAGAGAAAGAGGTGGTAGTGGATCATGGGTAAGAACGCGCTTATCGAGATCAAGCGAAGCTTGGAACCCCATGTCGGTTCCAAAATCATGCTCCGCGCCAATGGTGGCCGCCGCAAGACCGTAGAACGTACCGGCGTGCTGGAAGAGATTTACCCTTCGGTTTTTATCGTCAAGCTGGATCAGGAGCAGAACGCGTTCAAGCGCGTCTCCTACAGCTATGCAGATATTCTGACCGAATCGGTCGAAGTGATGGTCTGCAATGACGAAGGTCAGGTTCGGATCAATTTCATGTCGCACTGACAGGATTCGGTTTATTGGGCAGCCGCGCGAAGAAGCGCAGGCTGTCCGTTTTGTTTCTTGGAATGATTATGGAGCGGGGCGGGAAGACTACCGGGCAGGAGCCGTTGCGGCGATCCATACTCGCGAGGCGAAAGGGGCGGCGGCGATGAGCCGGAGAAGAAGAAGCACCATGTCCGAGGAATTCAAGGCGGAGCTGGCGAAGGATCTTGGCTTCTACAACACCGTTCAGAACGAAGGCTGGGGAGGCATCCGGGCGAAGGATGCCGGGAACATGGTCAAGCGGGCGATCCAGATCGCCGAGCAGGCCGCTTCCCGCAAGCCGTAACGATCGAACGTCCGCGCTTGCCGGGATAAACGGATGAGACGGCGGCGCTCTTCTCTCGGGGAGAGCGCCGTTTTGTCATGCCCTTGATCTGCCTTGCTTGGGTGGAGCCATGGGCGAAATCGCATTTCTCCCGGGGGTTTGTTATAATATGTAAAGCTTTCTGCGCGAGAACAAGAATGGATAGTCCAACAGGTGATGATGATGAAAATATACGAGAAGGCCCCGGCCAAAATTAACTTATTGCTCGATGTGCTCCGGAAGCGGGAAGACGGGTTCCACGAGGTCGAGATGATCATGACGATGGTGGATCTGGCGGACCGGCTGGAGATGTACGAGCTTCCCCGCGATCAGATCGTTCTCTCCAGCCACGCCGGCTTCATCCCCCTTGACGAGAAGAACTTGGCCTTCCAGGCGGCCAGGCTGATCAAGGACCGCTGCGGCGTGGAGCGCGGAGTTTATATTCATCTGGACAAACAAATTCCGGTGGCGGCGGGCCTTGCGGGCGGAAGCAGCGATGCGGCGGCGACGCTGCGCGGGCTCAACCGACTCTGGGGGCTGGGGCTGTCCGTTCGCGAGCTGGAGGCGCTCGGAGCGGAGCTGGGCTCCGACGTGCCCTTCTGCATTCGCGGCGGCACGGCGATCGCAACGGGAAGGGGCGAGAAGCTCGAATCGATCGAGAGCCCTCCGCAATGCTGGGTCGTGCTTGCCAAGCCTCCGATCAACGTCTCCACCGCTGACGTATACGGCAAGCTGCGAGCCGCCGAGATCGAGCGCCATCCTTCCATCCCGGGAATGGTGGATGCGATTCGCAGGCAATCGTTCCAGGACGTGTGTGCCGGACTCGGCAACGTATTGGAATCGGTGACGCTGCCGAAGTATTCGGAAGTGCGGCAGATCAAGGAAGTCATGACGAAGCTCGGCGCCGACGGCGTCCTGATGTCCGGAAGCGGGCCGACGGTGTTCGGTCTGGTGTCCAAGGAATCGAAGGTGTCGCGAATCTACAACGGATTACGCGGATTCTGCAAGGAAGTTTACGTGGTGAGGCTGCTGACATAGGGAGATTCCTCATGAATCCGATCAATGTTAGATAAATTATCATGTCGGGCGACGGAGCCTTGCCCAAAACCGGATAAAGATGTTATGATTGCGTTAAATTATTCGGTTTTTGGACGGGAGAGAAAATTTGTGAAAAAGTTGAAACGAAGCGCTCGGCTTGTAGAGATGACGCAATACTTACTGGCCCGTCCCCATACGTTAATATCTCTTACAGCCTTCGCCGATCGTTATCAATCGGCCAAGTCTTCGATCAGCGAGGATCTGGCCATCATCAAGGAAGTGTTCGAAGGGGAAGGAATCGGGGATCTGCACACGCTCGCCGGCGCGGCCGGAGGGGTTCGCTTCATCCCGCGGTGCGACAAAGAGGCCGCGCTTGAGAAGGTCAAGGAGATGTGCCGCCAACTGGAGCAGCCCGATCGGCTGCTTCCGGGGGGCTACTTATACATGACCGACTTGCTCGGTCAGCCGGCGTTGCTTCAAGAGGCGGGCCAGATGTTCGCCACCGCGTTCGCCGACCGCGAGATCGATGCCATCATGACCGTCGAGACGAAGGGGATTCCGCTCGCCTACGCCACGTCGCTGTATCTGAACGTCCCGGTCGTTATCGTCCGGCGCGATCACAAGGTGACGGAAGGATCGGTCGTCAGCATCAACTACGTCTCCGGCTCCAACAAACGAATTCAGACGATGTCGCTCGCGCGCCGCGGGCTTCGGGAGCAATCCCGGGTGCTCATCATCGACGACTTCATGAAGGCGGGAGGAACGGTGCAGGGAATGATCGATCTGCTGCACGAATTCCGTGCGGTCGTCGCCGGCGTCGGCGTCTTCGTGGAATCCGGCGAGGTCGACAACGAAGAACGGCTGCTTCACGATTACGTCTCGCTGGCCCGGCTTACGGAGGTCGACCTGAAGACCCGCCACATTACGGTTCAGCCCGGCAACTTCTTTAAAGAGACCAAGGAGGAACAACAATGACCTTATTCGGAACGATCTCTACGGACGCGGCACCGGCCGCCATCGGCCCTTACGCGCAAGCGGTTCGCGTCGGCGACCTGCTGTTCACCTCGGGGCAGATCCCGCTGACGCCCGCCGGCACTCTTGTGGAAGGCGGCATCGAGGAGCAGACGCACCAGGTACTCGCCAACCTGAAGGCCGTTCTTGCCAGCGTCGGGGCGGACTTCCGCAACGTCGTCAAGACGACCGTCTTCCTGAAGGACATGAACCAATTCGCGACGTTTAATTCGGTGTACGGAACGTACTTCTCCGAGCACACTCCGGCACGCTCGACCGTTGAAGTGGCGCGGCTTCCGAGGGATGTTCTTGTCGAAATAGAGGTGATTTCGACAATCCCTGTCGAAGGATAAACCGAGCAAAAAATAATTTCAAATTCGGCTATCATTTTTCCAATAAAAAGAAGGAATTTGCACGGTAATGTGGAATATTACACCAAGTCTTCCGAAGGGACAAAGGTGGTGAACACAAGTGCAAATTACAGATGTGAGGCTCCGCCGCGTTAATTCCGAGGGGCGCATGAAGGCCATTGCTTCCATTACCATCGATAACGAGTTTGTCGTTCACGACATTCGAGTCATTGACGGCAACAATGGAATGTTCGTGGCCATGCCGAGCAAGCGGACTCCGGACGGAGAATTCCGCGACATTGCTCACCCCATTTCCTCCGGCACACGCGAGAAAATCCAGTCCGCCGTTCTGGCGGAGTACGAACGGGCTGCTCAAGACGAAGAAGTCTTGGTCGAAGGCGCGTAACAGGAATCATCGTAACAGGAATCATAGAGAGACATTAAGAGATTTTGCTGCGAGAGAGCCTGTACGGGGCTCTCTTTTCATTTTCCCCGGAATAAGCTAAACTTTAGAGATTGCAGTCTTAAGCGCGTGTAACGTAAACGAAGGAGGTCTCGTTGCTTGAGAAGAGTGGCTATCGTGCTGGCGGCCGGTCAGGGCAAACGCATGAAATCCAAATTATATAAGGTGCTGCATCCCGTCTGCGGCAAGCCGATGGTGAGCCATGTCGTGGAGGCGGTGAAGAAGGCGTCCTGCGAGCGGACGGTTGTCATCGTCGGCCATGGGGCCGAAGCGGTGATGGCGCATCTCGGCGATGCCGCGGAGTACGCGCTGCAGGCCGAGCAATTGGGAACGGGCCACGCGGTGCTCCAGACGAAGCCTCAGTTGGGGGATGCGGACGGAATCGCGCTCGTCGTCTGCGGCGACACGCCGCTCGTCACGGCGGAGACGCTGGAGGCGCTTGTGCGGCTTCACGGGCAGGAAGGCTCTGCGGCGACGATTCTGACCGCAGAGCTTGAAGAGCCGACGGGATACGGCCGCATCGTCCGCGGGGCGTCCGGCGAGGTGGTCGGCATTGTCGAGCAGAAGGACTGCACGCCGGAACAGGCGTCCATTCGGGAGATTAATACCGGCACCTACTGCTTCGATAACCGCAAGCTGTTCGCGGCTCTGGCTCAAGTAACCAATCAGAACGCGCAGGGAGAATATTACCTGACCGACGTCATCGGGATTCTGCAGAAGCAGGGAGAGCGCATCTCGGCGTACAAGTCGCAGGACCCGGCGGAGGCGATCGGGGTCAACGACCGCATCGCGCTGGGCGAGGCGGAGCGCCTGATGCGCCGCCGAATCGCCAGGGCTCATCAGACGAACGGGGTCACTCTTATCGATCCGGAGCACACCTACATCGAATCCGAGGTCGAAATCGGAGCGGACACGGTGATCTATCCGGGAACCGTGCTGAAGGGCCGCACGACGATCGGCTCGGATTGCGTCATCGGTCCTTCTGCGGAGCTGAAGGACACGACGGTTGCGGACGGCACGACGATTCGCCAATCCGTGACGGACGGCGCCGAGCTCGGAGCGGGCTGCTCGGTCGGTCCGTTCGCCTTCCTGCGCCCGGGAACGAAGCTGGCTGCGGGCGTGAAGATCGGCGACTTCGTCGAGGTCAAGAACGCCGTCGTCGGGGAGGGCAGCAAGATCCCTCACCTGAGCTACGTCGGAGACGCCAGCGTCGGAGCGGGCGTGAACATCGGCTGCGGCGCGATTACGGCCAATTACGATGGTTATAATAAGTCGAGAACCGTGATCGGAGATCAGGCCTTCATCGGCAGCAACGTCAACTTGATAGCTCCCGTCACCGTAGGCGACGGGGCTTACGTCGTCGCGGGCTCTACCGTTACCCAGAACGTGGGAGCGGGGGACGTCGCCATCGCCCGCGAGCGGCAGGTGAACAAGCCGGGCTATGCGGATAAGCTTCGCGCCCGCGCGAAAGCACAGAAAGAAAAGAAACAATAAGCCGTTAACGGCGTATTAACTCCTATAATCCAAACGTAATTAAGGCGGTGCGTCATGTCTTACCCAGATTCGACTCTCAAGCTGTTCTCCGGCAATTCCAATCCAAGACTAGCAGAAGCGATCGCGCGCAACATTGGAATCAAGCTCGGCGATGCGGAGATGAGAAGGTTCAGCGACGGCGAGATTCATATTCGGTTAAACGATAGCGTTCGCGGAAGCGACGTCTATGTCGTGCAATCGACCTCGCAGCCGGTCAACGAGCATCTGATGGAGCTTCTTGTTATGGTCGATGCCCTGAAGCGGGCGTCGGCCAAGACGATCAACGTGGTCGTTCCCTACTACGGCTATGCCCGTCAGGATCGCAAGGCGCGTTCCCGCGACCCGATCACGGCGAAGCTCGTCGCCAACCTGATCGAGACGGCCGGAGCCCATCGCGTTATCGCGATGGACCTGCACGCGATGCAGATTCAAGGCTTCTTCGACATCCCCGTCGACCACCTGCTCGGAGTCCCGATTCTTGGAGACTACTTCCAGGGCAAGGGACTGCTTGCCCCGGTCGTCGTATCGCCCGACCACGGCGGCGTCGTGCGCGCCCGCCGGCTGGCCGACGAGCTGCAGGCGCCGCTTGCGATCATCGACAAGCGCCGGCCGGAGCCGAACGTCGTCGAAGTCATGAACATTATCGGCGATGTCTCCGGACGCACGGCGATTCTGATCGACGACATCATCGACACCGCCGGCACGATCTGTCTGGCGGCCGAAGCTCTTATGAAGGCCGGAGCCCGCGAGATTTACTGCTGCTGCACGCACCCGGTGCTGTCCGGCCATGCGCTGGAGCGCCTTGAAGCGGCGCCGATCAGCGAGGTCGTCGTCACCGATACGATCCCGCTGAGGGACCCTTCGGCATCGACCAAGCTGCGCGTGCTGTCGGTCGCGCCGCTCATCGCGGAAGCGATTGTCCGCATCCACGAGCAGCAATCGATCAGCAAGCTGTTCGAGCCGCACATCTGACGGAATGTTTAGTCCGGGGCGCTAACGGGTACTAATAGGTATATCACCGTCTGGAGGGATTACCTAATGAGTATGACGTTACACGCCGAAGCACGCCAGCCGTCTACGAAGAGCGCCTTGCGTCATCTGAGGAAGCAAGGGAAGATTCCAGGCGTCATCTACGGCAAGGATATGGCGGGCTCCGCGATCTCGCTCGACGGCAAGGAATTCATGGCCTTGCTGCGAGGCAATGCGAGAAGCATCCTCGAGCTGGAGGTTCCGGCCCAAGGGAACAAGTCCGTCTTGCTGTCGGACCTGCAGCGCGATCCGCTGAGCGGACAAGTCCTTCATGCGGACTTCCGTCACGTGAACCTGAACGAGACGATTCAAACGTTCGTAAGATTGGATCTTCAGGGAACGAGCGCAGGGGAGAAGGAAGGCGGCATGCTGCAGGCCATCCTGCACGAGCTTGAGGTGGAGTGCGTGGCGAAGAATCTGCCGGCATCGATCTCCGTCGATATCGGCTCGCTCGGAATCGGCGATCATATCACGGTAGCCGATCTGAAGCTGCCGGCGGGAGTGCGTGCGGTATCCGAACCGGAAGCGGTTGTCGTCGCCGTCCTCGCTCCTCAGAAGGAGCGCAGCGAGGAAGAGCTGGATGCCATGGACGATGCGGCCGAAGAGAAGGAGAATCACGCTCGCGCCGCGGCAGCCGTGGAGAAGGACTAAGCGAACGAAGCCTCTTCCCTCCCCGAGACAGTCTCGCGGACCGCTTAACGACAGGAGTGCGGAACGATTGACACGTTCCGCACTCCTTTTGATTTTCTACGCAAGCGTTAATAGCCGGGCCGGGAGATGAAGGTAAATTGCTTGCGGCTGTACAAGATGCTGTTGACCTTGACGAATTCTTTGCCATAATATTCGATGAAGCCGATGTCCTTGTGGATGGTGCCCCGGTACACTTGGATCGGGACGTCCGCGGCCATATGCTCGAGGAAGTGGCAATCGTCGAAGATCATCTGTCCGTTCAGGTACATCAATCGATACCCTCTTTCGATCGGATTAATGGTTGTATTACTAATGACACGGCAGCACGGCGAATCGTTGCAGCGGCGAAAATTTTTTTCGAAGAACGTTTTTCGAAGAACGATCGAGACTTCAGCCGGGCAACGATGACATTCTATTCACGAAGAGCGGGGGAATATTCGTATGAGATGGATAGTGGGATTGGGCAATCCCGGTTCCGCTTACGAAGCGACAAGGCATAATGCCGGATTCATGGTCGTCGACGAACTGGCCCGGCGATGGGGAGCAAGCGTCAGCCAGAGCAAGTGCAAGGGGCTGATCGGCGAAGCGCGGGTCGAAGGCGCGAAGGTGGCGCTGCTCAAGCCGATGACGTACATGAATCTGTCGGGCGAGTCGGTTCGGGCGTTCATGGATTACTATAAGGCGAAGCTGGAGGACATGATTGTCGTCTACGACGACCTGGACACGGAGATCGGCCGGATTCGGCTGCGTTACCAGGGCAGCGCAGGAGGCCATAACGGGATCAAGTCGATCATCCAGCACGTCGGCACCCAGACGTTCAATCGCGTGCGCATGGGCATCTCCCGACCGAGGAACGGGCAGCCGGTCGTCGACTTCGTGCTCGCGCCGTTCGCCAAGGCGGAGCAGGCCGAGCTGAAGCGGATGATCGAGGAGGCGTGCGATGCGATCGAATTCGCGCTGTCCCATCCGTTCGATCAATCCATGGCGAAGTACAACGGCAAGTCGGGCGACTGACGGGCGGAGCGGCGCGGAGCTTGGACAAGGGGCTCAGGAGCGGCAGAGGAAGAGGGACAGGGAGATTCGCGGCGGACGCTTAATGTACTTCCTATCCGGGCATACTGAAGGTAATGCGGCCAGGACCGCGGGCGGAATCGCAGCCGGAATCGCGAATAGAATCGCGTTCGGCAGCGCAATCAAGGCCGTGCCCGCATACCTTACCTTCAGGAGGCATACATATATGGCGGTGAACTACGTGTGCAGGCATTGTCGGATGCCGCTCGGGAGCTTGGATTCCGTGCAGGTGGAGGATTACCGGCTGGGCTTCCATTTCTTGACCCCCGAAGAGCGAAAGCGTATAATATCGTATAATTCCAACGGAGACGCGACCGTGCAAGTCATCTGCGAATACTGCAGTCAGACCTTGGACAGTCATCCCGAACTGGTGCTTCAATCCAATCCGCTCCAATGAATCCTTATCGAGCGATAGCGAGGCCTTGGCATGTGCCGGGGCTTCTTTTTGGATATTGCAGAGGCACAGCCCCAGGCTCAGGAGCAGACATAGGCATAACCGCCGGAAGCGATCCACGAGGAACCTTCCGGCCTGCTCGGAATATTTAGATAGGGATAAGTCAGCAGGAGCGGGCGGGCAGAGGGTTAGCGGGCGGGCTAAGTCAGGCGGCAATGAGCCGGGCAGGGTTAAGTCGGGCAGGAATGAACCGGGCAGAATTACATCAGGGTTCTCCATTCCGGAGGGGGAGTCGGCGCCCGCAAGCGCGTCGCACTCTGCAGCTTCCGAGACGGATATACGCAGCATAATCATTGCGCTCGCTTCCAGCGAACCCCTCGTCGGGAACGCAGGGGCGGGCGATGCTTGGTGTCAGATAGTGAAAGGGGAAACGCAATGAGGGCTCTTATCAATACGTTCGCTACGGACCCCGAACTGGTCTCCGTCCTGAACGGGGTCCGGGGCGGCATGCGCGAGCAGCTCGTCGCCGGGCTGTCGGGCTCCGCCCGGCAGGTCATGATCGCCGCGATGTATCGCGAGCTTCAGAGACCGTTGCTCGTCGTGACGCACAACATGTTCTCCGCGCAGAAGATGGCGGAGGATCTGCAGGAATGCTTGTCCGAGGACGAGGTTCTGATCTATCCGGCCAACGAGCTTATCGCCGCGGAGACAGCAATCTCAAGTCCCGAGACATCGGCCAGACGCATGGACGTTCTGATTCAACTCGCTGGAGGCTTCCGCGGGGTTATTGTCGTGCCCTTCTCCGGCGTACGCCGGTTCCAGCCGGACCGCATGACCATCGCGCAGGCGATGATCTCCCTCAAGGTCGGAGATTCTCTCCCGATGAACGAGTTCCTCGAGAGAATGATCGGGCTCGGGTATGAGCGCGTCGACCGCGTCGAGCAGAAGGGGCACTTAAGCGTGCGCGGCGGCATCGCCGACTTCTACCCGCTGACCTCGCCCGTTGCCGTGCGCGTCGAATGGTTCGACGACGAGATCGACTCGATCCGGACGTTCGACCCGGCCGACCAGCGTTCCGTCGACAAGCTCGATTCGTTCCAGGTGCGCCCTTGCCGCGAGATTATCGCCGATTCCAGGAGATTCGCGAACGCGGCGCAGCATGCGAGCGAGCTGCTGGACATTCAGCTCTCCAAGATGGCCGATCGTCAGGCGAAGGAGAAGCTGCGCAGCGAGATTGCCCGGGAAATCGACCTGATGAGACAGAACGTCTACTTCTCTGAAATCTATAAATATATCTCGCTTCTCTATCCGGAGAGACAGACTCTCTTGGATTACGTTCCGAAGGACACGATCCTGCTGATGGATGAGCCGAACCGTCTGGGCGAGACCGCGCGGCAGCTCGAGCGGGACGAGATGGAGTGGACGACTCACCTGCTCCAGCAGGGCAAGTCGCTGCCGGGCTTCGTGCTTGCGCTCGGCGCGGAGCAGAGTCTGTATCCGAAGGCGTTCCAGACCGTCTATCTCGCCCTCTTCGTCCGTCAGATACCGCATACGCAGCCGCAGAATATCGTCAGCTCCGTCTGCCGGTCGATGCAGAACTTCCACGGGCAGATGAACGTGCTCAAGACGGAGATGGAGCGCTGGCGCAAGAGCGGCAGCCACATCGTGATGCTCGCGGGCAACGCGGAGCGGGCGGACCGGATGCGCCGGGTGCTGGAGGATTACCATATCGAGATTCCGGATATCTCGGAGGGCAACCTGCAGAGCGGCTTCGAGATGCCTTCCGTGAAGCTCGTCGTCATTACCGAAGGCGAGATGTTCACGCAGAAGCAGCGCAAGGCGCGCCGAGTCGACCGCCGGATGGACAATGCGGAGCGCCTCAAGAGCTACACCGAGCTCAAGGTGGGCGATTACGTCGTTCACCAGAACCATGGCATCGGCAAGTATCTGGGCATCGGCACGCTTGAGATCAACGGCATCCATAAAGACTATCTTCATGTTGTGTACGCGGCGGGAGACCGTCTCTCCATCCCGGTCGAGCAGTTCGACCTGATCCAGAAGTATGTCGGTTCCGACGAGAAGGAGCCGAAGGTCAGCAAGCTCGGCGGCGCCGAGTGGACAAGGGCGAAGTCGAAGGCCCGTTCCTCCGTCAAGGACATCGCCGACGATCTGATCAAGCTGTATGCGGAGCGGCAGGCGACGGTCGGCTTCTCGTTCGGCGAGGACACGGCGTACCAGCAGGAGTTCGAGGCGATGTTCCCTTACGACGAGACGCCCGACCAATTGCGAGCGATCGAAGAGATCAAGAAGGACATGCAGCTTGCCCGGCCGATGGATCGTCTGCTCTGCGGGGATGTCGGCTATGGGAAAACAGAGGTGGCGGTACGGGCGGCGTTCAAGGCGGCGATCGAGGGCAAGCAGGTGGCGGTGCTCGTTCCGACGACGATTCTGGCCCAGCAGCACTTCGAGACGTTCCGCGAACGATTCGCGGGCTACCCGTTCCAGATTCGGGTGCTGAGCCGCTTCCGCTCGCGGAAGGAGCAGACCGAGACGATCAAGGGCGTGAAGGCGGGGACGGTCGATGTCGTCATCGGCACCCATCGCTTGCTCTCCCAGGACCTCGTATTCAAGGATCTGGGCCTGCTGATCGTCGACGAGGAGCAGCGGTTCGGCGTCTCCCACAAGGAGAAGCTGAAGCGGCTGAAGACGAATGTTGACGTCCTGACGCTGACGGCGACGCCGATTCCGCGCACGCTGCACATGTCGATGCTCGGGGTGCGGGACCTGTCCGTCATCGAGACGCCGCCGGAGAACCGCTTCCCGGTGCAGACGTATGTCGTCGAATACAGTCCGACGCTCGTTCGCGAGGCGATCGAGCGGGAACTGGCGCGCGAAGGCCAGGTGTACTTCCTCTTCAATCGGGTGCAGGGCATCTACCAGATGGCCGAGCAGATCAATGCGCTCGTCCCGAACGCCCGCGTCGCCGTGGCGCACGGGCAGATGTCGGAGCAGGAGCTCGAGCGGACGATTCTCGACTTCCTGGATGGCGAATCCGATGTGCTCGTCAGCACAAGCATTATCGAGACGGGCGTCGATATCCCGAACGTCAACACGCTGATCGTTCACGATGCGGACAAGATGGGCTTGTCCCAGCTCTATCAGCTTCGGGGACGGGTAGGCCGCTCGAACCGGATCGCTTACGCTTACTTCACCTATCAGCGCGACAAGGTGCTGAACGAGGTGGCCGAGAAGCGGCTTCAGTCGATCAAGGAGTTCACGGAGCTCGGGTCCGGCTTCAAGATTGCGATGCGCGACCTGTCGATTCGCGGAGCGGGCAACCTCTTGGGCGGCGAACAGTCCGGCTTCATCGCTTCGGTCGGCTTCGACCTCTATTCGCAGATGCTTGCGGAAGAGATTCAGGCGCGCAAGCTGGAGCAGTTCGGCAATCAGGAGCAGGCCGACATCCCGGTCAACACGCAGCTCGATCTCGGAGTGGACGCTTACCTGCCTCCGGAATATATCTACGACAGCATTCAGAAGATCGAGATTTACAAGAAGGTTGCGGCCGCCGCCGCGCTCGACGATGTGCACGATATCTTCGAAGAGCTGACCGACCGCTTCGGAGATCCGCCGAAGTCGGTTCTTAACCTGCTTGCGGTTGCCCGGCTGAAGGTATACGGCCGCCAGTTCGGCATCGAATCGATTCAGAAGCGCGGCGACGAGGTGCTGCTTAAGGTCGAGACCCGCCGGAGCGGACAGATCGACGACAAGAAGCTGAAGGCGCTCGAGCAGAAGCTTAAAGGGAAGCTGCAGCTTCAAGGAACAGCTCCCCAGCCGACAATGAAATTATTCGTTCGCGGAATGGACGACGATTCCATGTTGGCATTTGTCGAAGAGTTTCTGGTACAATACAAGGAAGTGACCAAGATCAAGGGGGAATTACAGGATGTCGCACCGTAAGCGCAGCTCATACAGCCGGTACGCAATCTTGCTGCTGGCCGTTGCGCTGCTCGTCTGCCTCGCTGCCTGCGGGAAGGATAAGAACAGCAACAGCAGCAACAACGACGAGAACAACTCCTCCGATCCGAACAAGATCGTTGCCGAGTACGAAGGCGGACAAGTAACTGCAAGCGAATTCACGAAGTACAAGACCTTCATCAAGGTCGTTAACCCGTATTACGCAAGCATCGTGGACGAGGATTCGGTGCAGGAAGGCATCCTGACGTCTTACATCGGCATGAAGATCCTGAGCGATCGCGCAACCGAGGAAGCGAAGACGAAGGGGACGGAAGAAGCGAACTCGCAGTTCGACCAACTGAAGGAAGCGATCGAATCGGATGCGGATACGAAGACATCCGTCGAAGCGACCATGAAGGAAGGCGATCTGAGCTATGACGACATGAAGGGCTTCATTACGACCCAACTGATCGCGACAACGGACGCCGATCTGAAGGTGACGGACGACCAGGTCTCCGCATACTACGACGAGAACAAAGACTCGTTCAATTATGCGACGGTTCGCCATATCCTGATCGGCTTCACCGACAAGGACGGCAACACCCGCGAGGATGCCGACGCGCTGAAGCTGGCTCAAGAGGTCAAGCAGAAGCTCGTGGCCGGCGGCGACTGGACGGAGCTGGCGAAGGAGTATTCCGACGACACCGGCTCTTCGGAGAACGGCGGTCTCTACGAGAAGGTCGACCCGAGCCAATGGGTGGAAGAATTCAAGAATGCGGCCGAGACGCAGCCGATCAAGGAGATCGGCGATCCGGTCAAGACCGACTACGGCTACCACGTCATTATGGTGGAAGAGCGCGGCACCAAAACGCTTGAAGAATCGAAGGAGACGATCCGTTCGACGCTCAGCGGCGAGATCGTCGACAAGTTCATGTCGGACGAGCTGCCGGGCTTGATCACGAGCACGGACGTTCCGCAGGCCAGCGCTGCCGCTTCGGAGAGCCCGTCGGCTTCCCCGAGCGCATCGCCGTCGGCTTCCGCTTCGGCAAGTCAATAAGCACGGTTGCGGCGTTAAATGAACGGCCCCGGGATCGCTCTTCGATCCCGGGGCCGTTTGTAGCTGCGAGAGGGCCGGGACACCACGAATATATTTTTGTCGGCAATGTGATTCACCCGCACAAGTTTGGGGTAATCGTTACTGCATATATTCAGGCAGCTTGTTCGGCAAGGCACCGCTCCCCCTCGATAGCCGGATTTTCCCCCCAACGCATGTCTTCGGCCCCCTCAATCCGGGAACGTCTTCCGAATTGCTTAAGGGGCGGACAACGGCTGTGCGGCGGTGTCGGCCGTACCACAAATAATGGAACCGGCGATGGAAGGAAAGCCCGAATTCGGCTCCAGGCAGGAGCTTCCGGCCGCGGCTGACGATTATCCCCATCGGAGGGCAAACGCATAAGAAATTGGGAGGGGTTGAATACTATGCCCAAGTTCAAGGTCGCTTCTCCAACCAACGGTCAACGGTTCGTCATACAAGCCTTGCGCGAGTATTCGTCCGTAAGCGGCAGGCTGATTCCAGGGTTTATTACATCCAAGAAAGTGGGGCAACACGAGCTATGAAAGCAACCGGGATTGTACGTCGCATTGATGACCTCGGTCGGGTCGTTATTCCAAAGGAAATTCGCCGCACGCTCCGCATTCGCGAAGGAGATCCGCTCGAGATCTTCGTCGATCGGGATGGGGAAGTTATTCTCAAGAAGTATTCGCCGATAGGCGAGCTGGGCGACTTCGCCAAGGAATACGCCGAGTCGTTGCACGAGAGCACGGGGCACACGGCCATTATCTCGGATCGGGATACGTTCATTGCCGTGGCCGGCGCCTCGAAGAAGGAATACATGGACAAGCCCGTAGGCGGCTTGCTCGAGAACTGCATGGACAATCGCAAAATTATCGTCGAATCCCAATCCGGCAGCTTCGAAATTCTGCGCGATACCGCCGAGACGTTCAGCTCGTTCGCGATGGCTCCGATCGTCGCGGGCGGCGACCCGATCGGCACGGTTATTCTGATCAGCAAGGACGACGGCGTGAAGATGGGCGAGATGGAGAGCAAGATGGTCGAGACGGCCGCGGGCTTCCTGGCCAAGCAGATGGAACAATAAGCAATTCGGCTCGCTCGGGTATCGATCCGGACAGGATGGAAGCGATACCAGATCATCCAATCCGCGTAAAAAAGCTTCCCGGAGGTGTTCTCACCCTTGTCGGCGGAGCTTTTTTCCATGGTGGCGGGCGTTCATGCGAGGATGGGCGCCTCCGGCGGGAGGCGGGACGAGACATAAGCGCCGACTGTGGTATAATGCTTCGTGGATGGTTACCCAATCTTTGCGTTAGTTATCGGGGAAAGGAACGCGCCATGAAGACGGACAGGAGGGAAGCGTCCGCCGGAGGCTCGGTCGTGTGGCGGGGAGCGGCGATTCTGGGAGGGGCCGCGCTGCTCTCGAAGCTGATTGGCACGCTTCAGAAGATCCCGCTGCAGAACCTGGCGGGCGATCAGGTATTCGGCCTGTACAGCGCCGTCTATTCGCTGGCGGTCATGTGGATGACGCTCGCGTCGGCCGGCGTCCCGATCGCGGTATCCGCGCTTGTCGCGGAGCGGGAAGCGGCGGGCGACTCGGCGGGCGCCCGCAGGGTGCTCCGCAGCTCGCTCGCCCTGCTCTCGGGCAGCGGCCTGGCCGCGTTCGCGATTCTGTTCCTCGGAGCGGACGCGTTCGCGCGCTGGATGGGCGTGAGCGAGGCGGCAGACGCCATCCGCGCGTCATCGCTGGCGCTGCTCTTCGCGCCGATGACGGCGGCGCTGCGCGGCTATTCCCAGGGCCGGCTGCGCATGGTCGGCCCGGCGGCGTCCCAGCTCGCGGAGCAGACGGCCCGCGTCGCGTTCATGCTGATCGCCCTGCTGTGGGCGATCGAGCGGGCTTGGTCGCCGGGCGCGACGGCCGCCGCCGTGCATGGCGGCCTCGCGGTCGGAGGAGCCGCGGGGCTGGCGGCCATCGCCGCGTGGCTCCTGCGGGAGCGGCGGCGGGCGAGCGGGGAGGGCGGGAAGCCGGGGAAGAGCGGCGGCGGGAAGCGGAGCGGAGGGAATTCGGAATACGGGGAGGCGCGGCTTGCGTTGCTCCGCCGGATCGCCGCCGTTGCGCTGCCGATCGCGGCCAGCTCCGTCGTCGCCCCGCTGTTCGGGCTGATCGACGCGTTCACGCTGCCTCGCTTGCTGCAGAGCGCAGGCGCGACGGCCGGCGAGGCGATGGCTTCGTTCGGCGAGTACAATCGCGGCATCGCGCTGCTGCAGTTGATCGTCATGGCGGCGGGTGCCGCCGGCGGCGCGCTCGTTCCGGCGATGACGGCGGCGCGGACGCGCGGCGATCGAACCGGCGAGCGGGAGCAGGCGGCATTCGCGCTTCGGCTCGGCTGGCTGTTCGGCGCTGCCGCAGCGATCGGACTGGCGATTCTGGCGCGACCGATCAACGTGATGCTGTTCGCCGACGACCGCGGCACGGCGGCGATGGCGCTGCTGGCGTTCGCGGCTCTCGGCGGCACGCTTCAGGCCGTGTACGCCTCGCTGCTTCAAGGGCTGGGCGATCTTCGCTCGCCCGCGCTCAATCTCGCCGTCGCGGTGCTGCTCAAGGCGGCGCTCAACGCGCTGCTGGCGCCGAGCCTCGGCATCGGCGGCGCTGCGCTTGCCGCGCTCGCGGCGTACGGTGCTGCCGCGCTGCTGAACGCGCTCGCACTGCGCCGTCGCCTGCCGCCGCGCGCCGTTGCGGCTGGCGCAGGCACGGCTGGCGCTGCGGCGGCGGGCTCGCCCGCGCGCGGAGCTTGGCGGCTCGCGCTCGCGCTGGCCGCCATGGCGGCGGCCGCGGGCTTGCTCGCGGCGCTGCTGGAGGGGCTTACGCGCGGCCTTGCGCCGCGCGCCGCCGCGCTGTTGACTGCGCTGCCGAGCATTGCGGCAGGCGCTGCGGCGTTCGCCGCGGCGCTCGTCGCCGGCGGCGCCGTCGCTCCGCGCGAATGGCGGGCGCTGCCCGGCTGCGGCGCCGGTTCGCGAGTCGACCGCCTGCTGCTTCGCCTGCGCGCCGGGCGCTATGAAGACCTGAATCCATGAGACCAGACAGGGAAGGATGATGGACGATGTCCCCCTCCATTACGATCGTCGGACTTGGCTCCGGCGGCGAAGATCAATTAACGCTAGGCATCCTGAAGCGGCTGGAGGGCTCTTCCTTGCGGTTCGCCCGCACGGGCGAGCATCCGGCTATATTCGATCTGGCCGCCCGCGGCATCGTCTTCGAGACGTTCGACGCTCTCTACGAGAGCCTGGACGGCTTCGAGGAAGTGTACGACGCCATTGCGGATAAGCTGCTGAACTTGGCGAATGAGCATCCTTCTGGTAGGATTATTTACGCCGTTCCCGGTCACCCGATGGTCGCGGAACGAACGGTTCAGTTGCTGCGCGCCCGCAGCCCGGAGCGAGGCGTCTCGCTTGAGGTGCTCGGCGGCGAGAGCTTCCTCGACGAGGCGTTCGTCCGGCTTGGCTTCGATCCGATCGAGGGCTTCCAGCTCCTCGACGCTTCCGAGCTTCGCCGCGAGCTCCTTCGCCCGCAGCTTCACACGGTCATCGGCCAAGTCTACGACGAGTTCACCGCCTCGGACGTGAAACTGAGCCTCATGAACGTCTATCCGGACGACCATCCGGTCGTTGTCGGCCAATCGCTCGGCGTACCCGGCGAGGAGAGAATCCGCCGGATTCCGCTGCACGAGCTGGATCGGCTGGACAGCTACGGCAACCTGACCCTCGTCTACGTCGCCGCAAGCGATGACCCGAGCCTTCGCCGCCGCTCGTTCGAGCGGCTGCACGAGATCGTCTCGATCCTTCGCAGCCCGGAAGGCTGCCCGTGGGATCGCGAGCAGACGCACTCCTCGATCCGCAAGAACTTCATCGAGGAGACGTTCGAGGCGATCGAAGCGCTCGACAACGACGACCCCGACGGCATGAGGGAAGAGTTCGGCGACGTTATTCTGCAAGTGCTTCTTCACAGCCAGATGGAAGAAGAGCTCGGCTCGTTCGACGCGTTCGATGTGCTTGCGGAGCTGAACGACAAGCTGATCTTCCGCCACCCGCATGTGTTCGGGGGAGAGAACGCCCAGGACGCGGAGGACGCTCTGCGCAACTGGGAGGCGATGAAGGCGGAAGAGAAGAAGCGCAAGGGCATCGCGGAGCGCACGTCCCTGCTGGATGGAATGCCGAAGGATCTGCCCGCCTTGCCGAGATCGTTCAAGCTGCAGAAGAAGGCGGCTTCCGTCGGCTTCGATTGGCCGGACTTGTCCGGCGCGCTTGCGAAGGTAGAGGAAGAGCTGGCCGAGCTGAAGCAGTCCGTCTCCGGCGAATCCAAGGATCGTCAGAAGGAAGAGCTGGGCGACCTGCTGTTCGCGGTCGTCAACGTCTCGAGATTCATCAAGTCCGATCCGGAGGAAGCTCTAGCGAATACCAATCGTAAGTTTGTCTCTCGATTCCAATATATCGAAGAGCAATTACGTATAAGAGATCGCTCTTTTGACGAGACTGATTTAACAGAGATGGAAGAATGGTGGCAGCAGGCCAAAGGCCGCGAATAACGGGCTGTAGGACCTTCTGACCGCATCATTCTAGGCATTTCATCATATTTCGCGATTTTTTTTGTGAAGAAGCAGGATTTTTTTAACAGAGGACAGAATACTATTCATCGAGTCGCTGCAAACCTGAGATTCCATGCGCCCCAAGGCGTTTGGGCCAACAATTCAACCATATTTTTGGGAGGTATTTTTATTATGAACAAGACAGACCTGATCAACAACATCGCCGACAAGAGCGGCTTGACGAAGAAGGATGTCGAATCCGTGCTGAACGGCTTCCTGGGCGAAGTATCCGATGCTCTCGCCAAGGGCGACAAGGTTCAACTGATCGGCTTCGGCACGTTCGAGACCCGCAGCCGTTCCGGCCGTGTGGGCCGCAACCCGCAAACGGGCAAGACGATCGAGATCGCAGCTTCCAAGGTTCCTGCGTTCAAGGCCGGCAACAAGCTGAAGGATGCCGTCAAGTAATCGATGCGCCTCGATAAATACCTGAAGGTGTCGCGCCTCATCAAGCGCCGCACCGTCGCGAAGGACGTGTCCGATCAAGGGCGCGTCCTTCTCAACGGAAGGGAAGCGAAGCCGGGAAGTGTCGTGAAAGTCGGAGACACGCTCGAGATCGGCTTCGGCCAGAAAATTCTGACCGTAAGGATCGAGCAGACCGCGGATTCGGCCCGGAAGGAAAACGCGGAAGCGATGTACACGATCCTGAAGGAGGAGACTCGCAAGAGCGAGCCTCTGCTGTAGCAGAAGGAGAAACCCGCCCCAGCCGGCCGCTCGGCCGCTTGGAGGCGGGTTTTTTGCGATTTTCCACACCTATCCCCGGCCTCGTTCCCTCCCCGCGCCAAATCTATGTGATTTTTCGCATACATTCCGCCTCGCAGCCCTCTCCGGACCCAATCTATGTGGTTTTTCACATATATCGCGCCTCGCACCCCCTCCCCGCGCCCAATCTATGTGGTTTTTCACATATATCGCGCCTCGCACCCACTCCCCGTGCCCAATCTATGTGATTTTTCACATATATCGCGCCTCGCACCCACTCCCCGTGCCCAATCTATGTGATTTTTCGCATATATCGCGCCTCGTCCCTTCCTCCGGGGGCCTCCATGCCGGGCCATCCTCTCGAGGGCACTCCTCGAACATCGCGTCCCGCCGCCGGCCCTTCCCCTCAATCTCCCATCTTCTCAATCTCCCGCCTCGATTATCGCGCCCGCGCCTTCCTCTCAACCGCCCGCCCGGATGCTGTGCCCCGGCGCCGCGTTATCCTCTCGGGTATCGCGCTCCCACCATCCCCTCCGCCCCTCCGCGCAAAATGCGGCCGCTCCGACGCCTTTCTTTTCCCCCCATACGCTCGGTTTCACTTCTATTCCAACGGGGTATTAAGGGAACGGGACTGTCTGTTCTAATTCCGATCTCCCTTCCATAAGCTAGTCTCATAAGGAGGGGACGTGCCATGGAGCAAGGCAAGAACGCGAAGCGGCAGGAGATCCGGATGCTGAATCGCAAGGTCATGGACATCACCGGCGTAAGCAACGTGGAGAGCTTCGACAATGAGGAGTTTCTTCTGGAGACGGAATGCGGGTTCCTCACGGTGCGCGGGCAGAATCTTCACATGAAGAATCTAAGCCTGGAGCAGGGGATGGTCACGATCGAAGGATTCATCCATTCCCTCGTCTACCTCGACGGGAATACGGCCGGGAAGTCCAAGGGGCTGTTCGGGAAGTTGTTCAAGTGAACGCGGCGATGCATTGGAATACGATCGGGGCCATGCTCCTGTGCGGACTCGCCATGGGTGTGTTCTTCGATGCCTATCGGGTTGCCTGTTATCGGTTCTCGGTGAGCCGCTGGATGATTCCCGGCTTCGATATCGCTTATTGGATGCTTGCGACGTTCATGGTGTTCCACACCCTCCTTAACAGCAACTTCGGCGAAGTGCGGGTATACGTGTTCCTCGGGATCGGAATCGGGATCTCGGGTTATTTCGCCCTGCTCAGCCCGAAAGTCCTCAAGGTTATCCGCTTCCTGTTCCGGGTTGTGGAGCAAACGGCGCTTGGGGTGTGGCGAACGGTTAGGGCGATCGTTATCGTTCCGCTGCTGTGGCTTACGCGCGTGCTCGCCTGGATCATGGAGACGCTGTTCATCGTGACGGCGGTGATTGTGCTGTGGACGTTGCGGCTGCTGGCGAAGCCTCTCGGAGGACTGGGGCGCTGGCTATGGACAAGGCTCCTGCCTGTGCGGAGGATGCTGAGTCCGGCCGTCCGGTGGGCGGGAAGGGCACGGGACAAGTGGCGCCAGATCAAGGAAGTATTCCGGCGCAAGTCCTAGAATCGACAACATTCGGAGCGTAACCGTGACGCAAGAAGGATATTTTCGACTTGTGAGCTGTGGTATACTATTTCCACCTACATCGTCGATCGGACATCTCGCGATTGATTTATGGAATAAGGTGGACAGAGGGGGGAGCTTGGAACGTGGCATCGAATACGGCGGCATCGGCGGCATCGGTTGGATTGCGCAGACGGCTCAAGCTTCTCCTGACGGTTGTTGTCCTCTTTATGAGCTGGGCCGCGTACACCTTGGTTGTTCAATACAATCAAGCGACCGAACGGACCGGACAGTTGGTCGAAGCGAAGAAGCAGTTGAGCGATGCCCAGGCGAAGAACTTGTCGCTCAAGCAGGAGATCGCTCGGCTTAACGATCCGGAATACGTCGGCCAGATCGCCCGCAAGGAGCAAGGAATGAGGCTTCCCGGAGAGAAATCGATTCAGGTCGAGCAATAATGGCCATATGAAGGCTTAATGCCGCAAGACGGGCTCTGATGAGGGCGAACGTCGGTTGACCTTGCTTTTCCGGATCGGTTATAATCGGCATAGCCGGACTTATAATTCGCTCGGCACACTTATGTTCAGGGAGGAACATCGGTTTTTATGGCCATTGAAGTGGGCTCCAAATTGGAGGGTAAGGTCACTGGCATCACGCACTTCGGAGCGTTCGTGGATCTGTCGGGAGGCGTTACGGGCCTCGTGCATATCTCGGAGATCGCCGATAGCTATGTCAAGGACGTTCATGAGCATCTGAAGATTAATGACGTCGTCACTGTCAAGGTAATCAATGTCGACAAGGACGGCAAGATCGGACTGTCCATCCGTCAAGCGGTGGATAAGCCTCCGGAATTGCAGCAACAGCAACCCCCACGCGGACCGCGCGGCGATCGGGGCGGTCGCCCCTTCAAGCCAAGCGGAGCTGGCCGAGCTACCTTCGATGACAAGCTATCCCGGTTCCTCAAGGACAGTGAAGAGAGATTGACCAGCTACAAGAAGAATACCGAATCCAAGAGGGGTGGCCGCGGCGGACGTCGTTCCTAATCTGCGTGCTCCTTCGATATAGAATGCGGAAGATCCGGGCCCGGAAGGGGTCCGGGTTTTTTGTCGCGCTTATAGCCGCAGATGTACAACAACGCCGCCCTATCGAGGGCCGCTTCCGCCGCTGAAGGTTGTCGGCTGAGCCGTGGCGCCCCGTTCGAGCGATGACCGGAGGGACGAAGGTTGCCGAAGCCGCCGGGGGGTCCAGGGTTTTATGTGAAAATTCACATTGGCGAGGCTCGATAGTGGGCAGTTTGGGCGGTTCTATGTGAAAAATAGCATAAATGGAGAAAATTCTGGCTCGAGTTGCCGAATGTATGCCAAAAATCACATAAAACGCTGCGATTGCCCCCTCCTCCATTCCGATGAATGTGAAAAATCATATAAAATCCCAAATTCCAGGCGGCAAACCGCAACTGAGCCACCTCGCTCCATCTGATGTGTTCCCGCCAGGCCCGCGCTCCAACTCACCAGCGGTCCGTAACCAGTCCACCAGCAGCCCCCCGTCAGTCCGCCCCCGTTCCCACCCTTCCGCAGCTCGTCCCAACTCGTCTGCAGTCCTTCAGTAACCTGCTCTAACCTGCTCCAACTCGTCCGCCACCCTCCCGCATCTCGTCTCAACCCTTCTGCCCCTCGTCCGCAACCCTTCCGCCACCTTCCACCACCCGCCCCAACCCGTCCACCATCGGCCCGCCGCTCGTTCGTCGATCGCTGCCCCAATTCTGGACATCCCGCGCGCAAAAATAGATCGTTCGGAGGGGGAGAAAAGAGGAGAGGTTTCGCGGTCTTCCGGCAATGGACGTGTTGCAAACGCTTTATCGATTGCGAGTCTTGTTGTCGGAATGGAACGTAATGCCGACAGATTAAGCCCTCGATCCGGCTTCGCGAGCGGTATGCGAAACGGCGAGAGCCCTTGCCGGACAAGGGATCTCGGGATTCGCGAATAGCGTCGTCCCGCCCCCCTGCTCCCTGTCGGAAAAAACTTCTGCCAAGCAGGCGGCTTCTGACAAACTTTCATAAATGCCGCTCCTATAATAAGAGGCACACTCAAAAAAGGAAAAAGAGGTGCCTGTCCATGGTCAAGCCGTCCGTCGTTCCGTTTATTCCTCGTCCGCAATCGAATTCTACGGAAGAGAGTCGCATCCGGAGAAGGCGTTGGTTCGGGGCAAAAAGACGAGAGCCGATGAAGCCCGCGATAAAGCCCGATCGAGAGAACCCCCGCGCGAGGGGATGGAAGGGAGCTTGGACCGCCAGCCTGGAGTGGCTGGGACGGAAGCAGTGGCTGCTTGGCGTCATGATGATCGGGTTCCTGCTGGGCAGGGCGGTTATGCTGGAAGGAATGGCGCCGTTCGCCGTCGCTTTCTATGCGGTCGTTCTGTACAAGCGAAGGGAATATGCCACCTGGGCGGCGCTTGCCGCGATCGCCGGCAGCTTCTGGTCCCCGGCGCCTTCGCCGGCGGTCATCTTCGCGGAGGTCGCGATCGTGTACTTGCTGTACCGGGGGCTGGAGGCGTACGAGCGGGTCGAGATCGTGCACGCGCCGGTCGTCGTCTTCGCGGCGACGCTGCTTGTCCGGCTGTTCCATACGGTCATGACGGATTCGAAGGAGTGGCTGCCTTACGCGCTTACCGCCGTCGAGGCCGCTCTGTCGACGGTGCTTACCCTGCTGCTGCTTCACGCCATTCCGGTGCTCTCGAAGAAGAACCGGAAGATCGGGCTGAAGAGCGAGGAGTGGATCGGGGCGATGATTCTGCTCGCTTCGGCCATGACAGGGCTCGTCGGCTGGACGATCGAGGGCATCGGGGTCGATCAGGCGTTCTCCCGGTACATCGTCCTGCTGTTCGCGCTGGCCGGCGGTCCGCTGATGGGCTGCGTGTCCGGCGTGGTGGCGGGCATTGTCCTCAGCCTGTCCGATCTCAGCCTTGTGGGGCAGATCGGGCTGCTCGCCTTCGGAGGGCTGCTGGCCGGCCTGATCCGCGAAGGCGGCAAGGCGGCGACCGTCTTCGGGATGCTGCTCGGCACGTCCATGCTCGCGCTATACTCGGGCCGCGCGGAGGACACCATGCTGTCGGTATGGGCGACGGTTGCCGCATCCGTCCTGCTGCTCGCAACTCCGCGCTCGCTCGTTCACTATATAGCAAGATATGTTCCGGGCACTGCGGATTATGCCCGCAACCAGCAGGATTACGCGAAGAAAGTGAGGGACCTGACCGCCGAACGGGTCGAGCGGTTCTCGGAGGTGTTCCGGCAGCTCTCCCGAAGCTTCCGCCAGATCACCTACGCAGGGGACGCGGCCCGCCAGAGCCAGGACTTCGACCACTTCGTCAGCGCGGTGCACGAGAACAGTTGCAAGAGCTGCCATCGGTTCGGCCAGTGCTGGGACAACCAGTTTTTCCAGACGTATAAGCTGATGACCGACATGATGAGCGCGATCGAGGCGGAGCCGGATCTGTCTCCTTCGAAGATTCCCAAGGCGTGGTCCCGCCATTGCGTGAAGACCCCGCAAGTATTGGAGGTGCTGAAGCGGCAATACGACCTGTACCGCCACGACCTGCAATGGCACAAGCAACTGCAGGACAGCCGCCTGCTCGTGGCCGATCAGTTGTCGGGCGTATCCCAGGTCATGGACGACCTGGTCAAGGAGATCCGGCGGGAAGCGAAGGAGCTCGTCCGCCACGACGAACAAATACGGGAGGAGTTGGATCGGTTAGGCTTGGACATTATCAGTGCGGAGATGATCAGTCTGGAGGAGGGACATATCGAGATCGAACTGATTCATTCGTTCCGCCCCGGCTTCGACGAGTGCCGCAAGGTCATCGCCCCTCTGCTGAGCGACATTCTCGGCGAGAGCATCACGGTGACGAGCGAGCGGACCGACCCTGCGGGAGGAGGGCGGACGTGGGTGACGTTCGCCTCCGCGAAGGCGTTCGAGGTGGAGACGGGAGTCGCCGGGGCGGCCAAGGACGGAGGCTGGCTGTCGGGAGACAGCTTCAGCATGATCGAGCTTGGGAGCGGCAAGTTCGCCGTCTCGCTGAGCGACGGGATGGGCAACGGGGCGAGGGCGAGAATGGAGAGCAGCGCAGCGCTTCATATGCTCGAACAGTTGCTCCAATCCGGCATCAACGAGCGATTGGCCGTCAAGTCGGTCAATTCCGTCCTGCTGCTGCGCTCCCCGGAGGAGATGTTCGCGACGGTCGACCTGGCGCTCATCGACCTTCATACCGCGCAGGCGACCATGCTGAAGATCGGATCGTCGCCGAGCTTCATCAAGCGAGGGAAGGAGGTCATCCCCGTCTCCGCCGGCAATCTCCCGATCGGCATCCTGCACGATATCGAGATCGACGTTCTGCAGGTGGACCTGCAGCCGGGGGATACGCTGATTATGATGACGGACGGAATTCTGGATGCGCCGGGCCATGCCGTCAACAAGGAGCTGTGGGTCAAGAGGGTGCTTCAGGAGATCGCCACGGAAGATCCGCAGGAGCTGGCCGACACGCTTCTGGATACGGCCCTTCGCCAATATCCGGGGGGCGGCGGCATTCGGGACGACATGACGGTTATCGTGACTCGCGTGACCCGGCATCAGCCGGAATGGGCTTCCTTCCGCTGGCCGGGAATCCATCGCCAAGAGCGACCAAGGACGGTGAGCTAGAGGATGAGGACGATCAGGCTTGTGTTGGAGCGGGATGGGACGAACAACAAGTATATGGGGAAAAAGAGTTGGGGCGGGTACACGGTTCCGAAGTTGGGCAAGAGGTCGAACGAGCAATTCCACATTATCTTGCGCGCCTGCGGCCAAGAATGCATGCAGGCCCGGGGACCTTAATACAATTGTCAGGAAGCGGATATCGCGATTAGGAGGGAGAGATCCGATGGGCATGAGGGATGTCTTTATTATGAGCTTCAAGGAAGATAGGGCAGCACCGAACAACCCCGTGCTTCCGGTGATCCTGTATGAAGGAGCCTTCAAAGGCAATGCGAGCCGGATCGAAGGCGTATTCAATCGGCATGAATGGCTGAATAGCTGGAAGGGAGGCGTGTACGAATACCATCATTACCATACGAATGCCCACGAGGCGCTCGGAGTCGTTCAAGGGAGGGCGATTCTGAGGCTTGGCGGGGAGAATGGGCACGATGTGGAGCTGAGGGCCGGCGATGTGCTGGCGCTCCCCGCGGGAACAGGCCATAAGCGGATCTCGGCGAGTGCCGACTTCCAGGTGGTCGGGGCGTATCCCCGCGGAATGAAGTGGAACCTATGGACGTCCGAGGACGGAGAGAGGCTGCTTGCGCTGGCGGAGATCGCGCGGGTTCCTCTGCCGGACACCGACCCGGTGCACGGCGCGGACGGTCCCTTGCTTGATTATTGGCGATCCGCCGCAAGGAGACTTCAGCCGGTCGGCGATGAGGAGACGGCCTGACGAGTGTCTCGCCGCATCGCTGTTGACGAATAGGAGCAGGCCGCCCATTCGCGGCCTGTTCAAGCTGTTCGGGCTGCTGCTGCGGGAGGGCAGTCGGGTTGGAGGCAGTAGGCGGGCTCGGAGAACATTAGGTCGCTTCTCCCCTTCGTTCAGGATCAACGCTTCCATACAGCCGGACAAGGTTCGCCGCCGTCTGCCGGATGGCGTCCGCCAGCTCGGCCGGGGCGAGCGCGACGGCGGAGTCGCCGTAGCCGAGCAACAGCTCCCGAGCCGAATCGAGCGTATGGAATTCGACGTGCGCGTTCCTCCACCCGTCGGCTTCCGGGAGCACGCTGCCGACTCGCACATATCGCTCCTCCGAGAATCGCTTCCAGCTCTCTCCCTTGATTCGAACGACGGCGGGGAGCCAAGGGAGCGATTCCTTGAACCGCGCGGTGGATCGTTCCCACCAGTCGGCCAGATCGAAGCCGGCGGGCGCCTCGAAGCGCTCCTCCAGGCATTCCGCTTCCAGGAGCCGCGAGACCCGATAGGTTCGCAACTCCTCTACGTACGGCGGTGCTCCCTCTTCGCCAGCTCTCGAGTTCTCTCCCGGACCGTCCCCGGAGCTTGACTCCAAGCTGTCCGGCCCGGCGACGAAGTACCAGGTGTTCAGCTTCGCCACGAGCCCCCAGGGGCACACAATCCGCTCCTTCTCCCGCTTGTCGTCCCGATTGTTGTCGACGGGAGAACCATAGCGGATTCGCAGCTTGCGCCCTTCCCATACGGCCTGTTGAACGATCGGCAGCAAGGGAGCGGAGGCGCGCGGCTCGTGCCAGCCCTGCATGTCGATGTGCAGGCGCTGCCGGATAAGCTCGGCCTCCGAGCGTTGGGCGACGGGCAGCGCGGACAGCAGCTTGGCGAGCGCCGAGCCGCTGGCGCCGCCCAGGGCAAGCTCCCGCACGACGCTGGACGTCTGCAGCACGAGCAGCGCCTGAATCTCGGCCGAGGTGAGGCCGGTGAGCCGGGTCCGGTATCCTTCCGGGAGAGACCATCCCCCGCCCGCGCCGCGCTCCGCCGTGAGCGGAATCCCGCTCATGCACAGCGCCTCCATGTCTCTCTGGACCGTGCGTTCGGACACCTCCAGTTGCCGCGCCAGCTCGCGGACGGTCGCCCGGCCGTTCGACTGCAGAACAAGCAGGATGGTCAACAGTCGGTCTGCTCTCATGATCGGCTCTCCTTCTCGATGGTCGGAAATTCACCACTTTTTGTTCGGTTGGGGGGCTGCATCACCCATCCGATGGCCCACATCCGCCGATTAAAGCCGGTGAAATCACCGCATGGCGGATTTTTATGTGAAAAATCACATTGGCGCAGCTCGAACGGGCAGTTTGGGCGATTATATGCGAAAAATCACATTCGTGGAGGAAATCCCGGCTCGAATTCCCTTATGTATGCGAAAAATCACATAAAACCCCGCGATTCGCGCCGATCCAAGCCGACGAATGTGAAAATTCATATAAAACCGGAAAAAGGGGGGGCTGCCGGCCGACAACTCGTATCGTTCTCTGCACCGTCCCTCTGCTCTGCACCGCTCTCTATCCTTGCACCGCTCTCTGCCCCTGCACCGCTCTCTATCCTTGCACCGCTCTCTGCCCCTGCACCGCTCTCTATCCTTGCACCGCTCTCTACCCCTACACCGCTCTCTACCTCTGCACCGCCCGCTGCCTCTACATCGCCCCTCCATTATAGCATCCAAATAGGACAGAAGATGTCGTATATGGCCGCTTATGATAGGGACTGTAACGGAATATGGTTCACCGATGAAGGGAGATGGAGAACGGATGAAGCCGAAGGCATTGGCAGGGCAAGTGGCCGTTGTGGCCGGAGCGACGCGAGGAGCGGGAAGGGCGATCGCGGAGTCGCTGGGCGAGGCGGGAGCCATCGTCTACTGTACGGGAAGAAGCTCGAGGGAAGGCTTGTCGGATATGGGGAGGAGCGAGACGATCGAGGAGACGGCGGAGCGGGTGACGGCCAAGGGAGGCACGGGGATCGCGGTTCGGACCGATCACACCGACGAGGCGCAAGTGAAGCGGCTGTTCGAGCGGGTGGCGGACGAGCAGGGCGGGAGACTGGACGTGCTGGTGAACGATATCTGGGGCGGGGACCCGCTCTCGGATTGGGGCAAGAAGTTCTGGGAGCATGATCTGCCGAACGGCCTGCTTATCCAGAAGCGGTCCGTCTGGACACACATGATCACGAGCCGCTATGCGGCCCCCCTTCTGATCGCCAGGGGCAAGGGCCTGATCGTGGAAGTGACGGACGGGTGGGATTATCGCTATCGAGGCAATCTCTACTACAGCCTGGCGAAGGTGTCGGCGATCCATCTGGCGGAAGCGATGGCGGCCGACCTCGGCGGAACCGGCGTCTCCGCGCTTGCCGTTACGCCGGGGTTCCTGAGGTCGGAGGCGATGCTGGACCACTTCGGCGTGACCGAGGGCAATTGGAGGGATGCGGCGAAGATCGATCCTAACTTCATCATGTCGGAGACGCCTTACTTCGTGGGGAGAGCGATCGCGGAGCTGGCGGCCGACCCGGCTGTCGCGGCCAAGTCGGGAAAGGCTCTGACGTCCTGGGACCTGTCCGACGAATACGGCTTCTCCGATGTCGACGGAAGACGCCCGCACTGGGGCCGGTACGCGAAGGAGCAAGGGTTCTATGATTGAGCGTCGGCGGCGGACGGGCTGGGGATTCGAAGCGGGAGCCCCTGCTCCCGCTTCGTGTCCGGCATAAGCCTCTCGGGCGTCTTATAGAAGCGGCAGACGGTTTTGCACGCCTATCGTGAAATAAAATTACAAAAATATATTTACATCATGAAATATTATTATATAATAATGATGTAAGAAATTCTGTCATTCATGTCGGAGGTCAGGGAGAAGGGGATACTATGCTCAAAGGCGGCCTGGTCAGCCTAAGGTCGGCGATCTCGAGCTTAAAGCCAACGGAGAAAAAAGCAGCCGAGTACATTGTCGAACATCCGGAGGAAGTGGTGAATTCGTCGGTTCAGCGCGTCGCTTCGATGGCTGATGTCAGCGAAGCTACCATCATCAGGTTATGTCGCTCGCTCAACTTCAAGGGCTTCCAGGAATTGAAGCTGAGAATAGCCGCGGATTTGTCCGAGGGCTCGGAGCCGATCGATTCCTATCAGGAGATTCACATTGACGGCACTGTCTCCGATCTGGTCGCTTCGATCTCTCACAACAACATGAGGTCGATTCAGGACACCCTAACGGTGTTGTCGAGCGAGGAGCTGGAGAAGGCGATTCGGGCGATGAGCGGCGCGAAGAAGATCGCGGTCTTCGGCGTAGGCGCTTCCGCGGTCATCGCGATGGATTTGAAGCAGAAGCTCACCCGTATCAATTATTGGTGCGAGACCGGACTCGGCCTTGACGAGCAAACGACTCTTGCCGCCAACATGGACGAGCGCGACGTTGCCTTCGGAATCTCGTATTCCGGCCAGACGCTCGATGTCATCGATTCGCTCGAGATCGCAAGACAGAATGGGGCGACCACGATCTCGCTGACTCGATTCGGCAGCAGTCCGGTCGCAGCGGCGGCGGACATCAACCTGTTCACCAGTTCGCTCGAGAACAGCATTCGCAGCGGGGCGATGGCTTCGCGCATCGCACAACTCAATGTCATCGACATTCTGTATGTGGGGATTGCCCGCGGCGACCACGAGCGCCACGTTCGGGCGCTCGAGAAGACGCGCAAGGCAGTCCGGAACAAGAGGTAGGTCGTTCCCGGTTATGGCATCAACCGCTTTATGTTAACCTATAACATCATCTTAGGGAGGGCTAACGAAATGAAGAGCAAGTGGATGTTGGGAACCAGCCTGTTGTTGACGACGAGCGTCGTCCTCGCCGCCTGCGGCGGGAACAATGCGAACGATTCCGCTTCGCCCGGCGCAAGCGCAAGCTCCGAGGGCAGTCCCGCCGCCGTCGATTCCGGCAGCGGAGAGAAGGTCAAGCTGACGATGTACAGCTGGCGTCCGGAGGATGCGGACGGCTATGCGGCGATCATCGCCGAGTTCAACAAGACGAACCCGAATATCGAGGTCGAGTTCAAGCCGTTTAAGTCGACCGAGTACAACACGATTCTGAACAACACGCTGCAGTCGGGAACCGGCGTCGATATTCTCCAACTGCGCCCCTATGATGCGGCCATCGCCCTTGCCGACGCGGACTACCTCACGCCGGTCGACGGTCTGGCCGGTCTCGATCAGATCCCGGATTCGTACCTAGATGCGGCCAGGGGCAGCGACGGCAACGTCTACGGCGTTCCGTTCATGCTCAGCAACGCGGTTATTTTCTACAATAAGAATCTGTTTGAAGAGAACGGCATCGCCGTTCCGGAGACGTACGAGGAATTCCTCGCCGTCTGCGAGCAGTTGAAGGCCAAGGGAATTACGCCGATCGCCCAATCCGGCAAGGCCGGCTATCTGCTGTCCATGACGCACGCGGTCGTCGGCAACAGCGCCTATGGCGGCAACGAATTCGCGGAAGAGGTCATCTCCGGCAAGACCGACTTCACCGACTCCCGCTTCGTCGACTCCATCCAGCGCATGAAGGATCTTGAGGAGTACTTCCCGAAGGACTTCATCGCGATCGAGGACAAGGACGCGCAGGCGATGTTCTACACGCACGAAGCCGCGATGTACATCAACGGCAGCCACCGTCTCGAGACATTCGAGGCGAACGAGATCGACTTCGACGTGGACTTCATTCCGGGCTTCGCGCCGAGCAAGGGCGAGCCGGCCAATATCGTCGCCTGGGTCGACGGCTCTTACGCGGTGGCGAAGAGCTCGAAGCACCAGGAGGAAGCGCTCAAGTTCCTGGAATTCGTCGCCTCCAAGTCGTTCGGCCAGACCTTCAGCGAGCAGCTCACCCGCGTCAGCCCGATCGCCGGCGTCGAGCCGAGCAACGCTCTTCTGCAGAGCATGGCCAAGCTGAACGAGACGCAAGCGACTCCTTATCTCATCCTGGCGAGCTTCAACCAGGGCGCTCCGACCTCGAAGACGACGTTCGAGGATTCGCTCCAGGGCATGTACCTGGGCAAGCTGACGCCGCAGCAGGTAGCGGAAGACTTCCAGGCTTCCGTGGCGAAGTGGTTCAAGCCCCAATCGTAAAAGCCAACGAGTCGGGAAGTTCCCTGGAGGTGCTGATCGCGTGTTCGACTTCGACAAGCTTGCGGCCGACTGGGTTCGGGACGGATTTCTGCCCGGCGGCGTGCTGAATATTGCGGCTCCCGGCGGATTCCGGTTCTCCAAGTCGTACGGGGCTTACTCAAACAACGAATCCGTTCAGCCGATCGAGCAAGCGACTCTGTTCGATCTGGCATCGCTGACCAAGGTCGTTGCGACCCTTCCCGTCGTGCTGTCTCTTGCGCAGGAAGGATCGCTCGGTCTGGACGATCCGGTCGGCAGCCACGTTGAGGAGTTCCGGCACCCCGAGGTGACGATTCGCCACCTGCTTCAGCATACGTCCGGCTTGCCGGCCGACCTGGCTCCCGTTCCGAGGGATGCCTCGGGCACGGATGTTCTCCGATCCGTATGGGAGGCCCCACTGACAAGCGAGCCGGGCAGCCGGGCGACATACAGCGATCTCGGCATGATCGCGCTCGGCATACTGGCTGAGCGAGCCGGCGGGGAGCCGCTTGATCGGGCTGCCCGCCGGCGGATATTCGCTCCGCTCGGGATGAACAATACAGGCTTCGCCACGCAGCTCGAGGGGCTTCCCGCCCGGGCGGCCGCGACGGAGAAGCTTGGCTCCTCCTTCCTGGTCGGCCAGGTTCACGACGAGAAGAGCTTCGCGCTCGGGGGCGTCTCGGGCAGCGCCGGCCTCTTCTCCACCGCCGCCGACTTATCGACTTATTTGCAATACTGGCTTCACCCATCCCCCAAGGGACCTCTGTCCCCCGAATGGGTCGCGGAATGCTTCCGCGACCCGTTCGGGGGAAGAGGACTCGGCTGGGAGCTGCTGCATGACGCGGATCTCGTTCCGCCAAGCTGCGGAACGAACTGGTCCGCCGGAAGCTTCGGCCATACCGGATTTACGGGAACGAGCCTGTGGGTCGATCCCAAGGCGCAACTAAGCGTCGTCTGGCTGACCAATGCCGTCCATTACGGCCGACAGACGCCCATTCGCGCGCTTCGCCGCAAGCTGCACGATCAGATCCGGGCCGACCTGCTCGGGGATTGACTACTACAAGGAGGCGAAGCCGGTGAGAGGCCTGTCTTCAAAGCACATGATTCATCTGTTCCTGCTTCCGGCGCTCGTGTTCTATGTCGGATTCATGATCTACCCGATCGGCTCGGCACTTCTGAACAGCTTCTACTCGTGGAAGGGGCTGCTCCGGGGAGACTTTATTGGAATCGACAACTTCGTCCGTTTGTTCACGGAATCTCCGTACAAGGAGACGTTCAACAGAGCATTGTGGCACAACGTGCTGATCTTCCTCGTTCTGATCCCGGTCAAGCTCGTCGTCGCCTACGCGCTCGCCCTGCTGATCAACAGCAAGCTCAAGGGCAAGGAGTTCTTCAAGACCGTCTTCTTCCTTCCAAAGCTTCTCTCGGTTATCGTCATCGGGTATCTGTTCAGCCTTATCCTGAATCCGACCTATGGGGCTCTCAACACGGCGCTTAAAGCCGTCGGCTTGTCGAGCCTGGCCCGCCCGTGGCTTGGCGATCCCGACACGGCGCTGCTGTCCGTCATCCTGATAGACGGCTGGGCGGAATTCGGCTTCGCGGTGCTCATCTTCCTCGTGGGCCTGCAATCCATCTCCGGCGAAATCTATGACGCGGCCAAGATCGATCGGGCCGAAGGTCTTACCTTATTGTTCCGAATCACAGTGCCGCTCTCGCTGCCGTCGATCATGATCATGACGATCCTGACCTTCATCTCGGCGTTCGAATCGTTCGAGCTGATCTACGCGATGCAAGGCACTTCCGGAGGCCCGTATTACTCGACCGACGTGCTCGCCCTGTTCTTCTACCGTCTCATGTTCGGCACTGCCGGAGGAGGCGATTCGATCGGACTCGGTTCCGCGCTTGCCGTCGTGCTGCTTCTGCTGATCTCCGGGGCGACCGCCATCTCCATGTTTCTTTTCCGACGGAAAGAGGTGGACTACTAACCATGAAGCTGAAGCAACTGGCCAAATACGTCGTTCTCGGACTGTTCACGTTCCTGTCGCTGTATCCGATCTTCCTCATGTTCATGTCGTCATTCAAGACGAGGAAGGAGATTACGTCCTCTCCGCTCGCCTTGCCGAAGAGCTTCAAGTTCGACAACTTCGTCGACGTATGGCATAAAGTGAACTTCTCGGAATATCTCTTGAACAGCATCATCGTCAGCGTCGCTTCGGTGCTCGTCATTCTGCTGATTTCTTCAATGGCGGCCTTCTACCTGGCGCGCTTCAAGTTCCGCTGGAACGGCGCGGTTCTGTTCTTCTTCATGCTCGGCCTGATGCTGCCGATGAAGCTGGCCATCTCTCCGCTCTACATGCAGATGATGAAGCTCCATATGCTCGATTCGCTGCAGGGGCTGATCGTGGTGTACGTAGCCGGCCATATCTCGTTCGCGGTATTCCTGTTCTACGGCTTCTTCAGCACGCTGCCGAAGGATCTCGATCAGAGCGCGCGCATCGACGGCTGCAACAACTTCCAGGTGTACTATAAGATCGTCGTGCCGCTGATGAGGCCGGCCATGGCGACGGTCGCCATCACCGATCTGATCAAGGTGTGGAACGACTTCTTCTATCCGCTCATCTTTATCAAGACGACGGAGAAGGGGACGATTCCGCTTGGCATGCTCAGCCTGTTCGGAGAATTCGACACACAATGGAACCTTCTGTTCAGCGGGCTGACGCTCTCCTCCTTGCCGATGATTATCGCGTTCCTGTTCGCGTCCCGGCAATTCATCGAAGGCTTGACCGCAGGGGCGGTGAAGTCATGAGGCGCTGGATTACGTTCGACCTGGACGGCACGTTGATGCAGAATCCGTTCGCGGGAGCCATATTCCCCGAAGTGGAGGAGTTGGTCTCGATGGAGACCGGCTCTGCTTGCGGAATGAAGGAGAAGCTGATGGCCGAGCACGAGCGCCTGATGGCCGACGGGCGAATCGTGGACGCCTACGACTGGGACGCGATCGTCGCGGGGCTGCTGGGGGAACTGGGCGTGAAGCGCGCGGTCGATATTGTGGAGATGGTTGTGCGGCACAGCATTGCTCCGAAAATTTTTTTACTGGACGATACCATCCTGCCTGCGCTTGAGCGGCTTAAGAGAGAGGGCTATTCGCTTGCCGCGGTCACCAACGGCTATTACAAGTATCAGTATCCCGTCATGGAAGCGCTCGGCTTGGCCGCAAGACTCGACGAGATCGTAACGCCGGACCGCTCGGGGTATGCCAAGCCGGACGCGAGAATGGCCGATGCGCTGCCAAGCGGCGACAAGATCGTGTTGCATGTCGGGGACAGGCTGGACCACGATGTCGCCTTCGCCCGGAGCCTCGGCGTTCCTTCGGCGCTCATTCACCGTCGGCTGCCGGAGGAACTGATCCCGCTCTCTCCGAAGGAGCGGGCGAACAGCACGGCGCTTCTTCCCGTTCTGCACAGCTTGGCGGAGAAGGAGAGCGGCGCTCCCGTTCAAGATATCGCGCCATTCGTTCCGACGTACGCGATTCGAGACTTAAGCGAACTCGCCGAATGCCTGGCGGACAGCGAAGGGAGCTGACGCGATGGCGAGCAAGGGAAGCGGGCTGTTCCTGGGCGTCGACGGGGGCGGCACGAAGACAACGCTGCTCGTCGGCGACGGCGAGGGGAGGATTGTGTCCATTGTCGGCGGATCGAGCTCCAATCTGAAGTCGCGGCCGTGGGATGAGGTCAGAGCCGAGCTGTCGCGGCTTGTTCGCGAAGGGCTGGAGCGTGCGGGGCGGCCGATTGCGGACATCGCAGGAATCGCGCTCGGCCTTGCGGGCGGGGATCGCCCGGAGGATAAGAAGCGGGTCGCGGAGCATCTGGCCGCCGAGCTTGCTCCCGGCGTTCGCATCGATGTGTTCAACGATGCCGCAACGGCGTTGATGGCCGGAACCCAAGGCGCGAAGGGCATGGTGCTCATCTCCGGCACGGGGTCGATCTGCTGCGGCTTCGACCCCGAATCCGGACGATATGTCCGCTCCGGCGGATGGGGGTATCTGCTCGGCGACGAGGGAAGCGGCTTCGACCTGGGAAGGCAGGCGCTGACAGCCGTGCTGAAGGCGCACGACGGCCGGGAAGAAGCGACGGCGCTGACCGGTCTCATCCTGGAACGGTTCGGCGCAGCCCATCCGGAAGGACTGATCACGTCCGTATACGAAGCGGATAACCCGCGCACGACAATCGCCGCGATCGCGCCTCTTGTTCTTGCGGCCGCCCGCGCCGGAGATTTGACGGCGTCGAGAATCGCGGACGGGGCTGCCGCGGCGCTGGCGGCTCTCGTCGTTCCGGTTGCGGCCAGTCTGCGGGCCGGAGAGGAGACGCTCCCGCTTATCGTCACCGGAGGCGTCTTCCGGGACGAGGGGCTCCGCAGCCGGTTCGGGAACCGGCCGGAGCTTCGCGGAATTGGACTGGAGCTGCTATCCTTGAAGGTTCTTCCCGTGGCGGGAAGCTATTATATGGCGCTTATGCGGGCGGGAATCGCCTTATCGCCGGACATTATCAATAGAGTAAGTCAACATTGCGCAACAGAAGGGGAATTCAGTGATGAAACCATCCGTTAACGATATACCGGTAACCGAACAGATCAATGAACGTTCGCGCCAACTGGACCGGCTGTCTGTCGCGGAGATTGTACAACTGATGAACGAGGAAGATCGAACCGTGGCGGATTCCGTTCAGCGGGCGCTGCCCGAGATTGCTTCGGCAATCGAAGCCGTCGTGGAGGCCGTTGAGAACGGAGGAAGGCTGTTCTATATCGGAGCGGGAACGAGCGGCCGTCTCGGCATTCTCGACGCTTCCGAATGCCCTCCGACGTTCGGCGTCGATCCGGAGCTGGTCGTCGGCATTATCGCCGGAGGCGAGCGGGCCATCACGCGTTCGATCGAGAACGCGGAGGATGATCCGGAGGCGGGCCGGAAGGAGATCGCGGCCGTGCTGACGGACAAGGATGTGCTCGTCGGAATCGCCGCCAGCGGCAGTACGCCGTATGTGATCGGAGCGCTGCGGGAGGCGAATCGGATCGGGGCCGCAACCGTCAGCCTGAGCTGCAACAGCGACGCTCCGATGAGCAAGGAGGCCCGCTTCCCGATCGAGATTCCCGTCGGGCCGGAGATCGTGACCGGCTCTACCCGGCTGAAGGCGGGCACCGCCACCAAGATGGCGCTGAACATGATGACGACAACGCTGATGATCCGCTTGGGCAAAGTATACGGCAATCTTATGGTTAACGTTCAGGCGACCAATGCCAAGCTGCGGGAACGCGTTGTTCGCATCGTTCAGAGGGGAACCGGCTGCGACGAAGCGACGGCGAGAGAGTATGCCGAGGCGGCGGAAGGCGATGCGAGGGTCGCGATCCTGATGCTGAAGTTCGGGGTCGGCGCAGGCGAAGCGAAGCAAGCGCTGCTGGAGACGAACGGTCACTTCGGCAAGGCGTTCGCCAGACTCGAGCGATAGCGGAAGGGGGGACGCTCATGCTGGCGCAGGGCAGCAGCATATGGGAGCTCTCGCTTGATCATCTGGCCATTCGCATGGTTCTGGCCGCGGTGCTCGGGGGCCTCATCGGCATCGAGCGCGAATGGCACAATCACGCGGCCGGCTTCCGCACTCACATTCTGGTCTGTCTCGGCTCGGCGACGATCATGCTCATGTCGCTGTACGGCTTCTCGGCCTTCGTCGGGGAGCCGAACGTGCAGGTGGACCCCGCCCGCCTTGCCGCTCAGGTCATCAGCGGCATCGGATTCCTCGGAGCGGGAGCGATTCTGCGCAACGGCGACATGATCAAGGGGCTCACGACGGCCGCTTCGATCTGGACGGTCGCGGCCATCGGCTTGTGCGTCGGCGCCGGGTACTACAGCGCCGCGCTGCTCTGCACGTTCCTCGTGCTGGTCAGCCTCTACATGCTGAACAAGTGGGAGAAGCGGCTGCTCCGCAACCGCCGGATCTGCAGCCTCGAGATCAGAATCGCGAACGGGACCGCTTCGGTCGGATCGATCACGGCCGCCTTGTCGGAGCGCAGCCTTCCGATCTCGCGATTGAAGCTCGAATCGTCGCGCAAGGCGGGCGGTCCGGATGAAGCGGCGCGGGAGTACAAGCTGGAGATCAAGCTGAAGGGCGTCCGTCAGGAAGCGCTTCTTGAAGCGGTCGAGTCGATCGGCCGGATGGAGGACGTGACGAAGATCGAGGCGCTCGGTCTGGGCGCGGTGATGGCCGCCGCGGCCAAATAACGCAGCAGCAGCGAGGAACGGGCCGAGCAGGCCGTTCCTCGTTGCCGTATCCGCCTACTCCGTCCGGGGAAGCCCGAGCAGCGCCAGCTTGTCGGGGTTGTAAATCGTGAAGAGATGGCGGAGGAGCATTCCTTCGCCCTGCTCTTCACGCTCTCTCCAATCGAACATCAGGAAGGCGGCAAGCCGGTCCCCCTGCCAGGCGGCGATTGCGGGGCCTGCCTCCTTGGCGTCGACGAACTCGAAGCGGGCTCCCGCAAGCGAGTTGGAGAACATCGCCTTGAGCAAGGCAAGCGCGCGGCCCCTGCCGTAGATCGGGTTGATCGCCGAATGAACGCGTCCGCCCCCGTCCATCAGCAGAATGGCGTCTTCCGTCAGCAAGGCCGCGAGCTCCTCGATCCTCCCCCCGGAGAAGGCGGAAGCGAAGCGGCGCACGAGCTCGAATTCCTTGAGGCGCCCCGATCGCGCGGGAGCGGCGGCGGGAAGCTCGCTGCGGCTGTCGCCCTTGCGGCCGGCGTCGAGCTTGCGCTTCGCCCGGCTGACGAGCTGGCGGCAATTCGCCTCGCTTCTGCCCATGAGCGCGGCGATCTCCGCATAGTCGCAGTCCATCGTCTCGCGCAGGACGAATGCCGCCCGCTCAAGCGGATTCAGCATCTCCAGCAGAACAAGGAGCGCATAGGAGATCTCCTCCTTGCGCTCCGCACTCTCTTCGGGAGACGGCTGCGACCGGTCCAGGATCGGAAGCGGCAACCATTCCCCCACGTAATCTTCCTTCCTCCGCCCCGCCGACTTCAGGAAGTTCAGGCATCGATTGACGACGAGCTTCGCCAGATAGGCTTGGCCGCTCTGGATCGTCTCCACCGCGTTGTCGTCCATTCTCTGCAGCGAGACGAACGCGTCCTGGATCGCGTCCTCCGCGTCGGCCGCCGAACCCAGCATCCGATAGGCGATCGAGAACAGATACGGACGGAGCGTTCGATACCAGCCTTCGATCCGTTCCTCTCGCCCAGCAACCTTTTCCATGACGCATCCGTCCTCCTGTGTTTATTGTCTCCCGACTACCCGAATCAGAAGCACCCCGGATACATGCCCGTGGCCACGGCGATCCGGTTCCAACTGTTGATGGCAATGATCGCCATGATCAGGTCGACGAATTCCGCCTCGTCGTAGTATTCCCGCACCCGGTCGTAGACCGCTTGCGGCACGCCGGCTTCGCCGAGCCTCGTGACCGCCTCGGTCAGCTCCAGAACGGCCTTCTCGGCCTCGCTGTAGCAAGGAGCCTCCCTCCATACGGAGACGAGCGACGTTCTCTCGAGATTGCCCGATACCTTCATCATATCCTTGACGTGCATGTCGAGGCAGAAGGCGCAGCCGTTCAACTGGGACGCCCGGATTCGGATCAGCTCCGCAAGCTCGGGTTCGATGCCGCGGGATTGGGAGAAGCTCTCCAGCGCCAGCAGCGCCTTGAACGACCCCGGATTCGCTTCCCTATGATTCATTCTCACTCTCATTGTCGTAAACCTCCTGTAGATGCTGCAAAATTTGTCTCACCTATAAGAAGACAACGGGGAGGCCGGATTTGTGACAAGGATCGGGTAGATTGGCGCAGCGAAATCCCAACGGTTAATTCTCTCATCTCTTGGCGACACTAATTTAATAGAGATGAAGAGGAAGAGGTGTATTCTTCGGATGAATCAGATTCTGCTCATTACCGACGGCGGTTCGAACGTGGGACTAAGCCCCGTTGCGGCCGCAGCGCAGGCGTATGAGGAAGGAATTGTCGTTAATGTCGCGGGTGTGCTGGACGAAGGAAGCTTGGGCGAATACGGAGCGTCCGAGATCGCCGAGATCGCGAAGGCGGGCGGCGGCATCAGCCGGATCGTCTCGACGAAGCAACTGTCCCAGACCGTGCAGATGATGACGCGGCAGACGGTTGTCGGCACGATCCGCCAAGCGGTGAACGAGGAGCTTCGCCAGGTGTTCGGGGTCAATTCCGTCGAGTCGCTGCCGCCGCCGAAGCGGGCGGAGGTCGTGCGGGTCATGGAAGAGATGGGCGAGACGGCGCCGCTCAAGGTCGCTCTCCTGATCGACGCGAGCGCCAGCATGAAGCCGAAGCTGCTCGCGGTGGAGGAAGCGATCCGCGACTTGTCGCTCAGCCTTCAGGCGCGTTCCGGCGACAGCATGGCGGCGGTGTTCCACTTCCCGGGCGAGCGGGAAGACTGCACGCTGGACGCCCCCTGGACGTCCTCCACGGAGCGGCTCGGCTCGCTGTTCGGACGGCTGCGCATGAGGGGGACAACTCCGACGGGGCCGGCGCTTATGCGCGTCATAGCGTATTTCCATGAAAGTTATGGTAAGATTGTGTCAGAAGATGAACATCCTGCTTCATTGCTGAAGCGAGACGATACGGACGGGATGCGGAGTGATTACGTCGTCTGAGAAGCAACTGCCGCCGGGTACCTTGCTCACCGGGAAGTGGAACGGCAGAATTTATAAACTCGAGCGGCTGCTCGGCACGGGTTCGAACGGGCACGTCTATCTCGCCTCGTACGGAAGATCGGCATGTGCGGTCAAGCTGGGCAAGGACGTCTCCGACCTGCAGGCGGAAGCGAATATACTGGCCTCCTTGGACCACCGGGAGAAGGGCGCGAAGCGGCGACCCTTCCTCTTGGACGTGGACGACGCCGTCGTGGACGGGGCGCAGATTCCCTTCTACGCGATGCAGTACGTGCCGGGAGTGACCGTGCGGGCTTATCTTCGCAAGCACGGTCCGGAGTGGGCCGGCATCATCGGCTACCGCCTGCTGAGAAGGCTGTCGGAGCTGCACGACGCGGGCTGGATCTTCAGCGATCTGAAGAACGACAATCTGCTCGTCAGCGATTACGGCCAGGTCGCCCTGGTCGATTACGGCGGCATGACCGCTAACGGCCGGGGCATTCGCCAGTTCACCGAGATCTACGACCGGGGCTACTGGTCGGCGGGAAGCCGCACGGCCGAGCCGTCTTACGACTGGTTCAGCGCCGCGGTGCTGTGGATTCATGTGCTCGACGAGAAGCGGCTCCTTCACCTGACGCGCACGCTGCTTCCGCAGAATCGGGACCCCGGCGAGCTGCTGGCGCTCGTGAAGACGAATTCGACGCTGAAGCCGCTCTCCGGCTGGTTCGAGAAGGCGCTGCGCGGCAAGTTCGCATCGACGCAGGAGGCGGCCGAGTGCTGGCGCGAAGCGGTGCACGGGGCAAGCAGAGCCAAGAGCCAGCCGTCGTCCCGGATTCCCGCGTGGATGGCGGGCGTATTCGCGGTGTCGCTGCTCCTGTGCGTGTCCTTGATGGCGATCTGGTTGTTCGGATAAGCTCACACCAGCGCCATATCCCCTTTGCCGGCATTATGCCTCTTCTCCCGCTCGTTCAGGATAGGGGAGAGCGGACAACCCGGCGGCGGTCGAGGCGCGGTGATGCTCGGGGCGGCGGAGGTTCGCTGCACGCCGCTCAGCATCCGTAAGATGGGATTCCTGAGCCGAAGGGAGAAGAGGCCTAGGCGCCCGGAGAGGGATTAGCACCCACAACGGAACCATAATATGGGAATTATCCGGCGAAGGGTGGAGGAGCGGCGGTATTCGGCTGATTGAGGAAGTTCGTTGGGCAAAAGGAGGCGGGGGGCTGAATGGACGAGCTGCTGCTGAGGTTCGAGGAATGGACAAGGGACGAGAGGTGGCGGCAGCCGGGAACCGCGGTGCTTGCCGCCGTATCGGGCGGACCCGATTCCATGGCGCTGCTGCATCTGCTGAAGGCGGTGGCGGAGACGGACGGCCTCGCCGTCATTGCCGGGCACGTCAATCACGGCTTCCGCGGCGAGGAATCGGATGCGGAGGAGGAGCTTGTGCGCAAGACGGCGGCCGAGTGGGGCATCCCCTTCGAAGCGGCGACGATCGATATGCCTGCTTATATCGAGGAGACGAGGTTGAGCCCGCAGGAGGCGTCGCGGGAACGGCGGTACGAGTGCCTTGTCGGGATGGCCCGCAGAGGCGGCGCCTCCGTTATCGCGTTGGCCCATCACGCCGACGACCAGGCGGAGACCGTGCTGATGCGGATAATCCGCGGCACGGGAATCGCCGGTCTGGCAGGAATTGCCGCCTCCCGCGGAGAAAAGGAATTGGAACTGATCCGACCGCTCTTGCGTATACCCAAATGTGAGCTTCTCGCCTACTTGTCCCGCAACGGCATTCCGTATGCCACGGACAGCAGCAACGCGAAGAGCAAGTACTTCCGCAATGCCGTTCGGCTGGAGGCGATGCCCTGCCTCGAGCGCTACAATCCGAGGGTAAGGGAAGCGTTGATTCGCTTGTCCGAGTCGGCGGCCACCGATAATGACTATATGGAAGAGGAAGCCCGAAGGGCTTACGCGGCATCGGTCACTCGCGCAGGGGAGGGCTGGATCGTTGACCGGAGGCGGTTCTGCGGCCTCCACGTTGCTTTACAACGCAGATTGATTAAACTAATATTAAACTACGCTGGGCCTCGGGCCCAGATCCACGATTATGGCGGGGTGACGGAAGCTGCGGCCGCGGTTGCGGCGGAAGGCTCCGGCACAGGCCGTCTCGATCTCGGGAACGGATGGGTCGTCGTTCGCGAATACGACCGTGCCTACATCGGTCCCCTCCCGGAATCGCCCGGCAGCTTCCGCTACCGGGTCGAGCAATGGGATTCCCTGCTTCCCATTCCGGAAGCCCGCGCCGCGCTTCGGTTCCAACGAACCTTCGAGGCGTGCCCGGCTCCCGCAGAATACCGAAGGGAGGCATACTTCGACGAATCCAAGCTTCGCTTGCCTCTGGCCGTGCGCAACCGCCGAGCCGGAGACCGATTCGAGCCGAAGGGATTAAACGGCTCTAGAAAAGTGCAAGATATGTTCGTCGACGCCAAGGTGCCCAGAGCCCTTCGCGATTCCGTGCCTCTGCTTGTCGATGCCGACGATGTCATCCTGTGGATTCCCGGGGTGAGGCGATCCCGGCACGCCCTTCCGGAGAGGGAGAAGCCCGCCAAGCTGCTTCGCGTAATTTGCGAGGCGGACGATGAAGGCAATAATCGCCGCTGAGGCGACATGAACGAAGATTTGCTATCATACCGTGTATTAATCGGATCGGGAGGTCCTCGCATTGCAGAATGACATTCAGGAAGTGCTCTACTCGGAAGAGACGATTCAAGCGAAAGTGAAGGAATTGGGTGCCGCCATCAGCCGCGATTATCAAGGGCGCAACCCCCTTGTGATTTGCGTGTTGAAGGGCGCCTTTATTTTTATGGCGGACTTGGCCAAGAATATTACCGTGCCGATCGCGCTGGACTTCATGGCGGTATCGAGCTACGGCAATTCCACCCGCTCGTCGGGCGAGGTCCGCATCGTCAAGGATTTGGACTCCTCTGTCGAAGGCCGCGACGTCATCATCGTCGAGGACATCATCGACAGCGGGCTGACGCTCAGCTACATCATCGACGTGCTCGAGCGCCGCAACGCCAAGTCCGTTCACGTCGTCGCCTTGTTCGACAAGCCGGGGCGCCGCACCGCCGATCTGAACGCCGATTACACCGGCTTCACGATTCCGGATGCGTTCGTGGTCGGCTACGGACTCGATTATGCCGAGAAGTACCGCAATCTTCCTTATGTCGGCGTGCTTAAGCCGGAGATCTACTCCAATTAGATTAATCGGGTTGAAGGTTGAACGGCGGCGGTCGCTTCTATTGTGATGCCGAGACAGGCTATGGTAAAATGATTTAAGTGTCTTATGGTAAAATGATGTAAGCGTGTCGAGAGGAGGTCAGGGATGAATCGGATCATCCGCAACACAGGCTTTTATTTGCTCATATTCTTGGTGACCGTAGGTCTCGTACAGCTCTTTATCACCAAAGGCGAGACGACGGAGGAACTGAATTACAACCAGCTTGTCGCGATCGTGCGGCAGGACAATGTCAAGGACCTTACTCTTCGCGTGGATAACGGTTCTTACCTGATCACAGGTCATTATAAAGAAAAACCAGCCGATTCCAACAGCTCTTCGTTCGGCGGACGGTTCCCTCTTGCTGACTATGCGATCCAGGATCTGACCGATACGGCGATGGACAACGGCGCCCAAGTCAAGTTCCAGAAGATGAAGGGCCAGAGCTTCTGGCTGACGTTCTTGACGTCGATCATCCCGTTCGTGATCATGTTTATCCTGTTCTTCTTCCTGATCAATCAGGCGCAGGGCGGCGGCGGCAAGGTCATGAACTTCGGGAAGAGCAAGGCACGTCTTTATAATGAAGAGAAAAAACGGGTCACCTTCGAGGATGTCGCGGGGGCTGACGAGGAGAAGCAGGAGCTTGTCGAAGTGGTCGAATTCCTGAAGGACCCTCGCAAGTTCGCGGCTCTCGGCGCCCGCATTCCGAAGGGCGTTCTGCTCGTCGGCCCTCCGGGTACCGGTAAGACGCTGCTCGCCCGCGCCGTTGCAGGCGAAGCCGGCGTGCCGTTCTTCAGCATCTCGGGCTCCGACTTCGTCGAGATGTTCGTCGGCGTCGGCGCTTCCCGCGTTCGCGACCTGTTCGAGAACGCGAAGAAGAACGCTCCGTGCATTATCTTCATCGATGAGATCGACGCCGTCGGCCGTCAGCGGGGCGCAGGCCTCGGCGGCGGACACGACGAGCGCGAGCAGACGCTGAACCAGTTGCTCGTCGAGATGGACGGCTTCGGCGCGAACGAAGGCATCATTATCGTCGCCGCGACGAACCGCCCGGACATTCTAGATCCGGCGCTGCTGCGCCCGGGCCGCTTCGACCGTCAGATCACGGTCGACCGTCCGGACGTGAAGGGCCGCGAAGCGGTGCTGAAGGTTCATGCCCGCAACAAGCCGATCAACAAGGACGTCAAGCTCGATACGATCGCCAAGCGGACGACCGGCTTCACCGGCGCCGATCTGGAGAACCTTCTGAACGAAGCGGCGCTGCTTGCGGCGCGCAAGAACAAGAAGGATATCGCGATGCAGGAAGTCGACGACGCGATCGATCGCGTCATCGTCGGCACCGAGAAGAAGAGCCGCGTCATCAGCGAGCGCGAGAAGACGATCGTCGCTTACCACGAGACCGGCCATACGATCGTCGGATACTTCCTCGAGCACGCCGACATGGTGCACAAGGTGACGATCATTCCGCGCGGACGCGCCGGCGGCTACGTCATTATGCTGCCGAAGGAAGACCGCATGCTGGTCACGAAGCAAGAGCTGCTCGATAAGGTAACGGGGCTGCTGGCCGGCCGCGTCGCCGAAGAGCTGTTCATCGGCGAGATCGGCACGGGCGCTTACAGCGACTTCAAGCAAGCGACCAGCATCGTTCGCAGCATGATCATGGAATACGGCATGAGCGACAAGCTCGGGCCGATGCAGTTCGGAAGCTCGCAAGGGCAAGTGTTCCTTGGCCGCGACCTCGGTCACGAGCAGAACTACTCCGACACGATCGCGTACGAGATCGACCAGGAGATGCAGAACATTATCAATGATTGCTACAGCCGCGCGAAGAAGCTGCTGACCGAGAAGACCGAAGAGGTTCACCTCATCGCGAAGACGCTGCTCGAAGAAGAGACGCTCGAGCTCGATCAGATCAGACGTCTGCTCGAGAAGGGTACGATCGAAGGCGCGGGCGAAGATTCCGGCGAAGGAAGCTCCGAGCCAACCTCTCTGGAGCCGACCGTCGATACGCTCGGCAACGTCAAGGTTCGCATTCATACCCGCGACGATGAGCCGGTTCCTCCGGTTCCGGATCAACGCCGCGAAGATGACGGCGAAGGCGACAAGTAAATCGAAGGCTACCGCATCATCTCCGGCTCCTGAACGACAGGGGCCGGAGATTTTTTTTACGGCACAATTTAGACAAGAATCAATTGACACCGCACCGATGCGAGTGTACATTTAGTGATAAACAACGCTGGTTACCGCATCTTTTGGCCACTGTATGTGCATATATTCACAAAGTTGACGCAAGTTGCAGCGTTATTATATTGAGGGATCTGAAGGCGGAGGACTGTCGCGAAGCCTTGGGAGAGGGGTTAACACACATGGAAGCATTGGCTCTGGAACGGAAAGCGGAGCAGAACCGCGAGCTTAAAGAACGACTGTTGCAACTGAAGAAGGAACGGAACGCGATTATTCTCGCGCACTACTACCAGCGGGACGAGATTCAGGAGGTTGCGGACTTCCGCGGCGATTCGTTCCTGCTCGCCCAGAAGGCGGCACAGACGGATGCGGACGTGATCGTCTTCTGCGGCGTGCACTTCATGGGGGAGAGCGCCAAGATTCTCGCACCGCACAAGACCGTGCTCGTTCCGGACGAACGCGCCGGCTGCCCGATGGCCGACATGGTGAACCCGATCGGCCTGCGGGAGATGAAGGCGAAGCACCCGAATGCGAAGGTCGTCACCTATATCAATTCTTCGGCTGACGTGAAGGCGGAGACGGACATCTGCTGCACCTCGGCGAACGCTGTTCGGGTCGTCAATTCGGTCGATGCCGACGAGATCATCTGGTGCCCGGACAAGAACCTGGGCCACTATGTTCAGCAGCAGACGGGCAAGAAGATGATCATCTGGGAAGGGTATTGCAACACTCACGACATGCTGACGGTGAAGGATGTCGTCGAGATGCGGGCCAAGCACCCGAACGCCGAATTCGTGGTTCACCCGGAATGCCGCCCGGAGGTCGTGGCGATGGCGGATTTTGTCGGAAGCACGACGGGCATTCTTAAGTATTGCCGCGAGTCGCAGCATAAGGAATTTATTGTCGGCACCGAGGACGGAACCGGTTATCAGCTTCGTCTCGACAGCCCGGATAAGACGTTCCACTTCGCCTCGAAGTTCCTGGTCTGCCCGAACATGAAGGTGAACAACCTCAAGAAGGTCGTTCGCGCTCTGGAGACGATGCAGCCGCAGATTCACGTTCCCCAGGATGTCGCCGACAAGGCTCGCCTGTCGCTTGAGCGCATGCTGCTCGTGAAGTGAATCGGGGGCCGCTCAGCCCGGGAACGTCTTATTATTCATAGTTTATAAACAAGTGGTAAAAATCACAATCACAATATCGGATGAGGAGTCCTCGTTCATGATCCCACGTTATATTGTCGATTTCGAGCCGGATGAGCTGCCGACGGTGGAGACGGACGTCATCGTTATCGGTGCCGGCATCGCGGGCTTATATACGGCTATCCAATCCAGCAAGAGCAACCGCGTGCTGATGATTACGAAGAAGTCGCTGTTCGACAGCAACACCCGATACGCTCAGGGAGGCATTGCCGCCGTTATCTCGGACGACGACTCGCCGGAATTCCATCGCCAGGACACGCTGATCGCGGGAGCCGGGCTGTGCGATCCGGAGGCGGTGGACGTGCTTGTCCACGAAGGCCCTAACGGGGTCCAGGAGCTGATCGAGCTCGGGACGATCTTCGATGAAGAGGACGGCCACCTCGCGCTGACGAAGGAAGGCGCGCACAGCCAGCGCCGCATTCTGCACGCCAACGGGGATGCGACCGGCTATGAGATCGTCCGCGCGCTGGCGAAGAAGGCGAGGACGATCCCCGAGATCGAGATGTGGGAAGATCACTTCGTGCTCGACCTGCTGACGGAGAACGGGGAGTGCTGCGGCGCCCTCGTGCAGAAGGCGGACGGATCGCGGGTCGTTGTGCGCGGCAAGGCGGTAGTTCTGTGCAGCGGCGGAACCGGACAATTGTACCGGTACACGACCAACCCGGACGTGGCGACCGGCGACGGGATCGCCATGGCTTACCGCGCAGGAGCGGTCATTCGGGACATGGAGTTCATCCAGTTCCATCCGACCTCGCTCTGCTACCCGGGAGCGCCGCGCTTCCTCGTGTCCGAGGCGGTGCGCGGGGAAGGGGCTTACCTGCGGAACATCCGCGGGGAGCGCTTCATGGAGAAGTACCATCCGCAGCTCGAGCTCGCGCCGCGCGACGTCGTCGCGAGGGCTATCGTCAGCGAGATGGAAGAGACGAATTCGACCTTCGTGTACATCGACATTACTCATGAGACTCCCGAGCTGATCAAGCACCGTTTTCCGACGATATATGAGACCTGCCTCAGCTACGGATTGGATATGACGACCGATTGGGTGCCTGTTGCCCCTGCGGCTCACTATACGATGGGCGGCGTGCGGACCGACCTGCACGGGGAGACGAACATCCGGCGGCTGTTCGCTTGCGGGGAAGTGTCGTCGACCGGCGTTCACGGGGCCAATCGGCTTGCCAGCAATTCCTTGTCGGAAGCGCTCGTATTTGGCAAACGAATTGTGGATAGAATTAATCAATTGCCTCCGCAGGAGAACAAGCCGCTCTCGGGCAACGACGACCAGCGTCACCAGCCGCCGATGGGCACGTTCATCGAGCGTCGCCTGAAGCTGCAGAAGGTGATGGTCCGCTACGTCGGCCTTCGCCGCGAGGCCAAGGGGCTCGCCAAGGGACTGGAGGAGCTGAAGCGTCAGCTTCCGGTGTTCCAGTCGGCTATGCTGAGGCGCGAGGAGTTGGAGCTCGCCAATCTGCTGACGTGCGCCTATCTGACGACGACGGCTGCGATCTCGCGGGAAGAGAGCCGCGGGGCGCACTATCGGGAGGACTTCCCGAATCGCGACGACAACAACTGGCTGAAGCATACGATTCTGGAGAGAGACAAGGCGATCAGCGAGGAGGTGCTGGGCAATGTTTGAACGAGAGAGCGACTGGACGATCGGCGGACCGGCCAAGGAAGCGGTGCGCGGACAGATCCGCGCTTGGCTGGCCGAGGATATCGGCAGCGGGGACGTCACGACGATGGCGACCGTTCCGGAGGGCCAGCAATCGAGGGCGATTGTGCACGCCAAGGCATCCGGCGTGCTCGCCGGCATGCCGCTCGCCCGCATGGTGTTCGAGGTTGTGGACCCGACCCTCGTCTTCGAGGCGAAGGCGAAGGACGGCGACCGGGTGGAGAAGGGAACGGTCATCGCGATCGTCGAGGGCTCTTCCCACAGCCTCCTGACCGGGGAGCGGCTTGCGCTCAACCTGCTGCAGCGCCTCTCGGGCATCGCGACGACGACCCGCGTCTTCGTTGACGAGGCCGCAGGCTTCCCGGCCCGCATCGTCGATACGCGCAAGACGACGCCGGGGCACCGCACGCTCGAGAAGTACGCGGTCCGTGTCGGCGGCGGCTACAATCATCGCTTCGGCCTGTACGACGCGGTGATGATCAAGGACAATCATATCAAGGCGGCGGGAGGCATCCGCGAGGCGGTTGCGGCGGCCAAGTCCCGCGTTCCCCATACGATGAAGATCGAGGTCGAGGCGGAGTCGCGGGAGCAGGCGCTTGAGGCGGCGAGAGCGGGCGCGGACATCGTCATGTTCGACAACATGAGCCCCGAGGCGATGAAGGAAACGGCGGCCGAGGTTCGCGCGATCGCTTCGCACATCATTCTCGAGGCGTCCGGCGGCATGCGCGCCGAACGGATTCGCGACGTGGCGGCGAGCGGAGTGGACGTCATCTCCGTCGGCAGCCTGACGCATTCGTTCCAGGCGCTCGATATCAGTCTCGATCTGAACGAGAAGAAGGGAGCGGCCCGGTGATTCTCGTCGTCGACGTAGGCAACACGAATATTGTCCTGGGGCTGTATGAGGGCCGCAATCTCAAGGAGCATTGGCGGCTCAGCACGAACCGGTCCTCGACGGTGGACGAGTACGGCATCCTCCTGCACAATCTGTTCCATATAGCCGGGGTGACGGCGAGCGATATCGAGGGAGTGATCCTGTCGAGCGTCGTGCCGCCGCTTATGCCGACGATGGAGCGGCTGTTCCGCAAGTACGCCGGACATGAGCCGCTTGTTGTCGGCCCGGGAATCAAGACGGGGCTGAACATCCGCTACGAGAACCCGAAGGAGATCGGAGCGGACCGGATCGTGAACGCCGTGGCCGGCATCGAGCTGTACGGCTCGCCGCTTGTCGTCGTCGACTTCGGCACGGCGACGACGTTCGATTATGTCGACGCCGCGGGCACGTACCAGGGCGGCGTCATCATGCCGGGGATCGGCATCTCGGCCGAGGCGCTGTATCAGAGAGCCTCCAAGCTGCCGCGAATCGAGCTGTCGAAGCCGCGCCAGGTGATCGGGAAGAACACGGTGGCGGCGATGCAGTCGGGCATTATTTACGGTTATGCCGGACAGGTCGATGGGATAGTTAACCGCATTCGCAAGGAGCATAATATAACCCCGAAGGTTGTGGCGACGGGCGGGCTGGCGGAGATGATCGCTTCGGAGACGGAGAGAATCGACGTGGTGGACCCGATGCTGACGCTTGAGGGGCTTCGCATTATTTACGAACGGAACGTCCAGGTGCGTTCGTCGGAAGACGCATAGATGATCGAAGATGCATAGATGATCGGAAGATGCATGGGAAGAGGCGCAGGAAGAGCGGCATAACGGCATTCCGCGGTTATAGCATGGCAGCAAGACCGGAAGGGAGTTATAGAGATGGAATGGAAGGATGAATTGGTGCGGGGAACGGCTTGGGACGGCGCCATTCGCGTGTTCGCCGCGCGCACGACCGGGCTTGTCGGCGAGCTGCAGCGCCGTCACGACACGTACCCGACGGCTACGGCCGCGCTCGGTCGAACGGCTACGGCTGCCGCGATGATGGGCGCCATGCTCAAGGGAGACGAGAAGCTGACGGTGCAGGTGAAGGGCGACGGCCCGATCGGGCAGATTGTTGTCGGCGCGACGGCGGCAGGACAAGTGAGAGGGTACGCGGATTATCCTCACGTGCATCTTCCGAGCAATCCGCAGGGCAAGCTAGATGTAGCCGGCGCGGTCGGACGCTCCGGCTACCTCCATGTGACGAAGGACCTCGGGCTGAAGGAACCTTACCGGGGAAGCGTTCCGCTTGTCTCCGGGGAACTGGCCGAAGACTTCACCTACTACTTCGCCGCATCGGAGCAGACGCCGTCGGCCGTCGGGCTGGGCGTTCTCGTCGATACGGACAATTCGGTGCTCCATGCCGGAGGCTTCGTCGTCCAAGTGATGCCGGGAATCGAGGAGGAGCAGTTGGTTCGTCTGGAGGAAGCGGTGTCCCGCATGCCGCACGTGACGGCGCTGCTCGATCAGGGAGAGGATGCGGTCGGCATTCTGAAGTTCCTCGTCGGCGACGATGTGACCATTCACGAGACGATCGAGCCGGTGTTCCAATGCTTCTGCTCGCGCGAGCGGGTGGAGCGGACGATGATCAGCATCGGGCAGGAAGAGCTGCAGAAGCTGATCGACGAGGACGGGCAATCGGAAGTGAAGTGCCACTTCTGCAACGAGGAGTACCGCTTCGACGCGGCCGAGCTGACAGAGCTCCTCCGGAAAGCGGCCTTCTAATGACAAGGAGAACGTATCGGCTCATGGGACCGATCGTTCTGTTCGCTCTGTCATGGGCCATGCTGTGCGTTGTCGCGGGCTGCTCGGAAGGGAAGGCATCGGCCCCCTCCGAGAGCGCGCCTTCGAGCACGGCAGCCGGCGGCGGGGCGGATGCGTCGGACGAGACGGTTGCCGTCGTTGGAGGCACGCCGATTACGCGGCAGCAGTTGATCGACCAGCTTCTGGCCAATTACGGCGAGCAGACGCTCCGGACACTTATGCTGCGCATTGCCGTCGATCGGGAGGCGGAGGAGCAGGGAGTCGAGGTTACGGACGAGGATGTGGCTCGCGAGCTGCGCCGGTTAAGCCAGGGCTACGACAGCGAAGCGCAGTTCTACGCTTCGATGCGGGACCAGCTCGGCATGAGCGAGGACGAGCTTCGTCTCGACGCGATCTATCGGCTGAAGCTCGAGCAGTTGGCGATTCTTCCGGTATCGGTATCCGAGGAAGAGGTCGATCGTTACCTGGAGGAGCACCAGGAGGACTTCGGTCCGCGCAAGGAATTGAGAATCTCGCACATCGTCGTGCCGGACGGGGAGCTCGCGGACGAGGTGCTCGGCAGGCTGGAGGCCGGCGAAGACTTCGCGGCGCTGGCGATGCAATACTCGACCGACGAATTCACGCAGGATGCGGGAGGGGATCTTGGCTGGATTCAGGCAGGCGATCCGTTCGTAGACCCGGCCGTGCTGAGCGTCGCGGATAGCCTCGAGATCGGACAGGCGGCGGGCCCGATCGAGACGGGAGACGGCATCGAGCTGATTCAGCTCACCGGCCGCAACGTCGTGCAGGCGATGGACTCGGAGGAGGCGCGCAAGCAAGCGAAGAGGGAATTGGCCTTGGATCGAGCGGTGTCGACGTCCGAATTGGAGCGGCAGCTTCTGGTCAAGTACGAGGCGCGAATCCTTGGTGCCGGCGTGCCGTCTTAAACTTAACTCATAGGAAGAGAGATCGGGGGAACGGCTCCTCGGTCTCTTTTTTCCAAAATCGAATAAAGTTCCGGATTCCGCCGACCAGCTATTGACAATCGAGGCCCGGGTTTGATAAGATGATCTTAGTTAAAAACCTAGAGAATTAGTCGGAATAATATCATGCATCGGGGCGGCGGACGGCCGCACCATATCTGGGAGGGAATTCTGTCATGGCAAGAATCGTACAGAACGTCACGGATCTGATCGGCGATACGCCGCTCGTGCGGTTGAACCGCATCGTTCCGGAAGGAAGCGCCGAGATCTACGTCAAGCTGGAATACCAGAACCCGGGTTCGAGCGTTAAGGACCGGATCGCCATCAGCATGATCGAGGAAGCCGAGAAGGCGGGCAAGCTGAAGCCGGGCGACACGATCGTCGAGCCGACGAGCGGCAACACGGGCATCGGCCTCGCTCTCGTCGCGGCTGCCAAGGGCTACCGCGCCATCCTCGTGATGCCGGAGACGATGAGCTTGGAGCGCCGCAACCTGCTTCGCGCTTACGGTGCGGAACTCGTGCTGACGCCGGGCTCCGAAGGCATGAACGGCGCCGTCAAGAAGGCGGAAGAGCTGGCAGTCGAGAACCCGAGCTACTTCCTCCCGCAACAGTTCAAGAACCCGGCTAACCCGAAGATCCACCGCGAGACGACGGGACCGGAGATTGTCGAAGCAATCAATTCTTACGACGGCAAGCTGGACGCGTTTATCTCCGGCATCGGCACGGGCGGCACGATCTCCGGCGCCGGCGAAGTGCTGAAGCAGAACTTCCCGAACGTGAAGATCGTCGCTGTCGAACCGGCCGCTTCCCCGATTCTGTCGGGCGGCAAGCCGGGCCCGCATAAGATTCAAGGGATCGGCGCGAACTTCGTTCCGGAGATCCTGAACCGCGAGGTCTACGACGAAGTTATTGCGGTCGAGAACGACGAAGCGTTCGAGACGGCTCGCACGGTAGCGAAGAAGGAAGGCCTCCTGGTCGGCATCTCTTCCGGCGCCGCCATCTTCGCCGCACTGAAGGTTGCCAAGGAGCTGGGAGCAGGCAAGCGTGTCGTTGCGATCGTTCCTTCGAACGGCGAACGTTACCTGAGCACTCCGCTGTTCAACTTCGACAACTAATCGTTTGAACGGATACGAATCCCGGTTCGCAGCATGCTGCGGGCCGGGGTTTTTTTGCGTCGCGATGCGCGCGTCGTCTGACATATGTATGCAAAAAACCACATAAAACGCTTCGATTGACTCGCAATCCGGGCCCGGCGAATGTGGAAGTCACACAAAATGTCTTCGTTGGGGATATATTCGCATCAACTAACCACAGGCTGTGTATAAAGATGTGGGTAAGTTGTGCGCAAGGTGTGGGTATTGTGGATAAGAATGTGGACAAGGTGGATAATTTGGGGATGGAGTGGGGATAATGCGGCAGACTCGTACGACAATCTGCCGAGTTGCCGACAATATGGTTGTGCTCTGGGCCGGATCGGGTATAATGAGCACAATCGGGAACACGGGAACAGAGCCAGGATGAGTGGCGGCAGGAGGAGAAGCGTGAGGAACATGACGTTGCTGGAGCATTGGCTCGGCTGGGGACGACGACGAAGCTTGGCGCCGGAAGAGCTCGGTTATACGAGACTTCCGGTTCTGAGGGCTTACAAGCTCGGACCCGGCGAGGATCGCGTTCCGCTCTGGAAGGGAGCGTGGGAGGCGGCCGGCGAGCACGCCTTCGTGCTGGAGAGCGGGAAGGGCGGAAGATATACGTATCTCGGCCTCCGCCCCGACGCGGTTATCCGCGGGAACGGCGGTTCCGGCGAGGTGAAGCTGCTTCGTCTGCACTCTTGCGCTTGCGGCGAGAACGGGAGCGGCTGGGTCGATGGGGGCGCGGATGAGACGGAGGGCCTTGGGACTGAGGTCGAGAGCCGGTCCGGCAAGCCGCTTGAGCTGCTGCGGGCGTGGCTGGCTCGTGAGCGGGCTCCGAGGGCGGAGGGAGAGGGGCTCGCAGGGCCCCATGAGGCCGAGGAGGCCGGCATCGACATCCCTCCCTTCGCCGGGGGGGCGGTCGGCTATCTGAGCTACGACGTGGCGAGGTCGCTGGAGCGGCTGCCGCAGCTTGCCAGGGATGACCTGGAGCTGCCCGACTACGCCTTCCTCCTGATCAACGAGGTATGGATCGTCGACCATCTGCGCTCCGAGCTGATCTGCTCGTTCCATCCGAGCTTGCCGGATTCGGCCTGGGAAGACGAGCGCGAGTTGGCCGAGCGGTACGAAGAGGCGTCCGCCCATGTGGATAACATGAAGGCGGAGTGGGATCGCATCATGGCCGCGGCGACGGAGCCGGAGGCGGTCGGCGAGCTGGAAGCGATGAAGCGGATCATGGCGGAGGACGGCCTTCAGATGGACATCGAGGCGTATTCGGGAATCCGCACGGCGATGACCAAGGACGAGTTCAAGGAAGCGGTTCGCGCCGTGCAGAGGTACATCTCGCAAGGGGACGTATTCCAGGTGAACCTGTCCAACCGCCAGAGCCGCGCGGTCGCGACGAAGCCCGAGGAGCTCTACGAGTGGCTGAGGCTCGTCAACCCGTCTCCTTATATGGGCTTCATGCGCTTCCCCGACTTCCAGCTCGTCTCCGCATCGCCGGAGCTGCTTGTGAAGCTGGACGGGAAGCGGATGAGCGCCCGGCCGATCGCGGGGACACGGCGCCGGGGGAGGACGGAAGAGGAGGATCTGAAGTTCGCGGACGAGCTGCTGACGAGCGAGAAGGAGCGGGCCGAGCACATCATGCTCGTCGACCTGGAGCGCAACGATCTGGGGCGAGTCGCCGCCTACGGAACGGTTCGCGTGCCGGAGCTGCTGACGATCGAACGGTATTCGCACGTCATGCACCTCGTCTCGCAGGTGGAGGGGACGATTGCGCCCGGCAAGGACGCGTTCGACCTGCTCGCGGCGGCGTTCCCGGGCGGCACGATTACGGGCGCGCCGAAGATTCGGACGATGGAGATCATCGAGGAGCTGGAGCCGGTGCGCCGGGGGCCGTATACCGGATCGCTCGGATGGATTGACTACGCAGGGAATATGGAATTTAATATTATCATAAGAACGATCGCGGCGAAGGACGGCCAATGCCACATTCAGGCGGGGGCGGGCATCGTCATCGATTCGGACCCGGAGCGGGAATTCTATGAATGCCTGAACAAGGCGAAGGCGCTCTGGAAGGCGGTTGAGTACGGAGAACGGCGGCACGGAGAGGCGCAGATCGCCGCACCTTGCTGACAGCGAAAGGGGAAAAGCCATGATTCTGGTTATCGACAATTATGACTCGTTCACATATAACCTGGTGCAGTATCTGGGCGAATTGGGCGAGGAGATCAAGGTGTTCCGCAACGACGAGATCGACCTGGACGGCATCGCCGCGCTGAAGCCGGATCATATTCTGATCTCGCCCGGGCCTTGCACCCCGAATGAAGCGGGAGTAAGCCTCGGCCTCATCGAACGGTTCCAGGGAGAGATTCCGATCTTCGGCGTCTGCCTCGGCCATCAATCGATCGGACAAGCGTTCGGCGGCGACGTCGTTCGCGCGGAGAAGCTGATGCACGGCAAGACGTCCGAGATTACGCACGACGGCAAGACGATCTTCGCGGGCGTGGAATCGCCGTTCACCGCCACGCGCTACCATTCCCTTGTGGTCAAGAGGGATACGCTGCCGAATTGTCTGGAGATCAGTGCGGAGAGCGAAGACGGGGAGATCATGGGGCTCCGGCACAAGGAGTACGTCGTCGAAGGCGTGCAATTCCATCCCGAGTCGATCATGACGGATAACGGACTGACGCTGCTGCGTAATTTCCTGGCGTACAAATCGGGTAAGAGAGCGTGAGGCTTCTGCTCGACGGGCAACTGATGAACAGCGAAGAAGCCGTGATCTCTGTCCACGATCACGGCTTCCTCTATGGGATGGGGCTGTTCGAGACGTTCCGCACGTACGGCGGGAAGCCGTGGCTGCTGGATTGGCATGCGGAGAGACTGGCGGAGGGCTGCGCGGCGCTCGGCATCGAATACGCGCCGGACGCCCGGCATATGAGGCGATCGGTCGCGCGGCTGATCGAAGCGAACGGCCTGGAAGACCAGGATGCCTACATCCGGTGGTCGGTCTCGGCCGGCGACGGCGCGGTCGGCCTGCCGGCGGAGCCGTACGCGAAGCCGCGGGAGATCGTCTACGCGAAGCCGCAGGCGGCGGACGAGCCGGAGCGGCGGAGCGGGAAGGCACTCCGGCTGCTTAAGCTGCGCCGCAGCGAGCCGGAAGCGGTCTTCCGGTTGAAGTCCTTCCATTATATGAATAATATTCTCGCGAAGCGCGAGCTTGTTGCGGGAGGAGCTGCTCCCGGCACGGAGGGGCTGTTCCTGAATGCTGCAGGGCACGTTGCGGAGGGGATGGTCAGCAATGTCTTCTGGATTAACGGCCATACGCTGCGCACGCCGTCGCTGGATTGCGGACCGCTCGCGGGAGTCACGAGGAGATATGTGCTGACGCTGGCCGCGGAACAAGGGCTGCGCGTCGAGGAAGGCGCCTACGCTTGGGAAGAGCTGCCGGCTGCTGACGAGGTATTCGTGACCAGCTCCATTCAGGAGATTGTGCCGGTCAGCCGATTGGAGGGGCCGGACGGCCGGACGCTTCCGAGCAAGTGCGGAGAATACCCCGGGGAACGCACCCGGAATCTGATGCTGCAATACCGCCGAGACGCGAGGGGAGGATGAAGCTTCGTGCACAAGCCGATTTTCCACAGGAGGTCCTATTCGTTCGATGACGGCTTGAAGCTGGTGCTGGGCGAGCGAACGCTTGTGATGGGTATTCTGAATGTGACGCCGGATTCCTTCTCGGACGGAGGCAGCTACATGAACCTGGACGCCGCGGTCGAGCGGGCGAGACGGATGGTGGAGGAAGGCGCCGACCTCATCGACATCGGCGGGGAGTCGACCCGTCCCGGGCATGAGCCGGTATCCGCGGAGGAGGAGATTCGCCGCATCGTTCCTGTTATCCAGGCGGTGCGCGAGCAGGTGAAGCTGCCGATCAGCGTCGACACGTACAAGCCGGAGACGGCGCGGGCGGCGATGGAGGCGGGAGCCCATATTCTGAACGACATCTGGGGCTTCCGGAACGATCCGCAGATGGCTTCGGTCGCCGCCGATTACGGCTGCCCCGTCATTCTGATGCACAATCGCCGGGAGCGGGATTATGCCGACTTCGTGCCCGACGTGCTGAGGGACCTGCAGACCAGCCTCGACCGCGCGAAGGCGTCCGGAGTCGCAAGCGATCATATCTGGCTCGATCCCGGCATCGGCTTCGCCAAGGATTACGAGGAGAACCTGATCATGATGGGCCATCTCGATAAGATCGTCGCTCTCGGGCACCCGGTGCTGCTGGCGGCTTCCCGCAAGCTGTTTATAAGGACGGCTCTGGGGCTGCCGGCTGACGATGTCGTGGAAGGGACGAATGCGACGACGGCGCTCGGCATTATGCAAGGCTGCCAGATCGTGCGCGTTCACGATGTGAAGCAAGCGGTGCGCACCGCCCGGATGACCGATGCGGTCGTCTACCGCCAGACGGCGAAGGAGGAACGATAAAGATGGATCGAATGATTCTGAAGCAGATGACCTTCTTCGGTTATCACGGCGTCTTCCCGGAGGAAAATAAGCTGGGGCAGAAGTTTATCGTCGATCTCGATCTGCGCATAAACCTCTCTTGGGCGGCAAGAAGCGACGATGTGGCGGATACGGTCAACTATGCCGATATTCATGCCTTGGTCAAGGAGATTGTCGAAGGGCCGCCGGTCAAGCTGATCGAGGCGCTCGCCGGACGTATTGCAAGCGCGGTACTCGGTACGTATACTATTATCCATGAAGCGACCGTCTCGGTCACGAAGCCGAACCCTCCATTCGCCATCACGTTCGACGGCGTTACGGTCGAGCTTCGGAGAACCCGGGACAAGGCCGGCAACATCGTTGCCGTAGAGGAATGAGTCGTGATGCGATTGGCAAACGAGAGATCGGCTGATGAGGGATTGGCGAACGAGAGATTGGCTTATGCGGCGCTGGGCGCCAATCTTGGAGATAGACACTCGACGCTTATGGAAGCGATCCGGCGGCTTGAGAGCACGGACGGAATCGGGCTGTCGCGCATATCGGGCGTCTACGAGACGGCTCCGGTCGGCGTGACCGACCAGCCCTCCTTCCTCAACATGGCCGTTGCGCTTCGGACCGGCCTTGAGCCGCTCGAGCTGCTGCGGAGGCTGCTGGGGATCGAGAACGAGCTTGGACGAGTCCGGACCGTTCGCTGGGGCCCGCGTCTTGTCGACCTGGATCTGCTCCTGTACGAGGGGGCCGAGCTGGATTCGGAGGAGCTGACGCTTCCGCATCCCCGCATGCATGAACGGGCTTTCGTGCTTGTGCCGCTGCAAGACGTCTGGCTTCCGGAGAGCGGTCCCTTCCCCTGGAAGGAGCATGTGACGGATGCCGCGAGACGGAAGGAAGGCATTCAATTGTGGGAGTCCCGAGAGAGCGGGCTCTGAACCGAGAGGAGCTGCCGCCATGCTGAAGATCGGCGACATCGAGATGAGCAACAAAGTGGTGCTGGCGCCGATGGCGGGCGTCTGCAACCCAGCATTCCGGTTAATTGCGAAGGAGTTCGGCTGCGGTCTCGTCTGCGCCGAGATGGTGAGCGACAAGGCGATTCTGCACGGCAACCGGCGGACGCTGGAGATGCTCTATGTAGATGAGCGGGAGAAGCCGCTGAGCCTGCAGATCTTCGGCGGGGACAAGGAGTCGCTGACGGAAGCCGTGCGCTTCGTCGACCGCAACACGAACGCCGACATTATCGACATCAACATGGGCTGCCCCGTGCCCAAAGTCACAAAGTGCGACGCGGGGGCCCGCTGGCTGCTCGATCCGAACAAGATCTACGAGATGGTGTCGTATGCGGTCGATGCCGCGAAGAGCAAGCCGGTCACGGTCAAGATGCGGATCGGCTGGGACGACGAGCACATCTATGCGGTGGAGAATGCCCGGGCGGTGGAACGCGCCGGCGGCGCCGCGGTGAGCGTGCATGGAAGAACTCGGGAACAATTGTATACCGGAACGGCGAACTGGGACATTATAAAGGACGTTAAGGAAGCCGTATCCATTCCGGTCATCGGCAACGGGGACGTGTTCTCTCCGGAGGACGCGGAGCGCATGCTGCAGCACACCGGCGTCGACGGCGTGATGATCGGCCGCGGGGCGCTCGGCAATCCTTGGATGCTCTATCGCACCGTTCACTACTTGACGACGGGGGATCTGCTGCCCGATCCGGACGCGGAGGAGAAGATCCGCATCGCGATGCTGCATATGGATCGTCTGATCCAGCTCAAGGGCGAAGGGCAGGCGGTTCGGGAGATGCGCAAGCACCTCGCCTGGTACCTCAAGGGGCTGCCGGACGCTTCCCGCGTGAAGAACGAGATCATGGAGATGACGTCGCGGGCGGCCGTCAAGAAGCGATTGGACGAATATGTCGAATCCCTCAAGGAAGAGGCGGCGGAAGGACCGGAGCAGGGGCAGGCGCTTGTCCACTGACACGGGCGCTCTGCCCCTTATCGGGGATGGAGCCTGCCCGAGAGGCGGCTTGTCGGGAACGAGGCCCGGCGGCGGGTAGTCCCTTCGGACTAATCGTTCCTCCTGTCGGCTCGATTAAGGCGAATTTCCGTGGTTTTCCGCTAATTGACATTTCGGAAGGGTTGCAATATAATCTTTAACAATATTCGCGACCCGAGACTTATTGCGTCATTGCGTCCGAACAATCAAGTGTCATGTCAACGGTTAAGCGCCATATATTTGAGTAGCGACGGATTGCTTGGTTGCGGCGGCAACCTACTTATGCGGCAAGAGCTGCAGCCCCTTCGTGCCCGGCACGAAATCATACCTTCGACAGGAGATCGGTGAGATGAGCGAGAAGGAAGTTCTTTTGACCCCAGATGGGCTTAAACGGCTCGAGGAAGAGCTGGAGAACCTCAAATCGGTCAAGCGCCGCGAGGTGGCCGAACGGATTAAAGTAGCGATCGGCTACGGCGATATTAGCGAGAACTCGGAGTACGAGGACGCGAAGAATGAGCAGGCGTTCATCGAAGGGCGCATCATTACCCTCGAGAAGATGCTGCGCAACGCCAGAATCATCAACAACGACGAGATCGATCTCGATACGGTAAGCATCGGATCGACGGTTGTGGTCGAAGATCTGGAGTTCGGCGATGTGGTGGAATACACCATCGTCGGAACGGCGGAATCGGATCCTCTTCAGAATAAGATCTCTAACGAGAGCCCGGTAGGCAAGACGATCATCGGCAAGAAGAAGGGCACCACTGTCGAAGTTAACGTTCCTGCGGGCATCATTCAATACAAAATCGTCGATATCAAGAAGTAAGCCAGAAGCCTTGCATTCTCGAGGGGCGGTCGGCGGAACGTCATGGGCGGGCCGTTGATCGCTCTTATGCCGTTCAATGACCTTGTTCTATGGAATCATGGAGCTATGGAATCATGGTATGATGAGAGCAGGGGAACAGGGCTATTCAAGTTGGAGGGACTCACCATCATGGATCAAGTGAATCAGACGGAGACGGCGGAATTGAGCGAACTGTTGCAGATCCGCCGCAACAAGCTGGACGAGCTGCGCAAGCTGGGCATCGACCCGTTCGGCGACAAGTTCGACCGCACACACGAAGCGGGCCCCATTCTCGCGCAATATTCGGACCTGTCGGCCGAGGAGCTGGACGAGCAGGCGATTCCGGTACGCGTCGCGGGCCGGATCATGCAGAAGCGCGCGATGGGGAAGGCTTCGTTCGCGCATATTCAAGACTTGAGCGGCAAGATTCAAATCTACGTTCGCGCCGACTCCGTTCCGGAGGACAAGTATAAGGCGTTCGGCATTCTCGACATCGGCGACATCATCGGCGTGACCGGCGTTGTGTTCAAGACCCGCACCGGAGAGACTTCCATCAAGGTGGACGATCTCGAGGTGTTGACGAAGTCGCTTCTGCCGCTGCCGGACAAGTTCCACGGGCTGAAGGATGTCGAGACGCGCTATCGCCAGCGTTATGTCGATCTGATCGTCAATCCGGACGTTCAGAAGACGTTCATCACGCGCTCGAAGATCATCCAATCGATGCGCCGTTACCTGGACGGGCTCGGCTATCTGGAGGTCGAGACGCCGACCCTTCACGCAATCGCGGGCGGAGCGGCGGCGAAGCCGTTCGTCACGCATCACAATGCGCTGGACATGCAGTTGTACATGCGGATCGCGATCGAGCTTCACCTGAAGCGCCTGATCGTCGGCGGCATGGAGAAGGTGTACGAGATCGGCCGCGTATACCGCAACGAGGGCATCTCGACGCGCCATAACCCGGAGTTTACGCTGCTTGAGCTGTACGAGGCTTACGCGGATTACGAGGATATCATGCGCCTCACCGAGAATCTGATCGTGCACCTTGCGCAGGAGGTTCTTGGCACGGCACAGGTTACGTATCAAGGCCAAGAGGTCGATCTGTCGACGCCGTGGCGCCGCGAGTCGATGACTTCGCTCGTCGAGAAGGTGGTCGGCATCGACTTCACGAAGGTAACCTCCGACGAGGAAGCCCATCGCCTGGCCAAGGAGCACAAGGTTCCGGTCGAACCGCACATGACGTACGGACATATCGTCAACGCGTTCTTCGAGACGTTCGTCGAGCATACGCTCATTCAGCCGACGTTCGTCACCGGCCACCCGGTCGACATCTCGCCGCTGGCGAAGAAGAGCGCGAAGGACCCTCGGTTCACCGACCGCTTCGAGCTGTTCATCGTGGCGCGCGAGCACGCGAACGCGTTCTCCGAGCTGAACGATCCGATCGACCAGCGCGAGCGCTTCGCCGCCCAGATGGTCGAGAAGGCTGCGGGCAACGATGAGGCTCAGGACCTCGACGAGGACTTCATCCGCGCGCTCGAATACGGCCTGCCGCCGACCGGCGGTCTCGGCATCGGCATCGACCGTCTCATCATGCTGCTGACGGACGCGCCGTCCATCCGCGACGTGCTGCTGTTCCCGCACATGCGCGATACGGACTGAGCTTGGCCGAAGCGTGGGCGGCAGCGGGCGGAGCTTGGAGCTTGGATTCGCTCGGATGCCGCAGCGGAAGACAGACGACTGTTCCCTCTCTTGAGGGGGCGGTCGTTTTTTTTGTAGTATCGGCGGCGGGAATGGGCGAACTCGCGGGTTGAGCTTCTTTGGAGGCCCTCCTTCGGTGCTGCCGAAGTCCCCCGGGGGCCAGAGCCAGGAATTTATATGAAAATTCACATTGGCGAGGCGCAATAATGGGCAGTTTGGGCGATTCTATGTGAAAAATAGCATATATGGAGAAAACTGCGGCTCGAAGTGTCGGATATATGCTAAAAACCGCATAAAACGTCTCGATTGCCTCCTTGTTCAAGGGGACGAATGTGGAAAACCATATAAAATCGCGATAGGCACCGGGCCAGAGATGCGAATAACAAGGCGTAGGGCAGAGGGAGATCATTATTTTGGAGAAAGGGGTTGCGTTTGGGCGGAGGCCTGTGATATATTATTTGAGTCGCCGCTGAGCGGTGGCCGCGAAGAAGTAAAGCAAGCAAGTAAGAGCAACAACCTTGTTCCTTGAAAACTGAACATCGAGCGTAATGAAATAGTCGAGCGGAGCTTCGGTTCTGCGAGACAAACCAGCAGTACAGAACGAGCCTTCAAGGTTCTTCTAAAGGTTTTACCTTTATGGAGAGTTTGATCCTGGCTCAGGACGAACGCTGGCGGCGTGCCTAATACATGCAAGTCGAGCGGAGTTATTCCTTCGGGGATGACTTAGCGGCGGACGGGTGAGTAACACGTAGGCAACC
>NZ_SSOB01000041.1 GCF_004801405.1 Cohnella fermenti
ATCTCCCCATTCCACGTTATAATTATAACGTGTAATGGCTAAGATTGGCAAGCCATAAATAGCAAAAAACCGCGATATTACGCGGATTTTGCGAAATCCACGTTATAATATCGCGGGGATTCAGGTTATAAGCGAGTTGTTCAAGGACTTAGGAAAACATCTTGATAGTATAAATAAGTATATCGATGAATTGTATGACTGTGCAGTTCAAGATGAGGCAATTAGAAACTTATTGTTATTACGCAATGTTGAATTTGAAGACGTCCAACCAACCTGACGATTTGATTAAAAAAACTAATCAGATAAGATTATGAATGGCTAGGTCGTGTATTCAAACTTCAGGCCAACCAAATCATAGAAGAGGCCAGCTTTAAAAAAGCAACGAAGGTACGCGCTAATTTGTCGTATCGGGTAGCCAGTCGCCGATTGTGCTTCAGCTTATTGAAGAGGCATTCGACCAGATGCCGTTCTTTAAACAAGAACCAATCAGTCGTTCGTTGAATGGTGCGATGTTTGCGGCTGGGAATGACGGCATTCGCCTGCTGTCGGTGTCATAGCCGTGATCGGCCAGTACGTTTTGACCCTCAAGATCCAGGGTTTGCAGGATCTCATAACCGACCACACAATCGTTGATGTTGCCGGCTGTCACTTCGAATTGAAGTGGATGACCAAGGGCATCCACAACCGCATGAATCTTGGAGGTCAAGCCTCCTCGGGAGCGTCCGATGGCTTGAAATTGCTGCCCCCTTTTGCCCCCGCACCATGCTGGTGAACACGGACGATGGAGGCATCAATCATCGTGCTTTCCGAATCGGGTTCAGCAGCGAGCGTCTCCAACATCCGGTCAAATATCCCGGCCTTCTCCCATCGGCGGAATCGGGTGTAGACGCTGCTCCAAGGGCCATAATAGTCGGGCAAATCTCGCCACGGTGCTCCTGAACGGATCACCCAGAGCATCCCATTGAGCATGTGGCGGTTGTCGATAGCCGGGCGTCCGCCTTGAGGTTTCCGTTCCGGCGGCAAGAGGTCTTTGAGGTTTTCCCATTGATCATCACGAATCTCGTATCGTCTTTTCATATGAAAAGTTTACCAGATTATAGCCCGTTTCGATAGTTTGAATACACGCCCTAGCGGAATGTATAATGTAATTTGAAAGCTGACCATCTAACCGGTTAGCTTTTTTCATTTGTACAGGATTTTGCGACTTTTTGTTGAATAGTTGATTTTGGTGGTATATCGTTTCTGGGAGGGTGATTTTAATTGATACCCAATAATATAAAGCAAGAACACATACTTCAAGCCCTTCAATATATTGATGATAACAGTTATCCTGTTTCTAGAGAATCGACAAAGCATGAATTGGTGTATAACGGTAAACTATACCCACCAAAGGTTGTTGTTTCTTTTGCTAATTTATTCGCAAATGGCAAAGAATTGACCTCTGATATGTTTAGCGGAGGACAACAATCAAATGATTTTTTATCTAATCTTGGATTTGAGATTAGAACAAAAAATCATGAGGGTCACGTCAACACTGAAAGTAATTCCTGGGTTGTCACATCAGCTACTATAGCAATAAAAGAACTTGATAAGTCCTCATTCTTACACAATGGAACAGGCATTCCAAAGGAGATTCGTTTTTATTTTGACATATTGGATATGGTAAAAGGTCAAAAACGACAAATTGTCATTGAATATGAGGGACAACGTTTTTCTGCAGTTCTTGAATTGGATAAACAGCCTTCACCTAGAAGCCGAATGATATGGAAAGCGGATTTTTCAAAAGTTCTCAAAAATAAGTTTCCCGCTTTATATAATACGTTCGCTTATGATGAAGAAAATCTTCCCGATGATTTACCAAAAATACAATTTGTGAAATCACCCGAACATGATAATTATTACAAATTGTCTTTCGTTAGATCAATCAGTATCAATACCATTGAAGATGATATAGAAGCAGATGTACTAGAGAACACTCCATTTGAGGAATTACGACAAGAAGGGGCAGTCAGACATTACTACGGAAAGCGATATGAACGTGACTCGCAAAATCGAAAACTTGCTTTGCAGATTCATGGTTTATCCTGTGTAGTTTGCGGTTTTAATTTTGAAAAGGTTTACGGAAAACGAGGGAAAGATTTTATTGAAGTTCATCATACAAAACCGTTGTTTAGTTTTGAGGGACAAGAGTCCGATATCAATCCTGAAACTGATCTTGTTCCTGTTTGTGCTAATTGCCATAGAATGATACATAGAAGAAAAGATGATGTGTTGAGTATTGAAGAACTGAAAGAAATAGTTACTACGAGGTCAGACGCATGAAGATATACATTACGCATTGTAGCGCACAGAAAAATGATTTAGTTAAAGGTTCAGCAGTACCACCCGATGTATTGTACACTTCTTCGAAGATTCAAGGATTCATAAATAACTGTAAAAAGCTCAATGTTGAATGGGCGATTTTCTCTGATTTGTATGGTGTGATCTTTTCCTATGAACAAATCGAATGGTATGATAAGCATCCTAACAAAGTGACTGAAACTGAATATCAACAATTACTAAGTGAGTTTGATGAAAAGCTAAGGAATTATTCTGAAATTTGGTTTTACCATCACCCCAAATACTTTCATAAAATCTACAAACGAATATTGGACGAAACAACCTTGAAGAACAAGTTACATACCTTCACTCATATTTATGAAATAACTTAATGTATAAAAAATGTCCTAGATTTTTCAACGAAGTTTTCGGTCATCCAGATGCCCTATCTATTAGAGTACTGCAGACGATTTGTCATACGGTCCCCTGTTCGATTATAGTTGAAAGTAATCAGTATGTGGCTGAATAGCGACATCATTTTTATTTTCACAAAGAGTATGGTAAAATAAGCCTAAACATATTTCGAATAAAATAGGAAAAATGGCAAACCTGCTCGAAAGACAGGGACGCAAAGCCACGGGTCTAATGCCGCAAGGCTATGATCGCCGGGTCACCCTTATGTTTGGACAACGAGACACTGCCTCCGGGGTAGTGTCTTTTTGCATTTTCAGAAAATGTGGAGGTGATGATTGGATTTTGATTTTCCTACGGTGAAGGAGTGAAAATAATGTACAAAACGGCTTTGTTCGATTGGGATGGAACCTTGATTGATTCTCGCTCTGCGTTGATCAAACTCTATAATGAAATGGCGGGCAAGAACGGCTATATACAAATTCGCGATGACAAAGTATCAGAATTGAGCCGATTGCCGATCCGCGAGCGGCTTCGGGCGTTGGAAATTCCCTATTATCATCTGCCAAGCCTCATCAGAAAATTGAAACGAGCACAACGTCAACGGGCGGATATCATTGAAATCGTTCCAGGCATATCGGCAGTGTTGAAGGAGCTTAAGGATAGTGGAATCCATCTGCACCTGTTGTCTTCAAATTCACAGACGATAATTGAGCGTATTCTGGTTCAATACAGACTTCCTGCATTTGAAAGCATTTGTGGCGATGTTCCGCTCTTTGGCAAACATCGGGCCATTCGACGGTTTATAAAAGAAAATCGCATGAGTCAAAACGAGATTGTCTATATCGGAGACGAGCGGCGCGACATTGAGGCGTGTAAAAAAATTGGCGTTCCCGTCATCGCCGTAACTTGGGGATACGATGCCACGGCGCTGCTGATTGAAGCCCGACCGAATGCGATCGCCCACGATCCGTCTGAACTTCTCCCCTTGCTCTTGTCATCCAAGTCGCAAACCGGGAGGTAGAATCCATGGTTTTTATCTTTCTGGTTCTCTTGATTACTGCGATTATTCTCTGGCGAGCAAACCGAAAGGATGAAGCGACAAGGTGGGCGGTATTGTTCCTGCTCTGCGGCAGCAGCGGCAGTTTGGGCGTCACGATTGAGCAATCGATCTTCCCGGCTTTGGAGCGCTATCATATCGGTCATGAATGGATAAATGGCATTCTTTTTGACATTCAAGTTTATGCCAGTCTGGTGAATCAACTGCTTTTTCCTTACGCTGTCACGATGTATGCTGTGGTCGAGTCCGAATTGCTGCCACGCCATCTGACACGGCTATTGACTTATGTTTTGCCGGTACCCGCAATCGTCACCTTTTTGGCAACACCGATCGTGGCCGATAAGTATCGAATCAATTACCAAGGCATGCTGATATGGGTAACTCCCTATTTGCTTTCTGCTTGTTTTTTTCTTGTAACAGCCTATCTCAGAGAGGCGAGTCCGTTCAAAAAACAGCATAGGCTGCGGATTGTATGGATGGTTATTCCCACCGTGTTGGGCATATTGAGTCTGAATTACGTTGCCAAGGCGATGGATCTCGGTATACCGCTCTACCGTTATTTGGCGGTTTTTGTCGGATTTTCGTTTGTGGCGTTTCTGGTGTTTGCTTTTTCGGATGAAGCCTTCGGTGTCAAGCTGCGATTGGAGCGACAGCGATGGGATCTGGCGATGCGGCCGATGGTTTCGGGTGCGTCTTTTGTTCATCACGCGATGAAACAAGAGATGGGTAAGATCAAACTTTTGGCCGGGAGAACGCACTCTCTTGCCGATAAGAACAGCAGTCGGGAGATTCAGCGATATGCCGATCTGATACAGCAGGCGGCGAGCCATCTGATCCATATGAGCGGGCGCATGAACAATCAATTACGGGAACTCATGCTTCAGGAAGAGTGGTTTGACCTGAATGATTGGATAAATGACTGTATTAGCTCGAGCCGCCCGATCTTGGAGCAAAAAAGAGTCAGCATTACGCAAAGCCCGATGCTGTCAAATCGTTTGTATGGGGATCGCGAATTGTTGCTGGAGGTGCTGTCGAACCTTTTGGAGAATGCCTTTGAGGCGATGGATGTGGGAGGCAGCATCCGGATTGCTGTCAACCAGCTCAAAAAATGGTTGTTGATTGAAGTGACGGATACGGGCCACGGAATGCCGGAGGAACTTCGCAAGCGGGTGTTCGAGCCGTTTTTCTCAACAAAGCTGGAAAAAGGGAATATGGGGATTGGGCTTACCTTTTGTTACAACGTCATGCAAAAGCATGGCGGCACGATTAGAATGACAAGCAAGTTATCGATCGGGACGACCGTGACATTATATATACCGACCAAACGAGTTCGAACCCATTAAGCTTTTTCCTTTAATCGTGGACTCGACAGGAAGGAGTTGTTGAAATGGATAGATGCATTCGCGTGTTTTTGATCGAAGACGATCCGATATGGCAGGAGGGGATTGTCGGGATGCTGGGAGAGCAACCGGATATGGAGATTTGCGGAATGGCGAGCAACAGGCAGGAGGCTCTGGAGCGCATTAATGCGGCACAACCTGATGTGATTTTGCTTGATGTTATTCTGACTCCGCCTCATTATGATGGATTGGATGTTGCGATCGAATTGCTCGCGATGCGTCCGACCAAGCTGATTATGTTGACCGCCGTCGATGAACCGGAAGTGATCGGCGATGTATTTGCTGCCGGCGTGGTGGACTATGTTGCAAAGTCGTATGCGGAAGATTTGCCGGAAGCGGTCCGAAACGCTTTTGTTCAACGGGCCTCCCTGCATCCGCATGCAATGGAGCAGCTCAGGAAAGAAATGAGCCGCTTGAAACATGTGGAGTGGCAGCAAAAGCTGACGCCCACGGAACAGCAAATGCTCAAATGGTTGGAAGCCGGGTACAGCAGAAGACAGGTCATGAAGCAATTGAATATTTCGCAGAACACGGTTAAAAGTCATATTCGGCATATTGTAAAGAAAATCGGCGGTGCGAACGGAAAAGAGGCTGCGGAAATCGCGCGGCAGAAGCAGAAGTTTCACGGTTAGGAGGTTCAGGTTTCAAGGAGCTGTCCGTCCGGGCAGGGTGAGAAAAAAATCAGCCTCCCCCGAGGACGAGAAGCAGTGGTACAATCGGTACACGAGCCGGAAGATAATGGAAGGAAGAAGGTTGTATAAAGTCCGGTAAGTCATTCGTTTGGCCTATGGGAAAGGAGGAACCAATACATACACGCGCTGATTATTGACAAATTTTGAATCTCATATCCACGCAAGGGAGGCTCGTGATGCACAAAATCAACGTCCTGCTGGTGGAACAAGATTCGGAGTGGAAGCGGCATATCGAAACTCGATTGCAAGCGGAACCCGATCTTTGCGTAATAGGCAGCGTGCATGCCTACTTGGATGCGATTGCGATGGCTCGTATGCTGGACATCGATGTTATTCTCCTTGAAGCAATAGGAGGTGAACAAACGGCATGGACGAACGCCATTTTTGAAATCGCTTCCCTGGGCAAGACGCAAATGATCATGGTGGCTGCCGCAGCGATCGAAGAGTGGATATGCGAAGCGTTCGTTTATGGAGTGAGCAATTATTTGCTCAAGGCGCATACGGAAAGCTTGGTAGAAGCCATCAGAGCCGCTTACGCCCATCAATCAGCCATTCATTATATTGCGGCTGGAGTGGTGCGACAAGAGCTCGCACGATTGAAGCGAAGGGAATGGCAACGACAACTTACAGAAAGTGAGCAAGCTATTTTGCGGCTGATTGACAGCGGACGCACTCATGCGCAGATTATGAACGAATTGAGCATCGCGGAAAGCACGATGAAGACGCATGTCAATCGAATTTTGCGAAAGCTCAAGGTGCCTTCAAGCAAGGAAGCTGCCCGACAGGCCAAAATGAAAGGAATCGTGTAAATATGTCGCGGAATGTCGCAAAGACAAGCTGACAGCGCCTCTAGCGGAGGCGCTGTTTTCACGTTTGCACGGAAAGGACGTATTCATTATCATTTGCGCCACTCATCCGCTGATGCAACTGTACGATATAGGACAAGAATGAAATCGATTTTTCGTTTTCCAGCAAGAATGATTCAATGACCGATTTTATCATTTTCCGTTGCTCTGCCGACAGTTCATCAATGACGAGCATAATTTGAATCCGCGAACGAAACGCCTGGGTCAACTGCTTATCCATGTTTCTGAGCAAGCTGTGCTCTTTCATGGACGGATCAATCTCCTGGAGCCAGCTTGTTATCCGTTGCAGCGCAAACTCATTGCTCTGAATGAAAGCGATCACTTTATCGACCCAAGTCTTGATGGTTTTTTGTCGAATTTCGGTAATTGTCACCACACTGAAGGTGGAGGCGAATCGGATCAGCTGCGGGATCATATGTTCGTTCAGATATTTGAATTTCTGAGTCGAACCGGATTTGGACAAACCAAAGCACTCGTATTCGATCAAATTGATTTGGAGCGGAACGGACTTTTCCTTTGTATAATTGATTAGCAAGGCGTCCGGAATGGTGCGAAAACGTTGCGTTTTTTTGGACCCGGTCGGAGCGGATGTCACGAACATCCGATTTTCCGGAATGAGCAACGAATGCGTCTCGTCAAAAGCTTCAAACAAGCGGTAAAAATGACGGTTAACTAACGGTTCCAGACCTTTCATTGGATCTTTTTCATCTTTAAACTTGACGGTGGAATAGGTGCCGATAATTTGCACCCGGTTATCGGGATCTTCCCCCGGGAGATCGGCTTCGACTACGGATGAATCACTCAGATCCGCGTCGATAGCAAGGTCGGCGACGTCCAAGAGCTGCATCTGCTCCTGTTTATGCTCGGAGAAGCGGGAGTCGAGCAGGTGAACGGCTTCGGGTTCCGTAATCGCTTTGGAGGACTGCACATATTTCAAAACCCAGTGCCTACCGCCGATTTGCTCTAAAAAACGAATATCGAATGGGGCGCAATATTCGACATCGATCAAAGAAAAACATTGCGGATACACGTCACTGTCAGGCCAAGGACGTTCATCGGTCAAAGCATGAAGTTTTCCTCGCGCTCCGCAGACCGGGCGTCCGTCCTGACGAACGGCGATATAGACAAGATCCCCCGGCTGCCCGACTCGCTTGGTAAAGCCGACAAGCTGTTGCTCCAAACATATATTGTAGCTCTCAATTGATTCTCCGCAATGCAAAATGCGAACAGGCATCGACATCCATCCTTTGTATTAAAAAATAGCGATCTCTACGCTGACCTCAATTTCGGATTAGGGATCATTCGAAAACTCCCCGTAATTTACAAGTCAACCCCTTCATAAACGTTTTGACAAAGTCAGGTAGTCTTTTGTCTTGTAGCCGACTTTTTCGTACAGCTTCCTCGCCGGCAGGTTTGCGTTTCCCGTAGTGACCCTCAGACTTTTAACTCCTTCTTCCCGCAGCGCTTGTTCCAGAAAGGAAATGAGTTTCATCGCCAAGCCCTGTCCTCTGGCCTGCTCGATGACAAACAGTTCGGTCAATTCGCCTTGCGGTTCGGTATAACAAATGGAGTGGAGGCATTGTGCGCAAGCGAACCCGGACGGTAAGTCGTTCCAAAATCCCAATGCGACTCGCTCGGTATGCGAAACCGTTAACCGTTCCGCTATCTCTTGCTCCGAAACGCCGGGGCCGTTGAATGCTGTATTGAGGACAGCAAGAGAGGCGGCATCGGCTGGCCCGGCCCATCTGACGTAACAAGCATCCAATTTCTCCTCTCCTCCCCTCGTTTTCCTCTTTGGCCGTTCCCTATCTATTTCGACATGGAAAGTCCCGGTTCCTTGCATTCGACAGAATCCCGAAACTTTGAAGGGTATGAACACCGGAGACGATATAACTTCCTGCATACCCCCGGAGGGTTGACGCCGTTATAGCACCTTTTAGCAAAAAGGCGGACAAAAAGTTCAACGTGTTGCACGGCGGAAGCTCGTCTTACAATAAAGTCAAGCGCGCGCTCATTCATGTTCATGAAGGGAGCAACGACATGCGAGTTGAACGAGAACAACGGACAACTGCACAGGTATTCATCCAAGGGGCTGACAATCACGCTAAGCTTTCCAATAGCCATAGTACCGTCAATACCCGAAAGTACTCATTGGCGTTCTATGCGGATTTGATGCGGCATGATTGGCATGGCCGAGTGGGGCACCGGATTCGTCAACGGGGGTGGGGGCGTTGACTATTCCGTATGGAGATGTCGAACGATGGTTGACGGACTTGCCGGAATGGCGGACACGGTTGGAAACGTTGAAGGTCGAGCTCTCCCATATCCCCGGACTTGCACAGAGGTTCGAACAGGTAGCCATTTACGGCAAAGGGCAAAAAAACGAAGCGATTCTGAATGAAGTCATCCGACGGCTGCAAGCGAAGGAAATCGAGATTCCTTTTTTGCAATTGAAAATCGAAATCCTGCAAAAAGCGATCGGAGTCTTGCCGCCGGAAGAACGACAATTTGTCGAAGACAAGTACGAGCACAAGCTGGCTACGCCGTTTCTTCTGGAACGCTTGGACATGCCGCCGCGTAGCTTTTATCGTTTGCGCCGTCGGGCGCTGGAGCGTGTTTACCGGATGGTGGGCGGCAAAGATTCGGTATTATGGTTGGATGACCGGTTCTTTTCCGGAGATGAACGGTAAGTTGGCATAAAGCAGGCAGTTGTGCGGCAAAAACAGATGCTTTGTCGGACGATGGCTGGCATAATAATGTCAGTAAAAGGGAGACGACAGTGGCACATCTTCCTGTTAATCTGATACTGTCGAAGAAAAAGGGACAGGCCGTCCGAGCATGTGGGACCGTGCCTGTCTCTTTTGGTTCAGGCGACTTGAATCGAACAGTCGGGAGGTGAGCATGCGACGACCCCAACAGGATTAATCGGAGGTGACGCAAGATGCCCGCATCTTGGTTTCCGAACTGGCATGAACCCGGGCGCGGGAAGCATCGCGCAACATTATGGTTTGAAGTGATGCCGGCTCTGGATGCTGCTCCGGTGGATTTGAACGGTGCAGCGCGATTCGCCAAGCATATCAGCGCACTCGGCCATCCCAAGACCAAGCGTCTTCGGTACGGACAGTTATATTTTCGTTTCCTGATCCGGTGTGTTGGACCCGCTGGTCACGTACGAATCTATTTTTCGGTCCCCGACATTCGCTGGATGGGATTTCGCACCGGGTTTCACACGCAGGTGCAAGGCGTTTATTTGTTGCCAGTAAAAGCACCAGTATTCGAAGCGGGATCGCGCAAAAACGTGGTTGTCGCCGAGGGAGTTCCGGCCTACAAAGGCGTTTTGGCGGTAGCGGGCTTCCATCCGGCGGGCAAGGAGCCGCTGAATGAGATGATTGCCACGATGGGAGCGGGCGAACTGCAAGCAGGAGAAGAAGTGTGGCTGGAGCTGGCGTTCGGTCCGGCGGGCAAGCGGCTGCTGCAACGGAAGGTTCGGAAAGCCGAAAACTGGTTGCGTTCTCCGGCCAACGAGCCGCTCTCGCTGCGCAGTATCTGGCGGGAAATGCAGACGAATCAGAAGGACAAACGACGGCCGCGCGATCTGACCGCCCATCAGCAGCAGGTAATGCGCGCCTTGCAAAGCAAGCAGAACGAAGAGGAAATCGGCTTGTGGACGGGGTTTCGTGTGCTGATCCGTTCCTCTTCCTGCAAGGCCAGACTGCACACGATGAACGATATGCTACAGACGATGCGTTCCGGCAACGGCATTGTGCTGCGTCCCGTCTCGGGCAAGCGGGCGACGTTGGGTCCGGGTCAACCCTCTAAAAAACTGCTGTTCACGTCGGAAGAGCTCGGCTACTGGTTGCGGATTCCCGCCTTCGGCGATTCGGTCGCCGCGCATATGACACGTATGCATGCGAAGATCGTGCCTCCTCCGGAGGGATTGAATCACGGCCTATATATCGGCAGAAGCAACGTGCCGGGCAAAGAGCGGGACATTCGCATGCCCTTGAATCAGATGCTCAAGCATGCGTTTCTGGCCGGGACGACCGGTTCGGGCAAAACGTCCACGCTTTTGTCTATCATGACCCGCATGGTGACGGATTTGGAGCAGGCACCGGACAAAGCGCCAGGCTTCACGTTTCTCGACCCGCATGGCGGCGCGATCGAAACGCTGCTCAGCTACGTGCCGAAATCGCTGTACCCGAAGCTGCATATTATCCCGCTCGGGCATACCGATCGGCCGCGCGGCTTCAACCTGTTCCAGGCGGCGCATGCCGACGTCCGGGAAAGCTTGACCGGCGAATTTGTCACCACGCTGCAGCAACTGTTTCCGGGAGCGCGGCCCAGAGCGGAGCATTATTTGCGAAATGCCGTGCTCAGTCTGCTGTCCGTGCCGCCGCAAACCGTGCTCGGCATTGTCGACATCTTCTTCAACGCCGCCTACCGCAAGCGGATTCAGCCGCATCTGGACACGCATTTGCGCCATTTTTGGTCCGACGAATTCGCGGAAATCAAAAATGTCGGGGAGCATCTCGGCCCGATTCTGAACAAGCTTGGCGCTTTGACGACCTATCCCACCTCGCGGCGGATGCTGGGCCAACTGCGGAGCAGCATCGATACGCGGCAGGTGATGGATGAGGGGAGAATCGTGCTGATCGACGGCTCGGGCTGCGTACCGGATTTGCTGAAAATTTTGGCCAGTCTGTTTTTCATTGATTATCATTTTACCTGCCGCAAACGGCCGCAGCATCAGTCGCGGCCGCACTTCGTGTTTGCCGACGAGATCCATTTGTTTGCGACGGATATTTTAACCAAAATATTGGCCGAGGACCGCAAATTCGGTCTGTCGCTGTTTTTGGCGACCCAGTATTTGTCGCAGCTGTCCGACCGCATCCTGGAGGCCATCCTCGGCAATGTCGGTACGCTTATGCTGCTGCAATTGGGCGGGCCGGACGCGGACAAGCTGTCGCGCTGGCTCAAGCCGCAAGTGACAAGCACCGATCTGATGAATTTGGCTGAGCTGCATGCCATCGTTCGCACCAAAGGGCAGGAGGGGAGGCTGGAGCTGTTTACGGTCAAAAACGAAATCGTGCCTACGGAACACACCGAGTGGGTTCGGGAAGCGTGGGCGTTTTCCGATGCCAGAGACGGACGTCCGGCCGAGGACATCGATCGGGAAATCCGGCAAGGCGTCGGTCAGGAGAAACAACCCGGCTCGAGTTTGCCGTTTTTCAGCTGATCGCGCTGCAAGCAAACCGGAGAGCTGTTCCGAGAGCGATTGCTTAGCGCCATTTCGAGAGCGATTCGGAGAGACAGACGAAAGGCGGCCGAGGGCGAAACCGCCGCACAGCGGTGCGGCATTCGCGACTCGGCCTGAGCCAGACTAATCTCATGCACACACGCAAGAAAGGAGGCGAACCTTTGTACTATACGGCCAAAAAAGAATTGCTGACCGTGTTGTACCGATATATCATGCTGACCCCGGAACAGGTGGCGCTGATCCTTCACTACCATATCAAAACGGTTTATGGAGCAGCCAGGCATCTGAAAAGGGAAGGGGACCTGACCAGTCTGCCCCTTCCCTTTCGGAGGGAGCACCATGTCGGCTATGTTCTGACCGCCAAGGGCGCGAAAGCCGCAGCGCGAATCTGCGGGGAGGAGGATCAGTATCGGGTCGGAGAGTGGACGGCCGATCCGGTACAGTTGGAGCATGGATTCGGGATCAATGCCTTTTTTACGGACCTGATCCGTCACAGTCTCGCGCAACCCGGTGAAGGCTTGTCCGAATGGCTCGGCACGCGGGAAGCAACGGATCGCTATGTGCAGGTAAAGCCGTCCGGACGCAAAGCGCGACCGGTCAAGCCGGACGGGTTCGGCAGCTATGTGTTTCCTGGCCGCGGGCGCCTGGTGTTCCATCTGGAATACGATACGGGCACCGAAAACCTGTGGCGGCTCAAGGAGAAGATGGTCCATTACGCCGAACTGCTGCCCCAATTGTGGCCGCAGGTGGAGGCGGTGCATGTGCTGTTTGTCACGAAGGTGTCCAGCCGACCGAAGGCGCTGATCGAAATTTGGGAAGTGTTGTGCCGCGACATGTTCGGCGGCGACCGCCTGCCTTGTGTTTGGACGATCGCGGAGAATGAATGGGAGCGGGCCGGAATGGAGCAAGCGGCTTGGCAGGGGGCCGGTGGCCGAAAGCTGCCGTTACGAGAGTTGCCGCTGTTTGCCCTGCCGTTGTCCTCGCAGGAAGGATTCTTGCTGATAGGCAAGCAGCAGCGGGAGCCTTCGCCGATGAAGGGGCGGTGAAGCGGAATGCGCGTGTTGTCCAAAATCCTGTTATGGGGGCTGCTGCTGCTGTCCAGCTTGGGCGCGGTTGCCACGCTCCGGCAATCCGAACCGGATATGCCTTCAAAAAACCTGCTGGAGCAAATCGCCGAGCAACAAATGGCAACGGAGACAGCCTTGTATTTTGTCCGCGAATGGATGGATTGGCAAGGAGACGAGTTGCCTGAAGCGCGAATGGCCCGACTGAGGCCGTATGTGACCCCGGAGGCGTTGGCCCGCATTGCCGCCTTGCAAAATGAGCTGAAAACAATGCGGCAGAAAGTCATGGCTTCGGAGTTCATGTCGCTTAGCCCTGGCGGGGCGTCTCAATATACCGTTCGTATTCGGGCGATTGTGTTGAATCCGGAGCGTGTCCAATGGGAAGCCGATGTGCCGGTATGGGTGCAAATGAAGAAAGGGGCGGTCGTTACCGGCCTGCCGTTGCTGCGACCCGTGCCGGAGACGTCGACTGTGCCGGTTTCTGCCACCGGCGAAGCGGCTGTTTCTGCCGATCATCGGCAACGCATGCAGCCTGCAATTGAAAGCTTTTTGAAAGCCATGTGTGAGGGCACGGATGAGAAAAGCCTGGCCAATTATGTGACGGCCGAAGCCGAGATCACGCCGCTGGCGGGACGCCTGCGATTGGTGACGTTGGACAAGCTCGAAGCGGTCGGTCAAGGGCCGTATATGGTTACGGCGACCTTTACGGCGGAAGAGGCGGCGACCGGTTATCGATTTGCTCAAGCCTGGAAGCTGCTCGTAACCGAAGAAAACGGCAAATTTTTTATCAGCCAATTGTCGGCCTGATCGTGAGGTTGTAACGGGGGAGGGGAAGCCATGGATGGGGATTTCGTTAATACCGGGCTATTGGTGCTAAAACGATTATTGCAGGCCATTTTTCTGACGATTGCGATTTATCGGGGCGTGAAAATGTACGCCAACGGCGAGACGAACCGCCTCTGGTCGCATATCATGCTTTCGGTCGTACTCGGCATTTTTGTATTCGCGCCCGGCATCGCCAAATACTTGGCGTTGTATGTGCTCAAAACGCTGGGCATCTCCGTGGACGGGCTGACCGACACGGTCGGGGGCTAAAGAGGCATGGATGAAGCGGAGAAGGTGGAATCATACCGCGCGTTATATCGGGTGAGACCGCTTATTTATCATATCGGGGATATCCGGCTTTGGATGCCGATCCGTCAGGACGCGGTGGTGCTGTGGCTGGTCTATATCGTCGTTTTTTTCGTGTTTTGTTACGTCTTTCCTGTCCTGGCTTGGGTGCTGCCGTTCGACAGAGTAATCACCATGATCGCGGGTCCCATTGCCGCTGCGTATTACACGGTCAAGCTGGATCCGGCGGGGAAAACGGTGCCGCGCTATTTGCAGGACGTTCTGCAGTTTATCGTCCGGCCCAAGTGGATCGTGCGCTGGCAGCGGATTCGTCAGCCCCGCGGCCGCAGCGCTATTTGTTTTGCGGGCTATTGTCGTCCGTACGAACGGATCGCCCTGAAAGACGGAGAAGAAGAATGGCGCGGCGGCAAGCGGGAGATAAGCGGGACGGTCCAGCGCCTGACAAGCCTTCAGTTGCCGCGGCATCTGCGTTTTTTTTGGCAGGGTCGAACGGGGCGATTAACGCTTACGCCACTGAAGCGGGCAGCGCGAAAAACGCTCCAACCGCCAATGCTTCTGGAAGGCCGATCGCGCCGAACGTTGCTCGGTGCGATCACGGAGCCGGTTCGAATCGAGCGGGAACAAAGAGAAAATACGCAGGAGATATGGAAGGTTAGCAAGCAAGAGGGATGAAGTCGGGAGAAAGCCGGGGATTTCGCATTCATTGCGGCCGAGATTGCCCGGATCGAATCCCAACGGCCAAAGGGAACGAGGTGAAACGGCTTGGGACATTGGCGGCACCAAGTATCGATTGGCATCGACGATCTGCTTGAAGATTCACGGACAACCGTAAACGAAAAGGGCCGAATTCTTGCCGAGCGGCTGAACCGCGAAGCATGCTTTCGGTCCTTTATGCATGTGGATCGATTTCGGAGCGCGCAGGATGCTGAGGAGTTGGATGAAGTTCTGGAGCAGATGTACGACTATGCGGATCGGCAGCGCATCTGGATTCGAAAAAATGCCTCATAGGCTCAAAGGAGGTGGGGCCGCTTGCAATTGCCGGTGCTGTACTGGGAGCAAAATATGCTGTTCGACGCGCTGCTCAAACCGTGGGCGGTGTACCGCATTCCGCTCAAACCGTACGCCTATCAATCATCCGAGAAAAAACGCGGCACCGTGAGCCACATGCAGCAATTCCTGCACAGCTTTCATGGCAGCGGTCAACTCCTTTCCGTCACCCGGATGATGGATGCCGCACTTTGGCAACGGAGGCGGACGGGCACGGGCAAGGAGCACGATCGATACGTGCAGGCAGTCATGCAGCGGTTTGCCGAGCGGCGTCCGTGGCAGCGGTCGCTCTACTTGATCGTCCAGCTATCCGCCGTTCAGAGGCAACTGCCGGAGGTCGATCTGTCGGGTCTGCGCAAAACGGCCGAAACGTTGAAGGCGCTGGCCGGAGCGCTGGGCCGAAGCGTGACGGAGCAATTTTGGTACCGGCAACGCGGGGAGTTGGAGATGGAACGGCTGCGGATGGCGCAAACGGCGGAAAGCCTGCAGTTTAACCAAGTCTATTCCCATCTGAACGGCGAACGGTGCGGTCCGCAAGACATCGAATGGTTGCTGAGACGCGGGTTTTTCCGGGGACTGTCCCAGGAGCCGGTTTTGCTGCTGACGCCGGAAACGATGCGGGAGGTACGGATACGGGGCGAGAAGGTGCTGTTGCGCCCGAAAAAATCGCTGCCGTTGCTGCTGGCCTCTGATCTGGTCGGTGAAGAGAAAATGAAGACGCTCGTCGTTCACCACGACGATTTGGATGAGGGGATTCGCAGTTATCAATCGTTCTTTTCTGTGGTGGACGTGCCCGAGGAGATCGACGTCATCGGCGACGAATGGTTGTATGCGCTGGAGGACTTGCCGTTCCCGGCCGAGGTCAGCTTGCATTTTCAGGTGCAGACGCCTCATGAAGCGGCGGGCGGACTGCAGCGCAACCGCAAGGTGCTGAAGGACCAGCGGCGGGAATATGACGAGGCGTCCGAAGAAACGCCAATTACGCTGGAATGGGCCGGAACACGGGGACGTGTGCTGGAAAACAAGCTGCAGAAGGGCATGCCGCTCGTATGGTCGTCGACTTGGCTAAATGTCGCTGCTGCAAGCAGAACAGAGTTGGAAGAACGCGCGGCGCAGCTTTTGCAGCTGTATGCCACGAAGCAAATCCGCATCGTCCGCTCGCCCGGCGATCAAACCAAAGCGTTTCAGCTCTTCCTGCCGGGTTCGGCGATGGATAAGCAAAACCAGATTCCGATGGACCCGAAGTTTCTGGCGGCGGGCATGCTGCACGGATCGCGGGAAATCGGCGATCCGGATGGCGATTATATCGGACGGACGCTGCATCGGATTCCTGTATTGCTCGATCTGAAGCGGCCGATGTCCAAAGAGTTGAATCGTTCCGGCGCGATCGTCATTGTCGGTACGCTCGGTTCGGGGAAATCGGTGCTGAAGAAGACGTTGTTTTATCATGCATACAATCAAGGCGGTATCGTGTTCAGTATCGATCCGAAAAACGAGGACGCGTGTTTCGCCTTAATCCCGGAAGTGCGGGAGAACATGCTGCGGCTGGATTTTGCTGCCGAGTCGAAAACGCAATTCAATCCGTTTCGGATGTCCTCCAGCGGAGAACGGGCGCACGGCATTGTATTGGATTTTCTCAGTCTGTTGCTGGAAGGGACACGCAACGACGAGCGAGCGGACGCGATCATGGAAGCGGTCGAGCGTACCTTCGAGCAACCCCGGCGGGATCTTTATGTGTTTATGCAGGAGTTGGAGAGCATCGCCCGCGACTCGCCGATGGAAGCCATTCGGGTGGAAGCGGGACGCTGTGTCAACCGGCTCCTTTCCTATTCCCGCAGTCCTTTCGGCAAGTTTATTTTTGCCCGGGACGGCGAGGAGAACGCAAACCTGAGCGGCGCTCGCTTTATCGTCATCACGTTGGCCGGGCTGCCGTTGCCTCAAAAACGGGGGGAGCGTGTGCAGCAGGCGTTGACGCCGAACGAGCGTTTCGGACTTGGCATCATGTATCTTGTGGCGGCATTGGGACGGGAATACATGTTTCATAGCCCTACCGATTTGCTCAAGCTATTCGGAATCGACGAATCGTGGATGCTGCGTGCCTTTCCGGAAGGGGCATTGCTGATCGATGAAATCATTCGCATGGGCCGATCGTTTCAGGTGGTGCCGCTGTTGGCGACACAAAATCCGGGCGACGTGGCCGACGAGGAGACGAGAAACAATCTCGGCTCCATTTTTTGTTTTCGGACGGAAGACCCCAGGGCCATTGCGGACAATTTGACCCTGCTCGGCTTGGATACGGACGACGAAGATATGATTCAAGCGTTCCGGGAGCTTAAAGCCGGGGACTGCTATATGAAAGACATCACCGGCCGGATCGGTCGGGTGCATATCGAGCCGACACCGGACGATTTGCTGACGATCTTCAATACGACGCCGCAAACCATTGCAAATTGAGGGAGGGGGAGAATGCGAAATAGCATCCGAATATTGTTCGGCATCATAGGATTGCTGTTAGTATTGAGTCTCATTTTTGCGTCTCCGGCTGCTTGGGCTGCTGAAGCTCCCCAAGATATGCTGGATCAAATGCTGCCGGGCGAATCCGAAATGGGCATCGAACCGGGCGATCGAACGCTGGATTATCGCCAGTATGCGACGGACAACTATGCATGGGATATCGGATACGACTTGGTGGAGTGGAGCGGTTGGAAGCCCAAGCTGAACAACCCGTTTCCGTTGCTGCTCAACTGGGTGGCGAATATTCTGTTCATGCTGAGTGCCTTCATTGTCCGGCTGTGCATCTTTTTGATGCAGCTCGGGTTTCATACCGATTTAGTGAACACGCAGCTGTCGCTCATTTTGCCAATTATGGACGGACTGCGAATGAGCCTCTTCAGCAAGTTTCTGCCGTGGGCGCTGGTTATTTTGGCGGCATGGATGGTAAAAGTCGGGTATTGGAACAACCAAACGACGCGGCTGATGTCCGGCGTCATCGGTTCGCTGCTCGTATTGGCCGGAAGTTACTGGTTTTATACGCATTCGGGGGCCAGCATCCGGGCCGTTTCGCAAACGATGGACAAGCTGACGCAAATTACGATGGGTTCGCTGGCTGCGCCCTATCAGCGGGTGACCGGCGATTCGCTCGGAGGAGGCTTGACGGATGCGGCCGATCAGCAATTGCTGGCGACAAGCAACCGACTGTGGAAGCTGTTTGTCGACCGGCCATGGACGATCGGCGAATTCAACCGGCAGGACGCCGGGACGGTACGCATGACGGAGGAGGAAGTGGAGGCGATCCGGGACAGGGCAGAGGAAGAGGACCTTACGCTTGATGTTCAGGTCGGAGACGCTTGGTCGGATTGGATCCGTCGTTTTGCGCCGGGGTGGACCGGCCGGGATCTATTACGCAAGGTGCTTGGTGACGCCAAGATCGACCATGGCGATCATGCCGATCTGGTCGCCCTGTTTGGCGGCGGATCGGCAGGCATTCGTTGTCTGGTTGCCGTTCTGTCGCTGATCGCCACCTTGACCTTGCTGCTGTTTGTCGGATCCATTGCGTTCATCCTGATTCTGGCACAGGAGATGGCGCTCGCGATTCTGATTCTTGCGCCGATCGTGCTGCTGCTCGGATTGTATCCCGAGCGCGGCTTCGTGTTTGTCCGCCGCTGGATCGGCTGGCTGATCGGAACGCTCGGGACGAAGGTGATCTATGGATTTTATATGGGCTTTACGCTGCTTGTCGCTGACGTTGTGGCGCGCGGCTCCGGCATCCTGATGCTTCAGCAAATCTTTGTAGCGCTGCTGTTTGTCTGCGCTTTTTTGTTCCGCAAAAAAATCCTGAAGCAAGTGCTGGGCATCTTCCAGGCACCGACGCCGCATGAAATGTACGATACGTCGAAACGGGAGATTACGTACCACGTCAATGAAGCGAAGCAATCCTGGAAGGATACGAAGGAACGGGCTCAGAAAGCGAAGGCAACTGCCAAAAAGGTAATCAACAAACTGAAATGACGGGAGGAGAGCGCCATGGAACGATTGGTGGAATGGTTGAAGCGGGAGATGAAGCTGGATGCCGTTGCGTATCGGGAAAAGCATTCGCATGGTCATCTATTGAAGGGGAACGTCCAGGGAAAGGAACTGGATTTGCTCGTGGTCTCCTCGGGCCATTTGTGGGTCAAGCCGCCGACCGCCCGGTCCTGGAGTACGACGGGAATTTACGTGCCGGATCGGATTCTGTTTTAATATTGCTCGAAGGGAGGCTGTCGGAATGGGAGAGCCGGAGTTGGTTGCAGACTTTGATCCCGTAAAAATGGAACGGTTGATAAAGCGGGATGCGCTGCTCCAATTTGTTGTCAACGACTTGGTCCATAAAGGACATTCGCGGAAAAAAGCGTTGGAAGTTACGTTTAACGGATATGTGCTGGATGATTCAGTGATGATTCGCGAGTACAACAAAGAATGAGTTGGAGCTGATGGTGCATGGATGAACGGAATCAGGAGATCGTGTTCGATTCGCAAAAAATGGAGCGCTTGATGAAGCGGGAGGCGGTGCTCCAAACCGTCTTTAATGGTTTGATAAAAGCCGGGTATACAAGGGAAATAGCATTGAACCATACGTTTATATGGAGCGTGCGGAGTGATCCGGATATGATTCGCAAGTACAAAAACGAATGATGGAGGGGCACCATGAATGGGCTTGATCGGGATACGCCGGTATTAGGAAGTGTGCAATGGACATTAGTGGTCTGGTGAAAAGGCGGGTGTTTTGGTGGGTCGTCGGCAGCTTGGGTGCAACCGGCATCGGCATTGCCATTTTAGTGATGGTGCTGATATTCGCTCTGCTCGGGGCATTGGTCAGCGCTTCAGACACCTCGCAACTGGAGGGAGTCGAAGTGCCGAACAATGCCTCTTTTGATATCCCCATGCTGTTATTGCCGATTTATATACAAGCGGAAAACGGGCAAGCATCCTGGGCGCGGCTGGCGGCGATGCATCGGGTGACGACAAATTTCGGCGCGGAGAAGGCCAAGCGCATCGATACGATCGGTTCGCTGGGTTTCCCGCGTTCGCTTTGGGAGACGTATCGGCAGGATGGGGACGAGGACGGGGAAATCGATCCGGATAATCCGTACGATGCTATTTTTTCGTTGGCCAACTATTTGCGCGCCTCGGCCGAGGATGAAGAATCCGCGCTGAACGGCTGGTTTTTGAATGCGGAGCAGGTGGCGATGGTACACCGCAAGGAAGCCGAATATGCTGCAGTGCTGCCGATTCCGGGGAAATGGCTGTGGCCGCTTTTGGGTTATACCGCAATTTCCAGTCCGTACGGTTACCGCGTCGACCCGGTTACGGGAGCGCCAAGCGAATTCCACGCCGGTATCGATATCCCCGCGCCGCGCGGCACGCCGGTAATGGCGACGCAAAACGGCACGGTCGTGCAGGTCGTTCGCAGCAGCACCGGCTACGGCAATCACATCCTGCTGCAACATGCGAACGATTTTATCAGCCTGTATGGACATCTCGCGGATATCGCGGTGCGACAAGGGCAGCAGGTGCATCAGGGTGAAATGATCGGCTGGGTTGGCAGTACGGGTAAATCAACCGGCCCGCATCTGCACTTTGAAATGCGGGTTCACGGACAAACGGTTGACCCGCTGACGCTGGTTTTTCCGCCGAACGAACCGCCTGTGAGTTCGTCTGCAATCGAAACAGCGTTTGTTTCAAGCATGGGAAACCGGAAAGTGGGCTGGACGCTGGCAGGAGCTTCCGGCTCTTTTTATATGGAATGAAATCGGAGGGAGTGCGAAGCCATGCTGAAAAGTCCGATTCGTTGGCAAGGCGGCAAGTATCGGCTGCGTGAGGAAATCATCCGCCGCTTTCCGCCGCATGTTGTCTATGCCGAGGTATTCGGCGGAGGTGGCTGGGTGCTGTTCGGAAAGGAACGCTCCAAGGTCGAGGTCTATTCGGACATTAACGCCGAATTGGTCAATTTCTTCCGGGTCATTCAAGAGGACTGGGAAGCGCTGGCCAAGCGCTTCGAATGGGCGCTATATGCGCGGGACGAGTTTGAGCGGATCATGAAGCGTCGGGACCAAGAGCGGGATCCGATCACCCGTGCCTACGATTTTTATTACCGTGTCTATTCCCATTTTGGCGGCAAATACAATGACGCCGACGATTGGGGTTACACGCGCAGCAAACCGGCGTTCGACATGAGCAAGGTCAAAGACAAGTTCAAGCTGGCGCACGAGCGTTTGATCGGGGTGTATATTGAAAATCGGAGCTTTGAAGAGGTGCTCGCGCGGTACGATTCGCCGGACACCTTTTTTTATTGCGATCCGCCGTACTGGGGATTGTCCGGCTATCTGTACAAATTCGACGAAGCGCAGCACCGGAAGCTGCGGGAGATGCTGGGGAATCTTCGCGGCAAATTTTTGCTCAGCATCAATGATCACCCGGAGGTGCGCGAGTGGTATGCGCCCTTCACGATTGAGACGGTGGAAACGCACTACTCGATCGCCAAGCAGCGGGAAGGACGGAAAGCCGTCTGTGAACTGCTCATCTCGAACTACCGGTCGAATGGAGGGGAAGAGCCATGATGAGGATGGCTGTACATGTGTATCGCAGGTACCGAAAGCATCCTTTTTTTCTGCAGCATGAACGATCGACTCATCTGCCGCATGAGACCTATGCTTCCGTTGCTGTTTTCAAAGTGACAGAGCGTCAATTGCAGCAAATCGTATCGCTGGAGTCGGATGAACGGATTCGTCAGCATAGCCGTGAACCTGTGTTGATTTTTACCAACGGCCGCCGGGTGCATGCCATTTCCCCGGAGGGGTACGACTATGCCCGCTACGCTTGTGTCATTGACCGGGATAGCGCGGAAAATATCCTTCGGAGCGTCTGATTAGGATTCAAATCGGGAGGGAGGGCGGGTATGAAGCAGGTCCGAATTGAACCGAAAGGCAGCGTGTATTCCGTTCAGTTTGTGGAGAACGGCAGAGCGCAGGAAATGGATGTTCGGCAGACGTATGCGGATGCGGAGGATTTCGCGTTTTATTTGGCAGGCCAACTGCAACTGGACGTATTCTATCTGGGAAAGAAAGTGGATCGACATTCGAAGCGGTGAGGAACAAACGAAATTTGACGCAAATGAATTCAGAAAGGCGGTAGAGTGCGATGAAAGTGCCCAAAAGGGTTTATGAAGGTTTGGAAGCCGTTCGAAGCTCCGGCCGAACCAATATGCTGATTGTCAGCGATGTTCTCCGTTGTGCCCGCTCGATGGGTTATCCCGAAACGGCGCAGTGGATCGAAGACAACCGCAACCCGTATTGGGAAGGCATTTTTCAAGGATTTTCCCCTTCGGATTAATCAAAGGAGGCGAGCCCTTTGTTGATTGCCTTGTTTCGCCCCCACCAGCGGGAACGCAAAGCCTGGATTGCCCGTTTGCGGGAATCGGGATACACGGTTCAAATCGTCCACGATCCCGAGCGAATTGCGCAGGGAACCGCGATTATTGTCATTGATCGGTCCGTGGGCAGGTGGAAGGATTTTGTTCGCATGGTGGACAGTCTGGAAATCCCCATCGTGCTTCTCGCCGATAACGAGCAGGACCTGCCGGAAGATTGGAAGTTATTGCATGTCGCCGGGATTATCCGATCCGACACTTCAACGGACCAGCTATTCGAACGTATTTTAGCCAACCAAACGAATACCCAAAATCAGGGGGAAAAGGCCCCGGCTTTTCCTTATGATGAAACGTCATTGGTTCTGCCGGAACGAAAAAGCAATTCGGATGAAGCCCATCCCATAACGTCGGAAAGTCGGACATCCCTGCGCAAAGCGTTGTCGCAGCACGCCGGAGACAAGACGCTTTCACAGCGGCAAGCAACGCGGGAGCTTGACGCTGATCCGTCTGCGCAGGACTCCGAAAGGCTCATTACCCCGGGGCCGTTGCCTGATTCCGAACCGGTTTCGGTTCAGGGAAATGGGGATGACTCCGAGGCTATGGCGAAAAAAGCTTGGGCTGACCGGGACGAAAAACAGCAAGCCGAGCCTGAAGTCATGGTGCTCGTTCAGGCCAGCAATTCGACCCATAATCCGCTCGTTCGGGATGAAACGATCGGACCGCATCCGCCAGTCGTCGCTTCCCGGCCCAGCGCGAACATGCCTGCTGTCGCCGCTGTTTATGCAGCCAAGGGCGGTGTCGGGAAAACGACGTTTTTGTTGCATATGGCCGCGCGGCTGGCGAAGGAAGGACAACGTGTTTGCGTCGTGGACATGGATCTGCTGTTTGGCACAGTTGCTGCCATGTTGAATATGAAGCCGCCTAAAACCATCGTCGATCTGTTGCAACGGATTGAAGATCCGAAAGCAAGCCGGGCGTGTCTATTGCCGACAGAGCCGGGCTTTTTGGTTGTCGCCGCGCCCCTGCAGCCGGGTCGTTTTCGGTTGGAGCCTGCGCAGCTTCTAACTCTCCTTGGCTTCTTGAAAGAGGAGACGGATCTGGTGCTGATCGATCTGCCGGCGGCTTTTGACAGCCTGACTCGACAGGTGTTGCAGGCAAGCGATCAATTATTTCTGATGACGACGGACGAGCCGGCAAGTCTGCTTAACCTGGAGCGCGTAGGGCCGCTGCTGGCCGGTCTGCGTCCGTCTCCGGAGAGTTGGCTCGTATGGAATCGGCTCACGGCCCCGGCTCCTCATGTCTTATGGAAAGAACGACTCCCGTGGCCGACCGCGTTGGAGTTGCCGGAGGATGCAACCGTGACCAGCGCTGTTCGCCGTGGAGAGTGGATTCCCGTTTCGCCGACGAGTCCGTACCGGCTGCAGATGGGCAGGTTGGTCGATCCGTGGTTGGGAAAGGAGCCGGATCCGTCTGCAGGCTCCGGGAAAAATCGGCTATTGAAGCGGTGGCTATTCAAATAAGAGGAGCGTGATGAGGATGAGAGTGGAGGAATCCGACGTGGTCTATCCCACGAACGGCCGTGGCGGGCTATATATCCTGATTGAAGGGACCGTTCAGGAGGTTTACAAGGGCGCATCCGATCGGTTCGCCATAGATACGGCCAATCGCAGGGGATGGAACGGGAAAGGCGAGGCCACGGTGGGAATCCCGACCCGACAAGGGATCGATCTGTATACCCGCGCCTATTGGTTTCATGAAAAACTGTAGCAAAGAAGGGGGGAAACGCCCATGTACCGGCATCGCAAATGGATCGTCATGATTGCGATCGGCATCGGTTTTCTGCTGCTGGTGGCAGCGCTGAGCTTTTATATGCGGCAGCAAACGGCTCAAAAGCGGGAACTGCGGGAGCAACTGGAGGAGCAAACGAGGGCCGTACAAACGATGGAACACGTGGCGAAGAAGCGCGTGCTGGTTTTGACGCATGCCCTTTCATCGGGAACGATGATAAGGGATACGGATGTCGCGATCGCAGAGGTGCCGGAAGCGCAAGCGGCGCTCGACAGCTTGAGCGAGAAAAGCGCGGCGGTCGGCAAAACAGTGAAAATCGATTTGCCGCAAAGGATGACGCTGACCGCATCCATGCTCGCGGACGGACAACCACTCGCATCGGACGTACGAGAGCAGGAATTCAACGTGATCCAACTGCCAACTAATTTGAAAAAAGGGCAGTATGTCGACGTGCGGATCGGATTCCCGACGGGCGAGGATTTTATTGTGCTGAGCAAAAAGCGGGTCCGGGATTTGTCCGGCACGATCGTTTGGTATGACATGAACGAATCGGAAATCTTGTTGGTCTCCAGTGCGATCATCGATGCGTATTTGCAAGGAGCGCGCCTCTATGCGCTTCCCTACATCGAACCCGGCATGCAGCAGGCGGCGGTGGCAAACTATCCGGCCAATACGAAGGTGCTCGATCTGATGGAGCGCGATCCGAACCTATTGGAGACAGCGAAAACGGAACTGGCTCGTCAATTGCGCGCCACGTTGAACGATAACCTGAAAGCCATGAGCAAAGCGGACAAGCAGCAGGTGATCAGCGGCAACACCACCGTGCAGCAGCAACTGCAAAACGAACGGGTCATGACCGAGCAGAACAACGGTTTTGTCAACCAAAGCGCGCAGCAGCCTGTAAATGTCGGAAGCACGAATAGTTCCGGTGTGCCGGATTCGACAGACTCTTCGACTGCCCGATCCGAAAAGCCGCCGGCAAATTTGCAGGGAGACGACACAACAACGGGCAATCTCGCTCCCGATACCCCCGATGTTTCAGATTCTTCAGACGTCACCCAAAACTCAAATGCTGACGATCGATTGCAGGATGTGTTCGAGCAATCCGATGCCGGGTGAGGAGGAGTCCGAGATGAAACAGGCTCTGTTTCTGGGAGCGACGGAGAAAAGCCATCTGTTGCTGACGCTCGGCAAGCTGCTCGTGCAAGCGGAATTGCGCGTGTTGCTGGTCGATTCCACAATCGCCCAAACGATTCATGGCTATCTGCCCGTATCGGATACGAGGCCGGGATCTTTTGTGTTGGAATTTGAAGGATTGGACATCGCGGCGGGCTTTATCAATCGTGGACAACTGGAACGCCATTTCCGTCAACAGGGCGGGCAGATGACGGATTACGATGTGTTGCTGCTGGATACGGATCATACCGAGTTCGTCAAAGGGTGCGATCTGTCGGACATGACGCTTCGCGTTTGGTGCGCCAGTCCGGATAGACGGATATTGAGCAAAAACGCGGAGCTGTTGCAGCGGCTTTGTTTGGCGGAGGCTGCTGTGCAGCCGGTGCCGTTTGTCAAATTGGTGCATCCGTTTGTACCGACCGCGATCCCGGAGGCTTACTTCGACGCATTGCAATCCGCCGAGACGCTGCGTTGGGGGGATTTGGAACTGCGTATTCCGCTGAACGAACGGGACGTTATCGCTCGCTTCGAAAATCAACATCATGCTCGAATCGCCGCGAAACGGTTGTCCGGCCCCTATGTGCAGGCGGTGATGGCCTTGGCTAAAGCTATTACCGGTTTCGAGGACCGCACGATCAAAAACGCGTGGCGGCGCATGAGGAGGGAGAAGCGTGGGACATAGCGTAGTGTTTTGGAGTCCGGTCTCCGGACAAGCGGGCAATACGTCCAATTTGGCCGTGATCGCCGGATTGCTCGGCTTGGAATACTCCGCGCGCGTGCTGCTGTTCGGCCATGCGCAAAGCCGCCGCGCCGCGCTGGAGCAGGCGCTGCTGCCCCGCAAGCCGGAAGAGGCGCGCGGCGACGATATCGGCATAGATGCGTTGGCCCGGCTGGTGCGGCATCGCAAGCTGCAGCCGGGGATGATCGCCAATTACACGCTGCCGCTGCTGCAGCATCGCCTCGATCTGCTGCCCGGGTCCGATCAACCGGACAAAGCATGGATGCCTTCCATGAAAACGGAACTCCAGCCGCTGCTGGAAGCGGCCAAACGCGGCTACGATCTCGTTTTGATCGACGGCGGCAACGGCACGGGTTCCGGCTGGTCCCGGCAATTGCTGCAGCAGGCGGACGTGGTGATCGTAAGCCTGAATCAGAATCGGTTGCTGTTGGAACGCTTCTTTCACCAACAACTCGACAGTCTGCCGAATGTCCACCGCCTGCTCGTCCTGGGGCAGTATGATGCAGAAGCCAGCCAAACGTTGAAAAATACAGCCCGGACGTTTGCCCTGCGAGAGCCGCTTTATGCTGTGCCGCATCGGGCCGGGCTGATGGATGCGCTGCAGGCGGGACAGGTGCTCGACTTTTTGTTTCGCAACCGCCGGGTGCCGCGTGACCACGAGCATCATCTCTTTATGAAACGTGTCCGGGAGTTGGCGCAGGCCGTCGTTGCGGCATGCCATTTGGACAAGCCTTTTTTCGGCGGAAAGGAGGGATAGCGCGAATGGCGCTCCTTCATGCGTTGCTCAGCTTCATGCTGCTTGCGCTGGTTGCTGCGCTCCTGTATGTCCGATTAAGCGGCCGCGCCTCTGAAAAGCCTCCGACGGAGCGGGCTTATACGACTGCGGCGATGACGGATTACGTCAAGCAGGCGCTGCATGAGATGACAAGCAGCAATTTGTACGATTTGGGCTTGTCGGAGGAGGAGTTTCGACGCCGCAAGGCCAAGCGCGCCGAGTTGAAAAAGGCGCTGCGCGGCTGCACCTCCGGGGATTTGCGGGACAAGGCGTATATCAAGCAGTTTCTGGTCGACTTGCTTGTTCGTCAGTATCAACTGGACGAGACTGCGATCAATAACGTGATTCCATTCGACGATCCCTATGAGTTGTCCGCGCAAGACCAATTTGAAATTTTGCTTCATGTATATAAGAAGCGATACCGGTACGACGCGCTAAGCGAATTGATTCGCAAATACGGGTTGGACCGGCCCAAACTGGGGATCGAGGACGGGCAAACCGAATCGTATCGCATTACCGCTGATGACATCCACGACATCTATAAAAAAGAAGCGCGGCGGTTGCATATGGATGACAAGCTTCAAATTGTCGCCCAACGGATTTACCAGCAATACAAAGGATTTAGCGTGGTGGATGAGATTCGGGATATGAAGATTGACGGCGTATCGGGCGGGGTGTCCGGCTTGCCGCCCGCCGTATGGGAGGGGGAGTGGGAATTCGACTCCGACTCGCTGCTGCGCGAGGTTCCGAAATCTCACGACAGCGTCTGGATGTTTTACAAAGGCAAATCGATTCATTTGAGCTTTCTTTCCTTCGGTTCAGAGCAGGAGCTGAAGCGCGTCTGCCAAAACGTATACAAATACAACTTCCCCGGCCAATTGTCGGAAGCGAACGGCTATAAGGTCAATGAAATGGCAGACGGCTCCCGGGTTGTCGTGCTTCGCCCCCGATTTTCGGAATCGTGGGCATTTTTTGTGCGCAAATTCGACGTGCAGAGCGCGACGCTCGAGCAGCTCATTGGAGATGACAACGCCGAACTGCCGATTTCGCTCATTGCCTATCTGGTCAAAGGCGCACGCATTACCGCCATTACCGGCGCGCAGGGGAGCGGCAAAACTACGCTATTGATGGCGATGGTCAAGTATATTCCCGCTACCTTTCCGATTCGCGTTCAAGAAATGAGCTTCGAATTGCATCTGCGCAAAATCTACAAGGACCGCAACATCTTGAGTTTTCGGGAGACGGAGACGATCAGCGGTCAGGACGGGCTCGACGTGCAGAAAAAGACGGACGGGACCGTCAATATTCTCGGCGAAGTGGCGACCGATCCGGTCGCGGCCTGGATGATTCAAATGGCGCAGGTGGCATCGCTGTTTACGCTATTCACGCATCATGCCAAAACGTTCAAGGACCTGGTGTTCTCGTTACGGAACTCCTTGCTCAAAACGGGCATGTTTTCCAATGAAACGGTTGCCGAACAGCAGGTCGTCAGCGTGATCAACTTCGATATTCATCTAAAGCGGGATATCGACGGACATCGGTATATCGAACGCATTACGGAATGCGTGCCGCTGGAGCAAGCCACCGATTATCCTCAAACCTTCCGCCAAGCGGGAACGCTGGAGGAGAAAATGACCGCCTTTATGGAAACGGCAGCGGAATACTTTCGACGATCGACGGACCGAACCGCTTATGTCGAACGCAATATCGTGGAATACCGAAACGGGCATTATGTTGCCGTTCATCCGCTGTCGGAACGCAATCGCAAGGAGATGGCGGAGCATTTGACCGTTTCGGAACGCAACGCATTTGCTGCGTTTCTGGCCGCGCATTGGGAGGAAGCGAATGGACATTAAATCGATGCTGTCGATTGTGCTTGGCGCGGCGGTTCTCTTGTTCCTGGCCTCCCTGTTGCTGTTGACCTGGTTGTCCCGCGCCAATACCGGGGTCGGATCGGTTCGGGAGTACGAGACGCTCCGGCTTCCCGGTAAAGCGACGCGCAAGCAGAGGACGGCCAGTCTCCTGCAGCGCATGTATACCCTAAGCGAACGCTTGCCGCTGCTTTGCACCTATCTTCATTCGATTCGCAGGCGGCTGACCGCCCTCCAACCTTATGACGAATGGAAGCTACGGCTGGAAACAATCAAGATTGCTTTAATAGCATGGAGCGTGCTGGCGATTGCCGTCATTGCCGTTTTGTGGTGGATCCGCGATCCGCTAACCCTTGCAATGGTGCTGATGGGCGTATGGGTGCTGCATGGCATGGTGGCAGACGTGTTCGTCCATCGGTTGGAGAACAAGCTGTTGCGTCAGCTTCGGCATTTTATGGCCGATATCCGGCATCATTACCATCGGCACGGCATGGTGGACGAAGCGGTGTACGAAGCAACGGACAGCGCGCCTTACGAAATGGCATTGCACGGGCAAGAACTCCATGCGCTGCTGACGGACAGCCGCCCGGAAGAACGGCTGGAGGCGTACTACGAGACCGCGCCCAACCGATTTTTGAAGGGATTGGCGGGCATGTCCCATCTCGTCAAGGAATACGGCGACAAGCAACTGCCAACCGGCTCGCTTTATTTGAAGGCGCTCGGCAAGCTGACGACAGAGTTGAATCTGACGCTGCTTCGCCGGGAGAAGCTCAGCTATTTGTTGCAGGGGTTGACAGCGATTGCGCTAGTGCCGATGCTGTTTACCAAGCCAATCGAAGCATGGGCGCGGCATTATTTCACGGCACTTGACGATTTTTATGCCAGTACCCTGGGATGGGTGCTGAAAGCAGGCTTACTCCTGATCATCTTTCTTTCCTATGTGCTGCTCCGGCAAATGCAGGAGCTGGACGGGAGGCAACGAGCGCCGCGCGGCAAGCCCTGGGAGCAACGAATTTATGAGCTCGCGTGGGTGCGCCGATGGATGGAACGATTTCTGTCGGGCATACGACCTTCAGCCCGTCAGCATGTGTTGCTCAAGGAAACGAATTCGCCGTTGCGCCTGGAATGGTTTGCCGTCCGGCGTGTGGCGGTTTGTCTGTTGGCGTTTGTTCTGGCGCTCGGCTTTTTTGTTGCGCTGCATGCGGCTGGCCATCATCGAATCTTGTACGCCCCGGCTCAAACGAGTACGCTGTTCGGACGGCTGTCCCCGGAGGAGGCAGCCCAGGCCCAGGTGGAATCGGCGGAAGACCGGCGCATTCTGCAACGTGTCAGCGGCACACGGGACAATCCGTCGGTTGCGGTATTGCGCGAATTGCGAAAAGATCCGCAGTTGGCAGGAGATGAGACGCAGCTGCGCGCCGCCGCGCAGCGCATTTTGGGAAAAATGGATGCTTCGCGCGGCAATTATTTAAAATGGTGGGAGGTGATGCTGGCGTTGCTGGCCGGTTGGGGCGGTTATTTCGCTCCGTTCGGCATTTTGCTGTTCCAGCGACAAATGCGGCAGATGGAGCGCAAGCATGAGGTGGATCAATTGTACGCGGTGATCGGCATGCTGGCCGAAATGGAACGCATGTCGGTCGAGCATCTGCTGGAGTGGTTGGAGCGGTTCGCGCTTGTTTTCAAAGAGCCCATACAGACGTGTCTGCTGCATTACGAGCAAGGCGCGGAACAGGCGCTGGAGCAACTCAAAACGGATGCGCCGTTTTTGCCGTTCGCTCGGCTGGTAGAAAAGCTGCAGTTGGCGGTGGAGCGGATTCCGATTCGGCAAGCGTTTGACGATCTCGAATCCGAGTACGTCTTTAATCAGGAGCAGCGCAAGCAAGAATACGAGCAACTGATCGACAGCAAAGCGAATTGGGGACGGATGATCGGTTTTGTGCCGTTGATGGCGCTCATTTTCGGTTATCTTGTTTTGCCGTTGGTGTACGTCAGCTTGTCGCAAATGTCGGTGTATTACGAACAGATTCAACGAATTCAATAAAATCGTTGTGCTTACCAGCCCTTGTTCGCGAGGGCTGTTTGTGTTGTCCTACAATTCACTCAAAAGGAGAGAGAAACCGTATGTCCAATGCACAGAAGGCGCTTGTCATGGCTGCGGGAACGTTTTTGGCGATCGCATTGATTACGCTGGCGGTGGTGCTGTTCGTCTCCGCCCAGGATTCGACCAAGGCGGCGCAAAGCAACTTCAGCAACTTGCAAACCGAGCTTTCGCAAACGGCCTTTACCGTTTACGACAATACGACGCTGTCCGGCAGCCAGGTCGTCAACGCCCTGCGGAAGTTTACGGATCAGGACCAGTTCGGCATTCAAATTACGACGGGGAAAAATCCGGCGGGGCAGTGGTACGGGAAAATCATCAATATCGGCGTCCCGCTGGAGAGCGTGACATACGGCTCGGTGGACGGTGAAGCGTCGGGAACGCTGACGCAAGTGATGGACGAGACCAATATCAATTATGTCAATCCGAACGGCAAATTCCGTTCTCAGTTGGTCATGGACCGCAGCAACGTCATTCGCGGCATCGTCTTCCACCAGCTGTAAGATGGCGCAAGCAGCCTGCGCTTGGCCGCAGGCTGTTTTCCGGAGGGAAGGAGAGGAGGATTTGAACACATCCGTACGTTCGATGATCGAAATGAGTGCCGCATGCTTGCTGTTTTTAACGGCGATTACAATCGGATTATTTTTGTTTCAACGAGGAGCTGCCGCGCTGGATACAGCTTTTGTGTCCGGCCGACAGCTGGATCGCAGCATCGCGTCCACGTTATCGCCCATTGCCGGTGACGGCATGGTTTCCGGAGCAGAGGTTTTGCAGACCCTGGCTCAAATCGATCAAGTCGGTGCTGAGGTTGTCGTGGACGGCCGCACCTATCCACCGACGTTGGAACGGGATCAACTGACCGCAACCGAACTTGTCCTTGCCGGTCGTTATCGGGCTGAAACCGAGCGGGACGGATCGGGAGCGATCATACGCATTCGATTCGCGCTTCAGGGAGGTGCGAGATGAACGCCCTGATCAAAATCTTCGCGGTGTTCGTCGCAATTCTTCTATTATATATCTTTCCGATTTCGGCGGCGTTCGATCAGCAGGATGACGTATCGGAGTTGGTCGTTCTGCGGGCGACGACTTCCTTTGTCGATGCGGTCACAGACAAAGGATACCTGTCCCCGACGATGTACAACGATTTTATGCGGGCGATTCAGGAGACGGGAAACAGCTTCGACGTACAGATGGAGCATGGGCAAAAGACATACGATCCGGTTTACACCGATCCGGCCGATCCGAATACGTTTACCGGCGACTATGCCGTTCATTACAATACGTTTTACAAGACGCAAATATTGGCGGTTCTGTTTCCGAACAGCGCGGCGGGCAAAGACGATCCGGCGCGCCGCTACCGGATGCACGAAGGCGATACGTTTTATGTGACGGTTCAAAATACGAACCGGACCAACGGAACGATTTTGCATGATTTTCTCAATAACGCCAACAGCCCGAATGAAAAAATCTTTATTCCCTACGGAGGCGTCGTTCGCAATGAAAATGATTGAATGGGCCTTGATCGGGGCGCTGCTGCTGCTTCCGTTTTTCGTTGCCAACCGGCTGGATACGGAAGCACAGCGGAAAACGCTTGTGACGGAACTGCGCTACGACGCCGCCTTGGATACGGCGGTGGATGATGCGGCTCGGGCGTTGCTCATTCATGCGAATCCGCAACAGGACGTACAATACGAGTCTGCCAAACGGGTGCCCGTGAACAAGGAAGAAGCGATGGAGACGTTCCAACGAACCTTGTACATGAATTTCGGCATTGCGGACGATCGGATTGCCCAAGGGGTACTGGACCGCTATATTCCGGCTGTGGTGGTCATCGGTTACGACGGCTTTTGGGTGTATGGCGAGGAAGAAGTCCGCAGTGACTCCGGCGAAACGGAACTCAGGCGCGTTTGGGGACCGAAGAAGCCGTTTGCCTACCGCGATGCGCAGGGCAACAGTCTGGCATTTACGCTGGACGATCGGGTAACGGCATATGCGGCGGGCAGCGCTTCGTGGCAGGAAGGCTTGCGTTCGGAGATTCAGGCGACAACACCGATTCCGCTGCTGCAAGACGCCGAACGGTTTGAACAAGTCCGTCGCAATACCATTGTAAATGCCGTCCAGAACGAACTGGCCTACCGGATCAATCGGTACAACCGGATGACAGCCCGCATCGGGGTGGCTTACACGTTCACGCTGCCCACGATTAGCGAGGAAGAATGGAACAACTCTATCGACGATGTCGGTGTCATGGCTTTCCTGCAGGGCATTCCGATCGGAAGCCAAACGTACAACAATTATGCGCTCGGCGGCAGCCGGTTACTCAAAAGGACGAGCATTGTCGGCGCGTTGAAGGGCACCAGAAAAGTCTATTATCGCAGTTCCTGCGGCTATCCTTTTCCGGCGGAAGAAACGTTTGCCAACGAGAATGCCGCTGCGCGTAAAGGGTACATGCCGCTGCCTTGTCCTAGCTCGTGACGTAGTTGTTCATCGATAGAAGGGGGATGCCCGGATGTGCGTTACAAATTGATGGTATGCGTTTTTCTGCTGTTTGTCGTTTCCTCCTCCACCGCACTGGCGGTAGGGCCAACGTATATCCAAGCTTGTGGCGGCAGCCATTTTGCGTTGGCGCTTAAATCAGATGGAACCGTATGGTCCTGGGGGAGCAATGCCGAAGGACAGCTTGGTTTTGATTCCGGAGGAAGCAATGTCGCGTATCCGGTTCGAATTCAGAGTCTTGATCAAATTACGGAAATCGCCTGCGGCTTACAATCAGGATACGCTTTGCAACAGGATGGCTCCGTATGGGCATGGGGACGAGGAGCTGAGGGACAACTGGGGCTTGGCAACATGAACCAGATCAACGAGCCCAGTCTGCTGTCGTTAACAGGCGTAGTAAAAATCGAGGCAGGAAACGATTATGTACTGATGTTATTACATGACGGCAGGTTATGGGCAACAGGTCGCAATAACAGGGGACAACTCGGGGATGGGACAACAACCGACAAAGCGTCTCCCGTGCAAGTGTCAGAGCTGTCCCATGTAACAACGACGGCAGCAGGCGGAGCGCATAACCTCGCCGTTACTGCAGATGGGCGTGTATATGCTTGGGGAAGCAACAGCTATGGTGGCATCGGCAACGGAGAAGCCGGGCCACCCGTCACGATCCCGTACCTGCAAAGCGATCTAACCCAAATCATCAGTGTCTCGGCAGGTATCGATTCTTCCTTTGCGCTTGACAATGCGGGAACTCTATGGTGCTGGGGTGTGAATACCTATGGTCAGTTGGGTCTCGGAGATACGGATAGGCGATATCAGCCCACCTTGCTGCCGCTTGAGAACGTGGCTTCCGTAAGTGCCGGCCATGACTTTTCCTTTGCCCGGCTCACCAACGGACAATTGTGGGGTTGGGGGTCCAACTGGAGCGGCAAGCTGGGAGATGGCAGCGGGACCGATCGTCATGCACCTGTACGTTTACAGCTTGCAGAAGTGCTGTTTGTAGGCGGCACCAAAGGCGACTTTTTTATGGCCGGAACCGATTCGGGCTTGTACAGCTGGGGAAACGGAGCGAGTAGCGTGCTCGGCAACGGTGGCGGTTCGAGAGATGTACCCGGATTGGTCGGCGGTCCGCTGCTTGCCACGTATTCGCCTGCCTATTTTTCACCGGTCACTCTTCCTGCCACTCTTCAAACGTCGGCTTCCATACTCGTTCATTTAACGGATTTACGAGGTTATAACGCAGGCTGGACATTGAATATCTCGGCGACGCCATTCTCATTAACGAGGCTTGATCCGACGACCGGATACACCCACCTGACGGTGAACTTTCCGGCATCCTGCTTGACCCTGAGCGAAACGGAGCCGCTCCTTGTTCTCAATGGCATGGTGGCCGATCCTGTTCACGGGCCGAAGATGCTCCGATCTGAACAAACGCTTGGAGCTGCCCCGGTTCCCGTCATACAAGCTCAACCGGGATTCGGAACAGGCATGTACCAAACTCGGCTGCAACTGCGTCTGGCGGTTCCATTGACGGTACAGGTTATTCAAGTGGAGAGCGGATCCAGGTATACACCCGGCGATACGGTCGGTCTCTTGACCGGGATATATACCAGTACCTTGCAACTGACCATGATAAGCGGACTGTAGGAAAGGAGTTTATAAGATGTGGCTGCGACTGTTGCTGGCGGCAACGTTTTTTTGGCTTGCCAGCGGATTCTCAAGCCCTGCGGATAGACAGCAGTTGATCATTAGCGGCGATGCCGATCGCATCCATTCCGAACTGGGCGCTTATGTCGAGGAAGCCGTTCCCGGAGAAAAACGGGTGTACACCGTTGAGGTCGCGAATCCCACGAGCGAAGAAATTACGGCGTTGTTATATGTGGCGGATGCGATGCCTGCGATAGGCGGCGGCAAGGACTTTACGCTGCCGAGCGATCCCGATTTCGGCTCGGCTGCGTGGTATACGACGCCGGACCGCAGCATCACGCTCCAAGCAGGCGAGACCCGGAGCTTTACGATGGAACTGCAAATCCCCGATCAGTTACAACCGGGCCAGTACGTGTCGGTCATTGGCGTCTATGACGATCATCAGCAAGCAAGGGAGACGGCGGTTCAGGGGGAGGCGCGCTTTATGACCCGCGTGGTCCGCAAAACCGGATTGCAGGTCGTGCTCGACTACAAGCTGACCGAAGCCAAGCCGCCCGAAGCGATTCCGCATGCGGCCGCCTACACGCTGGAGAATGGGAAGGCGTTTCTGACGATTTTGCTGACCAATGAAGGCGGCAGCTTGTCCAAGCCGGGCATGTCGGTGAGTGTCAAGCGGCAGGACGCCTCCGGCGCGCCGCTTTTTGCGTTCGAGGCGGCTTTTGACTCCATATACGCGGGCACGGTCGCTTCTTACAGGGCCGAACTCAGCCGACCGTTGCCGCCCGGTTCATACACGGCGGTGGTGAAAACTACGCTGGGCGACCGATTGGAGCAGCGGTCATTGACGTTCGATGTGGCCGGAGAAGACGACCGATCCCGATGGGCGAGTACGCCGTCAGGAAACGTTATTCAGGTGGATGAGGACGGAATTCCGCTCCATTCCACTTTTTGGGGATGGCGTTCCTTCTGCGCAGGGGGAGGACTGCTGGTTCTGATCGTGTTCGTCGTTGCGCTAAGAAAGAGGGCTTCGAGCCGACGCCGCGCCAACGAGCGATCTTAAACGCCATGCTGCGTCACACGATGCGGCATGTTCATATAAACTACTTTTGGAAAAGGAGACTTGATCCATGTTCAAGCTAAACTTCAAGCAGAAGCTGGGCTCCTTTGCTCTGATCGCCGCGCTCCTCGTGCCGACTGCCGCTCAAGCGGAAACCGTATCGATCGTTGCCGGTGCCAACACGTCGGCGCAGACAGCGATTTCGTTCAGTCCGGTTACGTTCGATCTCCATGCCGATCAGCTATCAACGGCTTCCAACGGCATTACCGTCGAGGACAGCCGCGGCAGCGGCGCGGGATGGTCGGTTTCGGTATCGGCCACCGATTTCGTCAGCGACCCTTTGCAAGACCCGACCGCGTCGGGAACCTACACCGTCAAAATTCCCGCCAGTGCCGTTTCAGTCATCGTGGCCACGCCGATTGTGGCGTTAAGCGGGCAGGCTGTCGATCCGACCTATGGCCCGCTTGCCTCTAACGGGACTTTGTCTGCCGCGCCGTTGAAACTGATGTATGCGGCTCCGGGGTATGGGATGGGCGTTTATACGACGGGCGTCTCATATTCGCTCGCTGTTCCCAAAACGGTCACGGTCGCCTCGGTCAGCAACGGGGCCAGCAAATACAAGGAAAACGACATGATCGGTACGGTCGCGACGACATATACCGCGACGTTGACCTTTACGCTCGGCTCAGGCGTGTAATGCGGGCAGACGCCTCTGTGTTCTGGGGAAACAGGGGCGTCTTTTGACAGAAGTCGGTGGACAGACCAAGGATTCGATACTATCATGTAGACGTAAGCAATGTTTTCCAAATCCTTCATAGGGAGTGAGGCATTTGAAAAAATATTCAATTTCCCTCCTCATGATGACGCTTTTCGGCAGTTTGTTCGTACTGACGGCAAACGGAGCGGTTCGACCGCCAACCTTTGTCAGCGTGGTGATGGACGGGCAAAAAATCTGGTTTCCCGACGCGCAAGCATACATCGATGAGAACAGCCGGACCTTGGTTCCGGTCAGATTTGTTGCCGAAACGATGGGGGCCAAAGTCGGTTGGGAGGCGGATACGAGGACGGTTCCAATCGAACGTGACGGTCAGAAGATTCTGTTGACTATCGGGGCGAATGAAGCCAAAGTGAACGACGATGACGTTTCTTTTGATACCAAGGCCGTCATGAGCGGCGGTCGAACCTTCGTCCCTTTGCGCTTCGTAAGCGAAGTGCTGGGAGCCAAAGTGGAGTGGGATGGGGACACTTCGACCGTTTTTATCTCCACCAAAGATGACAACGGCACGATGGATCCATGGGGACGGTTGATCCGCACGACCGACTTGCCAAAGAACGCAGCGGACTATCCGTATATTTTGGCGGATGTGCCGAATGCGATGTATGAAATGCCCTATCCTTATTCGCATCCGACGGACAGCAAAGTATCTGCGGTGTTATTTTCGTCCGTGCCGGAGTTTACCAAGGAGAACGTCGACCTATGGATGAACCGACTTCAAGTGTTCGGGGCCTTGTGGCTCAATGTGGATTACCGAACGATTGACCAATCTTGGGCGCAAGCCTTGTTTGAAACCAAAATGCAGAGTTCCAATGCGGAATTAAAATATATTCAGCAATATGTGGATTGGGTCAAAGAAAATCAGATACAAGTCGAGGGCTATCTTGATCCCGAACCGTCCATGATTTACAAGGATGGATTCGGAAATAATTATGTCCGGTCAAAATTCAGAATCAAATTCAATTCTTTTAAGGAAAACAATGATTTGCTATATGATGAGAGATTTCCAAATGATCAAAAATTTGATAAACAGGTATGGTACGTCGGATATGCCGATATTTCCTTATCCACAAATGTTGGCGGGAATTGGGGAAGTACATTAAAAGTAGATCCGGGAGCCAGTTTATTCCGCAATTATGTGATCAGAAAGGCGGACTAAAAAGAAAATGATCAAAACCAAGTTTATAAAATCAATTTTGAGCATGCTGCTTGCATGTTCTTTTTTCTTGTCCACTTTTCTTGTCCCAGCAGGAGCTTCAGCTCCAAAAATAAGGACAGAGTCAGGAAAGATTAGTTTTGAAATTACCAGTACCGCTGCAACAGCGTCGATCAAGTATAGAACCATTGGTTGGACCATTCGGAGAGATCAGTTATGTACGGAAACGGTTCCCAAGCAATGCGGGAATCCGCAGAGCGGGCAGCACGCTTCTTTTGTGGATCAGCAGGTCCGGCAAATTGGGCAGGAACCCAATCCTCCGGTTCCGGGCGAACCGGTGACGACATTTTATGAGGTCAGCGAGGAACTCGTAACCGATGGCATGTGGCAGGCGGGAATGGGGGATATCAAGGATAATGACGATCTCTATCTGTATGCGATCATGGTGTCGATCAATGGAGACGGTTCTGTTCGCAAAGGCCCGTTCTATACGTTGGATGGAATCAAAAACGCCGAGCCTTGGGCGCATCCGGACGACTTGGACGATTATTTCGGCCTCCATGTTCCTTATCGAAGCGCCAATTTCCCGGTCGATGTTGTGGCCAAAACGGTAGACGGACAACGTCTTGACGATCCGCAAGTGACATTTCACAAAGGCGATTATATCGCGGGGGAAACCATCAATCACGAATTTCCGGAGACGATCGAAGACAACGGGAAGTCGTATACGATTGTCCGCTCCTATTTATCGCCCAAGCAAGATCCATCCCAAAAAGACTGGCTTCAGGAGAACCCGGAAACGAACCCGAAAGTCCGGACTCGAAGCTTTACGGTTCACTTGGGCGGAACGGATGCGGTAGCCGAATACAAGGAACAAGACAACCCGGTCAAAGCGATCTATCAGAAAGAGGACGGGACGAAGCTCAACGAAGTCGACAAAGGGCAGTTTGCAACCGGGGCCGAAGTGAATCACACCTTTGAAGGAGAGATCGTTTCAGGCGGACAATCTTATGAAATCGTTCGCTCCTATATTACGAATAATGACAAACCGGACGAAAAGCTGTTCGTGCAGGAAAAAGACGATCCGAAGCTGAAAGAGCGTTCGATCACCGTCGCTTCCGGCGGATCCAATTTTATCGGCATTTACAAAATTCCCTCCTCGGTTACGGTGACATCGCAGATTGATGCGCCCAAGACGGCTGAACCGGCCCAAACCGAGGTGAACGGGAATTTTTTATTTGAGGCCAAGTCATTGAAAACATTGAAATCCTATGAAATTACGAGCATTCAAAACGCGACGCTGGTTCACGCGGCGGATAAAAACGGTACTCTCGGCGGGGTGACCGCAAGCAAAACGATCCCAATCGTAATCCCGTTTACCACCGGCGACAAAGTGACCGTGAAAATAACCGTGGTCGTTAAAGATGTGGAGGGCAATACCGGGGATTCTACTTCCGATCATACGATAACGAAAGCCGGTTCGAATGATGAACCAGGCGATGAACCAACTGGCGGAGCGCCGGTACAAGCCGGAGTGATGGAGCCGGATGCCTCGGCCGTGATTCGGGCAGACTCGCGCGGCGCGGAACGCTTTGATGTGCTACAGGGGATTCCGACTTCCGAAAGTCTGTATGTCAATGCTTTTGCCAAATCCTATTTGTATCGCAATATGTTTACGGAAATGACGGGTATCAAAACCTATCCCATTCAAGTGAGCAAAACGTATACGCTAACCTGGACCGAGCGGCGGTCCGGTCCGCCGGATGCGGACGGGCTTCCGACGACCATTTCAGTCCCGCGTTCGGAACAGCAAACCGTCACGAAATCCTACAACGTTGAGCGCAAATACAGCTATTGGACGATTACAAATCTCGAAGTGTACGGCATCCAGAAAGCAACAGTCGCCAACGATGCGCTGCCTACGGGAACGGTTATCCTTCAGCCGAACGGTTACACGGTGCCGTCCGTCTCCGCCGCGCATGACAATTCGCAAGAAACGCATGTGATTGATCCGGTCTATTCCAAAACCGTCACGTTGCCCGGACAGACCTTGTCCGGCGGCTCCAGCCGTCCCGGTATCCCTGCGGAGGATTGGAAGACGAAGGCGGAGGAGGCCATTGGCAAAATCAAGGTCAAAAACGACTCGCTTGTCTTTAACGGCAACACGATCATGGACAATCGCATCGTCGAGGAACAAGGAGCGTCACCGGGGGCGATCCCGGCCCCGCCGACGATTGGGCAGAACGTGCTTTACGGTGCGGGTTATATCATTGATCCGTCCAAAACGAACAAGGCTAATCTGCCGAGCACCGGGACGTTGTACTATGCTTTGATCAAAGGCATCGTCGGCGGAGAAAACAAGTCGTTTTCAATCGAAGCCATCAATCCGGTTACCATTCACACTCCCGTCGTCAATCATGCCACCGTATCGGATGATCAGGTACACAACCAAAAAACGACGCCGACCACAGGCCGCGCCGCGCTGGTGCTAGATCGGCCGTTTACCGTCACGGTGCCGACAACCGGACAGCATCGGGATATTAAAGGCTACGGCAACCGGGACTATGCGAAATATATCAAGGACAAGCAGGTTCGCTTTCCTTTTGATGTGTACAGTGCGGACAAAAAGGTATTCATTCCGAAAAATACCTGGACGTCGATTCCGGTTGCGCAAGCCAGCATGACCTTCAACCTGCCGGTATGGGTGGACGAAGGCAATTATGACGTGTTATTCCGCTCCTTTGCCGAGAACAGCCCGGCTTCCGGCTTCACCACGCAGCCGAATGCGAATTTGGATTTGAACCACCATGTGGCGACCCAAACCGTTCCGGTCGAGGTCGTCGGACGATTGTACGATTTTCATATAACAGATATTGCAGATTTTAATTGGGAGACCGTGTTCCGCACGCAAAAGGGCAGCGCCACGCCAACGGGCAACGCGTACTGGGTCGGCACCAAGAGCATCGACGGAGCGGCGCGGGGCAATGCCTCTCCTTTTGTGCTGCCGATTCGTCCGGGCAGTCATCCGGCTAACGGGATGAAAAATGTGGTCGTAAAGACGGGATATGCAATCAAATACGAAGTCATGACGAAGGGGAACATGTTCGACTCGGGAGACGGCATTCGGATTACCCCCACCTTCTATTTTGTCGACCGCAACGGACAGAACCGTCAGGAGGTGGACCTGTATTATCACGCCGACAACCAGAAGTTCATACGGATCGGCTCGGCGGACGATGCCGAACGGCGGACGGTTACGCTGGATACCCGGCTGCGGAATGTAGCGCAGCAGGAGCTGACCCAGACCGCCCAGTCGTTGTGGAGCTTAAACGGGGGAACCGGAAGCCGGTCTTCATTTGTGACCGAATATCTGAAGGATGCGCAGAAACCGACCTATGTCGGCGGCTACAGTGCGTTATTGCTGCCTCCGCAGCTTCGTACCTTCACCGGCCCGCTTGATGTGCCGTCCGGCGTGGACGCGGCGCGCGCGAATGCGGCCACGCAGCGATGGTTCGGGGAATACAGTTTGCCCGCCGCGCCATTTGTCGTCCCAAATGGATTCGATCTGGCCAGTTATGGCCGCACGCATCGGTTGAACGACGATGCGCCGATTTTTCTGATGGATGGCTATATCATCGTGAATTTCAACCTGGAGACGATTCGCAACAAAGATTTGAGCCATCCGCATTTGCAATACAGAGACGGCCCGCTGGACAATCAATGGCAAATGGAAGGGTTCTCGCGCAGCTTCGTCGATCCCTACGGCGCAACGTTCCAATTGAAGGACGGTGACGTCGTGTTTTATGATGCGGATTTATCCGCAAACGACGATTTCGGAGCGGGCGGAACGCACTAAAACGAAACAGTCGGTTTTCCACTAAAAACCGAAAAACGAGTAGAGGAGGGGCGCAGCGATGCCGGAGCCGGAATGGGAAGTGACGATCCGATGGAAGAACGGCAGCGAATCCGTGTACGTCTTTCAAGGAAATCGAGAAGAAGCGCGGCGGGATGCGTATCTTGGTTCTCCTCAAGGCGACATTCGCAACGTAATCGTAAAACCGTATGTGCAAGAACATTCGTAAACGAGCTTGAACGGAGGGACGACATGTTTCGCGAGAAAGGAAGCAGTTGGATGGGACGGCGGTATGTCGGAGAGGTGGACGGCTATTTTGTGGAAGCGCAGGTGTTTGACGATCCATCCGAATACGGCATCGCCAAGGGCCGGATCAGCCGACTATATATTTTCCCGGATGCCGCGTCAGGCTTCAACCGCCGACTGTCAAGCTACGAGCGCGGCTGGGATGGTGGTCCGCCGCAGGATCGGCGGCTGCGGCAGGTGGTTGAAAGAACGGTGGCCCATTTCGACCGTAAACAAGTAGATTGGACATTTGAGGAGTACAGATACCGGGAAAGCCAGGACTGAGGGGAGGAAGCATCTTATTCGGAAGACGAACGCACAGGGTAACGACGCAAACGAATGGCATACCATTAATTTCACCGATGCGCATTGGCGGAAGGTGGGAGGCAGACTTGGAGGTAGTCGACAAAAAGAAAAACGTTTATGGCGACACGCTCTATTATATTCGCGATTCGAAGGAGAGCATCACGCATATCGTGCATGAGAATGAACTGAACCATTTTATGAAAAAACATCGGGTCTCAAGCCTGCGAGACGGTACGTCGCTGGTCTACAAAACAGCGAACCCCCGATAGAAATGACTTGCTGCCTGCCCCGAAGAGAGTTAGACTCGACATCAGCTTGAAACCGGGGAGGGGTGCGAATGGAAGCATTATCGGAATGGTTGTTGGCCGTATTTCGCAAACGAATGGACGCATTGGATGCGAACATCGCCCGAAATAGCAGGGAAACCGTAAAGTACCGGCAAACTGCCGAATTTCGGGAGCGGCTTTGTCAAATGCTCTCCAAGGAACAATTCGAATTGTTGGCGGAATGGGAGGCGGGCATGAACGAGCGATTTTCGACAGAGCGGGAGACCTGGTATTTGAGCGGCCTGTCGGACGGAATCGCATTGACCATGGAGATGGATGAACTGAGTCGCGGATTGCCCAAACGGAAAAAGGAATAGGTTTTCTGGCTGCTTCCGCCCGCTGTGGCGGTATTTTTTTGGAAAAGGACGGTGAGCCGATGCTTTATGCAGAGTTCAAGCGCAAGTTGAGGCGGGCCTATCCGGATAACCACATCGCGTTTTCGTCCAACGTAGCGCAACATTTGGCTCAAGTCGGGCCGCTCAAATTGTACACGAATGCTGGCAGCGAGGCTATTTACGGCTTGATGAATGCCGTTTCCGTTGGGCGGGCAACCGGAATAGAGTAAATGCCGGATTCTGCCCAAGTCAGGAAAAGCGAATGCCTGTTAAGAGCTGCACCCTTCAACCTTTAATAAATTCCTTGCACATCCGCCGCGACAGAGTTACGATACGACACAAATCTCGAGAGGGGTGGCGGATGTGGAAGGAATTCCTGCATGGTTACAAGCGGCGTTCAGCAAGCGGATCGATACGATCGGTCAGTATATTCACATGAATCCTCGGCATCAATCGGCATGGGGGCAGGCTGCGGAAATGTTGGATAAGTTTCTATCTACGCTTGCGAAGGAACAACATCAGGCGTTTGGCGAATGGGAGGACAAGATCGGACTTCAGGAGGTCAAAGAAAAAGAAGAGATGTATCTGCGCGGATTCCTGGACGGCTTTCAGGTATATGCCTGCCTCCATGAGCTGATGGATGAAATGGCGGTTAAAGATCGCCAATACGAGCGGCCCCCGGCATCCGATTCTTCCATGTCGTAAGGATCAAACCCGTCTAAATCGACGGGTTATTTTTATGCTCACATTTCCGAATAGCAGAAGGAACCCGGTTTCAAGTCCGGTTGGCCGGTGGCGCATATTTGGACCTGAAAAGGACCTTGCTTGTTTGGACAGACAGAGTTATGCTCCGACACACCAAACAGGGAGGTGTGAGTGAAATGGAAAAAGGTATCGATATGAAGACGGAGCAACTGGCCCTAATTGTAACCCGAGTATTATTCGATTGGCAGGATGCGGTACGAACCGGAGATACCTCCATCTGCCGGCAATGTGAAAAAACGATTTTCGAAACAGTCGAGTTGCACGGTCTCTCGAAAGAATGGCTTGAACTTTATGCGCGCCTGAATGCCAACAAGCCAGACATTCAAGAAGATAAGGAGGCCTGATCATCTGTTGAAGCCTGCCCAATTGGTGGGCTTTTTTCATTTGGGCGGGAAATCTAACCGGTCGTTGCCGATGAACGGCACACAGCCCGACGTAGCGCGCGACAGACGGCAATTTCGGGTCGAGGTCACTTTTGAAAAACCACAAGAACTTATATAATGAAAGGAGAGGGAGTATTGTTAAGCAGGGCGGCGATTGTCATGTATCTGGAACAAATCAATGAAGAATTAAAGAAGCGCGGGCAGCACGGCGAAATCTGTTTGTTCGGCGGAGCGGTCATGTGTCTGGTTTTTCAAAGCCGAGACAGCACCAAAGATGTGGACGCCATCTTTGCCCCGACAAGCGAATTGTATGCGATTATTAAAAATATTGCGAACGAACATCATCTGGCTTCGGATTGGCTGAATAATGCCGTAAAAGGTTTTTTGTCCAGCCGTCATGACGTCCGACTTTTTCGCAAGATGAGTCATCTCGATATTTTTACAGCCTCGCCGGAATATATGTTGGCCATGAAGACGTTGGCCGCGCGCACGTATGAGAGCAAGGATGTAGATGATATCCGGTTTTTGCTCAAATACTTGAATATCCGGACGGTCGATCAAGCCTTGGCTGTGCTGGAGCGATTCTATCCGCAAAGCCGAGTATTGCCGAAAACGACTTACCTGTTGGAGGAACTGTTGGTACATGAATAATTGGGAAGGAGGGGCGAACATGACGGTGTGGCAAATTGTTCGCGATACGGCAATGAATCCGGATTCGTTTGCGATTCACTGCGGCAACTTTTTGGATGAATTTTATCGGGCCAACGTCGAGCAGAGATGGCGGATGGTGGAGCAGGAGCCGGATGTTCGTCCCGACCTTCCCGAATATATGGCACCGTTTCTGGCAGCGATGGTTCACAAATTATGCAATGACTACGAGGTTGAGTGCCCCGCTTGGGTTCATCGTCCAAACTATGTTTTGAACGCGCCGCATTTCTGGTTGAATGCGAAAGGAAACTTGCGGCTCGTCCTGCTGATGGAAAGCCCGATCGAATTCAAAATTCGTAATCTTTTTGTTACGGCCAATACGCTTTCCAGAGCATGAACCGAATAAAGCGACTGCATTGAACGCCGGGAAAACGTAATCCCAACAACTGTGCATATTTATAAAACTAAGCCGCCCTGTTATCGGGGCGGCTTAAGTGCGTAACGGGGGATTGGTAATCGTGAGAATTCAGTTTGTGTGCAAAAGTTGTGGCAAATCCATTCTGGTTGACCCAAGAATTTATCAGCAGGAATACAAAGACCAGGACGATTGTCTGTCCTGTCGAAAGCCTGCCGGAGAAAAACGGAGAACCCGCAATGATGCGGTATGAATGTTTGTTGCAGACGAAGGACTATCGATTGCGTATTTCCGTATTTACGGACGAACCGGACCAGCTTGAACGATTAGCGCGGCAGATCGCCATAGAACGTTTTCGGCAACTATATGGTGTCGAGAAAAAGATGTCCGATTTTACGCTGGTTTCAGTAGAATCCAAATCGAAATTCACAAGTGACAGTGGAATGTAGAAGATTCCCGTAACATTCATGTTGCGGTAGGGGGAGGAGGAAAAGGATGAGCGACAATTTGGTTTCGTTCCCGCAAGAACCGTTCAAACCGACCAGACGTAAAAACAGTCTTGTGATAGATATGAGTACTTTCAAGGGATCAGGGGCCAAGCTAAGCTGGGATGAGGCGGTTGAAATATACATTCGGGCAAAACAGGCGGAAACGGCTTCCCGGCGAACAGTCCAATATGAAAAGGAAAATTTGGACAGCTATAAAAGAATCATGACGGAACAAGAACTGATACCCAGTGTAGAAGACGTTACAATACAAGTGATTAGGAGGCATTTTGTAACATATATGGTCGAAACGAAAGGCTACGCTTTGAATACGATTAACAATCGCATTCATACGTTAAAACGGTTTTTCTCATTTTTGCAGCGCGAAGGTTGGATTGCAAAGAATCCGACTGCTCTGCTTAAAAAACGTATTGGACAGCAAACCCCGATCTTTTCGTTAAACGAGGAGCAAGTTCTTCAGATGCTGGCTCAGCCGGATCAGCAAAAATTTACGGGTGTTCGGGACTATACGATGTTGATCTTGATGCTGGACACCGGACTACGACTTGGTGAAATTGTAGGCTTGAAGCTCGGTCAGGTTGAAATCAAATCGTGCTTTTTGACCGGCGTTTTAGGGAAAAGTCGCCGTCCGCGCGATGTTCCTTTCAGCGATGAAGTCCGGAAGGGGCTGCTGAAGTTTCTGAAAATAAGGGGAGAGTTGGAGTCGGACAGCTTGTTCGTCACGATTGACGGAGAGGCGCTTAAGATTCGCACTGTTCAAGAAATTATCAAAGAATATGGCGTTCAAGCCGGAATTAAGGACGTTCGGGTAAGTCCTCATACGCTGCGCCACACTTTCGCTAAGCTCTACATGATGAATGGCGGAGATCCCTTCAGCCTGCAGGAGATTTTGGGGCATACAACACAGGATATGGTTAAGCGATATGTGAATCTGTGGAAACCGGAGAAGAAACTTCAGCATACGAAGGCGTCGCCGCTTACTCATCTGTTTCGGGGAAATGGTCGAAAATAAGCCCTTTGTCGTTTCTAGACACGGCCTTGTTTCATGGGCCTGATTTGTTTCCTGGTTGATTATTGCAAAAAGCCCAAGGATTTAACCTTGGGCTCGCACCGGTGCTTCCGGATTTGCTATTATTATACTAAAGATAATCCAATCTTTGAATCTCCATCAGAAAATTATTTAAGAGATTCAATCAACTTATTTTTTGGAGGTTCTATGGGAGAACTTGAAGAACAGATAAGGTTATTTTATAAAGCGATATTAAACACGGAGGATTTACCGTTTCCATACAACAATTTTCCACACGGATGTTGTCAAGATGCGTCGTGGATTTTGCATAGATATTTATTCGAAAAAGGATATACTTCTATTGATCTTGTTGGTGGAGAATATCACGGTGATAACGGGGAGTTTATGAGCCACGTTTGGCTTGAGCTTGACGGCACTATTATTGATATTACGTACTCTCAATTTATTGATGAAGTCAGTGATGTTGTCATTACAGAAAATCGAAATTTACATCAAAAGTTCATTGAGAACTACAGATATAGAAAACCTTACTGGGAAACTTATACGGATGGTCATACTTCAGACTTGCTAGACCATTTCTACAACAATGTAATAGAAAATGTAAATGTAACGAGGCAAAATTATGAGCCATAATCTAATAAAGAAGCTAGAACCAATCGGCCACCAGGACACATACGATAAGGAGCCCTTTGAAGAGTATAAGAAGCGTGTAGCCCCTTTGCTTCCGAATTTCCCTGCGTGTGCTTTAGAGAATTGGATATACAGGCATTGGTCACAAATAAACGATTACGCATTTCTGGGTTTCGAAAGGATGGTCTTTAAAAATGAGTTATGGCCAAAAGATGACATCTATAATAATATCAAGTCGTATCACTCTGACATGATTGATTCCTTGGGTTATCAAATTTACGAACGGCATGATAAAACTTGGCTACAGAAATACATATTAAAGTATAGGACTTGGAATGTACCAATTATTGTATATGAAAATAACACTTATCCTGAGATGGGTAAGCCATATCATCTAATAGAGGGTCACCTTCGTCTTAACTACTTCAGGACAATCTATCGTAAAGAGAAGGAGGTTTTAAAAGATAATCATAGAGTTTGGGTTGTCACAATACCAATTTCTGAGGAGGAATCCGGCAATCGAATCTCTAATTGAATATAAATAATAAGATTGTTTTCGATATGATTTCATAACGGATCAACATAATTGATGAAAATTGGAGAATGAAATATGGCAAAGAAAGAACGATGTTTTTGCGGTAGCGGGAAGGCTTCAAAAAATTGTCATCGTGTTGCGTCAGAGAGCCGCGCGGCGAATCTATTTCGATTATACGATTTAGTAGATAAAGCTGTCGCTGCGTTCTTTGAAACAAAAGATGTTAAACCTCAATGTTTCTCGGGTTGCAATAATTGTTGCAGTGATTTCTTTGCTGTCTCGGAAGTGGAGCTTGAAATAATCATGGATGACATTCATAATTCTTGGACTGAACAAGAAATTATCAACCTATATAAAAAAGTCATGAACAATATCAGAACGTTTCAAGAAGCACATCCAGATTTGGACCATGCAATTCAGACACAACTTGATTATGAAGACAACCATAATAATTTCAAGTCATTCAAAGGCGGTAGGACTAGAACAAGCTTCCCTTGTCCACTGTTGAATGAGAAGACTGGGAAATGTTCTGTTTATGAAAAACGTCCAATGGTTTGTAGAACGCACGGCACAACACACTTCGAGTTGGATGACAAACTAAACAAAATTGAAAGTGCGGTATGTGAGTACATCCCGAGCCGTTTAAAAAATACTGAGAATACTCCGAACACTACAGTCTATCAGATGAAGTATGAAGAAATAGTTAACGTCACAACTAATAAGGGGTCACTATATATTCGGAAAATGCCTCTTTTCTATGGGATTCATTCATTGGCATATTTACAACAATTTAATCCTACAAAGTCGACTGTTGTAAATAGGCATAACTTGGATATGTCTATAAAAGAGAGCAATGAGATGCAGCTTAAGAAGGCGGCATCCAAACGGTGATCTGTATGAATTGTTGAAGCAGGACGATAATCATTTAGAGCATGGTAGCCGTTGAAGTGGCCGCCATGCATTTTGCTTTTTTTGAGGCCTAGTCCGATAATTATAACCGGTCGTAGAAGGGCATTCAGGTAATCCTCAAGGAGTAATACTACACTAAAGTGAATTACTCATTTGTGATTTCATCTAGGGGAAGGTCAAGCTGTTTGAAATTATGGATTAAACTTAAGGCCCATGGTAATATTATCCTAAGTACTTACGTTGGATATTAAATGATTAGTCATCACTAGATGGATAAAATGTATTGCGGGTAATCAATTTTTGGGGATTTACGAAGTTCGAAAAAAGTCGCTATTCGAAACCCTTGTAATCATTTAGCTTAGGAGAATTTAGATATGAATTTTAAGCATATTAATACGACTGAGTTCCATTTGTGGACAGATGTTTTGCACGCCAAAACACTCTCATGTCAGGCCCAAAACCCTTGGGATAGGGGCAGTTATGTTAGATGGTGTATCATTACGGGTTGGACTGTTTTGGAAATGGTTTTTAGACAGGTTCTGAACGATGAAAGCATTGGTTATAGGTTCAAAGAAGATGTTGACAGGGCAATAAAGAACTTAGGTTTACCAAGTTTTAATTGGGGGGAAGGTATCTGGCAGAGAATATTAGCTTTAAAAGATACAAGAAAGAATTTTGTTCATACAAATCTTGAACAAAATAAGCTATTTCTTGATACTTCAGTTGCCATAGATTATGTGAAAGGAATTCAAGACGGGATTCTTGAGATACATAAATACACTCGTACACCAATTCCCCAGTGGATATTATATGATGATGATAGAGGTTGGGATGATGGGAGCGAATCTGGAATACATATATTGATCGAAAGACAAGGAGCAACAAAAGAAGATCCTCAATCGATCATAGTTAGTTATATATACAAAGGCAAGGAATACCCTACAGAAGTTCTTCCTGCAAACTCAGATTATTTGAAGACAGTAACTGATATGATCACAAACTTCCGATCTCCTATAACTGGTATCAAAGTTTATCAAGAAGGTAAAGTTATTTTTGAAACAACTCTGCAGATGCGTGGTTCATTTGAGTATCACTTATAAGTTAAAGATTTCGCATAGCTTTAATTTTTTCAGCATAGATATACGAACCAAGCGCTTGCAGGTTATGCGCAGAAAAAGAAATACGCACCTGACTTTTAAGTGATATACGAAGCTGGCGATCAAAGTATAACTTGACGTAATTCAGCAGTCAAATATTATTGCAAAGTGTTGACATGCTATTATGCCTGAAAAGTACTGATAATGGAGTAAAGCTTATAGATTTAGTTCAATCAGGGAAATGGGGGTAAAAATTTTTCTGCATACGATTCATATGGTGTGCCTAATATTGATGGTACGAAACGATATGTGACAGTACTGCTCAATGAAGAAAGAATTATAATCAATAGCCCTTTGGTTGAGTCTTTCTGTTTTGTGTAAGGTAATATATCATTTTAGTCAAGCAATGAGAACCTCAAGACAGATTAAGATATTTCTCCCGAGCACAACTAATAAAGCTTGTTCTCATAATCAAGAAATCAAGTATAAAAAGAGAGGGTTCTATTGATAAAACAAGACATTCCATCAACCATCATAGTGAACAAGTATGAGTTCTTTGAGACGTTCACTTTTTCCATTACTGCTTCACTAGTCACTCTTGTTGGATTAATCACTATTTTTTTGTCTATTAATGTCCAGCATTCCATACAAAAAGCTAGAGAAATATATTGGGAGGCTATAGGTTTTACTTATGAAGAACAGGATTCGACATACTTTAATTCAATTAGAGGTAAATTAAGAAGAAATGTAGAATTGTATAGACAAATATTAATGCCAAATTTTTTTAATAAGATTGTTATTTTTATTGCAATAGGTTCAATATTGGCAGTGGTATATATATGGTGGAGTTATGTCTATTATTTATCAACTATTGAGGCGGATGGAAATCAAGTAAATCATGCGAGACAATATTTAATTATTGTTACAACAGTATTAGCTGCATTTTGCATAATATTATTAATGATTATCCGGCCTTTCTTTACGGGTAAAATAGTGAAGGTCAAAAAAATCTTCAACGGAAATATCCGTACGGAATTATCTACAGTCTCATTAGCCGCGCATACCATTGAGATATTAGTTGTTGTGGATTACGGATATTTACAAATAGTGCCGAGGTTTCCTTTTGATTATAAAAATCTTAAGATCGAAACGGATATTGAATTGTATATTCCAGATGCAAAGCCATATCCTGCACTTAAATATATATCAAAATGTGTGCTACAAGGTGAGATGCAGATGAAATATAAAGTTGATGGGATAGTAGACTTATTTGGATATGATGTTAAATTTAATGAAACGGGAGATATAAATGACAGTAAGTACATTAATGAACAATGTAGAATTCCTGATTTGGGTGCGGGTAATGGAAGTGAGGTGAATATTACCCTTTATCTAGAAACAAAAGAAGGAAAACTTGTAGTGAAGTTTCCGAAATTCATAATTGAAGATATTTATGGAACTATAAACACTTTAAAGCCAACGTCCGTTCAACGTTCTTTGGATAGTATAGAAACATTCAGACAGTTGAGGACTAAAGACTAGCCCAATTGTGCTATTCTCACCTATCTTAATAAATAAGCTATGTAACTGACGCGCCTAGCTACTACTCTTCTGCCGTGTAATACCACAAATACTATAGAATTTTCGTCGCAGTGATGAGCATAACTATAAAATGGATCAAGCGCAAGGAACTGGAAAGTGTTGATGTTTATCGGGATATGAAAGGTTCATTTCAAGCTTAAGATCAGCCAGTTCATCGACGATAGGCGTTGAGGTGGGCAATCAGGTGGGTGCGGATAAGATGATTGAATGAGGTCTAAAGGACTATCTGAAGATGAGGCTCCCGCCGCTTTTCAGGAGCCAATTTATTTATTTTATATATAAATTTCGATATAATTCGACAGTTTTTTCATGGTGGTTGTGATACTGTAATCCTAATAAAAATTAGGATTAGGGGTTGAAGCATAATATGTCGATAAGGGATCAAAAATTAATTTACCATCTCACCAGCATTCAAAATTTCGAGTCAATTCTCCAGTCAGGATTATTGCCTAGAAATCAATTAGATAGCTTTATAGATGTTGCAGATGCTGAAATAATTGAGTTTAGAGAAGCGAATTCAATTACTGACTATGTTCCGTTTCATTTTTTTTCAAAAAACCCTTTTGATGGTAGGGTGCAAAGAGATAGACCTGATGAAGAATTTATCTATATCACTCTGAAGCGAAGTTATGCTAAAGATAATGGTTTTTTAATAATTCCACAGCACCCCATCTCAATGGAGGAATTTTCGATGTACTCTTATGAAGAAGGGTTTGATGTAATTGATTGGGAAACGATGGATGTTAGAGATTACCATAACACCCTATGTAAAAATATCTGTATGGCAGAGTGTGTTTCACCATCTCTAATTGATTCGAGTGACTTTCATTGCATTTTTGTGAAAAATGCAGATCAAAAGAAGATCATAACAGATCTATCCTCAAAGTATTATGATAAGATCCCTTACATGGTTACTGTTAATTCAAATATGTTTTTAGGCTGAGGAATGTTTGAAATTAAGTTATAAGTGTGAAGCTTTCTAGCTAACAATTGTGTATAATTGAGGGTAGCATTGTTGGTTTTTATTTGATGGATGAGTAAGGGACAGAAAAGATACATAAAACTGTTTGTTTTAAGGAAGTGTATCTGTGATAAATTTTGTAAAAGGGAATTTGTTTGATTCTGAAGCGATGGCAATTGTAAATACTGTTAATTGTGTTGGTATTATGGGTAAAGGAATTGCCTATGAAGTGAAGAAACGATATCCTCACGTATTTGATGAATATAAGTTGATGTGTGATAAGAAAGAATTAAAGCCAGGGGTTATGCAAACAGTCCCCACTGAGAGTTTAATTGGAGCTCAATATATTGTTAATTTTCCAACTAAAAAACATTGGAAAGCAAAGTCTAAGATTGAGGATATTGAGCTTGGTTTAGTGGCACTAGTTGAAGAAATAAAAAAATATGATTTTAAATCGATTGCTATACCGCCTTTAGGTTGCGGAAACGGTGGGCTGAATTGGAAAGATGTAAAACCTCTTATATTAGATGCTCTACAAAGTATTGAAAATGTAGATATTTTAGTGTTTGAGCCCGGGAACTATGTAGAAAACTCTGCTGACATTAATAAAAAAAGTATTGAAATGAGTAATGAGAATAAGCCAAGGCTTACTGAAGGTAGAAGGGATTTACTAGCCTTTCTCATCGCATTTACAAAAGAAAATTTTGTTGTTTCCGTGCATGAAATTCATAATTTAGCATTTATAATGCAATCTGCGGGATATTCATTAAATTTGTCGTTTGTTCAATCGATTAATGGTCCCTTCTCTGAAGGTTTGAATCAAGTTTTATCCAAATTGAATGATCACTATTTTAAAGTACTCAGCTTCCCAAATAGATCATCTATTGTTAGAATAAAAGAAAATGAAATGTATAGTACCACTAATGCAGGTGAGCTTCATCAAGAAACTTTTAATAAATTAATGGAAGCCATTAGCGGCTATCGGAGTGAAGCTGGTCTTGAATTATATTCAAAGGTATTGTGGGAACTAATGAACGCAGGCGATCCGAATGACATTGACTTACTCGTGAAAAATGTATTTAATTGGAAAACGGTTAACGAAGCCTTATTTAGGGAAGAAGATGTGAAAAGACTCCATTCTCATTTGATGGATTGTTCCCTTTTTAGTTCACCTAAACTCACTCTGTGAAGGGGAATGCAGGTTCACTGGGTACGTTTTGTTTTCATATCTAATCATTTTTGAGAATGAGTTGGCATGTCTTTTTTATGGGCGTGTTAATGACTATCCTTGGGAAGGCGCTTGAATGGCATGCAAGAAGTCGTCGGTTCGATCCCGATAGTCCCCACCAACCACACAGACAAACAGCAGAGATGCTGTTTTTTCATTTAACGAGTTCACATTTATTGTGATTACTATTTACATTATCATAAGGTGGTGTTTTGGAATGCGAATAAAACTGGAAGATCATTTGATGGCACTTTTTAATGATAAGATTGACGATGTATATGTCGAAACTCATACAGCGCATTTTTCTGTTTGGGAAGCACATCCCATAAAAGTAAATGGTGAAGAATCTACTTGGGATGAGTTTATTTCTATGTTAAACAGTCATTGCGATGAATTAACGGTAAGTGACGGTACTCGATTTGTTAAAGTTGATAAATTATTTGTTGCTGCAGGGTCTTTGGATAGAGTGAAAGTCTTTTTGGATGACAATGTTCCAGAATATATGGACGGCATAATACGAATAGGCTCTGTTATCAGTTATGATGAAAACGACGAGGTTGTAGGAGACCACCAAGACTTAGTTGATAACATGGAATTTCATGATCCCACTGATCTAAGGAAATATGTCTCCAAAAAGCTTGATATTGATATTGATAAGATTGAGATTGTTGAGGAATAGAAAATAGTCGCTTCGTCAGGTCAGTATAGCTTTAAAAGCAATGATAATGAACCTCATGCTAATAGTGCATGAGGTTTCTTTATGCAAAAATCACTTCGGGTGAATGACCTCGGACAGCAGCAACTGCCGCAGCGATCGTTTGTTTACCCATTCACAAAACAAAGCAAGCAGACCATACCCTTTCCTGATCTGCTTGCTTTTATGATTATTGAGATCGTTTTCCGAAATTCATATTCTCTACCGGACTGTACTTTTGATGCTGATCCCGAATATCAGTACTAAACAGCTCGACGTAATGCCTGACCATGTCCAGCGTGGAATGCCCCAATATTTTCTGCAATGTAAAAATATCTCCGCCATTCATAATGTAGAATTTGGCCATTGTGTGCCGAAAGGTATGGGGTGACACGCGGACGTCTTCAATTCCGGCGGCTTTCCCGTATTCCTGAATATTTTCCTGAATCGTCCGCTTTCCGATTCGCTCATCCTCTACATTAACGAATAGGGCTTTGGAATCCAATTCTCCCCGCTCGGCGATGTATTGTTGCAGTACATTGGCGCATGTTTTCTGGATGGGTACGCGCCGCGCTTTTCTCCCCTTGCCCATACGAATGATGATTTCTCGTTCCTTCAGAAACACATCGCCGAGTTCCAACGCGATGCATTCGCTAATCCGCATGCCGGTTTCAAGCAATACCATCATAATGGTGTAATCCCGAAGACCGGTAAAGGATTTGCGATCGGGCTGCTCCAGTAGGTCCAGCACTTGTTCCTTTGTCAATGTCTGAATCATTTTCTTTTCCGCTACAATTAAACGCAGTTGATCGAAAATGGGTTGCTTTACAATGTGTTCTTCATACAGGAAACGGAAGAAGGTTTTGCAGGCTCTGATTCGGTTGTTGATCGTATAGCTGGCAAGGCCGGAATCCAGCATATACCCGATATAATGCTCTTTGATGTTCCGGGCCGTCATCTTTGACAAGTCGATCGCCATGTTTTGTTTTTGAAAGGTTCTTTCGAAGTGCCTCAGAGCCTCCTGATAAAATTCGATCGTGCGCGGCGACAAATTCAAGGAACGTTTATGCAAAAAATACGCTTTGACGGCTTGCTCGAAACTGACCATCTTTTGAGGAAGATCCTCTTTGGTGACGGGGGTGGCGGACTGCAGTACGTTGTTCCGGCGTCTCATGTCTCCACCTCCAAATCGGTCTCGGCCTTAGAAAAGAGACTTTCGATCGGGCTGGCTTTCTTAAGTTGGTCATGTAAATCTTGATTGAAAAGATCAACGTATCTTTTCGTCATTTCAATATTGGTATGGCCGAGAATATGCATCAGGGAGAAGGCATCGCCCCCGTTCAACAAGTAGGATTTGGCCATCGTATGCCGGAACGTATGGGCAGATCCCCGAGTGCCTTGAATGTGGGCAGCTTTACAATGATCAATAATAAGTTTTTTGATGGCTCCGTGAAGAAGCGGGGTGTTTTTGAGTGTGACCCAGCAATCGTCAAATGGATGTTCTCCCCGTTCTTGAAGGTAGCGGAGGAGTTGGTATTGGCACGTTTGTTGAATGAATACGATGCGGGGTTTGCGCCCCTTGCCGGATGGAATCCGGATCGTCCCTTCTGCCAAATCAATATCGGATACCTGCATGCGGGATAATTCCATTAAGCGCATACCGGTTTCCAAAAGGATCAGCATCATTGTGTAGTCACGAAAACCGGTGAAGGTTTTTCGATCGGGTTGATTTAGAATCGCTTCAACTTGTTCCGCCGAAAAAGTGAAAATTGCACGATTCGTAGCTTTGATTAATTTGAAGTTCTCAGCAAGGTTGGCGGAAAGGTAGCCGTCTCGAAAGAGGAATTTAAAAAAGACTTTGCATGTACTGATGCGCCCGCGGATGGTTGCAGAAGCTAAATTTCGATCCAGCATGTAGTTCATATAGCGATTGCTTAAATCGAAAGGGGTTAGTTCTGAAAAAGTCAGTTTGTTTTCATTCAAAAATTTTTCGAACGTACGCAGGCTGAACAAGTGGGACGAATAGGCGGAATGCGTCAGATTGCGAAGTTTGCAATCTTGAAGGAATAAACGGGCAGCCTCAGAAAATGTTAAAACGGGTACATTTGACATGGACACAACATCCTTCCTCCTGAAATGTTTGGCGAGGGAAATGTTGTGCGCGGCTGGAGCCAATTGTCGCGCTAATGTTTGGGATGTATGAGCGCGCTAAAAACGATCGAAAATGAGGTATTTTTTCGTCGTTGGAACAAATTTGGAAAATCCCTGAAATCCCTTGTCCCATAAGGGATTTCGGGAGGTGCGCTTTTCTTGTTCCCCTCCTGTTCGGCACACCAATTTCAGGTTCCAGTGGGCTAACCCCCCGTGGAGGTTCGAGTCCTCTCGTCCGCACCATCTTAAGAATGTACAAGCTCTTGAATCTGTCCTTGCGACGGTTCAAGAGCTTTTTGTTTGATTGGGATTTGCAACGTATTGCTCATGACCTGTGCCGCCGAAACCTTAGAGCACATCCTGTTGGAGAAGCTGCGAAAAGGATGGCAGGCGGTCGTGTTAAAGTTGATCCGGCGTTCGTTGACAGGAGAGTTGACAGGAGAAGAGAAGCGGCGGGTACAGTCATTAGTTTGCAAGCTTGCAGGCCGGCCCTGCGGCACGCCCGCGGTATCGTTCTCCCAGTGTCATCATGTCCGGCAACGATTATATTCTGATCTTCGACGAAGTGGCCGATATGCGGGTCAGGGGCCGCTTCTCCTGGTTTACGCACCGTGACGAGGATTTTCCTGGTATCTATCAGTTGAAGCCGGGAGCCGCTGCGTCCAGCGTTGATCCTGGCGGACCTGTCGATACAGCGCCGGTTCCGCCGGGCGGCTACGCGCGCCCGGGGATAAGGAACGGCTATCCGAAAGGCTCCAAGGGTCGTTATGACGATGGCTTCGCCCATTTCCTGACTGTCGTGACACATCGCGAGACTTGGCAGCCGCAGTTGACCGAGGTGCAGACGACCGGGTATGGCGCGATCGTGTCGTTATGCGGCAGAACGGACTACTTGTTCCGCGATGCGTCGCGTATCCGGCATGACGATGGCGTCATTCGCTTCGACGGGTATGCCGGCATCGTGAGAAGCTATAGCGCAGATCAGGTGGAAGCCGCCGCTTTCGCTTTCACGCTGAACAATGGCGATTTGCGTGGGCAATCGTCCTCGGCTGTGCGCCTGGCGGTTGAACTGGAGGTGCCGGATGCGCTTGCGGATGTTCATTACCGGATGTACGTTGATGGTCAGCCGCTCGATGGCGGTCGAAGCGAGGAAGACGGTCGTTGCGTCATCTGCTTCGAGCTGCCGCCGGGGCGGCATTCGTGGCAATGGACGGATCATGTAAGGTACTGGTTGTTTTCCTGTCTACGTCCTGCCCCTTTTTGTGTATAGTGGGAATAGGGAAACCGAGCCAAAGCCATTCGTCAGCTTAACGATACTCAATCCGCATATTGATAAAAATGCCGTGGACGACAAGCAGTCCATACTGGATGTCCGGGCCAAAACTGAAGACGGCAAACAGGTGAATTTGGAAATCCAGGTGAGCAACAAACATGATATGGCAAAGCGCAGCCTGTATTATTCCTCCAAAATGTACGAGGAGCAATTGGAAGAGGGCGCGCTGTACATGACTTTGCAAAAAGTCATCTCCAGTTGCCGAAACTAGAGAGCAAAGCCCACAAGATGGACAGCCGACTCGTAAATTGGCTGATGTTCATTGACGGCGCAGCACAAGACCGATGGGAGGAACTCGCGATGGATACCCCTGGTTTGAAAAAGGCGCTTCTGGATGAGCAATCTGCATTCGCCTATGCGGAGTCCAGAGGCAGCATGTCGATTGCACTTATTGCCGAAGTAACCGAATTGTCCGAAGCGGAAATTCAGGAATTAACGAAACAATCGCACTAACGACCAATGAGCCGGCTCCCCATCGCGAAGTGCGCAAGGGGTGCCCTGTTACTGCGCGAACTTCTCGGCGAAAGATTTGATCCGATCGACGAAAATCCCTTGCAACTGGTCGGTGCCTTCCTTTGGCGCTTTGTAGGCTTTATAGCCTCCGAATGATTCGATGCAGAGCGCCGCTTCTCTAAGGTCGGCTGGAATATTCCTCTCGATAATCTCTTCCGTCTCCTTGGGCTTCTCGTTGCAAATAAAGTATCCCATTCCTTTCTTTAGGAGCTCGTCATGATTTTTTTTGATGAAGTCCCGAATCGGCTTGTATATTTTCCCGTCTCTTACTCCCGCCCCCAGAATGATGCGGTCGAACTGCCCGATGGCGGGCTTGTCCGTCTCCAAGTTGCATGTTGTGCAATTCGACAGTTGCGCCGACAATACGTTTACGCATTGCGCCGTTGCTCCGGTTTTTGTTGCGAATAGAACGAGTACAGCCATTATTGCTTCACCCTTATCTCGTTAGGATTTGTTGCGCGCATTCGGATGAAGATGATGGATCTGATCCTCGAGGACCGCGCTCGCTTGGCTAAGGAACTTCGTTATGAGCGCGAGCTCTTCATCCGAGTAGGAAGAGGCCAGCCTCACCATCTCCGCATGAAGCTGAAGGTATATTGCGCTGACGTCCTCCTTATTCTCGTATAGCGGGACGATAACCACCTTGCGGCGGTCTTGCGGATCGGGCTGCCGTTGAACAAAGCCGCTTTTCTCTAACCGATCGATTAGCGCGGTAACGCTCCCGGTCGTAAGCCCGGTCAGCTTCGAGAGCTCGCCTGCCGTGACTGGGCCTCTCTCGTGCAGGATATCGATGGATAAGAAGTCGTTATTGTATAACCCGAGAGCGGTCGCGACGCTTTGCTGATAGAGCACCGTTCGGTTTCCTAAACCCAGCATGCGCAACGTGAGGCTATATACTTGATGACTCGTTATAAATCAACTTTCTCGGCACTGAACCATGCGGTGAGCCGTCCCAATTGTCCTGCAGAGGATCTCTGCGGGGCTTTTTTTCCATGCGTAATATAGTTGCTATGTTCCGGAGACAGTATTCTCTGCTATTCTTTTAATGAATTCAAGGCGAGAGAAGGTGGCATAAAGACATGCTGAAGGTGTTAATTGCCGAAGATGAGATGCTGGTGCGCATTGGCCTGAAGAACTCGATCCCCTGGGACACGCTTGATATGGAAGTAATCGCGGACGTCGCCAATGGCCAGTCGGCTTGGGAAGTTTATGAACGAGAACGGCCGGATATCGTGTTGACCGATATCAAGATGCCGGACATGGACGGCCTGCAATTGATCTCCCGGATCAGGGAACAGGATGCAGACACTAAGATCATTATCCTCACGGTCTACGAAGAATTCGATCTCTTGCATCGCGCGCTTAAATTAAACGTCGCCGATTACATTCTCAAGTTAAAGATGTCGATCGAGGATATGGTCAAGGTGCTGGGCAAAATTCGCGAGGAATGCATGCAGGAACGAAGCCGTCCAATACACGACATGCAGGATACAGTCAAGCTTGACATGGAGCAGCTAAAGGAGCATGTCGTGAAGGATTATTTGTTCTACGGACGATACACGGAACGGGAGTTTGCCGCGCGGCTGGAGCAGCTCCGTGTCCGGCTTCAGTCGGAACGACTTGTCGTATGCGTGATGGCGATCGAGCAGTTCGAACTCGTGGAGGCGCGGTTCGGCGATTGGCACGGCAAGCTTATACGGTTCAGCATCGTGAACATGATAAGCGAGATATTGGCGGGCAACGAGAGAGGCGAGGTCATTCATGATAAAGAAGAACGGTACATGCTGCTGTTCAGTTTCTCCGACGTTTCCAGCGAACACAGGACACATATGTTGCTGCAGGAGATATTGGAGCACATCCAGGGTGTTCTCAAGTCGTATTTGAATGCTGCTGTTACGTTCGGGGTGAGCACACAGAATAGCGGTTACGGTTCACTTAAAAAAATGTATGGCGAGTGTATCCGAGCGCTGGACAAGCGTTATCTGATCGGGAACGAGCGTTTTATTCGCTGGGACGACCAACTGGAGGAACGATTGCTTGCGTCCGCACAAGCAAGCTTGACCCCGCTAATCGAACTGGCAGGCGAACTGGATGAGCGGTTCCAGCGGGAGGTCGAAGCGGGAATCAGGATGTGTCTCGGCGCGGATACCCTCATGCGGATGGATATTGAGCTGATGTTTATGCGCTGGATTCATTGGCCAACGGTCAATCGCAACGACTACCAGGAGGATTTGTCGGGCATCGCGCTGCAGGCTGTGGACCAGATTCGCCGGTGCGCCACGCTTGCGGACACGATTGCTGTTTTCCGCCGCTATCTGTCGGAGATCAAAGAACGCAAGGAACGACAGAGCTACTTGAGCATGGAGGTCGCGGCGGCGGTAAAATTCATCGAGGCGAACTACAGTAAAGACATCTCGTTGCAGCAAGTGGCGGAGCATGTACAGCTAAGCTCGAGTTATCTCAGCAGCCTGTTCCGCAAGGAATTGCAGCGCAGCTTTATCGATTACCTGAATCGATATCGTGTAGACCGGGCCAAGGAACTGCTCGTCAACACCTATCTGAAGTCATACGAAATTGCCGAGCGGGTCGGCTACCAGGACGACAGTTACTTCAGCCGTATCTTTAAGCGGGAGACCGGGCTGCGGCCGAACGAATTCAGGAAGCAATGGCACATTGTCGGCAAGGAGGAGAGCGGGGATGAATCGGGCAGCCAAATGGTTTAACCGCACGTTCCGGACGACGTTGTCCGGCCAGTTGGTGGCATCGTTTCTCGGGATGTTTCTGCTTATTTTCGCTGTCAGCTCCGGCGCCGCTTATGTCGTGATCCTGAATATGCTCAAGACCAATGCGATCGAGAACAACGAGCGGCAATTCTCCCAGTTGGCCTACAATCTGGACGACTTCGCCGAAGAAGTGGACCAAATATCCAGACAGCTCGTCCTTGGCACGGATCTGCAGAAGCTGATTGAATACGGTTCGGTGCCGGATGTCGATCGAATGACGGAAGTTGTTGCGGCGTTCCGCAATTTCTCGCAGGTGCTCATCAACTATCCGTATGTCCGTGCCATTAGCTTTTACGGGGCGGATGGCTATATTATGCACTCTAACAAGAGCACGAATGGGACTCAGTTTGATGCAGACAGCCAGACTTACTTGTTTTATCGCACGGAGATATACGAGAAGGTACGGTCCAAGAAGCAAGCGCTGGTATGGTTCGGCGGGATGCAGGAGACACAATTCGATATCGCACCCGAAGACTCCCCTCGAAGCCCGAAGCTTGAGGACTACTATATGACTGCGGCCCGCAGCGTCACAGCGAATGGCAAGACAGGCACGCTCATGATTCACGTGGACATGCGGCAGTTTACGGATATATACAACCACGGCCTCCGAACGAGCAGCAACGAGCTGTACATGATGGATACCGATGATGCGATCGTTTCGCATCGCGACCCCGAGCGTATCGGTCAGCATGTCGATGGCTTGAAGATGCCGACAGACGGACAATTTGCCAGCCAGGAACTGGGCGGCGTCCAGTTCACGACCTATATGATCGATTCGCTGGGGTTTGTGCTGGTCAACGAAATCCCTGTCAGCGCGTTTATCAAGGATATTTTGACGCTGCGGCAAGTTATGCTGACGACATTCGCCTTCAGCCTGCTGTCGGCCTTCTTTCTGTCCCGATTCTGGATTCGCCGCCTGACCCGGCCGATGAGCCGCCTGACGACCGCGATGAAGAAGCTGGAGCAAGGCAAGCTGGGCGTCACGTTTGATTTGGAGCTGCACAATGAGTTGGGCATTATGATCAGGCAGTTCAACATGATGTCCCGCAGCATCGCCGAACTGGTGGAGCAGAAGGAGAGCATTCAAGAGGAGAAGCGCAAGCTGGAGCTGGGAGCGCTGCAAGCCCAGATCAACCCGCACTTCTTTTACAACACACTGAACACGATCAAGTGGATGGCGCTTGTGATCAAGGCCGACAATATAGCGGAGAGTGTCACGACGCTGAGCAATCTCTTGCATCCCACGTTCCGAAGCACAGACATTCTGTGTACGCTGCAGGAGGAAGTCGATTACATCGACAACTATATCCATATTATGAACTACCGCTTTGCCGGCGGCGTCAAACTGAAGAAGCGAATACCCGAATCGCTAAAAAATTGTCAGGTGTTGCGTTTTCTGCTGCAGCCGCTTGTCGAAAATGCGATTCTCCATGGACTGGACGGGCGCAGCGGCGGAGAGATCACGATTCTCGCGGATGATCATCCGGTCGGTATCGTCATTGAAGTGAAGGACAACGGGAACGGGATGTCCGAAGAGCGGCTGCAGGAGGTGCAGGCCTCTATTGCCAAGGGCGGCGAGACAGGTTCCCGAGAGACCGGAATCGGACTGCGCAATGTACACCGTCGAATCCAACTGCATTTTGGCGATACGTATCAACTTCAGATCGACTGCCAGCCGATGGAGGGAATGAACGTTCGACTGCTTCTGCCGAAAGTCCAAAAATCTTAAAATCGTACAGTTTTTTTTGCAATCGTTTCCAGATGGCAAATGGGCCGAATACGATCGTTGCAGATTTCGCTGAATCCTTCATTTTTTCGAACGCCGGTTCCGTATAAGCTAGAGCTACGAACAATGAGCTCAAGCTTGATGGAGGGGACAATGATTACTGACCAAAAAAGGATAAGCAGGCAACGGTACAAATACTTTTTGATTTCGCTTCCGTTTGTAGTCTTCGTATTGGCATTCAGTTATATTCCACTATTTGGATGGGTGTACTCTTTTTTTAACTATAGTCCGGCTCTGAGATTATCGCAGATGCAGTTCGTCGGCTGGGATAAATTCGCTCAGATCTACGCCGAGCGGACCGAGGTATACCGGGTGCTCAAAAACACATTGGCGATGAGCTTCCTCACTATTCTAACGGCGCCTTTGCCCATGATCATTGCGATGTTCTTGAACGAGATTCGGCAGAGCCGGTTTCGCAAATGGATTCAAACGACGACAACGTTGCCGCACTTTATTAGCTGGATCGTCGTCTTCTCGCTCGCATTCTCGATCTTTTCCAGCGGCGGGTTGTACAATTCGCTATTACAGTTGTTCCATCTGGATGTGCCGATGATCGGGCTGCTCGGCAACAACGCGGCGACTTGGTTTTTCCAATTGGGCTTGGGCATCTGGAAAAGCCTGGGGTGGGGAATGATCATCTACATTGCAGCCATAGCGGGGATCGACTCCGAGCTGTACGAGGCAGCGAGAATTGACGGAGCAGGCAAATTTGGTCTTATGCGGCATATTACGTTGCCAGGTTTGGCGCCGACGTTTTTTGTCCTGCTGCTGCTGTCGGTCAGCAATCTGCTGAACAATGGCTTTGACCAGTACTTTGTATTCTACAACTCGATGGTCGCCGACAAAATTGAGGTGCTGGATTTCTACGTATACAAGATGGCATGGCTTGTAAACGACTATTCCTACGCTACCTTGCTTGGAATGCTGAAGTCCGTGCTCAGCTTGATTCTGTTGTTCTCCGTTAACTATTTATCGAAAAAAACCAGAGGCGAAAGTTTGATCTAGCGCTTGCGGGAAGGGGAGGCGTCGTATGAACCTGCAGCAAAAAAGCTCCATCCCGGAGCGTCTGTTTGACGGATTCAACTACTTCTTTATGGCTTTGCTCTCGCTCGTTTGTCTTTATCCTTTTTATTACGTACTGATCTATTCGATCAGCGATCCGCGGTTGGCCGCCAAGGGAATATATTTATGGCCAGAACACTTTACGCTCTCCAGCTACACTCAAATTCTCAAGCTCGGAACCGTACCTCATGCGTTTCTGGTTTCGACGGAAAAAACAGTAATCTTCACTGCGTTATGCGTATACTTCTCGACGATGTTCGCCTACTTGTTGACGAAGCGAGAGATGCTGTATCGCAAACTGATTTATCGGTTTATCGTTGCTTCCATGTACTTGAACGCAGGACTGATCCCTTGGTATATCACGATGCGGACATACGGTCTGAAGGACAACTTCCTGCTGTACATCATTCCGGGCGTCATCAACGCGTTCTATATCATTCTGATAAAAACCTATATCGAGCAAATCCCTTCTTCGTTGGAGGAGTCCGCTCAGATGGATGGCGCCGGGTTCCTGACGATTTACAACCGGATCATCCTGCCGCTGTCCAAGCCGATTGTGGCGACGATTGCGGTCTACGCAGCCGTAGGGTGCTGGAATAACTGGATGGACAATTATTTTCTCGTCAACGATCCGAAGCTGCAAACCATTCAATTGATTCTCTACAATTATTTGAACCAAGCGACATCGCTTGCCCAAAGCGCCGCGCAGGAAGCGGGGTCGACGATGCGGGTCCGGGTTTCTCCGGAGACGATCAAGATGACGATTACGGTCATTTCGGTTCTGCCGATCGTACTCGTATATCCCTTCCTTCAACGAAACTTTATTAAGGGAATCATGTTGGGTGCGGTGAAGGGCTGACCGATCCTGCCGGATAAACTGGTTTTTCTAGAGAACCATTTATCAATAGCGTGACACATACTGAATGGGGAGGATACTTCATTGAAAAGCTTGGTGAGATCGAAGGGGCTGATTGCATCATCTCTGGTTATGATGCTTCTGCTGGCAGCTTGCACGAATTCCGGCGGCAATACTAAAGATAGCTCTGCGTCGCCGTCAACGTCACCCTCGGCGTCAGCGCCGAACGCAGCCTCATCGCAAGAAACGCCGCTGTCGAACGAGCCGATTACGCTTACTGTGTTTCTGGGCAACGAGGCGGACGGGTTTGTCAATGGCATCATGGACAACGAGCTGGCGGATGCGATCAAGGAGAAATTCAACATCACGCTCGACATCATTCACGGTGACGAGGTCAAGCAGAAAACGATGATAGCAGGCGGCGATCTGCCCGACATTATGGAGTTTGAAGGAAACGCTTACACGTTGGCCGATTCGCTGATTAAGAGCGGACAGATCATCCCGCTGGACGATCTGATCGATAAATATGGCCCGAATATTAAAAAGTACAGCCAGTTGTCGCTTGATGTGTTCAAAAAGTCGTACAGCAACGGCACGGGCAACATTTATTTTCTGTCGACGGCACAGCAGAAAGCGTATGACGGACTGATCAGTCTGAACGGCTACGTCAACTTCTATACGCGCTGGGATCTGTACAAAGACATCGGCGCGCCGGAGATGACAAACGAAGACGACTTCTTGAATGTAATGAAGCAAATTCAAGACAAAAATCCGAAGACATCGGATGGCAAAAAGGTGTATTCGTTCTCCGCTTGGACGGACTGGGGCACATGGCCTTACTTGATCACGTATCCGTTCGTGCATGGTTACACGAACACGGCCTACAACCGGCTGCTGAACCTGGAGACAGGCGAAGTGGAGGATATGTATACCGATGAAGACGGGATCTTCTGGCAGGGGATCAAGTTCTTTAACAAAGCGTATCGAATGGGGCTGTTCGACCCGGAGGGATTCACTCAGAAGCTCTCCCAATATCTCGATAAAATCAGCCGCGGCGAACTTCTGAATTCCGGATTAAACGTGTTCAACGGCGGACCCGATCTGGTGAAGAACACCGGCAACGAGCTTGCCGAACTGATCGCGATCCCAGGTCCGTTCCCGACGATCAGCGGTGTCTATACATCGGATAAACCGCTGGGCTGGGGCATCGGAACGGCCAAGATGATTACGTCCAGCAACAAGTATCCCGAACGGACGATGCAACTGCTTGACTATCTGAACTCCCCGGATGGCGCACGGTTGATCTTCAACGGCATCCAAGGCGTCGATTGGGATATCGTGGACGGCAAGGAAACGCTGATCGGCGAGATGGCCAAGCAAGATAACCAGGATTATTTGAACAAGACAGGCTTTAATCACCAGTTAAAGGAGCTCGGGGCATTCGACGAATCGTATCCGAACGAGAACGGCGTTCCTGTCGATCTGAAGAAATTGGTGAATGAAGCAACAGTGACCGCCGCTGAGAAAGATTTCGCCAAGCACTACGGCGCGCCGCTGTATCCGGGACAAGTGTATGACCAATGGGTGAAGGATGGCAAGGTCAATTCGCCTACGAAGTTCTGGGCTGCGCCTTCGATGGTGAGTGCTCCTTCGGATACGACCACCCAGGCATTGGCCAAAGCGGATCAATACTTTATGGCCAATGTGACGAAGTTCATTATGGCCAAGGATGATGCGGCGTTCGAGACGGCCAAGCAGAAAGCGATCGACGACTTCATCGGCATGGGGCTTGACAAAGCCTATGACGAAGTCCGTCAACTGCAGGAGAAAGCCAAGATCACCGCCAGCGAGCTGGGAGTAGAGTAATCGTCCAAATCTTATCATGGGTCCAAGTTGCAGGGGTGTCGCTGTTTGAGGACAGCCCTGTTTCACAATCTTGCCAAATCGAGCAGGTTCGAAAGGATGATGGATTTGATGAAGAAGATTCGCAAGCTGGCCATGCGTCGCGTGTTGCTTGTGTTGCTCACTGCCGTGTTGACGCTGCCTTTGATGGACGGAGCTTTGCTGTCGAGGACGGCATATGCGGATGAGGAAGATGCGTTCGATGCGTTGCGCGCGAAGTGGGCGCTTACGCTGACAGGCGGGGATTCCTATTCCTTGTCCGACCCCGATATTGCCGAACGGGTAACCCGAATATCGATGTTAGCCAAGACCTATTGGGAACGGATGGACAAATCTCCTGCCCGAACCTACCTATGGAGCGATCTGACCGGCTCCGGCGGGTCCGGTCAGATTACGGCGTTATACGGCCGCATTTTCCAACTGGCTCAGGGCTACGCTACCTACGGATCTATCTATTATCAGGACGAAGATTTGGCTGCCGATATCGCAGGCGCGCTTGACTGGATGAACGATCACTTGTACAGTGCCGCATCCGCGATGAATGGCAACTGGTACGATTATAAAATCGGTGCTCCGCTCGCGCTGAACAATACGGTCACTTTGCTATACGACGAACTGAGTCCGCTGCAGATTGAGAATTATATGGCAGCCGTTGACCACTTTACTCCGACGACCTTCTACGATAGCGAGACGGTAGCGCGGACGGATCAGTATGAATATGAAGCCGCGAATATGGCCTGGAAAAGCATGGTTATTGGCGTGCGTGCGATCCTTGTCAAGAGCGAGGACAAGCTGTTGCAGGCGCGCAGCGCACTAAGCGTCCTGTACGACTATGTGACAGAGCGCGACGGTTTCTATGCGGACGGCTCCTATGTCGGGCATACCGCTAACGCTTACACGGGAAGCTACGGCGTTAACGACTTGTCGTATACGGCCAGTCTTACGAATCTGTTGCAAGGATCGCCATGGGAGGTTGACGATCCGGACCGCAGCAACATTTATAAGTAGATTTACGAGGCTTTCGAGCCGGTCATGTACAAGGGAACCATTATGGACATGACACAAGGCAGAGCGGTCTCCCGTGTCGGGGAGAGCGAGGGGGCGGGAATCACTCTGTTGCGCACGCTGGTCGATATTAGCCAATTCGCTCCGCCTGCCGATGCCTTGCGAATCAAACGAATCATCAAATATCAAATTCAGCAGAGCGGCACCCAAATCCCCTATGCAGGCGCTCCGATGAGCACGCTGCTGCAGCTTAAAACGATTCTGAACGACCCGTCCATCCTTCCGGCAGATGGGAGAAACGAGTTCCAGCTTATGAGTGCCATGGACAGGGCGGTGCTGTGGCGTCCAAGCTTTACGTTGGGACTAAGCATGTTCTCCGACCGGACTTACGACTATGAGATGGGCGTCGGGGAGAATCTTAAAGGCTGGTATACCAATTACGGCATGACTTATCTGTACAATGGAGATCCCGACCAATATACCGGGAATTATTGGGCAACTGTCAATAAATATCGCCTTCCCGGCACGACAATCGACACACGAACGCGCACATCGGACGGGACGGCAACGGCCAATACGAGAGGACGGGGCAATTGGACCGGGGGCACGGAGATGCTCGGTCAATACGGCGCCGTCGGCATGGAACTGGATGATTTGGAAACGACATTGCAGGCCCGCAAGTCGTGGTTCATGTTCGATGACGAGGTGGTTGCGCTCGGCGCCGGCATCAACAGTACGGACGGTCGGACGATCGAGACCACTGTGGACAATCGCAAGCTGACCGGGTACACGAAGCTTAACGATGTTCCTGCCGGAGCGGCAGCGGATGCGGACCCTTCCGTGCCGTATGCTTGGAGAGTCGCCGAGGTGAAGGATCAATTGTACACAGTCGGTCGTTACGATCTCCTGGATAATCGAGCGGATACCCTATGGTCTTCTGTCGGCGACGGCTCTTGGATTTTGTTCGATCTGGGCGTTGCGCGTCCCGTCTCCTACATCGGAGCTGCTCTCTACAAGAGCAGTACAAGAATTTACACCTTCGATGTGCAAGTCTCGTCGGACGGAACGAACTGGACGACGGCGCTCAGCGGCGCACAGAGCGCATTGACCGTCGGCGATGCGGATCTGCAAGCCATCGATATCCCGGATCAAACGACGAGGTTTGTTCGGATCATAGGTCAGGGAAATTCGGAGAACGGCAACAACACCTACGCCGAAGTGCAGATCTATGCGCCCTGCAGCAGCGGCAATCTGCTGATTCCGATCGGGTTCGCACCGCAGTCGGCAGCGTCGGTTACGGACAGCGGTTCGGTTGGCGACGCTCCCCGCTTGGCTATGGATGGGGATCTGGGCACTGTCTGGCAGCAGGAGGGAGACGGCAAGTGGCTGACTGCGGATCTCGGCGAGGCGCGCCAGGTCGGTTATGTCGCACTGGCGTTCGGAGCCGGCGACGCTGCCGCATATCCGTTCGATCTTGAGGCATCCATGGACGGTGCTTCCTGGACATCGCTGCTGACAAGCGCGCAGAGCAGCGGAGTCTCGGCAGAGCTGGAGGTATTCGATGTGGTCGATACGACGGCCAGATACTTGCGGGTTGTCGGACACGGCAACGATATGGACGACTATATCCGCATCGCCGAGTTCCAGACCTATGCTCCCGGCGCGATCGGCAACGCCATTCAGCCGCTGCACACTCGCCAGGTTGTGATTCCCGACCACGATCTGATCGTCAATGGCCAGCTTCAACCCTCCGCCATCGGATGGAACGATACCCTTGCCAATGTAAGCTGGGCTTATCTTGAAGGGACGGGCGGCTACTACTTCCCGGATGGAGGCGCTACGCTGCACGCCTTGCGGGAGACTCGCACCGATAATTGGAAGTCTGTCAATAACGGCCAAAGCGATACGAACTATAGCGACAGCTATGTAACCATGTGGTACGACCATGGTGCGAATCCTGCGGATGCCGCGTACGAGTACGTGCTGTTGCCGAATAAGAGCAGTGCGGAGACGGCGGCCTATGCCGACAATGCGGATATAACCGTTCTTGCAAACAGCGCTCAGGTGCAAGCCGTGAAGGAACGGAAACTGGGCATTGTAGCGGCGAACTTCTGGGAGGACGAGACTCGTACGGTCGACATCATTACCAGCAATAAAAAGTCGTCGGTGATGGTTAAACGGACAGGCAGCGACATCGACGTATCCGTCTCGGACCCAACCCAATCGAATGAGGGGACGGTCGAGATCGAGCTGAATGTTGGCGCGGATGAAGTTCTCTCCAGCGACCCTGGGGTAACCGTAACGCAACTGGTGCCGTCAATCAAGCTCTCCGTGAATGTTGACAAGGCAGCGGGAAAATCCTTCCATGTCAAGCTGCGCAGCCACGAAACGGCGCTGGGATCGTCGGGCCAAGTCGTCATTGAAGCGGAGCGGTACCAGAGTCAAACGGCGCTGGGGGATTATCAGTGGTCGGAGACCTACGATGAGAGCGCTTCGGGCAACGTTGCCATGCTATCCGGCCCCGTTGAAGGGACGGCGCAAGTATGGAATACGACATCGCGGCTGAATTACCCGGTTCAATTCGACTCGGCAGGCACTTACTATGTCTGGCTGCGAGGTGCCGGACCAGATCCCGTCAGCGACTCCGTATATATTGGTTTGAACGGGACCGTGACGACCTCGGGCAATTTTGCCATCGTACCTAACGACGGTGTGTACGGCTGGCGTTCGGTCAAGGGAGACTATGCGACCCGGACAACGATCGTCATTCCTTCTGCCGGCTTATACACGGTGAACCTATTCATCCGCGAACCGGGGGCGGCCATCGACAAGCTTCTATTGACCAAGGATGCCGGTTATACGCCGACAGGCGTCGGTCCGGCGACCAGCCCTATATTGCCCGAAGCAATAGCGGATACGTCAGCCAATAGGATCGGACAACCGATCGATATTGCGTTTGTGGATCGCGAGCCTTGGCGTGACGCGCTGAACGAGGTGTCGGTGGACGGAACGCCCTTAAGCGGATCGCAATATACCGTATCGGCCGGCAGGGTGCGAATTGCATCTGCTGCGTTCCCATCGGCCAAGACGTATGCGATCGTGCTCCGAGCGACCGGTTATCCCGATGTGACGGTGAGTCAGCCGGTAACGGCGGCAAGTCCGATCGCCCCGCCTGCGCTTCAAGCGCAGACGACGGACAACTTGTCTGGCGGCAGCATAGCGATTAAGTTCATCGATCAGCCGGATTGGCGGCAGGCGATAACGAATATCTCGCTGGACGGCCGGCGTCTGCTGAACTCGGAGTATGCGATGACTCCCGGCAAGCTCACCATTGCGGCAGGGGTTCTGACCGGGGAAGCCCCATACGAAATTCGGATAAAAGCGACGGGGTACGACGATGCGACGATTAGCCAATCGATGCGCTATCCGTTTGTCGAGAAGTCCGGCCGAATCGTGCTGGAAGCCGAGCGGTATCACAGCAAACAAGCGCGGTTGGGGCAAGATTGGGTGCTCGACACGGATTTCGCAGGCTATACCGGCACAGGGACGATGCTGGCCGCCCCGGATATCGGGAATTTCTACGATGCCCAATACTCGACGTTCAGTCCACAGTTAAATTACGCGGTAGATTTCCCGCAAGCCGGAACCTACTACATCTGGTCGAGAAGCTATAATGTGGACTCGAATGCGGACTCCATTCATATCGGTCTCAACGGCAGACAGCAGACAAGCGGGCAATATCTGTTTACCGGCGGTACCGGTGCATATACTTGGCGCAGCGGCAATGCAACCAATGTGCGCAGGACGCTGGAGGTTCCAGCGGCCGGGATCAACACCGTCAATGTCTGGTTCCGCGAGGACGGCGTGCGTCTGGATAAGTTCATACTGACTCGAGACGCGAGCTACACGCCAAGCGGCGAGGGACCAAGCGAGATGGAATTTGCACCGGTGCTGCATGCGGATGCAGCGGATAATCTGGTCGGCGAGCCGGTTGAACTGACGTTCGCGGCGGATGCGAGCTGGCAGGCGGCGATCAGCGGCGTTACCGTGGACGATATTCCTCTATCTTCGGGGCAATACACGGTGACGAACGGCCAATTGGCGATTGCGGCCAATGCATTCGACGGTCCGGGCGCCCGGGTGTATGCCATTGGGGTGCAAGCAGAGGGATACGTGGAAGCGACGGTTGCGCAAACGCTTCGCGAGCCGTACGGAATTCAGGATGGGCTTGTCGTGATCGAAGCCGAGCGCGCTCACAACAATGTCCCGTCAGGCGACTACAAGTGGGAGCAAGACGATTACGGCAGCTACAGCGGAAGCGGAGCGATGCTGGCCAATCCGACAACAGGCGCCGCCCAGGTGTGGAATACGGCGTCGCGCCTGGATTATCAGGTGAACTTCGATGAGACGGGCACTTATTATGTCTGGATCAGGGGAGCCGGTATCAATACAAACAGCGATTCCCTGTATGTGGGACTGGATGGAGCAGTGCCCGCCTCAGGCAACTTCGCGGTCGGTTCCAATAATGGGGCATATGAGTGGTGGAAGCTGAAGGGCGATTATGTCACACGGACCACGCTGACTATCGCGAATACCGGCGTGCATACGATTAACCTGTTTATTCGCGAACCGGGGATGAGGGTGGATAAGCTGATCCTGACCCAGAATGCAAGCTATGCGCCGACGGGAGCAGGGCCTGCGGAGACGGAGCCGGTGCCGATCAAGTATCCGCCGCTGCTTCAATCCGACCGTTCGTACAATGTGATCGGTTATCCGATCGAGATCGGATTTGCGGACCGGGCGGATTGGCGTACGGCCATTACCGAAGTCAAGCTTGACGGAACAACGGTCGATCCAAGCAAGTACGTCATAAGCGGGGAGCGCCTTACCTTGTCGGCATCGGTATTTGAAGCTGGCGGCGCAGGCACGTATACGATTGCGATTATCGCCGATGGGTATCCGGATGCGACCGTCAGCCAGGTGATACGCAATCCGTACACCGTGCAGGACGGCCTTGCCGTCATGGAGGCCGAGCGGTATCACGATCAGGTTGTCAAAGGAACGTACAGTTGGATCGAGGATCAGTCCGGCAGCGGATATTCCGGATCGGGCGTGATGCTTGCCGCTCCGACGACAGGCTCCGCGCAAGTGTGGAATACGACCTCCCATCTGGATTATTTGATCGACTTCGACAGTGCGGGCACGTACTATGTCTGGGTGCGGGGAGCAGGCACGAACGGGAACAGCGATTCCCTCTATGTCGGGCTGGACGGCACAATAGCAAGCTCAGGCAATACCGCGATCATCCCGGACAATGGAACATACAATTGGCGGAATTTGCAGGGCGACTATGTATCGCGCATGACGCTTACGGTCGATTCGGCCGGCTTGCACACGCTGAATTTGTTTATCCGCGAACCGGGGGCGCATATTGACAAAATATTGCTGACCCAAAATGCGAGCTACACCCCGACAGGATTAGGACCGGACGAGACAGAGTCGTGAGAGGAGAACACGGAAGTGAACGAGATGCTGCAAGAAGGCGATTCTTTATATGAAGCTGGGGTAACGCAGCCCTCTGAAGCGTCTCGATTAATCGCTGCACGCATGCTGGCTACGAGACCGAGACAGCCGATCCGATTGCGCCCTTACCAGCCGCAACCGATCCGTCAGCAGACGCCCTTCGGTTCCTACGAAGCCGACTTCGCAGCCGTCTGGCCGGATTGTGCCATTGGAACGGTCGGTTACGCGGCGGCGATATTGCCTGCGGCGCACGAGCAGGATGTCGTCATCACGACAACAGGGACAATCAAGCTATGGCTGAACGGCCAAGCGGTGCGAACGCACCTTGAGCCGGGGCCGTCCGACGAGCCTGTGCATACCAACTGCCGCATGCGTGAAGGCGACAACGAAATGATCATTAAATGTGTGCATAACGGGAGTCGGTTTGGCTTCTCGGTTAATGTGGCTTTTCCTCGCTACCCGATGATGTGGGCCAAGGATTATTTGTTCTCGACGCGTCCAACGTTCCCGCAGAATCGATTGCGCGGCGAGGAAGGCTTCGCTTATCTCGGACCGTTCGAGCCCCCGGCGGGAACGACAACAGGCGATATCGACAGTCTGGCCAATCGGCTGGACACGCCTCTGCCGCCGGAGCAGAGAGGCTGGAACTTCGACTTGACGATAGCGTATCGCGATCGCCTTCTGAGCTGGAGTCCGGGGAAGCCGGCCATCGAAGCCGATCGTCCCCGGGCCGATCTTGCCGCGTTGTACAAGGACGCCAAGCCCAACGACTGCGCTTACGGCGTGACGTATATTGAGCCGACTGGAGATAACAAGCTTCATTTGAGCATCGCGCATCGCGGAGCGTTGAACATCCGGCTCGATGGAGCGGAGATATACCGGTCCGAGCAGTCCGGGCAATATACGCTGCCGATAGGAAGCTCATCGCGAAGACGCGAATTGCTGGTCCAATCGGTGCGCGGCGAATCTCCGGACTGGGAATTTACAGTGGAGGTGCGGGATGAACGGGGCGAGCGGCTCGAGACCATCCCTTGGCTGGAGACGAATCGCGGCGATGCAGCGCGGTGGCTCTATATTGGACCGTTTGCACCTGAAGAAGCAGGTGAGTCTCTTGAGGTTCGTTACGATCGACCGTACTCGATCGGACCGGCCCGCAGCGTATTCTGGAGTCTGGGAGACGGCGAGACATGGGCTCGCCCTTACCGTGACGGGTATTTCTACGGGCAGTGGATGTACGCTATTCAGGTCGGGCTATACGGATTGCTCGAAGCGGCCGAGGCGGCGCGCAACGAGGAGCAGCGCAGTTATGTGTTGGACAGTATGGGGGAGATGGCGAAGTACTATCGTTACGCGCTATGGGATCGGGAACAGTACGGCGTATCGAGTCTGATTCCCCGTGCGCTTGAGTTGAACGAATTAGATCCGTGCGGGTTGCCGGGGATGATGTTGATCGAATGCTTTAATCGGACGCAGTTGGCCGAGATTGTGCCCCTCGTGGATGTCATTGCGCAGGCAGTGATGAACGGGATTCCCCGCTTCGCCGACGGAACGTTCCACCGCAAGAGCACGATGTGGGCGGACGATCTGTTTATGAGCACTCCGCTGTTGGTCCGGCTTGGGAGGCTGAAGGGGGATACCCGTTACTTGGATGAAGCTATCCGTCAGGCGGCCGGTTATCGCGAACGGCTGCAGATGCCGAACAAGGGGCTGTTCGCTCACATTTACTTCCCCGATCAGCAGATGCGGAATGATGTTCCGTGGGGACGGGGCAACGGCTGGATTGCATTCGCGCTTACCGAAATACTGCTGCACCTGCCGGAAGCTTACCCTGGAACGGAGATGATACTCGGTTTATTAAACGAGTTGCTAACGGCGGTCGTAAACGTACAGAACGCAACCGGCATGTGGCATCAAGTGCTGGATGAGCCTCAATCGTATGAAGAGACTTCTTGCACGGCGATATTCGTCCTGTCGCTCGCTCGCGGTGTTCGCCATGGCTGGCTTGCTCCGGAATTGGCCGAGCATGCGCGGCGGGGATGGCGAGCGCTGCTGGAGCGGTGCGTCGATCGGGACGGCAACGTGTATGGCGTCTGCCTAGGCTCCGGGTGCTCGATGGACAGAAGGTATTACTTCGACATTCCCACGCACATGAACGACGATCACGGAACGGGAATCGTGCTGCTCGCGGCCGTCGAGCTTGAACGGATGGAGCAGTCGCTTGCGGGCGAGTGAGGATCGGAGATAGCTTCAACATTAATTGGAAGGAATGAAGAGAATGGAGCTTACGCTTGAACAGTATCGCAGCAAGCTTAGAGGATGTTGGATGGGGAAAAACATCGGAGGGACGTTAGGCGCACCATTCGAGGCAAAGAGAGGACTATTGAACGTTCATTTTTACACACAGGAACTGCATGGGGAGCCGTGGCCGAACGATGATCTCGATCTGCAGTTGGTGTGGCTCAATGCGGTGGAGAAGTACGGGCGCGCAGTCGATGCGAATATTCTTGGCGAATACTGGCTGTCCTTCATTACCCCTCACTGGGGAGAGTACGGAGCGGGCAAAAACAATATGCGGCAAGGCATTGTTCCCCCGCTGTCGGGGTATGTCAATAACGCGTTCCGCGACAGCAACGGAGCGTATATCCGTTCGGAGATTTGGGCGTGCTTGGCTCCCGGCCGGCCGGAGATCGCCGTTCAATATGCGTACGAGGACGCCATCGTCGACCATAGCGGCGAAGGGGTGTACGGAGAGATTTTTTTCGCTGCGCTGCAAAGCGCGGCGTTCGCAGAGAGCGACATGGACAAGCTCATTGAGATCGGCTTGTCTTATATTCCCAAGGATTGCGATGTCGCTGGAGCCGTCCATTGTGCATTGAAGGCTTATCGGGAGGGGCTGACCTGGGAAGAGGCCCGTATTCGCTTGATGCACGAATTTCCGAGCAGCTTCGGCATCCTGAGCATGAACAAAGAAGATATTCCGGATAACGTCCCTGTCGGTCCCATGGGTTATGACGCCCCTGCCAACGTCGGGATTACGATCATCGGCTGGGTCTATGGGGAAGGGGATTTTGGCGAGAGCATCTGCATTGCCACCAACTGCGGAGAGGACACCGACTGCACGGCCGCGACAATCGGCTCCATTATGGGAATCATCGGCGGGATCGAATCCATACCGGAGAGATGGTCAGATCCGATTGGGGATGCCATCAAGACGCTTTGCATCAATCTCGGAGATCCGGGCACACGCATTCCTGCAACGGTTACAGAGTTGACCGATCGCATTGTCAAGCTGACGCCATCCTTTCTGGGCTCTTCCATTTGCGATGTTTTCGTAGAAAAGGGTTATTCCATTGCGATGCAAGAAGGGGAGGCGCTGAAGTGCCGTCAGGTTCGTGTCAACGCTTTCCGGGAGACCAGCTTCCTCGAGCGATTGGCGCAAGGTCCATTTGTTGTCCCCTTCGATTTTACTATTTTCCAAGCGGAGATCGATTATGGCAGAGAGCCGTACATTCAAGCGTCGACCCCCTATAAAATACGTTTACGAGTAGAGAATCGGATTTACTTCCAGCAATGGATTCACGTCAATTGGTATGTGCCGCCGGGCTGGAGAGTGGAAGAAGGGAAAAAGACCGCATTCTCGCTGGAGCAGTATCATTGCAATATTGGCAGCAAGGAATTGGAATTTACGATCGTGCCTTCCGAGGAGCTGCTCGATTCCCGATACGATCTGGTGATCGAACTGACCTCGCAAGGAAGACCGACCAAAGGGCTGATTCCGCTGACGCTGATTCATACCCCGTTTCCGGCCCCTAAAGGAGTTATGTCGATATGAGAAAGCTAAGTGCAGGCATCATCGGATTGGGCGAGGTGGCGCAGACCATTCATCTGCCCGTTCTTGAGCTGTATCCGGAACAATTCGGCATCGGGGCGCTATGCGATGCATCCCCTAGCCTGCTTCGCCAATTCGGGGCCCAATACGGCGTGGAGAATCTGTATACGGATGCGTTGGAGCTTGTGAAGCAGCCCGATCTGGACGTCATCCTGATTCTTAACAGTACCGAGTATCACCACGAATGCGCGGTTGCCGCTGCCAACGCAGGCAAGCATGTGTTGGTAGAGAAGCCGATGTGTCTGACCATGTCCGAAGCCGACTCTATTATCGAAGCCAGGGATCGGAACGGTGTCAAGGTGATGGTCGGCTATATGAGACGATATGCCGCCCCGTTCGTGCAAGGATTAAAGGAGATACAGAGTATCGGCAACATCCATTACGCAAGAGTACGCGATATTATAGGTCCCAATCACGCGTTTGTCGCACCGGTTCACCGTGTCCAGCGAGCCGACGATATTCCGCAAGCGCTCATGGCTGACAGGAAGGCGCGCGCCAATAAGGCACTGATGGAGGCGATCGGAGAGGGCGAGGAATCGGAATACGGAGACGTGTATTTTATGCTGTGCGGTCTGTCCAGCCACGACCTGTCCGCTATGCGCGAGGCATTGGGGATGCCTCGCGGCGTTATCGGGGCCAAGCTGTCTCGCAACGGCGCTTTTTTCCTGAATGTCATTTTCGACTATGATGCTTTTACCGTTACATTCGAGACAGGGATAGACGAACAGGGACGATTCGATGCGCATCTGGAGGTGTACGGGGCTCATAAGTCGGTTCGCGTACAATATGACACTCCGTACCATCGCGAAGCTCCCGCAACGCTGCATGTCGTCGCGACCAACGGCGAACATTTTGCCGAGACGACAAGCCGTCCGACCTTTAAGGACCCGTACCGCTTGCAATTGGAGCACTTGTACGACGCGATTGTGAATGACTTCATGCCGAAGACTTCGCCTGAGGATTATAAACAGGATTTGGTCCTCTTCCGAATGATTATCGACGCTCTCAGACGCAGCAATCGCTGATTCTGATTGTTGCCAGGTTTTCCGGTACAAGAGAACCCCCAGTTCGACTGGGGGTTCAGGAAAGCTTATCGTTATGAATGGTCATCGCTCCGAAGCTGAGTGGGGCGGAGTTCTTGATCGGGACTTCAATTTTTTCTTTGCCTGTGTGGTAGACGAGAATATTGTCTGTGGCTCGAACCAACTGTCGGGTAGCTTCAATATTATTGTCAAAAGCTTGAATGACAGCCATATCGTCGACATACCGGACTTGGTTTTCGATACGCCCCTCCAAGATGCGAAGCTTAACAAAACGGTTGGGATACATCCTGCGAACTTCCTCCCATTGCATCGTCTACACCTCCGACTCATTTATTGTGTACTTCCATGATATCACTTCCGTTCGAAACAGGCTACGCAGCGCGAACATCTGAAATGCAATGGGGGCACAAGGCATCTATTACATGGATTGCTAACATTCTATCTTCCGTAGAGGATGTCCCTAAGGATATAAGTGGTAATCCAAGGAAAAGAACGGGCAAGTTAAGTACCTATGTCTAAGCCACCGGGAAGCGGAACTCATTCCGTTAAAGATGGTACGTAACTTTGACCGAATGGATGGGGGAGAACGTGCGAGTCCTGTGGGGGGGCGATGTACCCGGAGCATTATAAAAGCGTCCACGGGTACGAGTACCACATTTCGGATATCCTCCAAACCCAAAAGGACCGTCAGGGAGATCTTCCCTGACGATTTTTCTTATTCGCCATACTTTAACCATGTTCGTAAGTTTAAAAATATGCGAAAGTTTTATTAAATATAAGCTATAGCCAAACAAATTATGAATTGGAGTTGTTGGTATGTACTTAGACTTTAATAAATTCAACTATAGACTAGTTCCGGATAATGAACAGGCAGCCTATATCCAGAGGGATAAACTGGCATATGAGGAAATACTCAAGAAGTGGTTGGATAATAACATTAAGGAAATAGTTGAACGGAAATGGGAAATAGAAGAAATTCTATTTTTTGAGGACAGTAGTGATTTCATTAAGTTATTAAAAGAAGCTGAGGCTCTTTATGAATTTGGTTTCTATCCTAAATCCCCGGCCAAATTATAACGAGGTCGGGGGGGCTATTTCTAGCGCTTCATAGATTTCCAGCTGGCGCTTGGTGATCTCCCCAAATCGCAAGTCGTGGCCTGACCGTTCGTAACATTCGATC
>NZ_SSOB01000042.1 GCF_004801405.1 Cohnella fermenti
CTGGTAGATAACTCGATTTTCGACTGGGTTTGATTTGATGTGCCCTTTTTCTTGACTCATCCGCCTCATGGCCAAAAAAATTTCCAATTCTCATGAATCAGGGGCTTGACATCATACCGCTGGACTTCTCTCCCGGCATGTGAAGGCTGACGACCGTGCCGCACGGCTGCGCGTCCGCAATGGTCATCTCGGCCCGCTCGCCATAATGCAGCCGCAGCCGCTCCCGCACATTGTGCAGGCCGATCGACTTCTTGGCGGAGGCGGCTGGCGAGGCGGAGCGGGCGAATCCGCTCCCGTCGTCGGCGACGATCACCTGAATGCCGCCGCGGGCGGCGACGGCCGCAATCCGAATGTGTCCCGCGGCGCGTCCGCTGAAGGCGTGCTCGAAGCAGTTCTCGACGAGCGGCTGGAGCAGCATCCGAAGAATCGGCAGCGGCAGCGACTCCTCGGCGAAGCTCAGCTCGACGCGGATGTTCTCTCCGAATCTCGCCCGCTGAATCTCGATATACTGCCGCAGGTATTGCCGCTCTTCCTCCAGCGGCCAATAGCGTTCGCTTCGATACAACTGCTGCCTGAGCAGATAAGACAGCGACAGGACAAGCGAGCCGATCCTCTCCTGTGCGGATTGCTCCGCGAGGAATCGAATCGTACTTAGCGTATTGAGCAGAAAATGCGGGTTCATCTGCTGCTGCAGCATCACCATCTCCAAATTCCGCTTCTCGGCGGCGGCCCACTCCAGATTGTTGCGCGTCGTGGCCAGATTGTGCATCAGTTGCTGCAGCAAGTCGGACAGCTCCGTCAAGTGACGGTCCGCATGAATCGGCACCGACAAGTCGAGCGACGGATTGACAAGCCGCTTGGACAGCAGCCTGATCTGATGAACGACGCGGCTGACCGTGCGCATGACGAACGTGGAGGAGACGATGAAGATGATCAGCACGACCAGGAGCGAAGCGATCATCATCAGTTGGAAGTAACGCAGCTCCTGCGCAATGACAACCCCGGCGTCTGTCGGGATCATCGCCCACGGCGTCGGCGCCAGCGCGATGGCGGCGCTGTCCGCCGTTGTCCCCGCCGCTTGACGCTCCTCGCGCGGGTAGATCAACGTCCCCGCTTCATCGCGGATCTCATACGAGCCGCTGTCGCTGCGGAGAATGTCCGACAGCGCCGTCAGCGGAATCGCCATCGAGACGATTCCCCGCATATTCGCGGTCACCGGGCTGAAGATCCAGCGGCTCAACACGATCAGCGGCTCTGCGGTGCCGCCCGGGTCCAGCACGCTCCATTGGAAGCTGTTGAAGAAGTCGTGGCCTTCCCAGTGAACCGTTCCCAGAATGGCCTGCTCCAACTGTCCTTTGCGCCAACCGAGACGGGACACGTTCGATTCGAAGGGTACGCCGTAATAGTCCTGAATGACGACGGCATACTTCTCGTTCAGGAAGAACGTGTACTGCAGCCGCTCGATCGCCTGCAGATACGTCGAGTTCTTCTCGATGCTGTACGGATCTTCGTTCTGCAGCGCATTGATGAACGCCTTGTCGCCGATAAACCCGTTGGTAGACATGAATGCGCGCTGGAACAGGTCCTTCACCCGGGAGGAGGTCTGCTCTGCCTTGATCCGGTTTAGCTCGCCCACCTTGTTCATCATCGTGCGCTCCGAGAATTGATAGGCGGCAGAGAGAATAAGGCTGAGCGGGATGAAGATGGCTACCAACAGCATGACGATTGTTCTCTGCACCGATCTCGGACCCGCGTACCGCCGAATGAACCCTCTCACGCGCCTTCAGCTCCCGGTAACAAAGCCAGGCCCGTTCCGGGCAGAAGGGCATGGCCGATTAATAATGGAATTATGGCAATGGAATTATTGTTTGCTCTGCTCGACGATCGCCGCATCGACTTTGGTCTTCACACTCTTCAATACGTCGTCGACCGTCATGGCGCCGGTGTAGTATTGGCTGACGATGTCGAGGAAGGTGGATTCATACTCCTGCGGCGCGCCGAGCACCGGCTTCTCTTCTACGTTGATCACGTCCGGATCGCCGCCGAACAGATACGTGACTTGCTCGAGCGTAATATCGTCATCCTTCAGCGCCTCGGCCAGGTCGGCGAAGTATTGATCCTTCGATACCTTCGTGTACATCGGCAAAGCGCCCGCGCCGAGCGTATAATCCGCGACGTATTCCCTGGCCAGAATAAGCGCTTCTTTGGCGTGTTTGGAGTTTTTCGGAACGGCGAGCGAATCGATGTTCGACCAGTTCATATGCTTGCCCGCCATCTCCGTCGGCACGGGCATCGGCGCGATCCCCGCCTTCCAGTCCCGCGGATACTGGTCCTTCTTCGTCGCCGCGAGCTGCGCGTACCATTGGGCTCCGACCACCATTCCGTACCCGCCGTTCCAATAGGAGAGGAAGTCGGTATTGTTCTGAATGTACTCGGCGATCGGCATGGCTGCCTTCCGCACGTTCATGACATCGTTCATCCATTCCAGGCTGCGCTTGAATTCCGGAGCGTCGATGTTGGCCATGCCGTCATCCGTGTAGAACTTGCCTTCGTTCAACTGGCTGCCGTAACCGTAGAAGTACATGCCCCAGTTGTTGTAGAACATGCCGTACACTTTGTCCTTGCCGCTTGTATTCGTGATCTTCTGCGCAACCTCGGCCATCTCGTCCCAGGTCATCGGCACTTTCGGATCGGGATAAGGAACACCCGCGTCGTCGAACACTTTCTTGTTGTAGTACAGCATCCAGTTGTTCTGTTGAATCGGGAAGCGATAATGCTTGCCGTCCTTGTCCGGCTTGAAGTCGCCAAAGTCCTTGCTCATGTCGATGCCGACTTCTTGGGCGACGTCGTCGAGCGGCATCAGGAAGCCTTTGTTGATCGCATCGAACTGCTCGACGCCGTTGCCCCAGATCAGATCCACCTGCTCGCCGCTGGCCAGCATGATGTTGCGCTTGTTGATGTACTGCTCGTGCGGCACCGACACCGGATCTACCTTGATGTTCGGGTATTTGGCCTCGAATCGGTCGAGGAATTCCTTGAATTCGGCGGAATCCAGATATTCCGAGATGTTCAGGAACTTCAGCGTGACCGTCTCGCCCTTGCTGCCGCTTGTCGTCTCCGCAGGCTTTGAAGCCGCTCCTTCGCCCCCATTGTCGTTCTTGCCGCCGCACGCAGCCAGCGATGACGCCAGCACGATCGATACGGCGAGCAACCCCCATTTTCTCACCATGATTGGAACCTCCCTTAAGGATTGTGTTTGCGCTTTCATTATGACCCGGAGGCACTTGCAGTCCCATGTACGAAATGCTCATTCTGTTTGTAATATTGTCTGCGTTTATCCCTTGAGGCCGGAGGAGACGATGCTCTCGACGAACTGCTTCTGCAATGCCAGGAATACGCCCAGCACCGGGATGATCGCCAGGCAGGCCAGCGCCATCTGCATCGCGTACTGCTTGCCGAATTGCGTCTGGAAGCTCTGCAGGCCGAGAGGAATCGTGTATAAGGACTTGGAATGAAGGAAGATGAGCGGCTGAAAATATTGGTCCCAGATCATAAAGAAGCTGAGCAGTCCGAGTGTCAGCAGCGGGGTTCGGGCCAGCGGCAGGGCGACGCGCGCGAACGACCGGAAGATGCCCGAGCCTTCGATATAGGCGGCATGAATCAATTCCTTCGGGAACGACAGGAAAAATTGCCGCATCAGGAAGATCGACAAAATATCGATCGTGTTCGGGAGAATGAGCGCCCAGTGCGTGTCCAGCAAACCGATGAACCGGAACGAAATGAACTGCGGCAGCAAGGTCAACTGGTAGGGAATGAACAGCGCCGCCAGGAAACAGAAGAAGATCGCTTCCGAATAGCGGAACCTGAGATAGCCGAACGCATATCCGCCGAGCGCAGCCAACAGCAGCCGGAAGCAGGAGGAGACGAGCACGACGAACAGGGAATTCCACAGCCAGGTCAGAAAATCGGTCTGCGTCAAAATATGGGCATAGTTGCTCCAATTGACGTTGTCCAGGTGGATAAAGACGAACGGCCGCTCGAACACCTGATTCTCATACTTCAGGGAAGTCGACACCATCCACAGCAGCGGCGTGATGAAGACGAACCCGATCAGCAAATATACAATGGAGCGCAAGGTCATTGGTAGAACACCCACTTCTTCTGGGCGAACCAATTGATCGCGATGAGTGCAAGCGTAAGCACGAACAGGAACATGCCGACCGCCGAGGCGTACGAGAAATTATAAAACTCGAAGGCCGAGCGGTAGATGTGATAGGTCAGCGTCGTCGTACTGAACGCCGGCCCGCCCTTGGTCAGCAGAGCCATCTGATAGAATGCCTGCAAGCCGCCGATGATGGTAATGAGCAATAAATAGAAGGAAGTTGGAGAGATGAGCGGCAGCGTGATCTGTCTGAACCGCTGGAAGCGGTTCGCTCCGTCGATGTCCGCCGCTTCGTAATAGTCCCTGGACACGCCTTGCAGCGCCGCCAGAAACAAAATACAGTGGTAGCCGACGTCCTTCCAGGCTCCGATCAAGGCGAGCATCGGCAGCGCCCAATGCGTATCGACCATGTATTGGGGAGGATTATCCACGCCGAGACTCATCAGGAGCGTGTTCACCGGCCCTTCCGTCGGATGGAGGAACACGTTCCATACGACCAGCGTAGCGACATAGGTCGTAATGTACGGCACGATGAAGAACGTGCGGACGAGGCCGCGCGCCCTCATCCTGCTATTCAGAATGAGCGCCATGCCGATCCCAAGCGCCAGCGTCAACGGAACGTAGATCAGCATATACTCGAGCGTGTTGCGCACGCTCTTCCAGAAGTCGGCGTCGTGCAGCATCTTGTCGTAGTATTGGAATTGCTTGAATTCGAACGTGTAGGTCATCAGATCGACCTTGTACAGGCTGAGCAGCAGTACGCACACCATCGGAATCAGAATGAACAGAACAAACCCGGCCAGTGCCGGCAGTGCGAACAGCAGCCCGGCCCGCCGTTCCAGCCTCTCCAGGGAATAGGTCCGCGAGCGCTGTCGCCCGCCGAACCTGCCTGCCTTCGTTGTTGCCGTTGTCGCCATATGCTTCCTCCTTCGTCTTCTCTGATGCCATTATGCGTCCGGAGAAGGCGTGAAGGAATAGAACAACGACCGCTGTTATTTGTAGGATCGTCCGATTCTACAGGTAGAATTATAACAGCGGTCGTTGCTTGACACTCTTAATGGAATCTTAAAAGAAAGCGGGAGATATTAGGAGCTTATCGATTGGAGCTTATCTTGAATCGCGGAGAGAGAGTCGCGGGCTACCCGCTCTCCCTCTTGAATGTGCAAGGAAGATAATTTGAACGAGATGGAGCCGTTCTCCAGCCGAGGATTCAGCACGATGTCGGCCAGTTGCAATTCGTCCTGCATCATCCGCTTGCTCATGATGTCAATCGTGTTCAGAATGGTCGCGACGAAGTTCGCCGGCTCTCTCTTCGCGGAATCCGGCGTGCTCAGATCGACGGCGATAACCATGTCGGCGCCCATGCTTCTCGCAAGCGCAACGGGAACGGGATGCGCAACGGCTCCGTCGAGCATCAGGTGGCCTTCGTGGCGGACCGGCCTGATCACTCCGGGAATGGCCGTGGAAGCGCAGATGGCATGAGACACTTTGCCCTTGTTGAGAATATGAGCCTCGCCGTTCAATGCATTGGAGGCCACGGCTGCGAACGGAATCCGCAGTTCGTGGAAGTCGACCGGACCGATATAGTTCTCCACGAAGCGAACCATCGGATGGTTGTCGACGAACCCGTTCTGCGGAAGGGTCGGGCGCACAAGCTGCCTCCACCGCACGGTGGGCAACACTCGTTCGAATGCCGCAACCGGCTGCCCTCCCGCATACAGCGCGCCGATAAAAGCGCCGACGCTTGTGCCGGCGATCATATCGATCGGGATTCCCGCCTGCTCCAGCACTTTGATCACCCCGATATGCGCCGCTCCCCGCGAGCCGCCGCTTCCTAACGCCAGAGCGATTCGCGGACGGGTTCCGGGCTCGCGCGCGCTCCCGAAGCGAAGATGCGGAATGCGGATCGTGTCCCCGTTGCTCCGGATCAACGCCTCATGAACGACCCGTCTCAGCTCCTCGACATTCCCTGCAAGAAACGGGAAATTGCCGATAAGGTTCATCGCTTCTTGCGACATCAACCGCTCGGGCGAATCGAAGCCCGCATCGGCGATAAAGGAATACACAAGCGAGGGAATATCCTCCGTCCGTTCCCTAAGCGGAACGATCTCTATGCGATCCTTCGCAAGCTCAAGCGGATGCCGCGCCGTCAGGATAAATCGGGTGTCATCCAACGAATGGGCCAACCGACGCAATAAATCGGCAGGAAGAGCGTCGGCATCCCTTAGGATAATCGTTCCACCTCTTGCCGACCTGATCTTCGTCTCCCACTCCTCCAGTTGCAGATTTACACCGTCCAGCAGAAATACCGGGCATTCGGCTCTCCGCGATAACGCATGAATCTCCAGAGCGGCATGGGCTCGGCCGACTCCGTTCTCGCCGATAATGCAGAGCGTGTCTTCCCTCCGGCTCCATTCGGCGATCTCGCTTCGAAGTCCGTTCATGAACAGGCTCTCTCCGACCAGTTCCCCGTACCGGGACTGCTGCTCCTCCTGCAACTGGCGCAAGAGCACGGAGCTTCTCATATATTCTTCCACGATGCGATCGTTGGAGTTCGAGATCCGTTGAACCATCGCATCGACCATGTGATTGCGGAACTCGGCGCTCTTGTCCATCAATTGAAGCAAGCCTTCGCGAGGCATCGATACCGTCCGGATCGGTCCGTTCGCCTGAACCGTAGCGCTCACCGCGCCGCCTGTCAGACAGGACATCTCGCCGACGAATTGCCCCGGTCTCAGCTTGGCGACATGGACTTTGGTCTCTCCTTGAACGTAAACATCCAATACTCCGCTCAGAATAATATGGAAGTGGTCGGCCTCCTGGCCCTGTCGCAGAATTGCCGTCCCGCTTGCGAATTCATTGATTCTTAAATACGTGCGTATCGACAGCAAATCCTGATCGTTCAACTCGCCGATAATCGGAAATTGATTGATTTCCTCATAGCTGGTCAAGACGCAAGCATCCTTTCCTCATTTGTCCCCGGCTGTATCATGTTATATATTAGGTTTAAATATAATTTGAATTTTCATTGGAACCCACCGGGAAGTCAAGCGAATCCAAGATAAAGGACAAATGGAGGGAATATGTACCGCAACCGAGAGGACCAACGATCCATCCAGGCGAAAACCAGACTGTACCGCGCTTTGGCGCACACGATGAGGGAAAAGGAGTTTCCATCCATTACGATCAAAGAAGTGGTCCAGGCCGCACAGGTGGGGAGATCGACCTTCTATCGAAACTTCGATCATCTGGAAGCTATCCTGCTGTGGAAGTGCGATGAAGCCTTCGCGGATCTCTACCGCTACATTGTTCAATCGCTGACCCGAACGCCGGCCGATACGGCCGGGAAGTACCCTTTTATCCTGCCCTTCTTCCGTTATTGGCAGGAAGATTCGGAGATCGTCGAGCTCTTGATCGCCGCCAACCGCATCGACGTCATCGTTGCCGCATTCGAGACGACTACGGAGAAGCTTGTGCTTGCGTTGCAGCCGGCCGTGAGGAAGGAAGCTCCTTACTTCGACTACTTCCTGGCTTTCCGATCCGGGGCGATTGTTCATGTCCTGCTGCACTGGATTCGTCATCGGAAAAATTTATCTCCCGAGCAGTTGCATCAATTCATTGAGGCGCAATCCGAAGGGTTGGTTTAGATAGAGCCAACGGATAGAGCCAATGAATAGAACCGGCAGATAAATAAAGCCCCCCCATCACAGGATCAAGCAAGCCTTGGCGGCCGCTCGATCCTGTGACGGGGGGCTTCTGTTGAATTGTACTCGGGTAAATTGCCCGGGCTTATCTATTCAACAAGTTCCATACCGCTTGAGCGGTCTCGGCTCGGCTGGCAAGCGAATGCGGATCGAAGAGGCCGCTCCCCTTGCCGCGCATGAGACCCTCGGCAAGCGCCTTGCTCACATTCTCCTTCGCCCACGAGGACACCTCGTTCCGATCCCGGATGGCCTGAGCCGCTTGAGTCGCTTGAGCCGCTTGGTCCCCTTCCGCCGATGCCGCAGCGTTCCCTTGCAGGATGCCGAGAGCCCGCACGAGCAGCGTCGCCATCTCTTCCCGCGTCAGGCTTGCGTCCGGAGCCAATGCGCCCCCTTCCGTGCCCTGGATCAAGCCGGCCGCGAAGGCGCTGGACAGATCGCTCATGTACCAGGCGCCTTCCTTCGCATCGACGAACGGAAGCGTGGTATCCGTCTTCGGAAGCTCCAACGCCTTCACCAGCAAGGCCATAAATTCCGCACGGGTTGCCGGACGCGAAGGCTCGAAGCGCTCATCCGACACGCCGCTTGCGATATGCCGGGCCGCGAGCACCTGCACAACCCGCGCAGCCCAATGCGACTGCGGCACATCCGCGAACGACTTGCGATACTCCAATACGGCAAGCTTGGCGTTGGCGGTCAGTTGCACGATGGCCGCATTCGCTGCCCGATCGATCCGACCGCCGATATAATTCCACCGGCCGGTCGCCTCGTCATAAGCGTACACGCCGAGCAACTCCTCGTCGATCCCGCTCTCCTCATAAGGCAGAGTTACCGCAGCCCCATTCTGAAGCTGCACCTCCGACTCGCTCCCATCCGTCCGTTGCATCCCGACACGGAATCGGTACGCGTCCCCGGCGAACTTCGCCGCCGCGCTTCCCTCGCCAACCGCAGGCTTGTTCTTCGCAGCATCGGCGTCCGGGGCAAGCTCTACGATCAAGGCGGCTCCGCCCGCCTTGGAGGCTTGCGATTGCAGCGCCAGAACCTCGGATTCCGCGAACAGGACCGTCGCTGCTCCGAATTGAACGAGCAGCTCGCGAGCCTCCAATTGCGCGAACGGAATTGTTGCCAGTGTTCGGCCCGCTTCCACTTCGACGACCGACCTGCCGTCCTTCACCGTGACGATTGTCCCCGTCGTGCCGCCGACCGAGCCGTTCCCGGTCTGCGTATCTCCCCCGCCGCCTTCTCCGGATTCGGACGGCTGATAGGTCAATGCGATCGTCTCTCCCCCCGCGATCGGAAGCGCCCGAGTCCCGCCGATATAAGAGCCGGTTGCCGTCAGCAGGCCGTTATCCCCGTCGATAAGGATATTCAGCGTCTTGCCCTGAACGTGCAGACCCGACACTCCGACCGTCCCTTCCAGCAAGCGAACCGCGCTCGGCGTGCCCTTGTCATAATCGAAGCCGTTGCGCAAGAGCACGTTCTCGATCATCTGCGAGATGCCGAACAAGGACGGCCGCACGCCCGCAGGCAACGGCGGATTGTCGTTGGTGTAGGATTCGGAGAAGAAGTTCCCGGTACGGACAATATCGCGCATGGCGATCTGGACCATCTGGGATGCCTTCTCGACTTGTCCCTTGGCAATCAGGCCATAAATCGTATAGCCCCAATCCGGCTGCTTCGGGTTGACGAACCCGGCGAACGATTGACTCGGATCGAAGTAGCTGTCGAACAGTTGCAGCATCGTATCGGAATAAGTGCCCTGAAGCTCGTCCACATAGAGACCGGTCGTCACCCATATCGGGTTGCCGCCTGCCCGCGAGCCTGTTCCGACATCGTAATACTGCGACGGAAGCGAGCTTGTCGTCGGCCAGAACCATGTCTTATACTGCTCGAACAAGGCCAGCCGCTTCGCCTCCCAATCCGCTCGATCCGCAGGCAGACCGAGAATGTCCGCAATCTCCTCCATCCGTTTGATATCCATCATCGCGGACACGACGAACTCGGCGTCCCGCTCGTTCGGATTGTCATGCGTGCCGTAGATCCAGCGCGGATTGTCGATCCGCCAGTTCAAGTACCGCGTCAAGGCCGGATAGACCTCTTGCAGGTGTGCGAGATTGCCGGTGACCTTGTACAGAATAAGCGCGGTCTGGGCTTTGCGCGAAGGCAGGCTCTCCCCGCCGAGCTGCCCGTCTTCCTGTACGAGAGACATCAGCCCGCGGAATGCGTTCCATGCGGTGTCCGGATCGACATACGCATAGAGCTGAATGCCCATCAGGCTGTCCCACGACGCCGTGAACGGGTTGGTCGGCTCCCCCTCGTCCCACAGCGAAGCCTTCCCCGTTGCTATCTGCGGATACGGATAGGCCGCTTCGGAAGGCAGCACATTCTGGGCCAGCAGAACCCAGGCGGCATAATAATCGTGCTTCACATCGGCGGAGGCAACCCCCTTCCGCATAATGGTCGGCATCTCGAAGCTTGCCGGCTGGGGCACGGAAGCCAGGTAAGCGTCCCAGTAGGCCTCGCGAGCCGCGCGCACCTGCTGCAGGTCCGCAGTCAGCGGAGCTTGCGCCCAGTCGGCCGCGCTCTCCTTGTCGTCTCCCGCGGCCAGCGCTGCCGCAACGATCAGCTTCCCTGCGGGAAGCGCGTCGGCACTCAGCTCCAGCAGCCAGAACCCTTGGGCCGGCGCCTGATCGAGCGCGTTGATGTCGGCGAGCAGATCGCTCTCGGAAGCGTAATACTGGATTGCCGTCGCAGCGGACGCGCCGTTAATGGCAATGGCGGCGGCATGTCCGCCTTGATCGATCGTCAGGACGCCGTCCGCCCACGCGACGCTGCCGTTGTACTTCCCTCCCACATACAGAGAGCTTCCCGGCGCAGCGCCGGCGAGGCTCGCGGATCGCACAACCGTGTTCTCGTCATAGAGGAAGTCCGCTCCCTGAATGGAGCTGCCATCCTGATAAGACGCCTGGAACGGAAGCTCGGTCGGCGTCCATTCCGTCGAATACGAGGCCGCGCCCGCCAGCTTCTGCTCCACGTGCAGAATCTGAAGCTTGCTGAACGTGGCCGAAGCGCCTTGCCCGATGGCAAACAGGTACACCCGGAACGACTTGGTGCCGGACCATCCGGTAATCTGACGGAGATCGTACAGCAGCGTCCCGTCCTTGCCGGTGTCGGACTGCAGCACATATTCCGAGACGCCGTCGTTCACTTTAAGCGACCACATTCCGGCGACATCGGAGACGGATACTTCAAGCGTCGACGTCTCGTCCAGATCGACCGTAATCGGATCCTTCGTATAGATCGCTTGCCAGACCGGGTTCGCATTCGCCGACACGCTCAGCTTGACGCCTTGATCCCCGACCGGCTCGACGAGCAAGTCTTCCGGAGACTGTTGGTCGGGAAGACCAGCCTGCCACATGTCAAGTTGCCCGATGCTCGGCCTCCAGCCGTACGCAATGCCGCCTGTCGCGCCGGGCACGGCCTTGTACAGCATGACCATATCCGACAGCTCCCGGCTTGTCCGCTGGCTGGCCGCGTTCAAGTAGCCCAGGTTAAGCGGCAGCGTCGGACGGTTGCTGTATTGCGAAGCCGTCGTGCCTCCCGCCGTCTTGAAGTCGAACGGATTGAGGACAAGCTTCGAGCCGGGCAGGCTCAGGTCTCTGCGCTGCAGTTCTCCCGTCTCGCGAAGCTCGGCGCTGGTCGGGACAGCGGAATCGACGCCCGGATCGTCCGTCTGTTGTTCAACCTCTTCCTCCACCGGCACACGGCTTACAAGCTGCAAGCTGTCGATCGTAACCGACTTCCCGCCGCCGATTCCCCACACCGAGACGGCGAACGTCTTCGTGCCGTCCCACCCCGTTGCATCGGGGATATCGAAGGCGAAGCTTCCGGCCGTCGATTGATCGCCGGACAGCCCGATGTCGGAACCCGAGCTGTCCTCCAGCTTGACGCTCCAGGAACCGCCCGGATCGACCGCGCCAATCCGGAGCTTCAAGATCGGCCCGGCCGCCATATCGACCGTAAATCTCTTCACGGTCGTCATCTTCTGATACGGCGGATCGGCCGTATCGTTCACTTGCATCCGAAGTCCGCCCTCGTCGGTGTAGTCCAGAACGAGGTCCTCCTTGACCCAAGCGTTCAGATTGGACAAGTCCGCCTCCCAGATCGGATATTCGGCAGCCGGGTTCGCTCCCGTAATCCGAATCTGGTCGATCGTCGTCGCGGAGCCGGCGCCAATCGCCCACAGCTCGAGGGTGAACGACTTCACTCCCGTCCATCCGGTCGCCTCCGCGATAGGGAAGACGAACTCCCCGGTATCGCTGCGATCCCCCCCGGTCAGCACATAAGCCTGCGTGCCATCGCTTGCCTTCACGCTCCAGGAGCCGCCTTGGACGTCCGCTACGGATATCGCAAGCTTCGGATCGTCCTCCATATCGAAGCTGAGCTGCTGCAGGGCGCTCATCTTCTGCCATGCCGGATCGGCATCCGCATTCACGGCCATCTGCACGCCGGCAGCGCCGTTAGCCGTTGCCGTCAATCCGGGCTCCACGTACCAGTCCGCTGCGATATTGGAGAAGTCCGCTTCCCAGCGGACGACATCGTCTCCCGCAGCCGCCGCCTTCCCGACAACGCCGCTTCCCGCGCCAACCGGCGCTGCGCTCGCCAGCAGCACGACGGCCAACATCAACAGCAGTATTTTCCGCCCCATATTCCTTCTCATCGGGCATTCCCTCCCATGTTGGAATTGGCAGTACTATTGATTCTCGTAAGGGTGCTCCTGCAGGAACGCTTCGAACTGCTTCTGCATCTCGTCCCGGACCTTCTGCGCGCCTGCCGCATCGCTCTTCTTCTGAATGCTCTCGATGGAAGCCATCATGTCGCTCTCGTCGATCATGCCGTCAAGCAAGGGCCGCTGCAAGGTCCCGACGTCGTTCAGCTTGGCTTGCTCCGCCTTCACGCTGTCCACGTTAAAGCTGAAGCCGGCACCCGGGTCCTTGTACAGGAAGGACGAATCGCCCAGCTTCTTCATAACCTCCACGACTTCGTCCGGAGTCGTCGACAGCATGCGAATGTAGTTCGGATTCCAGGTCAGCTCGAAGCCCGGGAAGTTGTACAGCGTGCTCAAGTCCTTGCCCCCCGGCACGCTGTATTTATCCGCGCCCTCGGCTACCCAATCCTGCCCTTCAAGCCCGTATTGGATCAGATCGTGATGGCTGGTGTCCGAATAGATCCAGTCCAGGAACTGCATGACGCGGTCCGCATACTTCGAGGACGTTGGAATGGCCAGGAAGTTCCAAGCCTGGAACGTGCTCTTCATCTGCTTCGCAACCCCTTCCCGCAAGCCTCGGTCCACGATGAAGGTACCGAGCTCGGCGTCGGGCAGCGAGCTGGCCACCTGCTGCACGATGTCCGTGTACGTATCGATGCCGCGAATGTAAGAGGCCGCCTTGCCGGCTTTGAATTGGTCCTCCGCCGACTTCTGGCTTAACAGGTCCTTCTCCAGATAGCCTTTGGTGTACCATTCGCGAGCCTTCTTGATCTTCCACAACGGATCAAGCTCCTGATACTCGGCGGGCATCTCCTTCATGTAGTCCGGGTCCAGCTCGGCAATCCATGTCTTCGCCACGTACGGCGTTCCGTCCGCGCGAATCACCATGCCGTTGCTGCCGCTGTAATTATGCTTGTCCGAGAGCGGACGATAGATATATTCGATATAAGTGGTCACGACATCGCCGACGGCGCCGTTAAAGCTCAGCGGCACCATGCCTTTCTCATTCTGGAGAATGGCGTCGTAGTACTGCTCCAATTCATGCTCGTCGTTAAGCGCGCCATCCGTCCCGATGCCGTACTTCTTCGCCAGGTCCTTGCGGTAATAGATCGTGTCTCCTCCGGTGAAAGCCGTCGTGAACGGAACGGCGTAGGTATGGTATTCGCCGTTGCCGTCCTGGAACTTGTTGTTGTTCAAATATTCCGCGTCGAACGCCTTCTTCAGCCCAGGATACTGATCGTTGTCGAAGTAGGCATCCAGATTCCGAACGAGTCCCTTCGACACCGCCTGATTCGTCGGCAGTCCCGCCAGCCAGCCTGCGGTGAAGAAGCCGTCCACCTTCTCGCCGGCGGTCAGCTTCAGGTTGACCGTGTTGCCGATATCGGCCGCATTCGTCCAATGCCAATTGATCTTGATGTTCAGCGAGTCTTCCGTCTGCTTGTAGAATTCGTCCATGACGGCTTGCAGATTGTTCGGCTCGCCTCCGTTCGTGGAGAACAGGTAGAAGTCAAGCGTGACAGGGTCCGGCTTGTTGGCCGGGGAATTCGCCGCAGTCGTTGCGGCAGCCGACGGAGATTCGGAATTGGCCGCGCCGCCACCGGTATTGTTGCCCGCGTTGTTGCCTCCGGCGCAGCCGGCGAGCAGGGCGGCCGATGCGATCAGGCAGATCGCCGCGTTGCGAGTCTTGCGGATAGATCCTTCCATGTTGTTGTTTCCTCCCTTTTGTATGTGTGCATCTATGCTTAAATCGAACTTGTCCCTCTCGTGCGAGCGGACAAGCGATTCGAAGCCAACAGGATCGGGCCGGATTACCCCTTGACGGCCCCTATCGTAATACCCTTCAGAAAATACTTCTGAAGAAACGGATACAGAAGAATGATAGGGCCGATGCTGATCATCGCGGTTGCCATTCGGAGTCCGACCGACGGAATCGATTGCCCGCCAAGCGCTTCGCGCGCCCTGGCCCCGAGCGAGGATTGCAGGAAGTCGACTTGGGTCTGAATTCTCATAATCAGGTATTGCAAAGTGTACAGCCGCTGATCGTCGATGAACAGCAGCACCTTGTACCACTCGTTCCAGTAGCCCATGGCAGCGAACAATCCGATGGTCGCCAGAATCGGCTTGGACAGCGGAAGCATGATTTTGTAGAAAATATACATGTCGTTCGCCCCGTCGATCTTCGCGGATTCCGCCAGGGCATCGGGCAGCGTCGCGAAGTAGTTGCGCATCAGAAACACGTTGTAGGCATTAAGCGCTGCCGGGATAATGAGGACCAGCATGTTGTTCTGCAGATGCAGCAGCCTGGTCGTCAGAATGTAGGTCGGCACAAGACCGCCGTTAAACAGCATCGTCGCGTAGGCGTACAGGCTGATCTGCCTGCGAGCCTTCAGCGTCTTGACCGTCAGCGGATAAGCAAAGGCGGATGTGACGATCAAGGTCAGCAGCGTGCCGGCCGCCGTCGTCACAATCGTAATCAGGTAGGCTTGCATAACCGAATCCGTTCCCGTAAAGACAAGCTTGTAAGCCGTCAGGTTAAATGAAGCCGGCCATAAGCCGTAGCCGTTCCTGACCATGCTCATCTCGTCGCTGAACGATGCGACAAGGGCAACCCAGAGCGGGAACAGGCACAGCAGCGAGAACAATCCCGTGCAGGCATAGAGGAAGCCGAGCAGCATTCGGTCCCCGACATTGAGCTTCTTCATTCCGATATTCTCCTCTCCCATCAGAACAACGCGGAGTCTTTGTCCATCTTCTTGACAAGTCCGTTAGCCGACAGCACCATGATGAACCCGACAACCGATTGGAAAAGCGAAACAGCCGCCGACATGCCGATATTCCCGTCCACCCTCAGTGCGCGATACACATACGTATCGATGATATCCGTCGTCGGCCGCAGCAGCGGATTGTCGCCGACCAGCGCATAGATCATTCCGAAGTCGCCCACGACGATGCCGCCGATGCTTAAGATGAACAGCATAACCGTCGTCGGCCGCAGCAAGGGAACGGTGATCCGCAAGATCGACTGGGTGCGGCTCGCTCCGTCGATCTTGGCCGCCTCATAGATCTCCTGATCGATTCCGGCAATCGTCGCCAGATAGATTACGGTGCCGAACCCGACTCCCTTCCACAATCGCAGGAAGACGAGCAGCGCCGGCCAGACGTCGGGGTCCTGGTAGAAATTAAACGTCTGCAGCCCCATCGCGTTCAGCATTTGATTAAGCAGACCGCCGTCGGTCGCGAAGATCGCCGATGCGAACACCGCCACCACGGTCCAGGAGATGAAGTTGGGCAGGAACATAAGCGATTGGAACGTGCGCGACAGGAACCGGACCCGCAGTTCGTTGAGCCCGATCGCCATCAGCATCTGCACCGTCAGCCCCGTAACGATGAACAGAGCGTTCAGGAACACCGTATTGAACGTAATGTGAATCCAATCGTCCGAAGTAAAGAAGAACTTGAGGTTGTACCAGCCGACGAATTCGCTCTTGAACCCGTACAGTCCAGCCATCGGATTAAAGTCGACGAAAGCGTAGTACAGACCGACCAGCGGCAAGTAGTTGAAAATGAAAAAGAAAAGGATTCCCGGCAACAGCAACGCATATAAAAATTTGTTGACGTTTATCTCTCGCAGCACCCATCTCATCCGATGTCAGCATCCCTTCGTTCCGCTCTTCGCCCCGCTCAAGCGATGGGCTACATCGAATTTACCCCGCTCGGCCGCGCCAAACTAGTGAAAATCCTTCCGATTCGCGCGATTGTTAATTATCAAACCCCTTATAACGGGATAAAAAAAGGACGAGAGGGTTATCTCCCCTCTTCGTCCTTCTTATATCGCTTCCGGCGAATCCGCTTCCGCTCCCCGGCCATGCTGCTTCCGATATTCATCCGGCGTCATCCCGACGGCCTTCTTGAAGGCGGTATAGAAGTAGCCCCCGCCCTGGAACCCGATCGTCTCGGCGATCTGCTGAATCGGGAGCTCGGTCTGCTCCAGCAGCCGCTTCGCCGCTTCATACCGCTTCGCGCTAAGATAAGCGGAGATCGTTATCCCCGTCTGCGCCTTGAACAGCGTTCGCAAGTAGTTGGGCGACAGCTTGGCAAGCTCGGCGAGAGCTTCGACCGTCAGCCCCGGATCGGCAAAATGCTCGTCGATGTGCGCTTGGACGAATGCGGCGATATCTCCGTAACGGGTCTCTTTTTTCTTGCGGATGGCTTCGATCGTCCTCCGATAGATTCGCAGCAGCTTATCCCGTCTATCGGCAATCGTGTCCCTTCCGCTCATCCTCTTGTCCACCAGCAGGTAATCGAACTCGATTCCGAGCGCCGGCAGCTCGTCGGCCTCAATCAACTGGTTGATCGTCCTGGCCGATACGATCGCCAATTGATTCATGGCAAGGATCATCTCCTGGCAGGTATAAGGCTCAATCGCGGCGAGGAAGTCATCCAAGCCGCAGCGAACCTTCTCTTCGTCTGCGCCTTTTAGACCGTCGATTATTTTTTTCTCGATCTCGATCGGATACCGATACTCTTCGTTGCGCTGCGGCACGATCGCCGCGTAGTCCAGGATGGAGCCTTGGCCGAATACGAGATCGTATTCCGACGCCTGAAGCGCGTGCAGGTACGAGGTGTGAATTCCCTTGATCCCGTGCTCCTCGGTTCCGACGCCAATCGTCAGCGCTAGCTTCAAGTAGCGATTGCACGCCTGCTTGATCAGGCTCAGCTTCTCCATCAGAATCGAGACGCCCGCAGACTCGGACGGCCGGGGCTGCTCCATGAGCACAACGACCTGATCCTCGCCGGCCTCCACGGCCACGGCAGGGAACGATTCGCTTAGAATCTCCTCGGCAATATTGGCGATGCTGTACCGGTACAGCGACCAAGCCCGATTCGATTGCGAAGCCGAATTCTCGGCAGCCTGATCGACGAACAGCACAGCAGCCCGATAAACGCCGTTCGGCAGCCGGAGGCCGACTTCCTGCTCCTCCCATTCCTCCGAATGAACGTATTCCCCATGCACAACCTTAAGCCAGAACTGATTCCTCAATACGAACCGGTTGCGGTTCTGTGCGGTTCGGAACGTCTCGATATCCCCGCTCATCGCTTCATACACCCGGCTGAGATAGGCGTATTCGTCAAGCTCGTTCATCTTCCCTTCCGCTTCCGGACGGAACTTGCCTCTCGCCCAGTACAGCAGCTTGCGCATCGGCGAATACAAGTTGTGGGTGAACCACCCGGCGATGGCGATGCTGAGCAGCACGAACACCCCGGTAATGCCGATCATGTACTGCTGCAGCTCCTGCACGGAACGAGTCAGATCGCGATACTTGCTAACGCTTACAAAACTCCAGTTTAACAGCCCGGAAGCTTCGATCCGCTGGAACGACACAAGCGTGTGCTCGCGATCGACGTTCAGATCGAAGGTTCCGCCCAATTGCGGGTCGTTCGCCATACGCTGCTCAAGCACGGAGTCAAGCGATGCGGGAACAATGCCGGCCGGATCGAAGCGGGAGATCATTCGCCCCTCCCGATCGACAATCAGAAGGGCGCTTGTCCCGGAATTGTTCTTGGTGACGATCATATTGCGAAGCAGCCGTTCGTTGATATTGTAGATAAGCGCGCTTCGCAGGTTGTCATCGCTGAAGATAACCGTAATGACCTGCTCATTCTTGACATCCGAGCCGTTGATCGTCTCCGCCTGGCGAACGTACACCTTGCTCTCTCGCCCTTCCATGAAGCCGGCCGTGTTCAGTCCCTCGTAAATTCCGGCATCATAGAAGTCCCCCTCGCTGCGGACGGGCCCGATCGAGGAGAACATCTGATCCGCATTCGAGTTGTACACGTACACGGAATCGAACAACGAATAGTTCGTAATGATCTCGCTGAGGCTGGCGGAGATCGTTCCGTACTCGACGGGGCTCAGATCCGTGCGGACCATCGCATCCACCAGCACGCTGTTCGTCTTGAATTCCTTGTACATATAATGGAAGGTCGTATTCCACAATTCGTTAAACGTATTGGCCGTATGCTCCAGGCTGTTGGCCGTTACGCTCTTGATCTCCTGCACGCTGCTGCGGGAGAAGCGGATATAGAGAACGGAGGACAACAGCGCGATCAGAATGGACCCGATGACGACATAGGACAGAATGATTCTGAGCAACACCGACTTGCGGCGTATGTATCCCCTGATGCTTCTTCCCGTCGCGACCATCTGCCGTTCCTCCCCGCCTGTTCCGATCATTCCAGCCTGCCGCTACATCCTCTGCACGATCCGCCCATGCCCCTCGAACGGATAGTCGATCACGATTCGGCCGGCCTCCGTGTCCCCGATGCCGCTGTACAGATCGCATCTGCCGTCTTCGCGCATCACGATGCCGGAGGTGAACGCGCAATCGGTCAGCTCCGTTTTTTTCGCCGGCCCATCCGGATAACAGGCGCGGGTGCCGATAATTTTCTGATCCAAGGCTTCGTGTTTGTCTATGTCGAATACGAAGGAGAAGTTCATATAAACCGCTGTTACTTGTCCGTCGTCCCCGACTTCCTTGCGGCTCTTATGCCCGATGACGCCAATCCTGCCGCTGTCCAGATAGTAAGCCTGGTTGCAGCCTCCCCATTCGTCCTTGCCGAACAAATCCGGGATGCACGGGGCATGCTCGATGACTTCCGCCGTCAGCTCGTCAAGGCCGTTGATGCTGGTGAAGCCGATGATCGACTCGCTTCCGTACTGCCGCCGCACTTCTTCGCTGCGGGGTCTGGAGAAGACGCCGAGCCTGCCTCCGTCCATCTCCACGAGCCGGATATCCTTCATGTACTCGGGACCTGTCGTAAAATAATACAAGTCATTGATATCCGTCCCTTTGTAGAAGTAACCGAAGTAGGTGTCCACAGCGCCCTGCTTGTATCTCACATGCGTGCCGCCCATGACCAGTTGCTCTCCAATGAAGCTGACATACGGATCTTCCAGTTGATAGATCATCGAACCGGGAACCAGCGACCACTCGTCCGGCCCGCTCTTCTCGAACAGCCGCACCCACGAGCGCGCCCATTCCTCGCGTCTCTCCACGCGGCCGAACAGGTACTCCTTGCCCTGCCACCGGAATGGAATCGATACATTATAGACATCATACCCTTCGACCCCGCGGAAGGAAAGCTTCACACTCTCATAGACGTTCAGGTGCAAGCTCGATTGCTGCTGGGATAGTAGCACTGGGATCATCTCCTTATATCATCTTGGTACCGCTTATTTTATCACCGACCTCGCTCGGCATCTTTCCGATTTTTTACTTGAGACTACGTTTTCTTTGCATTTCTTTGATGACAGGCGATTCTTCCTTGAAAATAAAGCCGTCAGCCTTCTACCCATTTGTCCTGCAATATGTTATTTTGATGTCAAAGGAGGCGGGTGCGCTCTATGGGAATCTCCCTGCTCCGAGCCGAGCTCGGCATCGACCCCGAAGCGGAAGGCCACTATCGCGACATATCCGGCATTGGGAACACGTCCGGAATCCATACCCACGACTTCTATGAGTTTTTCTTGATTGCGGAGGGGGCCGCTTATCATTGCTGCAATGGACACAAGGAGACGGTGAGCGAAGGCGCGCTCGTCTTCATGCGTCCCCGCGATATCCATTATTACGAACCGCTTCCCGGCACTGATTGCCGGCTGATCAATCTGTCGTTCTACGAGCATACGTTGACGGCTCTATTAACCTACCTCGGCGATGGATTCCCCAAGGAATCGTTCCTCGGGAGCCCCGACCCGATCACGGTGCAGTTGTCCCGGCGGGAGAAGCTGCTGCTGCAGGAACGATTGGAGAAGCTGATTCGAATTCCGCAGCAGGAGAAGCCCCGCTTCCGAACGGAGCTGCGCGCAGTTCTCGCCGAGGTGTACAGCCGTTACCTGATGCCTTCCGTTGTGCCGGAGCAGGACACGAAGCCGAAGTGGCTCGCGAACCTGTGCCTGGAGATGAAGGAACCGGAACGGTTCCTCGAGGGCATCCCGGCCATGGTTCGGCTATCCGGCAAGTCCCACGCTCACCTGTGCCGAGTATTCAAGAAGTGGGAGAACCAAACTCCGCTCGCCTATCTGAACCTGACGAAGCTGCAATATGCCGAGAACCTGCTGCTCCACTCGGACCGGAGTGTGCTCGACATCGCGCTGGAGGCGGGCTTCGGCAACCTGGGACACTTCTACAAGTCGTTCAGAGCGTTGTTCGGCAACACGCCTCAGACCCATCGCAAGCTTCATCAGGCGAGGCTTGCCCCGCTGGTGTGATACGCCAAAGGACCGTCAGGGGGAGCGCCCCTGACGGTCCAATCCAAATCCAGACTATTGTCGGCCCATTCCGCCGCCGCCCTGACCGCCGCCTTGACCTCGACCGCCACCGCCGCCGCCGAAGCCGCCGCCACCGCCGCCTCCGGGTCCCGTCTGCACGATCTCCGTGATTTTCTCCCCGTTGACCGTGACATCGCCGCCGTTTAACTGAACCGTCCCATCCGCATCGAACGCGGAATTCGCTTGTACCGTAATCGTTCCTCCATTAATATAGAGGTCGCCGTTCGAATCGAATCCGTCCGTATCGCCGCTGCCTACCGTGACGTCAATCGTGCCGCCGTTCACTTCGATTCTTACGTTCGAATCGACCTTCTGCGAGGCATTGATGCCGTCGTCGCTCGCATACACCGTGATCTGACCGCCATTGATCTGAATATAGGTGGATTCGATGCCTTCGACGGAGCTCGGGATGTCGATCGTGCCGCCGTCGATCTGAACCACGCTGTTGCCCTGGATGCCGTCGTCGCCGGCGGTGATCGTCATCGTGCCGCCTGCGATATAAATATAGCCCAATGTCGCGTCCTCATCGTGCTCGCTGTGGAGACCGTCCTTGCCCGCATCGATCGTAAGCGTGCCGTCCTTGATCCGAATAGAGTCGTTGGCCTCCAAGGCGTCCTCGGCGGATTGAATGCTGTAGGTGCCTCCGGTAATCTTCAGATCATCCTTCGTCGAGATTCCGTTCCCTTCGCTGGAGACAACGGTTAAGGTTCCGGTTCCGTTCAAGGTCACATCCGCTCTGGAGAAAATAACGGCGTCCAGATTGGTCTCCCCATCCGCCACATAGGTTCCGGTAACCTTCAGGCTGTTCTCGCTGTCCGTCGTCGTCACGAACACTTTGTCCGCTTCCTTCACATAGATGGCGGGCGCATCCTCATTGGTGATGCTGACGCCGTCAAGAACGAGCTGGACCTTCGCATCCTCCGCCGCCTCCACCACAACCGTCACGTCCGTTGCGTCTCCGCTCAGAACGTAGACGCCTGCTTCGGTCAACGCAACGTCTTGGCCGCTTGTCAGCGCGATCGACGTCGCATCCGTCAGGTCCGCCGTCTGCTCCAGATCCCGATCGCTGAACATGTCCGTCGTGTCCAGAGCGGAAGTGCCCGTTGCCGCCGCCGCTGTGCCGGAAGATGCATTCTCGCTTGCGGTCGCTGTGCTGTCTGCCGGAGTTGCTGCCGCTTCTTGGGTAGATGCAGGTTGAACGGTTGCTGCACTCTCGCTGTTATCCTGTGCCTTGGAGCATGCCGTCACCGCTGCGCTGAGCAGCAAGGCCGCCGCCATCGCGCCGATTCGTCTCATGTTCTTGGTTCTCATTGGGGAACACTCTCCTTATATGGATACTCGTCGCGTTTGCCGCGAATTGCTTGATCGCTTGCTGCTCGTTTGATGCTTGCTTGCTGCTTATAGGTAAATTCTAACGGGGATAACTTAAATCAAACTTAAATAAACTCGGGTACGCATAAGAAAAATCCGCCGGGGAAGTGTTCCCTGACGGATCTCCGGCTTACAGCCGCTCAGCCTGCCGATATTCCGACGGCGTCATGCCGGCGAACTTCTTGAAGCTTCGCATGAAGCTCGTCACATTGGTATAGCCTACCTGTTCCGCAATCCGGTTAACGTTCGCTTGGCTGGCAAGCAGCAGCTTCTGGGCCTCCTGCATTCGTACGGCAATCACATAATCGACGAAATTGATCCCGGTGCTCATCTTAAAGATTTTGCTTAAATGATTGGAGCTGACGGCAAATTCCTCGGACAACAGGTTAAGAGACAGCCCGCTGTTGCCGTAATTCAGGGAGATATAAGCTACAATCCGGGCGACCAGCTCGTCCGATTTGGTTCTGGAATTGCGCTTCTCAACCAGCGCCTCCATCATATGCCCCATCAGCCCAAGCAGGTATTCCCGCATGTCCGCCAGGCTCCCGGCTTGGGTCAGCCGGCCCTCGATCTCGGCATGACCCGACTGAAGGCGTTCCATCAGAGCCGGCTCCGCCACTTTCTTGCCGGTTCTGTAAATGAGCTGAAGGGCAAATTGCACCATCACCTTGTCCGTGAAGCGGCTCTGCGCGGCCAGAGCGAATATCGCGGCCAGCAGCTCCGCCACCTTGTCCGCATGGATCTGCCACACCGCTTCCTGCAACTGATCGGCCAGGTCGAACAGCTCCATCAAGCTCGCTCCGTCCAACACGGACATGTCGTCCCCGGTAATCACCGTCCCCGGCCCGGCCACCAGCTTGTAATGGATGCATTCCTGAGCCGCCCGATACGAGTCTTTGATGTCTGCGAATCGATGTCGGTACACGCCGATGCCGATGCTCAAGGAACGCTTGATGTACGTCTGAACGGCGTCCAGCAGCAGTTGGGCGAAGCTGCCGGCCAGCTCCGTATTCGCAGCGACATCCCCATCCCGGAAGCTGGCCAGAATGACCACCTGATACTCGTTGATCTGCACGGCCCCGCCCTTAAGCGCCTCCCCCCTCTCCCGCATAAGTTCTTCCGCCACGTTGCAGACGGCGTAGAGATACAGGTTCAGATCGGACATTTTCTCCAGAAGGGCCTTATTGTCCAGTTCCGCGATCATCACGATATAATGACCGGCGTACAGCTCCAGGCCGATATGGTCCAAGTAAGACTTGGCCAGATCGTAGCGGGTCCGTTGACCGGTAACGATGTCGAACACAATCTGCAGCTTCAATGCCGGCTTGCTCTCCTGAAGATGGCGCACCGCATCGGAGTAGCCGGACAGCATATCGCGGATTGTTCCCTCAAGACGATTAAAATCCGGACGCAGGCTGCGGGCGCTTCCCGTCGCCTCTCCCTCCCGCTTGTTGAACAGGGATTCCACCTTATTAATGAACCGCTCCATCGGACTGAACCAGGTTCGGTTGACCAGCACGACGGAGCCGACCGACAGCAGCGCCATTGCGCCGGCCAGAACCAGGAGAATATTGCGAATGGCGAGGAACAGGCCGCTCATCTGGCCCTGGGACACCACATAAACCAGCTTCCATCCGGTATAGGAGGATGAGGAATAGAAGACCCACTCCGAAGCCTTGTCGTTCTTGTGTCGGAAGAAGCCGTTGTCCTGCTCGGACAACACTTGCCCGCCCAGCTTGTATTCGGCAATGTTCCGGCCAATCCGGGACTTGTCCGCGTCGGACAGGATGATCCCTTCCTCGTTCACGACCAGCACATTCCCGCTGCTGCCGAACTGCAAGTCGGAGAACATGTCCGACAGCACCGTCTCGGGCAGGTTGACGGCGATGACGCCTTTGCGAGCCTCCGGCTTCTCCGCCATGGGATAGAATCGGATCAGCGTAACGGTGTGGCGGTCGGCCTTTTTTTCCTTAAAGAGAGGGTTGATCGTCCATTTGTAATAGAAGCTCATCTTATAGAACGCGCCGATCCAGTTGGTGTCCGTCTCCTCGGAGATCGGATTGTACAGTTCGTCGGACAGCACCATATCATTGTCCAGGGAATACAGGTACACGGACTGGATGGCAGGATAGGAGCGCTTGAGCCCGCTGATCTGGGACTGGATGCCGTCCAGCCGGATCAGATACTCGGGGCTGCCGGAGCGAGGATTGTTGAAGAAAAAAGCCGCGTCTCCCGTCTGCAGCATCTGGATGATCGCCCGATCGATCTCCGCGAGAGTGCTCTCCATTCGTTTGTTGATCTGATTCAGCATCTGCAGGTTGGAACGGACGACCTCCCGCTCCAGCCGCTGCGTTCCGCTTATATAGGAGATCAGCACCGTGCTCGCAATGATCAGGATGAAGAGCGAAGCGTAAATCACCTGGATCTTGTAAGCCATATTCCGCTTCACCCGCTGCCGCCTCCCTTATGTCGTTATCGCTCCAACCATCATAATTCCCGCCTCCGGCCAAGGCAACTTGCATTTTACTCCGGGACTTGCATTTTTGATGCTTCGCGCCAAACCCGGCATTCGGCAAGCTCTGGGAAGAAATTGCAACTATACGGCCTTCGGGAGCTGCCCTACATTGAGTGCTGGGGAGCAGTCTGCACGCCGTTCCTCCCCGACTGCTTGGTCACTCGCGTTGCGAAAGGGGGCTTGGGCCGTCTGATCGGAAGGGTGTTGCACAATAAACAACTCGGGAGGGAAAAAAGATGGGGAAAAAGACAGGTTTATGGTTGTTGTCTATCGTGCTGATGTTCGGGTTGGCAGGGCCGGGCTGGCCTTGGGCCGCCGAGGCCCATGCGTCCGCCGAAGCGGACACGAGCCGGATTATTCCGGCATGGTCCTTCGCTTATAAGGGGGTGCCGTCCGCAAGCTTCGGGCTGGATACGACAGAAGTCCATGAGGGACAGCATTCGTTGCGAATGGAATACAATTCGGCCAAAGCCGCCGAGGTCTATCTTACCATGACCCAGACGGTGACGGTCAAACCCGATACGGCTTATGAACTGAGCTTATGGGGCAAAGGCGCGGGGGTCAAGGGCGTAAGCATGATGGTAAACTGGGGAACGAGAACCAGCCTGGGAACGGGTACGTTCGACTGGACACGGATCTCTCAAACCTATACGACCGGCCCCAACGAAACATCGCTTACGATCCGCATCCTCGCGGAGGACAAAGCGACGGTTTGGCTGGATGATGCGGAATTTAAGGAAGCCGACACCTCCGTCAATCTTCTTCATAATGGAGGCTTCGACGGGGTCGAGGCCATCACGCTCCTCGATGGCTTCGAGGAGCTGTCGGCATGGACATCGTCAGGCATGACGGTCATGGAAGCGGTCTACGAAGCTCAAACGGAAGGCGTGCAGTCTGCCCGGCTCACCTTCTCCAATGGAGAGGGCCAGCCGAGTCAGGCCGGGGCAACCTTGAACCTGTCGCAGCCTTTGGATTTGACAGAGATGACAGCGGTTACAATGGACGTCTATCCCTTGTCCCAGACGACTTCGGGCAATGAGCCCTTCTATATGAAGCTGGCGGATGCCTCCGGCTCCGTGTCCGAGGTGCAACTGCCCAAGCTGATCGCCGGGCAGTGGAACGGGGTGAAGCTTGAATTCGCCGCCTCCGCCCTGCGGAGCCAGATCGTGCAGATTGTCCTTTATACCAAAACCGGAGCGAGCGCTGCCGGATGGGAGGGGCGGACATCCGTCAGCTACCTGGTGGATCAAGTGAGCGCCGTCCAGATGAAGCGGGCGGAGGAAGACAGCGAGACGATAGAGGATCGGAACGCATTCCTTCAACGGCTGGGGGCGGGCGCCCATGCTCCCCTCTTGCAGGCCGAGGGGATTGTCGTCGACGGCAGCCTGGACGACTGGGACGGGTATACGGGAATCGCGCTGCCCAATTCCGGCACCGCGCAGAACCAGGTGGCCGGATGGACCGGAACCGAGGATCTGTCCGCCAACGTACAATTTGCATACGATCAGGAATACTTTTATTTGTCCGCCAAGGTAAGGGACAACCTCCATTCGGCGGAAGCGGGCAGCAATATGTGGAGCGGAGACAGCATCCAGTTCGCCTTCGCGGAGAACGGGGTGTACGGCGCGGAATACGGCATTAACCTGCTGGACGGGCAGGCGCAGGTGTGGCGCTGGAACGCCGGCACCACCGCTCTCGGCAAGGAAGCGGTGGCCGCCTATGCTTCCAGGACGGGCAATGACACCTATTATGAAGCCCGGCTTCCATGGCAGGCGATTTATGCGTCCGGCATGCCGACGGAAGGGCCTGTCTCGTTCTCCATTCTGATCAACGACAACGACGGAGGCGGCCGCAAGGGCTGGCTGGAATGGACCAGCGGCATCGGCAAGGTTAAGGACGGCAACCGATTGGGAAGCCTGTACCCCGTACCGGCAGAGGACCCTTGGAGCTTCTGGGTGGAGACCCCCGCCGACGGGCAGACCGGGAGCCTGATTCCCTACACGCTCCACCTGATCAATTACAGCGAAGAGCCGCAGAACGTCTCGATTTATTCCCCGTTGCTCAACCTCGACCGGGAGGTGACCGTCCCCGCAGGGATGGCATTCACCAGAGAAGGCGCGTATTCCGTCCCCGTCGAAGGCACGTATCGGGCCGACATTACGGTGACGGACCTGGATACGGGCATGGTGAGAACAAGCAGCCGGCAGGTAGAGGTGGTGCCCAGCGCAGCCGAGCTGACCGTCCGCCTGGAGTCGCTGTCCGCCGAGCTGCCGCAACTGCTGGAGTTGCTGGAGCAAGCGGAAGCTCAAGGCCTGTCCACGGATTACGAGCGGATCATCTATGCGACGTTGAAGGATTTTGTTGCCTACGGCGAGGAGGATGCCGACCAAGGCAGGCTGTCCCGCTCCCTCTATGTGGCCAAGACGCTGGAGAATCTGTACCTGGAGGCGGAGTCCAATCTGCAAGGCTACCTGAACGGCTCCCAAACTCCCCTGGCGGCCCCCCGCTATATCACTGGCCCGCTGGAGCAAACCGAGAGCGGCTTTGCAGGGGCGGCGCAAGTACGCAGCACAGGGCAAACCGGCGTGCAGCCGATCTTCCTGAACGGCTACCTGGGGTATAACCGTATCCGTCTGGACATCGCCAAGCTGCAGGATTACGGCGCCAACGCGATCCAGGTGGAGACCGGACCTCGGAATGCGATTTTCCCCAAGGAAGGATACATTCCCGAATTCACAACAAGCGGCAGCGCCTTGGGAAGCATCTCCTTGGATGAGACGGTCAGCCATAGCGGCAATCGATCGCTCCGGATTGTGAACGAGTCCCCGAAGCAATCCAACATTTATCTGATGGCGAGCCAGACCATTCCCGTCAATCCCAATACGACCTATGAGTTCAAGGTATGGGTCAAGGGGGAGAACGTGAAGAATGCCTGGTTCCCCGGAGGTCCGGGGTGGGCGCTGAGAAAGGCCATGCCCACGGGAACCTATGACTGGCAAGAGGTCAGCTATACCTATAAGACCGGCCCGTCGGAGTTATCCTTCAGCCTGATGCTGCTCTCCGAGAACGAGCAGACCCTGTGGCTGGACGATCTGCGGGTCACGGAGCAGGGAAGCACGGACAATCTCGCGCGCAATCCGGGGTTCGAGCAGCCGACGGAGGTGCCCGGAGCCGATCCGAGCAAGGATTACGTGGTGTCCGTCTCCAATGTGGTATACGATATCGGCAGAGTGCTGGAGAACGCCCAGGACAACGATATTGCCGTCAACCTGCTTCTGTCTCCCCATTATTTTCCCGATTGGGTACTGAAGAAGCATCCGGAGACGGCGGCCGTTCATACCGGCTTCCTGAAGTTCAACATCGACCAGCCGCTGGCCAGGCAGATTATTGAGGATTACTTGCGGGCTGTGATTCCGCTCGTTAAGGACTACAGTTCGCTGCACAGCGTAACGATTACCAACGAGCCCGTGTACCAGACGAACCGCAATCCGTATTATTTGCCCGTCTGGCAAGCCTATCTGGAAGAGCTGTACGAGAGCGACATCGACGAGCTCAACGGGATTTACGGCACCTCCTACACCTCCTTCGGGGAGGTTCCGATGCCGGCCGCCATCGCTCCGTCCCCTGTCGTCTATGACTGGGTCATCTTCAACAACCGGATATTCGCCGATTGGCACCAATGGATGGCCGATATTATCCATGATATAGCTCCCGATCTGCCGGTGCAGGTCAAGGTGATGGCCAATCTGGAGTCCAGCCTGAACTGGGGCGTAGACTACGAGCAGTTCTCCGAGCTAAGCGATATCAATGGCAACGACGCCTACAATCTCATCGGAGCCGGTCCGGACGGCTTCATCAAGGAGCTGAGCTTCTACGATCTGCAGCGTTCCTTCAAGCAAGCGCCGATCTCCAACTCGGAGCACCACTTTATCAAGGACGGGGACGTCCAGTATGGACCGGAGCAGGCCGAACGGGCAAGGGCCGTGCTGTGGCAGGGAGCCGTCCACGGCAGAAGCGCCTCCACCGGCTGGGTGTGGGAGCGTACCTATGATTCCACAAGCGACTTCGAGGGCAGTCTGCTCCACCGGCCGGATGTGGTCGTATCCATCGGCAGAACCAATCACGATCTCAACCGACTGGCGGATGAGGTAACGGCGTTGCAGAATGCGTCCCCCCGGACGGCCATCTTGTATTCCCTGGCATCCGGGGTGTACGACACCAATTACGACGAGACGCTTCTGCGGGCGTATCAGGCGTTGGCGTACAGCGGCCAACGCATCGGCTTCGTGACGGAGAAGCAGGCCGCTGCCGGCAAACTGGACGATTATGAACTGCTGGTCGTGCCGGCTGCGACTCATGTCAGCGCGGCGACCTTGGCCGCCGTGGCAAGCTTCAGCCAGGCGGGAGGCACGGTGGTGCTCATCGGCGGAGACTCCCTGACGAAGGATGAGCACAATCGGCCCCTGGATGCGACGGTGCACGGGCAGCTTGCGAGCCGCTCCGTCATCCTGCCCGCCGCGGCCGGCAGCGCCGATATTCGCACGGCCCTGCTTCCGCTGCTGGGGCAGATGCACGCCCTGCCGGTTGCCTTGACGGACCTGGCCACCGGCCAATTGGCATGGGATGCAGGCTGGCAAATCGCGGAGCACAATGGCAGGCTTCTGCTGAATGTAGTTAATTACTCGGGGGAGGCCAAGCAGGTTCAAGTGATTCATAACGGTCAGCCCGCAGGAAGCGTCAACGAGCGGATTACGGAAGAGGCAATGAATGCCTCCAATCTGGAGCTGGCGCCATACGGGGTTTATCTGTTCGATCTGGGAGCCTTGCCGGATACCCCTGATGCTTGCTGATTTACGTTAGGGGCTGCAAGCCCCAAAACAGCAAGCTGATCGACAATCATGTAACTACCCTTCCGGCAGGAGTCTGCTGTAAGGTTATGCCGTAGGGAACAAGGGGGATCGGCGCGACCGGCCCCCTCTTCCCGACGAAGGCGCAAACATATTAGAGGGAGGCACACGAGTTTGAGTACGAAACGAACCAAAATGGCTGTCTTGATGCTGGGCGGTGTTCTGCTGGTTGCGGGCTGCGGAAACGACAAGAAGGAGGAGGCTGAAGCCATCGGCAGCTCCGCATCCAACAAGCTGCCGATGGCCATCACCGCATCCATCTATGATCGGGGAAGCGTTCCGACGGAGGAAGGCACCTACGAGAGCAATCGCTGGACCAAATGGATGAACGAGCAATCCGGCGTGGAGGTCAAGTGGACCCCTATCCCGCGCAATCAAGAAGCGGATAAGTTCAATGTGCTGGTGGCCTCCGGCCAGGCGCCGGAGCTGATCACCTCCTACGACCGGAACCTGCTGTCGCGCTTTGTCAGCCAGGGAGTGGCCCAGCCCATTGACGAGTACATTGAGAAGTACAGCACCAGCTATAAGGAGTATATCCAGCAGCACCCGGAGCTGAAGCCATTCGTCACCTTCAACGGCCAGACGTACGCCATTGCCAGCATGCGCAACACCCAGGCCGCGACCATGATCTGGATTCGCCAGGATTGGCTTGACAAGCTGGGGCTGAAGGCTCCGACTACGGTGGATGAGCTGATCGAGGTAGCCAAGGCGTTTCGGGACGGAGACCCCGACGGCAACGGAGTCAACGACACCACCGCTATCGCCATGTCCAACGCCTACTCCGCCATCATCGACGACCTGTTCATGGCCAGAGGCGGAGAGTGGTTCATCGAAGACGGCCAAGCCACGCTGTCTTTTTTCACCGATCGCTATAAGAAAGCTCTCACCCTGCGCCAAACCTTGTACTCCGAAGGGCTGGTGGACAAGGAGTATGTGACGGACAAGAACTGGGCGCGGCAGAAGCAGTTGTGGATTACCGGCAAGGCGGGCATCTTGTTCGACACCTACAACAACGGGCCTTCCGCGGATTTCTACAACAGCCAGCCGGACGCCAAGCTGACTCCCCTTCCTCCCCTGTCCACCGAATTCGGGAAGAACGGCTACCAGAAGGAAGTGCCCAACTACTTGCTTACGATCTTCAACAAGGATATGAAAAATCCCGAGGCGGCCATGAAGTTCGTGGACTGGATGCTGGACAAGGGCTGGTACAACCTGAGCTACGGCATGGAAGGCACCCATTACGAGTTGAAGGACAATGTCCCCGTTACCCTGGACTCGGATAAGCTCAAGAAGGAAGTGAGCTATGCCAGCGAATACCGGATTGTTCACCAGCAGACCTTGACGCCGGAATTCCTCCTGGCCCGGGCCGGCAGCGACCCCGTCGACCAGATGGTGCAGCAAGCCATCGGGGAAGCGATAACCGTGGCGCAGAGCACCGAATACCGCAAGGACTTCCCTTATACCCCTGCGGTGGATGCCTTCACGGATGTCTCCGGCCAATTCCAGAAGAAGTGGGACGAGATTGTCACCAAGGTGACGATGACCCCCGACCTGGATGCCGAGTGGGGCGTCGCTCAGATCCGAAGCGAGTGGGAGAAGCTGGACGGCAGCTCCATCGAAGCCAAGGTTCAGGAATGGTACGAGCAGAACAAGGCGGACTTTAACTAAATCGTCTTCCGGCGGGCCGGGTTCGGGGAATCGGTCGAGGAACCGATCGAGGAATCGGTCGATGAAACGGGCGGGGAATCGGGCCGGGAATCCCCTCCCGGTCCGCCGGAGGCCAACAAGGACAAGGTGAGAGAGAAATGGAGCAGAACCTGCTGAACGAAGATGCGTTATTGCTCGAATTAATGGACCGGCACTGGCGGAAGATCGGCCCCAGCCAGATACGGGACACGGCCAGTTACTGGTACGGCGCCTTCACGGAGAATGGGAACGGCAAGCCGTTCGAAGGGCTGACCAGCAGCGACACCATGCTGCACTTGACCGTGCCGCTCTATGCCCACCCCGAATCTCCTTATTACCGGAACACGGACATGCTGGGGACGATCCGGCTGCAAATCCGGTTTCTGCTAAGAGCCCAGCTGCCCTCCGGCTGTATCTCCCTTCATAACTGCAATATAGATTCTCCCCCGGATACAGGGTTCTCCGTTCACTTCGCCGCGCTCTGTGTCCATATTCTGGATCGGATGAATGACGGCGAAGCCGCGGAGCTGGCCCAAGAGCTGAGGCTGTACCTACAACGAACCATTCCCGGACTTCTGGCCGGAGGCATCCATACCCCCAATCATCGGTGGGTGCTGTGCGGAGCGCTTGCCCTGCTGTATGAGCTGTTCGGAGACGAGCGGCTGCGGGCGCGGGCCGACAGCTTCCTCGCGGAAGGGCTGGACATTAACCCGGACGGGGAATGGACGGAACGAAGCAACGCGATTTACAACGCCGTCTGCGCCATCTTCCTGTATCAGACGGCGCGGGTGTTCGGCTATGCCCATCTGTATGAGCCCATTGCGCGCAATTTGCGCATGATGCAGTACATGCTCCACCCCCGCTCGATCATTGCCACGGAATATTCCAGCCGTCAGGATCGGGGCGAGATCATGAAGCTGAATGCCGGCTACTACGTAGCCTTCAGCCTTATGGCCAGCCAGAATGCTGATCCGCTGTTCCATAGCTTCGCCAGGGAGGCGCTCTTGTCTCTGCACACCGGAGGAGAAGCGCTGCTGTACCGAATGTTTCTCCGGAAGGAGATGAGCGCCGAACTGCCGCTTCAACCGCTGCCCGACCGGTACGAGGTGTTCCTGAACCGGGAACGGACCGCTCCTGTCACCGGGACCATCCCTTACCGGCGGACGGCCTTCCATGCCGGTTCTCCGCTGATCCGCTTCAGACGAGGCGAGCTGAGCGTGACGGTGATGGCCGGGCAGCCGGAATTTCTGTACCTGCAATACGGGCAGGCGCGGCTGCTGGGCGTCCGGCTCGCCTTGGGCTGGTTCGGCGTGGCGGGAACCCCCTTCGCCGCCATTAAGCAGACCGGCGAACATGAATACGAGCTGTCCATGGAGCTGGAGGGCAGCTACCGCGACGCTCTTGACGAGAATGCGATCGGGCGGACGGACCCCTTGCACTTCGCCGAGTCCATCCCGCTGCGCGCCAAGACCAATGTGGCGGTCCTGCCCGTTCGGGTTGGCATCCGCCTTGACGACACGGGAGTCGATCTTCATTACCGGGTGGACGCGGGTGCGCCTCCCCTCTTCGTCCAGGCGGTATACGCCTTCGCGCCGGAGGGCTCCATGGAAAACGCAAGGGGCGGCGCTGAGAACGGTGCTGAGTGCGATGCTGAGAATGGCGCTGAGAACGGCGCGGGGCTGGTGCCGATCAACGCCCATGCCTCGTGGCTGAAGTCCGGTCAAGCGATTTACCGCTGCGGGGAGGATTGGATTGCCGTCGACGGAGGCGCCTTCCAGCACGGCTTCGAGTGTCTCCGCAACGATCGGCTGGACCCCGGCGTCCTAAGCGCGGTGGCCAATTATCTGACCCCCGTAGAGTCGACAGTCCGCATTCGTTGCGGCAAATCTGTCAAGGAGAAGGCGGCAATGGCGAAGGCGACAAAGGAGGACAAACCATGTTAAATCTGCAACCCCCAACCGCCAAAGAGCAATTGGCCAAGCTGGCCCGGTACACCATGCGTCCGCAGGAGCGGGACAACGCCCATATGAAGGTATGGCAATGGGGCCAAGGCGTAGCGCTGTACGGCTTGGGCAAAGCCTACGACGCCTTGGGAGACTCCCTGTATCTCGACTATACGGAAGAATGGCTGGACAGCTTCCTGCCGGGAGATCCTCCCGGCCAAAGCATCAATACGACGGCGCCGCTCCTGGGAGCCGTGAAGCTGATCAAGGAGCGCCGCACGGACAAATACGCCGCCGTCTGCTCCGCCTTCGCCGACTGGTGCCTGAACGAAGCGCCGCGCTCGGTCGAAGGGGCATTCGAGCACTCCTGCACGGAGAACCGCTATCCGGGAGAGGTATGGGCCGACACCTTGTTTATGGGCTGCCTGTTCCTGGCCGAATGGGGCGCTCTTACCGGCGAGAAGCGTTATACCGATGAAGCGGCCAAGCAGTTCGCGCTTCATTACAAATACTTGCGCGACCCTGCCACAGGGCTGATCGTGCACGGCTACAATGGCAACACCCATTCCCGGATGGGCGTGCTCTGGGGCAGAGGCAACGGCTGGCTGGCCGCCGCTTCCGCCGATATGCTGGAGCTTGTGCAAGGCTCCGCCGCGGCCTCCTTCATCGCGAAGGACTATCTTGACCATATGGCGGGCGTACTCTCCACCCAGGATCAGGAGGGAATGTGGCATACGGTGATGGATCACCCCGCTTCCTACCCGGAAGCCTCCTGCACCGCCGCGTTCGCCTACGCCATCCTGAAGGGGCAGGCGGCGGGGGTTCTTCCCGAGACCTCCCGGGCCAGCGCCCGCCGCGCGATATCCGCCCTGCTCCGCAGAATCGACTCGGACGGGCGGCTGACGGAAGGCTCCGGCGGCACCTGTGTCATGCCCGCAGCCGCAGATTACAATGCCATCGGCTATGCCTATTCCCCGTTCGCCCAGGGTCTTGGGATGATGGCGCTGGCCGGAGCTATTCTGCATGGAGAAGAGGGGTAACATGAAGGAGTTTGCCGCTATGGATACGGTCGCCCGGGGAGGAATTCCCGCCTTGAAGCGCAAGAACCGTCTGCTGTATCATCTCCGGCGGGATCGGTACTTGTACCTGTTCCTGCTGCCGGCGCTGGGCTTCTACCTGATCTTCAAGTATTCTCCGCTATTCGGGGAAGTGATCGCGTTCAAGGACTTCCAGATTATGAAGGGAATCTGGGACAGTCCCTGGGCGGGACTGAAGCACTTTAGAGCCCTGCTGTCCAACCCGGACTTCTGGCAGGTGTTCCGCAATACGATGCTGCTGAATGTCTACAAGCTTTTGTTTGTATTTCCGGCCCCTATCGTCTTGGCGTTAATGCTCAACGAGGTCCGGTTTAACGGCTTCAAGCGGTTTATCCAGAATCTGCTGTACCTGCCCCACTTCATCTCCTGGGTTGTGCTGGGCGGCGTCATCGTGGCCGTCCTGTCTCCCAGTACAGGAATTGTCAACACCATTCTGGAGAAGGGGTTCGGCATCGAACCGATTTACTTCATGGTCCATGCCGGCTGGTGGCCGGTGGTGTTCACCTTCTCCTCCATCTGGCAGAGCGCCGGCTGGGGAACCATCCTGTATCTGGCGGCCATGGCCACCATCGATCCCCAACTGTATGAGGCCGCCAGAATCGACGGCGCCTCCAAGCTCCGCCAGATTTGGCATGTGACGCTGCCCGGCATCCGGACCACCATCGCCATTCTGCTCATTCTCCAGATGGGCCAGATCACGGATGTCGGCTTCGAGCAGGTGTACAATCTGCAGAACGAAGCGGTATTCGGCGTCTCCGACGTCATCAGCACCTACGTATACCGGATGGGCCTGCAGGCCGCCCAATACAGCTATTCCACGGCAGTGGGGCTGTTCCAGGGAGTCATCGCCCTTATTCTGATGCTGACCGTCAACAAAATTACCAAAGCGATGGGAGAGGGAGGCTTATGGTAACCAAGTGTCTGCAAGGGCTGAACGCGCTCCTGCTTATCCTGTGCGCCTTCGCCACCGCCTTCCCTCTGCTGAATGTGCTCGCTATCTCCTTCAGCGGCAGCACGGCCATTCTGTCCGGCGAGGTGTTCCTCTGGCCTGTCGATTGGACCACGACCGCCTTCTCCAACCTGTTCAAGGACGGGCAGCTCACGAACGCCATGAAGAACTCCGTCATCATTACGGTTGCCGGAACGATCATGCAGATGGCGGCCACCACTCTCGCTGCCTACTCCTTGTCCAAGACCCGGCTGAAGGGCAGGCGAATCGCGCTGCTGCTGATTCTGTTTACGATGATGTTCGGCGGCGGGTTGATCCCGATGTTCCTGCTGCTGAAGAGCTTGCACATCCTGAACACCTTCTGGGCGATCTGGTTGCCGGGATTGATCAGCACCTACAATCTGTTTGTGATGAAGTCCTCCTTCGAGGGGTTGCCCGGCGAACTGGAGGAATCGGCCGGCATTGACGGAGCCAGCGACCTGACCATCTTCTTCCGGATCGTCATCCCGCTGTCCATGCCGATGCTCGCCGCCATCTCCCTCTTCTATGCGGTGGGGCTGTGGAACGTGTACGCGCCGGCGCTGTACTTTATTACGGACTCGTCCATGATGCCCCTTACCGTCAAGCTCTACCAGATGATCCAGCTTCCGGACACCAATCTTCTGGACAGCTCCGATCTCGGCTTTGTGCCGCCGGAAGGGATGAAGGCGGCTGCCATTATCATTTCCGTGATGCCGATCCTGTGCTTGTATCCGTTCCTGCAGAAATATTTTGTCAAAGGGGTGCTGCTGGGCTCCGTCAAGGGATGACGCTCCCCACCTGGTCCGAGTACCCTCGCGATGACCTTTGCGATTATATGTGATTTTTCACATTCATCGGCTTGAATTAGCGGGAATCGAGGTGTTTTATGTGGTTTTTCGCATATATCCGGCACCTCGGCCCGGAATCTCCTCTATGAATGTGATTTTTCGCATATAATCGTCCAAACTGCTCGTTATCTGGCTGCGCCAATGTGATTTTTCATATAAAAGACTACGCCCGCCGACCGGCGGGCGTAGTCTTGCTGTCCATCTGCTATCCATCTGCTATCCATCTGCTATCCATCTGCTGTCCGCCTACGATTCCGCCGCGAACGGATTGTGATGGGAAGCATGGCTTCCCGACCCTTCCTTCCGGCGAAGCTTAAGCGCATCGTCCCCGACATCTTCAATCACCTCGCCCAGCAAGTATTGCCCCTGCGCCAGAAGCGCCGCGCGCACTCGCTTGACATCGACCCGGCGGTTGGTTGCGCCCTCCGCAGCCGCCAGCGCCGCCGCCGTTCCTGCGCCTTGCCCGACGGCCATTGCGGTAGCCATTACGCGCACGGAACCGAAGGCGTGATGCGTCGCCGATATGCAGCGCCCGGCCGCCCATACATTATCGAGCCCTTGCGGCAGCAAGCTGCGGTAAGGAATCTCGTAGACCGCCTTGCCCGAGCCGGTAAAGATTTGTTGTTCTCCTTCCGGCGGATGAATATCGATCGCGAAGGTGCCGCAAGCAATGCCATCCTCGAATGCCCGGCTGTTCAGGACATCCTCCTCCGTCATCGTATAATCGCCGATAATATGCCGAGTCTCCCGAACGCCCACCTGCACGCCGGTATCCAGCACATACGAGCGCTCGAATCCTCCCACCCGCTTTCTCAGAAACTCCGCAACTCCCCAAGCTTGACGGCGCGTCTCGATCTCGGCCCGGGTCAAGTCGCGCGCGTTCGTGCCGTCAATGCCCTGCAAGCGGGTACAGTTCACCGCGAATTGCCCTTCTCTGGGCAGCTCGTACATGAGAATGCGCGGTGCCGCGTCTTCCGGGTACTCTCCCTTCTCCATCGCTTCTTTAATGATCTCCTTCATTCCCAGCAGAGCCAGCGCGCTCTGCGCATCGATCTCTTCATCGGCAGGAGCGTCCTTGAGCAGGCGGCGATTCGCCTTCATCCACGCTTTAAGCTCCGGAATGTCGACGCCTCCGATTCGGTAGAAGAGCGTTACCGGCTGCATCGCTCCGTCGGACTCGCGCCCCTTCACGAACGGCGCCCCGGCACACGCGATGACATCGGCATCCGCCGAGCAGTCGATCACATACTTCGGGCAGATCGCCTGACGCCCGCTTTTGTTCTCGATCACAACGGTCGTAATCGTGCCGTTCTCCTTCAGCACGTCGGAGAATGTGCTGTGCAGCAGCAGCTCGACGCCGGCCTCCTCCAGCATATCAAGCAAGACCAGCTTCATTCCTTCCGGATCAAACGGCGTCATCGAGGCGTTGTCGAACGTAAGATCGGTGACATGCCCGGGCGATGCGGTTGCTTGCACCAAGCGGTTCACCACCTCGCCGGCCACGCCGCGAATCACCTGTTTGCCGTTGACATCGTGGAAGGTAAACATGGGGTTGACCATCGCGATCGTCAGGTTGCCGCCGACAAAACCGTAACGCTCAATCAGCATGGTCCTCGCTCCCGATCTCGCCGCACCAACCGCCGCACCGATCCCCGCTGGACCGCCTCCAACAACAAGCACGTCGGGCTCGGCAATGACCGGTATTGCCCTTGAAGCCTCCACAACCGTTCTCATGATCAATAACCTCCGTCTTTGTGATTTTGCACCCTTCTCTTGATCGATACGGATGCTGTTTGTTCTTGCAATCGCGAATATATCGTAGCAGAATCGATTGTATTGCCGTTATGCGCGGAATAACGCTATACTTGTGAATAGCAACGATTCTATGAACAGCGACGACAGTTCGGGGGCAACGAACGGCATGGCGGACAAGCTGCACTTCAGCTCGATCGATCATCTGCAATTTCATTTGAAGTGGGGATATGAATGGAAGATGCCTCCGGAGTGGAGGCTGGAACGCGTGAACCGCTATCCCTTCTTCTGGCTCGTCACGGAGGGGACGATGGACGTGATTTACGACGATCGCGCCTATCGGCTTGAACCGGGCAGCTTATTGTGCGCGGAAGCCTATTTGCCCCTTCAGGCTCAGAGCACAAGCGAACGGCCTATCGGATTTCTGTCTATCGGATATGAAGCCGACGTGCTCGGCACTCCGCTGGCTTCCTGGCTGCAGCTTCCGGTTCATCATGCGCTGGCCGATTCCGCCAGCCTCCTGCCCGTCTGGCGCAGGCTGATTCGGCGATTCGACTACCAGCTCTCTCTGGAGCAAGGCAGCGCCGAAGTGCTGGAACAGTTGGAGGTGCTGTCCCTTCAATATGCCTGGCTGCATCAGTTGCTGCGCCGTCTGCCCATGCAGCCGGCAACCGCTTCGTCCTTGAACGACCCCAGAGTCGATAAGGCTTGCCGCCATATCGAGGCGCATCTGCACGAAGAGCTCTCCACCGCGTCCATTGCCGCATCGGTGCATCTGTCTCCCAATTATTTAAGAACGCTGTTCCAGCGCGATCTGCGCCTGTCGCCGATCGATTATGTCAGGCACAGAAGGCTTCGCAGAGCGCAGGAGCTGCTATTGTCGGGGTCCGCTCCGATAAGCGATATCGGCGAACAAGCCGGCTACACCGACCCTGCGGAATTTAGCCGCCTGTTTAGAAAACACTTCCGTCTCAGTCCGAAACAGTATCGGCAAAAGTGGAAATCGTCCGATTTGGGCTGTTAGGCATGACGCGGAGCAGAGGGGGATTCGCCGCGATGGCGAGCCATAAAACCATTATTGCAAACAATCGATTTTTTATCTTCGCTATCCTGTTGCTCATCCTCGGCGTCTCCATCGTATGGAAGCTGTTCGCCCCGGCGCCGTATGCGCCGACATCCGCGGATGCCATCGTTCTGCACGAGAACGAAGGCGTCTATCATGTCAACGACCAGATGGACGTTCTTGTGGACAAGAGCGGCAAGTGGACGCTTGCGGACGTTCAATCTCCCGAGGTCAGTGCGCAATTCCAGCCGGCATCCGGGCAGTCCGCCTTCGGCTTGACCGCCGGAACGTATTGGATTCGGACTGTCGTCGTCAATCAATCCCCGCTCGAGCAATGGGTCATTCGCTTGAACAACTCGGTCTTCGAACAATTCGACATGCATATCCTTGACGGACCGGCCGACAATTCCTTGCATTCTCGAATGATTGCGCAAGCCGACGAGCACTTCTACTCCTACTACTTCCAACTGCCGACGCAAGATTCCGCGACCATCTATATGAGAGTCGTCATCAACGGCTCCATGATCCTTCCGATCGAGCTGATGGACAACAACACCTTCCTCGGCAAGCTGAAGAACGAATATATTTTCTTCGGAATCTATTACGGGTTCGTTCTGCTGATGGCCGCGTATATGTTGTCGATGTATATTTTCAACCGTATGTCGGTTTATCTTTATTATTCGCTCTATATCGTCTGCTTCAGCATATCGCAGCTTGTCTGGAATGGGCTCTTGCGGGAATTGCTTGGGGAGGACAGCCGACTATTGGCGTTCTTGCTGCAGCTGTTCGGCAATTACGAGAGCATCGATTATTTCTTCTTTATCTCGTGTCTGTGGTTCGGTCTGTTGTTCCTGGGCAAAATCCTGCAGATCGACGTGTACGCACCGCGCATGATGATCGTATATCGGGTGCTCCGCATCGGGTCTCCTCTTGTTGTCGCCGCTTCCTTGTTCCATCTCCCCGGCTATGAGACGCTGGCGATTCTATACGAATCGCTGTTTGCGATATTGCTCGTGATCAGCACCATATGGTGTATGTACAGAGGGAATCCGGCAGCGCGCTATGTCGTTCTGGCAGCGGTTCCGTTCCTCGGGTTGGCCGCTCCTACCATCTTGAATACGTACAGCCTGATGCAAGAGAGCTTCCTGACCCATTACGGGTTCCAATTCGGTTCGATTGCCGAGTTCCTCATGTTCTCGGTCGCGTTATCCTATCAGATCCGACAGGCTCGCGTGGAGAAGGAAAACGCCGTGCAGGAGATGAAGCTGAGCGAGCAACTGCAACAGTCGCGCAATGAGCTGCTGCAAAATATCTCCCACGATATTCGTACGCCGCTTACGATCGTGCAGGGCAGCATTCAAGCGATGCTTCACGGCATCGTGATCAAGCCGGGCGGGAATGAGGAGATGCTGAGATCCATGTACGGCCAAGTGCTCCAGATCAACACGTTCATCGATGATTTGTTTGAGCTGAGCCAACTGAAGCATGACCACGAGACGTCGGAGCTGCAAGCGGTCCCCTTCGCGGATTGGATTCGGCACGAATTCGATTCGCTCCAATCCGCCGTTCAATTGGCCGAACTTCAGCACGAATGCTCCCTCTCGGTCGATCCGCAAGCTGTCGTCAAGATACACGACCATCAGATCCGGCGCGTACTGGCCAACCTCGTCAACAACGCCTGCAAGTTCTCGCCGCCCGGAAGCACCATTCATTTGTCCGCCAGCTCGAATAAGGGGGAGGTGCTCGTATGCGTGAGGGACGAAGGGAGCGGCATCGCTCCGGAGCATCTCGATTCCGTGTTTAACCGGGCTTACAAGGTGGACCCGGCCGACCCCAAGAGCGGCAACGGTCTGGGGCTGGCCATCGCCAAAGAAATTATCGCACTTCACGGCGGCGCCATCTGGGTCGAGAGCGAGCGGGGCGGCGGCAGCCGGTTTTACTTTAAGCTTCCGGTTGATGCTTCTACGGCGCAGGGTATCCACGCTACTTTACATAAATCGGCCGGATCATCCGCGATGATCCGGAATGCCTCCTCGACGTCGTCGCACTCGAAGCAATGAATACTCCCGCCACTTACCAAAACTTCGCTGCGATTGAAGTGGGGGTTTCTGATAAGATACCCTTGTTCATCACAAGATTGTCTTCATCAGTGGAGTTGACACGTTGACGGACTGATTACCGTCCAACCCCGCTATCCCATCGGTATTTGCCTTTGGGAATACTTTGCGTATGATGTTCGCAGCCGCATTCACATCGGCATGGACCAAGCTGTTGTTCCGACTTAGATACAAGCCTCGGTAAATCCGCCTACCCGAGAAGGTTCTGACGACGCCTTCTTCATACTTGGGTACTGGATCGCCATCCAGAAAACTTGCTTTTGACGTGTATGCTTCTTCCGTGAGGATTACCTTGATACCCAACGCCGCGGCTTTATAGCAAATCATCGACACGAGCATCTGATGCGGGATATGGCAGAACGACTGATTGTTTCGGCGTCCCATGCCGGGGGCCATCTTCCAAGCCTGGTTATAGCCGATGACAATCGTGCCGACCTGCTGCTCTGCAGCAAATCCGACGATATAGCGACTCGCCTTGTGGAAAGTATCCTTGATCCTCCGATGACGCTTCAGGTGCAGTCGCTCCAGTCGCTTGGACGTGTGGGCGCCTTCATGCGGCTGCTTCCCTTTTCGGAGAAACCCGGTATAATGCGCCTTTAGCTTATTGTAATATTGGTTGATCGCTTTGATCGGCTTGCCCTTCACGCATATCGGCTTGTGCCCTGTATTCGTGACAAGGGTTGCAAGCTGATCGACGCCTAAATCAATCGCCAGTACATGCTCTCTCTTGTTACCCGCTACTTCTAACGGATAGACGGAGAGAACCAGTTCCATCACATACTGCCCATATCTCGGAAGGATGCGAACCTGCTTCAACTTCCCGTCCGCGCACCCAAGCTTGCCGATGTTCAGCCTCTGTTTCGTCATGGGAAGTTTGAGGTATTTACGGTTCTTGATCTCACAATCCTGATTGGTGAGTACGACCTCCTTGGCCTTGGCGCGAGTGTAGCCGGGAATTCGCGGCCGTCCGGTGTACTTGTCAGGATGCACGCGATAGTCCTTGATACTGGCGAAGAACGACTTCCAGTTAGCGAATACCCCCTTCATCACCCATTGACTGCATTGGGCGGGCAGCGCCCGATAATCCGTTTGCTCCATTACCTTGAACAGGCAATCCAGAAAGGCATAACCCACATAAGGCGATGCCCGCGACGGCAACTCGAACAGACGGCAACGCGATTCTTTACGCTGGTCGATCGGTTTCAAAAGCTGTTTTTGAAGTCTCTTCTGATGGGCCCCCAGTTGACGTTCGTTCATCAATTCAATGTTCGCCTGCAACGTGTCCATGACATGTTGTTGCAAAGGTTGGAAAGGCGCGTCTTGCCGAAACGCTGTAAACACCTGGCGGATATAAAAATTAGTGGCATTATGCAAGTTCTTGGCTTCTCGGCACAACCGATTCGCGTAGTCATACAGCCGATGGCCAGGTTTAATCCATATTTGATACGTTCGATAGTTTGGTTCTGGCACATAATCACCCCCTCGAAACCAAACATATGTTCTTTATTATTTTATCATATATGTTTGGACAATGGGAGGGATTTCAATCCCGCCCAGCCTTGCGATCCTGGAATTATTATAGCACCACGTGACTCAGGTTCATGAGTTCCCCGACTTTGGCGAACAGCGACGCGTTGTGCCCGATCGACATCGCACAGTGATGGGTCGGCGCTTCCGCGAACCAGCGGGCCATATAGTCGTCCGGGTGCTGCCGGAACCGGACTGGCGTCTGCGTGTTGCCGATGCGCATGATCGGCCCGCTCGTCGATTCCGCCTCGCTGCTGATCAGCTTCAGCTTGCCGTCGCCCGTCTGCGTGACGTTTAACGTCGTGATCGGCCCGGTTCTCACCTTCGCTTCGACAGAGACGCCTGTCCCTTGCTTGCCGTGGTACAGCCCCATGCCCCGCAGCACCGGCTTGCCGTCCGAGATCGCGATATGGAACGGGCCATCGTGTCCGAGCAGAATCGTGCCGTCCTCGTAATCGACCACGACGATCTCGGAGAAGCTGCCTCCCGTCCCGACGATGTCGCAAATCTTCATGGCGAGCGCCGTCTTCATGTCGCCTTCGCCCGAGCAGGGAATGCCTCTGGCCGTCAGCAAGGAATGCCCGACGATAAAGCCGCCTTGCAGCTTCTCGTATTGTCCGCCGGGCGCGCCATGATAGTAATAGCTCAGCGCATCGAGATCATATTCGCGAACGAGCTTCTCCTGCGCCGCCGCGACGCGGCACGACCAATCGAGCTGCTCGTCGCTCGGCCTGCGCGCGATCGGGTCCGACGGCGAATCTCCGCTGATCTCGAACATGTCGTGAATGGTCTCCAGCTTCTCTCTGACGTCCGCCTCCGTTACTTCCTTCAGCATCCGGTCGAGGTCGCACATCTCCAGAACCTCCACATGAATGCCGGCTTGCGCCTGCAGCATCGTGAAGTCGCTGTACATGTCGAGCATGCCGCTGTAGGTGTTGCCAAGGAACCCGAAGCGGCTATGCTTCAACGTGCGCGGCACCGATGCCGCACGAATCCATTCTTCGATCTCGCGCCAAGCCCGGATCGCTTCCGGCCGATGAGCCGTCGTCTCATTCGTCATCGATATTGTCGGCGTGTAATCGAGACCGAGCAATCCGTTCACGACACGGAACTTGATCCCCGCGCGGTTGAAGGCGTTCGAGAATTCCGGCACCGGGCATGCCCCGCAATGGGCGAGCCATTCGCCTGTCGTCGTCCGCTCGTAATTGATTCGGTCGGTCGGCTGCAGGTTCAGGAACACGACCGGCGCCGGGCATAGCTGATGGACCGGCAGCACCATGGAGCTCGTCGCGTAGGTGGCCGCATGGCAGAATACGAGATCGACGTTCTGCGCATTCAGCCATTCGCCCGCCTTGCGTCCTTCCGCTTCCGTGTCGACGAGCCCGTAATCGAACACGTCCGCCCAAGCGGACATGCGCCGCTTCAAGAACGCCGCGTAGTCGAGCAGACGCTCCCTTAGGCCCGGGAATTGCGCCCAATACGCTTGCAGGCCTACAGAATAAAGACCGATGCGCGCTTTGCGCGCCGGCTTGATCGGATGATATAAAGACATCTTGATCACCTCACGGATTCATGGAATAATCATATATGTCCTTATATTAAACGCTTTCACAGAGGAACACATCGAACGATCTTGGTCAATAATCCTACAATCTTGGAGGTAGACGATGCGAGGATATCAGGAGAAGGCTGCTCATGCCTGGACGAACGATTCCGTACGAATTATCGCAACTCCGTCGACGTTCGCCAAGCAGCACCTTTATTATGTGCAGGAAGCGGGGATTTTCCAGACGGAGCCCGGCTACTTCACCGAGCGGGAGAATCTCGACTCGTATTTGATCGTCTACACCGCTGCAGGCCGCGGCAAACTGAAGTATGGGGGCAAAGCGTACGACGCTGCTCCCGGCCAACTGTTCTTCATCGACTGCCGCAGACACCAATACTACGCACCGGACTCGAACGACTCCTGGCACCTCGTCTGGATTCATTTTCACGGGAGCTCCTCGCCCGCTTACTACGAGCGTTACGCCGCGGCCGGAACACCTCTCGCGACGCTGCCGGAGGACAGCCGAATCCCTGCGCTTCTGCTCGATATCGTGGAACTGCACCAACAGAAGACCGTTCAGACGGAGCTGTCCGTCTCCCGTGCCATTGTCGATGTCTTGACCGAGCTGCTGCAGCTCGCGAGCGATCGGGAGTCAACAGAGATCGGGCTGCCGTCCACTGTTGCCGCCGTCATGAACTACTACGATCGCCACTACGCCGAGCGCTTGACGCTGGACGGCGTCGCCGCCCGGTTCGCGATCGACAAGTATCATCTGGCCAAGTCGTTTAAGCGGCATACAGGCTTCTCCCCTAACGACTACTTGATCAACATACGCATTACCCGGGCGAAGGAGCTGCTGCGCTTCACCGACCGGACCGTCGCCGAGATCGCCGTCAGCGTCGGCATCGACAACGTCAGCCACTTCATCAACCTGTTCCGCCAGCGCCAGACAAGCACTCCGCTCGCTTACCGCAAGCTTTGGCGTTCGTAGCTTCCGCCTCGCCTCAGCCCTGCGACACCTTCCTGCGGTATTCGGTGGGCGACATGCCGGTCTTCTCTTTGAAAAGTCTGCAGAAGTAAGCGTCGCTGAGGAAGCCGCACTGTCTGGCGATCTGACTGACCTTGAGGTTGCCGACGGCCGCGAGCCGCTTGGCGTGGTGGAGTCTCACCTCGTTCAAGTAGTCCACGAAGTGCCGCCCGGTCTCCTGCTTAAACAGGTTGCTCAGATAGTTCTCGCTGATGTCCAGCGCCCGGGACACCTCGCGCAGTCCGATCGGATCGGGATAATGGCTGCCGATGAATTCGACCGCCTGTCTCACGCGCGGATTGCCGGTCTGCGGAACCAGCTTGTCCAAGGCCAACGCCCGCTTCAAGCATCCGGAGAGGTACGCGGCCAACACCTCCTTGGACTCGCTTAAGGCAAGCAAGTCCGCGGGGATTCGCCCATAACGCGTGATGCTCTCCAGCTTGATCTGTCTGCGTTCGGTCCATTGCTTCAAGCTGCGGTTCAGCAGCTCGCACACCTCTTCCAGGCCGGGAACCGTCAATCTCGCCGCGTAGACGATCTCGGCAAGCCTGCGGCTCCAAGCTTCGGCAGCCTCTTCCTCGTCTTGGTCCAGCACCGCTTCCAGCTTGTTCAATTGTTCGAGAAGCTCGTTCGGCAGCCCCTGATCCGCCAGGCCGGTATGCAACGTAAGAGCCTGCCTGGCGTACAGAAGCCCCTGTCCGGCTGCGGCATGGGCCTGATTATAGCTCTCCGGCAAGGAAGCGATTCCTTCGCCAAGGCCGCTAACCCCCACGCAAAGCTCCATTCCGCTCCCGAACAACGCCCGGATCTCCGCGGACACCGCTTCTTGCATGCGGCTCTGGCTGAACACGCCTTTTAAATTAAAAAGACACACGCCCGTCGAATCGTCCATGAGGAAGGACAGCCGCTGCGACGATGCAGGCCGATCCCCCATGTCCAGCACGGCTTGACGGAACAGCAGCGCTTCGGCGGCGTCCGCCTGCCATTCGGCCCGCCCTGCGGATTCCACGTCGACGATCGCCCGGGCCCGTCTCGCGACGATCACGGCCAGCATATATCGTTCGAATGGAAAATAAACCGTCAGCCGGCGCAAATGCCGTTCGATCTCCTGTCGATCCCTCATGCGCCCGATCACAATCCGATTCATCAGCGCATCCAGAATCAGTTGTCTCGCTTCCGCGTGATCGAACAGCTCCTCCGAGGCATCGGTCATCTTCGCCTTCAATTCTTCGAGCACACGAAGCAGCGAATCCATCGAATGGCCCAGCTCATGCTTAAGCAGATAGTCGTCGGCCCCGAGCTTCATCGCTTCCTTCACAAAGTCAAAGTCATCGAAGGAGCTGAGCACAATAATCCGCACCCTGGGATACTCGCGCTTGAGCGTCCGGATCAACTCAATGCCATTCATGGTCGGCATGCTGATATCCGTGAACACGATATCCGGCGCAGCTTCCGTCATCCGCTGAAGCGCATCCTTGCCGTGCATGCACTCGCCGCACACGACAAACCCCAAGCTCTCCCAATCCAGCATGGAGCGGAAGCTTCTGCGGTAGAAGACGTCATCCTCCACGATCATCACTCGAATCATCGGGTCGTGTCCTCCTGCATAATGGGCATGCGGATCTCCACCGTCGTCCCTTGCCCGACAGCACTTGCGAAGGTCAGTCCGTACTCCTCGCCAAACTGGTACTTGATTCGCTCATCCACATTTTTGACGCCGATGCTGTTTAAGCCCTTGGGCTGCTTGCTCATCCTCGACTTGATCCTCGCCACCGTATCCGCATCCATGCCGCTCCCGTTGTCGCGCACCCATATTCTCAACTGGCCGCCATCGATTCTCGAGCCGATCCGGATGACGCCGCCCGGTCTCTCCAACTCAAAGGCGTGATAAAGCGCATTCTCAACCAATGGCTGCAGCACGAATCCGACCACATACAACGCTTCCGTCTCTGCCGCAATGTCATATTCGACGCGGAAATGGTCCTGATACCGGATTTTCTGCAGATCGATGTAAAGGTCGACAAACGACAGCTCCTCATAAAATTTCCATAATTCCGTCTTCTTATTGAGTGCCGCCTTGAGAATCTCGATCAGACAGGTCGTCATCCTGACGATATCCGGTTGCTCGTTAAGCTGTGCCAGCGACTTGATCGAGCCCAACGTGTTGTACAGGAAGTGAGGGTTCACCTGAGTCTGCAGCACCTCGAATTCCTTGGCCTGTCTCATGATGCGCTCGTCGGCGACTTCCCGAATCAGGTTGCGGATCTTGCCGACCATGTCATTGAACTGAAGCCCCAGCCTTCCGAGCTCGTCATAGCTGACCGGACGCACACGCGTCTCGAAGTCCCCCTTCTCCACCTTCTTCATATTCTCCTGGAGAAGCCGAATGTTGCGGGTGAAGAGGCCCGACAGAATCCAGGCGAGCAAACTCGCGAGCAGGAGGCTCCCCAGTCCTGCCGACATGGTGCTGTAGGTAATGACGTTCATCTTGCGCAGAATCGTGTCCATCGGCACGAAGGAGAGCACCTTCCACTTCGAATACTCGGCATTCGCCTGCACCATCAAGTAGCTGTTGCCTTCATAACGAAACGTCCGGCTGTTCAAGTCGTTCCCCAACTCCTGCTGCTGCAGCACGTGGTCCACCAACGACGCCATCAGCGGATCTTCCGCCGATACGAGCGTGTCGTTCTCCTGGTTCAGCACCACAATATTGGCCGGGTCCAGCAGCGACGACTCGCTCGGAAGCGAGATCCGGAAGTGCTCCGGCTTCATCTCGTACACCACGGAGCCCAGCAGCGACAGATTGTCGGTATCGATGATCTGCATGACGAGCTGAATGCTGCCGTCGTTCGCCCGATTCCACGATACGACGTTCGCTTGGCTGCGCTCCACCTCCGCCAGCCGATCCAGCTTGCTCTTCTCCTGCTGCCCGAGGGCGTCGATGCCGACCTTCGGATTGCCCTTCTGCCAGGAGAACGCGGTCCCGTCGGCCATTAAGATATAAATCCGCACAATATCCGGATTGGAGATCGTCATGCCGCTGATGATGGTGCCCAGCGTGGACGCATTCTGATAGCCTTCGATCTGGTTGCGGTGCGACTGATAGCTTCTTGCGATCTGCTGGAACTTGTAATCGGACACCATGTCGTACGCCAGCTTCTCGAACTCGGCCGAACGATAATCGACGTTCAGCAATACCTGGTAGACCAATTGGCCGGATATGTTGAGCGTCTCGCTTCGGAGATGCCGGTAGGATACGGATAAAGAAACACCGCCGATTACCATGCTCGTAAGCACGATAATCGGCAGGAAGGCAAACATGAACTTTTGCTTTATAGTAAGCTTAAGAGCCCAGCTCTTTATCGTTCTCCAACGGAATGTTCTCAAACCCATCACCCGAGTTGTTCGATTCATGTTCGCTTCTTTATTGTATCACACGCCCGTTCCCATCCACTACCGCATGACTACCGCATGACTACTGCATGACTAGTGCATGACTAGTGCATGACTAGTGCATGATTACTTGACTACTGCATGACTAATCTGGCTCTCACGACGCCCGCGTCCGGCTCCGCCCAGATTCCGAAGTCCACTTCGTCTCCGTTCCGCTTCCTGATCGCGACGAAGTCGCCGTCCATCGTAAAGCGGCCTTCCTCCACCGAGACGTACCCGATCTGGCGCACAAGATTGAAGTCGCTCGAGAGCAGAGCGAAGGGTTCCCCTTGCACACGCGACTTCGGAACGAACCAGACCCGGAAGCCGTCCCCGGCGACATGGAACTCGTCCGGTCCCGTCTGGACGATCAGGCCCCGGCCTCTCCGGTTGTCCTTCTGCTGCAGGACCTGGTAGTCCTTGTGATTGTAATCGTGCCAGTTCCAGTCCTTATTATCGAATCCTAGAGCAGCAAGACTCCGGGTGAAGCGGACCATCGCCACCCAGCCGTCAAATTCCATATACTGATACAGCGCGAACTCTTCCTGGTTCACGACTTGGATGTCAAGCTCGCGCCACGTCAGCAGCCCGCCCGCCGCCGCGGACAAGATTCTCATGCTGCCGATCGCCGGCTCGCAGCCGGGCGCCGGCGTGCCGTCTTCTTCGATCATGCTCTCCACGCCGAAGATGCAGTGTCCGATCGAACGATACCGCCCGACCGCTTCGAACAGGTACCGCGCATTCCACTCCTGCGGACCGGATTCCGGCACGAACAGCGGGTTGTCCGGCCGGCTGTACGTCTCGCAGACGCCCAGGTAATCGTAAGTCGTCTGCTGGTAAATATCCGGGGCGAGCAGGTCCAGGCTCGGTCCGGCCCACTTCCAGAGGTCCATCACGCGGCCGGTCGGGCCGCCGGAAGGATAGTCGATGCCCGGCATCCGCAGCCGATGCACGTCCACCCACGCGTTCGCGTACATCAGAATGTCGAGCTGTTCCTTGCCCGCCTCCGCAACCCGATTGATGTAGCTTGCGATGCTGTAGGCGGTAAAGAACTCTTCCGCGCGCGGGCCGAACGACGACTTCCAGCCTTCTGCGCTCTTCCCGTGCTCCTGCCACAGCTTGCTCACCGGGCTGTCCGGATGGCTCTCCATGCTCCGCACCAGCAGCTCCGGCAAGGGGGCATGGAAGGCCGCCTCCGCGGCAGGCGAATAATCTCTTGCCGGTCCGTTCATAATGCCCGGTTCATTCTCCACCTGAACCGCGATCAGCGTGTCCTGGTTCGGGTCCAGCTCCTTCAGGAACGCGCACAGCGCGGCGAATGCCTTCGCGTCCGCCTTGCACGTCTCCCCGCAGTGCGAAGACAGCACCGAGACGCGATGCCCTTCCGGGCTCTGAACCTTGGGGAACCGGTCCGGGTTCGTCTTCACCCATTCCGGCGCATACTTCTCCGTGCCGTTCTTCCAGGTGCCGAACCACAGGAAGATCAAGTATAGCCCCTCTTCCTTCACCCGCTGCCAGATGTCGCGCACGGAGGAGAAGTCGAACTCTCCCTCGCGCGGCTCCACGGTCTCCCATGCGATCGGAATCTCGATGGTGTTGCCGTCCATCCGCTTCAACGCGAGGAATGCGCGGTCAAGATCCTTCGCGGCATAACCGCTGGAATTGTGAACCTGCGCCCCAACGGGGAACACAGGCTTGCCGTTGCTCGTAAAGCATCGTTTGCTCATCATCAAGAACCTCCCGAACCTTCTGAATCCTCCTGCAGCCTTATCCTTTGACCGCGCCTGCCGTCACGCCTTGAATCAATAACCGTTGGGTGAATGCAAAAAACAGAATGACGGGAATCATGGACAGGCATGCGGACGCGAACCCCAAATTCAAATTGACGCTGAACTGTCCGAAGAAGTGGTATTGCTGAATCGGCAGCGTCCGCATCGCTTCCTTCTGCAGGACGATGAAGGACATGCTGAATTCGTTCCACATCCAGAGAAAGTGCAGGATTCCTACCGTCGATACGATGGGCTTCAGCAGCGGGAACACAACCCGCCAGAACGTCCCCCACACGCTGCAGCCGTCGATCCAGGCCGCTTCCTCCAGGTCCATCGGCACATTCCTGACAAATCCGGTCGTCAGAAACGTCGCATACGGAATGCTGGAGCCGATCAGCAGAAGAATGATGCCCTCGTAGGAATTGAGCAGCGACAGCTCCTTAAACATCCGATACACCGGAATCATGATGACCTGGAACGGGATCATGATGCCGAAGAACAGCAACTGATTGGCCGCCCGGTAGAAGCGATTGGCGCGATTCCGGCACAGCACGTATCCGCACATGGCGCTCATCAGCACGATGCACACGGTGGACACGCCCGTGACCAACAGGCTGTTCGCGAACGAACGGGCGAAGCGGGTGCGTTCGATCGCTTCCCGGAAGTTGTCCAAGGTCAGGCTCTTCGGCAGCCCGATGACGGACAGGGCGGTCTCTTGCGGCGTCTTCAGCGCCATGACGATGCAGATATATAATGGCGAGACGAACACGATCCCGCAGACGATCATGAGGATCGCGACTAGGGCGTTGCTGCGCTTGGCCTTGATCATACGTCCACCTCGCGACCGCGCAAAATTCGCGTAAGAAGTCCTCCGCCGACAGCCAGCAGCACCACGAACACCAGCGCAACGGCCTGACCATATCCGGCCTGGTAGTACGAATAAAGATTTTTATAAATATTGATCGAGATCATCTCGCTGGAATGGCCGGGGCCCCCGCCGGTCGCCGCCATCGTTGTCGCGAATTCCTTCAGACCGGATACCAGCGTCATCGTCACGCACACCGTAAAGGCCGGCATGAGCATCGGGACGGTGATCTTGCGGAACTTCTGCCAGGCGCCCGCGCCGTCCACGATCGCCGCCTCGTACAGATCTCTCGGTATGCTCGTCAGACCGGCCAGGTAGATAACAATGTTAATGCCGACGCTGTTCCACAAAGCGATGATGACGATCCCCGGAATGACCGTATCCATATTGCCCAGCATGCTCTTGACGCCCCACAGTTCGCTGAAGACGTCCCGGAACAGGAAGTTCCAGATAAACGCGGCGAGCACGGTGCTCAGGCAGGTGGGGAAGAAGAAGGCGGACCGCGTAATTCCTCTGCCCTTGAAGGCATTGTTTAATCCGAGCGCAATGGCAAGAGACAAGACATTGTTCGCAACCGTGATCAATATGGCAAAATACAGACTGTTGTTCAAAGCCGCACGGAACTCCGACGATCCGGCGATCAGCCTGAAGTTGCGGAAGCCCACGTAATCCATCGTCTGGGAGATGCCGTCCCAGTTCGTTAAAGCGACGCGGAGGCCGATGAAGAAGGGCACCACCACCGCGATTGCAAAAATCAGAAAACCGGGGAGAAACAACGTCAGGTTGCCGAGTGTCGTATTGCGATGCGCTTTTGCTTTCATTTCGATCTCTCCCGAGAAAAGGGGACGTCTCCGTCCCCTTCGCAAGCTTATTTACTTAGCCTGTTTGGCGGCGATTTCGTCAAACTTCTTATCGAGCAGCTTGGCGGCTTCCAGCGGGTCCGTGATCTCGTCCATCAAGAACTGCGTGAACACGTCCACTTCCGCATTCAGGAATTCCTGACTGAAGTCCACCTTCATCGAGGACACATCGAACGCTTGCCCTTCGTTCATGTACCGGTTGATATCGGCAAGCGCAGGATCGGAAGGCTCCGGCAGGTCCTTGACCGAAGACAAGCGTCCGGCAGCCAGCCAGATCTCTCCGCTCTCCTTGCTGGTGAGGTAGTCGAGGAACTGCATGACCTCGTCCTTGACCGGCGAGTCCTCGTAGACCACAAATCCTCCGCTCAGCCAGGACGTGATGACGGTCTCGTCGGGGTTGTCGGTCACCGGCACGGCGAAGGCTCCGATCCGCGCGTCCGGATTCTTCTCCTTGATCGCGCCGACCGCCCAGTTGCCGTTGATGGTCATGGCGGCTTTGCCCGTCGCAACCAGCTCCGTCGCCTTGTTCCAGTCCGTGCCGAATTGATCGTTGTTGCCGAAGTCATGGCGTTTGCGGAACTTCACGAGGTTGTCCATGAACACCTGGTCGTCCGCGAACTTCTTCTCGCGCGATTCCAGGAAGTAGTTGATGCCGTCGGTGGCGGTGTTGCCTTGCGTTCCGTCAATCAGGTTGCCCCAGAAGTTCGCGTTGCTCAGATCGGCAATGTAGTTATTCTTGGTGAACATCGGCAGATCCGACGGCGTCAGGTCGAACAGGTCCGGCGCGTCGCCGCTCGATATCTTGGTCTTCAGCAGCGTTTGATAATCGTCGTACCCGACCGCCTGCACATCCACCTTGATGCCGGTCTCTTCCGTAAACTTGGTCGTAATCTGATCGATCCAGTCGCGTGCGGACTCTTCGCCGAAGTGGTGCATCCACTTGATGGTCGCACCCTTCTTGCCGGCGCTCGTCGATGCGGACGCCTCTGCGCCTGTCCCGGCGTTGCCCGAGCTTCCGGACGAAGCATTGTTGTTGTTGCCGCAAGCCGCGAACGTTCCCATCATCAGTGCAGAGGCGAGCAGAACACTTACTCTTTTGGCATACGTTTTCATGGTGCCTTGACTCCTCCTTGTATGTTGTCCCCCAACGTTTCGTTGCAAAGCGAGTATACCATGCGCGAAGGCGGCGGCTATTTTCCCAATCTACAGATTCATTGATCTTTTTACAGATAACGCTCCGCAACCGTCAGAGTCGGAATAAAAAAACCGCCCCGGCAAAATGCCGCGAACGGTTCCTTCACAACGAGTGGAGTAATATGGGGATCTGTCTCGGTTTTCCCGAAGCGCCGTTCCAGAATCCTGTATAGAAAGCGCACAGAGGAGAGAGGCAAGCAGTTGCCTCTCTCCTCTTGCGTAAAGCTGCTCACGGGCAGCTCGTCAGGACATTACCAATCGGGCCAGCGCAGCAACATCGAGAATATCGATTCGGTTGTCGCCGTTCAAGTCGAAGCCTGCCACTTGATCCCATCCTGCATCTGTTGAAGTAGCGCCATATGCCTTGACCATCATCGCCAAGTCGCCGATGCTGATCTGTCCGTCGCCGTTGTAATCGTTCGGAATCTTCACGATCACGGAAGACTGGAAGGCCATTAAAGCGTCGTTCAGGTGCGTGACAGCCGCATCGATCTGAGCCTGGGCAGCCTCCGAGTTAGTTGCTACGACCGCCGCTGCATCGATGGCAGTCTGCAGCGTTGCCTTGGAGCCTGCCGGATATTGTCCGGGCAGTCCGCCCTCTGCTGCTTGATCATGCGCGCTTTGCGCCTCGGCAATGAGCGCTTCCAGCGCCTCCTTATCGATGACATCGATTTGCACGGTATGCACCGTGCCGGCTTGGACCGTTTCCTTGCCTGCGCCATCCGCCGTCACCAATCGGGTGACCTCAATGTTGGTCAGGCCGGCAGGTGCATGTTCTTTAGCCCGGAACGACAATTTGATCAGACCCGCATTCGGATTGTTTGGTCCCTCGCCAAGATGAATGCCCACAATACGGAGTGTACCGACAGGTTCTGCCTTGTAATCGACGACAAGGAATTGCGATTCGTCTGTCGATACCGGCGGTGCGACCAGTTCCAGCTTATCGGCATCGTACGTAATCGTCACATCTTGAGCCAGCACGTCGCCCTGCACATGGCTCAAGCCGTAGACGAGGTCGAAGGAGCCTCCGGCCGGTGCATGATCTGTGCCGGTTAACGTTGCAGGCGCTTCGGGAGCTTCAGGTTGGGTGACAGTATAGGTTCCAAGATCGCCAAGATCAATTGCATAGCCGTCCTGGAGCTTCTCGTATTCTCCTTCAAAGAAATCATCCAGGTAGGAATGTCCGAGAATGAATCTGTTCGGATTTATGGCGCCATAGTAGCCGGCATTGGCATTGCTCTGACTGTCAAACAGCACATAGCTTCCCTGCCATCCCGAACCGGATACGCCCCAACTGATGATGTGATCGATGTACGGGGCGAACTTCGTGAACAGTTTATACATCAGTGCGTACTCATAACCAAGGGCATCAGACTGTCTGACATTGAGTACTGCGGGAGCGATCGCACCGCCGCCAGGGGCGCTGGTCGGCATCTTAAGGTCAAATTCCGAGAAGGAAATACCGGTGAGCAGGCCCTCGTCAACGAGAGAGGCATAGAGGGCCATGGCATATTGGTTATCGCTTGCAAGGGTCTCTTTGACCGAATCGTGTCCCTGAATACCGATGTCTTCAATAAGAGGCCTTCCGTCATACAGCGGATCGGTGAGCCATGCGGTGTTCAGTTCGCGAACCATGTTGTATAAAGTCCTCGCCTTGGTCCGGGTGGAAATGTCGTAATCGTTATAGGTCAGTTTCGGAGGACTGTCCGTAATATAGGCGTCAATGCTGCCTTCGGCGTCGTGTCCGTCGAGCTTCATGTACTCGGGAAGGTCGGCATAATTGGCTTTGTAAGCCGCTGCCATCTGGGCGTTGGGAGCCGCGATGTGCGCGTATTTGAAGAGCAGGTAGATGTAATGATCTCTGATGTCGCCGTCAATTTCATCATCCGACATGGCGACAAGCCAGTTGGTGTTTTTGAGGCTCGTTTTCCAACTGTTCGCATCATTCGGGATAATTTCGCTGTGACGGCTTTCGTGGATCTCTTCGTTAAGTACATCCCATGAATTGAAGGGGATGATTCCGCGGGATGCGCTTGAGCCATACTTCGCATCCGTGGTCAGGAAGTGCCGCATCACATACATGGTGTGGTTAAACTGTACTCGTCTGGCCATATCTTGCTCTACCGGTACCGTAGTAGTAACGCCGTTGCCCAATCCGTAGAATTTGGCTGTGCCGGTATATCCGGAGGGCAGGTTCGCGGGAATAATCTGTCTCATCCATGCAGGAGCCTGGTTGTACCATGCCAGAACATGGCCGTGAGCCTTGTACTGTCCGGAAGTTCCGGAATCCCGGATCGCTTGATAAGAGCTGGTCGGGAAACTGTATTCAGTTGCGCCGGGGGTGGTGGTTGCGCCGCTCAAGGGATCACCGGCAACGCTTCTCAACCAGTCCGGGCCGCGGGGATGCGTTGGCTCGGCCTTGAGATTGTTGCCGTCGACAAAGATTTCATAATGCCGGGCTCTGGCTCCGGTTACTGCTCCGGTTCCGATCGTGCCGACCATGAACAGGTCGTTATCCCTGTTGTAAATACTCTTCAGAGGCGCTGCGGCGCTCTGGTTTTCCGTGTTGACTACATTGGGAAGCGCAATGCCGTTTGGATCGGGTGCGGTTATTCTGATGTTGGCGACCAGCAGCATGCCGGCTTCTGCGGGACGGCCGGTCTCGCCATGGAGCTCAAGAATGAAGTTCGATGAATTGCCTGTTGAGGCAGTAATGCTGTGGTGAGCCTTCAACCAGGAGTCGCCGTTGTAGCTGCCCACCCAGTCGGGGTTCAGGTTGTTGTACTCGTAATCCCGGAGGTAGCTGTCGAGGTCAGTGTTCGTATTACGGATTCTCCACCTCATGAATTTGCCCTGCGCGCTCTTGGGGTAGTACACATCGAACTCGATCGTTGCGCCTGCGGGGACATTTACGGCCGGAGACAACGGAGATTCAAGGCTTATACCGCCGAACGTGCTTGTTCCGTTATGGATATAATTGATCTGGAGCACATCGGCTTTGCCTTCGGAATCTGCAAAAGGATACGGAACCATCTGGTAGGTGCTGCCCGCAAAGTCGGCGGGGATACGGTTGTCAAGCGGGGTTCTTGAGGTCCAGACATTGGTGGGCGCGGTAATTTGTACAGGTACTTTACCGGGACCCGGATCAAGACGAAAATAAGGATCCGAACCGTCCGATTTGATCTTGCCGGTAAAACTCGCCATTGCGTCTTCAAGGCCGGCGATGGCTTCGATCACGGGAGTGGACGCATTGCGCGCAAGCTCAATCGCTTCATCAAGAGCTTCGAGCTCGTCGGCATACACCCAGGGGAGAGCATTGTTCACATCGGCTCCGTCGTCGGTGCGGCTGATCTGGAGCGGGAATTCCTCGTTGCCGGTTTTTAGAGCCTCGGCTTTTGCAATGAGCTCGCTTAGTTCAACTGTCTGTTCGCCTTCGGCCGCAGCGGCCGGAACGGGGTCAAACGTGAATATGGAGAGCAGCATGATGATTGCAAGCATGAGGGACACGTTGATGAAGAGTTTTTCGCGTTTCATCTTAGTTTTACTCCTTTTCTTAAGGCGACCTCAGAGTCGCCTCTTTTATAGATTTGGGAACCCGCGGTGGATTAGAGGCTCGCTCCCATTAGCACAGCGCTCTGCCAAGCGCATCCCCGAAGGAAGGCGGGGCTCAAGACAAAAAATTATAAATGATTTGAGCGGCCTCCGCCCGGGTTCCAACTCCTTGAGGCATGAATAAATTAGCTCCCTTCCCCTCGATAAAATGCAGGGCTCTTGCGTCCCTCACATACGACAGGGCCCATGGCGATACCGTGTCTTCGTCTTGAAAAGCAGGGGCTGAGGGCAGTTCATCATCGTCCGTGCGCTGCAGGAGATAAGCGCGCATGAGCATAGTGACCATTTCTTCTCGTGTTATCGATGCCTGCGGCGCAAATGTCGTTTCATTCGTTCCCGTAACAATTCCCGCCTTTACGGCAATGGATACTTCCGGGAAGAACCAATCCGAAGCCGAAACATCAGTAAAATGAAGGTCTTGTTTGTCGGTCAAATGCAACGCTCTCACCAGCAATGCGGCGAATTCAGCCCTGGTCACTGTCCGTTTCGGTTCGAAATTCGTTGCGCTTGTGCCTTCTACGATATGCCTGGCGGCAAGTTCGGTTATGGCATCCTTGGCCCAGTTATCATCCGGGACATCCTTGAAGGACTTAATGTATTCAAGTGCTGCATACTTGCCCGGGCGGTCGATATCGGCTGTAATCTCCCCGTCTGCATAGGTTCCTCCAACAAACTCAAGGGTGTCGTCATTCGGAATGTAATAAATGGAGATCCGCTTCACATTCAGGGAAGGGTCCGCGGCAAACCGCAGCATAATCGGTTTGTTAAAGCTCTCCAGAGCAATCGTCCGATTATCGCCTGTCGTTAATTGCAAGCTGAGCTCGTATATGCTGCCGGACGGCTTCAACCCGACGCTGCCGAATTGCTGAAGCCGATCGATCAGACTGCCGGCATCGCCGGAAGAGAGCGGATTCATACCGAAGACGAGCGTGCTGTTAGTCAGCTGTTCCGCAGACAGCTGTTCCCGCAGTTGCTGCAGCACCTCGGGAGGAATGTCCACGCTCAGATTCCGATTCGTAATTGTGAGCCTCGCTCCGGGATCTGATCCCAGTTGATTCATGGCGATGTGCGCTTCCGTGGCACCCGGCGCCAGCTCCACGGCCAAGGTGCCCTTGCCGTCGTTGGTCACGTTGTCGAGAGCAGGAGCGGGAGGGGTAGAAGGGATATTCGTGTCCGGACCGCCGTTACCGGCGCTGTTCACAATGCTTATCGTTGTCCGGGGACCGACGGTTGCTTCTGAAGAATGTAGGCTGGAATCCACCAGGGTGATTGCCCCGAGCTCGATGTCGGCCGATCCGGAGGCAACGCCTTTAAAGGTAAGCGTAAATAAAGCAAGATCCCCGTTCACTCCCGGTTTGGCTCCTATTGCGGTGTACGCGAGTTGAAGCTGGTTGCCGTTGACGATGGGACTGACTGTAAATCCGCCCGACACCTCGCTAACGGCTTTTACGAATTGAAGCTTCGTGGAATCGTAAGTCAGGTTTATCTCATAGGCATATACGTCCTTTAACTGCAGTCCGCTAATCGCAACGTTCAGTTCGCTGCCGACGGCAATCGAACTGACGGTTGACGACAGCACAACTTGGGTCGAATCTTCGGCGAACGCAGGCTTAAGAAAGCCTGTGCATAGGGAGACAGCGAGCACGATGGCAAGGCCCAAGCATTTAAAGCGGTTTGTTCCGCGCATAAGGTTCTACGTCCTCTCGGTAAAATACCGGAAGAAAGGCGGGTCTCTCGCCCTCCCCCCGGGAAACGCGCTTGCTTAGTTGTTCAGGACAAGTCCCGCAATGTACGCCAGGTCGGTGATATTGATGCGGTTGTCATGATTAATATCGTAACGCTTGTAAAGACCCCAGTCCGGGGAGTCCGAGGTACTATTATAGTGCTTGGCCATGATGCCCAGATCGCCTATCGTGGCATGCGTATTAATGGCTCCCGTAAAGGCTTGCAGAGCTGCGTTCAGCTGTGCGACCGCCTGGTCGACCTGCTCCTGGGTGGCAGCGGAATCCGAAGCCTTCCCCTGCGCAGAAGCGATTGCGGCTTGCATGGTTGCCTTGGAGCCGACGACATATTGCCCCCACAGAGTGCCTTCCGAAGCATCGCTCAGACTTGCCGAAGCGCTGTTAATCGCGCCGGTCAGTGCGGTCTTGTCGACTGCTGCCGCAGAGCCGATCATAACGTTATACACTGCGCCGCCGTTCACGTTCGTGATTGTACCGTCCCCGTCGGATACTTGAACATCCGTCAGATACACGGAGCTGGCAATCGGACCGGTCGCATCCAGAGCCTTGAATTGAAGCTGGATAAGATCCCCGCTTGTGCTTACTGCATTCGGCTCGCCCTGCGAGTAAGTTATGATGTGCACCTGACCCGGTTCCACTTCCTCCTGGCCAAGGATCTCGACTCCGTCCTTCAAGGATTGAACGTCTTGAAGCACAAGCTTGGAGGCGTCGAAGTTGACGACGATCCCCTGTGCGTATACGGCTTGCGCTACGTTGATCAAGCCGAATACGACGTCAAAGGATTCGCCGGGCATTACGCTGCCGGGGCCCGTTAATGTCGCCGACAATTCGTCGGAAGGCGATTCGTGCTTCGGCCAATCGACCAGCAACTGATCGGACGCGCCGTCCGTACCGATCTTCTCTACTTTGATCCAATTGATCGAGAATGCATTGCCGCCTCCGCCGCCGCGTATGGCGATATTGCCGATGAGGCCTTCAGCAAGCTGGGTCCCGTCAAATTTGACTTCAGTGACCAAGGTGTAGCTTCCCGAATTCACCATGCCGCTGTTGAAGTACGCGGGTATTGTGGTTGCGACCTGGTCGGCCGAATACAGGTATAGGCCTTGATCCCTTCCATCGTCGGCGGTGTAGCCGCCGTTGGTGTCATCCTTGATCCAACGCACGCGAATGGCGTTCGTCCCTCTCGAGGTGTAATTGAAGCTGATACGGTATGTCGCATCCTTCTCCGGAGTGAAGGCCACTTTGCCGTCCGCTCCCGCCTTCGACCAAGGCCACGCATTGGCGTCATTGCCCAGAATAATATTCGCGCCGGACCAGACGTCTCCATTGCTTGTGTCATAGACATGAACGCCGTCGACAGTTCGCTGCTCCGGCTCTTCCTCCGGTTCAGCATTTACCTCGGCGATAAGCTGGGATACTTGCGCCTGGGTCAGTCCGCTGTCGGTGAGCGCGACCTGCACTGCGCCAATAAGGGTGCTGTCTGTGCCGGTATATGCCCGAAGCGCATCGCGGAGAGCATCGCGATCAGGAGCCGGCACGATGGAAAGCCCGTCTGCATAAAGAATTTTGTCATCCTTGGCGTGCAGTGCGAAAACAACCTTGGCTGTGCCGCTCGGCTCGTCATAGGTGAAGGCGTCGCCGCTGGCTTCGGCCCAGTTCGCCACCCGGACGTCGATGGGTTGGAAGGAGCTGATGTTCAGCGGGCCGCCTTCAAGAATTGACCCAACCAGCGTATTGCCGTTAAACCATGCGCGTTCGCCGGCTGCGCGCGAAGCGAGAGGCTCCGGCATGTCGCGTTCGCCTACAGGAGTATAGCCCAACTGGTTGCCTTCGGCATCGTAGTATACGAGTGCCGCTTCCACCACGCCCGGGTATTCCGCAGCAACATCATAGCCCAGCGGGCCGCTCTGCATCGAGAGGAATTGCCCGTTGAAGCGGTAACGCTCGCCCTTGGTCATCTTGCCTGTGACATCCTGCCACATGCCGTCATAACGGTCGGCGGCGGTAATGCGGTTGGCTATTTTGGCGGAGCCGGCACTTGTCGAAGTCCTGCTATTCTTCAGATACCGGGAGAGACCGTAGTAGTTTTGCATGGTGTCTGCGGTCAGCACCGGCTCGGCAACGTTCTGCTCGAACAGGTCTCCTATGTTCCAGCGGCCGGATGACCACCCGCTGATGCTGGCATCGGTTGCGGTGTCAAAGTCGCCGTTGCTCAGCACATTGCCCGGGATCGTCACCACCGAGTTGTTGGCGGCGGTGCTCCAATCGGAGTCGTCCGCCCCGAACAGGAAACGATCGACCGCAATCGTGTCCCCGGATCTGCCCGTCGCAGCTACAATATACAGATCCTTATGGCCGTAGGCGCTCTGGTCGCCTGTGTCGACCATGGCCTCGTATTTGCCGTAAGCGGAATTGCCCGGCACCAGAATTTCGGCTGCGCGCGTGCCTTGAGCCAGTATGTCGTCCACACTGTTCACCGGCGTACCGACCGGAAGGACGTAGGCCAGCAGGCTGCCGCCGGAGCCGGCTGCCGCGCGGGACTGAGCCGTCAGATACAACAGATGCCTGCGGACGATGCCGCCGTTCGCTGAGCCGTCGGCAAAGTTGACGTTCTTGTAAGCGAGGTAGTCGCGGTCGCCGAGCAGAACGGCTTCGTTGTCTCGGCCGGCGCTGCCGGCAGCATTGCCTGCTACGAGATTGTCGTTGCCTTCGGCCTCCAGCGTGGAGAAGATATCCCGATCGCTGTCAAGACCGTTATAGGTGGCGTAGGTGCCTTCGGACGGCACGATGGTGACGATGCTGGCCGACGGAATATCAATGACGAACTTGCCGTCTGTTACCGGAATCGCGGCCAACTTCTTCTGGTTCTCGCTGCCGGAGGTGCGGAACACCGTTACGCTCTTGGTGCCGACAGGGAAGTCATTCAGCGTGAATTCAAGCGGTTGGATGCTGTCATCGTTGTTGGCGTTGGTGACCGTGATGGAGAAGTCCTTGTTGTCCGCGCTCTTGAAGCCGACGATATTCAAGTTGGCGGCGGGCTCGCGTGTCACGTCGAAACGCAGGTCGCCCGGGTGCATAAACCGCGAGAAGTGGCCGAAGCCGTACAAACGCTTGAACGCGCGGTACTCGCCCGTCAGCGTACCGACATGTCCGGGGTTCTGCTGCGCGCCGTTATGCACGAAGCGAATCAGGTCGGAGCCGTCCGCGCCGTTGCTGTCCCAGGCCGACCACCACGTGTAGCCGTTAAAGCCGGGATTGCTCGTGAACATATTGGTCATCAGGTAGGCATAGCGCACGGCATCGTTGATGTTCTGATTGCCGTACCGGTTCGTATAGGCGCCGGACGAGCTGTCGCCGGTATCCTGATTCATGAATTCGGTTTGCCAGATTTTATACCCGTTCAGGTATGCCGGCCATTTGCTGCCGTCCTTGGTATAATCATAGGGAACGAGAGCCAGATCGTTGCCGGCGGAGCCGGTATGCTTCAGCGTCGTTTCGTTGGTGCCGATGCCGACCGTACCGTATAAATGGGTAGACACGACGTCAATGTACTTGTGCTTGCCCGTATCGGGGTCGAGCTCCTGAAGAACCGTCGCGCCTCTGCTCAGCGTGGCGCCGATATTGGTGCCTTCAGGCGCGGCCAGTTGAGGGACGAAGTCGATGACCTTGCCGTCCGGGTCCTTTATCCCGTCCAGCGCGCCGCCTGGCTCCAGGGCTTTCTCCAGGGTCGGGCCGATATAACCGTCGATCACTTCCTGGATGTAAGCAGCGCTTGCGCCCGCAAGGTCGGGCTCGTTAAAGGGATTGATGTAGGTGATAGGGATGCCCCACTGCTCCCAGAAACCCTTGATGTAATTCACCAAATAATCCGCATAAGCTTGATAATAAATTTTTTTGCCATCCGGTGCCGTATCGGCGCGAATAATCTTGCTCGGCGTATTACTGCTGTTGCTCATCCAGTAAGGCGCTTCCCACATGGCGGCGTAAAAATTGCGTACGCCGTACTGCATGGCCTGCTTCATTGTCCACACCTGGTCAATGTCGAACAGTTCCTTGCGGGTGCGCGGACCGTCCTTCATTACCACAGGGACGCCGTCCGGCTTGTTGTCGCTGCTCCAGTTGACAGGGCCGCCCCCGTCGTTGGCTGCGGGCTCGTTCCAGGAGTCGTAATCCCATACGAAATCCTCGACAGGCACCATCGTGCCTGCCGGGTGCTCTGGCTCGTTGGGCCAGATGCTGTCGGCCTGGCCGTCATAGATGCGGTTCCACGTTCCGATCTTGTAGCCGTACTGACCGGCCGTTCCCTTTACAGGAATGAGATTTCCGTCCACATCATAGCCGGGTTTGGCGGCATCGGCCCGCAAGCCTGTTACCGGGTTGAAGCCCGGGCTGCTCTGGCTGGCGCCGGCGCTCGTTACGCCGTTGCTGCCGATAATAACGCGGACGATGTCGTGACCGGTGCCGTTCGTATCGCTGAACATCAAATCAAGCAGGTGCCGCACCGTGTCCTGATCGCCCGCCTGAGCGATCTGCATCAGCATGATGGAATCGGTGTATGCGTAAGACGCGCCAACACCGTCCATCTCCTGGTAGGTCGTGTTCCAGTCAGCCGTGACCAGAGCAGCCGCGGCTGCCGCTTGCGCGCGATCGGTGAACATCGCGGAGGCGGCGGAAATCAGCATTGTGGCAGCCGTCACACCTGCTAGCGTTCTCCTAATAAAAGGCTTGTTTGACATCGACATTTTACTCCCTCTCCGAGAATGTAATCGCTTGCAGTGCTATCTTACATGCGTTATTTCATAAACAAAATGGCTAAAACAATGCTATTTGTACTGCTTTCGACTCGTTGACGATTTTGAATTTCCTTTTCATGCATGGGATACCGCCCTCGTTTCCCTGAGAATCCAAGAGGGAGGAAATCCCTTTATTTTTTTGAATAATTTGCTGAAATAATAGATATCTTCAAAACCGCATTTGTACGCTGCTTCTTGAACAGAGAACTCGCCGCTTAATAAAATATTTTCGGCATTGTTGATCTTCATTCGGTTAATGTATTCTTTAGCAGATGTCCCCATGGTTTTCTTGAACAGGGTCCCGAAGTAGGGAGTTGTCACACCGGCAATAACCGCCAATTCGTCAATTTCGATTTGACGGTGCAGATGGATTAAAATGTGGTTGACGGCCTTCTGGATACGTCTGTCCACGCCGGTGTCTTTGTAGTGCAAACATTTAAAATAGTAGTGAAGGATCATTAGCAGCAAAGCGCGGGACTTTAATTCATAACCTTTGTTTTTCTTCAGCCATTCGAAAGTCAATTCATTATAGATGGATAACAGTTCTTCCGGTGCGCCGATATGCGATACCAATGGAAACGGCAATGCGACATCCTTGCCTCTCAAATCGTACAGATGGATATTCAGTGCGTAGCTGTTCAACTGAATCGCGGGATCGGCGATTGCGCTCCTGCGACTGCCTTTGGGAATACATATAAGATCGCCTTGATTGACCTTATGTACAGCCCCGTCAACGGTATAATAAGCCGTTCCCTTGAACACATAAGTCAGATCGATAAAGTCTGTTGTCGCCTCTTCGATAATCCAGCCAGGTGTCGCGTGTCTGTTGATAAATAATTCAATTTGAGGATTAAGTTCGGTATAATCCATAGAGTTCACCACCCTTTCGAGTGCTTTGACCCGATGAGCATCTCAACGAAATCCCGTTCCTGCTCTCGGGCTCGTCATAAAAGCCTAGAAGCTTGCAAACGCAAGCCTCTAGGCCTAATCAATCTTTTGCACGCAGAATGTTATTTCAGCATTGTTTCATTGCCGAAATATTTCTCCCATGCAGATGTTCGCTCGTCGATGATCGCTTGACCGCCCGAATTAAGGTAATCCTTCATACCTGCGTCATACACGGAGTCGAATTTGTCAACAGATGCCGTAACAGCCTTGTTCAAGAACGTATCCCGTTTCTCTTTAAGAGCTTGGCCTTGCCCGTCTTCTGCCTGGATTGCACCGACATTAGCATTTTTGCCTATACGCCCCTCATGAGTTGTAATTTGGTTTGCTGTCACAATAAACCTGGAGTCAACACCGGCATAACCATTGGCCATAGACTTGACTGTCAAGTCAGGATCGCCAAGATCAAGCCCATTGCTCGTGATCGTGTAGTCGATGTTTGCTGGAGAGTTCATAATTTTCTCTCCTGTAGCTGCAATTGTCGCCAAGGAACCATCAGGCATCTTCTCGTGAGTCACGCCTTCTTCTCCAAATTGCAGGAATACGCGATTATCCAGCTCGGAGATCCAATCCAAATAGAGCATAGAAGCAACCGGTTCTTTGTTGGAAGCCGGGAAGAACACTTTGCGATCAACGGGGCCCGACAAAAATTTCTTATAGTCGCCAGCATCATTGGCAAACGGTTCAATCGCAATATAAGCGGCATCCGGGCCGACAAGCTTCTGAAGGCTGGCATGAATGCTGTCGTTGCCGTTACGATACGGGTAATCCCAGTTGTGGATAAATGCGCCTACATAGCCCGCTTTCATGAGATTATCCTCCGTTTGATCTCCGGCGGGATAAAGCGGGAAGTCCTTCCAGATCAAGTCTTCGTTATACCACTTGTTCAGCACTCTAATGCCTTCTTTGTAATTCGGATAGAGTAAATGTCTATCGTCAAAGTCATGAATGAAGATATCCCTGTCCGTTATATCATTAGGTACGAAGGATGCTGTCAAATGATCCGCACGCCACCCGATGTCAAAGCTCGTTGAGAAAGGAATCATCTTGTCTGCATCGCTGCCTAAAAGCGTAGAGGCGTTGTCCTTAAATGCGACAAGCATATCTTCAAATTCTTGCAACGATGTTGGCGCCGGAAGATTAAGCTTCTTTAACCAATCCTCGCGCACAAAGGTATTAATACGGTTAAGAGTGTTCAAACGGGCTTCCAAAGCCCACAAGGTTCCTGTGCTGGGGTCCTTATCCCAATTGATGTTTGTTTCGGTTAGATACCCCCACAAGTTCGGCAGAATGGCTTTGTTATCTTCGACAAGGGGGGCTAAATCGAGGATACCGCCCATATTGGCGTAAGTCTGGATGGTTGCATAATCATAGGTGACGCCGATATCCGGCGCTTGATTCGCCGCCAACAGGTTGTTAATGACTTCGCCTTCTGTCCAACGCGGAACAGGAACAAAAGTAACTTCTACATTGTGATCGCGAAGCATCCCGTCTTTGATATATTGAGTATAGAAGTTGTCCTCCGGCTTGCTTCCCCCGTCATTGCCACGGTCATAAACTTCTACCGTGATCTTGCGAGTCTCTTTGAATTTGAGATTAGAATCAAGACCCAGTTTGTCCAATTCTGCATTGCTGTCATTCGGGGAAGCAGATGAAGTTGCTGAAGCCGACGGAGCTGGCGAAGCCGGGGAATCTGATGGCGCTGCGTTGTTGTTAGTACATCCGGCCAGCGCTAAAGCAATAGTAGAACTAGCCGCCAAAATGGTCCATCCTCTACGAAATCCCATTTCGTAACCTCCTCTTTTTTGTTTGGTGCTATTGATTAATATATAAAAATCGACAAAGTCGACTTTTACCACGGGTTAAAATTTAACCTTTAACCGCTCCGACTGTAACGCCGGAGATAAAGTATCTCTGCAGCCATGGATAAATGAACAAAATCGGGATGGTTGCAAACATTACGGTTGCCGATTTAATCGTTTGAGACAAGCCTGGGTTGGAGAAGCCCTCCTGCGTAGCCACCTCAATGCTGCTTATGCTGTTAAGTATGTTGTAGAGCAACAATTGTATGGGATAATAGGTTCTGTCGTTCATAAACATCAGGGCATCCGAGAATCCGTTCCAGCGGCCGACTGCGTAGAAAAGAGCCAGCGTTGCAAGCACAGGAGTGGATAGAGGCAGATAGACGTTGACGAGCACTCGAAGAGGTCCTGCACCGTCAAGTTCAGCGGATTCTTTAAGGCTCTCCGGAATCCCATAGAAGAAGCTGCGCATAATGATGAGATAGAATACACCAATACTGTTCGGCAAGATCAGGACCAACGGATTATTGAGCAAGTGCAGGTTATTCAAGAGCAAGTAGGTCGGAATCGTTCCTGCGCTAAAATACATCGTAAAGATAATGATGGCCGTGATCGTCTTCTGCCCCTTGAGATTGTCATACGTCAGCGGGTACGCACACATGATCGTCATAAACATGCACCAGAGAGTGGTGATTACAGTTAGAATGGCTGTCCACAGCAGCGACCATGTGTACTTGGAATCTCCAAGCACCATACCGTAGGCATCGAAGTTCAAATCAACAGGCAGAAGGATCACTTCACCCTTGACCAAGGCATCTGCCGAGCTCAAGGATCTTGCCAATATGTTCAGTACCGGAAGCAGGCAGGCCAGAATACAAAGGATACAAAAGAACACGATAATCCAGTCGCCGATTTTGGTTCCTCTCGATTTGATCATGCTGCAGCCCTCCTACCAGATGCCGCGCTCGCCAGATTTCTTGGCAAGAGCGTTCGCACCGAACAAAAAGATAATACACACGACAGATTGAAATAAACCGACGGCGGTGGAAAGAGAAAATTGCAATCCACGAATACCGTAGTTGTACACGAATATGGAAATAACGTTAGAAACATCTGTGACAAGCGTATTGCTCAGGGCGTATGGTCTGTCGAAATCACTGCTCAGAATGTGCCCCAGGCTTATCACCAGCAACACAATGATCGTTGGACGGAGTCCCGGCAACGTGATGTGCCATATATTGCGTAATCGTGAGGCTCCATCCACCGCTGAGGCCTCATACAGCTCCGGGTTGATCCCGGCAATAGCCGCCAGATAGATGATGGTATTCCAGCCGACGCTTTGCCATATGCCAAGTAGAATATAGGTGACCACCCAATGCCCGGAATCATTCAGGAATGGAATGGATTCGAAGCCCATCTTGTTAAGCATGACATTGACCAGCCCTGTACTGGGGGCAAAAAGCTGGAGAGCCAGACCGGAGATAATGACCCATGATAAAAAGTGCGGCATATATACAATCGTTTGAGTAAATCTCTTGAACCGTTTGAAAGCGAGTTCATTTAGGAGCAGGGCTAGAATAATAGGGGCAGGGAAGCCGATTACCAAGTCGAGAAGGTTAAGGCCTAGCGTGTTTCTAACGGCATACAGAAAATCACGATTGGAGAAAGCCTTAATAAAATATTCGAACCCATGGTTTCCCGCCCACTCCATCTCCAATGGGCTTTTTATTATGCTATATTTTTTGAATGCAATGATGATGTAGCCCATGGGGATATAACGGAAAATGATAAAGAAGGCCATCGGAAGAGACAGCATAGCATAGAGCACCCAGTAACGTTTAATATAGCTGAACGATTTTCCTCTGATCGCATTTTCCAAAAAGCATGCACCGCCTTACATATAGGGTAGATTGAACCTTCGGGGCGCACGCCAGCTTTCCAATGCCTCCTACCCGCGCCTTTGCTTGACATTCGTTCTGTACAGATTCAGCATAACAAAGCGAACCTTCCCTTCATATGAGAGAAAAACACAATAATTTATAATTTTTACGGAATATTGAAAAAACCAAAAATCTCGTTCATACGTTGTCGGCCATACGTTATCGTCGCATTGCAAGGCATCGGCAGGACGATCGGCAGGATGATGTCTCCCGAGCCGATCTCCTGCCGACCAAATCCCGAATATCCGCCGCTTATTGCTGCTGCAGCATCCTGAGCAGAACCGTTACGGCTTCCGCTCTCGTCGTCTTGCCGACCGGATCGAATGTATTGCCGTTCTTGCCCACGATGAGGCCGGCTTCCTGCACGGCTGCGACCGTTCCCTTCGCCCATGCCGGAATCTCCCGGTCGTCGGCATAGCCGGTCCCGGCGTCCGCTTCCGGTACGAGCTTCAACGCTTTGGCCAAGACGGCGGCCATTTCCACGCGTGTAATGTCATCGTCCGGACGGAATGTACCGTCCTCGTAGCCCGTGACCAGGCCCGCTTGTACGGCCTGAGCCACCGCCTGCCTTGCCCAGGCCTTAATGGCTGCGGCGTCGGCGAATGTCAACTCCTCGCCGTTCTGCTGCGGCTTCAACGCCTGCATCAGCATGACAGTGAATTCGGCCCGCGTCACGGCTGCGTTCGGCTTGAAGGTGCCGTCCGGGTAGCCCTTGACGATGCCCAGACTTACCGCCTGCCGAATGCCGGCCGACGCCCAATGCCCGTCGATGTCGCTGAAGGCCGTGGGCATGCCAGGTTCTCCATTCGAAGGCTGATCGTCGTCCGGTTCGACCGCAAGCACCGCGAACTTCGCGACATGATCGACCTCTACCGCAATGCGGTTGCCGACTATGACGCCGCCGTCTACCCGCACCCACGTCTTGTTCGTCTCGTCGTAAGAGTAAACCGCCGGCTGTCGATCGCCCGTCAGGCTGCTCGGGTCGAAGGCGAACGTCAGCTTCACTGGTTTATTAAAGTTGCCTGCGGGGTTGTTCACAATGTCGTAAACCGGGCTCGCAAGCACTTCATCGTCCGTCAGCAGCTCTTGCGTATCCGTCACCTTCCGGATCGATATCTGCAGTTGCTTGACGGTTGCGTCCGCAGGAATGTCAATCGTCACTTCATCTCCCAGGCTCACCTGCCCGGGCCTGCCTGCCGGCAACGCCAGTTCACCGTTCGTGGAGACGATCGGCGTGCTGTCAATTGTCGACGGTGTCGTCGGACCCGGATTCGAAGGAACCGGACCGGGCAAGACCAGCGACAACGAGAGCGGACCGGGAATCATATTGCCGTCCGTATCCTTCAAGCGGAATATAATCAGATTGGCGTCTGTGCCTGCGGGGAACTTATCCTTGTCCAGCGCCAGCGTCACCTGCTTCCCGTCGTCCGACCACGTCGTGTCCCACTTGTCGGCCACGTCGAAGCCGAACCCGAATTCGCGCGTATCCAGCGCCGTGTCAAATTCGATGATCACGTCGGTCTTGTCCCCGTTGCTCTGCACCTTCGTGCCGACAATTTGGGCGTTAAAGGCGGTCGCCTTCGGCGCGGGAGCCTCCGGACGGGCAACTGTTCCCCCGCCTTCCGCAAGCACGTCCTTCTCCGCCTTGGTGTCGGGGATGACCGGCCAGTTGTCGCTCGCCGGACCGTTGTTGTACCGCTCCACGTTCCAACTGATCGGCTGCGTGAATTGAGCCGCGCCGTCCTTGCCGGAGTTGTTCGCCGAAGCGTATATGTTGCCGAACGAAACTTCGAACGTATAGCCGGGAATCGCGACGAACTTCAAATTCCGGATATCAAACGTCTTGGATGGGTCCCAGCCTTCGTTGGCAATTCTCGTGAACAGAGAGTCGTGGAACAGAACCCCGTACTCCAGCAGACCGGTCTCCTCATTCACGAAGCGCGACGGCGTGAAGTTCATGGAGGTCCGCTTGCCGTCGATGTATACCTCCGGCGGATCGGCTTCGTTGTTCGTCAACCGGCTGCCGAAGCCAATCAGACGATTCTCCTCGCCCTCGTCGCCCTTGGACGTGGCATGACGCAGCGCGTCTGACAGGCTGATTGCCGAGAAGAATACGCTCTTGTTCTCCTTGTCGCTTCCGACGCTTCGCAGCTCATAGCGCCCGTACTGGGCCTGATCGGCGGTCAGGCGGAAGGTGAATTGTTCGCCGTTATGAGCGACGGCCGCGATCTCCGTGCCGTTGGGCAGGTATAGCTTCGCATCGGGCGCGTCGGAATGCGCCGCAATCGTCACCTCGTGTCCGACCAGGAACGTCTCCTGGGCCGTCCACAGCGTGTATTCGTTCGGACCGGACCATGGCAGATACGAGCTGTTTACATCGAATGGATAAGAATTGAAGTCGCTGATGCCATTGTAGTCGTGCGCCGGATAAGACATGCTGTTCAAGGAGCCGTCGCCGGTCGGGAACAAATCCTTGACATGCAGCGTCGTGTCCCCCAACTGCTTGAACTCCCGGTCCATGATGGCGATAATGAACGGAAGGTCGCGGTTGTATACCGCATGATTGCTTTGACGGGCGAGCATCGCGATATTCGTCTGCTCCGCATTGTCCTTGCCAATGTACTTGTACACCTCGGACGCCGCCTGAACCGACGCCACGGAGCCCTCGTTGCCCAGCCAGTGCATGTGGATGCCCGTCGTCGCGATGAACGGACGCGGCGCCACTAACGCGATGATGTCGTCGGCGTCGAAGGGGAAGCGGTTGTCCTTGTTGAGGAACGCCGCGGCATTCTCCGGCATCCAACTGGTTCCTTGTCCGTACGTTACGGTCGGAATTTCGGTCTTGCCGTACACCCGGTCGGCCTCGGGATAGGTGCTGGTATTGAAGCCGAAGATCTTGCCTTCAACCTTGTAACGATAACTTTGGATCCCCGAGCCTCCCGACTCGCTTGGGAAGACGATGCTGATCCGATCATCGAATGCACCCGCGAACAAAGCCGATTTTCCATAGCGGGAATGCCCTGTTACGAGAGATTTCGTCGGGTCTATACCCAACTGATCGCCCCACGTCTCGTCGCTGTTCTTCGCCGGTTGCTCCAGAGCGCTTACAATTTGGCTCGCCGCCCAGCTCCACGCCATCAGCGCGCCGGAAGCGTATTCATAAACATCCTTGTCGTACGGATAGAGCTTCGTGTATACGCCATCGCGATTAATGCCGTCGTTCGCATTCGAATCGTCCGGATAAATATCCGTCGGCGTGAATTGAATATCTCCATACCCCTGTTCGTTTAACGTGCCGATCTGCGAGATCGCCCCGCCAATGTCGATAACGACCGGCACCTTGGCATCCGAAGCGCCCCAATTGGCAGCGATTTGCTCCGGCGTCGGCATATTGACGCGAACATTGAAGCTCGCTTCCGCACCGCTGTCCGGATTAGTGACCGTAATTGTATTGTAGGTGACCGGTTTGGTCGTGGCGGGCGGTGCGCTAAGCGGACCGGTATAGTCCTTCAGCACCGCATAAGAAGGAGCACCGAACGAGCTGTAAGCAACATAATAGCCGTCATTCCAGGCCTCGATGGCCAGCGCCTCGGCATCCTCCTCGTCCCCTGCCGGACCGAGCGTGTATTTTACATCGCCCAGCGTCGGGGCGCCAAACGGATTGGAAGCCGGGACCAGCTCACGGATTTCCACCGTTCTCTCCAGCAGGTTGGCGGACAGCTTATCGAATTCATCCTTGAGATTGAGCTTTGTGGAGGTAAAGTATGGCGGGAAGTCGAACCCGAGCGAGATCGTGTTGGGCTCGTCCGCCACATAAGTGGCGCCCACGACGCTTTCCGGCTGTGTCGGCCAGCGGTAGCCCAGCCAGTAATGCTGAACAAGATCCTTGATCTCGTCGCGGCGCGCCGTCCATTCGTCCGGACTCGACACGTAGCCGTCGCCGCTGGGATCGTCCTTAGCGTCGAAGAACTTGAACGGGTCAGGGATGGTGTCGATCGCGGGGAGTTGGTCGACTCCGGGGTAGCCTGGCCAAATCTCCGGCGACGCCTCCGCCCCGAACCCGGTCGCCGGGATGACGCCGAGTAGCAGAAATCCGGCCAACACGCCCGAGAACAGCCGGTGTTTGCGTTTCATTCGTCCCATGCTCTGCATTCCATTCACTCCCATATTGAATAATTCGTTCTAAGCCAGAATAACAAAGGCTCGGAACGATGAATATGAGAGCAACCACCAATAACTTTTAATTTTTACGAATCATGAAGGGCCCGCTTCCTCGGACGCCCGGAGAATCGGCAGAATCAGCATGGCCCGGGTGCCTCCCGCTTCCGGCTCGGACAGTTCAACGCCGAAGGAATCGCCGAAGTTCGCCTGAATCCGTTCTCTGACATTGCGGATGCCATAGCCTCCGCCCCGCTTCCGTGGATTGTCTCGCCTCGCGGCAAGGCCGGATCCGTCGTCATCGACGCAGATGACCAGCCTGTCTTCACGAACCCGCACGGTGACGAGAATAGAACCGCTTCCCCGCTCGTTAAAGCCGTGAACAATCGAGTTCTCGACGAATGGCTGCAGCAGCATCTTGGGCATATACAGGCCGTCGACCTCCTCGGTCGAATCGATGCGATAGACCAGTGCGTCGCCCATCCGCACCTTCTGAATCTCCAGATAAGCCTCCACGTGCCGCAATTCGTCCGCCACGGTAATGTGGGAGTTGCCGTTCGACAGGCCGATGCGGAACATGCGCCCCATCAGCTCCAGTATCCGGCTGATATTGTGCTGATCTTGGGAGATAGCCATCCAGTTGAGCTGATCCAGCGTATTGTACAGGAAGTGAGGATTGATATTGGCCTGCAGCGTCGCAATCTCCGCCTTCCGCAATTGGATATGGCGAAGCTCCAGCGATTCGTACAGCTCGTCGTTGCGGTTCATCAGCTTGCGGTAGACAGAGAACAGGTAACCGAACTCGTTGCGGTAGTCCAACGGGATTTCCATCTTGTTGCCGATAATCTGTTCATGCTTCATGATATGAATCAATTGGAAGATCGGCTTCGTGATCTGCCTGCTGAGCAAGAGGGCGAGCAGGAGCGCCGACACGATGGCCGCCGCGCTGATCATGCCGATCATGTAGGCGAGACGAACGCTTCCCTTCGTAATCGACGACCACGACGTGAACTGCACAAGGGTCCAGTTGGAATGATTGATACGGGAATAGACGATCATCTCGCCGTCCTTGCCCGCCTGCTCGTTGATGCGGATGATGCCGGTGCTGGAATCCAGCTTGTTCTTCCATTGCGCCCATACGGAAGGATCGGGAATGTTCCCCACCTGGAGAAGCGGCTGCCCCGCCGCATCGAGCAGCACCCGGTTAGCGCCGGGCGACTCCCCTTCGAGCATCTGCGCCAGCATGTTGGCCTTGACGTTCAACACCAAATAACCTATCAACTGATTGCGATAGGCCAGTGAGCGTACGAAGCTGACAACGGGAATATCTCCCTGGAAGGCATGGATGTCGTGCACGCCGATCCAGACGAAATCATTCTTCTGCATCAGCGAATACCACTTCTGAAGCGGCGCCGAGCTTAGCTCCCGATATTGAATATAGCTGAAGGATTCCGCTTGTAATGGGTGGTCCATGTAGAGATCGAGGCCTTGTATGATCGGCATGGAATAAGTCAAATTGGCCAACTCCTGCTGCACCTGCTTGAACCTCTGCAGCCGGGAGAACTCATCCTCCGAATTGCCGCCGTACAGAAAATCGAGCAGGTTGTTGTCGCGGGAGGTGGACAGCGAAATCTGCTCCAAATTGCTCATACGTTGCGCAATGTCGCTATTCAACTGATCCAGCAGCTTATGCTGATTGACGGAAGCGGTCTGCGCCAGCTCGCGGGACGACAGGTCGTAGCTGATCCAGATGGTGCAGCCCAGAAAAAAGATGATCAACGCGGCGATGCTGCCGAAGAATAAATGATCGATCCGATACAGTTTAAAGGGATTACCCATTACGCCCCGTCCTCCTCCTGCCGGACGAACTCAAATGATCTCCGTCGGCGTTATCCCCATGTACTTTTTGAACAGCGTGCTGAAGTAGGGGACGTTCTGGTAGCCGACCTTGCTCGCCACCTCGTAAACCAGCATTTTGCGCTCCATGAGCAGTTCCCGCGCTTTGTTCATCCGCACGCGCGTCAAGTAAGTATTGACCGACTCTCCCATCATTTCCTTGAACAGATGGGCGAGATAATTTTTGGACAAGTAAACCTGTTCGGCCAGATCTGCTGTTGTAATGTCCTCCGCGTAATGCTCATCGATGTATCGAATGATCGCTTCGACTGTCTCCCGATGCTTCCCGTTCACGATCCAATGATCGCTGCCGCAGATCCGCTCCATCTTGTCGGCGAACCAGGCTCTCGATTGATCGATGCCGACCAGATCGGACCATTCTGCATAAACGTTGTCATAAGGAAAAATCTCATCGAGCACAATGCCGACTTCATACATGCTGTAGGCCAATATAGCCCACATCTCGCCCAACACCGTCCTCAGGTATTCGTTCGTCGTCGTTCCCCACTTCGAGAACTCCTTCAAATAATCGTCGATCAAGCGAGCCGCCTCCGCGCCCCGCCGCGCCTTCATGGCGCCCGCCAGCTCCTGGTAGAAGGTAATGGGTATGGAACGCATCGGCCCTTCCGGCATGCTCCCGACGCCGACGCCCGCTTCCGGCTGGAAGCTGCGCGTCCACAAGGCTCCTTTATCGCGCTCCGTCGTTCGGAAGGCTTCTTCCGCCGACGCCGGAATTTCCCGCCAATCCGTCTTCGTCCCGCCGAGACCGATCCGCAGCTTGACTCGCAGATACTGCTCCGCCGCCGCGATCAACCGTTCGGCCAGTTGCCGCAGATCACGTCCGATTCGGTCCGCGCTCCCGTCCGATTCGGTGTGAATCAGCAGCGCAGAATACGTGCCGTAGAGCTCGCTGTAATCATAGTGAGCGAACGTCTCCTGTGCGACTTCGCAGACCAAATTTTTCAAGGCATAGCCGATCAGCTTCAAGTCCTTAAGCGAGAATGAATCCACACGGACGTCGCGAACGATCGTCAATCCCATCACGACATGCACGGTCGACTGCCAGAAGCGATATTGCTCGGGAAGCTGCTCATTCTGAAGCAGGCTGTCGGCAAGCCGGCCGGAGACGAACGACTGAATCCACTCCTGCTCGACGTAAGGCGCATACAGTCTAAGCCTCTGCTGCATCTTATCTAGCCGGGCGCGTTCATTGCCCTCCTCTGCCAGCCTGGCAATCACCTTTCTCAGCACTTCGACCAGCGTGGGGACGCTGATCGGCTTCAGCAGATAATCGCTTATGTTCAAATGAATCGCCTGTCGGGCGTATTCGAAGTCGGTATACCCGCTAAGGATAACCACTTTCCCGTTGTACTTCTCTCCCCGCAGTTCCTCCACCATCTCCAACCCGTTCATAACCGGCATGTAGATATCGGTAATCAGAATGTGTGGCTGGGCGTCCCGAACCATCGTCAGCCCTTCCCGACCGTTCAGCGCGCTCCCGCCCCACTCCGCTCCCAATTCCCCCCAGGGAATTGCATTTTGAATTCCTTGCAGCACCTGACGATCGTCGTCCACAATGCCGATTCTCCACATCAAGGATCACTCCTCTGCCAGTCTTTGCACCGCCTGATTCGCTTGTCTCGAATCCGCCGCAGCTCCTCTACTTCGTCTCATACCGCTGCGCCTTCAGCCTCAACTCTTCAAAGGCCTGTTCCGGCGTCTCCTTCCCGAAGCTCAGCTTATCCTCCACAAGATCCCAATCCTTCTCAACCCACTCCGCCGTGCCGCTAGGTCCGGGCGTCCACTGCTGACCGTCGGGCACGGTTGCATTGTATAGCTGAATGCCGACCCTATCCTCATCGCTGAAGTCGAAGAACGCCTCGCGGGACACCCTGGTATTGACCGGATTCCCGCGTGTCGTCCCAAGAATTCTGACGGCATCCGGACTGTTGGTGAACCAGTCGATGAACGCTTTCGCTTCGTTCGTATGCGCGCTGTTCGCATCGACGCCGAAGAGCATGGAAGGCTTCAGCCATCCTCCCGCCTGCGCGGAGCGAGGCATGGTCACCAAATCGAAGGCTCCCGGCTTCATGCTGTCCCATGACACGAAGTTGTTGGAGAACGACAAGCGGATCAGGATCTGACCGCCTACCATCAGATCGCCGTTCAGATCGAGCTCCCGGTCCGATGCGTTCAGTTCCGCCGGCGGAACGGCCCCGATACCGCGCAGTTCCTCGAACCTCCGTCCCCAATCCAGGAACGTGTCCTTGTCGATATGGAACGTGCCGTCGTCGGCAAGAAGCTCCCCTTTGCCCGCCGCGTATTGATAGGCGCTGTAGGCAAAATAATTGCCGGCGTAGTCCAACGTGAAATATTGCTCTTTGTTCAGCTTGCGGACAGAATCCTTCGCCATTTGGAAGAAATCTTCCCACGTCCAGCCGTTCTTCGGCAGTGCCAGTCCAAGCTTCTCCATCCCCGCTTTGTCGTAGATCATTCCGTGCGCAGTCGAACCGAGCGGGATGGCATACAGCTTGCCCTCGTACTTGCCGGCGCCCAGCAGCTTCTTGTCTACGTCCTGCAAGTCGATTCCTTCGGACAAATCCGCCAGCCTGTGCTGCGCCGCCAAATCGGCAACCCAGCTCGGGTCGATCTGGTAAATATCCGGGGCTCTGCCAGCGACGACTTCGGTTGTCAGCTTATCCAGATATCCATTAATGCCTGAATACTCCGTTTCGAATTGAATATCCGGATGCAGTTTCTGGTAAAATTGAATCGCTTCCAATGTCACTTGATGCCGTTGCTGCGAGCCCCACCACATAATGCGCAGTACGTCGTTCTCCATGGGAAGAGACTCGCCTTCCCCCTCCTTCCCTCCCGTGCTGCAGGCTGTGACGGAAAGAACGAACAGGAGTGTTGCGGAAACGGCAAGACAACGATTAAACCACCCCATCGTCACAGTTCTCCCCCCTCCGTCATATTTTGTAAACGCTGTCATTTCGCTGCGAAAGCTTACCTCTTCCATCGCAATCACTTTGGCATTCGAATAGCAGCCGAGCTCGTATTACCAGATTATATAAATTGAACTCATGATTCCAACAAATCGCCTGACCCCCCAATTTGGGTAAAAGAGAGAAAGACGACCGAAGGGCGGGAAGCACATGACGACAGCAGAACAAATTCAGCAAGTAACGGAAGCGATGAAGCAGACGAACAACAAACGTCAGTACGAGCGGTACTTGGCCGTTCGACTTCGTTTAGAGGGACGAACCTACACCGAGATCGCGGAGATTCTCGGAAG
>NZ_SSOB01000043.1 GCF_004801405.1 Cohnella fermenti
ATTACAAAGGGGTACACGGTAATGAATACAGGATTGAGGATGTCCGTAGCACAACTGCAGAATAGTCTCATGGAACGCAAAACAAAGGACCGTCAGGGAATGAACTCATCCCTGACGGTTTTTCTTATTTGCCTGCTGTTCGCTATTCGTTATCGTCAGCCCTTGCGCGGGTTGTAGTACATCGTACGGCCGTTGAACAGCGTCACTTCCGCCAGAAGCTGCTTGCCGATCCACTTGCCGTATTCGTTCGCCTTGGCCTTGTCCCCGTGCGTGGCTCCGTCCGGCAGGACGATCTGGATGCAGGTTGCTTGCTGCGCGTCCGGCGCTTCGGGGATGGCGGTCGTCCCGAACAGGATGTAACGGTACTTCGGATGATTGCCCTTCAGGTAGAACCAGCGATCCTCTTCTCCCGGCCTGCTCTCGAAGGTGTAGGGGAACGCGGCTTCCGCATACGTCCAGCCGAGCTGTCGGCCGGTTAATTCGGTCTGCTCCCGGTAATGCCTCAGGCTCGTCTTGATGTCTTCCACCGTTACCGAGGAAGCGGCGGACCCTTGCACGAGCTTGATGTAAGCGCTCTGGCTCATCGGCATCTCCCTCCCTGATCCAGATCATACCATTCCGGAAGAGGACTGACAATCCGCAAGAGAGACGGGCAATGGCAACAGAGAATCAGATTGGAAAAAGAAAAGACCGCTAGGAGATAGCGGTCTCTTCGACGATGACTTTGATGTGGCGAACATTGCGGTCTTCCGGTCCCTTGACGGGCAAGCCGACCTCCAGGTGTTCGACGATGTAGTCGATGTTGTCCTGCGAGATGACTTCCCCCGGAAGCAGAATCGGAATGCCCGGCGGGTAGACGTAGATGAATTCCGCGATGATCCGGCCGGCCGATTCGGTGAGCAGAATCGTCTCCGTCTCGCCGTAGAATGCGTCCCGCGGCGTGAGGGAGAGGTGCGGAATCTCCGGAATTCGGATGTTCAGCTCCTTCACCTCGCGGGTATGGAGGAATTCGTCGGCCATCCGTGCGAGCGCGTCGACGAGAATGCCGATCGAGTCCTCGTCGTCTCCGGGAGTGACGAGGCAGAGAATGTTGTACATGTCGCTCATCTCGACCTCGATGTTGACCTTCTCCCGCAGCCAATTCTCGGCATCGTAGCCGGTCATGCCGAGGTGGCGGACGTGGATGGTCACCTTGGTCGGGTCGTAATCGTACGTCGCTTCGTCCCCGAGCAGCTCTTCGCCGAAGCAGTACAGTCCTTCGATCCTGTTGATCGCGTCGCGAGCCTGGCCCGCCAGTGCGACCGCGCGCGCGGCAAGCTCCTTGCCGTGCAGGGCGAGCTGCCGGCGGGCGGTGTCGAGCGACGCGAGCAGCGGATAAGACGTCGAGGTCGACGTCAGCATGCTGAAGATCGTCTGCGCGCGCTGAATGTTGACCAGCCCGGAGCGGATGTTCAAGATGGAGCTCTGCGTCATCGAGCCGCCGAGCTTGTGCACGCTCGTCGCGGCCATATCGGCGCCGGCCTGCATCGCCGAGAGCGGAAGCTCGTCGGAGAAGTGGATCAGGGCGCCGTGCGCTTCGTCGACGAGCACCGGAATGTCGTACTCGTGCACGAGATCGACGATCTCCTTCAGGTTGGCGCAGACGCCGAAGTACGTCGGATTGATGACGAGCACGGCGGCGGCGTCAGGGTGGCGCTCCAGGGCGCGGCGAACCGAACGCGTCGTGATGCCGTGGTCGATGCCGAGATTGCGGTCCCGCGCGGGCGACAGGAACACCGGGCGCGCGCCGGAGAAGATAATCGCCGACAAGACCGATTTATGGACGTTGCGGGGAACGATGATTTTGTCTCCTTGGCTGCACACGCTCATGATCATCGTCATAATCGCGGTGCTTGTGCCTTGAACGGAGAAGAAGGTCGCATCCGCGCCGAACGCGTCGGCGGCGAGCTGCTGCGCTTCCAGGATCACACTTACCGGCTGGTGCAGGTCGTCGAGCGGCGCGATGTTGATCAGATCGACATCGAGCACGTTCTGGCCGACGAATTCGCGGAACTCCGGGTCCATGCCTGAGCCTCTTTTGTGGCCGGGGATGTGGAACTGTATCGGATTGTGCTCCGCATGGCGACGCAATGCGTCGAATAAGGGAGTGCGGGAATGATTCAAGATTAAGCCCCTGCCTTTCCATGCCGTAACATACGGTAAACTGAACAAGCATGAGTATAGCAAAAATAGGGGGGAATGCAACAAGTTCCGCCGGACAAGCCTGCCTCGCCCCGAATTCCCCCCGCTGAACGGATTTGGAACAGGCTCGCGATTATGCTACCATATTTTATTGAACCGTATGTTAACTGGAGATCAATTAAGGAGAGAAAATTTACTTGCGCACCAAACTCGCGATCGTATCCCTTATGCTGATTACAACGTTCATCGGCTTCGGCATCATCATTCCCGTGCTGCCTCAAGCCGTATCCGACATCGATCCCGAGATGGCGAACTGGCACACCGGGCTGATGCTTGCGCTGTATTCGCTCGTCTCCTTCCTGCTCTCGCCCGTGTGGGGAGCCGTCTCCGGCAGGGTCGGCCGCCGCCCCGTCATTATGACGGGCGTTCTCGGCTTCAGCGTCAGCTTCCTGCTCTTCGGCCTGGCGGGGGACAGCCTTGTCCTGATGTATGTCTCCCGGCTGCTCGGCGGCCTGTTCTCGGGAGCGGTGACCGCTTGCATCGTCGCCTACGTGGCCGACATTACGACGAATGAAGAGAGAACGAAGGGGATGGCCGTCGTCGGCATGAGCATCGGCCTCGGCTTCACCTTCGGCCCCTTCGTGGGCGGGCTGCTCAGCGAGATCTCGCTGTCCGCGCCGTTCTATGCGGCCGCCGCGCTCTCGCTGCTCACCTTCCTCGCCGCCCTCGGCATCCTGACCGAGTCGCTGTCCCCGGAGCGCCGCGCCGAGCTGCGCGGCCAGCCGAAGACGTCGCGCTGGACCGCGTTCCAAGGGCCGCTGAAAAATCTGTATGTGCTCGCGTTCTTCGTGACGTTCTCGCTGGCCATCCTGGAGGCGACGATGCAACTGTACGGCATGAGCCGCTTCGACGTGACGCCGCGCCAGGTCGGCATGATGTTCTTCTATTGCGGTCTCGTCGGGGCTCTTATCCAAGGCGGCGTCGTTCGCCGCCAGGTGAAGAAGGGGCAGGAGACGCCGTATATCGCCGCCGGTCTGGTGATCTCGGCGGTCGGCTTCTTCCTGCTCCTGACCGCGGACAGTTGGGTGACGGCGACGATCTGCCTGTGCATCTTCGGCATCGGCAACTCGCTGATTCGCCCTTGCGTAACGTCTCTGATTACCCAGAAGACGACGGTGGAGCAAGGAATCGCGTCCGGCTTAAGCTCGTCGATGGACAGCCTGGGCCGCATCGTCGGGCCGCTGCTCGGCACCGCGCTGCTCGGCGCGGCGGCGTGGATGCCGTTCGTCCTCTCGGGGGCGCTCTCGCTGGCGGCGCTCGGCCTGCTGGCGCGGTTCCGAAGCGCGGACCGGGCATTTGCCCAGGCGCATAACGGCTGAACGGCGGCGCTCCCTGCCGCATGGCACCCAACGGCACGAATCGCCGCACAACGGCACGAACCGCCGCGTGACGGAGGTTCGTGCCGTTGTTTGTGCGCTGATCATATGTCCTCTGGTCTGATCGTTTCTCAGACTTCCGTCCAGGTCGAAGTCCGGTCCGCAGACGTTTCCCCCTTGCCAATCCCTCCCTTTATGATGAGAAGGACTCAATATAGATCATGGAGTGGAAGGGGATATCTGACGGTGAAATCATTGATTCAAGGTGCATTCCGCAACAAGGCGGCGATTATTCTTCTCGTCGTCATGGCGCTGGGGCTGGGGGTCATCAGCTACTTCAAGCTGCCGATGGAGCTGATGCCGGAGGCGGACAATCCGCAGGTGACGGTCAGCGTCATCGGCCAAGGCTACAACGCCGCGACCATGGAGGAGCAAGTGACGAATCCGCTGGAGCAGGCGCTGGCGGGCATCAAGGGCAAGAAGGGCATCTTCTCGACCTCGGGCGAGAACTTCTCGCTCATCAACCTGGACTTCGATTCCAAGACTGACATGAAGGAAGCGAAGGCGGAAGTGGAGCGGGCCGTAGCCAACATCCCGCTGCCCGAACGGGCGTCTCCGCCGTACGTCGTTCAATTCAACACATCGATGATTCCGATCGCCTACGTCGCGCTGACGTTCGACGAAGGAACGGGCCAGGCGGACCGCGAGAAGATCGAGAACCGGATCGTCGACAGCTTCCGCTCGATCGACGGAGCGGGCACCGTCCAACTGTCGGGCAAGTCGCAGCCGGTCGTTCACGTTATTCCCGATCTGGCCAAGCTCGAAGCGAAGGGCGTGCCGCTGCAGGCATTGTACGGCGTCCTGCAGGGCCGGGCCGATGCCTCCTCGGTCGGGCAGACCGCGCTGGACGGCACGATCGTGAACCTGGGGGTCGCCTCCAGCCTGTCGGATGCTCAGATGCTGAAGAAGCTTCCCGTCGCGGGAGGAGTCGCGCTCGGCGATGTCGCCGAGGTGCAAGTCGTAACCGATACGGAGAGCGTCTCGCGGATCGACGGCAAGGATGCCCTCAGCATCGTCGTCTCGAAGGCGGCGAACGCGAACGCCGTCAGCGTCGGGAAGGACATCCAGACGACGATCGACGACTGGAACAAGGAACATGCGGAGGCATCGCTGCAGATGCTGCTGAACACGTCGGATGAGATCGTCCATTCCGTGAACAGCATGATGAGAGAAGTGCTGATGGGGGCGTTGTTCGCGACGCTGGTCATCCTGCTCTTCATGCGCAACGTGCGGGCGACTCTCGTCACGATCGTCTCGATTCCGCTGTCGATGGCGATTACGCTGTACCTGCTGGACCTGTCCGGCATCTCGCTCAACATTCTGACGCTGGGCGGAGTCGCGGTCGCCGTCGGGCGGCTCGTGGACGACAGCATCGTCGTTATCGAGAATATTTTCCGCAGGCTGCAGAAGGAGACGTTCTCGGTCGGTCTCATGATCGACGCGACCCGCGAGGTGTCGAGAGCGATCACGGCATCCACGCTGACGACCGTTGCGGTGTTCCTGCCGATGGGCTTGCTGCGCGGCTCGCTGCAGGCGTTCCTCCTGCCGTTCGCGCTGACGGTGACGTATTCGCTGCTGTCTTCGCTGGCGGTCGCGCTGACGGTCATTCCGCTGATGAGCTCGGGTGTCCTGAAGGGCTCGAGAATCAAGGAGCACAAGCCGTCCGAGCGCTTCACGAGGTTCCTCGAGTGGAACCTGAAGCACAAGTGGCTCCCGCTGCTCGTCGCCCTCGCGCTGCTGGTCGGCTCGATCGGCACCTACTTCAGCCTGCCGAAGGGCGCGGTCGACAATTCGAGCGCAATGAGCATCGACGTCTCGTTGGAATACAAGCCGGATACGCCGGTAGACGACGTGTTCGAGAACGGCAAGAAGCTTGAGGAGTTCCTTCTGCAGCAGGACGGCGGGGAATGGGTGTTCATGGATATGGGCAACAGCGCCGACTCCGCCCAATACGGAAGCGTGAAGTCGCCGACCCTCGTCACCTACATGGTGAAGATTAAGAACGGAGCGGACGCGGATAAGCTCATTGAAGCCGTCGAGTCGCAGCGAACAGAGTATCCGGACGCGGAGCTGACGGTCGGAGCAAGCTCGTTCTTCGGCGGGGGCAGCCAGACCCAAGTGTTCGTCGATATTACCGGGGACAACGAGGGCGGCTTGGCTTCCGCTGCGAGCGATGCGATGGCCGCCATCCAGCCGATCAAGGGCATTCTGAAGGTCGAGAGCAACCAGGACCAGAAGACGACCGTCTACACGCTCGAAGTCGATCCGACGGCCGCGAAGTCCGCGGACATCGCTTCGCAGTTGCAAGCGATGCTGAATCCGGTGCCGATCGGCGCCATTCCGTCGGAAGGGCAAACGCTGAGCGTCGTGCTTCAGCCCGCGCTCGCCGTTGCTTCGGAGGCCGATCTGGGCAAGCTCGAGGTGATGACGGACGAAGGTGCGAAGCCGGTCTCCAGCATCGCGAAGTGGGTGAAGGAAGAGAAGCCGACGACGTTCTATCACAAGGACGGCAAGCCCTACATTCGCGTCACGGCGAGCGTAGAGCCGAGCCAGTTGTCGAAGGTCGGCTCGGAGATCTCGAAGGCGATGGATAAGGTGACGGTGCCGGACGGCGTCAAGCTGAACGTCGGAGGAGCTTCGGCGGATCAATCCGAGGACTTCGCAAGCCTGTTCCTGATGATGATCGTCTCGATCGGCATCGTCTACCTCATCATGGTGTTCACGTTCAAGACGCTGCGGGCGCCGCTCGCCATTCTCGCTTCGATCCTGTTCGTTCCGATCGGCGCCGTCCTCGGCCTGATCATCACGGGCGTCACGCCGGACTTCACCGCGATCTTCGGGGTCGTCATGCTGATCGGCATCGTCGTGACGAACGCGATCGTCCTGATCGACCGGGTGAAGCAGAACGAAGAGCGGATGACGATCCGCGAAGCGCTGCTCGAAGCGGCGGGAACCCGGATGCGGCCGATTCTGATGACGGCGATTGCGACCGTGTGCGCGATGCTGCCGCTCGTCTTCGGCACTTCGGAATCGGGAAGCATCGTCTCGCAGAGCCTTGCGATCGTCGTCATCGGCGGCCTGCTCGTCGCGACGCTGCTGACGCTCGTGCTCGTGCCGTGCCTCTATGAATTGCTGTTCTTCCGCAAGTCGAGGCGCCAGCGCATCGCCGCGGCGACCACGCAAGCCGCTTGATCGCTTAATAGGGAAGCCCCCGGAACCGCATATGCGGCCGGGGGCTTGTTGCTGCGTTGCCTATGCGTTTATACGTGTATGCTGAGCCGCTCAGGCTTGCGCCATTCGATACAAGGGAAGCAACGTCTCGAAGACGGACTTGGCCTTGCTCAGCAGGGCGTCGCCGCTGCCCAGGATCGGGTCGCCGCGCCGAATGTGGATGCCGCAGGTCAATTCGGCAGCCTTCACGCTTCCCAGCCGCTGGAACAGTTGCGCCAGCTCCTCGTCTTGCAGGTCCGCATGGACCGAACCGGTCGGCACCATATGATCCTTGGACCACACGTAAGCGGCCGGGATCGATTGCCGGACGGAAGCAAGCTCCCTCAGCGCATGCTCTGCGAACGCCGCCTTGTTCGGGCATTCATAAATAATCGCGAATTGAATGAACAGGTGTGTGGACCACAGGCCGATCTGGAAGTGCGGGAACGCTTTGTACCCCCGGGCGCTCGGCGACCACGCGACCCAGGTGTCGTCCGGCGGATTGACCGATCTTCTGGCGTGCCTGGCGACATGGGCGAACGTCTCTTCGCCGGTGAGCGCCGACAGAACCGGAACGAGCGCGTCGCCGACGGCGCGCAGCTTCGGTCTTACTTGCGAGATAATGGCTTCCATTCGGCCTTCCAGCCCCGGAACCGACATGGCGTCGAAGTCCGAGTCCGTGAAGCCGACGAAGCCCGTTGTTGCGACGTTGGTCACGATGAATCACCTCTGTTTGTTTTTGCGCGCAGTAAGCTTTTCCTATCACTATATAGGAAAATGTTCGGCAATCCAACCCGTGCGGGAGGACGCTAATTGCGCCGCTTGTCGAATAAAGAATGAACAATCATTGCGACGGTTCGGTCGTAGAGCATGGCCGCTTCCTCGCCGCTGCCCAACTGCCCGGCCAAGTGCAGATGAATGACGCCATGCAGCGCGGCCCAGATCAGCCTAGCAGTCCATTCCGGGGAATTCTCGTCCAGATCTGCGGATGCGATCAGTGCGGTGACTTGGCTCCAAGCGGTTGTCATCCCTTGCATGCTGATCTCGTCCGGCTTGAATTCGGCGAAGGCGCCGCCGAACATCACTTGATAGAAGCTTGCATGCTCTTGGCCGAAGCGCCAATACGCCTGGGCGAGTCGTTGCAGGTCGGCCTCGGGAATTCCGGTTAAGGCTGTCGCTTCGAATTCGCGGCCCAATATGCGGCAGCCTTCGAGGTAGAGCTCTTTGGCCAACCCCTCTTTTCTGTTAAACAGACTATAGATGATCTTGGTCGAGCACTCCATTCTCTCTGCGACTCGCCGCACGGTAACGGCCTCGGGACCATATTCTCGCAGCAACGAAGCCGCGACTTGGACGACGCTTTGCCGCAAGTGCTCCGAATGCTGCTGCCGAGCTTCCTGGAGGGTGGACGCCGTTGTATTTAATCCCGGATTAGTGAATTCGTTCAACGTTAATCAATCCTTTATGGTAGGAATGGAGCGAAGCGGGGAAACGGTGTTTCTATACGTATTTTACTGTTGCCGTCTGAGTCGGGTCAAATTCGGATTCGTTGCAATTGACAATCGGATATCGTTTTTGATACATTGATTCTAATTGGTAACAATGTTACCTAATTATAATGTCGTTACTGAGGAGAGGGTTTTAATGGCCAACACACTGCAGTATCGGGGAAAATGGGTTTTGATCACGGGGGCATCATCGGGAATCGGTCAAGTATTTGCGAGCGAGCTGGCCTCCAGAGGAAGCAACGTTGTCCTTGTCGCTCGTTCCGCTCAGAAGCTGCAGCAATTGGCAGAGCTTCTGAGGGAGAAGCACCAAGTGGATGCGCAGGCAATCGCAGCCGATTTATCGCAGCCCGATGCGCCAAGGCGAGTGTACGAGGAATGCCGGAAGCGGGGGCTTAGGATCGACATGCTGATCAACAATGCAGGCTTCGCTACGCACGGCTGCTTCGAACAGGTGGATGGGCAGCGCCAGCAGGAGGAGATTCTGCTGAACGTGCTTGCGGTTACGAACATGACGCATTTGTTTCTCCCGGATATGCTGGACAGGAACGACGGAGCCGTCATCAACGTCTCGTCTACGGCGGCGTTCCAGCCGGACCCTTATATGGCCGTATACGGAGCGACCAAATCGTACGTGCTGTCCTTCACGGAAGCCTTATATGAAGAGAATCGCAATCGCGGGGTGAAGTTTCTCGCGTTATGCCCGGGCGCCACGGAGACGGCATTCTTCGATGTCGTGAACGCCGAGGAGGCATCGGTCGGCCGCCGGGGAACGGCCGAGGATGTCGTTAAGGCGGCCATGAGAGCGCTGCAAGGCGGGAAGCCCTATGCAGTGCCCGGCTTGCAGAACTATCTGGGGGCGCAGCTCGCCCGGTTGCTGCCGCGCAGAAGAGTGCTGTCCATTGTCGGCGGGATGCTCAGGCCCCGTCATTCCAAGAAGGCTCCCGTCAATCCCGCCGGAGGACAGGAATTTATGTGAAAAATCACATTGGCGCAGCGCGATACCGGGCAGTTGGAGCGATTCTATGTGAAAAATAGCGTACATAGAGGAAATCCCGGTTCGAGTTGCCGTATGTATGTTAAAAACCGCATAAAACGTCCGGATTCCCGCCAATCCAAGCCAATGAATGTGAGAAAGCGCATAAAATCGCAAAGGACATCGGGGACCGATGACATCGGCGCGGAGGTGCGGCGAACATCGGGGGGCTGCGAACATCAAGGTGCGGCGAGCATCAGGTGTATGCGAACATCAGAGGCCTGTCATGCGAACGTGCGGAACGTGCGCTTGGCACATCCTCTGCAAGCAAGCTGCCGACCTGCAGCCCCTCCGGCCTCCCCAGTCCCTCCAGCCCCTCCGGCTCCGGTACGGCCCCTCCGATATTTCCCTTGTCCAATCGAGCGAAAATAGTCAAGAATCCAAGTTGCCAGAACATAAGATGGAGTATAAGATAGAGGTAAGAACAAATATTCTGAACATTCGGTCAACAACTCGAGCCGCGCGTCAAGTGCAGGATGGGGGGGATGGCCGTGAATCGGAGCCACGAGGTGGAATACTGCAACCTGGAACTTCGCTTCGATCGCAAGCAGCTTCAGAATTTGATTCGAGGGCTCATCTCTGAAGGCTACTCCTTGTACTGGAATGAGAACGATCAGCAGTTTCTCATCTCCGTTCGAACGGGACGCAAGCTGCTTAAGCTCCGATTCCAGCGGTCATCGAACCGGTACAAGATGGTCGGCGACTATGTCGTCAAGGATGAGAAGTTGTCGCTCTGGATCGAGAAGCTGATCAACGACTCCAGAGGCCATGCAATCGTCAAGAGGTTTCGCGACCGTCAGGTGCTGATCGAGAACATCATGTTCGGAGAAATTATTCGTCTCGTGGAGGTGTCAGGCATGGAACATCGGATCATTTTCCAGAAGCGTCCTCAAATTACGGTAGAAGATATGGTTCAGGCGTTCAAGTCGAAGAGAGCGGAACTTCGGGCGGGCGTTCTTCGTCTCGAGGTCGATTATGAGCTGGCTGTCCTCCATGAGGCATTGCAGCTCGGTCAGACCGAAGAAGCCGAGAAGAGCAAGGTTCGGCTGGAGGATATGCGCAAGGAGATGCTCCTGCTGGAATTGTAGCCGCACGCGCTTCCGTTACGTCCCATACAACTATTTGGCGCCCTTCGGGGCGCTTTTTCGTCGTCGTCATTTCGTTGTTGAAGAAAAAAGCGATTTCGATATAATGGTAGCAGTTGGTTAAGTGGGGGGAGAATGAGGATGAGACTGGAACAAAGGGACAAGCTGCTGTTTATCGGGGATTCCATTACGGATTGCGAACGCAGTCCGGATGGGGAAGGGTTGTTCGGCGCACTTGGGAAGGGGTACGTATCGGTCGTCGACGGCCTGCTGCAATCCGCTTACCCGGAATTGGGCATTCGGGTCGTGAACAAGGGCACCAGCGGCAACACGGTACGCGACCTGGACGCGCGCTGGCAGACGGACGTGCTGGATCAGAAGCCGGACTGGCTGTCGATCATGATCGGCACGAACGACGTGTGGCGGCAATTCGACCTGCCGTACAAGACGGAATCGCACGTGTACCTGGACGAGTACAAGGCGAAGCTGGAAGAGCTGGTCGTCCGGACGAAGGAAGGCGTCAAGGGCATCGTCTTGATGACGCCGTTCTACTTGGAGCCGAACAAGTCGGATGCGATGCGGGCGACGATGGATCTGTACGGGGAAGCGGTTCGCACCATCGCGGCCAAGCACGGAACGCTGTTCGTGGATACGCAGGCGGAGTTCGACCGGATTCTGGAGCATATCTACCCGGCGACGATCGCCTGGGACCGCGTTCACCCGAGCATGGTCGGGCACGTCGCGCTGGCGCGGGCATTCCTGAAGGCGGTCGGGTTCGACCGATAACGGGCGTTTGGTGTCGAGCGGGCGGGTTTGCTGTTGAAAAAGAAGGTTTTCATGTGTTGGCAAAATAGAGTACAATAGGCATATTGCGTGCAAAAAAGACTGTCAAAAGGATGAAGCGAAAAATGTCTAAAGCAAACATCGGAGTTGTCGGCATGGCCGTCATGGGACGGAACCTTGCCTTGAACATTGAAAGCCGCGGGTATTCGGTTGCCGTGTACAACCGTTCGCGCGAGAAGACGGACGATCTGCTGAACACGGAAGGCAAGGGCAAGAACCTCGTGCCGACCTACTCCGTAGAGGAATTCGTTCAATCGCTCGAAGTTCCGCGCAAGATTCTGATCATGGTGCAAGCCGGCTCCGGCACGGATGCGACGATTGAATCGCTGACTCCATTCCTCGACAAGGGCGACATCATTATCGACGGCGGCAACGCGTACTTCCCGGACACCCAGCGCCGCAGCCGCGAGCTGACGGAGCAGGGCTTCAACTTCATCGGAACCGGCGTATCCGGCGGCGAAGAAGGCGCGCTGAAGGGCCCCTCGATCATGCCGGGCGGACCGGAAGCGGCTTACAAGCTCGTTGAGCCGATTCTGACGGGAATCTCCGCGAAGGTGAACGGCGACCCTTGCTGCACATACATCGGACCGGACGGCGCGGGCCACTACGTCAAGATGGTCCATAACGGCATCGAATACGGCGACATGCAGCTCATCTGCGAGGCTTACCAATTGATGAAGGATGTGCTGGGCGTCTCGACGGACGAGCTGCACGAGATTTTCGGCGAATGGAACAAGGGCGAGCTCGACAGCTACCTGATCGAGATTACGACCGACATCTTCTCCAAGAAGGACCCGGAGACGGGCAAGGCGATGGTCGACGTCATCCTCGATTCCGCCGGCCAGAAGGGCACGGGCAAGTGGACGAGCCAAAGCTCGCTCGACCTGGGCGTTCCGCTGTCGATCATCACCGAGTCCGTGTTCTCCCGCTTCCTGTCCGCGATGAAGGAAGAGCGCGTCGCCGCGAGCAAGGTGCTGAAGGGGCCGAAGACGTCCGCGTTCGCAGGAGACAAGGCCGAATTCATCGAGAAGGTTCGCAAGGCGCTGTTCGCGAGCAAGATTTGCTCCTATGCTCAAGGCTTCGCACAGATGCGCGCCGCTTCCGACGAGTATAACTGGAACCTTCAATACGGCAACATCGCGATGATCTTCCGCGGCGGCTGCATCATCCGCGCCCGCTTCCTGCAGAACATCAAGGATGCGTACGATCGCGACCCGGGCCTGCGCAACCTGCTCTTGGACGAGTACTTCAAGGGCGTCGTCGAATCCTATCAGGACGCATGGCGCGACGTCGTGGCGACGGCGGTCCGTTACGGCATCCCGGTTCCGTCGTTCGCGAGCGCGCTCGCTTACTACGACAGCTATCGCTCCGAGCGTCTGCCGGCTAACCTGCTGCAAGCTCAGCGCGACTACTTCGGCGCTCATACGTTCAAGCGTCTGGACAAGGAAGGCACGTTCCATCACAACTGGATGGAAGCCTAAGCGGTTCGTTGCTTGCAGAATGCAAGACTCATTCAGGGGAGCGTGTCCCGAAGCAGGGCGCGCAAGTGCTCCGCGTCTTCGCCGCATAAGCTCTGCCGGTTGAGCAGCCGCATGGCGACCCCGGCATAGGCGGCGAAGTGCGCAAGCAGCCGTGGCCGATCGAGCCCCGACCATTCGGGCGCTCCTTCGGCCACTTTTCTTTTAATGTAGTCGAGCGCCCAGATAAGATCCCCCCGGCACACCGGATAAGACGGATCGAGCAGGCGGCTAAGCGTCGGGGGCGCGAGTGCAGGCACGGCGCCGGGATCGGAGCGGTCGGAAGAGAAGGCGGGCGGAACGTCCATCTTGTCCATCACCTCTGCAGAGAAGGGTCTGTTATCACCTTACGGGCCTCCGGGCTTTTTTATGCCAACCTCCGCCTTAGCCTTGTTGTTATATGCTATTATTATGGAATCCTTATAGAAGAAGCGGAGGACAAGCGTTGGACGCTCGCAGCAAGCGAAGGAACATTATCGTCGTGGGGTTCATGGGAACGGGCAAGTCCACCGTCAGCAAGCTGCTGGCGGAGAAGCTCGGCTGGAGCCGCTTGGATACCGACGAGGAGATTGTGAGATTGGCGGGGAAGAGCATTCCCGAGATCTTCGCCGACGAAGGGGAGGACCGCTTCCGCGACCTCGAGAGCCGAGTGCTGGAGACGGTTCTGGCCGGAGATCGGCAGATCGTCGCTACGGGGGGCGGAGCGGTGCTGCGGGAGCAGAACCGGCGTCTGATGCTGGCGGAAGGCTGGGTCGTCTCCCTGACGGCGAGCCGCCAGAGCCTGCTCGAACGAGTAACGGCAGGCGCGGCGGCGGGGACGCGTCCCTTGCTTGAGGGAGACGCCGTGGAGAGGATCGATACGCTGCTTGCCGGGCGCAAGCACGCTTACGACTTCGCGCATGCGACGATCGACACCTCCCGCAGAACTCCGGAGCAGATCGCGAGCATGCTTGTTCGCTGGGTGTGACGGCGCCGATAAGCGGCCGTTAAAGCGTTCGTTACAGCATATCCCAGGCGAGCATGCCGCCCTGCATGTTGACCAGCTTCCCGAAGCCCTGGGCGGCCAGATACTCGCACACCCTTCCGCTGCGATTGCCGCTGCGGCAGATGAAGATGACCTCTTCGTCCTTCGGAATCTCGTCCTGGCGATCGGGAATGGTGCCCATCGGGATGTGGACGGCTCCTTCGATCATGCCGTAAGCGACCTCGTCGTCTTCGCGGACGTCAATCAGATGAAGCTTCTCTCCCGCGTCGATGCGGGCCTTTAATTCGTCTACCGCAATTACTTCGTATGAATTCATGGGGCACACTCCCTTGATCGAATAAAATCATCATAATGAAACGTCGGCAGAGCTGTCAAATCACCGCTCGGGAGGGCGTTATCCCTCTATCTACACTAACTTAAGGAGCGTTAACCGCAATGGATATGATCGTAACCCCTACGGGCAAGCTTCAAGGCGAAATCCAAGCCCTCTCTTCGAAAAATTACACGACCCGCTACCTGCTCGTCGCCGCGCTCGCGGAAGGCACAAGCACCATCCGCTATCCGGCGCACAGCGAGGACAGCGACGCGATTCGCCGTTGTATTCGGGATCTCGGGGCGATCGTGGAGGAGGACGACGAGAAGATCGTCATCACCGGATTCGGGCGCCATCCGTTCCCGGCCAAGCAGCTCAACGTGGGCAATGCAGGGGCGGTGCTTCGCTTCCTGATGTCCATCGCGGCGTTCCTGCCGGAAGTGACCTTCGTCAATACGTACCCGCTCTCTCTCGGCAAGCGTCCGCACGACGATCTGATCACGGCGCTGCAGAGCATGGGAGTCGAAGTGGAGCACCATAACGGCCGCCTGCCGATCACGATTCGCGGCGGCAATCCGCGCGGCGGCAAGATCCAGGTGTCGGGCAGCGTCAGCTCGCAGTTCCTCAGCTCGCTTCTGTTCCTCGCGCCGCTCCTCGACGAGGACAGCGAGATCGAGGTGCTGAACGACCTGAAGTCGAAGGTCGTCATCGGCCAGACGCTGGAAGTGATGCGTCAAGCGGGCATCGTCGTCGAAGCTTCCGACGACCTGATGCACTACAAGGTGCCCGGACGGCAGAAGTACTTGGCGCAGACGTATACGGTGCAGGGGGACTACCCGGGCTCGGCGGCCATTCTGGCCGCGGCCGCAGTGACCGACTCGGACGTGACCGTGCATCGCCTGTACGAGGACAGCAAGCAGGGCGAGCGCGCCGTCGTCGACGTGCTCCGCGCCATGAACGTAGACCTGACCCACGAGAACGGCGTCGTTCGCGTTCGGGGCAACGGCAAGCTGACCGCCGGCGAATTCGACGGCGACGAATTCACCGACGGCGTGCTCGCGATGGTAGCGGCGGCCGTGTTCGCGGAAGGAACGTCCCGCTTCTACAACGTCGAGAACCTTCGGTACAAGGAATGCGATCGCATCACCGACTACCTGACCGAGCTTCGCAAGGCCGGGGCGAACGTGGAGGAGAAGCGCGACGAGATCATCGTCCACGGTCGTCCGGAAGGCTTGGAGGGCGGCGTCGAGATCGATGCGCACTTCGATCATCGCGTCATCATGGCGCTCACGATCGTCGGCCTGCGCTCCAAGCAGCCGATCCGCATCAAGGAAGCGCATCATGTCGCCAAGTCGTACCCGAACTACTTCGATCATCTGCTCGCGCTTGGAGCGCAGGTCGAATGGGTAAAATAAGGAATCGAATCTTAACGATGTCTTAGGAGGCTGAAGAGAATGGCATTCTCGAATCCGTCCAGGGAACAGATCAAGGACATCCTTCGGCAATCGCACACCATCGCGGTCGTCGGCCTGTCCGACGACCCGTCCAAGGTGTCGTACATGGTGTCCGAGGCGATGCAGAAGAAGGGCTACCGGATCATTCCGGTCAACCCGAAGGCGACGAGCATTCTTGGCGAGACCTGCTACGCCAGGCTGCAGGACATTCCGGAGAAGGTCGACATCGTGAACGTGTTCCGTCGTCCCGAGCACACGCCTCCTATCGCCGAGAGCGCGGTCGAGATCGGCGCGAAGACGCTGTGGCTGCAGCTTGGCATCGCGAATGACGAAGCGGCGTCGATCGCGGAGCAAGGCGGCTTGCAGGTGATCATGGACCGCTGCATCAAGGTCGAGGATTCGATCCTGCTGCCCAGCGGCAAGTAAACCAAGCGGAAGAGCGGGAAGCGCGGCCTGTTCCGGATGTTCAACGCAAGGGCGGGACCGCGCCGCTTTTTCTTTGTGCCTATAGGCGCATCCTATTAAGCGGATCGGTTTTATATATTTCCTATCCTTTCGTTCTCTTGCTACACTGAGAGAAATTCAGCGCCGGGAAGGGAAGGATAACCATGAACGACAAAGTGAAGGCTCAATTCGATGCTGCGGCACGAGAGTACGACCGCGAGCGAAGGCAACTGATTCCGTGCTTCGACGACTTCTACGGAACGGCCGTATCGCTTGTTCAATCGGATAAGGATAATCTCTCGATTCTCGATGTCGGAGCGGGCACGGGACTGCTCACCTCCTTCCTGCTGCCCCTCTATCCGAACGCGAGCTACACCTTGATCGACTTCAGCGAGAAGATGCTGGATCAAGCGAGGGAGCGCTTCGCGGGAACGGGAGCGAACATTCGTTACGCAACCGGCGACTACCTGGCTTACCCGTTCGAGGAGAAATTCGATTGGATCGTGTCTTCGCTGTCCATCCATCATCTGGCCGACGAGGAGAAGAGACGCTTGTTCGCCAAGCTTCATGCGCTGACGAACGAGGGAGGAGGGTTCGTGAACGCGGACCAGGCGGCGGGCGAGTCGCCATTCTTCGAGCGGCTGTACGACCGGCGCTGGGAAGAGAGCGTTGCGCAGAGCGGTCTCGCAACTTCGGCGATCGAGGCTTCCAAGGAGCGGAGGCTGCAGGACCGGAACGCAAGAGCGCGGGAGCAGGTTCAGTGGCTGAAGCAAGCCGGTTATTCCGAGGCGGATTGCGTGTTCCGGTTTTATCATTTTGCCGTGTTCTGCGCGCTGAAGCGGAAGGGACCGACAACGGTTTCTTTTGACAAAAAGCGGCTTTAAGTCGTACCATCGAGAGAAAGGAGGGACTGAGGTTCATGTTCGGTGTGGGCTATCTTCAACGGCTTGGCCGGGCGTTCATGCTGCCGATGACGGTGCTGCCTGCGGCCGCCATTCTCATCATGCTGTCCCGCCTGCCATGGGATTCGTTCGGAATGGGCGCAGTGCCGGACATGCTGCTGGCGGCGGGGACGCAGATTTTCCTCTACGTCCCGTACGTCTTCGCGGTCGGCATCGCGCTCAGCATGTCGAATCAATCCGTCTTCGCCGGAATGGCCTCCTTGACGGGAATGGTTATTTTCGCGGCGATTACGAAGACGTATGATCCGGACGGCGTTCAGCCCTCCATGTTCGCCGGTGCGGTCATCGGCATCGTCTCGGGTTGGGCAAGCGAGAAGTTCAAGGTGCTGAAGCTGCCCGAATCGCTGCAATTTTTCGGCGGCTCCCGCTTCGTTCCGATCTTCATGGGCGCCTTCTCCGTGATCTTCGCTTGGATCATGATCCAAGCCGGTCATTCCATCCGCGACCTGATCGCGGAATCGGGCAATGTCGTCGGCTCCGCCGGCGGCTTCGGCGTGTTCCTGTACGGCTTCCTGCACCGGATTCTGGTCGCCTTCGGCCTTCATCACCTGTTGAACCACGTCTTCTGGTTCCAGGTCGGAGAATACGAGGACCCCAGCGGGAACGTCTACTTCGGGGACCTGCCGCGCTTCTTCGCGGGAGACCCGACGGCCGGGGCCTACATGGCGGGCTTGTATCCGATCATTATGTTCGCGCTGCCGGCGATCGCCTTCGCCATCATTCACGAAGCCCGCGAGGATTTGAAGCCGAAGACGAGCAAGCAATTCCGCGTGGCGGCGCTTACCGCCTTCCTTACGGGGGTAACGGAGCCGGTCGAATTCGCCTTCCTGTTCGTGGCGCCGTACTTGTTCATTCTTCATTCCCTCATCTCGGGAGGAATCATGTGGCTGACCTACGAGCTCGGCATCCGGGACGGCTTCAGCTTCTCGGCCGGCGCGCTCGAATACGTCATCAACCTCCCGTTGTCGCAGAAGGGTTGGCTGATCATCCCGCTCGGTCTCGCGGTCGGCGTTTTGTACTATGTGCTTTTCCGCTGGTGCATTCGCAAGTTCCAGTTGTCCACTCCGGGACGCGAGGATGCGACCCGGCTCGACGATTGGGCGGGGGACATTCCGTACCGCGCGCCGCTCATTCTTCAGGCGCTCGGCGGCAAGGAGAACATCGTGCGTCTCGAGGCCTGCATCACGAGGCTGCGCCTGACGCTGGCGGAGGATCGGCGGGTCGACGCGAAGTCGCTTCGCCACCTGGGCGCGGCGGGCGTCATCCACTTGGGCGGGGGCAATGTACAGGTCGTGTTCGGCACGTTCTCGGAGCTGATTCGCGAAGAGATCTCCAAGCTGATGCAGCTCGACGTCCATCAGGTTCAATTCCACGCGCCGGTCCAGGGTCGAATGATTCCGCTCGAGGATGTGGACGATCCGATCTTCGCGCAGCGGCTCGTCGGCCGAGGGGTCGCCTTCATCCCGGATCGCGGGGAGCTGGTCGCTCCCGTCGCCGGGAAGGTGATCCATCTCTATCCGACGAAGCATGCGATCGGCATTCAGACGAAGGAGGGCCTGGAGGTGCTTCTGCATATCGGCATCGACACCTCCGGGCTGAAGGACACGTTCACCGCGCTCGTGCAAGAGGGGGACGAAGTCAATCCGGGGCAGCCGCTTATCCGCTTCCATCTGGCTACGCTCAAGAGCAAAGCCAAGTCGCTCGCGACACCGATGGTCATCACCAACTCGGATATCGTACGCTCCTGGCGCTTCGCTCCTTTCGCGGCGGTCAAGAAGGGGCAAGCCGCGGTCATGTCGGTCGTCGTTAAAGAGAGAGAGGACAAGGGGGGAGAACAATGATTCAAGGATTGCCCGCATCGGATGGCATTGCGATCGGGAAGGCGTTCGTTCTTCCGAATTGGGAATGGGAGATGCCCGAGCAGCTCATCGGAGTCGGCGATCTCGCGCTGGAGTTCGAGCGGCTGTATGAAGGCGTCAAGCGCTCGAAGCACGAGATCCATAAGCTGAAGACCGAGATGGACGAGACGGTCGGAGCGGAAGAGTCGGGAATCTTCGCGGCGCATCTCGCCATTCTCGACGACCCGGTGTTCATGAACGAGATCAAGGGGATCATCCAGCGCCAATACAAGGCGGCGGAAGTGGCGGTCAAGGAAGCGATCGATCACTTCGTCACGATGTTCGACCTGCTCGACGACGAATATATGAAGGAGCGCGCTCTCGACATCAAGGACGTCGGCAATCGGCTGCTCAAGCATCTGCTCGGCGTGCCGGAGATCTCGCTGCCGCTGGATGCGCAGCCGTTTATTCTCGTCGTTCGGGAGCTCACGCCTTCCCAACTCATTCACCTCAAGCCGGAGATGGTGCTCGGAATCGTGACGATGGTCGGAAGCCCGACCTCGCATTCCGCGATCATGTCCCGGGCATTCGGCATCCCGCTCGTGATGGGCGTCGAAGGCAAGCTGCCGGCCCCGATCGAGACCGGAGACCTGCTCATCGTCGACGGGCGCAGCGGCTACGTTCACATCAATCCGAGCGCGGAGACCGTCATCCGGTATTCCGAGCTTCGCCAGCGCGAGACGGAGACGAGAGAACGGCTGCAGCAGCTTGCGCTCGTTCCGTCGGTCACGCCGGACGGAATGACGATCGAGCTGGCCGCCAACATCAGCTCGATCAAGGAGCTCGACGCCGCAATCGGCAATGGCGCGCACGGGGTCGGCCTGTTCCGCACCGAATTCCTGTACATGGACCGCAGCCGCTTCCCTTCGGAGGAGGAGCAATTCGAGGTGTACCGCCAAGCGGCGGAGAAGCTGCAAGGCAAGCCGCTCACCATCCGGACGCTCGATATCGGAGGGGATAAGCAGCTCGACTACTTCGACCTCCCGGAAGAGGATAATCCCTTCCTCGGCTACCGGGCGATCCGCTTCAGCCTGAACCGCAAGGACTTGTTCAAGGTGCAGTTGCGGGCAATCCTGCGGGCGTCTGTCTTCGGGAACGTGCAGCTCATGTACCCGCTGATCGCATCCGTGGAAGAGGTGAGGGAAGCGAATGCGCTGCTCGAGGAGGCGCGGCTGGAGCTGGTCGCCGAAGGCGTTGCCTGCCAGGAGAAGATTCGGACCGGCATCATGATCGAGGTGCCCGCCGCGGTGGCGATCGCGGAGCTGCTGGCGGAGGAAGTGAGCTTCTTCAGCATCGGCACGAACGACCTGATCCAGTTCACGCTTGCGGTCGATCGGATGAACGAGCACATCGGCCACATGTACGAACCGTTCCATCCGGCCGTGCTGCGCATGCTGAAGACCGTCGTCGCCGCCGCGAAGCGGCACGGGGTGCAGGTGAACATCTGCGGCGAGATGGCCGGCGACGTTCGCTCCATGCCGATCTGGCTCGGCCTCGGCATCCACGAGCTGAGCATCTCGGCGCAGTCGATCCTCTCCGTCAAGGAGACGATGCTGCGGACGAATGCGCAGGAGAGCCGTTTCCTGATGGATGAGCTCTTCGCCTACCGCACCGCGAAGGAGATCCGGGAACGGCTGGAACGCTTCCACGCCGAGGAAGCGATCGCCCAAGGCCATATCCGGCCGGGGATCTAGACAGGCGATTCCGCCAGACGAAGGGGCGCCGTGCAAGTCCGGGTTGGGGACTTGCACGGCGCCCCTTTGCCTTCTCCGCGAGAGCCGAGCGGAGCCGAGCGGAGCCGAGCCGAGCGGATCGGAGTGAATGGGATCGGATTGGATCGAATGGCGATTGTTCACAAAATGTCGCGCGTATTCGCGCAATTGCATATACCCCGCATATACCCGCATATAGCCGCATATACCCCGTGTATATCCCGCGTACGCCTCGTTGCCGTCTCGCGGGCGGAATCCGCCCGACTGCGATTTATGTGGTTTTTCACATATATTCCGCGATTCCACATGTGTATTGGCGCGATTTATGTGGTTTTTCACCTATAATTTGCGATTTCGTCTCCGCCCGGCGCGATGTGCGTGGTTTTCCACATACATTCTGCGATTTCGCCTCTGTCCGGCGTGTTTTATGTGATTTTTCACATATATCCGGCGCCTCCCCCGATTGTCCGCCGCTCCGCCCAGCCCCGGCCAATGCTACCGTCTGCCGTAGAGAACGTCGCAGAACGCCTTCGCGTATTCCGGCAGGTCCGGCGGTCTGCGGGCGGAGATCAGGTTGCCGTCCACGACGACGGCTTCGTCGAACCATTCCGCACCCGCGTTCTCCATGTCGTCCCGGATGCCCGGGGTCGACGTCACCTTGCGGCCTTCCAGGATTTTGGCCGAGATCAGCACCCACCCGGCGTGGCAGATCTGCCCGATCGGCTTGCCGGCCTCGTTCATGCGGCGGACGAACTGCTGCACGCGGGCGTCGCGCCGGATTTTGTCCGGCGCCCAGCCTCCCGGCACGAGCAGCCCGTCGCAGGCCGCCTCGTCCAGTTCCTCATAAGACATATCGGCCACGGCGGGGACGCCGTACTTGCCGATGTGCTTGCGGCCCTTCTCAGGCCCTGCGTATACAACCTCGGCGCCTTCTTCGCGGGCGCGATAAACCGGATACCACAGCTCCAAATCCTCGAATTCGTCGTCGATCAGGCAGACGACTTTCTTCGTTTGTCCCATCTCTTCGCCTCCCAGCGCGCATAACCTAATAGTCGCGGCATAGTCGCGGCATAGTCGCGGCACGCGAACGCAAGCCGCATGCTGCCTATTTTAGAATAGCAGATCCGTTAAGGTTCGGCTGTTCTTATTCTTGTCTTACCCAATCCGGCGAATCCCTACGACCATCCCCACGACCATCCTCGCGACGAATCCCCGCAGATACCATAATTTACAGTGGCTTCTAAAGAAGGAATCGGAGGCGAGGAGGGCGAATACAATGGTCGAAGCGGTGCCGTCCCGCATCCCAGGACTGGCGCCGCCCAACAGGCTGGCACCCGTCTGCGGCGCTGTCGCTTTTTTTTCCAGTTCTGCCGCCATCTCTGTTGCCATAATTGTCGAATGAGGAGAGAGTCCGTTGCACAAACGTTGTTCTTGCGGTCACACCATGACTTTGATTCTTCGCACCTTGATCTACGTCCACAAGGTCAGCATTGCCAATGTTCCCGTCTACTCTTGCGAATTCTGCTCGCGCAACGAAGTGTTTCCCGGAGTGAAGGAAGATCTGGGGCAACTCGTCGGAAGGATGGGCTCGAAGCCTCAGCCGCAGACGATCCCGTTCGAGGAGCAGCACGAGTGGGCGGCGGTTCTTAGAGATATGGCGGCCAATCGGCAGCCTCTGGATGCGGCGGCGGTCGCCCGGAGCATCGAGAACAGGACAAACGAGCTGCTCGACCTTCTGCTCGTCGCCTCATCCCTGCGAGACGAGAAGTGGCAGAAGGAGCTGCGCGGCAGGTTGTCCCAGCTTAGCGCGCAATACATATCGTAATTTGACGCAGACGGGGCGAATGCCCCGTTATTTGTTTTGCGTAACGTGGACATTTCTGCTACCATGAAAACAAACGATATTATTTTCATGGAGGTGATCACCTGGCTGCGATAACGCAACTAACCAGCATCGACCAATGGAAGGCGGCGCTTCGGCAATCGAGCGAGAAGCCGCTGCTTGTGTTTAAGCATAGCACGCAATGCCCGGTTAGCGCGGGAGCGCATGAGGCCCTGACGAATTACCTGGCCGATGCCGCTCCGCCCTCCGTCGAATTCGCGATCGTTCATGTAATCGAAGACCGTCCCGTCAGCAACGACATCGCAGAGACGCTCGGGGTAACCCACAAGTCCCCGCAAGCGATTCTGATCAAGAACGGCGAGCCCGTCTGGGATGAATCCCACTGGAGAATCACCGAACAATTCCTTGCGGAACGGCTTCAGGAAGCCTAAGAGAAGGAGTCCGACCGGGAAAAACGGGTGAATCGTCGATATTTCGGCGATAAAGCGGGCTAAACGTTGCGGAATCAGCAAATTTGTCGTATCATTACCTTAATATCCCATGGACAAGCCGGGCAATGGTTGTTCATAGCATTGGAGCGAGTAACGTGACGGTAACCATATATGATGTGGCTCGCGAGGCCGGCGTGTCGATGGCAACGGTATCCCGTGTCGTCAACAACAACCCGAACGTGAAGCCTCAGACACGGAAGAAAGTATTCGAAGCAATCGAACGGCTGGGCTATCGCCCGAACGCCGTTGCGCGCGGATTGGCCAGCAAGAAGACGACGACGGTCGGCGTCGTGATCCCCGATATCTCGAACGCGATCTTCGCCGAAGTCGCCAGAGGGATCGAAGACATCGCCAACATGTATCACTACAACATCATCCTCTGTAACGCGGATAAGCGCAAGGACAAGGAGATTCGCGTCATCAACACGCTTCTCGAGAAGCAGGTCGACGGTCTTCTCTTCATGGGCGGCGCAGTAACCGACGAACACATTCAAGCGTTCAACACGTCGAATGTGCCGATTGTTCTGTGCGCGACGACCGATGAGAAGGGAACGATTCCTTCCGTCGACATCGACCATGAGCTGGCCGCTTACGACGCGGCGAAGCGATTGCTCTCCGAAGGCCATCGCCGCATCGCGATGATCAGCGGAACGCTGCAGGACCCCGCGAACGGCTTCGCCCGTTATCAGGGCTACAAGCGTGCGCTCGAGGAAGCCGGTCTGTCGGTTGACGAAGAGCTTGTTCGCATCGGCAACTACAAGTACGAAGCGGGAATGGAAGCGGCCCACCACTTCATCGGGCTCTCCGAGCGCCCGACCGCAATCTTCGCCGCGAACGACGAGATGGCGATCGGCGCCATCCACGCGATCCAAGATGCGGGGCTGAAGGTTCCGGAAGACATCTCGGTCATCTCTGTGGACAACATCCGCATGGCTTCGATGGTTCGTCCGCAACTGACGACGGTCGCGCAGCCGATGTACGACATCGGAGCGGTTGCCATGCGTCTGCTGACGAAGCTGATGAAGAAGGAATCCGTCGAGAACGCGAAGGTTGTTCTTCCGCATGAATTGATTATTCGCCAATCCGTCGCATCGGTTTAAATGTTTGACATACTCATGATAGAAGAAGGTGCCCTGTACAGGAAGCTTGCCCGCCTGTGACGGGGCATTTTCTTCCCTTTAGGAGAAGGAGGTTTTCCATGTTTGGAATTATCGGAGCGATGCAGGAGGAGATCGACCTGCTCCACAGCCAGATGGATGATCGGGTCGAGATGAACCGTTCCGGCATCGTCTTCTACACGGGCTCCTTGAACGAGAAGCCTGTTGTGCTCTGCAAGTGCGGTGTCGGCAAGGTCAATGCGGCCGTCTACACGCAGGTGCTGATCGACCGCTTCAACGTGAAGCAGGTGATCTTCACCGGCGTAGCCGGAGCGGTCGACCCGGAGCTGAACATCGGGGACGTCGTCATCTCCACGAGCTGCCTTCAGCATGACATCGACGTGACGGCGCTTGGCTTCGCCCGCGGCGTTATTCCATACCAGCCATCCTCGGAGTGGAAGGCAGACGAGCAGCTCGTCGCAATGGCGAAGGAAGCGGGCGAGATCGTGCTGCCGGGACGCGTGAAGCTCGGCAAGGTGCTGTCCGGCGATCAGTTTATCGCCGATCGCAACCAGGTGCAGGAGCTGTTCGAGGTGTTCGGAGGAGCTTGCACCGAGATGGAGGGCGCGGCTGTCGCGCAGGTGTGCGCGATGAACGATGTCGGCTATGTCGTCATCCGTTCCATGTCGGACAAGGCGGATGGTTCGGCTTCCGTGAACTTCGCGGAATTCACCATCGAGGCGTCCAACAACTCGTATCGGATCGTCAACGAGATGCTGAAGCGGATATAATCGTAATCGCTAACGAAGAGAAGGGCCGCAATCCTGATGACAGGACGGCGGCCCTTGCTGCTATGTTCAAGCTGTCCAAGCTTTATCCCAAGTGCTGGAGTGCGATATCGAGCACTTCTTTGTTCTTCGCCGCAATCTCCGATCGACGGGGCATCGGCGTCCATAGGCCGGTGTCGTCCAGCCAATTGCCAGGCAGCTCGGATGGCCGGCGCGGCGAATCGAGCTTGGGCCAGTCGGCCGGCAGCGGGCCGCCCGAAGGGGAGGAGTCGATCTCGGCGAGCAGCGGGTGGTCGCACATCTCCAGCCAGAGCAGCGCCCAGGCGCGAGGCACGACTTGCCAATGCTCGTAGCCGCCGCCTCCGAGCGCGACCCAGCGTCCATCGGCGTATTCGTGCGCGAGGCGGTGAATGATTCGCGGAATCTCCCGGTAGATCTTCATGCTGCAATGAATGTGTGCGAGCGGGTCCAGCGCATGGGCATCGCAGCCGTGCTGACTGACGATAACGTCCGGCTTGAACGATCTCATGACGACCTCGAGCGCCTCGCTGAAGCAAGCGAGCCAGGAGTCATCCTCGGTGTACGGCTCGAGCGGAACGTTCAGGCAAGCCCCATAGCCGGAGTTCACGCCGCGTTCGTTCGCGAAGCCGGTTCCGGGGAACAGGAATTTGCCGGTCTCGTGGATCGAGAATGTGAACACGTCCGGGTCGGTGTAGAAGCACCATTGCACGCCGTCCCCGTGATGCACGTCCGTATCGATGTAGAGCACTTTGGCTCCGTATTCCTTGTTCATCCAGCGAATCGCGGCCGCCGCGTCGTTGTAGACGCAGAAGCCGGACGCCCGGTCCGGGAAGGAGTGGTGAAGCCCGCCTCCGAGATGCAAGGCGTGCAGTGCCCGCCCCGTCATGACGGCTTCCGCCGCTGCGAGCGAGCCTTGAACGACCGCTGCCGACGCTTCATGCATCCCTGGAAAATAAGGCGTGTCCCCGTCCGCTTCGAGGCCGTATCTCGGAGCCTGGTCGATGGCTTCCTGCGACGGATTCGGCTTGCTGAGCTCCCTGACGGCTCTGAGGTAATCCGAACGGTGGATCTCTTCCAACTGCTCGTGCGGAATGGACGTGTCCGGCTTCCACAGCCGGCTCTCGTCCCACGCGCCGGAGGCGGCAAGAAGCTCTTCGGTCAGGCGAAGCCGGATCGGGTGGAACGGATGGTCGTCGTTAAAGCGATAACGCTTCGAGCTGGAGCAATCGATCCATAACGGATCGGATGCGGGCAATGTCAAAGCCATCTCTTCCTTTCGGTTAGTACATGAATCGCTGCCTGAACCGGACCTTGTCGAACTTCTCCGCGGAGGCCAAGGGAACCTCGGGGCCGATGCGAACCATCAGGCAGTTCGCAGGGTGCGCGCAGATCTCGGGATCGTCTGTGGCGAACCAAACCATGCCGACTATTTTCATCAAATTTTCCATAACCTCGCGATATTGCCATACCGACAGGCCGCTGTTCTCCAGGTCCCAATGCCAGTAGTACTCGGTCGTGTAGACGATGGCGTTGTCGAGCTGGCCCTCTTCGAACGCCGTCGTCAGAAGCGCCTTGCTGATGCCTTGCGCGCGGTATTCGTCGGCGACCTCGATGGCGCCAAGCTCGACCAGGTCGTCCATGCCGCCTTCGGACCAACGTTCAAGCTCGTCCGGGTAGTGGAACGTTACGTATCCGACGACGGTCTCCCCGTCCACGGCTGCGATGATCCGCCCCTCGGGCAGCTCTGCGATCTCAACAAGCGCTTCGTGCTGCTCCTTCGGCCGGCGGAAGGCATCCAGGTCGCGATGGAGGGTGTATGTGCGCAATTGCTCGGGAGGGATGGGGCCTTCGATGATGATCGGTCCTGCACGTCCTTGGCGAACGTGCCGATGATAGCGCTTCCTATGCTCCATGGCGATCTCTCCTTTTGAATGATGTCATTATACACCATGCGAGGGAATAGGGGGAGAGGAGACCTGGACGAAGCATTGGAAAAAACGGCTTGAAGCGGAAATGTCGCCCTGTTCGGAGGATTATCCTCGCGGGAATGGAGTGCCGTATGTGACGAATCTGTGATATAATGACGGAGTCAAGCCATTCTTAGTATGTTGTAAGCGTATACTCGGCAGGACGATTCTGCCTATCGAACGGGAAGGTGAAGGTCATGACATTGCAGCATGAAGAGAAGCTTGCGGTAACGGCATCGACATCCAACATGGGGTCATACGAGGAAGCGTTGCAGAGCTTCAAGTGGGAAGACGTGGAAGCGAATTTCTCTTGGTCGCAGACCGGCAAGGTCAATATGGCCTACGAGGCGATCGATCGCCATGTCGAGAATGGCAAGGGCGACCGGATCGCTCTGCATTACAGCGACAGCCAGCGGGACGAGAGCTACACGTACGCGCAGATGGCGGAACAATCCAACCGCTTCGCGAACGTTCTGCGCAAGCTGGGCGTAGGCAAAGGCGATCGAATCTTCATCTTCATGGCCCGTTCTCCGGAGTTGTACTTCGGACTTCTCGGCGCTCTGAAGGTCGGCGCGGTCGTCGGACCGTTGTTCGAAGCGTTTATGGAGACTGCGGTCCGGGATCGGCTTCAGGACAGCGGGGCGGTCGCGATTCTGACGTCGACGGCGCTGCTGCCGCGCATTCAGAGATCGGAGCTTCCGGAGCTGAAGCATCTGATCGTGTTCGGCGACGACGTGCAGGAAGGCGACGGAATCGTCGATTACAAGCAAGCGATGGCGGAAGCCTCGAACGAAGCCGAGATCGAGTGGCTGACCCGCGAGGACGGCCTGATCCTTCACTATACGTCCGGTTCGACGGGCAAGCCGAAGGGCGTCTATCACGTTCAGAACGCGATGATCCAGCACTACTACACCGGGCGCGTTGTGCTCGATCTCCGGGAAGGCGACGTGTACTGGTGTACGGCCGATCCGGGCTGGGTGACGGGAACGTCGTACGGCATCTTCGCTCCGTGGCTTAACTGCGTGACGAACGTCGTCCGCGGCGGCCGCTTCAGCCCGCAGGACTGGTACGCCACGCTGCAGAAGTACAAGGTGACGGTCTGGTACAGCGCTCCGACGGCGTTCCGGATGCTGATGGGCGCCGGAGACGATGCCGTGAAGCCGTTCGACCTGTCGAATGTGCGCCATGTGCTCAGCGTTGGCGAGCCGCTGAACCCGGAAGTTGTTCGCTGGGGCATGAAGGTATACGGCCAACGCATCCACGATACGTGGTGGATGACCGAGACCGGCGGCCAGCTCATCTGCAACTACCCGGGCATGGAGATCAAGCCCGGGTCGATGGGACGTCCGGTGCCGGGAGTCGAAGCATCGATCATCGACGACCAGGGCAACGAGCTGCCGCCGTATCGGATGGGCAATCTTGCGGTGAAGACGCCGTGGCCTTCGATGATGCGGAAGATCTGGAACAATCCGGCCAAGTACGAGGAATACTTCCGGATTCCGGGCTGGTACGTCTCCGGAGACTCCGCTTACAAGGACGAAGAAGGCTACTTCTGGTTCCAAGGCCGTATCGACGACGTCATCAACACGTCGGGCGAGCGCGTCGGCCCGTTCGAGGTCGAGAGCAAGCTCGTCGAGCACCCCGCGGTCGCCGAAGCCGGCGTCATCGGCAAGCCGGACCCGCTTCGCGGCGAGATCATCAAGGCGTTCATCTCCTTGCGCGAAGGCTTCGAGCCTTCCGACGAGCTGAAGGCGGACATCTCCAAGTTCGTCAAGGTGGGCTTGTCCGCCCATGCGGCCCCGCGCGAGATCGAGTTCCGCGACAAGCTGCCGAAGACTCGCTCCGGGAAGATCATGCGTCGCGTGCTCAAGGCATGGGAGCTGAATCTTCCGACGGGCGACCTGTCGACGATCGAAGACTAAGCGCAAGTCCAAGCAACGGAGGCATCCGGTCACCCGACCGGGCGCCTCCGTTGTTCATTGTGGATTGTGCATCTAGCAAGCCGAACCTGCAGAACCCGCAGAACCTGCAGAACCCGCAGAACCCGCAGAACCCGCAGAACCTGCAGAACCCGCAGAACCTGCAGAACTACCGTTGCAACTTTTTGAACCCTCAGAACTCATCTAGCCGATCTAAATTGCTTAGACCGCTTAGACCACCTAAACCGTCGAATCTGCTGCACCCGTCTAGCCCGTCTAACTCCTCTAACTTATCTAATCCGATCAGCCTGCTGAAATCACCTAAACCACCGTACACCGCACCTGCTGCACCAGTCTAACTCATCTAACTTATCTAACTTATCTAACCTGCTGAAACCACCTAAACCGCTAAACCTACCGAACTCATCGAACCCACTGAACCCGCTGAGCCCACTGCACTTGCCGAACCCACCGAACCCGCCGCACTCGCCGAACCTACCGAATCCGCTGAACCCGCTGAACCCGCTGAACCCGCAGAAACCAATTTTATGTGAAAAATCACATTCGTGCTGCACGAAAGCGGGTGCTTTGTCCGATTCTATGTGAAAAATCACATTCGTGGGGGGATTTCCGGCTCGAGATCCCGTATATATGCGAAAAACCACATAAAACACCGCGATTCCCCCGAATCCACGGTCGATGAATGTGAAAATTCATATAAAATCGCGAAAGCTCCCTCCCTCTCGGACCAAGGGAGGGAGCGAATACCGGCATTCCGGACGCCCCCTAGCCCAAAAAGAACCGCCAGGGAGCAGCTTCCCTGACGGTTCTTCCTAGCTTATTGCGCCTCCGCGCGCGCCCGGCGGTTACTGAACCGCGACGGCTGCGGACGGATCGGACGTTCCCGCGCTGCTGATCGCTGTGACCCGGTACCAGCCGGTCGGCGACAGCGTGACGTATTCGAAGTGGTTCTGCGCGGTCGAGCCCAGCAGCTTGTAGCGGCCGTTCTCGGTGGCGGTGTACCACACTTCGTACTGCGTAACCTTATCGTTGTCCGCGTTCGCGCTCCAGTCGAGCGTAATGCCGAGCTCCGTCTTCTGGGCTTGCAGGCCCGCCGGAGCGGAAGGAAGGGCGGGGGTGCCCTCCGTCGTCGTCTGGCCCCCGGACGTCTCGCCGCCGGTAGTCTGCTCGCTTGAGCCGTTATCGCCCTGGTACGGGAAGTTCGGGTCCAGCGGATCTCCGCTGGACGTGCTGCCTTCGCTCCCGGCCGAGACGACCGCGCTGCGCGGGGACTCCTTGCCCGCGACGTCGACGGCTGTGACATAGTAATCGTACGTGTTGCTCGAAGAGGTGTAGTTGATGAACTTCGCTTCGTCCCCGGCGAAGATCGAAGCTTCCACCTTCTGGAACGATCCCCCGTTCACGGAACGGTACAGCCGGTAGCCGGCTACGTCGGCTTGCGGGCTGGGAGCGAAGGTGATGCGAACCTTGGTGCTGTCGAGCGTCTCCGCCACGACATTGGCCGGCGCCGACGGGATCGCGCCGTCTTCGACGCGAGGGTCCACCTTCGAAGGAGCGCTGTCCTTGGCGTCCTGCGGCAGGTAGAACGAGAGCGCCTTGCGCTTGTCCGCGGCGACGCTGCCGAGCGCGTTCTGGATGTCTTCCATCAACTGATCGAGCGGGGCTTCCCGCTTGATCATGACGGATTCCCGCAGCAGGTCTTCCGGCGTGCCGTCCTGCGGCAAGTAATTGACGCCGTTGTACGTAATGTACTTGACCTTCACGAGGGAGTCGTCCGCTTCCGTCGGAATGAACTTCTTGTTGAACAGGTCCGTCGTCAGCTTGCCGGCTTGCTTCGTCAGGTCGGTCGGAAGCTTGCCGCTGACGCTCGAGACAGTCATCGAGACGAGGCCGTCCGGCTTCTCGAACGACTCGGTCGGGAACAGCTCCGGCTTCGCGTCGGTGACGGCGTTCATGACCTTGGCCCAGATTTGCTTCGCGCGGTTGCGACCGTCTCCCGAGAGCGTGTGGATCGGCTTCTCGTAGCCGGCCCATACGCCGAGGGTAATGTCCGGCGTGAAGCCTTCGAACCAGACATCGGAGTAGTTCGACGTTGTGCCCGTCTTGCCGACGATCGGAATCTTGCCGTAATTCTTGAACGCCGACTTCACCGAAGTCGCGGTGCCTTCCGTCACGACGGTCCGCAGCATGTCGGTCATCAGGTAGGCGGACTGCTCGGAGACGACGCGCGTCGGCGCCGCTTCGTGCTTGTAGACGATGTTGTTGTTCGCGTCGCGAATCTCCTCGATCATGTAGGAGTCGTTGAACACTCCCTTGTTCGCGATCGCGCTGTATGCGTTCGTCAGCTCTTCGACGCTTGTGCCGTACGTAAGGCCGCCGATAACGCCCGTTTGCGCTTGATTGTCTTCGTCGACCAGCGTGGTGATCCCAAGCTCGCGGGCGAAGCTCCAGGCTTCCTGGATGGTTACCTTGTCCAGGAAAATCTTGATCGCCGGAATGTTGAGCGACTTGTTGAGCGCCGTTCTCGCCGTAACGAGCCCTGCGTACTTGTCGTTCGAATTCTTCGGGATATGTTTGCTTGTGCCGCCGTTGTTCAGAATGATCGGAGAATCGTCCAGCACGGAGGCCGGCTGGATGAGCCCCTTCTCGATCGCTGGCAGATAGGCGGCGATCGGCTTCATCGCGGAGCCAGGCTGCCGCGTCATCTGCGTCGCGAAGTTCATCTGCTCGATATGGAAGTCGCGGCCTTCGATCATGCCGAGAATCGCGCCCGTCTTGTTGTCGATCATGACGGAAGCGATCTGCTCGACGCCCTTCGTCGAGCTGTCGGGGGAGAAGTTGTCCGCATCCTCGGACACCCCGTGCATCAAGTCGTACACCTGCTTGTCGATGGTCGTCGTGACCTTGTAGCCGCCCCGCAGGAGCTGCGCCCGCGCGTCCTCGACCAGCGCACTGTTCTCGCTCTTGTTCAGATCCGCTTGCGTAAGCTCCGGATTGTCCTTCAGCACGAGCAGGCGCGCCGCTTGCCGCTCGGCTTCGAGCATCAGGTAAGGATACGTATTGTATGCCTTCTCCGTGGGCTTGGCCAAGGAGGAGTATACATCGAATGCCGAGGCTTCGGCGTATTGTTGCTGCGTGATGTTGCCGTACTCCAGCATCTTCTCGAGAATGAGCTTCTGCCGGTTCAGCGCCCGGTTGAAGTTGGTCTCGTTGAACTCGCCCTTGCTCGTGAACGCAGAGTAGGCGGAGGGACGCTGCGGCAAGCCGGCCAGGTAGGCGGCCTGCGCCAGGTTGATCTGGTTCAGCTCGAGGCCGAAGATTCCCTTGGCGGCGGACTTGATGCCGTACAGGTTATAGCCGGAGCTTCCGTTGCCGTAATTGATCTTGTTCAGATAGGCGGTAATGATCTGCTCCTTGGACAGGAACTGCTCAAGGCGGAGGGAGAGGAAGATCTCCTTGGCCTTGCGGCTGTTCGTCTTGTCGAGGGTCAGGAACACCTGCCGGGCAAGCTGCTGGGTCAGCGTGCTGCCTCCGGTCTGAACCTCCTCGTTCAGGAGCTGCTGCTTGACCGCCCGCAGCAACGCGTTGGCATCGATGCCGGGATGCGTGAAGAAGTTGCGGTCCTCGATCGACACAACGGCATTGATGATCGACTCCGGGATCTCGCTGTACGTGACAGGGCGGCGATCCTCTTCCGTTCGCAGTTGCCCGACGAGCGTGTTGTCCCGGAAGTACACGAATCCCGTGATGGAATTCTCATTGATTTTTTCTTCGATCAAGCTTTGCGGGCGTATCGGGTCGTCCTTGACCAGCGCCGCAATGTATCCTCCCGCCGCGCCCACGGCCACCAAGCCTGACAGCAAGCCGAACAGCAGCAGCCACAGGATGGTGTAGATGAATAGCCGAGCCGCGAACCATCCGGCGGAGAGCCATCTCCGGGAAGGTTTGGGAGTTGAATTTGTTTCGCTCATATGAGGCCTCCTTCGCAAACAGAATCATTATAGCATATTTGCCCAACGTTTGACTCGTCCGAATGGCTCCGCGACAGACGCGCGAAGGTCTAGCTCTGTTAAAAATCCCCTAAAATGTCGAGTTCCAAGAAACTTCCACCCCAAACTAATCGTATTAATTAGTGAGACGTCGACTGCAGCCGGAAAGTTGCTCGAAGGGGGGATACCGATGGATGTTTTGTTCTGGTGCTGCTTGCTGTTCGGCGCGCTGATGGCTCTTGTGACGCTCGTGTTCGGAGACGGCTTGGGGGATGCATTGGGCGGCTTGTTCTCGATCGATCTTCACGACGTATTCCAGCCGGTCGTTCTGTCGGGCGGAATTACGGTGTTCGGAGGTCTTGGCCTGCTGCTTCATCACTACTCGTCGCTGCCCGGCTATTCGGTTCTCGTTCTTGCCGTGCTCGGCGCCATCCTGGTCGGAGCGGGCATGTACTTCGTCTACGTCAAGCCGATGAAGAACAGCGAGAATTCGACGGGCTACTCGATGAACGAATTGGCCGGGAAGCTCGCGGAGGTGCTGACGCCGGTGCCGGCTGTCGGCTACGGAGAGGTGCTGGTGAAGACGGTGGGCGGACTCTCGAACCATGTGGCCGCGAGCTTCGACAAGGAAGAGGTTCCCGCAGGAGCGAAGGTCGTCATCGTCGAGGTGAAGGAAGGAACGCTGTACGTCTCCAGAATGGAGTAGCAAGGAATCGTTCTCCTACTAAACTTTAAGAGAGGCAGGGAGGAAGCTTGGACAATATTCCGGAATATTTGTACATACCCGTCGGAGTCGTTGCGATTCTTCTTGTGTTCGCGCTCGCTTTCTGGGCTCGCTACAAGACCGTATCGCCGGATGAGGCGATGATCGTGACGGGATCGTTCCTGGGCAGCAAGAACGTATCGGTGGACGACACCGGTCGGAAAATCAAAATCGTAAGAGGCGGAGGAGCGTTCATTCTGCCGATCTTCCAGCAGGCGGAGCGCTTGTCGCTGCTCTCCCACAAGCTGGACGTGACGACGCCGGAGGTATACACCGAACAGGGCGTTCCGGTGTTGACGGATGCGGTTGCCATCATCAAGATCGGCGGGGCCGTCGAAGACGTCGCTACGGCGGCGGAGCAATTCCTCGGCAAGCCGACCGAAGCGCTGAAGAGCGAAGCCCAGGAAGTGCTCGAAGGCCATCTGCGGGCGATTCTCGGGACGATGACGGTGGAGGAAGTGTACCGGAACCGCGACAAGTTCGCGCAGGAGGTTCAAGGCGTCGCCGCCAGAGACCTGAAGAAGATGGGCTTGCTGATCGTCTCCTTCACGATCAAGGACGTTCGCGACAAGCACGGCTACCTCGAAGCGCTCGGCAAGCCGCGCATCGCTGCGGTCAAGAGAGACGCGGAGATCGCGGAAGCCCAGGCGATCCGGGATTCGCGGATTCAGAAGGCGCTCGCGGAGGAAGAAGGCCAGAAGGCGGAGCTGCTGCGCGACACGAACATCGCGGAAGCGACCAAAGCGAAGGAACTGAAGGTTGCATCCTTCAAGAAGGAACAGGACATGGCGAAGGCGGAAGCCGACCAATCCTATGCGATTCAGGAAGCGCGTTCGAAGCAGAGCGTCGTCGAGGAGCAGATGCAGGTCGAACTCGTCCGCAAGGAGCGCGAGATCGATCTCGAGGGCAAGGAGATTCTTCGCCGCGAGAAGCAGTACGACGCGGAAGTGAAGAAGAAGGCGGACGCGGATCGCTATGCCGTCGAGCAGGCGGCGGAAGCCGATCGGGTGAAGCGGATGCGCGAGGCGGACGCGATGCAGTACAAGATCGAAGCGGAAGCGAAGGCCGTGGCCGAGCAGAAGCGCCTCGAAGGTCTTGCGATCGCGGACGCGGAGCGGGCGAAGGGGACAGCGGAGGCGGAAGTTATCCGGCTGCGGGGGCTCGCGGAAGCGGAAGCGAAGGAGAAGCTGGCGCAAGCGTTCGAGAGCTTCGGCGAAGCGGCCGTCCTCGACATCGTCGCGAAGATGCTGCCGGAGCTGGCGGGCAAGGTGGCGGAGCCGATCTCGGCCATCGACAAGCTGACCGTCGTCGACACGGGACACGGCGAAGGCGCCGCCCGCGTCAGCAACTATGTCGCCTCGCTTATGGCTACCGCTCCGGAGATGCTGAAGAGCGTATCCGGCATCGACCTGAACAAGCTGGTGCAAGGGCTGACGAACCGGTCGCCGCTCCTGAAGGGGCAGGCCAAGGCGGAGCCGCTCGTCGCCGAACCGCTCGGCAAGCCGGTCGTTGAGCCGGCCGAATAGATCGCGCCGAACGAATAGAATAGGCGTATAGCACAAAAAAACCGGGCCGCCAGTTGGCGATCCGGTTTTTTTACGCTTGACGATGCGATTAACGGCTGTAGAATTCGACGATTTGTTGTTCGTCGATCTCTTGGGACAGCTCGTCGCGGCCAGGCAGGCGGGTGTACTTGCCTTCCAGCGTCGTTGCGTTGTAGTCCAGGTAAGTCGGGATGTGGTGACGGCCTTCGGACGCTTCCTTGATCGTCTTGAGGGCGCGGCTGCGCTCGCGCAGGCCGATAACGTCGCCGACTTGAACCGTGTAGGACGCGATGTTGACCTTGTGGCCGTTGACCGTCACGTGGCCGTGGGAGACCAATTGACGAGCGCCCGGGCGGGAATTCGCCCAGCCGAGACGGTACACGAGGTTGTCCAGACGGCTCTCGAGCAGGAACATGAAGTTCTCGCCGGACTTACCCTTGAGCTTGGATGCGCGGTCGAACAAGTTGCGGAATTGCTTCTCGTTCAAGCCGTACATGTGGCGAAGCTTCTGCTTCTCGAGGAGCTGTTGGCCGTAACCGCTCACCTTGCGGCGTTGGTTCGCGCCATGCTGTCCCGGAGGGAACGGACGCTTCAGATCTTTGCCGTTGCCGGTCAGGGAAATGCCGAGACGGCGGGAAAGCTTAAACTTGGGTCCTGTATAACGTGCCATGAGTGTGCAAACTCCTTTTTCAAAAAAAGTGATTTTTGAAAATGGGGGATCGTTGCGCCGAATGGTCCGAATCGCGAAGACGTCTGGTCTTCCATCGATTCCGGCAGGGATGTTCAGCCGCAGCCCGCCGGTGGATCATTCGTGAGGGTGACACAAGCTCTTAGCCCAATATTCAATAATCTATATTATACGATCCCGGGTAGTGAAGTCAAGGCGAAGTTGCTGACGGAAGATCGGCGGAAGAGGGACGGACGCGCACGGAGTCGACTGAACACAAGGAACCGCTTACATGATTACAGACAGTTTACAAGTGTTGCAATTACGCCTCTGGTCCTGCTATTTTCACGGAGAAATAGTGCAAAAATCCTGCATTCATTGTATAGTAAAGTTATTATGCAGCGAGAAGTTTGTAGGAGGTGCCGAGCGATGGTTTATTCAGCGAACAAGAACGAATCCGTTCAACATCATCATGCAAGCCATCCCTCATCCAGAACTCCTAACGATCTTCCGCTATGGATACAGAGGCAGGATCTGTCGGAATCGGATCTTCCTTATATCCATTCCTTGCTCGCGCTAAGCTTCGGTGATTGGCAGGAGCTGATCGAAGGCTTCCCTTGGCCGACAGGGCATCCGTTCCTCCTGATTCATCCGGACGGAACGAAGGTGGCCAAGCAGAAGAGCGAGGAGGCCGGCTTCTTCCCTGCCGCCTGGAACGAAGCTTCGATCGGCGTGAATGCGGTCAGCGAAGCGATCCGGTCCTGCAGGCCGATGCTGCTTAAGGCGGAAGAGCACAGCTCGCCCCAGCTTCGCGGCTACGATTCGTTGGCCGTTCCGATCTTCACGCGCTCGACCGGGCTGCCGTGCGCGGTGCTGGCCGGCTTGCTGCCGTCGGGCATGGCGCAGGCGGGGGAGCTTAAGCTGCTGCAGGCGGCGGCGCTCCATTACCGAAGCTGCCTGTACCGCCGCTTCGAGCTTCTGTTCGTGAAGGATCTGCTGCAAGGAAGCGAATCCGTGAACAAGGAAGACCATCGCAGGGAGATTCTCTCCGATGTGCTGCGGCGCATGTACGATCACATCGACGTCGAGAGCGTGCTCTCCGAGGTTATCGATATATTGGAACAAGTTTATCCCTTAAGTCGGACGGACCTGTTCCTCTCTCAGGATTACAGCAGCTCGAACGAGAAGGTCAAGCCGCTCGCGTTCCACCAGCAGGAGATGGATATCTGCTGGAAGGCTTTCATGGAAGGCGAGATCCGCGAGGAGACGGAAGGTCCACGCCGCCGGCTGGCGCTGCCGCTGACGGGCAAGCAGGGCGTGTACGGCGTGCTCCTGCTGGATGTGTCCCGCAGCACCTTCGACGACATCGATCTGCGCTTCGTGAAGATGCTGTCCGAAGGGGCCGGCAGCGCCTTCGAGAAGGCCAAGCTGCATGAGCAGGCGAACACGCTGATCGGCGAGCTTCGGCTCATCAACGAGCTGACGCAGCGGCTCAACAGCAGCCTGAAGCTGTCCGACACGATGCAATTCGCCACTTCCGAGCTGCTCTCCATCTTCAAGGCGGATTATTGCTTTATTCTCCAACTCGACCGGGTTAACGGGAACTTCATTGTCATGTCGACGAACGTGCCGGATATGATGAACGAACTGTTCGACCGGGATTACGGCTTCTGCGGCGTCATGCTGTCGACCAAGGAGCCGATCATTCTATCGGATTACTCCTCCGCGACGCCGGTCTCTTCCCAACTGATGGACGTGACGAATTCGCGGTCGCTGCTCGCGGCTCCGCTTCTCCTGAACGGGGAAGTGACCGGCGCCGTCATGGTCGCCCATACGTTGCCGAACCACTTCTCCTACGACAACTACAAGCTGCTGCAAGTGCTGTCCGCCCATCTCGGGCTGGCGGTGTCGAATTCCTCGCTTCACGCGGAAGTGCGACGCATGGTCATCACCGATAATCTCACCGGCCTGTTCGCGCGGCATTACCTGAACGAGCGAATTCACCGCAAGCAATTGAAGGATGCTTACGGCTCGCTGATTCTGGTCGACATCGACCACTTCAAGAAGGTCAACGACACGTTCGGGCACCAGATCGGGGACGCGATTCTGATCCAGGTCAGCTCGATCATCCGTTCCGCGATCCGCGACAGCGATATCGCCGCCCGCTGGGGCGGGGAAGAGCTGGCCATCTACCTGCCGAGGCTGACGATGGAGCAGGCGATTCGCGTGGCCGAACGAATTCGCCTTCGGGTGGAGGAAGAGACGAGTCCGAAGGTGACCGTAAGCTGCGGGCTGTCCGAATGGACGGCGGCGGACGAGAAGATCAGCGTGGAGACGCTGTTCTACCGGGCGGACATGGCGTTGTACGAGGCGAAGCACCAAGGCCGCAATACGGTAGCCGTCGGATAATGGCAGACGGAGCCGATCGGACCGACAAGAAGCTTGCTGCGGGAGAGGTCCTGCGCAGGCTTCTTTGTTCGTGGACAAGAGGCGTCGGGCCGACCCTGCATAGCGGCGTGCCTGCCTGCGGAGGCTAAGGGGTAAAAAAAGGGTGACAGCAATGGCAACGGCACGGGACAGCTCGGCGGCGAGACGCAAGGCGGCGATAGGCCTCCTGGCGGCGATGCTTGGGCTTGCAGGCTGCGCGGCAGGGACGCCCCCTGCTCCCAACGCGGCCTTCGCGCTGTCCGCCTCTGCGCTGTCGGGGAAGGACAGCTACGCCTTCAGCGGGCAATTGTCCGTCTACGACCCCGCAGGCAAGCTGGCGGACCAATCGAGCTTCGACGGGGAGATCGACGGGCATCGGCTGGCAGCGCTGTCCTCCGCTGCGGCTTGGAGCCGCCCGCTCGCTATTATCGCTTATTTGGAAGCGCGAGGAACCGATGTCAAGTATGTCAAGGTCGACTCGGACGAGGTCGAGCTGGAGCTGAGGCTGGACGGCGAAGCGGCAAAGCGGAGAATGGCGGAAGAGCTTCGCGCCCGGATGAACGCCGTGGAGCAGGAGACGCTGGACACGCTGAGCGTCGCAACGGTGTGCCGCTGGACGGCGGACAGGCGCACCTGGTTCCCGAAGAAGCTGCGCGAGCAGACGGAGCTGAGCTATTCGCAGGACGGCCGGCGTTACTCGGAGAAGCGTATATCGGAGACGATTTTCCAACCGAAGGCTTAGAATGCTACAATGGACAGTGTGCCGCGGCCAAGCGCCATCCATAGGCGGCAGAGGAGCAAGGAGGAATAACGATGCGCGATCCGCGCCTGCAGAAACTGGCGGCCAATCTGGCCGGCTATTCGGTTAACGTTCAACCCGGAGACAACGTCCTGATCGAGATGATCGGCTCGGAGCGGGAGCTGCTGAAGGCGCTCATCGAGGAAGTCGCCCGCAGAGGCGGCCATCCGTTCGTCGAGATCGAAGACAAGTCGGTCACCCGAACCTTGCTGATGCATGCGACGGAGGACCAGCTCCGGACGTGGGCGGAATACGACTTGAACCGCATGAAACGCATGCAGGGCTACATAGGAATTCGCGCCGGCGGCAACGTCAACGACCTTAGCGACGTTCCCGCAGAGAAGCTGAAGCTGTACGATCGCTTGCACCGCCATCCGGTCCACATGGAGCAGAGGGTGAAGAAGACGAAGTGGGTTGTGCTCCGCTATCCGAACGATTCGATGGCGCAGCTTGCGAACCGAAGCACGGAAGCGTTCGAGGACTTCTACTTCGATGTCTGCAACCTCGATTACGCCAAGATGGACAAGGCGATGGACCCGCTGTACGATCTGATGAGGAGAACGGACAAGGTGCGCATCGTTGCCCCGGGAACCGATCTGACCTTCTCGATCAAGGGGGTCGGCGCCAAGAAGTGCTCCGGCGAACGCAACATTCCGGACGGCGAGGTGTACTCCTGCCCGGTTCGCGATTCCGTGAACGGCACGATCGCCTACAATACGCCGAGTGTCTACAACGGATTCACGTTCGAGAATATCAAATTCCGCTTCGAGCACGGCAAGATCGTAGAGGCGACGGCCAACGATACGGAGCGTCTGAACGCCGTTCTGGACAGCGACGATGGCGCACGCTATATCGGGGAATTCAGCCTCGGCTTCAATCCGTACATTCTGCATCCGATGAAGGACATTCTGTTCGATGAGAAAATCGCGGGCAGCCTGCACTTCACGCCGGGGCAGGCCTACGAGGATTGCGACAATGGCAACCGTTCGTCCGTTCACTGGGATCTCGTGCTGATCCAACGTCCGGACTATGGCGGGGGCGCCGTTTATTTCGATGATGCGCTTATTCGCAGGGACGGTCTTTTTGTTCTTCCAGAATTGGAAGGACTTAATCCGGAGGCTTTGAAATAAAGCGTTTTCCCCACTTGCGCGGGTCCGCAAGTCAAGGTATGATGAGGGAAGTAATTGACCACTCTAATATCTGGGGGGATTTCCATGTCCAATAATAACGCTGCAATCGTGGAATTGTCTCAAACGGCTAACAAATACCGTTCTTCCATCGTTCTTCAAGCCGAGAACAAGTATATCGACGTGAAGAGCATCCTCGGCCTGTTCACGACGCTGGTCGGCGGACATGCTTACGAGCTGCACGTTCACGGACCGGACGCCGATGAAGCGAAGGCAGAGCTGGCTACCGTATTCGCGAAGCACAACCTGAACGTCACGGTCGTCGACTAAGCGAACGCAGGCTATCTGCACATCGGCATTCACGGAACCGAATAATAAAGCGGCATGATCCGAACGCCCCCGTCCGTCATGGACGGGGGTTTTTGTCCATCAGGCGATTACCGGATTGAACCAGACTGTTCGAGCGGGGGCATCCATGCTATGACCGATCCATTGCTTCATCTCGTATTCGAATACTCGTATGCGGGCCTGTTCCTGGCGATGTCTCTCGGCATCCTGGGCGTGCCGTTCCCGGACGAGCTGCTGCTTACCGCCTCGGGTTATATGATCTCGCAGGGCAAGATGCCGCTGCTCATGACGATGCTCGCCGCGATCGGCGGCAGCGTCGCCGGGATGTCGATCAGCTACCTCATCGGCCGCAAGATCGGGCGGAGGCTGTTCGAGGGGCGGCTTGGCCGGCTGTTCGGCGCGGAACGTCTGGGCAGGCATGGGAGCCTGCTGGAGAGCTGGGGAGAGCCTCTGCTGCTCGTGGGCTTCTTCATTCCCGGAGTGCGGCACGCGACGGCGCTCTTGTACGGCGCCAGCCGCAAGCCGTACGGCTCGTTCCTGTTCTTCACGTCCGTCGGAGCGCTGCTCTGGACAAGCGTCTTCCTGCTTGTCGGTTCGCTGCTCGGCGAGCATTGGCGGGATATCTCGACGCTGATCAGCAAGGACGGGGCAGTTGCGGCCGGCGCGCTTGCGGCGATCGTCCTCGTCTGGCTGGCGGTAAGGCGGCTCCTCTCGCTCAGGAGAATGTAAAATTCAGACAATGCCGAAGCAAAACGATCGGTTTTCTTCGCGAATATCGCCTTGAACCGGGAAGATCGGGGTTCCTGTCCTTGTGCTCAGAGCTATTTTCGTCTAATATGAAAGAGATAGCTATACTTAGCGAGTTAGGGCACAGGGGGAGTTGGAATGGCTTCATCGGATGTCATGGTGCATCTGAATCAGAAGGCGCTTCGTCTTCTGCAGGAAGATGCGGACAAAATCGAGAAACTGATCGCCATTCAGATGGAGAATCTGGCGACCCGCAAATGCCCGCTATATGAAGAGGTGCTGGACACGCAGATGTACGGCTTCTCAAGAGCGGTTGATTTTGCGGTGCGAGCGGGGCTTGTGGACGAGAGCGAAGGCAAGAATCTCGTCATGCAGTTGGAGCGCAACTTGGCGTTGCTCTACGAAGCGATGGCTCAATAAATAAAGTTTCGTCCTCTCGATACAGAAGTACGGGTACAATGGGAAAAGCCTTGGCCGCAATCATGCGGCCAAGGCTTTTTTGTAGAGGCTCCGCCGCACCGACTCCCGCGATGTCCACCGACTCCCCTTGATGCCGCGCCTGTCAGTGCCGCCTCCCCGATGCCGCGTCTGCCGGCCAGCAGGAATTTATGCGAAATTTCACATTCGCACAGCCCGGCGGCGGGCGGACGATTATATGTGAAAAATAGCATACATAGAGGAAATTCCGCCTCGAGTTGCCGTATGTATGCTAAAAATCGCATAAAACGCCTCGATTCACCCCGATCCCAGGCCTACGAATGTGATAATTCACATAATCGCATGAATCGTGAATCGTGATTCGTGAACCGTGAGTCGTGAATCGCGAGTCATCGTCGGATCAGCGGCGATGGGACGGACGCGCGGATATGGCCCCGCAGCCTCCCGTCCTAGACGAAGAAGAACGCGACTCCGAGCACGATGTAGACGAGCAAGAGCAGCTTGCCCTCGTACCACGTCGTCTGGCCGTCCCGCGAGACGGATGATGTGATGAGCACCGCCGCCGCGATGGCCGCGATCTCAATTGTGGAGAACAGGATATTCATGTGATGATCGAACAAGAGACTGACGAAGATAAGCACCGGCGCGACGAACAGAGCGATCTGCAAGCTGCTTCCGACCGCGATCTCGACGGCGGCGCCGATCTTGTTCTTCATGGCGAGCATAATCGCGGCGCTGTGCTCCGCGGCGTTGCCGATGATGGCGACGATGAAGGCGCCGACGAACAGCTCGGAGAAGCCGAACTTCTCGGACACGACTTCGACGGAGCCGACAAGCCATTCGCTCACGAAGGCGACCATGACCGTCGCAACGACGAGGAACAGAATGGAGAGCTTCTTGGACCACTTCGGCTCCTCGCCGTGGCCGGAGCTTGTCTCGGCATGATCTTCAAGCATGCTCTTGTGGGTGATCATGGAGTAGATCAGCCAACCGACATAAGCGACGATCAGCACTCCGGCAATCGTGACGCTCAGCGTCATCGTGTCGTGGTCGGAGAGATGCTCGGACTTGACGAACACCGCCGGAATGAACAGGGCGACGACGGCAAGGAGCATCAGCGTCGCATTCTGACCGGCCAGATGAACGTTGAATCGCTGTTCCTTGAATTTGATTCCCCCCGCCAGGGCGCTGGCGCCGAGCACGAGCAGCAGGTTGCCGATGATCGAGCCGGTGATGCTCGCCTTGACCATGTCGAACAAGCCTTCCTTCACGAGGAAGATCGCGATGATCAATTCGGCCGCATTGCCGAAGGTTGCGTTCAGGAAGCCGCCCAGCCGCTGGCCCGCATAGTGGGCGACCGATTCCGTAGCTTGTCCGAGGAAGCCGGCCACGAAGATGACGCAGATGGCGGCGATGACGAATTGGAACGTCGTGTTCCAGTTCGCGTAATGCGCGATGGCGCTGAGAATAAAAGTGGCTCCCAGAACCGGGAAAAAGAGCTTCTTCAACATGCGTGCACCTCGATCGGGAATGGGTTGTTCATTATTCTGGTTAATATTACTATATCTTATTCGAATCGCCAAGCCTCCCGAGCAGGATTCTCTTCCATTACAAACCGGTTACGATGCCGTCCCATTGTTGCTTGCGGAACCCGATTCTATTACAATAAGATCATCCAATATTCGGGAGAGTGAGCCGCCAATGACAGATGAGCTGCAGCAAGGTTTGGTACGGATCTCCGACGATGTCGTCGCCACCATAGCAGGCTTAGCCGCGCTGGAAACGCCAGGAGTCGCCGCCATGTCGGGCGGGATCTCGGAAGGCTTGGCCAAGCGCCTCAGCGGCCGCAACGTTCAGAAGGGAGTCTCGGTCGAAGTCGGACAGGTCGAGGCCGCAATCGATCTTCGCATCGTTGTCCAATACGGCATTCCGATCCAGGAGGTCGGAGTCCGGCTGCAGGATAACGTTCGGGAAGCCGTTCAGAACATGACGGGTCTTCGGGTCGTCGAAGTGAACGTGAAGGTCGAAGGAGTTGCGTTCAAGGACGAAGTGGAGCCGGATGAAGCTCTGCGAGTCAAGTGAATGAACAGCCACTCGGCAAACTGAACGCCCAATCAGAACACAACGCCTTCCGATGCCGTCGCCGGCGCCGGAAGGCGTTGTTGTTCGTCGGGGAGCTGTCCGCTCCGTACGGCATATCTCCGCTGCTCTTATCTTCGCACGGTCTGGTAGCGCGTCGGGCGAGTGTCCGCGGATTGGCGGCCCGGCTCCCGGGCGGTCTCGCGGTTGTACTCCCGCGAGATGCTGAGCAGCACGCCCATGCCGATCATCAGCGCGAGCAGGGAAGACCCTCCGTAGCTGATGAAGGGAAGCGTGACGCCGGTCAGAGGAATCGCTCCGCTGACCCCGCCCATGTTGATCAGCCCCTGGGACGCGATAAGCGACACCATTCCCAGCCCGACGAGCGTTCCGAAGTTGTCCGTGCAACGCAGCGCCACGATAAGCGCTCGCCACAGGAACAACACGAAGAACAGCAGGAAGAGGGAGGTCCCGACGAACCCGAGCTCTTCGGCGATGATCGCGAAGATGAAGTCGTTGTAGGAATAAGTCAGGTAGAACAGCTTCTGGACGCTGTTGCCCAGTCCGGCGCCCGTCCATCCGCCGTGGCCGAACGCTTCGAGCGAACGAAGCAGTTGGTAGCCGTTGCCGTCCTTGTCCGCCATCGGATCGAGGAACGCGGTGAAGCGGCCCAGCCGGTAGCCGCCGTTGAATTCCGGATGCGTCAGCAGGTAGACGCTGAACCCGAGGGCGAAGATGCCGAGCAGGATAGCCCCGGACATGGCGAGCTGCTTCAGGTTGGCCCCGCCGCCGACCATGATGCTGACCGCGCACACAATAAGGACAACGCAGGAGCCGAGATCGGGCTGCAACATGATAAGGCCGCAGATGAACCCGATCACAATCATGACCGGAAGCAGCCCTCGCTTGAACTCGCGGAACTTGTCGTCCTTCTTCGTGATGATGGCGGACAGGTACAGGATGATCGCGATCTTGGCGAATTCGGTCGGCTGGATGCCGAGTCCTCCGATGCCGAGCCAACTTCGGGCTCCGTTGATGTCCGAGGCGACGAACGGAACGATCATCAACATAAGCGTCGTCAAGAACAGGAACGGGGCGAACCACTTCTTGTACTTCGTGTACGGAATATTCATCAGGACGAGCATCACGAACGTTCCAAGTCCGGCCCACATGATCTGCCGCTTGGTGAAGTACAAAGCGTCGTATCCGAACTTCTTGGATACGCTGGCCATGCTGGAGCTGGCGCTGAACACCATGACGAGTCCGAAGCCGACCAGCAGGAGCGTCAGGATCAGCAGCAGGAAGTCCGGGGCGCCTCGATGGCTTGTCTCGGGATTTCTCATTCGCGCAGCCGCGTCGCTTAGCTCAGAAGCTGCTTCAGGGCTTGGACGCGTTGGTTCGCAACGTCAAGAATGGCGGACGGCACCGGGCTCTCGTACTCGAGGCTGTGCGGGAACGTGGCGCGTCCGATGTAGACATGCTCGATCTCGAGGATCGCGTCCGGATTCTCCAGCTTGCCGTCGACGGCGCGTGTGTTGATCCGAAGGAAGTATTCATTGCTGCTGGCGGAATCGACAAGCTTCAAGTCATATGTAGCGCGGCGATATTCCCATTGCCAGCGGATAAAGCCCAACTTCTCCCCGGATTCGTCCAAGTGAGCGAGATCGCTCTTCAATCCTTGCAGTCCCGTATTCTCGAGAATCATTAAGGTTCCTCCTTTGGAAAATGCAAACAAGCATATGTATCCTCCATCATAGACGGTTTAAGGGGCTTCTGCAAGCCTCGATCGGCTTCCGAATCGGAGTCCGGATCGCAGCTTTAAGCGGAGCGCTTGTTCAGGGCGCGGCGATTTTCTGCTACAATAGGATTCAAATAGCTATGCGAGAGAGGTGCGACGCCGTGATGACAACAGAAGACACGATGCAGTCGCTGCAAGGCGAGATGATTCAGTGGCGCCGGTACTTGCATCGCCACCCGGAATTGTCGTTCCAGGAGCATCGGACATCCGACTGGTTGGCGAATAAGCTGGAGGCTTGGGGACTGGAGGTAAGGCGGGGAGTCGCCGGCACGGGAATCGTGGCCCGGCTGGTCGGCGGCCTGCCGGGAAGGACGATCGCGCTGCGCACGGACATCGATGCGCTCGCGATTCAGGACGAGAAGGACGTCGAATACGCGTCGACGGTGCCTGGGGTCATGCACGCTTGCGGCCACGACGGGCATATGGCGGAGATGCTCGGCGTCGCTTATTATTACAGCAGACATCGGGAAGAGACGGCGGGAACGCGCGTATTCCTGTTCCAGCCGGGCGAAGAGGTGCTTCCCGGCGGGGCGCTCGGAATGATCGCGGACGGAGCGCTGGACGGCGTCGACGCGATCTACGGGGTGCACCTCTGGTCGCCGCTCCCTTACGGGGTCGTCGCCACAAGGCCGGGGCCGTTCATGGCGTCGCCGGACGAGTTCGAGATCGTTGTGACCGGCAAGGGAGGGCATGGCGGGCTTCCGCACCAGAGCGCCGACGCGATCGTGGCGGGCGCCCATATCGTGACGGCGCTGCAGACGATCGTCTCCCGCAACGTCGATCCGCTGCAGTCTGCGGTCGTCTCCGTCGGGCGGCTGCAAGGGGGAACGGCCAACAACGTCATCACCGAGCGCTGCCTGCTGGCGGGTACGGTGCGCTCCTTCAACGAGGAGACGAGGCAGCTTGTCCGGCGCCGCCTCGAGGAAGTCGCGAGCCACGTCTCCGCCATGCATGGAACGAAGGCGAGCTTTAACTTTTTCCTCGGCTACCCTCCGGTCGTCAACGACGATGCGGAAGCGGAGCGGGTGCTGAAGGTTGCCGGGGAGCTCGAAGGGATCGAAGAGGCGAGGAGAAGCGAGCCCGTCATGGCGGGAGAAGACTTCGCTTATTATCTGAAGCAAGTGCCGGGCTGCTTCTTCTTCGTTGGAGCGGGAGCGGCGGACGGCGGCTCGTACCCGCATCACCATCCGAAGTTCGACATTGACGAACGCGCTCTGCTGACCGCTGCCCGCCTGCTCGTCGCCGTCGCCGACGATGCCGCCGCGGAGATCGGCCGCGCATAACGCCGATTCCCCCCTGCCATACTAAGCCCATTGCGATTCCAGCAAGGGGGAGAGAGCAGCGCATGAGGAAGGTTGCCGATATCATGAGCCGGGATTGCCGGTGCGTCGCTCCGGATGACAGTCTGTACGAGTGCGCGATCCTGATGCGGGACTACGACATCGGCTTCGTGCCGGTGCTGGACGGGCGCAAGCTTCTCGGCGTCGTGACCGACCGGGATCTTGTCATCCGCGGCTATGCGGGCAAGCACTCCGGCTCGGAGAAGGTCGCGAAGACGATGACGGAGAAGGCAGAGACGATATCGCCCCATCTCTCCGTCGACGAAGCGGCCGCCCTCATGGCCTCGCGGCAGATTCGCCGGCTTCCGGTCGTGGAGAACGGCGAGCTTGTCGGCATCGTCTCGCTCGGCGATCTGGCGAAGCGGGACATCTTCGCAAGCGAGGCCGGCGTCGCGCTCGGCGCGATTGCCGGCTCGAACGAACATTTTGTGCCCTACCAATGAGATTTCCCCCAGATCGTCCGCTTCTCGGGCGGATGGGGGATTTTTTTGCGCTATTCTCGTTGTTGCTTCGCAGTTGGACGGCCGTATTTTCCGCTGTGGGGAGCTTAAGCCGATTGGAAAATGGACATCATGGGGACAGAACGGGCGTTATGAAGGAGGAGATCCGTTATGTCGACGGCAAAGCTGCCGCTGCTTATCCAGTCGGACGGCACGATTATGCTTGAGGACGGCCATCCCGGAGCGGAATCGGCCCGCGAGCTGCTTCGGGAGATCGCCGAATTGAAGAAGCGGCCGGGGGATTGGCACACGTATCGGGTTACTCCCGTCTCTCTATGGAACGCCGCTGCGGCGGGCTGGACGGGGGAGACGATGATGGAGCGGCTGAACGAGCTGGCCCGCTACGGGGTGCCGGCCGCGCTCGAGAAGGAGATTCGCGACGTCGCGGGGAGGTACGGCAGCTTGAGGCTGAAGGATCGGGGCTCGGAGCTGGAGCTTAAGGTTCGGGATTCGCTCCTGTTGGAGGAATTGCTCGCTTGCCGCGGCTTGGACGCTTGCTGGCTGGGCGCCCCGGACGGGCTGTCCGTCGGCGTGCGCAAGGAGGCGAGAGGCTGGCTGAAGCGCGAGCTGATCGCGCTCGGCTATCCGGTGGTGGACGAGGCGGGCTACCGCTCGGGCGAAGCGCTTCCGGTCCGGCTGCTTGCCGAGGACGGAACGGGAAGGCGGATTCGCCTGCGGGATTATCAGGAGGAAGCGGTGGAAGCGTTCGCCTCCGGGCGAACCGGAGCGGGCGGAAGCGGAGTCGTTGTGCTGCCGTGCGGCGCGGGCAAAACATGGGTAGGCATGGGGGCGCTCGCCCGGCTTCAATGCGAGACGCTTATTCTGACCTCCAGCACGGTGTCCGTGTCCCAGTGGATACGCGAGCTTAGGCGCAGCACGTCGCTGGACGAGGACGCAATCGGCGAATACACGGGCGACCGGAAGGAAGTGAAGCCCGTGACGGTGGCGACGTATCAGCTTCTTACCCATCGCAAGTCCAAGGGGGGCTCCTACCCTCATTGGAAGCTGCTCAGCGACCGGAATTGGGGGCTCATTATTTATGACGAGGTGCACCTGCTGCCGGCGCCCGTCTTCCGGATGACGGCGGATCTGCAAGCGACCCGCCGCCTGGGGCTGACCGCCACCCTCGTCCGTGAGGACGGCCGGGAGGGGGACGTCTTCGCGCTGATCGGCCCCAAGCGCTACGATGCGCCTTGGCGCAGCATGGAGCTGATGGGCTGGATTGCGAAGCCCTCCTGCACGGAGGTCCGCGTTCCGCTGACGCCGCACGGGGTGGCGAGATACCGGGAAGCGCCGAAGCGGCAGAAGCATCGCATCGCGGGAGAGAATCCGCTGAAGCTCGCGGCGGTGCGCAGGCTGCTCTCCCGGCATCCGAAGCAGCCGACATTGATCATCGGACAGTATCTCGACCAATTGAACGAGGTGGCGCAAGGGCTAAGCTTGCCGGTGATCACGGGGAATACGCCGCAGACGGAGAGACAGAGGCTGTTCGACCGGTTCAATCGGGGGGAGATCAGCGTGCTCGCCGTGTCGAAGGTAGCCAACTTCGCGATCGACCTGCCGGATGCGTCCATCGCGATCCAGATCTCCGGCAGCTTCGGTTCCCGGCAGGAGGAAGCGCAGCGGCTCGGCCGCATCCTTCGGCCGAAGCAGAGCGGAGCGGGCGTATACTTCTATACGCTGATCAGCGACGAGACGGACGAGGTCGAGTTCGCCAGGAAGCGGCAGCGCTTCCTGCTTGAGCAGGGATATGAGTACGAGGTCGATTGGCTCAAGGAGGAAGCGCTGGCGGCGGAGGAGGCGGGAACGTGACGGGCGGCGACGGCGGGCGGTCTCGCGGGATGGAGATGCTGCGCTGGCTTCTCCGCCGCTACGGGGCGATGCCGTTCGCGGAAGCGGAAGCGGCCGTGCTCGCCTCCGAGGAGCTCTCGCCTCTCCGGACGCCGGCCGAGCTGCGCGTTGCCATGCTCGGATTGAGGCGGGACGGAGTGCTGCTCGCGGCGCGCAATAGATGGGGGGATCGGACGCTCTATCTGCCCGCCGAAGAGCTTGCCGCTTGGCATTCGCTCTTGTTCGCTGCGGTGCCGGAACCGCTGCCGTTCGGCGAGCGCATCGTGACGGCGGAAGGGCCGGCGCGCTGCCCGGGGCCGCGCGGCCGTGCGCCGCTCTCCCGCCAACTGCTCCGGACGTGGGCCGATCTGCGGCGTCGCGGCGGTCTGCCGCTGACGGCGAACGGAGCTCTCCATCGGGCGCGGGCGGCGAAGCTGGCGGAGGCCATGGAGCTGGCTCCACAAGAGCTGGCCCCGCTTCTGGGAGCCGCTGCCGCGGACGATGCGGCGATTCAGGCCGCGCTCTTCTTGGCGATCGAACTCGGCAGCGAGCTGGGGGTTCTGGGGCGCACGGTCGGGGCGATCGAAGCGGGAAGCGGAGACGGATGGAGCGGGTTCGACGGGACGATGGAGGAGCTTGATGCCCTTCTGCATTCGCTCCTCGTGCGCCATTACGCGCCGGGAGATCCGGGCCTTCACTTCGCGGCACTCTCGCTTGGCCGCTTGGAACCGAATCGCTGGTATCTCGAGCGCGAGACGAGGGAAGCGTTCGGCATGACCGAGCGCCAGCCGGGGCGCGCGGGCTGGGATGCCTGGCTGCGCGCGGCAGCTTGCTTCGGCTGGATGGAGTTCGGGCGGCGCGGGGAGGAGGAGACGATTCGGTGGACGGTCCGGCCGCACGTCGGCGTGCCGGGGAAGCCGGGTGAGCTGAGCGTGCCGAGCGGGTCAAGCGTGCCCGGTGTGGCGGACGTGCCGGAACGTCCGGTCGTCTACGTTCAGTCCGACCTGGAGATCATCGTGCCGCCCGAGGTCGGCTTCGGGATGCGCTGGCGATTGGAGGAGATCGCGGAGAGAATCGCACTCGACCACGTGAGCACGTACCGACTCACGCGGGCCTCCTGCGAGAACGCCGTTCGCCTTGGCCTTCGCCCGGAGCGGATCGCAGAGACGCTGCGGGAAGCCGCGGGCCATGCGCTGCCCGCTGCTGCGACCGGAGCCATCGAGGATTGGCTGCGGGATGTGCGAACGGGCGAACAGGCGGAGGCCGCGGGCCACACGCTGCGAAGAAGCGCATGGCTGGCGGGACCGCTCCTTCTGCTGCCCCGACCCGAGCCGCTGCGGGACTGCGAGCCGGATGGGAGCGTACCTTCGCGCGACGAGCTGTTCCCCGGCCTTGCGGCCGTGCCGCCGGCTTGGCTTGCGCAGACGAGGCGCTATCACGCTTCGACGCGCAAGGATATGGCGGAGCTTGCGCTGGCCTGGCGAACGTCGCTGCGGATCGAGCCGGACGGGGGCGGCGGGTACTCGTTCATTCCGGAGAGTCTCGAACGCTTAGGCGAGAGCTGGTCGCTGGTCGGCCGGGTTCGGGATGCGGCGAACGGGGACGTCGCGGCGGAAGCTGTCGCGGCCGATTCCGTGATGTCCGCGCGCGGGACTGACCGGGTCGCGCTGTCCGTGGACAGCCTTGGCGCGATAAGGCTGGAACTGCCTCCCGAGCCAAGGCGGGAACTTTAACCGTTGACCGAGGCGCCCATTATGGTATGATGAGAATGGAGTATCGCATATAAGGCGAGGTGCAACCATGATCGGAGTATCCGATAACCTCCCCGAAGCCGCGGCGACAGACGGCTTCCATGCAGGCGAATCCGTCGACATGGCGACGCTCTTGTCCCGGGCTTACGAGCTGGGAGAATTGATCAAGCAATCCGCTCTCACGGCGGAATACGTTTATTACAAGGAGCAGGTCGATCGCGACGAGAGCGTCAAGTCGCTGTCTCGCGAATTCGCCAAGGCGAAGGAGCTGTTCGCGGAATGCGAGCGGTTCGGCAGGTTCCACCCGAGCTACAACGAAGCGTTGGAGCGGGTATATGAAGTTCAGGCCAGGCTCGACGGAATCGAGCCGGTCCGTAAGTTCAAGGAAGCGGAGCAATCGGTGGACAGCCTGCTGCACGAAGTGGCGCTGCTCATCGCCCGATCCGTCTCCGACAGCATCAAGGTGCCGGACAACGATCCGAATCCGAAGGGCTGCGGAAGCGGAGGGAGCTGTTCCTGCGGCGGAGGCGGATGCGGATGACGGAAGAAGAGAGCAGGGAGCTGGATCAGGCGCAGGAGCCCGAAGGGCAGCCCGCGCAGGAGCCGGAGATCGGCGTGACGAGAATGTTCGGCGACCGTACGGGCTTCATCGTCTGGTACAGCGATTGGAAGGCGGCGAGAGGCCTCGATAAGTACGGCACGCTGCACTATCTCTCGCGCAAGATGCATTACGCGGTGCTCTACGTCAACTCGGACGTGGCGGAAGAGACGCTGAAGAATCTGCAGCGCCTGCCCTACGTCAAGCGGATTGAGCACTCGTATCGGAACGAGATCAAGACCGAATACGAGCGCAACGTCCCGGATAAGACCCGGTTTTACGGATTGTAAGCCGATATTATGCTACCGAATGAGCACGACCGCAGCTCGCCTGGAGACAGGCGAGTTTTTTTGTGCCTGATGTACCTAATGTGCCTGATATACCTAATGTGCGTGTTATGTGCCTGATGTACCTGATGTGCGTGTTGTGTGCCTGATGTACCTGATGTGCGTGTTATGTGCCTAATGTACGTGTTATGCGTCTAATGTGTGTGTTGTGTGCTTATTGCATCTGTTGCGCCTATTGCGTTGCGACTATTGTGTTGTGGTTGGTGCGTTGGGCCTGTTGATTGGATCGCCCTCACGGCGCGCACTCTCTCTGTTGCCGACGAATGCTATTTTTCACACTTATTCCGCCCATTTCCCCTCGTTCCGCAGCATTCTATGTGGTTTTTCACATATATTCCGCGAATTCACCTTCGTCCATACGGATTTTATGTGGTTTTTCACATAAAACCCTTTTATTAGAGGCCAAATCCAGAAATGAATGTGATTTTTCACATTCGTTGCGCCGTTTAAGGAGAGAATGCTGGCCGAACGGGAGGAAAGAAGGGGCAACGATGGAGAGCGCCGAGGTCGAGTGCCGGCTCCAAGCGTTGGGTACTGAGCGTCCGCGTTCGAGTGTTGCGTTCGAGTGTTGCGTTCGAGTGTTGCGTTCGAGTATTGCGTTCAAGTATTGCGTTCAAGTGTTGCGTTCGAGTGTTGCGTTCAAGTGTTGGGTTCGAGTGTTGAGTCCCAGTGTTGGGTTCGAGTATTGAATGTCGAGCGGCATGTGGCGGGGGGATCTATATGTGTTGCAGTATCGTCCGCTTACTTCCCTTGAGTCGCAGCACCCTCCCCGCCGTCCACCGAACGAATTCGACTCCTCTGCCGGCCGCCCCCTTTTCCCCATTCCACTCACCATTCATTTATCGTTCCTTCCCCATTCATTTACCGTTCCATCCCCCCATTCCATCTGTCATGCCATTCACCGTTCGTTTACCATTCCAACCATCATTCCATTCATCGTTCCATCCACTATGCCATTCTCCGTACCATTCCCCATGCCATTCCCCGTTCCATACTGCGGCCGAGTGTCGGGCATGAAGACGAAGCGGGGAAGCGGTTTCTCCAATCAACACCCAATTTATCTTCACAAATTATTAACATTTATGGCCCTGTGTCCTGATTTTCTCAGCAAAATACATAATTCGAGTAATATAGACATCATTTTCCGCTGCCGATATAATAAATATGAGTCAAATGTTAGCGAAGTTTTAAGAATCGAAACAATTTCATAATGGGGTGCTACCTTGACCAAAATTCTTGTCATTGAAGATGAGAAGATCATCGGAGAGATGATATCCATGTATTTGACGGATGAGGAATTCTCCGTGTATCGCGTAGAGAACGGTCAAGCAGGGATCGAGGCTATTCGCAGTTACGTTCCTGATGTCATCTTGTTGGATTTAATGCTCCCCGATATCGATGGAATAGAGTTGTGCGAGCAAGTGAGGAAGTCCTCCGACACGCCCATTATCATCATTTCGATGAATTCCAAAGTAAACGAGAGAGTTCGCGCTCTGAACGCCGGCGCGGACGATTACCTGGTGAAGCCGTTCAGCATGCAAGAGCTCAAAGCGAGAATAGGAGTAGCGCTTCGCCGCTATCGGCCTTCGGTGGCGGAAGCGGACACCCGCAGCTATATCGCGGCCGCCGCCGCCCCGGAGATGGCGGTGCCGGACCACGGCATTACGCTCGACCTGCAGAAGCGTCTTCTGATCGTGCACAGCCAGCCGGTCGAGACGACGTTCTCGGAGTTCGAACTGATGAAGCTGCTCTTCCAATATCCCGGACGGGTGTTTACGCGGGACGAGCTGATCAATACGCTCAGAGGGATTGATTCGTATGTGAACGATCGCGCCATCGACGTTCACATTACGAACCTTCGCAAGAAGCTGGAGCACAATCCGAAGGAGCCCCGCTTCATCAAGACGGTGTGGGGCGTCGGTTACAAGCTGAATCTTGAGTAGCACATCGGACAGCCCCTTCGTTCTATGGGAACGGCCGTACGCGCAAGGAGCGCGGCCCGTAGCCGCGAAGGGGCTCTTCGTCATATCCGATGCCCCCGATCTTCCCGTTCTGGCCGAGCGGTCCCGATCATCGCTGCGCTGCAGCGCGGCAACAATCGAAGGGAGAGCCCGCGATGCTACAATCCTTGCGAATTCGAACCTGGCTCCTGCTCCTGGCGACGACGCTTGTTACTTCGCTTGCGTGCGGGCTTGTCTACTATCAGACCGCGCAGTCGACCGTCCGCTCGAACCTGATCGACAACGCGGCGATGCGCGCGGCTGCCCAAGCGGACTCCCTCGGCATGCTCGTCCGCTCGTTCCTTAAGCTGACGCAGGCCGAAGCCGAGAGCAGCTCCGTGCGCTTCGGCGACAGCTTCAACCGGATGCTCTTCCTGCGCGAAGAGGCGAACCGGATGGGGCAATCGATCGAGTCGATCGGATACGTCGAATTGACGGGACGGTTCACGCTGTCCAGCGGCAAGGTTGTCGATCTGTCCGCCGATCCGAACTTTGCAAGCGCCGTCGCCGGGCAGACGAGCCTGACCGAATCCCTCTCGGAAGCGGGGGAGGGAGAGGAGCGGCTGATCGACATCTATCATCCCGTCAGGGACGTCAAGAACCAGGTGCAAGGCGTGCTCCGGGTGTCCTTCCGCCTGGAGACGCTATTCTCCGAGCTGACGGAGGGGAGCCTGCTCGCGAGCACGGAAGGCGCCTTCTTCGAGGAATTCAGCCTGCTTGGCGGAGCGGGAGACGTCCTTAATCCGTCCGAAGTCGCCTATCCGCTCTCGATCGAGGAGAAGCGGCGCATAGCCGTCGCGCTAAGCGGAGCGGACAGCGTCCGGCTGGACGTGCAATCGGGCATGCTCTTCGCCTGTCAAGTCCCGGGGACCTCCTGGAGCCTGGTGCATTACGCGTCTACGGACGAGCTTTTTCAACCGTTGCATGCTCTCCTGATCAAGTCGATCGTCATCAGCCTGCTTATGGAGCTGGCGTTGTCGCTGCTGCTGTTGCTGCTGATCAGTCCGCCGTTCAAGCGGATCGAGGAGATCGTCCGGACAACCGAAGAGGTCGCGGCGGGCAATCTGCACGCTCCTCCGCTGCCGATCCACGTGCAGGACGAGATCGGGGCGTTGTCCGTATCCGTCAATACGATGGTGAGCCGGCTGCGAAGCTCGTTCGATCCGCTTAAGGCGCTGACGCAGCAGACCGAGTACGGGATTATCGTCACGGATGCCGACTATCGGATTACCGAGTTCAGCGCGTCCGCGCGCAGGATGCTCGGGTATTCGGTCGAGGAGGTCGTGGGCAAGCTGACCCCGCTCGACTTCTCCGATCCGGACGACATCGAGGCGAAGGCGAAGCGGCTGTCGGGCAAGCTGGGGCGGTCGATCGCGCCGGGCATCGATTACCTGAACGCCGCGATCGGCGATCGGAATTCGTATACCGACGAGCGGGTATATGTACATAAGAGCGGCAAGCCGTTCCCGATTCTGATCAGCATCAGCAAGATTATGGACAACTCCGGAAGCGTCACGGGGTACATCGGCTTGTTCCGCGACATCAGCCACGAGAAGCGAATCCAGTCCGAGATGCTGCGCGCGAAGGAGCAAGCCGAGGAGGCGAACGCCTCGAAGGGGCTGTTCCTGGCCCGGATGAGCCACGAGATCCGCACCCCGATCAACGGGATTGTCGGCTTGGCCCAGCTTATGAAGCGAACGTCGCTTACGGATGCCCAGCGCGACTACATGAACAAGATCGCCAGCTCCTCCGAAGTGCTTCTGGGCATCGTCAACGACATTCTGGATTACTCCAAGATCGAGGCGGGCAAGTTCGAGCTGGATCGGATCGCCTTCGAGCCCGACGAGCTGTTCCGCAAGCTGGGAGACACGCTGAGCTTCTTCCTTGGCAAGGCGCAACTGGAGATGATCTTCGATATCCCGGAGACGCTGCCGGAGAGAATCGTCGGGGACCCGTTCCGCTTGGAGCAGGTGCTGCTCAATCTGCTTAACAACGCGATCAAGTTTACGCCCAAGGGGTATATTCACTTCCAGGTTGAACTTCTGGAGGCTCTGGATCGTCGAGTATTATTGGAGTTCTCCATCAAGGATACGGGCATCGGCATCTCGGAGGAGCAGCTCGAGAATCTGTTCCAGCCGTTCGTTCAGGCGGACGGCTCGATCAGCCGCAAGTACGGCGGAACCGGCCTCGGTCTCGTCATCGCCGACGAGATCATCACGCTTATGGGCGGCCGCCTCAATGTGGAGAGCAAGCTCGGAGCGGGCAGCCGCTTCACCTTTGTCCTGTCGTTCCCCCTTGCGAGCGAGCAGGAGAGAACCGAGATTCCCGCGGAGAATGCGGAAGCGGTTGTCGCCGAGCCGCTGCGGATTCTGTGCATCGAACGGCCGGGCTTGCCGCAGGATACGCTGCGGGCGATGCTGCTTCCTTACCGGGTCGAGCTCGAATGCGCAGATTGTTGGAAAATCGCCCTGGAAGCGATGGAAGGAAACGAGGGAGGAGGGAGCGGTTACGATTATATTTTCTGCAATATGGAGATGTCCGACATGTACGGGGAAGAGACGTGGCTGCGGCTTAGAAGGCTTGCCGGTTCGGCCCGAATCATCTCGATGACGACGCCTCTCGGCCGCAACGAGTGGCTTCGCATGGACGAGCGGGATCGGCCGGAGCGCACCTTGATCAAGCCGATCAATCGCCGCGCGCTTCGGGACGTGATGGACAGCTTCGCGACCGAGGAGGAGACGAAGCGGATTCGGAGGGAGAGCGGGAAGACGGAGCCCGTGCGACGAAGCGGCGAAGCGGGCAACCCCCGGGTCCTGCTCGTCGAGGACCATCTGATCAATCAGCAGATCGCCTGCGAGCTTCTTCAGGAAGCGGGCTGCGAGGTCGATGTCGCGCCGGACGGCATCGAGGCATTGGAGAAGGTGAGCGGGCGCGCGTACGATGTCGTTCTCATGGACATTCACATGCCGGGGCTCGACGGCTACGAAGCGACGATGCGCCTCCGCAGCTCGTTCAACACCTGGAGGCTTCCGATCGTTGCGATGACGGCGAACGCGCGGCTCGAGGACCGGCAACGCTGCCTGAACGTCGGAATGAACGACGTGCTGACGAAGCCGATCCAGTCCGATCTGCTCTTCTCGGTCGTCAGCCGGTGGACGCGGCATGCCAGACAGATCGATTGGCCGGATGCGCTGAATCGCGTCAATGGCAAAGAACAAATTTTAAGGCATATGTTGCGCTCCTTCGGCATGGAATATAATGGGTTCCCCTCTCAATTGGAGGGCAAGCTCCTGGAGAAGGATTGGAAGGCGGCCGCGAGGCTGCTCCATACGCTCAAGGGAATCTCCGGCAACCTGTCCGCCGCCGCCGTCTTCGTCGCCGCGGAGAAGCTGGAAGCCGTCGTTCTCGGAGACCGGCCGGAGGACGATTGGAAGACGGCCTTCGATACGCTCAGCCATGCGCTCGAGGAACTGTTGGAAGCGATTGAATGGGAACAGAGCAATACGAGTAACTTCCAGAATATAACATGATTGGGCTCTATTTATTTTTTTGTTGAACCGGCGGGAATTCGTGATGTAGAATGTACGTATATTCCTATATTTTTCATTTCGAACCAGGCCTTTAGTCCTATCTTCGGGAGGCGGTGACCCGGTGAAAGACAAACAAACGGAGCGTTGGAGCACGTACGAGCCTTTCCACATTCCTCTTGGAGACAAGAAGATCGTAGACATTATCATCACGAACCATGCCCGCTCCCGCTGGACGGACCGGGTGGAATCCTTGAAGACGGGATATGCGGACATCGCCCAGTATTTGTGGGAATGTCTGAAGGAAGGCAGAATCGTCTCCTATTATCGTCACGAGCAGGACGTCTACACGATTGACGACGATCTGATCTTCGTTGCCGAATTCGCCGTGTCGGAGAAGGACGTGGATCTGCTCGGCAATCCGCTGCACAAGATGATCGTGGTGACGTTCCTGGGCCGCATGTCGGAGACCATGGAGCTGAGGGACCTCAGAACCTATTATTCCTGGCTGAGGCACTCCCGCCGAATGACCCTGATCAAGAATAATCGCAAGAGAAGATAATCAGGAGCAATCAGCAGCAGCAAAAATCAAGGAACGAAAAGCAAGAATCAAGGAACGAAAAGCAGCAATCAAGGAACGGTTCCGACAGGCACGCCGTAGCGGCGTGCCTATTCTGTTTATGTAAGCGGTTATTCGGGAACAGAAGGAAGGAGACAAGAGGAACCTATGCTATAATGCAGGTACAGACTAGGCATAGTCGGAGAGGCGTGAGTAGCGGAATGTCGCTGAATATTCATCAATTGCACATATTTTATGCCGTGGCCGAGCGAGGCAGCTTCTCGGCTGCCGCCCAGACGCTGCATATGACCCAGCCGGCCGTTACGATGCAGATCCAGGCGCTCGAGGAACGCTTCGGCGTCAAGCTGCTGCAGCGGTCGACGAAGAAGCTGGTGCTGACCGAAGCGGGACATTGCCTGCTGCCGCAAGCGCGCAAGGCGTTCGACTTGATGCGCGAGACGGACCAGTTGATGGCGAAGTACGTGGACAATCTGAAGGGCAGGCTGCACTTCGCCGCCAGCCTGACGATCGGGGAATATGTGCTGCCCCGCTTGCTCGGACCGTTCTTGCTTCGCTATCCCGAGGTGTCCGTCAGCATGCAGGTGATGAATACGTCGGAGATTGTCGAATCCATCGCCAACCAAGGGATGGCGTTCGGCCTCGTGGAAGCTTCGACCGACGACGACGCGGTTATTACCGAGCCCGTCATGAACGACGAGCTGATGCTTGTCGTTCCGAGCGGGCACCCGTTCGCGGCGCGCGAAGAGGTATCTCTGGAGGAAGCGATCGCGGAGCCTCTCGTGCTGCGGGAGAGGGGCTCGGGAACGAGGCAGGTTGTGGTGGAGGAGTTGGAGCGTCACGGGGTGCAGGAGGAGAAGCTGCGCATCGTCAGCGACTTCGGCAGCAACGGAGCCGTGAAGTCGGCGGTCGAAGCCGGGCTGGGCCTGTCGGTTCTGTCGGTATGGTCGATCAAGAACGAAGCGGCGCTGGGCCTGCTGAAGCCGATTCGGGTTCGGGACGTGTTCTTCCGCCGTCAATTCTACGCCGTGCGCTCCAAAGCATCGGACCTGCCGATGAACGCTGTCGTTCTACTTGACTATATAAGGGGATTATCGGATGAGACAGATTGATCTTCATACGCACACAACCGCGTCGGACGGCCTTCACCGCCCGGCGGACAATGTTCGGATGGCCATGGAAGCCGGACTCGCGGGCGTGGCGATCACCGACCACGATACGGTAGCCGGCGTGGAAGAGGCGATTCGCGAAGGCGAGCGGCTCGGCATCGTCGTCGTGCCCGGAGTGGAGATCAGCACGTCCTATGACGGAACGGAGATCCACGTGCTCGGGTACTGCATGAATGTGGAGGACCCGATTTTCCTCGCGAGGCTGGCGGATCAGCGGAAGGTGCGGGACAGCCGCAACGAAGGCATTCTGGCCCGCCTGGCCGAGCTCGGCATCCAGGTGTCGATGGAGGAGCTGAGGGAGATCGCAGGGAGGGACGACAATCCGGAAGAAACGATCGGCCGCCCCCATATCGCCGATGCGCTCGTCCGTCTGGGAGTTGTCGGCAGCGTCCAGGAAGCGTTCGACCGCTACTTGGCCAAGGGAAGCGCCGCTTACGTCGATCCGCCGCCCCGGATCACGCCGATGGAAGCGTACCGTTGGATTCGGGAGGCCGGCGGCGCGGCGATCGTTGCCCACCCGGGTCTGTACCGCCGCGAGGAGCTGGCGGAGATTCTGCTCGACGGCGCCGGACTCGGCGGCGCGGACGGCGTCGAAGCGTACCACTCCGACCATACGGCGGAGCAGTCGGACCGGTACCGCCAGCTTGCGGACGCCCGCGGCAAAATCGTGACCGGCGGCTCGGACTTCCACGGCGCCCGCAAGGGCGGCGTCTATCACGGCCCGATCGGCAACCGAACGGTGGACATCTCCGTGCTCGAGCAGCTTCGCGCGGTTGCGCGGGGCGAGGGACGGTAGAGCCGCGCAAGGCCGGGGGCGGGCAATGACGCATAGCAAGGCGGGCGAGAAAAGGCTCTTCGGCGAGGTACTGTTCGCTGAAGAGCCTTGCGGCACTTGTGGGGCGGCGGGGAGTGCAGGGCGAAGCTTTGAACAAATCGGAGGACCCGCTCGATGTCGCCGCCCGATGCTATGAGTGCCGCTGCTCGAAACTACCAATGTCGCCAAAGTATCCGAAACCGCTCGATGTCGCCGCCTGGTGCTGTGAGTGGTGCCGCCCGAAACTACTAATGCCGTTAAAGTATCCGAAACCCGAAACTATCAATGTCGCCAATATCGTCGCTCCAAGCTGCCAACTCCCGCTGAAGTCCGCCTGATGCCGTCAATGCCGCCGAAGCCGCCGGACATCAGCAATTTATGTGAAAATTCACATTGGCGCAGCGCGATAATAGGTACTTTGATCGATTTTATGCGAAAAATCACATTCATAGAGGAATTCCCGGCTCGAAATCTCGTATATATGCGAAAAACCACATAAAATGCCTCGATTCCCTCCAATCCAAGCCGATGAATGTGAAAAATCATATAAAATTGCGATAGGCGCGTGGAGGCACCACGATGAGTCGCTATTACTCAAGTGCGGGCGTCCGAGCGGGCATGGTGGGCGCAGATGAGTCACCATGTTCCTAGAATAAGACCCAACCGAAGCGGCGATAGGCGCGTGGAGGGTACATCATGGTCGAGATCTGCTGCTAACATTCCCCATGTCTCGCGTCTCGTTCCCCGTGTCTCGTATCCCGTTGCGCTTTCCCGGTTTTTCGTTTCGCGTTCGGCCGCTTGCCCGTTTGGCGCTTGGCGTCTACGGCTGCTTCACGACGGAAGGGAGCGCCCGCACCGCTTCTTCGTCCGGAGTGACGTACAGCGTCTTCTGCCCCTCGTAGATGACGAAGCCGGGCTTCGCTCCGTTCGGCTTGCGAACGAGGCGGATCTTCGTGTAGTCGACGGGCACGCCGCTCGACTCCTTCGCCTTGCTGAAGTAAGCGGCGAGCATCGCCGCCTCGCGCAGCGTCTCGTCCCCGTAGCCGGTGCCGCGGATGAGCACGTGCGAACCCGGAATGTCCTTCGTGTGCAGCCAGGTGTCGTTCGACTGGCCGAGCCGGTTCGTCACGTAGTCGTTCTGCGTGTTGTTCTTGCCGACGTAGATCGGCACGCCTTCGCTCGACGTGTAGCAGAGCAGGAACGGCCGGTCGTTGCGCTTCTTCTTGGCGCCCTTGCGCGAGCTGCGGAAGCGCAGGTACCCTTGCTCCATCAGCTCCTCGCGGATCTCCTCGATATCGGAAGGCGTCGCGGTCTGCAGCCCCTGGAGCACCGACTCGAGGTAGCGGATCTCCTCGCGCGTCGCTTCGATCTGCTCGCCGACGATCTGGCGGCTGTTCTTCAGCTTGCCATACTTGCGGAAGTAGCGCTGCAGGTTCTCGTTGGGCGCCAGCAGAGGATCGAGCGGAATGGCAAGCTGCGGCTGGTCGTCCTCGTAGTAGTCGGTAACCTCCACGCTCTTGTCCCCGCGCCGGATCAGGTGCAGATGCGCGGTCAGCAGCTCTCCGTACTTGCGGTACTTGTCCGCCTCATCGGCCTCGAGCAGCGTCTCCGCAAGCTTCTCGAGCTTCTTCTCGTTCTTGACCGTCTCGTTGTGAAGCATCCGGGCGAGGTCGGTTGTCCGCTGCCGGACGAGATCCCGCTCGGCCTTGTCTCCATAGTAGGCGTCCAAGCATTCGTGAATCGAGCCGAACGCCGTCTCTTTGCCTTGCAGATGCGTCAGACGGATGACGGAGAAGCTCGTCTTGCCGTCCGGCGTCTCGACGATCGCAGGCTCGTAGCGCTGCTCGCGGAAGTCGGCCATCACCCCGTGGAAAATCCCCCAGAGAAGAGCCGAAGAGCCGCCTGCACGATACGCCAGCTCCTTCGCGAGCAGCGGACTGATGCCGGTGAACGAGGCGACAAGCGCTTGCTCCAACGCGCGGGGAGCAAGCGCCTCTGAATCCCCCGAATTCGCGCCGGCAATCGCCGCCGCGAATTCCGCCTCGGTCGCCGCAAGCGGGTCGCTCTTGCCTTGGGCGGGGGGCGCCACATACGTCACGCCCGGCAGAACGACCCGGTGGCTGCTGATCGCCGGCGTGACGTGGCGGATGCCGTCGTGGATCGTTCCGGTATTCGGATCGTGCAGGATGAGGTTGCTGTGGCGGCCCATAATCTCCAGCGTCAGCCGCTTGATCGACAGGTCGCCGAGCTCGTCGCGGTGGCGGATGTCCAGCTCGACCACGCGCTCGAGGCCGTCCTGGCGAATCTGCTCGATAATGCCGCCTTCGCAGTGCTTGCGCAGCAGCATGCAGAACATGGGCGGCTCCTGCGGATTCTCCCACGTCTGTTCCGTGAAGTGGATGCGGGGCATCGACGGATGGGCCGACAGCAGCAGCCGCTTGCCGAAGCCTTGGCCTCTCAGATGAAGCATGATCTCATTCTCGGTGGGCTGATAAATCTTATGAATGCGCGCGCCGGCCAGAGCTTGCAGCTCGTGGGTCAAGGCGCGGGTAACGAAGCCGTCCAGCGACATATGGCACTACTCCCGGTCGTAAGTCGTAATCGGTTCTTGACGGATGGAGTCCGTCCAATTCGTCGAATCCGTTCTCCTATATTGCCACAGTTGGCGCCAAAGGGAAAGTGCGGCGCTTCGCGTGATATTTCCCTGCTTGTCTGAATAGACATAGGGATGAACGGCTGTCCAGGCATCCTGGGCAGCGGATTCGCGGGAGGGGATGACCGTCGTGGAAGCGAAGGCTTGGCACCAGCTTAACGAGAATGAATTGGCGCAGAAGCTTGGCACGGACGCAAGGAAGGGGCTGTCGCCCGAGGACGCGGCCGCGCGGCTGCAGAGCTGCGGGCTTAACGAACTGGCGGAGAAGCAAGGAGAATCGCCTCTGAAGCTGCTGCTGAACCAGTTCAAGGACTTTATGGTGCTTGTGCTGGCGGGGGCGACCATCATCTCCGGCCTGCTCGGCGAGATGCTCGATGCGCTTACGATCATCGCGATCATCGTGCTGAACGGGGTGCTCGGGTTCTATCAGGAGTATCGGGCGGAGCGCTCCCTGAAGGCGCTCAAGGCGCTGTCGGCGCCAAGCGCGAAGGTGATCCGCGGCGGCTCGCTGGAGATCGTGCCGGCAAGCCATCTCGTGCCGGGCGATCTGGTCGCGCTCGAGAGCGGGGACCGGGTTCCGGCGGACCTGCGGCTGATCGAGTGCAACCATTGCACGATCGAGGAAGCGGCGCTGACCGGCGAATCCGTGCCCGTGGCGAAGGTTGCGGGCGCGCTCTCGGCGGCGGAGCTGCCGCTGGGCGATCGCAAGAACTGCGGCTACCTCGGGACGATGGTGACGCGGGGGACCGCGAAGGGCGTCGTCACGATGACGGGCATGGAGACGGAGATGGGCAAGATCGCCGATCTGATCCAGCAGACGGAGGAGGCGGAGACCCCTCTTCAGAAGAGGCTGGAGCAATTGGGCAAAATTCTCATCGGATTGGCGCTCGCCCTCACGGTCGTCGTCGTGCTCGCCGGGATTCTGCACGGTCAGCCGCTCTACGGCATGTTCCTCGCGGGGGTGAGTCTGGCGGTGGCGGCCATTCCCGAAGGGCTTCCCGCCATCGTCACGATCGCTCTCGCCCTCGGCGTCCAGCGGATGATCAAGCGCCGGGCCATCGTGCGCAAGCTGCCTTCCGTCGAGACGCTCGGCTGCGCGTCCGTCATCTGCTCGGACAAGACGGGGACGCTGACGCAGAACAAGATGACCGTCACGAGGCTGTGGATGGGCGGCCGCACCGTAGAGGTGAGCGGCGAAGGCTACGAGCCGAGCGGGCAATTTCTCGAGCAGGGCCGCCCGGTGGACGGCAAGGGAGACTCCGCCCTCAAGCGGCTGACGCAGGTGGCGGCGCTCTGCAACAACGCCGAGCTGCAGGAGCAGCAAGCGTCCGACGAGCCGCGCCGCCGCAAGCCGGCGAAGGAAGAGGAGCAGGTTCTTCCTTCCCGGTGGGACGTGAAGGGCGACCCGACCGAAGGGGCGCTGCTTGTGCTCGCGGCGAAGTCGGGCGTCTCTCGCCGCTCGATCGATTCGCTTTATTCGCGGGTCGCGGAATTCCCGTTCGACGCGGAGCGCAAGCGCATGTCGGTCGTCGTCTCGCATCAGGGAGGGCGGCTCCTGTGCACGAAGGGCGCGCCCGACCTCCTGATCGAGCGCTGCTCGTACATTCTGTGGGACGGCAATGTCGTCCCGTTCACCGGCACGCTGCGCGGCAAGGTGCTGCAGGCGAACGAAGAGATGGCGGGAGACGCCCTTCGCGTGCTCGGCTTCGCTTACCGCGACCTGAAGTCCGTCGAGCCGTGCGAGTCGGATGAGCAAGCCGAGAAGGGGCTTGTGTTCGTCGGGCTGGCGGGCATGATCGATCCGCCGCGCCGCGAGGTGTTCGACGCCGTCGTCAAGACGCGCCAGGCCGGCATCAAGACGGTTATGATCACGGGCGACCACCGCACGACGGCGGAGGCGATCGCGCGGCAGCTCGGCATTCTGCCGAAGGACGGCCGGGCGATCAGCGGCGCGGAGCTGTCCGTCATGGACGACGCGCAGCTCGACAAGGTCGCGGACGACGTGTTCGTCTACGCGCGGGTATCCCCGGAGCATAAGCTGAGGATCGTGCAGGCGCTGCAGCGCAAGGGACACGTCGTGGCGATGACCGGGGACGGCGTCAACGACGCTCCGGCCGTGAAGGCGGCAGACATCGGCATCGCCATGGGCATCACGGGCACGGACGTCACGAAGGAAGCCTCCGCATTCGTGCTCGCCGACGACAACTTCGCTTCGATCGTCAGCGCCGTCGAGGAAGGCCGCGGCATCTACGAGAACATCCGCAAGTTCATCCGTTATCTGCTCGCTTCGAACGTCGGGGAGATTCTGACGATGTTCATCGCGATGATGCTGGCGATGCCGCTGCCGCTTATTCCGATCCAGATTCTGTGGGTGAACCTCGTGACCGACGGGCTGCCGGCCATGGCGCTCGGCGTCGATCAGGCCGAGAGCGACCTGATGCGTCATCCCCCCCGTTCCGCGAAGGAGAGCATCTTCTCGCGCCGGCTCGGATGGAAGATCATCAGCCGCGGCATTCTGATCGGGCTCTGCACGCTGGCCGCGTTCGCGGTTGCGCTCGGCGGCATGACCGGAGACGGGGCGACCCTTGTCCATGCCCAGACCGTCGCCTTCGCCACTCTCGTGCTCGCTCAACTCATCCACGTCTTCGACTGCCGCAGCTCCAGGTCGATTTTCCACCGGCGGTTCTTCGAGAATAAGTTCTTGGTGCTGGCGGTGCTGTCCTCGCTGCTTCTGCTGCTCGCCGTGCTGTACGTGGAGCCGCTGCAGCCGATCTTCAAGACCGTTCCGCTCTCGCTCCGCGACTGGGCGCTCGTGTTCGTCGCCGCCGGCATTCCGACGTTCGCGATGGGGATCGGCAGCGTCTGGGGCTCGTCGCGCCGCCGCCGCCGCTCGAACCGGGTCTCGTACGGCGCTTCCTCCGCCCGCCCGGTCGTCCGCTGATCCCAGCAAGCACGCGAAGAAGCCTCCCCGCCTCGGGAAGGCTTCTTCGCGTTGCGGCGCATCTGCGGTCCGGTTCGCCCGCGGCCTGGTGCGCCCCAATCTAGCGCGTCTCCTCGTCCTGCCGGTCGTCGACAATCGTTCTCGTCGAATTGCGGAATTCGCGCAGCGTGTCGCCGAAGGCGCGGCCGAGCTGCGGGAGCTTCGCCGGGCCGAACACGATAAGCGCAATCGCGAAAATAATGACCAGCCCCGAGACGCCGATATTGTTGAACATCCGATCACCTCCTTTGTCAGGATCAAGCGGGACGAACGGCCAGCTTCTCGCGCCTGCGATAGGAGCGGACGGAGAGGAACGCCCCGATCTCGAACAGCAGCAGGAGCGGCACCGTGACCGACAGGTGCGACATGAAGTCGGGCGGAGAGATGCAGGCTCCGACGACGGCAAGGCCAACATAAGCGTACTTGCGGCTCGTCTTCACCGAGCTTGGGGTCAAGAGGCCGATCCGGGTCAGGAACAGCAGCAGCAGCGGCATCTCGAAGGCGGCGCCCATCGGCAGAAGGAAGCTCAGGGCGAACGAGACATAGTGCCGGATGCCGTAGAGCTCCTGCGCTCCGATGGCCCGGTTGATCCTCATCATGAACCGGATCATCATCGGCAAGCCGACCGCGTAACCGAACGAGACGCCGGAGACGAACAGCGCGAACGAGGCGGGAACATACAGCAGCGCGGCCTTCGCCTCCGCCTTCGTCAAGCCCGGCCGGGCGAACGCCCACAGGTGGTAGCAGGCGAACGGCAGCGTCAGGGCGATGCCGATCAGCGTGGCGCACTTCATGTACACCATAAGGCCGTCGGACAGCGAGAACACGCTCCACTCGATCCGAATGCCGCCGCTGTGATTCTTGATGTAGGCAAGCGTCCCGGGAGCGGCGTAGAGCCCGACGAAGAAGGCGCCGAGGAACCAGGCTCCGACGAAGATGAGCCGCTTGCGCAGCTCGGTCAGGTGGGCGATCAGCTTCGGGTCGATGGCAAGCTCCTTGGCGCTCACACGAGGGAACCTCCCTTGGCCAGATACTTCCCGACGCCTTCCGCGGTTCGGTAAGCGAGCGCGCCGACGGTCGCGGTCGGGTTGTAGCCGCTGTTGTGCGCGAACGCCGACGCTCCGCAGACGAACACGTTGTCCGCGTCCCACATCTGCAAGTAATTGTTGACGGCGGAAGTCGCAGGATCGTCTCCCATCAGCACGCCGCCGGTATTGTGGGTGGACTGGTACGGCGTGATGTTGTAGGTGGTCATGGCGTCCCGGGTCTCCGTCTTTGTCGCTCCCATCTGGTCTGCGATCTTTTTCGTCTGTGCGGCGAGGTGCTTCACAAGGTTCTTGTCCTGGTCCTCGAAGTCGAACGTCATCCGGATGAGCGGAAGGCCGTGGGCGTCCTTGTAGGTCGGATCGAGATCCAGATAGTGATGGCGGAACGGCAAACTCGACCCTTGCGCGCCTACGCTGAGCGAGCGGTTGGCGTACTTGATCGACGTCGCCTTGAAGTCCTTGCCCCAGGACGGCGTTCCGGAAGGCGTCGGGTTGTTGGCGATCGGCCGAAGGCCCGTCTGCGTGAGGCTGATGCTCGCTCCGTGAAGGAAGCCGAGCTCCGAGTGGTCGAAGTTGTCGCCGTTGAATTCGTCCACGGTCGCGCCAAGCGCGCCTGCGCCCATAAACGTGCTGAATTCCTTGTCGTCGAAGTAAGCCGTCGTTCCGGCTCCGAGCACTTGGTAGCAATAGTTTTTGCCGATGACGCCGGTTCCGCTGTCAGGGTCGTACTTCTTGCCAAGGTCCGACAGCAGCAGCAGGCGCGTATTGCTGAACACGTAGCTGGCGAGAATGACGACGTCCGCCGGCTGGAAGTATTCCTCTCCGGTCGGCACGTGAATGTACTGGACGCCGGACGCCTTCTTCCCGTCGTGGACGATCTTCGTCACGTTGGAGAACGTGCGGATCTCCAGCTTGCCCGTATTCAGGGCGACGGGGAGGACGGTTACGCACGGGTCGGCCTTGGCCCCGTATTCGCAGCCGAAGCGTTCGCAGTACCCGCAATACTGGCAGGCGGCGCGCTCGATGCCGTCCGGGTTCGTGTAATTGTCCGCCAGGTTGGCCGAGGGCATCGTGTACGCTTGGAAGCCCGCCTTGGCCGCGGCGTCGCGGAACAGCTTGACTGCGGGCGATTGCTTCATCGGCCCGATGGGGAACGGCTGCGACATCTTGCCGACGTGATCGACCGTCGTCGGGTCGCCGGAGATGCCGGCCATCTGCTCGAACTTGACGAAGTAAGGCTCAAGCTCGTCGTAGGTGATTCCCCAGTCCTGAATCGTCATCCCCTCGGGAATCTTGCCCGCTCCGTAACGCTCGACGGTCTTCGACTTGATCTGGAAGTCGTACGGCAGGAAGCGGAAGTATTGCCCGTTCCAGTGAACCCCGGCTCCGCCGAGGCCGTTGCCGAGCAGGAAGGAGCCGTACGTGCGCATCGGCAGCGCCGTAATCTTCTCGTTGTTGCGATAGGTGACGGTCTCCTTGGACAAGTCCTGCATCAGCTCGTAGCGATTGGCGTAGCGGAGCTCGTCGTGAACGTGGTAATAGTCCGCCGTGGAGCGGGACTTGCCGCGCTCGAAGCCGACGACGTCATGTCCCGCCTTGGTCAATTCGGCGGCGATGACGCCGCCGACCCACCCCATGCCGACGATTGCGACGGTTGCCTTGGGCATATTCGTAGCCATGCGCATATTCCTCCCGTTACGAGGTCAGATGATCGTGAAGGCTCTGCGGCTCGTATTTGACGAGGCCGTCCTTCTCGATTGCGTCGTAGTAGCTCATTTGGTTGCCGGGATAACTTTTCATTTTCCACCCTGTCATGTTCTTGTTGCCCCCGTACAGCGGATCGGCGTACACGCCTTCAATCGTCAGATTGCGCAGCATGGTGAAGAAGGTGGCCGCGGGAATTCCCTTCAGCTCGACCTCGTTCGCCTCGAACGCGGAGAGCACTTCATCCTGAAGGTCCTCGGACAGCTTCACGAAGGCGCTCTGGTGCTTGTCCTGGCTGTATTCGTCAAGCGCGTCAAGCCCGAGCGCCATGAGCTCCTGCCGCTTGAAGGCGAGCTGGTAGCCCTGATACGCTTCGGCCGTCTGGAACGGCGGCGTCATGTAGTCCCGGGCGTTCGTGCCGTACATGCCGGCCATCTGGTGATCGATGAAGAACGCGGCTCCGAGATCCTTCGCTCCGGGACCGAGGTCGTCCGTGGGGAAGATCCGTTCGGCCGCCGCCTCCGCCGTCTGGAACTGCTCCTGGTTGAAGAACATGAGCGCCTGGTTGTAGTCCCGTTCGTTGGAAGCGGCCGGCGCGCTGCCCGACGGAGAAGGGGCGGGTTCTTCCTTCGCGTTCTTCGCCTGCGAGCCGATAAGCCCCCCGACCACGCCGCCGACGACAAGGCCTCCCACGGCCGTGCCCGTATACTTGAGGAACCTGCGCCTCGATTCGTCCTGCGGCCGATCCGCTCCATCCTTGGCCATGCGGTATCCCATCCTTTCCTTATAGCGTGCGAATGTTGGAAGTTGGTCGTAAGGTTTCCTGCGGCGGCAGATCCTATCCAAGTTCCGTCCCAACTGTGCAAAAGTGCAAATAAGTTCCGTTTTGCTGTATGCGCAATCGCCGGAGATTGCGATAAGATAGTGGACATGAAGGCATAACGCGGAACTCGCCAGGGGCGATGAGCTTGAGGAGGATTTATCGATGCAATTTACGAAAATGAACGGTCTCGGCAACGACTTTATCATTGTGGATGGGGAGACGGAGCTGCCGGGGAACGCGTCGGAGCTGGCGCTGAAGCTGTGCAATCGCTTCTTCGGCATCGGGGCGGACGGGCTGGTCTACATCCTTCCTTCCGAGCAGGCGGACTTCAAGATGAGAATCATCAATTCCGACGGCTCGGAGGCGGAGCAATGCGGCAATGCGATCCGCTGCGTGGCCAAGTACGTCTACGACAATGGCCTGACGGCCAAGACGAACCTCACGATCGAGACGATCGGCGCGGGCGTGCAGCCGCTGCAGCTCACGGTCGAGGGCGGCAAGGCGAATCTTGTGCGCGTGGACATGGGGGCGCCGATCTTAAACGGGCTGGACGTGCCGACGACGGTCGACGCCAATCCGGTCATCGGCCACAAGGTCGAGATCGACGGCCGCGAATTCGCGTTCACGGCCGTGTCGATGGGCAATCCGCATGCGGTCATCTACGTTGACGATGCGGTGGGCTTCGACCTGGCGAAGTGGGGGCCGAAGCTGGAGACGCATCCGCTGTTCCCGCGCAAGATCAACGTGGAATTCGCCAAGGTGAATTCGCGCGGCCAGGTGGACATGCGCGTCTGGGAGCGCGGCGCGGGCCCGACGCTCGCCTGCGGAACCGGTGCGTGCGCGACGCTTGTGTCGTCCGTGCTGAACGGGCTGACCGACCGCACGGCGACGATCTCGCTGGCGGGCGGCGACCTGTTCATCGAGTGGAACGAAGCTGACGGCCACGTCTACATGACGGGACCGGCCGAGATCGTGTTCAAGGGGCTTGTCTGATCCGCCTCGCCCAATCAGTGGATGCTTACGTGCAAGAAGGCGGGCCGCTCCGGCCCGTCTCTTTCTATCTATCGGTGCGCAACCTCTTGTCCGACCCGCGTTTTTCAAGTAGAATGAATCAATATGGCTTGCAACTCGGACTCATGCGCCTCTTGCGTATCGGCCGTTTGCTCTATTTGTATCCAACTCCCGCAGTATGCAAGGGGCGGCGTTTGGCAACACTGTTGCCTAGTCCGGCAACCCCGAGGATGCATGCGAGGAATGACCGGAGGGAAAAGTTGCATGGCGATCAAACTGATCAACATCGGTTTCGGCAACATCGTGTCAGCGAATCGCATCATATCCATCGTAAGCCCGGAATCGGCGCCGATTAAGAGAATCATTCAAGAGGCCCGCGACCGGCACATGCTGATCGATGCTACCTATGGTCGTCGTACTCGCGCCGTAATTATCACCGACAGCGATCACGTAATCCTGTCAGCCGTCCAACCGGAGACGGTCGCGCACCGTCTGTCCACCAAGGACGACGAACATGACGAATGAATCGGGGAAGTCCATGAACAGAGGGTTATTGTTTGTCTTATCGGGTCCTTCCGGAGTCGGCAAGGGAACGGTCTGCGCGGCGCTCCGCCGCAAGCTGCCGGAGCTTGTCTATTCCGTATCCGCCACCACGCGCTCGCCTCGCAGCGGCGAAGCGGACGGAGTGAACTACTTCTTCAAGACGAGGGAGCAATTCCTCGACATGATCGCCCGCGACGCCCTGCTTGAGCATGCGGAATACGTGGGCAATTATTACGGGACGCCTCGCGAGTTCGTCGAGAAGACGCTGTCCGAAGGCAAAGATATTATTCTAGAGATCGAAGTCCAAGGGGCGCTCAAGGTCAAGGAGAAGTTCCCCGAGGGCGTGTTCGTCTTCCTGCTGCCCCCGTCGCTTGGCGAGCTCGAATCGCGCATCGTCGGACGAGGCACGGAGACGCAGGACAAGATCGATCATCGCCTGTCCGTCGCCGTCGAAGAGATGAACCTGCTAAGCAAGTACGACTACGCGGTGTTCAACGACGAGATCGATCTGGCGTGCAGCCGGATTCAGGCGATCATCACGGCGGAGCATTGCAAGCGCGAGAGAATTCAGCATAAGCTGTTCGATGAGCTGAAGAGCTTGACGGCAGCCAATAACGGATCGGAGAGATGAGAGATGTTATATCCATCGATTGATGAACTGGTGCGCAAGGTAGACAGCAAGTATACGCTCGTCGTCGCGGCTTCCAAGCGGGCGAGAGGCCTTCGCGAAGGCCGGCTGTCGCAGCTTCCGAATCCCAAAGCGCATAAGGTTGTCGGCGTCGCGCTTGAGGAGATCTACAAGGACTACGTCAGCGTCGAAGCTATCAAGACGGAGTAGGCGCTAGGCGCGAGGAACGCCGGGGAAGCGCCCGCAAGCTTCCATAACGAACACACGAGAGAACTATAAGGTTCGAGAGGAGAACAACCCGCGCGGTTGTTTTTTTTCTCTGTGCATCTCTGCGCAACAGTTGAGGGGGGAATACGGATGGGCAACATTCTGGAAGGCAAGACGATCGTGCTCGGCATCACGGGCGGGATCGCGGCGTACAAGGCGGCAACGCTCTGCAGCCGCCTCGTCTCGTTCGGGGCAAGCGTGCGCGTCGTCATGACCGAAGGGGCGACGAAGTTTATCGCGCCGCTGACGCTGCAGACGCTGTCGCGCCATCCGGTGGCGACCGACGTGTTCGACGAGCACGATGCCTCTGTCGTTCAGCATATCGACCTGGCGGATGCGGCGGACCTGGTCGTCGTCGCGCCGGCGACCGCGAACATCATCGCCAAGCTGGCGCACGGCATCGCGGACGATATGCTGAGCACGACGCTGCTCGCGACGACCGCGCCGGTGCTGGTCGCTCCCGCGATGAACGTGCATATGCTCCAGCATCCCGCCGTCGTCGCGAATGTGGAGACGCTCGCCGCGCGCGGCGTGCGCTTCGTCGAAGCGGGGACGGGCCAACTGGCCTGCGGATACGTGGGCAAGGGGAGGCTGGCGGAGCCGGACGAGATCGTGCAGGTCGTCATCGGCTTGCTGACCGGACCGGAGCGTCTCGGCGGGCCTGCGGGGCCGCAGCCTCTTGCCGGGCGGAAGGTGCTCGTCACGGCCGGAGGGACGATCGAGCGGCTCGATCCCGTTCGCTACATCACGAACGATTCCTCGGGGAAGATGGGGTTCGCCCTCGCCGAAGCCGCGAGGGAGCTCGGGGCCGACGTGACGCTCGTCTGCGCGAGAACCGACGGTCCGCCTCCGTCCGGCGTGACCGTCGTCAAGGCGCCGTCCGCGGAAGAGATGCTCGCCGCGGTGATGGAGCGTCTGCCGGAGGCCGACGCCGTCGTCAAGGCGGCTGCGGTGGCCGACTATCGTCCGGCGGAGCGGCACGAGCATAAGATGAAGAAGGGCGCGGAGACGATGACGCTTACGCTTGTCCGCACCCCGGACATTCTGCAGGCGATCGGCGATTGGCGCCGGGCAAGCGACAAGCTCGGGACGCGGCGGGCGCCGTTCGTCGTCGGCTTCGCGGCCGAGACGACGGATGTCGAACGCCACGCGCTGGATAAGCTTGCGCGCAAGCGCTGCGACCTGATCGTCGCGAACGATGTGTCGGCGCAAGGGGCGGGGTTCGGCTCCGACACGAACATCGTGCAGGTCTATGGGAAGGAAGGGCTTGTCCTCTCTCTGGAGCAGCAATCGAAGCGCCTTGTCGCGGAACGGCTGTGGCAGTTGATCGCGCAGCGGGCGGGTTGGAGCGCGGACGGGGATCGGAACCAGGATCAAGACGGGGTTCGGGCTCGGGAGCGGGACGAAGGAGCGGCTCCGCTATGAGCGTAGCCCGCGTCATCGTCGACGTGCCGAGCCGGGACACCGATCGGCCGTTCGATTATTCGATCCCGGAGCGTCTGCGCGGCTGGACGGAGGTCGGCAGCCGGGTTGCCGTCCCGTTCGGCAACCGGACGCTGCAGGGCATCGTCGTCGGGCTGCCCGACGAACCGGAAGCGGGACCTGCGGGAGGGCGGAGGCTGAAGGAGCTGATCGACGTGCTCGATGCCTTGCCTCCCTTGTCGGCGGAATTGGTCGAGTTGGGCGAGTGGATGAGCAGGCGATGGGTATGCCCGCTGACGGTCGCGCTTCAAGCCATGCTTCCGTCCGCGCTTAAGGGCAAGGCGGAGAAGTACATCTCTCTGCCTCACGGCCGGACGTGGCCTTCCGAGCTGCTGCTGGTCGACGCCGGCTTCCGGGCGCTTCTGGAACGAGGGGCGCCGGTGAAGCTGAGCTATCTGCTGGAGCACTATCCCCAGGAGGCGGACACGATCAAACGGATGCTGCGAAGCGGCGAGCTGACCGAGTCGCAGAAGGTCGAGGATCGGCTGTCCGTCCGCACCGTGCTCACGGTGTTTCCGCGATCGGAGGAGGCGATGCGCGCCGCCATTGCGGAACTCGGGAAGCGGGCGCCGAAGCAGCGCGAAGCGCTCGAATTCCTGATCGCCCGCCCCGAGCCGATCCCGCAGCAGCAGCTCGCCGAGGCGGTCAAGACAACGATCGGCACGGTCAAGGCGCTCGGGGACAAGGGCTGGGTGGACATCCGCCCCGTCGAGGAGGACCGCGATCCCTATGCGGGCCGTTCGTTCGCGCCGACGAAGCCGATGGAGCTGACCCCCGCGCAGCGAAGCGCCTACGAGCCGATCGCGGCCGCCATCCGCGAGGAGCGCAGCGAGGTGTTCCTGCTGCACGGCGTGACGGGAAGCGGCAAGACGGAGATCTACCTGCAGGCGATCCAGACGAGTCTTACGCTCGGGAAGGAAGCGATCGTGCTCGTGCCGGAGATCGCGCTTACGCCGCAGATGGTCGAGCGGTTCAAGGGCCGCTTCGGCGAACGGGTCGCCGTCATGCACAGCCGCCTCTCGAACGGGGAGCGATACGACGAATGGCGCAAAATCCGGGAAGGCCGCGCACAGGTCGTCGTCGGAGCCCGCTCGGCGATCTTCGCCCCGTTCGCGCGAATCGGGCTGATCGTGATCGACGAGGAGCACGAGACGACCTACAAGCAGGAGGAGAGCCCGAAGTACCACGCGCGGGACGTCGCGGCGGAGCGGGCGCGCCTGCACGGGGCCGCCGTCGTCCTCGGCTCGGCGACGCCGTCGCTCGAGACGTATTCGGCCGCCGTCCTGCCGGGCGACCGGGATGCCGCCGCCGGCCGCTCCTGGACGCCGGTCTATGTGCCGCTGCCGGAGCGGGTGGCGGCGCGGCCGCTGCCGAAGGTGAGCCTTGTCGACATGCGCGAGGAACTGCGGCTGGGCAACCGGGCGATGTTCAGCAGAGCCCTGTCCCAAGGGATCGAAGATCGGCTCGGGCGGCAGGAGCAGATTGTTCTGCTGCTCAACCGCAGAGGGTATTCCACCTTCGTGATGTGCCGCTCGTGCGGCTATACGGCATCCTGTCCGCATTGCGACATCGCGCTTACGTACCACCGCGGATCGAACAACCTGCGCTGTCATTACTGCGGCTACGCCGAGCGCGAGCCGGAGGCGTGCCCTTCTTGCCAGAGCCCGCATATCCGCTTCTTCGGAACGGGAACGCAGAAGGTGGAAGAAGCGCTGGCGAACACGTTCCCCGGCATCCGGGTCATCCGCATGGATGTCGATACGACAACGGAGAAGGGATCGCACGAGAAGTGGCTCTCCCAGTTCCGCGACCGGAAGGCGGACGTGCTGCTAGGCACCCAGATGGTGGCCAAAGGGCTTGATTTTCCGCTAGTGACGCTTGTCGGAGTGCTCGCTGCGGATTCGGCGCTGAAGCTGCCGGACTTCCGCTCTCCGGAGAGAACGTTCCAGTTGCTGACGCAGGTTGCGGGCCGGGCCGGCCGCCACGAGCTTCCGGGGGAAGTCATCATCCAGACTTACGAGCCGGAGCATCCGTGCATCGCCGCCGTGCAGGGCCACGACTATGCCGCCTTCACCGAGCAGGAATTGCGGCATCGCCGGGTGCTCGGGTACCCCCCGTTCGGCAGGCTGATCACGATCACTCTCTCGCATGAGCAGGTTCCGCTGCTTCATACGCTCGGCGAGTCGATCGCCTCGAAGCTTCGCGCGCGGGCGGCTTCCGAAGGCGTGCGGCAGACGGTGGCCAGCGGCACGGGAGCGTCGCTGGAGGTGCTCGGGCCGGTTCCGTCGCCGATTCCGAGGCTGAAGGATCGCTACCGGTATCAATGTATGGTAAAATATCGGGGAGAAGTCGACGCGGTCGGCTGGACGGCGGACGCATTGCGGGAGCTGGCCGAGACGATCAAGCGCTCGGGAGCGACCGTTGGCGTAGACGTCGATCCTCAGATGATGCTATAGTTCGCTACTTAACGTATATCTTAATAAAGGAATGATGATTGCATGTCCATTCGTCTTATTGTGAAGCATCCGGACGATGTTCTGCGCGAGCCGGCCAATACCGTAACGAAATTCAACTCCAACCTGCACAAGCTGCTCGACGATATGGCGGAGACGATGTACGACGCGGACGGCGTCGGACTCGCCGCGCCGCAGGTCGGAATCTCGAAGCGGGTCATCGTTGTCGACGCGGACGAAGAGCACGGGCTGATCGAGCTTGTCAATCCGGAGATCGTCTCGAAGGAAGGCGAGCAATTAGGACCGGAAGGCTGCCTCAGCATTCCGGGGCTCCAAGGCGACGTTCGCCGCGCGCTGCGCGTGACGATTCGGGGGCAGGATCGCCACGGCAATCCCGTCGAATATAGCGGCTCGGAGCTGCTCGCCCGGGCGTTCCAGCACGAGGTCGACCATCTGAACGGCGTGCTGTTCATCGACCTGGCGGAGTCGGTGTACGAGCGCAAGGCAGTTCCCGAGCAAAGCGAGGAATAAGATGAGAATCGTATTCATGGGAACGCCGGCCTTCGCCGTGCCTTCGCTTATCGCGCTGCTCGACAACGGCTATGACGTCGTCGGCGTCGTGACGCAGCCGGATCGGCCGAAGGGACGGAAGCGGGAGCTCACGCCTCCGCCGGTGAAGGCCGTTGCGCAGGAGCGGGGAATTCCGGTGCTTCAGCCCGAGCGGATGAGGGCTCCGGAGGCGGCGGAAGCGGTCGCTGCGCTTCGTCCCGACCTGATCGTAACGGCCGCGTACGGCCAGATTCTGCCTAAGGCCGTGCTCGAGACGCCGAGATTGGGCTGCGTGAACGTACACGGTTCGCTGCTGCCCCGCTACCGGGGCGGAGCTCCGATCCAGCGTTCGATCATCAACGGAGAGAGCGTGACGGGCGTCACCCTCATGTTCATGGCCGCCGGTCTGGACACGGGGGACATGATCGACCGCGTCGAGGTCGCGATTGACGACGCGGACACGTCCGGCACGATGTTCGAGAAGCTGAGCCTCGCCGGAGCGAAGCTGCTGCTCGAGTGGCTTCCCGGCCTCGAAGCGGGAACGGCTCCGCGCGAGCGGCAGGACGAGGCGCGTGCGACGTTCGCGCCCAACCTGACCCGCGACGACGAGCGGCTCCGTTGGGAGCAGCCTTCGCGTGCGCTGTTTAACCGGATTCGCGGCTTGTATCCGATGGCCGGAGGCTTCACGACGCTGGGCGGAGAAGTGTTCAAGGTGTGGGGCTGCCGCGTGCCGGAGGAAGCGGATCTCAAGCTGTCCGCATCGTGGCGGGATGCTGCGCCGGGCTCCGTGCTCGAGACGGGGGCGTTCGGCATTCGCGTACGGACCGGAGACGGAAGTATCGTGTTGACTGAGGTGCAGCCGGCGGGCAAGAAGGCGTTGCCGGCCGCGGACTTCGCGCGGGGGGCGAGGCTTGCCCCGGGTACGGTGCTCGGTTAGTCGAGCGCCGTATTTTGCGTTTGCGGTGTGCGTGGGATCTCAGGCGATTGCGCAAAGGGTTATACGGCGATTGTATGCGGTTTTTCGCATAGAAGTGGCTGTGCGAGGTAGTTGGGTGGCAATTGTATGCGGTTTTTCGTTACTACTTAGGTACCCCCTAACGGAATATTTAGCTCAGCTGTAACAATTGACCTTTCAACAGCCGACAAAGTAGAAAGAAGTTATGACGGACAGAGGAGTGAGCGCAAATGGAGCAGAC
>NZ_SSOB01000044.1 GCF_004801405.1 Cohnella fermenti
TGGTAGATAACTCGATTTTCGACTGGGTTTGATTTGATGTGCCCTTTTTCTTGACTCATCCGCCTCATGGCCAAAAAAATTTCCAATTCTCATGAATCAGGGGCTTGACATCATACCGCTGGACTTCCGACAGCCATGTCGGCTGGTCGGATGCCGAACATTTTTACTTTCTGCCGGACATTCTGTACAACAAGGTCGGCTCCTTCCTGTCCCGGCAGGGTGAGCAGATCCCGCTCAAGCAGGAGTCCCTCTGGAAGCAGCTTGAGGAGGCGGGCTGCCTGATCCCGGAGATCTCGACGGAGAACGGCAAGGAGAAGACGAAACGGCGACGGCGCAAAAGCATCGACGGCCAGCGAGTGACGACCGTCTGGATCAAACGCGAGTTTCTCGTGGAAAAAGGGGACGACCATCCGAGCCGGGAGAGCGTCAGGAGAGAGTCGGCGGCGAGCACCTCTGCCCCAGGCGGGAACGGGAACCCGTTCGACGTTCTGTAGCCCCCTCCTCCCCCCGTGTTCCCTTCACTGGGGGACGACCGGAAGCCAGGCGGGGCAAGGCTTGCAGACGCTTGTCCCCCTTAGCCCCCCGAAAAAACAACAACAACTTGTCTGGAAAAGAAGGGCGCAACCCTCCCCCAAAGAAAGGGACAAAGGGGGAGCCCCCCCCCCCTGACTCGGTGTGGATCGGACAGGGCAGGGACCGAGATGTGGCGAACCGGAAGCAGACGGTTTTGGAACTTATATTATGATTTTGATCCATTTGAGAACCGATGAAAGGGGCCAAAATCATGATTATTGTTTCAACCCATTCCCGAATTGCAGCTTTGGAGCAGGCGGGATTTCCCTCCTCTCTTGTGACGTACATCCGCAGCCTGATTGCCGAATCCATCGAGGCTGGGGAGCCGGAGGAACACTTTCTATCGGACCCAGTTTATCTTTGCGAACCCGGTGATTCGATTTTACTGCTACTGAAGGAAGCTCCCTACGGGCTGGAGTATTTCGAACGCATACCGTTGGCCGATCTGGCCGTGTACCGGGTCGGGGTGCTGTTTGATTCCGATTTTATCGTCCAGTACGTGATTCCGTCCGAGCTTTTGGACGAACGTACAGAAGCCTGGTTGAATGAGCGCATGGATATTGGAGGTGCGGGAAGATGAGAGCGAATGCCGCCAAAAAAATTGAATTCCTTTCCTTGCGCATGGTACGCGAACGACCTTCCATTCTTTATCCGCAACGGAAGATCCATTCTCCGCGCCAGGCTGCCGAAATCTTCCGCCAATTCATCGGCGACTGCGACCGGGAGACGTTCTGCATCCTTTGCTTGAACACCAAAAACGAGCCGACAGCTTTGCATCAAGTGTCGAGCGGCAGCCTAAACGCTTCACTGGTTCATCCACGCGAAACGTTCAAGCTGGCCATTCTGGCGAACTCCGCCTCTATCATCGCCTGCCACAACCACCCTTCCGGTGAGCCTCAGCCGAGCCCGGAGGACATTGAACTGACCGAGCGTCTGCGGGACAGCGGCACCCTGCTCGGGATCGAGCTGCTGGATCATCTCGTGCTGGGCGACGGCAACTTCGTCAGCCTGAAGGAACGGGGTTTGATGTAGGTGATCGTGGAATGAAAAAAGCGATTGTCTCGTTTGTTGTCGCTGCCACCCAGCTTTTACTGGAGTTTATCGAGTACCGAAAATCCAAAAAGAAGGGGAAGAAATGATCCCATGAATAAGCCATCCGGCAAGCCTGCTCTTATCTTCTATGCCCGTTTTTCCTCCGAACTGGTCAAGCCTCCCAAAACCAAAGCGGAGAGCTGGGCCAAATCCCAACGCCGTCTTCCGCCCTGGCAACGGCAAGGGAGGCGTTGAGGATGATCGATACCCCGAATCTCGCCGAACGTGAATCAGAACTTCAGCTCGTGCTCGACATTTTGAGCGATATGATATTCAAATACCTGGAGAAACAGGCTTCCCCGGAGCTTCGCGCCGCCACTCTTGCCATCATGGAGGAGGAGCAGCAGGAACAACTCGATTGGGAAATGACCTGCGAGCTGCTGGGTACCACGGAATTCCGGATTCGCGCAGTCGCTTAAGCCGCTTATCCCCCTGTCAAAACCACAACCAATTGGAGGACCATACAAAATGAACCCAACAACCAAAGTCGCTTTCTACATCCGCAGCAACTTCCACGGTCAAGACCGAATGGCTTCGGACATTCAATTATTGACCGAAGAATGCCTGAAGCAAGGCAAGAAGCTGGTTCACATCTACGTCGATCATGGATACAGTGGCAATGACATGAGCCGTCCTTCCTTGAACCGCTTGTTGGACGACGCCAAGAACGGACTTTTCAATGAAGTGATGACGCCTCAGCTTAAACATATTTCACGGAAGACAATTGATCTCCTACACATTGTTGAAGATTTGCAAGCAAGTAATGTTTCTCTGAACAGCCCCGGATCAAACATGGACTTCAGAAAGCCAATTGATCTTTTCTCAATTAAGATTTTGGGAGCACTTGCATCCTTTGAAGCCGCTCTGAACGATGCTGTCGATAGTTCTTCCGCGGAGATGTAATCTTGCTCCCCGAACAGCGTCGCACTGGCGCGCTCTACATCCGGGTATCCTCCGAGGAGCAAGTCGAAGGCTTCAGTCTTGAGGCGCAGCGCAATGAATTGACCCGCTACTGCACGAGTGCCCACATGGACATTTACGACGTTTATGTCGATGCCGGGTTGTCGGGCAAGTCGATTGACGGGCGTCCGGCCCTGCGCAAGCTTCTGCACGATGCCGACAAAGGCCGCTTTCAGGTTGTACTGTGCCTGCGACTGAACCGCTTGTCGCGCAAGCTTGTCGATCTCCTGCACATCATCGAACGGCTTGATCGCAACGGCATCTCCTTCCACAGCTTGACGGAGAACTTTCAGACCGACACGCCAGCGGGGAAGTTCTACCTCCAGATGGCGGGCTCCGTGGCCGAGTATGAGCGGGAGCAGATCATACAAAATACCCGTCACGGCATGCAGAAGCGGAATCGGCTTGGTGGGTGGAACAGCGGCAATCAGGTTCTCGGCTACCGCTGGATCGTCAATCCGCTGAACAGCAAGCAATCCTTTGCCGAGATCGTGCCCGAAGAAGCAGAGGTTGTTCAAGCCATGTTTGAATGGTACGCGTCCGGCCTGGGATTGAAGGCCATCGCCAATCGGCTTAACGGTGCCGGAGTTCAAACCAAGCGGGGGAAAATGTTCTGCAGTGTCTCCGTGCGAGGGATTCTGAGCAATGTAAACTATATCGGGATCATCACTTACTCGGACGAAGCCAACACGCGCGTCCTCGTGAAAGGCTCTCAGCCGCCGATCGTGCCTCAGTCGCTGTGGGATCGCGTCCAAGAGCGCTTGCAGCAGCGTTCCCGACCGGTTGCCAAAGCGGTCTCCCGCTCCTTTCCGCTGGCCGGTCTGCTGAAGTGTCCGGCTTGCGGCAGCGGCATGGTCCCCGGCCATGTCCGGCGCAGACGGCGGGACGGCACTTCCGCCCTGTCTTTTTATTACGTTTGCGGTCGCTACAACTCCGGCGGCGGCTTCGCCTGTCGACCCCATAACATCCGAGCGGATGCTGCAGAAGATTGGGTTGAAGAGCGACTGCGCGATGTCCTACTTCGACCCCATGTGGCCGAGCAACTGATTGCCGAGATCAACCGAAAACGGGAACAACGGCTGCTTCCATCTCGACAGCGGCTCAAGGAGATTGACAACCGCCTGGCCTTCCTGAAAAAAAGCCGCCTGCACTGCTACGAGATGTTCGAAGACGGGCAGCTTGATTCTGCAGAATTCAAGGCAAGGATGGATTCCGTCCGTGAAGAAGCCGTGCTGCTTGAGGATGAGCGCCGACAAACCGCACGAACGGTCGAGAAGCAATCGGACCCGCACCATTCCGAGACAAGCATCCGGGATGCGTTGGAGCGGTTTCGCCCGCTGTTGCGGTCGGCCTCAGGCCCCCAGAAAAAGCGGCTTTTCCAAAGCCTGATCGACCGCATCGCCATCCCCGCGAATCGGAACATCGCCGAAGCAACCATCTACGGCACCGCAGCCTTGCACGGCCTGGAATTACAGTTCAAATCAGCAAAGGAGAGTCAGCAAGCATGAGTATCATTGAAAAAGTGGCCATCTACGTTCGGGTCAGCACCGAGGAGCAAGCCTTGCACGGCTACTCAATCGACGCGCAGCTCGAAACCCTTCGCAACTACTGCAAGCTCTACAACAAGGAGGTGGCTTACGAATATGTCGACCGAGGCGTAAGCGGCAAAAGCATTAAGGGGCGTTACGAACTTCAACGACTGCTTAGCGATGCCAAGGAGAAAAAGTTCACCGAAGTCATCGTGTGGAAATTCAACCGCATGGCTCGCAAAACCATTGATTTGCTTCACATCGTCGAGCTTCTGGAGAAGTGCAACATCGTGTTCCGTTCCTTCTCCGAAAACTTTGACACCAGCACACCGATGGGCAAATTTGCCCTGCAAATGATGGGAGCCGTCGGTGAGCTTGAGCGCAATACGATTGTCGACAACGTCCGAATGGGCCACAAGCAACGGGCACGAACGGGCAAGCACAACGGGAAGGTTCCGCTCGGCTACAAGGTGGTCTCCCGCGAGGACGGAATCCGCGACCGGGACTCCAAGGTTGTCGTCGTCGAGGAAGAGGCCTCTATCGTCAGGTATGTTTTCGAGCAATACGCTCTCGGCCACGGACTTAAAGCTATCGCCAACGCCTTGAATCACAAGGGGCACAGAACCAAAGAAAGGAAGTCGTTCTCGACGACAGCCGTCCGGGACTTGCTGGACAACCCCATGTTTATAGGGCGAATTCGTTACAACCAATACGAGAATTGGGCCGAGAAGCGGCGCAGGGGCAAGTCCTCCGAGATGATCCTCGTTGACGGGCATCACCCGGCGATCGTGTCGGAGCCACTCTGGGATAAGGTTCAGTTGCTGCGGCGGCAAAAATGCGTTTTGCCAAAGAAACGCTTCGAGGGCGAGTACCTGCTGACCGGGCTCATCCGCTGCCCCGAGTGTGGCGCGGCGATGACCGCGAGCCGAACGGTGAACCGGAGGAAGAAGGACAATGCAAAAATTGTTCGCATGTACTACTCCTGCGGGCGATTCCGAAGCCAGGGCAGCGCGGTCTGCCACGCCAACAGCGTCCGCAAGGACGAGGCTGAGAAGTCTGTCACGGAGCGCATCCGGCAGGCGGTCACGCAGCCCGACATTCTCAAGAAAGTCGTCCAGAGTGTCAACGAGCGGCGCTCGGGCCGGATCAAGCCCCTCTGCGACGAGTTGGCGGCGGTTCAGGCCCGGATCGACAAACTGGAGGAGAAGAAGCGCAAGTACCTCGGGCTGTACGAGATGGACGAGATCGACCGAGACCTGTTCGCGGGACGCCTAAACGACCTGAATCGGGAGCTCGACGTCGAGCTCACCCGCCGGTCGAAGCTGCAACTGGAGCTCCAGGACGACCATGCCGAGCCCGTCTCCTACGAGCTCGTGCGCTCCCTGGTGGGCCGGCTCGACACCCTGCTCCGCCGTTCGCCATTCCCGCAGCGTAAGACCCTGCTGCACCTGATCGTGAAGCGGATCACGCTGGACGACAGAAAGCGCGTCGGCAGTGTCGAGCTCGCCTTCAACGAGGAGACTGAGAAGCATTTTTTAAGCGTGGCCGCTTCTGCTGAACAACAAGCAGAAGGGGCTTTTCCTTTGTCCGGAAAAGCCCCCAACTTCGGTCATATGCTTACAATTATCATTTGAGATAGCTTTATTCAGTTCTGCTTCATGGCAATAAAAACAGGGCGCATCGCTACCGGCAATAACTCTTTGCGCAGATTATTCAGCAGCCTATATTTGACAATCAAATCATGAAAAGCTGTTCCATACGTCGTTAAAGAATTATAGAATAGCAATATCATTTCCGTTGTCGATAGCTGCGCTCTAATAATTCGAATGTATTTGCGTCTTTGCTCCATTGTCTTATCTGTATCCGGTTCCCCTTTATCATCGTAAACGGTGAGCTCTGAGCTTTTATCGATGAACTCAACAATATGGAACAGATTACGGAAATAATGTCCTAAATTTGACTCTTTCTTGTTGTAGAAGTCCTCAAAGTCATCTCTTAATTCTTGTTCAGATAACTGTAACTTAGCGAAAAAACACTTTCGTTCGCTACCCCAATCCGCCAATACCTGTCTGCCTCTTATGACCACGGAAGAAATGGAATCCGGTGCACTTTGTACATAAAGCGCAGATCCGTATCCTCTTGTCTCTCTCACATCTTCAATGGAGTTCACAATCTGATGATGCAAAGACACCATTTGAAAGAAGGTGCTTTCAAACCGCTGGATGCTCATCAACTGGTTTTGTTCTTTAAACTCCTTGTTCTGCTGCGCGAATTCTTCTCTCGTCGCTCTAAGCTCAGCCATTTGCGCAATGAGTGCCGCAACCAAAATAAAAAAGCTCGCGACTGTAAAAAACGGAGTCGACGATCCACCAAGCCAATCCCCAATTGGTCCTAAATCTTTATGCGTTGGATAGGCACCATCGCCCAGGTATTCCGACTGGATGTAAAATGGGCTCCCAATACCAGCAGCTAAAGCAAGAATGGCAATTACCACAACAATTCCAAAGAACACTTTCATTCCTAACTTCATTTTTATTCTCCCACGACGTAAGATAAATACTGCAATTAAATGCCAACTTTATAGTATCAGAAATTTCCATTCGATTCAAAAAATGTTGATATCGATCTACGAGAAGCCGCAAATTTCGCCCTACTTATGATACGGTTCCCCCCGAACAATCCTAAACGCCCTATAAATCTGCTCCACCAGCATGACCCGCATCATCTGGTGGGGATACGTCATCCGCCCGAACGACAGCTTCTTGTCGGCGCGCTTGAGTACGGCCGGCGATAGGCCGAGCGAGCCGCCGATGACGAAGCTGACGGAGCCGCCGCCGTAGACGGCCTGCTTGTCCAGGTGGGCGGCGAGCTGCTCGCTCGACCAGGTCTCGCCGTCGATGGCGAGCGCCACGACGTGTGCGCCGTCCCGCAGCGCGGCCAGGATGCGCTCGCCTTCGCGGACGCGCACCTGCTCCTCCTCCGCCGGGCTCATCGAGTCCGGCGTCTTCTCGTCAGGCAGCTCGCGGATGTCGAGCTTGGCGTAGGCGCTCAGCCTTTTCCCATACTCCGCCACCCCGTCCGTCCAGTACTTCTCCTTCAGCTTCCCCACGCACACGATCTGAATTTGCATGATAACCTGTCCCTCCGCACGAATATCTGGTTGCTCTCAGCTTATCCTATCGCCGGCAACAAACGCAAAACAAAGCGCGGCGCCACCTCCTGCCCATCTGCACCACACGTTACTTTTGCATCTCATCGCACTCAACCCGCCCCTTCGGGCATAAACAGACGTAATTTTGCATCACAGGGCGGGCTTAGGGGCGGTTAGTATCGGCTTACGTCGGTTAGTATCGGTTTAAGAGCGGTTAGTATCAGCTTAGAGGCGTTCAGAGTGGGAGCGAATGGGCTCAGATTGTGCTCAGAGTAACCACAGGGCAGTCCATCGGATATTGACCGGCTATTCTCTAGATAACCGTCTGTTAGTCACCAGACAGCCCTGTCCGCTCCTGTCACCGCATAGCCCCCACCCGCCCCTAAATGTAATCTTAAGCACTCCCCGCTCCCAAAATCCCTTATAATAAAGAGAACAGTTCGGACACGCCAAAAGGAGTACGTACGTCATGAATAAACGCAAACTGCTCATTCGCGCGGCCGGGTATCTCGTCTTCCTGCTCTGCCTGTTCCTCGCCCTGCGGAGCAGCGGCCTGACCGTTGCGGACATATCCCCGGACACGATCCGGTCGCTGGCACACGACAATCTCGCGCTGCTGCTCTTGATCATGCTCGTCATCATGACGCTGCAGAACATCTTCACCTTCATCCCGCTGATCCTGGTCATTACGGCGAATATCGCGCTGTTCGGGTTCTGGACCGGCTACCTGTACGGCTGCCTGTGCAGCGTCGTCGGCAGCACGCTCGTCTTCCTCTCGATCCGCCACCTGTTCCACGATGTGTTCGTCCACTCCAAGATGCAGCAATTCCGGGAGAAAATCGAGCGAAGCGGCTTCGTGTTCGTGCTGTCGGGGCGCATCCTTCCGTTTATGCCGACGAATCTGATCAACATCGCATCGGGGCTGAGCTCGATTCGAACGTCGCACTTCGTTCTGGCGACGACGATCGGCAACCTGATCTACGGCCTGGTGCTGTCCTCCGTCTCCTTCAGCCTGCTGTCGGCCGCATCGCACAGCCGCCTCTACCTGCTGCTCGCCATCTTCGCTGTCGTCCTGGCCGTCGTGCTCTATCGCCTCCGCAAGAAGCGGACCGCCCTGTCCTCTTCCGGGCAATAGCCTCCCCCCCAATCCGCCCGATGGACAGAGCTCGCCTCTCATGCGACAATGAATTCACCTTAAAGTGAACAAGGAGGAGAGCGACATGTCCATTCTGACAAGCCTGACGGAGTATAATCGTCATTTTGTCGAGGAGAAGCAGTACGAGGCGTACTTGACGGACAAGTACCCGGACAAGAAGGTCGTGATCCTGACCTGCATGGATACGAGACTTGTCGAGCTGCTGCCCAAGGCGCTCGGCCTGAAGAACGGCGACGCCAAGTTCATCAAGAACGCGGGCGCGATTCTGACCCAGCCGTTCGGGAGCGCGATGCGAAGCGTTCTGGTCGCGGTCTACGAGCTGGGAGCGCAGGAGGTCGTCGTGATCGGGCACCACGGCTGCGGCATGACCGAGATCGATCCGGAGCAGATGGTGGAACAGTTCATCGCCCATGGCATCGATCCTCTCGTCATCGAGACGCTGGAGCATTCCGGCATCCGGATGGAGAAGTTCCTGCGCGGCTTCGAGCGGGCCGAGGACGGCGTCATGCACAGCGTGCGGATGATCCGCAAGCACCCGCTGTTCCCGAAGGCGGTGCCCGTGCACGGCTGCGTCATGGACCCCGAGACGGGCCGGCTCGAGATTATCGTCGAGGATTACCGGGAGCCGGTCTGAGCGGGAGATCCGATCCGACACAACGAAGAAGCCGTGCCTCAGTAGCACGGCTTTCCGTATTTTCTGCGCAGCGGTCCGATCACGAGCTCCTGCACCAGAATAAGCGCCAGCCCGGCCGTAATTGCATGATCCGCAAGGTTGGAGATGCCCCGGCCGAAGTCGAGGAAGTCCGTCACCCAGCCGAAGGCGATGCGGTCGATCGCATTCCCGATCGCCCCGCCGACGAACAGCGCCGCCCCGAGCTTCATCAGCACTCCTCTCATCATCCCCTTGTGCAGCGAATACACCGCCCAGACGGCGACGAGCAGCGCGGGAAGCACGAACCAGCGTCCGTATCCCTCGAAGCTGCTGCCCATGGCGCCGGAGTTGCGGAAGTACGTCAGTTGGAAGCCGTCCCGGACGGGAAGCGACTCCCCCACCTCCAGGTGCAGGCGAACCCACAGCTTGGCGGCCTGGTCCAGCAAGACGACGAGCGACAGCCCCCCGTAGAAAATCCACCTCATCCCCATTCCCCCACCACCTTGTACGATCCCTGCCTCCTTCATCATAACAGCAACGCCGCGGAAGAGTCGATTCCGCGGCGCCGCATGGAGTTGTATTTTATTCCTCGTCCAACGTAAGCTCGATGACCGTATCCCGCTCGTCCGGCAGCGGATACGTGAAGTGCTCCGGCTTCGCGAAGCTGACGAACGCGTCCTTCTCGAACAGTCCGACGTTCCACGGTCGCGACAGAATCAGCTCCGAGCCGTCCGCCAGCAGCCTCGCCCGCTTCACCCGCCCCGCCAGGCCCGCGAGGTTGATCGGCCCCACGCTCTCCTCGAGCAGATGCGCGTACAGCTTGTCGCCGCTTCGCGTGTAGCGCCCCCACTCCGGCTTCGGCAGCCCCGCCTCGCCGCAGCCGTAGATGCTGTCGCCGTTGCGGCGCATCCATTCGCCCACCTCCGCGAGCACGTCCAGCGACTCGCGCGGAATCTCTCCCTTCGCGTCCGGGCCGACGTTCAGCAGCAGGTTGCCGTTCTTGCTGACGCATTCCACCAGCTTGCGAATGACCGTCTTGGCCGACTTGTACGCGCGGTCGGATGCGCAGTACCCCCAGTTGTTGTTCAGCGTAATGCAAGCTTCCCAAGGAATCGACTGCCCGTCCTCATCCGTCACCCCGCTTGGCGGAATGATCTGCTCCGGCGAGGCGAAGTCTCCCGAATAGACGGTCGGATCGCTTGTGTAGATGGAGCCGCCGCCTTCGCCCCCTCCTTCAAGCCGATTGTCCACAATGATGTGCGGCTGGAGCGAACGAAGCGTTTCCATCAGCTCGGTTGCCCGCCACGCCTCCCCCGTAAGCTCCTCGTACGAGAAGTCGAACCACATGATGTCGAGCTTGCCGTAATTCGTCAGCAGCTCGCGCACCTGCCCGTGCATATAGTCGAGGTAGACGTCGAACCGCGCAGGATCGCGCTTATAGGCCTCGTCGTCGCGCATCGGATGATGCCGATCGCCGTATCCGGGATAGTCCGGATGGTGCCAGTCCAGCAGCGAATAGTACAGGCCGACCTTGAGCCCCTCCGCCCGGAACGCCTCAAGGAACTCGCGCACGAGGTCGCGCCCGCACTTCGTGTTCGTCGACTTGTAGTCCGTCAGTTCGCTGTCGAACAGACAGAAGCCGTCGTGATGCTTCGCCGTGAGCACCGCGTACTTCATCCCCGCCGCCTTGGCCGTCTTCGCCCATTCCTTCGGGTCGTACCTCTCGGGGTTGAACTCTTCGAAGTACGGCTGATAGTCCCAGGCGCTGATGCGCTCCACGCTGCGGACCCATTCGCCGCGCGCGGGAATCGCGTAGAGCCCCCAATGGATAAACATGCCGAAGCGATCCCGGAGGAACCCTCTTGTTCGTTCGGTTCTTTGCTCGATAGACGATGCGCCAGACGATCCGCTCATGTGTGTACACGCTCCCATACCTCAAGATATACCCCAAGTCTAGCAATGATTTGTGGTACGCTATAGGCAGAGAATTAGCTTGTATGGGGACCAGATTAACTACTTTCGAACGAAGGGCGAGGTGCCGCCGGCATGACGATCCCCCCGAATCCGAATTCCGACTTCCTCGGCGATCTGCTGGAGCAGCTCCAGGTTCACCTGGTGGATTGCGATTATACCCGGTGCACGCCGGAGTGGCGAGAGCTTGACTACGTCCCGTCGCACAACAAGCTCTACCTGATCGACAGCGGGGAAGGCTGGCTGAAGATCGACGGCAAGGAGTACTTCCCTGTCGCCGGTCAGCTTGCCCACATGCCGGCTCACGTTCGGCAATCCTTCTCCGCCCTCGACAGCCGCGCGCCGTATGCGAAGCATTGGTGCCACTTCACGGCAACGCTCGCCGGAGCGGACCTGTTCCAATGGGTGGACATCCCCGCTGTCATCGACATCCCGCCCGAGCGGATGGCTCCGCTCGCCGCACGATTCCGCGAGCTGATCGTCCTGCATCGGGACCCCGGCTACCTGGCGAGAATTCGCGAGAAGGCGGTGCTGCTCGAGCTCGTCGCCGCCTTCCTGGCGGAGGTCGGCCCGCAGCTTCGGATTGTGCCGGGGCGCAGCGGCGAGATCGAGCGAATGAGGCGGATCGAGGCGTTCATCGACGAACGGCTGGCCGATGCGATCACCCTGGACCAGCTCGCGAGACATGTCCACCTTCATCCGAACTACCTCGTCCGGTACTTTAACAAGCATTTTGCGATGCCGCCGCTCAAGTACTTAAGCCGCAAGCGGATGCAGAAGGCCAAGTCGCTGCTCGGCTCGTCCGATCTTAGCGTGAAGGAGATCGCCGAGCTCGTCGGGTATCCCGACACGAACCACTTCGCCAAGGTCTTCCGCAGGGAAGCGAGCTGCTCTCCGAAGGAATACCGTCTCCGGGCGGGGCGCACCCGGACTTGAAACCGCTTCAGTCGGCATATCGTAATAGAAGTGAACAGAGAAGCGGAAGGGGGCAACGAGAATGTCCATGTTCAAGCGAATGCTGGCCAGCGCCGGGATCGGAGCCGCCAAGGTCGATCTCGTTCTCGATACGGATACGGTGACGGCGGGAGATACGATCGGCGGAGTCGTCCGCATCGAGGGCGGGCGCGTCGAGCAGCAGGTCGACGACGTCTACGCTTATGTCATGACCCGATACTTGAAGCCATCCGGCGGGAGCGTCGTTGAAGCGGATGCGGCCCTTACGAAAATCCTGCTGGCAGAAGGGTTCACCGTCGAAGCGGAGAGAGTGTACGAGTTCCCGGTCTCGTTCCGGCTGCCGCTGGACACACCCGTTACGCTGGACCGCATCCCGGTGTGGATTCAGACCGGTCTCGATATCAAGGAAGCGATCGACCCGAAGGACCAGGATTACCTCCAGGTGAAGCCTCACCCGTATGCGGCGGCCGTGCTGGAAGCGGCGAGCCGGCTCGGCTTGCTGCTGCGCAAGGTGTCCAACGAATACGATTCGTCCTGCAACAACGCCCTCGGCGTCGCCTTCGTGCAGCAATTCGAATTCGTGCCGACCTCGGCCTTCCAGGGAGAGCTTGACGAGCTGGAGCTCGTCTTCCGGCTCGACGAGGACGGCGCCTCCCTGCTGCTGCAGATCGACCGCAAGGCCCGCGGTCTTGCCGGCTGGCTGGCCGAAGTGGCCGGCGCCGACCCGGATCGCGATCGCTTCATCCTGCTGCGCATAGGCCGCGAGGAGCTCGACCTCGGCGCGGACCGCATCGCCGAGCGGCTGGAAGCGACGATCCGGCGGCATCTGTGAGGCTCATCCGCTTAATTCGCTGAATCCGCTGAATCCGCTTATGATGCCCGAAGCTGCCGCGGCTCTCCCGGCCCCTTCGCGATCAAGCGGACGGCCAGACTCATCTCGTACACGCCGACCGGCAGAGCGAGCATTCCCTTGACTGCCGAGAGCGGCTCGATGACGCCGAACATCTCCAGCAGCCCCGCCGCGAACACGAGCGCCGCCGTCGCCATTCCGAACGAGGCCAGCGGTCTTGGAACCAGCCTCGTCCGGAACAGCAGATAGCTGTACAGGGCCGTGTTGACTCCCAGCATAAAGTTAGGGCCCAGCATCGACGTCCAGCGATGGACGCCTTGCAGCAGATAACCGAGCTCGACGAGATTGTCTTGATTAAGCGAACGGTTTGCTTCATAGTGAAGACTAAGCTGCAACAGCCCCAGAATGCTCACAATTCCGATGGCGATGAACACGGCTTCCATGCACCGGAAGAGAAGATAACCGAGCGCGAGGCGCTCGTTCCAGCGGCGCAGATACGGGAACAGCATCACCGCAGTGCCCATCGCCGTCAGAACGAGCACGAGATCGTTCAAGACGCCGACCAGCACTTGCATTCGTCGCCCTTCGATGACAGATAAGTACCACTTCTCGCTCAACACAGGGTCGTAGCAGAGCACGGCAATAACGGATGTGACCGCGGCCGCAATGTAGCAAATCCCGATCAGAATCCCGTTTCTCCTGTCTTGCGTCATCCTCTTGGCCTCCTAATTCGATTGGAGAATTCCCATGGACCATTACGAGATTGTCGAGCAAGCCCTGATTCACATAGAGAATCGGCTGGACCGGCCCTTGTCGCTGGATTCCGTGGCGAATGCCTCCAACACGTCCAAGTTCTACTTCCATCGGCTTTTCTCGGCCATGATGGGGTGCTCATTGAACCAATACATCCTGTCGCGAAGGCTGAACGCTTCCCTGGCGCTCGTTCAAGCCGGCGAATTGCCGCTCACCGACATCGCAATCCGACTCGGCTTCGGGACCCCGTCCTCGTTCACTCGCGCGTTCAGCCGCCAATACGGCACGGCTCCAAGCTTGCTAAGAACCCGGAATCCCGGGCTTCGGCCAAGTCCGGTCCCCCACGTAGTGAGACGGCCCATCAAGAACATCAACGGCGACGTGGTGACCGGCTTCACCCTGACGGAATTCGAATCCATCCGGCTGTGCGGCATCGTCTTCGAGGTCGATATGGAAACAAATTACAGAGAGACAATTCATTCCCATTCGCACCTGCTGCTGCAGGAGCTGGATCGCACCGTCCAAGGCCCCTGCTACGTCGTCTATTCGAACTGCCAGCCCGGGTCGACACGCTTCAAGGCGCTGTTCGGCATCCCGCAGGATATCCGCATCGAGAAGCCCTTTTACTTTACCGTGGACGTACCGTCGTTCTTCTGCGCCAAGTTCACCTATGCGGGCGACCTGCTCGATATCGGCGATGTCCTGAAGACCGATTACGCGCGATTCCTGAAGATTGCCCGGCAGGAGACCGACGAATCTCCCATCGAGCTCGTTCAGCGCTTCGACGATGTCCGCGATCTGCAGTCGTCCTATCATATTTTCGCTCCGATCCGCAGACTGCCCATCGACTCCGATGAGGAATAGCGCTATTCCGTGAAGGATCGGTTGAAGGATCGGATGAAGGATCGGATGAACCCAAGATACCATGCCGGCTCCCGCCGCGCTTTCCCGATCTTGCTGTAATTCTCTGCTGTCATGCTCTTGCCAGCACACATCCGATTCGTTATAATGGCACCAAACGATGAAGGAGGGGATCGCATGAACGGCTTCGCAAGCGGCGGCACGAACGCGATCTCTCTCGGACAACTTCATTACCATTACAAGCGGCGTTAGCACTCCCGATCTTCATTCAGGGAGGGCTAACGCTTCTCGCGTTGGCCCCCCTGCGGCATAGAGCGCGCAGGACCATGGGGTCCGGCGCGTTTTTTATTTGGGCCGATGAGGAGAGGATGGGAATGGACAACTTGCGGAAAAACCAAAGCGACGACGGTACGAAGGGGAACGAGCAAGGGTTGCGGGGCAGCATTCAAGCGATCATGCGCGGCGAGGAAGCGACGCCGGAGCTCCTGCTGCTGGATGCCCTGCTCCGGGCAGGGAAAGAGTCGCCGGCTCCGGCAACAAGGCAAGCCGCGCTGGCGACGGTCATCGCGGCCTCCGACGACGACGGCGCAGACGCGCTTCTCGCCGCGGGGCTGCTCCGCGCGGAAGGCATTCGCGTCAGCCTCGGCGCCGATCAGGACGGCGTTCGGTTCGCCGTTCTGATCGGCGGGGAGGAACGGCGTCTCGGGCAGGTATGCCTGACGGACCTGACGGACAACAGCCGGCGCGCGGTGGGCATTGAGGAAGCGATCTACATTCTGGAGAAATACTCCTGATTCTGGCGATCAGGGCGCTTTCCTTTGCTGCCTTGCCCTGCTCTGTCGCCCCTTCGCCAGGCCGGTGACTTTTGCGATTTTATACGATTTTTCACATTCGGCGGCTTGAATTGGAGACAATCGAAGCGTTGTATGTGGTTTAATACGAAAATTAAGCCCGCTTAATGACGATCCATCGATCCGTGCCTATCCACCTCCGACCGCCTCTTCGGAGCGTCGTTGTGCGAGTTCCCGGCACATTGTTCCTAGACACGAGTCAAACTGGAGCGGCGATTGGCGTGCGGAGGCACCGAGATGAGTCGCCATTACTCAAGTGCGTGCGTTCGTACAGGCATGGTGGGTGCAGATGAGTAACCACGGGTCAACTGGAGCGGCGATTGGCGCGCGGAGGGGCTGAGATGAGTCGCCATTACTCAAGTGCGGGCGTTCGTGCTGGCATGGTGGGGGCAGATGAGTAACCACGGGTCAACTGGAGCGGCGATTGGCGCGCGGAGGGACCGAGATGAGTCGCCATTACTCAAGTGCGGGCATCCGTGCTGGCATGGTGGGTGCAGATGAGTAACCACAGGTCAACTGGAGCGGCGATTGGCGTGCGGAGGGACCGAGATGAGTCGCCACATCAACCTCTCCAACGGTCCACTCGGTCCCGAACCTTGTCCACGTATGCTATTTTTCACATATAATCGCTCAAACTGCCCGCTATCGCGCTGCGCGAATGTGAATTATCACATATATTCCGAACGTCCGCGGCGGCGAGGCCTTCTCCGACTTCAATCGGCGACCGCCGCCCCGATCGTCAAGCTCCGTGCAACGCCTCCAGCGCCGCTTCCTCGCTCGGAAGGAAGAACACCTGGCTCCCCTTGTTGCACTCATAGATGAAGTCCTTTAAGCTCTTGCTCGAATAGCCGTCGTAATTGCCGACGATCGCGAGCTTGACGTGGTAATTCACGTACTTCTGCAGCACTTCTCCCGCCAGGCGCGTGCTCAGGTCGAAGAACGACTCGGCCACGTTCATCTTGCGGATCAGCAGCTTATCGCAGCCTTCGTTGTACCTCACGGTCGCCATCAGGTCGAGCGCATCCTGCACATCCGCGATCAGCACCGCTTCGCTGTCGATGACCGCCACGGCGGAGCTCCCCCGCCGGTCTACCCGCATCTGCATAATTCCTCTCTCCTTCCATAATAAATCCCTCCGCAACGGAGGCCCGTCGGAGGCGCGAATGCCCTCCGCCTACTCGGCTCGCCCTGCCGCAACCAGCTCGCGAATCCGCTCCTCCAGCTCGATCGCGCGGGCCTGCGCTTCCGCGAGCGGAAGCGCGTTCGGCGCCTTCGTCACGTTCGTATGGCCGACATGCTCCTTCCACGCCGCGCTGAGCAGGCGGTGGCGCTCCCAGACAAGCGGATACGCCGCTGTCCCTCCAACCGCCGCATCCCTGTCCGCCGCCGCGCCGACCGGACCGGCCTCATCCGCCGGAGCCGCGTCCACCGGGGCCCCATCCGCCGGGGCCTCAGCCGCCGTCTCGCCGAACAGCCCGGCGAGCAGCGTCCGGGCGATGACCCGGTGCCCCTGCGCGTTCGGATGGATGCCGTCGCCGGTCCGGCAGCCGGGATCGGCCGCCCGCGCTTCCCGAATCCAGGCGAGCATCGGGTCGTGGATGTTCACGACGCCGTCGGCCCGGCTCTCGTCCAGCGTCATGACCCATTCCGCGTATGCCTTCAGCACGGACTCGTAATCCTCGTAGGGCTTGTCGTAGCTGAACTCCGCCGCATCCGCCGGGCGCAGCCGCTCGGCCGCCCGCTCGAACGAGACCGGATCGAACGGCGGCGGCGTCACCGCGATCGCCTGCGCGCCCGAAGCGCGGATCGTCCGCAGCAGGCGCCGCATCCCGGCGCGATACGCCTCGAACCGCTCCTCCCCGAGCGGATAATAGATGCCGTCGTTCATCCCGTAGCAGACGACGACGATGTCCGGCTCGGACTCCGCCAGCGCCCGGTCCAAGCGATCGAAGATGCAGGGGCGCGGGAACGGATGCGCGGGCTCGCTGAGCCCGGACGCCGTCTCGCTGCTCACCCCGAGGTTGATGAGGTTCAGCCGAACCTCGGGCCGATGAATATGGAAGTGCGCATCCAGATAACTGATATAAGTACCGTCATCGGTAATGCTGTCGCCCAGGAACACGATTGTTGCCCCGGACGGAATCGCCGCCTTTTCCCCGAACATGTCATGAACCTCCATTGTCCTTGTCGATATGATTCCATTCTAGCATCGCGTTCCCCGGGAAGGCCAATCGACAGCGCTTACACACCCGCCAGCAACAAAAACAGCGGGAAAACGTTCGTTTTTTATGTTCAAACACGGCTAAATTCGGAGAGATGATGTATAATAGAAAATTGAGTGACACAGAGACAGGAGATTGGAGGACAAGCCTGCTGGGAGTTGCTTGGTTTGTGACGGCTAAGAACGATCCCGCAGACCGTGTCCCGATCGGGAATTGCGGCAAGACCATAGAAGCACCACAGAAGCAATGATTCTACAACAGTCTAGGAGGCAATCAACAATGGCATTGGAATCGATGAAGGACATGCTGAACAACGCGCTTAAGGGCGGTTATGCCGTCGGCCAATTCAACATCAACAACCTCGAATGGACGCAAGCGATCCTCGACGCCGCTCAATCCGAGCAAGCTCCGGTCATCCTCGGCGTATCCGAAGGCGCAGCCAAGTACATGGGCGGCTTCAAGGTCGTTACCGCTATCGTCAAGGCTCTGATCGAAGAATCCAAGATCACGGTTCCGGTCGCAATCCACCTCGACCACGGCTCGAGCTTCGAGAAGTGCAAGGCGGCTATCGACGCGGGCTTCACATCCGTCATGATCGACGCTTCCCACCATCCGTTCGAAGAGAACGTCGAGACGACGAAGAAGGTCGTTGACTATGCTCATGCACACGGCGTCTCCGTTGAAGCCGAGCTGGGCACGGTAGGCGGCCAGGAAGACGACGTCATCGCCGACGGCGTCATCTATGCCGATCCGAAGGAATGCCTCGAGCTCGTTCAACGCACGGGCATCGATTGCCTCGCTCCTGCGCTCGGTTCCGTTCACGGTCCTTACAAGGGCGAGCCGAAGCTGGGCTTCAAGGAGATGGAAGAGATCTGCAAGACGATCAGCCTTCCGCTCGTTCTGCACGGCGGCACCGGCATCCCGACCGAACAGATCAAGAAGTCGGTCTCGCTCGGCACGGCGAAGATCAACGTCAACACCGAGAACCAGATCGAGTTCACCAAGGCCGTTCGCGGGATTCTCGCCACCAACGACACCGTTTACGATCCGCGCAAGTTCATCGGCCCGGGCCGCGAAGCGATCAAGCAGACGGTTATCGGCAAGATCCGCGAGTTCGGCTCGAACGGCAAGGCGTAAGCCAAGCCTGAATCCAGCGGTCCGGAATCCTCCTTGGAGGGTTTCGGACCGTTTTTTTCTGGGATTCCCCCGCATTATTTGTTACAATGAGTGAAAATCGGAGCGAACCATAGTTCGCACAAGGGGATCGTTATGGACTACATCAGCACAAGGGGACAAGTAGGCGCGATCGGCTTCGTCGATGCCGTCCTGATGGGACTGGCCGACGACGGCGGCTTGCTCGTTCCGCAGCACCTTCCGCAACTATCGTCGGACACGCTCGCCCAGTGGCAGAAGCTCTCCTATCCAGAGCTGGCGCTCGAGGTGTTCTCCTTGTTTATCGGCGGGGAGATCCCGCGCGAAGACCTGAAGAAGCTCGTGGACGACAGCTACGGCACGTTCCGCCACAGCGAGGTGACGCCGGTTCGCCGCGTGAGCGACAGCCTGCACATTCTGGAGCTTTTCCACGGACCGACCTTCGCCTTCAAGGATGTCGCGCTGCAGTTCCTGGGCAATCTGTATTCTTACATCTCGCGGAAAACAAATTCGATCATCCACATTCTCGGGGCAACGTCCGGGGACACGGGAGCTTCGGCGATCGAGGGCGTGCGCGGCAAGGAAGGCATCCGGATCTGCATTCTTCATCCGAGCGGCAAGGTGAGCAAGGTTCAGGAACTGCAGATGACGACGGTGGACGACGCCAACGTGCTCAACCTGGCCGTCGAAGGCAACTTCGACGACTGCCAGCGCATCATCAAGGAGCTGTTCGCGGACGTGAAGTTTAAGCAGGAGTACCATCTGCGCGCGATCAACTCGATCAACATCGCCCGCATTCTGGCGCAGACGGTGTACTACTTCTACGCGGCGTTCCGGCTCGCGAAGCAAGGACATGCCGGGCCGGTCAACTTCAGCGTGCCGACGGGCAACTTCGGCGACATCTTCGCCGGATACCTCGCGAAGCGCATGGGCCTGCCGATCGGCAAGCTTATCCTGGCGACGAACGAGAATAACATCCTCGAGCGCTTCGTCACCGAAGGCGTCTACGAGCCGGGCGAGTTCCACATGACGTACAGCCCGTCGATGGACATCCAGGTGGCGAGCAACTTCGAGCGTTACCTGTACTACCTGTACGGGGAAGACGCGGCGACGATCTCGGCGATGATGGCCTCCTACAAGACGGAAGGCAAGATCGTCATCCCGGCGGAGAAGCTGACCGAGGTGCAGAAGGACTTCGTCGCGCACGGCGTGCAGAACGACGAGTGCCTCGCCACGATCGGCAACTGCCATGACGAGCACGGCTATCTGCTCGATCCGCACACCGCCTGCGGCGTCGCGGCGGCCGAGAAGTTCACGGCGCAGGGCGAGGCGACGGTGTCGCTGTCGACCGCGCACCCGGCGAAGTTCAACGAGGCGATTGAGCTGATCGGCATCGAGCAGACGTTCCCGCCGCAGATCGAAGCGCTGTTCGACAAGCCGCAGCGCCAGACGCTCGTCGGCGGCTCGAACGACGAAGTGAAGGCGGAGCTGCTGAAGTTTTTCTGATCGGAACGGACTGGGCGCCGGCATGGAGCAGGAATAGAGACGAATGAAGAAGAACCGTCGAGGATAAGGAGGAACCGTCAGGGAGGATCTCCCTCGACGGTTCTTTGCGGTTGGGAGGCTTTTGGCGCGGCGCCGCCTGCCTTTTGCGATTTTATGTGGTTTTTCACATTCGTCGGCGTGGATGGGAGGCAATCGCGGCGTTTTATATGATTTTTAGCATACATGCGACAACTCGGTCCGGAAATTCCGCCATATATGCTATTTTTCACATAAAATCACTCAACCTGCCCGTTATCGAGCCGCACGAATGTGAAATTTCACATACATTCCGGCATCTGGAGAGTAGATCTACTTCTTGTTCCTTATCGTTAATTTCCTTGCAATCGTTTATAATACTAGTAATTTATAGGATTTTGGAACTAGTAGGGGGACTAGAAGAACCATGACCATCGACTACGATGCCGCATCCGGCAGCCAAACCGAGAGAATGGATCGCTGGCTGATCGCAGCCTCCGAGCATAAATTGAACGCCGACAATATCATCAGGCTCATCAAGCTCGTCTTCCGCATCGATGTCGGCGGCCTGCCCTTCTCGCCCAGCGGCGAGTCGGCTCGGGAAATCATCCGGAACTATATGGACCTCTGCCGGAGCGAGTCCGTCCCGCTCTCCGGAGCCGGGCTGCGCGCGACGCTGAACCTCGCTCTCGGCGTCAATCTGGACGCGCTGTCGGCGCTGGAAGGTTCGAGAATCTCGATCTATTCCAAGAACCAATGGATGATCCGGCAGGAGACCGATCTCTTCATCGTTCATACGGGAGCCCAGGATATCGATGTGCGCATCTACCCGACTCCCTTCTTCTGGATGAGCTATACGGGCGACTCCCTGCCCGACGAATACATGACGGACATGCTGCTCCTCGGCTATGACTTCGATGAGGATTCGAGCAGCCACTTCTATCGCAACCCGACCGGCGGGCCCGTCGACGATGCGTTCAAAGGCCGCACGATCCAAATTCTGCGCCGAGCCTTGGCTGGAGTGTTTTCTCGACTGTAACCGCTCTCACGACCCATTGCTGATGGCCCATCGCCGCCCGCTATGTCCCGTCGCTTCCCCCTTCTCCTACTTCCCGAAGGACGAGAGGAACTTCACCCGGTCTCCCATCGGAGGCGTGCTGTCGTCCGTAAGCGAGATCTCGAGCAGCGCCGGTCCCTTCGCGCCGAGCAAGCGATCGATCGCCTCCGGATGCAGATCGTTAAGCTCCGACACCCGGTAACTCGGAATTCCCATCGCCGCCGCCATCTCCGAGATGTCCACCTCCTCCTGCTCGAAGGAGGGGTGCGTTCGCTTGAACTGCAGCGAGTGGCCGTGATAGACCATGCCGAGGCGGGCGTTGTTGACGACGACGAACAGAATCGGCAGCCCATGCTCCTTCGCGGTCAGAATCTCCATCCCGTGCATGAAGAAGCAGCCGTCGCCCGTGATGCACACGACCGGGCGCTCCGGCTCCGCCAGCTTCGAGCCGATCGCCGAGCCGATCCCGCTTCCCATCGCCCCGAAGTGGACATTGATGCTGTACGAATCCGGCTCCACCACCTTCATGTGATGAATGACGTACGACATGAACTCCCCGATGTCGACCGCGTAACGAACGTCGGTCGGAAGCTTCTCCTGCAGGGAGAGAAGCACATTGCGCGTGTTGTACTCGCCTTCCGCCGCCTCGGTCGTCCCCGACCCGGCTCCGACCCGCTTCCCGAAGCCCTTCGCCGGCTCGCGATCGCCCCGCTTCGCCCCGAGTCCCCGCAGCTCCTCCAGCAGCAGCAGGAGACTTAAATTGATGTCGCCGAGCACCGGCAGATCGATCGGATACCTCCGATGGAAAACCGCCGCGTCATAATCCAGTTGCATCGTGTACCGCCCTTGCGTCAGTCCGGCGTTGTAATTGTTCGTCGCCGTCTCGCCGAGGCTCGAACCGGCGATCAGCAGCGCCTGCCCGCCGCCGTCCGCGACAAGGCTCGTCGCCGCCTCGTGGCCCGCGAAGCCGAACACGCCGACGAGCAGCGGGTGCTGCTCCGGGATGCAGCCCTTCGCCTGCGGCGTCGTCACGATCGGCCACTGCAACAGCTCGGCCAGCTCGAGCAGCAGGTCCGCCGAGCCGCGAATGCCTTGCCCGGCCAGGATGACGCCGTCCTTGCGCTTCCACAGCTCCTTCGCCGCCTGCCGGATCGTCTCCAGCTCCGGAATGATCGGCTTGCGCGCCGGGAACGCGGGGAAGTCCGGCTGCCCGACCTCCGCGTGCTGGACGTCGATCGGAATCGCGACATGAACCGGCCCCGGCACATCCGACAGCGCGATCCGGCACGCCTTCGCCAGCTCCGGCAGCAGATCCTTCGCTTCCTTGACGAGCACGCTGTACTTCGTCACCGTCCCGAACACCGGCGCCGCATCAAGCTCCTGCGAAGCGTTCAGCCCCATCGTGCCGACCGGCACCGCGCCGGTGAGGAACAACACCGGCAGATGCTCCCTCATCGCGTTGGCCGCTCCGGTCACAAGGTTCGTCGCCCCCGGCCCGCTGCAGCCGATCGCCACGGAGAGGCGGCCGGAATACTTCGCGTAAGCGGCCGCCATATACGACGCGGCTCCCTCATGCTTGGCGACGATCGGCACAAGCTGAGGCAGGTCGCACAGAGCGTCGAAGAAGGCATTCACCGAGCCTGCCGGGATGCCGAATAAATACGTGATGTCTCCCCTTTGCAAATAATCCAGCGCCATTCTCGCTGCCTTCATCGTTTACAGCCCCCCTGCTTTTTTATCCAGACGCCTGTCCGGACTAAAATACTGATCGGCAATATCCTGCGCCCTCATCGGGCGGCTGAAGTAATAGCCTTGCATCAGATAGCAGTTGCGGGCGGACAGGAAGTCGACGTGCTGCTTCGTCTCCACCCCCTCGGCGATGACGCTCAGCTTCAGGTTCTGGGCGAGTGCGATGATCGCGTTGGTGATCGTGGCATTGTCCATGTCCTTCGCGATGTCTTGCAGGAACGCCTTGTCGATCTTCAGAATGTCGATCGGCAGGTTCTTGAGGTAGCCCAGCGAGGAATAGCCGGTCCCGAAGTCGTCGACCGCGATGCTGATGCCAAGCCCCTTCAGCTCCTTCATCGTCCTCACCGTGACCTCGGTGTTCTTGATAATCAGGTTCTCCGTCAGCTCGAGCTGGAGGTATTCCGGGCACAGCTCCGTCTCTTCGAGAATGGACTTCACAAGCGCGAACAGGTTGTTCTGCTCGAACTGGCGTGCCGACAGATTGACCGACATGCTGATCCGCGGATACCCCATCCGGTGCCATTCCTTAAGCTGCCGGCAGGCGGTGCGCAGCACCCATTCGCCGATCGGCACGATAAGAGCCGTCTCCTCCGCGATCGGGACGAACTGGTCCGGCGGAATCATGCCCCGCTCCGGATGCTTCCACCGCAGCAGCGCCTCCACGCCGACGAGCCGCCCCGTCCCGTAATCGACCTGCGGCTGATAGTAGAGCATCAGCTCCTGGCGCTCCAACGCCTTGTACAGGTCGTTCTCCAGCTTCATGCTCTCGAACGTCCGCGTGTCCATCCCCTCGCGGAAGAAGTGATGCGAGTTCCCCGCCACCTCCTTCGACTTGTACATCGCCGCGTCCGCATTCTTGATCAGAGCGTCGACCGAGCAGCCGTTGTCGGGGTACACGCTGATCCCGATGCTCGCCTTCATGTAGATCTCATGCTCAAGCAGATGGAACGGCTTCAGGAAGGAATCCTTGACCGCCTGCACGACGCCCAGCACATCCTCTTCTCCCGAGATGCCGGGCAGCAGAATGACGAACTCGTCCCCGCCCTCGCGCGTAAGCGTCGCTCCCTTCGGCACGCAGCCCGCCAGGCGCCGGGCCACCTCCCGCAGCACGACATCGCCGAAGCTGTGGCCAAGCGAATCGTTGACCAGCTTGAACCGGTCCAGGTCGAGGTAGAGCAGCGCCAGCTTCTCGTCCGCCAGCACCGCCGCCGAGATCGCCTCGTGCAGCCGGTCCTTCAGATAGACGCGGTTGGGCAGATCGGTCAGGCTGTCGTAGTAGGCGAGGTAACGCACCTTCTCCTCCATCTGCCGGCGCAGCGTAATGTCCTTGAACGTAACGACCTCGCCGACGATCTCCCCCTTCTCCCGGATCGACGAGATGACGAACTCGACCGGGAAGCTGGAGCCGTCCCGGCGATAGAACGCCTCGGCTTGGAAGAACATGTCCCAGTGCCCCGCAGCCTCGCTTTCCGACTCCCGTTGCGTTTTCGACCCCCTGTCCGCCTCCGGTCCGCACAGAATCAGGCTGGCGCAGCGGCCGATCAGCTCCTTGCGCGAATCGTAGCCGAGAATCGACACGCCGGACGGGTTGCAGAACGTGATCCTCCGCTCGAGATCAAGCCCGAAGATGCCTTCGCCCGCCGAATTGAGGATCAGCTCCTTCTCCCGGCTGAGCTGGCTCAGTTCCGCGACGAGCTTCTCCAGCTCCCGGTTCTTGTCCGTAATCTCCGACGTTCTCTCGCGAATGATGCCCTCCTGCTTCTCTCGGAAAAGCAAATTGGAAATCGTCGAAGCGGTCGCATCCACAATCGATTGCGCCAGCTCGATTGCCGACTTCGAGTAGTGTGGGTGCCCGCTCGCTTCTCCCTCCAGGAGGCTGACGACGGGGATCACCCCGAGCACCTCCCCGCGGGACAGCATCGGGAACATGACCAGCCCCTTCATGCCGAAGCTGCGGCACAGCTCGTGGTTCGGCCTGTCGTCGGCGTAGACGTCGGGAATAAGCACCGCCCGCTTCGAACGGATAACCTCCTGGAACACGGCATCGTTGCTCTCGTCGATCGTCACCTTGCTGTGCGCCTGCATCCACGCCTCTTCCGTCCAGTCGCTATCGCGGCTGAGCCTCGCGGGTTTAATCTTCGATTCCGTGATCGGATCGAGCAGATGAACGCCGATGTTCGCATTGCCGAGCACCTTCGCGAGGTACGAGAAGCAAGTGTCCAGGCTCTCCTGCATCGTGGAGCACATCGCCAGATCGCTTGTCACGTCCAGCAGCAACTGCTTCTCCGCAATCAGATTCTCCTTGTGCGCCAGATTGTTCGCGTTCTGAATCGCCACGGCCGCCATGTTCAGGTACGCCTCCACCGTCTGAATCTCCGAATCCGTCAGATTCATCGGAATGCCGTAGTCGAACAGGAAGACGAGTCCGTACACCTCCTGCTCGTACGAGATCGGCAGCGCCAGCAGCGACTTGATCCGGAACCCTTCGACCGCGCGCGGGTCCGGCCGATCGTCCTTCGACGTATCCGGAATGTAGATCGTCCGCTTCGTCTCGATCACTTCCTTGGCCAGCCGATCGACCTCCAGATCGATCACGTGCATGTCCAGCGTCCATCCGTTCAGCACTTCCGGCTTGCCCACATAACCCCGGAACGTTCCGTCCGCCTGAGGCAGGTAGATGCCGACCGAGTCGCACTGCACGATCTCCTCCGAGATCGCCGCCGTCACGTTCACGAGCACCTCGCGCAGCTCCAGGTTCATGTTGATCAGCTTGGTCAGATTCGCCAGACGGGAATACCTCATTTGCTCTCGAATCAGCATCCTTTCGACCCCATTCTTAGAAATGTAGTCCAAGCGACAGCATCCACCAAGTTGCCGTTCAACAAAACCTCGCTTCATCATCCGAGATCATCCACAGGTTGAGGTAATGGACAAATATTCTACATCTTTTTCATTTCTCCTTTTTTCCATTTGAGAATTTTTGTGGCTTTTTTTGCAGGTGACGGGAAGCGGCAGAAGGCGACAAGAACCTAGTATTTATGCGGCTTCAATCGACATTGTTCGCATTCGGATAGGCCAATCGGTCCGGTGAAAAAAGTACGGTTCCCGGTGGCCGATCCAGCCTCTGGGAACCGCTTATGGTTTGCATTAAGCTACATCGCGCATCGGACCAAGAGAGAGCAATCGAGGAGCCCATCTTATCGACTCGGAAGCTCCCTAGCCAGCCGGGCCGCCGCGAACGCAGGAGCGAACGCCGGCGCCGCCATTATTGACCATTGCCGCCGCGCCGTGCGCTCCTCCGGCAGATGCACGGTTGCCGCTCCGCGGTCGCTGCCCGGCTTTGCCCGGCGTGCTTCCTTGTGCCCTCGCTGCAACCTCGCTTTGGCGTGCTCACTCTGACACTCTCGCTCCCGAAGGCCAACTTCCGTCTGCTTTCCCCTCCCCCCTCCGCCGGCGCCAGGGCTGCGACGACGAATGAATGTGATTTATCACATTCATTCCGGCGGCAAACGGGGATTTGCAGGTTTTTATGCGGTTTTTCATATATATCGCAGCATCGGGACTGCACAGAGCGCCTATATATGTGAAATTTCGCATAAAACCTTGCGAAACAGCGGATCTGCAGGGGTGCGAATGTGAAATTTCACATAAAATTCGGATTCGAGCAGCGGCCTCCCCCTGCTCGAACCAGCGGGCAGCGGCAGGGAGGCGAGGTTAGTCTGGAGCAGGATGGTCTTGAGGTGCGGGCACGAGACAGCGTAGGAAGCGAAGTCGTTCCGGGCGGCAACAGCAGAGTTAGTCTGGAGCAGGATAATCTTGAGGCGCGGAGTTTGGCTGGAGAGAAAGGCCCGGCATCTTCCAGATTCGGAGGATGCCGGGCCTTGCCGGGCGCGATGATTTATTCGCGCTCCAGCGACAGTTCGCCTGTCGCCGGGTTCGCGAGGATGATCCGGGCGTCGTACGGCTCGCCCGAGGCGTGCTTGAACTTGAGCTTGCTCGTGCGGCCCTTCTCGAGCAGGCTGCGAACCATGCTGTCGGTAAGCGTGCGGCCCTGGTTCTCCTTCCAGATGACGAAGGAGCACCCGGTCTTGTAATGGCTGCAGCCGTACCCCTTGCGGCCCATGAAAATCTGCCCGCCGCAGCCAGGCCGCGGGCAAGAGCCGACGACGGCCGGAGCCCCGGGGGCGGCGGCCGTCTTCTCCTGCGGAGCGCGGGAGGCCGAGGCCGTTGCCGCCCCGCTCCCGCCCTTGGCGGCGCCGCGCCCGCTTCCGCTGCCGGAAGCCGCTCGCGAGCCGCCGCTCCGCTTCGCCCGCGCCGGCTTCTCCGGCTGGGCGAAGGCGGTCTTGACGGCGGGGCGCTGCACCCGCACCTTGTCGATGATCTGCACCGTGAACCGCTTCACATTGTTCATGAACTGCTCGGCGGACGCCTGCCCGCGGGCGATCTCGTTCAGGCGCTGCTCCCAGCGCCCCGTCATCTCGGGCGAGGTGAGCAGCTCGACGCCGGCGCCGCGGATCAGCTCGACCGCCGTGCGGCCCTTCGGCGTAATGACGATCCGCTTGCCCTGCATGTCGATGTACCCGACATTCTTCAGCCGCTCGATCGTTGCCGCCCGAGTCGCCGGGGTGCCGAGCCCGCTGTCCTTCATGACGTCGCGCAGCTCCTCGTCCTCGATCTGCTTGCCCGCGCTCTCCATCGCCTTGAGCAGCGTGCCTTCCGTATAAGGCTTCGGAGGCTGCGTCTCCTTCGCCTTCGCCTCCGAGCGCTCGCAGAGCACCGGCTCCGCGGCGTTCAGCTCGAAGACGCCGTCCGTCTCCTCCTCTTCCTCCTCCGGCTCCTGCGAATCGGCGCCTCCCTTGCGTCCGCCCTTCTTGCCGGGTCCGGCCCCCGAGCCAACGCCGTTCCCGGCGTCGCCGCCGTAGATCACCTTCCAGCCGAGCGAGAGAAGCTGCTTGATCGTCGTCTTGAAGCGTTCCTCCTCGACCAGAGTCATGACCGTATGCACCTTATACTCCGCCGCAGGGTAGAAGTGCGCGAGGAAGCGACGCACAACTAAATCGTATATTTTCTGCTCATCGGCACTCAAGGCTCCCGCCCGCTTCAACGTCGGCATGATCGCATGGTGGTCCTCCACCTTCGCCGGGTTGCATACCGCCTTGTTGTTCTTGTGCACGAACCGCTTCTCCGCCCCGTTCACAAGCTCCGTGTAATCCCCGTTGCCCCTCAGCGAATCGAGCACCTTGTGCATCTCCGGAATGTTCTGCTCGTTCACGTAGTTCGAATTCGTCCGCGGGTAGGAGATGACCTTGTGCTTCTCATACAGCGCCTGCGCCACGTCGAGCGTCTTCTTCGCCGAGAAGCCGTACTTCCCGTTCGCCTCCCGCTGCAGCAGCGTCAAGTCGTACAGCCTGTACGGGTACTCCTTCGTGTCCTTGACGTCGTAGCTCTCGATGACGCCCTGCTTGCCCTGCACCTTCGCCGCGAGCTTGTTCGCCTTCTCCTCGTCCGTGATGCGGTCGCCCTGCCAGATGCCGCGATACGCCGTCGTCCCCTGCTTGAAGTAGCCGTACACCTCGTAATACTTCTGCGAATCGAACGACTCGATCTGCTTCTGGCGGTCATAGATCAGCGCGAGCACCGGCGTCTGCACGCGGCCGACCGAGAGCAGCTCGTTGTGCTTCGTCGTGAAGGCGCGCGACCCGTTCATGCCGATCAGCCAATCCGCCTCGCTCCGCGCCCGCGCCGCCTCTGTCAGATTCGCGTATTCCGCGTCGTCCTTCAGCTCGTCGAAGCCGCGCCGGATCGTCTCCGCCGTCAGGTCCGAGATCCACAGCCGCCGCACCGGCTGCCTCAGCTTCAAGTGCCGCCGAATCAGCGAGAAAATATGCTGTCCCTCCCGCCCGGCATCGCAAGCATTAACAAGACTGTCGCACCGGGCCGCGAGCTCCTTGATGACCGTCAGTTGGTCCTTCGTCTTCGGGTTCGGCAGCAGCTTGAACTCATCCGGAATGATCGGCAGATCCCCGAAGCTCCACTTCTTATACTTGTCGTCGTACCGATCCGGCTCGGCCAAGCCGATGAGATGCCCGATCGCCCACGTGATGATATAGTGCTCCCCTTCAAGATGCGTGCGCTTGTTCTGCGCCCTCGGCTCGATCACCGACGCAATGTTGCGGCCCATGTCCGGCTTCTCCGCGATAACCAACGTTTTCACAGGGCATGTTCCTCTCTTCCGGCAGTAGAATAAGGCATGACGTTGCGCGTTGCCATGCCGATTGCTTCCATTCTACCACATTGTCGATTCGGCGGGCATGCGGCCATTGCGATCTCCCGCTCATCATCGTCGGCAATTTTTAGGTCTCATAGCATAGCGTAGAGTATGAATGATTTTCATTATGGCAATAACGTTAATTAACGTTATTGAAAAATCGTAAATAAATTGTAGAATGGAGTTGAGGAGATGATAAAGATGAGTAAAGCAATCTATGACTATTCTCACCAACAAATAGAGCTTGCGTTCGAACAGAAGAACGGGCTTTATATCGAGAAAGAAACCGACTACATCTTTACCAAAGTTCTCGCCTTGTTATCGACCCTTCATTCAGACAAATTAATCGGCATTAAGATAAGCCATGACGAGGTTGCATATAAGCCCGAATACCTCTTTTCCCCCAAACATAAAAGCAATCTCTTTAAGTGGTTGAAACGGTTGTATGCTACGCGCTTCCCAGCCAGCGACCTGGATTTCGGCAAGCTTAAAGTGGATTTCGAGACGTGGTACTACGATTTGGGCGGAACCTCGATTGAATTCGTCTACCATGATTCCTATTTGCTCAAACCAATGGACGCCGCCGCCGCACTGGGCATCTCCAAAGTGACGTTAAACAAATACATCAAGCTAGGCTTGGAATGCCTGGACAACGGTTCTCAGCACAAAATCCCTAAGCATGCCGTAGAATTAATGAAGGACCCCGTATACTCCATCCGCATGCAGATGAATTATCAGAAGAAAAAAATGCTGGAGCAAACACCGGAAGAGCGCCTCCTTGAGATAACCCGGGAAATAGCCGAGCTGCAACTGAAATACGGTAAAAAGACTTATCAGGAAGCCTTCCGCGTACATGAGAGTCAGCTAGACGATCCCGTCGATTTCTATCGTTGGAAGGATCTTGCCGAAGAGCTGGATGAGATCCTCAAGGTCGCGGGGGGAGCGAGCGGGAATTGAAGTATGCGAACAACGATGCCGTTCTTCTTCCCGCTGACATCGATGAGATCTTAGAGGAATTCGGAGCGCTCTTGGAGAACCACACAAAGTTCAGGGACCATCCGAACCCCATCACCATCATCATGACCCGAAGAACCGAAGCGAACGCAGGGCAAATTATGAAGTGCGAACATTGCGCGATGCTTTTGAATTTATTCGTCCGTATATGGTGAATGGGACCGAATATACAGGCATCCAAGAATGAATAATGACGCCCTCCCATTTATGCAACAACCCGGCCTTCCTCCGAAGACCGGGCTCGCTCTCTCGCTATTCAGATCTCTTCGTCGCCAACGATCTCCTGAACGCGGCCGACCTGGCCGTCCGCCAGCCTGACCTTGATGCCGTGAGGGTGGAACGCCGAGTTCGTGAGCAGATCCTTCACCGTTCCGCGCGTCCGCTTGCCGGTCCGCTGGTCCTGCTTCAGCACGATGTCCACCCGCAGTCCCGGCTTGACGTCCGCCCGGTTCCGCCCATTGCCCGCCATGCCGTCTTCCCCTTCCTTCCGCCCCGGTCGGCTCAAGCAACTGTCCGGAACGCATTCGATCTTGGAAGCCGCCGTCACCGCCGACTCCCGCGCCCCCTATTGTACTCCAACAAGCCTGCGTTCACCTAGAACCGCGTCTTCATCGCCGGGCGACCCTCCTATTCTTGGAAAACAAGCACGTTGAGCTCATCCCCCACAGAGAGTAAATCTTCGACGTATCATCCGCTTGCTCTCCTGCGCCGCTAGAACGCGGAAGTCTCTCTCCCTGCCGTCCTCGACCGGTACTGCAGCGGCGTGTTGCCCGCCTGGCGTCTGAATATACGGTGGAAGTGGGATAGATCGTTGAAGCCGCTCCGCTGCGCAACTTCCGTCACCGGCAGCGACGTGCCCGCCAGCAGCGCCTTGGCCCGCTCGATCCGGTACTCCGTCAGGAATTGGTTGATCGTCACGCCCGTATGGGCCTTAAACATTCCGAACAGCCGCGAACGCGAGATCGGGAACTGCCGAAGCAAGCTCTCGATGTGCAGATCCTCCTGATAGTGAGCGACCAAATAAGCGAGCACATCGCCAAGAAGCCGCTCGTTCTCCGACCTCTCGGCGCCGGCCGCCCGGGGCTGCCCCTGCAGGTCCGCAAGCATCAGCAGCAATTCCGCAACCGACCGCAGCGCCGACAGCTCGCCGCAGCGCGCGGCGTCGGCCTTCAATGCCCTCTCCATATCCCCCAGCAAGCCCTGCGCCTTCGCCATCTGCGGCACCGACAGGAAGAAGTGACTGCTGCCGCAGCCGGGCTCGGTCAATAGGCTGCCAATGCCGCCCGGCACACCGGGGCACAGAGCGTCAATGCCTGCCATATACGCTTCGCTCAGGGACAGAACGTATCGATGGAATTCGCGTCCGTCCGAGGAATACGGGCGATGAATTACCTGCGGCCGGATGACGGTGATCGTGCCGGCATGCAGCGGATACAGACGGTCGCCGGCAATATACGCTCCCGTTCCTCGGAGCAGCCCGTATATCTCAAATCCGTCGTGCGCGTGCAGCGTCTTCTGCCCGAGCGGAGCGGTGCGCAGCTCGCAATGCACCGGGCGCTCGGCCAGCATCCGATTGGTAACCTCATCCGCCACGCAGGGCAAACCCACGCGGCCGGCCGCCTCTTCCATAGGTTCCCCCTCCTGCCGTTCCGTCCCTTTATCTTACCACCACACCGTTCCGCTGCGCAGTCGGCCAGTTGTCCTAAGCGCTCCCGTTCCATTAAATCGGTTTCGACGCTTGCATTTGAAGCGTTTACATCCCAAAAAAGCGATATGGAAGCTTACGGGCGGTTCCGCGCCAGTGACATAATGAAGCCAGCAACAACGGCTGCGGGGCCGGCCGAGATCGCTTGTCCAATCCATCGCCCGGCCGCCTCGCCAGACCGTCAGACCCGCCAGACGAAGGAGATACGCCATGCAGACCCTTTCCTCACCCAGATGCACCAATCCTGCACGCCGCGAGCAGTCGCCGGACACACAGCGGCGTTCGGCAAGGCGCCCGTTGTGGAGCCGCACCCGGCCGTTCGTTCCGTTGTACGTCTTGTTCCTGCCCGTGCTCGCCTACTATTTAATCTTCTGGTATGCGCCGATGGGCGGACTTGTAATCGCATTCAAGAACTATAACTTCCTGGATGGCATCTTCGGAAGCCCCTGGGCCGGCCTCGATCACTTCGAGCGGTTCCTGAGCAACGGCGACTTCTGGGTTGTGTTCCGGAACACGATTCTGCTCGCCTTCTATCGTCTTCTGTTCGGCTTCCCGGCTCCGATCCTGTTCGCGCTGCTCGTATACGAGATGCGCTTCGCGAAGATCAAACGGTTTATTCAGACAATCTCGTACTTGCCGCACTTCCTGTCCTGGGTCGTCGTCTACGCGATCGCCTACAACTTCCTGTCGGATACGGGCTTCTTCAACCAGATCATCGCCGGCCTCGGCGGAGACAAGATTGCCTTCCTCGGCGATCCGGCCTACTTCCGCACGATCTTCGTCGGCAGCTCGATCTGGAAGGAGATCGGCTGGAGCGCCATCATCTATCTGGCGGCGCTGACGCGCATCGATTCCGACCTGTACGAGGCGGCGGCCATCGACGGCGCGGGCCGCTGGCGGCGGCTGGCGCACGTGACGTTGCCCGGCATCCGCACAATCGTCAGCATTATGCTGCTGCTTGCGCTCGGCAGCATCCTGTCCGTCAGCTTCGAACAGGTCGTCGTCATGATGAACGCCATGGTATCGCCCGTTGCCGAAGTTATCGATTACTACGTATACCGGGTCGGCCTGCTCGGCGCCAACAACTTCAGCTACGCGACCGCGGTCGGGCTGTTCCGCTCGGTCATCGCCCTCGGCATCGTGCTGATCGCGAATTGGTTCGCCAAGAAATTCGATGAAGAGGGAGGCATCTGGTAATGGGCACCCGTTCGATGAGCCGCAAGGGCCCCGCAGACGTCATCATTCTGATCGTCCTGCTGTTGCTCTGCGCAACCACGCTGTACCCGCTGCTCAATCTCATCTTCATCTCGTTGTCCGACATGGAGGACGTCATGCGCAGCGGAGGGATGCTGCTCTATCCGAGATCGATCCATTGGGACGCATACGACTATATCCTGCGCTATGCGGGCCTGGCAGACGCCTACAAGATGACAATCTTCATTACTGTCGTCGGAACCGCGATCAATCTCGTTATGACGACGCTCGGCGCCTACGTCCTGTCGATCCGCGACATGCCGGGCCGCAATGCGCTGATGACCTTCGTGCTGGTGACGATGTTCTTCGGCGGCGGGCTGATCCCGACTTATCTCGTCGTCAAAGGAATCGGGCTCGTCAATACGCCTTGGGCGCTTATGCTTCCCGGCGCGATCAGCGCCTGGCTGCTGGTCCTGACGCGCAACTTCTTCCAGGGCATCCCCAAGGAGCTGCGCGAATCGGCCCGCATCGACGGCTGCTCGGAGCTGATGACGCTGATCCGAATCATGCTGCCGCTGTCCATGCCCATCATGGCGACGCTGGCGCTGTTCTATGGCGTCGGCCACTGGAACGAGTACATCAACGTCGTCATCTATGTCAATGACGAGAAGCTGAACACGCTCCAGGTGCTGCTCCGGCGCATGTACACGTCGGCAATCGGCGAGGTCGACGGCGACAGCCTGCCGCCGCCCGTAGAGACGATCCGCGCCGCCACGGTTGCATTGACCGCGTTGCCGATCATCTGCGTATATCCTTTTCTGCAGAAATATTTCGTGCAAGGCATGATGGTCGGCGCCGTCAAGGGCTGACGCAAGGGATCGCCGCATTCGTTCACTCAGTGGTTATAATCCCGCGAGGGTTTATAATATAAAGCATACGAGAGGGGTTTCGTACCAATGAAGATGAGCAGAACAAGCAGTATCTCCCTGCTGGCCGTCCTGTGCGCGGTCGCCGCGCTGTCGGCAGGCTGCAGCTCGAACAACAACGAGGAGGGCTCCTCCGGGAGCTCCCCGGCTGCGGGCGGCGCGTCCGCCTCGGCCTCCGCTTCGGCCGCTCCATCCGCGCCGGTCAAGCTGACGATTGCGCAGATGGACGGCGGACGCGTCTGGAAGGAGGACAACCCGGCCACGCTGGAGCTGGAGAAGCGCACCAACACGTCGCTTGAGGTGAACATGATTCCGTCCGGGGACTTCCTGAACAAATACAACGTCATGGCCGCCTCCGGCTCGATCCCCGACATCAGCAAGATTCCGAACTTTGAATTCGAGAAGTACGCGGACAACGGCCTGTTCCTCGACATCGGAGACCTTGTCGACCAGTATGCGCCGAACCTGAAGAACGCCATTGATCCCGAGCTGTGGGATCTGGTCAAGTACAAGGGCAAGCAATACGCGATCCCTTACCAGAATGTTCCCGGCAAGATTGTGCCCGCCGTCCGGCAGGACTGGCTCGACAATCTGGGCCTGCAGATGCCGAAGACGCTGGACGAGCTTGAGACGATGCTGAAGAAGTTCACGACCGACGATCCGGACAAGAACGGCCAGAACGACACGTACGGCCTCGGCTCGACCGGCAATTGGAAGGGCGACTTCACGATGATCTTCGGCGCATTCGGCGTCATGCCGTTCGACTCCTCGGGCACGCGCCAGGCGTACCTGCAGGACGGCGTCGTCTATTCGTCGCAAATATCCGAAGGCTACAAAAATGCAATCGCTTACATTAAAAAGCTGTGGGATGAAAAGGTGATCGACCCCGAGGTGTTCATCATCAAGTCGGATCAGGCGCAGCAGAAGCTCGTTCAGAGCAAGGCCGGTCTGTTCACGGCCTGGTGGTCCATTGCGCCGGAGGTGCTGAAGAACAACCTTAAGATGAACGAGATCAATCCGGATGCCAAGTGGAACCCGCTCCTGCCTGCGGTGACCGGCCCGGACGGCAAGAGCGGACTCGAGTCGCGCGGCTCGATCAACGGCACGATCAACATCTCGGCGAAGGCCAAGGACCCGGTCGCGGCGATCAAGTTCCTCGATTACCTCGCCACGGACGAAGGCTGGGAGCTGGCGACCTACGGCATCAAGGGCCAGCATTATATCGACCTGACCCAAGGGCGCACGGAAGAAGGGCAGAAGGCGATGGACGAGAAGTGGCTCGACCCGCTCGCCCAAATCATCTATCGTCCGGACATGGTCGACAAGGTCAACGATGCTTCGCAGAGCCCGACGCAGATCGAAGACAACCGCTTCATCAAGGCCGCGCGGGAATACAACCTGTACGCCGACTTCTTCTACGGCGTTCCGCTTACGGACGCGGAGAAGAACCTCGATCCCGATCTGATGAAGTATGAGGACGAGATGTTCATCAAGTTCATCACAGGCGCGGAATCGCTCGACAAGTGGGACGAGTACGTCGCCAACTGGAAGAAAAAAGGCGGCAAAGAAATTCTCGAAGCGCGCGTGCAAGCCTATAACGAGATGCACGGCACAAGCTACAAGGCAGGCGTCTGATCCCGGCTGCCTGCAAATAACGGATTCCGGTATAATGAGTTAACGGCGGGGGGAAGCTGGGCTTCTCCCCTCTCCTTCTTCAACCAGAGTCCAGATGCGCAGGGGGTAGCAATGAGGTCGAAGCGTTACAAAGACATGCTGAAGAGCAGCGCCGCCGAATATCTCTACTATTTTCTCGGATTATCCATCATCGTCGCCTCCCTGCTCGGCGGCTCGCTGTATTATTACTCCTCCTCCCTGCTGCGGCAGGAAGCGAAGACGAATGCCGGCAACTCGCTCGTGCTGCTCCGCAATGCCCAGGAGTTGATCCTGTCCGAGGTCGACAAGTCGATGGGCAACATCTTCCTCGATTCCTTCTATGCCTCCTACATGGACTATTATTACCGGCAGGATATGGTGACGCTGCGGAACTTGCAGGCCAAGCTCGACAACGTTCTCTCGACCAACGATTACATCGATTCCGTATATATCTACTATCACCAGGACGACTTTGTGCTCTCCTCGTCGCAGGGGCCCGTGCGGATCGAGGACTTCGCCGACCGGGCGTTCGCCGAACAGCTCGTGACGTTGCCGCTTCAGAAGAACGATGCGCGAACCCGTTCGGTGCCCGGCGGCTTGTCCGGCGACGAGACGGTGATCACGATCGTCAAGGCGATCCCGATCTTCTATACAACCAAGCTGCCTGCCGCTTACGTCGTCGTCAATCTCAAGGGCTTCTATCTGCAGCAGGTGCTCGACGCCATCAAGACGAATCCGGACGCGGCGATCATGGTCGCCGACGAGTCGGGCCATATCATTACCCAGAAGACCGGAGCCGCGAGCGTGCGAAGCGCCTCGGCCTACATGGCGTTCCCTCCGCCCCAGGCCGCGGGCACTTATGAGAGAATCATCGACGGCTCGGACACGCTCGTCTCGTACGTGACGTCGGAGAAGTACGGCTGGACCTATATTTATACGATACCGATGGCGGTTGTCACGGAGAAAATCCGGCTCTGGCTCAAAACCGCACTGCTCGTCGGCCTGCTCGTTATTCTTGTCAGTCTGCTCTGCTCCCTGCTGTTCTCCAGGCGGATGGCGGCTCCGCTCAAGCGGCTTCTGTCCATGCTCCGCAACGACGAGGACGGACCGCGCCGCGGGAAGGATGTCATGCAGATCGAACGCGGCGTCAGCCGCATCCTCGACCAGAACCGCAGGCTCGGGCTGCTGCTCGCCGAATACGAAGCCTACAGCCGCAACAAGTTCCTCGCGGATCTGCTGACATCCGGCGAAGAGGAGGACCCGCGGACCGCAGACAAGCTGGCGTATTACGGGCTCGAGCTGCCCTTGGACGGACGATATGCGGCCTGCCTGCTGTCGATGGACGAATATGCCCGCTACAGCGCCGAGCACTCCGAGCGCGCCCGCAACGCCCTGTTCCTTCAACTGATGGAGACGATGGCCGAAGGAACGGCGCAGGAGCACCTTGCGTTCATCGTCGAGGTCGATGAGAACCGGATCGCGCTGGCGCTCCGCTTCGCCGCCGAGATGCCCGCCGAGGAAGCCGGAGCGGCAGTCTACGCCGTCGCCAAGGCCGTGCACCGGCTGCTCGGCGAGCGTCACCCGCACAGCTTCACGCTGGGCGCGGGCACTCCCCATACGGGCATCGGACGGCTGCGCGAGAGCTGCTACGAGGCCGGCGTCGCCGTCGACAGCCGGCTGCTGCTCGGCAACGGCAGCGTCATCCGCTATGAGAGCATCGAGCGAGGTGATCGGCATATTGCCTATCCGATGGCCATCGAGCGGCATCTGCTGGCTGCGCTCAAGATGGGCGACGCCGAGGCGGTCGGCCGCCATCTCGACGAATTCGAGGCCTACATTCAGCGCCATGCGCCCGACCGCCCCGAGATGGTCCGCAGCTACTACCTCCAGTTGTTCTCCTCGACGCTCAAGTGCGCTTACGAGATGGACGCCGAGTTCGAACCGGGGTCGCTGCTGCGCGAGACGGCACACGCGGAGCTGCTTGGCGCGGAGACCATGCGGGGAATGACGGCTTACATGCGCGGCGTGTACGACCGCATTCTGCTTCACCAGGAATCGAAGCGCAGCCGGAAGAACAAAGAGCTGATCGACGCCGTGCAGAGATATGTGGTCGCACAGCTGCACGACGATCTGTCGCTGGAGAGGCTGGGCGAGCAATTTTATATCAGCGCTTCGCATCTTAGGAAGATCTTTAAGGACGAGACGGGCGGGACGGTCAAGGACTTTATCCTCCGCGCGCGGATGGAGCGTGCGATCGAGCTGCTCGGGGGAACGGAGCTGCGCATCGCGGACATCGCCGGGCAGGTGGGCTATCTGTCGGCGCAGTCGTTCTCCAAGGCCTTCCGGTTGGAGACCGGCAAGTCGCCGGCCGCCTACCGCGAGGAGCTTCTGCGCGCAGGTACGGAGCCGACCGAGTGACGCCATAATATCTATTGCAGAAAGGATGCGAGCATCATGCCTCTATACGGCAAGGACGCGCTGCTGCCCGAGCGGCTTCGCGTCTTATTCTTAAGCGAAGACACCGCCGAGGACTGGATCTACATCGCTTATATGGACGCTTACTTCCGTCTTCATGCGCCGCTGTCGGCCATCGAGCTGATCGGCCTCGGCGGCCTTGCGCGGTTGGGCCGGGCGCTCGAGACGATCCGCCCGGACTGGGTTGTCGTCTGCTGCGGCAGGAACGACGGCCTCCTCCGCCCGTTCGACGAGGAGGAGCACGCCCGTCGCGACGAGTTGACGCGGGCGCTGGCCCGCATTCGGGACGCGGGCGCCAAGGCCATCGCGATGACGCCGCCTTCGAGCGACGATGCGCCGCATCGCGATGACGACTGGATGCTTGCCCTTGAAGGCGGCGCGGCCTGTCGCGCCGCCGATCCCTGGACCGTTGCCCGGACGCTGCTGAAGACGCTGTTTAATGTCGCGTTGACGCGCACCCCGGATCAGCTCGGCTTCGGCAGCGGCGACCCGCTGTTCGCGGAGACGCTGACCCGGCACCGGCTGCTGAGCTCGGCCTGGCAGGCGCATCTCGCGCCGGGCTCGCCGCGGACGGCGGATGCGCCGCTGGAGTCGGCGCTGGAGTCACCGCTGTCCGAAGCGCTGACCGAGGCGGCCGCAATCGAGGCGCGCATCCGGTCGCTGATCGACGCATCGCCTCGGCTTCGGTCGGCGCTCGGCCGCTCGGAGTGGGAGGGGCACGAATGCACCGACTTCATGCTGGACGGCCGCGAGGGCTTCGTCGTTGCGCCGCGGACAGCCGCGCCGGGACGTCCCTGGCTGTGGCGGACGGAGTTCTTCGGCGACTTCGCCCAGGCCGACCGGGCGCTGCTTGCGGCGGGCTGGCATCTGGCCTGCTTCCGGCTCAGCGACCAGTACGGCTGTCCGGGGGCCGTGGCGCGAATGGGACGGTTCCAGTCCTACGTGACGGAGACGTTCGGCCTGGCCCGGCGGCCCGTGCTGCTCGGCCTCAGCCGCGGCGGCCTGTATGCGTTCAACTATGCGGCAACCTATCCGGAGCGAGTCGCCGCGCTGTATCTGGACGCGCCGGTGCTCGACATCTGCAGTTGGCCCGGCGGACGCGGCACGGGCATCGGTGCAGCCCGCGAATGGGCGGAATGCTTGGCCGTCTACGGACTCGACGAGCGAACCGCATCCGACGCGGGCGTCTCGCCGCTCGACCGGATAAAGCCGGTGGCCAAGGCCCGCATCCCGATCCTGCTCGTGGCCGGCGACGCCGACATCGTCGTTCCCTATGCGGAGAACGGCGCCTTGCTCGCCGAACGGTACAGCCTCCTCGGCGGGCCCATCGAGACGATCGTCAAGCCCGGCGTCGGACATCATCCGCACAGCCTGTCCGACCCGGCGCCGATCGTCGCCTTTATCCTCCGCTGCTCCCAAGCGCCGGACGGTCCGTAGTCGGGAGACAGCAGCATCGACAGCCTGCAACCCTGCATCCTTTGCCCGAACGGGATACCCCCGTGTGGCAAAGGATGTCGGTCTGCAGGCTTTTGTGCCGATTCGGAGCGTGTCCGACGCACGCTACTGCCAGACGCGGATGCCATCTACGTAGCTCTTGCCGGTCTCCGCATCCGCGATGAACCATTGAATACCGTCAATGCCGGAGACCGGCGTCCGTAGCGCGGCGCCCGACACCTTCAGACGGTCGTCCACGTACAGATCGTACGTATCCGTTGCCGTGTTCAGCACCACCTTGATCCGATACCACGTATTCGCTTGGTAAGCGGCCACTTCATGCCAGCTTCCGTCGTAGTACGTCTTGATCTTGCCGTGATCGAGCGCAACCGAGACGGCAATCGAACCTCCGCTGTAGATATACGGAGCAGCGAGCCAACTCGCGGTCGACATGCTCTTGACATAGGATTCGACGCTGACGGTGCCGGAGAGCGCGGTGAGGCTCTTGGCGATGCCGACCTTCGTGCCGGAGCCGCCGGATGTCTTGTTCAGCTCGACGCTGCGGTCGGTCAACTGTCCGTAGCTGACAACCTCGGAGATGTCGACCGTGCCTCCGTTCTCCGTCACCGAGAGGCCCGCAGGATTGGCTCCGGCCGTCTGGCTCTCGAAGTGCGCGTAATAGATCGGCGCCGCTGCCGGTGCGGGCGGGAGTGTCCGCGGCGCGGCGACGACGGGCGCGGTGCCGCAGCGATAGATGCCGACATCGTCCACGGCGAAGGTTCCGGTGATGCTGTCGGCGGCGAACACCGACACCTCGCGGACATCGTCGGCGACATGGCGCAGCGCGGCATGGTTCAGCTTCAGCACGCCGTCCACGTACAGATCGAACGTATCGGTTACCGTATCGATGTTCAGCCGCAAGCTGTACCAGGTACCCGCCGCATAGGACTGCACCGTCTGCCAGGTGCCGCCGACATTGGCGAGCAGATTGCCGTTGCTGAACGCCAGACTCGCGATCAGCGTTCCGTTCGAGTCGGTCACGTACGGCGCGCTCCACCAACCTGTCGTCGCGGCGGCGCTCACCTTCGCCTCGATGCCGATGCTGCCGGACAGCGGCTGGCCGAGCGTCCGCGACATGCGGACCATTGAACCCGTGTCCGCGGACGTCTTGACGAGCTGCACGCTGCGATTGGCCGCGCTCGGCACATTCGCGACGCCGACGGAGCCGCCGTTCTCGGTCACCGCCCACCCGGCGGGATCGCTGCCCGCCGCCTGCGCATCGAAGCTGTCGGAGACGAGCGTCTCCACGGCCGACGCCCCTTCGCGCGCCACCCGGACATCGTCGATATAGGTTGTGCCCGTCTCGCTGTCCGCCGCATAGAACGCCACGCTCGCGATATTTGCCGTTGCCGTTCGCAACGGGACGGACGACAGCTTGCGCTCATTGTCGACGTACAGATCGAAGGTGTCCGCATCGGTATCCGCGACGATCCTGACCGTGTACCAGGTGCCCGCCGCGAACGGCTGCACCGTCTGCCAAGCGCCGCCGACATTGGCGACAATATTGCCGCCCGACAGGCCGACGGAGCCGACGAGCACGCCGCCCGAATCGTACAGATACGGTCCGCTCCAGAAGCTCGATGTCGCCGTTCGGTATATGCGCGCTTCGATGGAGACTTTGCCGGTCAATGCCGTGGCGAACGGCTTGACGAGCTTGGCGAGGCTGCCCGCTGCGGTCGAGGTCTTCGCCAGCTTGACGCTGCGGTTGGCGGTGCCGGGGAACGCCTCGACCGAGACGGTGCCCGATGTCTGCATGGCCGTCCAGCCGGCCGGCACGCTGCCAATGGTCTGGCTGTCGAACGTATCGGTCGACACCGGCTGCCCGAGACTGAACTTCGCCCGATACGGCAGGCCTTGCGATTTGTTCGTATTCACCGTCAGCTTGATCGTCGGCCGCAGTTGCGTCACCGTCACCTCGGCGTCCTTGGAGACGACATAGGCTCCGCTGCGGGCGATCTCGATCTCGATCGTTCCGTTGTTGGTCTGCGTCGGATCGGCGATCGCGATCTCGAACGACTCGCCCGGCTTCTCCTGCGTCATGACCGAAGCCTTCTTGTTCGAGGTGATATCGCCGCTCGTCTTGACCGTATCGTTCCAGAAGTTGTAGCCGGTCACGTTCAGCGTGTTCTCCCGCACCGCCTGCGCATCGGTGCCGTTCTCCAGCACGGCGATCTGCGGATGGGCGGCGTAGGCGCTCGTCTCGGCGCTCGACTTGCCCGGCAGCAGCACGTATTGATAGGTGCCGTTCGTCGGATTGACGCCGTGATCGAGCCACATCGTCGCATAGCTGTTCGTATGCGTCAGCCCGTCCGTATACACCGAATTGATATCCGACCACGAGCCGGTTCGCGTCTCGCGCAGTCCCTTGACCGTGGCGCCAGCGGGGAAGTAGTAGCCGCCCGTCCCGTCCAAGTGCGCCCAGTTGACGCCCGTCATCGTCTCGCTCCAGCCGGCCGCCGCCGACTTGACGACACCGTTGACGGTGAGCGCATTGCTGCCCGCCGCATTCAGCTTGCGGTTCTCGACGATCGTCTCTATCGTACGATTGTCGGTGCTGGTAATGCCCGAGCCGAGCGCGACCACCTCGTCATCGAACATAAAATACGATTTCTTGGCCTTCAGCGTGCTGCCGACCGCCGACATATAGAAGCCGGCCGTCCCGTACAGCCCGCCGATCTCCGAGCCTCCCGACCAGGTGATGCTGTTGTCCCACGGGACGCTGCGGTCGCCCCCGTCCGCCTTGCTCTTCGTATCGACCGTCGTTCCCGGCAGCCGCTTCGGGTCGACCGTCGGCCAGAAGCTGTCTCCGAACTGGTCGCTGTCCGCGTTGTACAGATAAGTCGTGCCTTCGGCCGTGTACCAGGCGCGCGCATTCTCCATATATCCCGGCGTTCCGGTCCAATATTCGTAGTTGCGCGTGCGCGTCGAACGCATGGCGATTCCGACAGCGTAGCCCGGGCTGAAGTGCACATAGCGATCCTGGAATGGGAAATTGTATTGGCCGATCAGCTCGCCGCGCGGCGCAACGGACGAATCGCCCAGGATGCCCTTCAAATAATTCACCATAAAGATGCTCACGGCAGCATAGATCGACGACGCGCCGTGCGTATCCTGCTGCAGCCAATACTTGGCCATGCTCTTGATGCGGGCCGCATCGGAAGCGGACGCGTAGGAAGCCGCGAATGCAATAACCGGAATCTGCCAGTGTCCGCTGTCATGATCCTGCGACTGGTAGCGGGAGATGTTGCGCCCCCTGAACATATCCATGGAAGCGCCGTCGTAGATCATCGGCTCGAACGTCTTGAATATCCATTGCGTAATATTGCTGCGCTCCGGGTTCGTCACATCCCAACTGGAACCGTTTACAACATACAGAATGCCGTTCAGCTCTTTGAGCAGATTGATGCCGTAGCCGCCCGCGTAGGGATAATAGGCATGCTGAATAAACGAGCCGTCCTCGTGGAATCCGTCGGCGGCGATATCGTACACATAAGGGAACACGTCGTCGAGCGCATCGCGGGCCAGCGCCAGCGTCTCCGCCGACTTGCGAAGAATGCCGTCCAGCATCGTCACCTGTGTTTTCCACACCCGATTCGCGCCTTGAAAATCATACGTATAGCCCATCGGCGTCGCGCCGAAGTGCTCGATCGTGCCGAGTATGCGGTCCTTCCGGACGGTATCGACGTCACTGTACATCAGCACCAGAATATTGAGCAGTTGGCGCGGCCCGCCGATCGTCAGATCCCACCACGTCTCGGCCATATACGGCATCGTCTCGTTGTACGCATGATCGTATATCCAGTCCAGCCCTCCGAGAATGTCCGCCTTGAGCGTCGCGTCTCCCTTCAGCGAGGAGCCCTTGGTCGCATAGGCCATCGCCATATAGGCCAGTCTGGAGGCGTTGTCGGTGACAACCGTCGGCCCCGTCTGCGCGTCCGGCCATAGATAGGTCCGGCCGACGCTCTTGTCCATCGACGTCCAGTAGCCGTATGCATCCGAGACAATCGTTCCTTCGGGCGAGGACGTCGTGCCGATCTTGGCCGCCAGATCGGGGTCCGCCGGGTTATAATCGTTGCCTCCGGTCAGATAGACGAGCCACCTGTCCCGCAGCATGTCGAATTCGTCGGCCGCCGCTGCCTGTTGCGCGCCTATGGGGATCGAAGCGCCGATCAGGATAAGGCACGCCAGTACGAGCCATGCTGCCCTTGCGCGTTCGCGAAGCGGCCTGCGTCGAATCCTTCCTGCCATCCTCTGTTCCATCTTTCCTTCCCTTCCTTCGCATCCATATTGTCGTACTGTCGACCGTATCGTCCGGCGCGGCGGCTTCCTCCGGCTCTCTTCGCCGCCCCGGTTCCTTCATCCGCTCCCCCCTTTCCGCTCCCCGTCCATTATGGCATTCGGCGGACGAAGGGGGAGAAGTCCGATCCGCTTATTTGTGTTGCAAGCGCTTTACTTATGGGATGCGCAGTTGTGCTTCTGGACGATTCCCCGCTTTTTCGCGACGGAAGCCCAAGAAGGCGGATCGGCCTTCTGCTAGACTGCAGGGGGTTATGCCACTTGATGAAGGAGTGAACGCTGATGAACGAACGGGAGCAGTGGGCGGAGGCGGCGGAGCGCATACGCGCGCAGATGACGGCGAACCACGCGGGGAATTGGGGCATGGACCTGAACCAATGGGATTGGGTGCCGGGGGTCGGCTTGATCGCGCTGCTGGAGTACGGCCTCGAGGCGAGACATACGGACACGTTGGAGCAATTGAAGCGCTGGATGGAACGCAATTGGGCCAAATCTGCGGAGGCCGCGGTCATCAATGCCGTCGCCCCCTGCGCAATCTTCCCCGAGCTGTACCGGCAGACGGGAGACGAGAGGTATCGCGCAGAGACGGAACGGATGGCGGCATGGCTGGTCGGAACCGCGCCTCGCACCCGCGAGGATGCGTTCGAGCATACAGTTACGGAAAATGTGGCGTTCGCGGAGCAGGTGTGGGCGGATACGGTGTTCATGGCCGTCTTGTTCCTCGCGCGAGCGGCGGCGCTGCTCGGACGCACGGACTATGCGGCGGAAGCGCAGCGGCAGACGCTGCTGCATCTCCGGCTGCTGGCGGACGAGGAGAACGGCGTGCTGTATCACGGCTGGAACTGCGTCGCCGGCAACCATATGTCGGCGGTGCGGTGGGCGCGCGCCAACGCCTGGATCGCCGTCGCCGTGCCGATGATCGTGCAGGAGACTCAGGCGCTCGTTCCCGTGCCGCAGGAGCTGAAGGAGCGATATATTCGGCTCATGGACGGCCTGCTGTGCTATCAGCAGGAGGACGGTCTGTGGAGCACCGTGCTGGACCGCCCGGACTTCTATCGCGAGACATCGGGCAGCGCGGGGATCGGCTGCGGCCTGCTGAAGGCGCTCGAGGCCGATCTGCTGCCGGACGAGGCGCGCTGCAGGCTCGCCGCCGAGCGGGCGCTGGCGGCTGTGCTGGCGCAGGTCGGCCCGGACGGCAGCGTCGGCGGCGTGTCGGGCGGGACGCCCGTGATGGAGGACGAGGAGGCTTACGGCCGTATCCCGGTCTATCCGACGCTGTACGGTCAAGGGCTGGCGCTTATGCTGCTCGCACAGCGGCTGAAGGGGGCGATTGCGGATGAATAGAGAGGAACTGCTGGCGCATCTGCGACGGCATGAAGCAGACTTCGATCCCGGACGGCAGCTCGTGCGCATCCCGCTCACCGCGACCTACCATACGGCGCTGAAGCCGGACCGCCATCCGGTCGTATACGGCCTGCTCGGCTCCGTCGACTACGCCTTCCACCTGCTCAAGCTCGGGGACGGCCCGTCGGTCGAACGCGCGGCCGCGATTCTGCGCCGGGTCGCCGCCCGGCAGGACCGCGATCCGGTCAGCGCGACATACGGCATCTGGCCCTATTACGACGAGGAGCCGCTGAACGAGATGGACCGGCCCGACTGGAACATGGCGGACTTCCACGGCAAGCTGCTTTGCCTTATCCTGAAGCGCCATGGCGGCCAGTTGCCCGCCGAGCTGGCGGCTCTGCTGCGCGAGGCGTTGGGACATGCCTGCCGCGCCATCGTGCGCCGCGACGTCGGGCCCGGCTATACGAACATCGCGATCATGGGCGCCTTCGTAACGCTGGCGGGCGGCGAGCTGCTGGCGGACGAGGAGCTGTGCGACTACGGCCTGGCGAGGCTGAAGCGGCTGTACGAATATACGATGGAGATCGGCGCCTTCTCCGAGTACAACAGTCCCTGCTACACGACAATCGCGATCCGCGAGCTGCACGCCGTGCTGGCGGACAGCGAATCGGCCGAGGCGCACCGCTATGCCCAAGCGCTGACCGACCTGGCCTGGCGGGCGACGGCGCTGCACTATCATGCGCCGACCGCCGCATGGGGCGGCCCGCACAGCCGCTCCTACTCGACGCTGCTGCTGCCCGTCGAGCGCCGCTTCCTTGCGGACGCGCTGCAGGATGCGCCGTCCGAGTACGGCGAGACGATACGCTGCCCGCAGCAGTATCGGCCGCTCTTCGCGGAGTCGGGAGAGCTCCTCCTGACCGAACGCACGCTGATGGCGTCGGAGACGGGCTATCAGGCGCACGCGACGCTGTACCGCAACGAGGCGCTGTCGCTCGGCTCGTTCAGCCGGGGCGTCATGTGGAACCAGCGGCGCAACCTGCTCGCCTATGTGCGCATTCCCGAGGGCACCGTCTACGTCCAGCTTCAGTTCCTGATGAACGGACGCGACTTCTGCTCGGCGATGTACACGGGTGTGCAGGACCGCGCCCGCGCCTTGTTCGGCTTCAACTGGCTGCTCGACAACGGCGCTTGGCATTCCGATCTGGACAAGATCGACGGCCGCTTCCGGGCGAGCGATCTGCGCATCCGCCTGGCGCTCGGCGGCGACACGGAGGCGCTGCCCGTGCCGCGGGCCGACGAGTCCCTCGTCTGGCGGCTGCCGCTCGGCGAGGCGACGGTGCTGACGGTCGGACCGGTGTGGGAGCGCTGCGACGAAGGCCCGCTGCGCGCCGAGAACGGGCGGGACGAAGAGGGTCGAATCTGCCTCGACTACGTCGTCTACGCGGGCGAGGAACGCGACTTCGACTTCCACGCGATCCGCGAGGCGGCCTGGCTGTTCGCGCTGTCGCTGGATTCGTCCGGGGCTCTGCCCGGCGTGACGGTTCGGGAGACGGAGCGCACCGTAGCGGCGGCCCTCGGAAGCGATTCGGGCGGCGAGATCGAGATCGCGCGCTCGCCCGGTGCGACGCAGGTGCTGTACGCAGCGAATCGGGTACGTCTGCCCGCATCGCTGGGCGGGGCGGAAGACTGACCGCCCCTGACGCCCGTTTGCAACAGACTCTGCCCCCTCTTGACGGTACCCTTGACCCGTCGATTGCTGTGATTTTATGCGTTTTTTCACATTCGTCGGCTTGGAGGATGGGGCAATCTCGGCGTTTTATGTGATTTTTCGCATATATCCGGCGTTTCGTACCGGGAATTCCTCTACGAATGCGGTTTTTCGCATAAAATCATACAAACTACCCGTTATCGGGCAGCGCGAATGTGAATTTTCACATTAAATCCGGCTATCGCGGCTCCCACTCCTACCGGAACATAAACAAAGCCTCCGAGCTCCGTCCGTTCGATCGGACAGAGCCCGGAGGCTTCCTTGTTACCGCGAGCGCCCGCGCGGCGGCTTGCCGGAACGTCCCGCGCTGCCGCCGGAACCGCCGGACGGCCGTCCGCCCCTGGCCCCGCCGCCCGCGCCCGGGCCGCTTCGTCCGCCGCTGCCGGCGCTCGCACCGCCGCGTCCCGCAGAACCGCTGCGCCCGCTCCGGCCGCTGCCGCCCGCCGCGTTCTCCGCGCGATTGGCACCGCGCCCGCCATCGCGCCCTTGCGCCCGACCGCCGCCGCTCCGCCCGCCTTCAGAACCTTGCGCGCCGCGGCTGCGTCCACCGCCGACGCCGTTCCGGTCGCCGCCGTCGGACGCCCTGACGCGGCCTCCGGAGCTGCGGCTTCCGCCGCGCCCGCCGCCTTCCGCTCCCCTGGCGCTTGCGCCCGCGAAGCCCGCTTCCCCGCTTCGGCGGCTCCCGCCGTCGCTTCCGCCCGCTCGCTTCTGCACGCCGAGGCCCGGCCGCGATGCGCCTCCGCTTCGGGAAGCGCCGGCTCCGGCGGCATCTTCCGCCCCGGCTTCCCAACGCCCTCCGGCGGCTCGGCCCGCCGCCTCCTTGCCTTCTCGCGCGGCTTTGCTTCTGGCGCTCAGCCCGGCCATGACCTTGGCGCTCGATTCGCCCTTGCCTCCGAGCTCCCTGCCCGAGCCGGCCGAACCGCCCTTGCCTGCCGCGCCCCGGCCCGAACCGCCCTTGCCTGCGGCCCCTCGGCCCAAGCCGCCGCCCGAACCGTCGCTCTTGCCCGAACCGCCGCGGCTCGCGACGCCTTTGCCCCTGCCGGCACCGGCTCCGCTCCTGCTGCCGGCCGCGCCTCTTCCCCCTGCCCGGCCTTGGCGAGCGTTCTCCGCGCTCTCGCCGCCGCCCGGCTCAAGATCGTCCTCGTCGCCAATATACGAGCCGTACGAATGGCGCTCGATCTTCATCCCGATGCCGTCCTCGATCCGCGCCAGCTCCGGCCGATCCCTCGGCGCGACGAACGTGATCGCGACGCCGGAGCCGCCCGCGCGGCCGGTGCGGCCGATCCGGTGGATGTAGCTCTCCACATCGTGAGGAATGTCGTAGTTGTACACGTGGGTGACGCCTTCCACGTCCAGCCCGCGCGCGGCGACGTCCGTCGCGATCAGAAGCTGCAGCTTGGCTTCGCGGAACCGCTTCATGACCTGCTCCCGCTTCGCTTGGGAGAGGTCGCCGTGCAGCTCGTCGCTCTCGAAGCCCATCTGCTGCAGCGCCTCGTTGAGCGTGCCCGCCCGCCGCTTCGTCCGGCAGAAAATCATCCCCAAATACGGCCGGTTATCCCGAATCGTCTCGACAAGCGCCGACTGCTTCGCCCGATCCGACGTCTCGATGACCTGCTGCTTGATGTCCTTGACGGTCACCTGCTGCGCCTTGACCGTTACCTCCTCCGGCTTGCGGAGGATGCGTCCGGCCAGCTCGCGGATCGTCCCCGGCATCGTCGCCGAGAACAGCAGCGTCTGGCGTTGCGAGGACATGTTCCGCAGAATCTCCTCCACATCGCCGAGGAAGCCCATGTGCAGCATCTGGTCGGCCTCGTCGAGCACAAGCATCTGCACGCCGAACAGCGACACCGTCTCCCGGCGCAGGTGATCGAGCAGCCGTCCCGGCGTCGCAATGATCAAGTGGATGTTGCCCTTCAGCTTCAGCAATTGGGCTTCGACGTCCTGCCCGCCGTACACGGGAAGCACCCGGATGCCCTCCTCGGGGCCGACCAATTGCTTGACTTCATTCGTAATCTGCAGAGCCAGCTCGCGCGTAGGCGTCACGATAAGCCCCTGCAGCTTGTCCGACTTCACGTTGATCCGATCGAGCATCGGCAGCACGAAGGCAAGCGTCTTGCCTGTGCCCGTCTGCGCTTGTCCGATCACGTCCCGCCCCTGAAGGACAAGCGGAATAGCCGCCTCCTGAACCGGAGTCGGCGTCTGTATGCCTTGCGCGGTCAACCGGGCAACCCGGTCCTCCGATATTCCCAATTTTGCAAAACCTGTCACGTAAGCACCTCATTCGCCATCTGGCGTTCTTTTCCCCATCTGCGTTCTGCTGCTCCCCTTATCGTACCATATCGGAGCCTGTTCCGATACCGACCGGGGCCGGGTATGCCTCGCAATAGACAAACAACCACCTCGCGTCCGGGGACGGAGGTGGCGGGGAAGCCGCGACGGAGTCGGAATGGGCCTTGGGCAGCTCGGTGCTCTACAACGCTGCGGAAGCCTGCACGGCGCCGACAGGGACCACCTTGCCGCTCCACTTGTTCTGCTTCTTCAAGTCGGTGAGCAGCCTCTCGTAAATATCCGGCCGCCAATCCGGCACTCCGGTTATCGGGTTATCGTTGTAGAGCGTCAGCATCCCCCTCGTCTTATCGACAATAGACAGATCGAGGGTCGCCAGCAGCAGCGCCTCCTCGTTCTCCACCGGCTCCGCGTAATAGCGGGTGCCAAGCGGGGTCACGCTCGGGCCGACGATCAGGCTGCCGCCCGGGAACTGCAAGTCCTTATCGGGGCCGACCAGATTGGCGCTGACGAGGAAGGAACCGTTCTCGAGCACCCGCGCTTTGAGCAGCGTGTAGTAATATTCCTTCCAGCCGTGCACGTCGGAGACCGCCGTCGGGTTCAAGTACAGGCGGGAGCCAAGAGCGGCGTAATAGCGGAACAGCTCCGGGAAGCTGTATGTGTCGTAGCAGATGCCGACCCCGACCGGCCCCCAAGGCGTGTCGAACAGCAGCGGCTCGCTTCCCTTCTTCGCCCACATGGATTCCTTGCCTGCCGGATGGATTTTGCGATAGGTGCCGATGAGCCCTTGCGGCCCTGCGGCGAGAGCGGAGTTGTACACATCGCCGGTCGCCGCATCCCGCTCGGGCATGCCGACCACGACATAGACGCCGTACTTGATCGACAGCTCCGCCAGCTCGTTCGCTGCCGGACCCGGCACCGTCTCCGCATCGGCGAGCTGCATCTCGATGGATTCGCCCTTGACATTGTAGCCTGTCAGCGCCGTCTCGGGGAACAGGATGATGTTCGCTCCCCGTTCGCCGGCCGCTCGGATATATCCCTTCATGCGGGCAAGATTGCCCGCCTTGTTGCCCCATTCCGCGTTGAAGTTGACCGTTGCCACGTTAACGATATTGTCGTAGGCCATCGTCCATTCATCCCTTCTTATAGAAAAAGTATGGTGTGTTCGGTTAACTCGAGGTCAAGCGGTGAGGCTCTCCTTCAGCAGCAGGCACGCGGCCTGGTGACCCGGGCCGACAGCCGTCAGCTCCGGCGTCTCCATCGCGCACCGTTCGGTCGCCATCGGGCAGCGGGTGCGGAATCGACAGCCGGACGGCGGGTTGAGCGGACTCGGCAGGTCCCCGGACAGTGCCGGCGCGCCGCTCCCGGCGGCCCGGTCGACTTCGAGCGAAGGAGCCGAGGCGAGCAGAGCGCGCGTGTACGGATGCGCCGGATGGTTAAAGATTCTCTCCGTCGGTCCCTTCTCGACAACCCGTCCGAGGTACATGACCATCACTTCGTCGCTCATATACTCCACAACGTGAAGATCGTGGGAGATAAAGATAAGCGAGAGCGCGAACTCCTTCTTCAGATCCTGGAACAGATTCAGCACTTGCGCCTGCACCGACTTGTCCAGGGCGGACACCGCTTCGTCGGCGATCACGATCTCCGGCTTCAGGACGAGCGCCCGGGCGATCGCCACGCGCTGCCGCTGCCCTCCGCTCAGGCTGCCCGGCATCCGATCCGCGTGCGTTCTCGACAAGCCCACCGCATCGAGATACTCGTAAGCCGTCTTCCGCGCCTGCTGCCGGGACACTCCGTTCGCCCAGAGCGAGAACGCGACGTTATTGAGCACGGACATCTTCGGATCGATCGAAGAGTACGGATTCTGGAACACCATCTGCAACTGACGGCGAACCTCCTTAAGCGACGCCCCCGACAAGTCGAGCACGTTGCGTCCGCGATAGTTCACCTCGCCCGCGTCCGGCTCGATCAACCGCATCAGCAGCCGGGCCAGCGTCGACTTGCCGCAGCCGGACTCCCCGACGATGCCGAGAGTGCCCTGGGCTCCGAGCGAGAACGACACGCGGTCGACTGCCGATACGCCCCCCTTCACGCGGCCAAGCAGGCTGCGGACCTGGAATGTCTTGCCGATGTCTTTAACTTCGAGGATATTGTCCATTCAAGGTGCCTCCTACCGTTTGATTTCGAGAGCGTCGCTGAGGGCGTCGGAGACAAGGTTAAGCGACAGGGAGGTCAGGAAGATGAACACGCCGGGGACGATCGTCACCATCGGGTTCACGAAGATCAGTTGCTTCAGGTTGTTGAGCATGAATCCCCATTCCGGCGTCGGAGGAGAGACTCCGAGACCAAGGAAGCTGAGACCGGAGGCGACCATCAAGCATACGCCGATCTGGGACGTACTGAACACGAACACTTTGCTGAAAATATTGCGGAAAACGTGAGAGCGAATAATCAGCCCGGCGCCCGCTCCGCTGGACCGGGCGGCTTCGATGTATTCCTCCTTGCGCACCTCCTTGGCCGCACTCTCGGCAATTCGGGCAACGGGAGGAATGAACACGACCGTCGCCGAGATGATGATATTCGTGATGCCCGGCCCGAGAGCGGCGGAGATGCCGATGGCGAGCAGAATCGCCGGGAACGAGAAGACGATGTCAAGGCTGCGCATGATGACGGTGTTCGTCCAGCCGCCGAAGTAGCCGGCAATGACGCCGAGCGCTCCGCCGATCAGGCTGGAGAGCAGCACCGGCAATACGCCGGACAGCAGGCTGAGCCTGCCTCCGTAGAGGATGCGGGACAGAATGTCGCGGCCTTGCTCGTCGGTTCCGAGCAGGTGGCCGGCGCTGCCGATCTTCATCAGCCGGTCGGTAACCTCTCCCTCGCTCGGTCCGTAAGGGGCAACCCAGGGAGCAAGCACACAGGAGAACACGATAACCGTCAGAACGGCCAGCGCGATGAGCGCGGATCGCCGGCGGGAGAACGCTCTCCAGATGAGCAGCACTCGGGAAGGCTCCCGGCTTATCGGGCGGAGAGACGCCGCATCTCGTGCGGTCGTAGCGTGGATCGTCATGCGGATGGCTCCTTTCCGATCGGTCTTGGCGAATAGTACTGCGGATGCTTTCAAGCGTGCCGGACTCGCGGGTCCATGGCGGCGTGAATGGCGTCCACGAGCAGGTTGAGCAGGACGAACGCAACGGCGATCACGAGAACCCCGGCCTGGACAACGGGGAAGTCCCGCTGGCCGATCGCCTGATAGATCACTTGGCCGATTCCGGGCCAGGAGAAGACCGTCTCCACGAGCACGGAGCTGGCAAGCAATGCTCCGAATTGCAACCCCGTCACGTTCAGAATCGTCGGCATGCCGTTGCGCAGCACGTGAGCCAGAATGGTCGTCCGGCGAACCCCTTTGGCTTGGAGCGCGAAGATGTGATCCTGCTGAAGGATGCCGGCGACGGTGCTGCGAACCATGCGGGTAAGCACGCCTACGCTCGACAATGCGGTCGCCGCCGTCGGCAGAATGAGATGCTTGATCAGATCTCCGCCTCCCCCGCCTCCGACCGTCGACATGCCGGACGAAGGCAGCCAGCCGAGCGTAACGGAGAAGATGCCGATCAGGATGAGAGCGACCCAGAAGTTGGGCAAGCCGATGCTGGCCAGACTCAATCCGTTAAAGAGCGCCGCGATTCGGGAGGCGGGGCGGTACGCGCTGTAAACCCCGATAACAAGCGCGATAACGAAGGCGGCGGCGGCCGAGGCCGCGGTCAGGATAACCGTGTTCTTCAGCGCCGGCAGCAGCAGCTCGGTCACCGGAAGGCGGCGGGTGACCGAGTCGCCCAGGTTGCCCTGAACGACCCTGCCGAGCCAGATTCCGTACTGGGCGACAATCGGCTTATCCAGTCCCAGTTGAGTGCGGACGACGGCCCGCTCCGCTTCCGATGCATCCGGGGCGACAATGGAGTTGACGGGGTCCCCGGGGACGATCTTGAGCATGAGGAAGACGATGATCGACACGCCGAGCAGCGTGGGTATCATGAGTGCAAGACGCTTGAGAACGAATGAGGCCACGCGCGATCCCTCCTTGATGAATGATTCCGATGAATTATTGAATCGAGACGGTGCTCAGATCCGCGAACCACGACTGCGGCTGGACGAAGCCCTTGACCTTGGGCGACAGGGCGCGTAGGTTGAGATCGTGGACGACGTAGATCCATGGAGCGTCATCGGCCAGAATCGCGGACGCCTGCTTCAGATATTCGCTTTGCTTGACGACATCGAACTCGGCCATGGCCTTGCCGATCAGATCGTCCAATTCCGCATTGGAATAGCCGCCGATATTGATGCCGTTCGGGAAGATTGCCGAGGTCGCGAAGAAGGTCGAGTAGAACGATGGCGAGATGGTCGGCAACGAGATGTTGTATGCCCCGACCTCCTTATCCTTCGGGAACCCTTGCACATACGAGCTGAGCAGCGATTGCCATTCGATCGATTCGATCTTGACGTCGATGCCGACCGCCTTCAAGTTCTTCTGCACATATTCGTTCATCTGGATCGGCCACATGTTGCCGGAGCCGCTGGTCGGCACGATGAATGTCGTCGAGAATCCGTTCGGATAGCCCGCTTCCGCCAATAGCTGCTTCGCCTTCTCCGGATCGTACGTATACGGCTCCCCGTCCTCGCTGTACCATTCGTGGCCCGAATACATCGGCTGCGTCGCCGGCGTAGCGGCTCCGTTCAGCAATGCGGCGCTCATGCCCTCGCGGTCGATCGCATAGTTGGCGGCTTGACGAACCTTGACATCCTTCCATGGACCGTCCTGCACGTTCAGCACGTAAGGCCATACATGAGGATACGGATTGGTCATAATCTGGAAGCCGGCGTTCTTAAGCTGCGGGATCGACTCGGTCGGCGGCACTTCCGCCCAATCGATCTCTCCCGCTTGCAGGGCGGCAAGCCGGGCCGAGGAATCGCTGATCGGACGAAGAATCACCTGGTCGAGCTTCGGAGCTCCTCCCCAGTAGCTCTCGTTCTTGGCCATAACGAGCTCCTGGCCCAGCTTCATGCTGACGAACTTGAACGGGCCCGTGCCGACCGGATGATTGGCGTAGTCCTTCCCGCTTGTCTTGATCGCATCCGGGCTTCCGAACAGAATGCCCGTCAGATCGTACAACAGGAAGCTGTACACGCCCTTGGTCTTGACCGTTACCGTGAAGTCGTCCACCTTCTCGTAGGAATCGACGTATCGAAGGCCCGAGCCGCTGTTGCCCGCGATCTGGGCGTCGTAATACTCGAAGTCGGTCTTCATGATCCGATCGAGGCCGAAGATAACGGCGTCGGCGTTAAACGGAGTGCCATCGTGGAAAGTCGCGTTCTGACGGAGATGGAACGTCCACAGCGTCGGGTCCGCCTCCGACGTCTCCCACGATTCGGCCAGCCCCGGCTTCAAGGCCGCCGGTTGGTCGGGATCGCTCAGATCCCAGTTGACGAGAGCGTCATAGAGTTGATAGCCGACGAAGCGCATTCCCTCAAAGCCTTCGGTCGGGTATGTGTCGGGAACCGGAATATTGGCCGCGGACATCCCGATAATAAGCTTCTGCTCCTTGCCCGATCCGGAGGACGCCCCGCCTGCGGAGGCTCCGGCATCGGAGCCGGCCGTGTTGCCGTTGCCGCAGGCGGCAAGAGCGATCATTGCCGCGACCATCAAGCATGCGAGCCAAGCTCGTGCAACTGTCTTGCGGTTTGCAATTCGTATGTGTCTCATTCCTGAACCCCTCCAATTTACCCTTGTATGGGCGGCACGCAGCCTTTATATCTGAATATTCTGTTTTCTATTGCCGAACATGAAGCTCTCCTCCAACGATAGGCGCTTCCTTCCCCCTCTCTCGTCCTATATAAGCTGAACTAGCGAACTTAACGGACTCCCCTGTTTCCATGCCCCACGCAATGTGGATGCAGGTCACGAAATGTAGTCGGAATTTCATGTTTATTCATTCGTTCGGGGCGCAAACGAGAACAACGAATGTGAAATTTCACATATATTCGGCGGAATCGCGGCTGGTTCGGGCTACGAATGTGAAATTTCACATATATTCGGCAGAATCGCGGCTGGTTCGGGCTACGAATGTGAAATTTCGCATATATTCGGCAGAATCGCGGCTGACTCGGGCTACGAATGTGAAATTTCACATATATTCGGCGGAATCGCGGCTGGCTCGGGTTACGAATGTGAAATTTCGCATATATTCGGCGGAATCGCGGCTGACCCGGGCTACGAATGTGAAATTTCGCATACATTCGGCAGAATCGCGGCGGAATCGGGCTACGAATGTGAAATTTCGCATATATTCGGCAGAATCGCGGCTGGTTCGAGCTACGAATGTGAAATTTCGCATATATTCGGCGGAATCGCGCGGTTGGCCACAGATTGTAGTCGGAATTGCTTGCTTATTCGCTCGACCTGGACAGCAGCTCAAGAGCTTTCGGTCCGCAACGATATGCGGTTGTAACTTACTGGGCGAGATTCATTCGTTCAGCTTGTATAGCTGAATCCTTCCCGCTTGCTCTGCTTGCTTGTTCTTATTGCTTGTTCTGCATGCATGCTTGTTCTTATTGCGCAATCGGCTGCTCCTCCTCCAGCAAGTAACAAGCCGCCTCATGGGCCTCGCCGTAGCGAGTGAACGACGGCGTGCCTTCCCGGCACGACTCTCGGGCGACGGGGCAACGGCTCGCGAAGGAGCAGCCTTCCGGCATCGCCGTGATGAGCGGCGGCTGGCCCGGAATGGCCGGGAGCTTCCCCTTCTGTCCGCGCCGCGGTGTCGCTTCGATCAGACCTACGGTATACGGGTGTGCGGGCGCCGACAGAATCTGGCGAGCGCGTCCATATTCGACGATCTTGCCGGCATACATGACCGCAATATCGTCCGCCATCTCGGCCGCAACTCCGATATCGTGCGTGACGAGTACGATCGACATGCCGTATTCCGCTTGAATATCCTTGAACAAGCGAAGGATTTGCGCTTGAATGGTGACGTCAAGCGCGGTTGTCGGCTCATCCGCCAGCAGCAGGTCCGGCCTGCACGACAGAGCCATGGCGATGACGGCTCTCTGCCTCATCCCGCCGCTCATCTCATGGGGGAAGGCTCGCATCCGTTCCTCCGGCGATGGAATGCCGACCTTCCCCAGCAAGTCGGCAACCTGTCGCTTCGCTTCCGCTCTGCCGACTTTGCGGTGCGCGACAATCGTCTCGGCGATCTGGTCGCCGACGCGATACAGCGGATCGAGCGCAGACAATGCATCTTGGAAAATCATCGCAATCCGGTTGCCGCGAATTTGTTCCATCTCTCTGGGAGACTTCGTCAGCAGCTCCTCGCCCGCCAGCTTGATCGAGCCGGCGATGCGCGCCCCCGGTGGCTTCAGGTTCAAGATCGAGCGAAGCATGACGCTTTTGCCCGATCCCGACTCTCCGAGAATGACCAACGTCTTGCCCTTGCGTACCTGCAGCGACACTCCCCGAACGGCCGGGACGCTTCTTCTCTGAATGGAGAACTCCGTCATTAACTCGTCGATGGTCAGCAGTTCCGACATACCAGTTCCCTCCCCGCGAATGTGTTGGAATGTTTGTGTCACCAATACTAACACACTAATTTGGCATGGAGGATATCGAAACATTCTATAGCCTCTCGGGGACGCAAAATCGAAATTGTGTGTTATATTTCTTCACACCAAGGAGAGCGGACCCAAACAGCCCGCCGACCTTGAGTTCATTCTCCGAGGAGGACGATCGATCTTATGAGAACCTTGAATCACGAATTGACGTACGCAACCATTCACGAGCTGTCGGACCGTATCCGCAGCCGCGAGATTTCTCCCGTCGAGGTTGCCGAGCAAGCCATTCTGCGCATTGAAGAGGTCAATCCCGCGCTGAATGCCTTCGTCACCGTTACTGCCGAGCTCGCCATGAAGCAAGCCCGGCAAGCCGAGGAGGACATCGCCCAAGGCCGATATAAAGGCGCCCTCCACGGCATCCCGATCGTCCATAAGGACCTCTACTACACGAAGGGAATCCGGACGACCGCCAGCTCCAAGATTCTGAAGGACTTCGTACCCGATTACGACTCTACCGCAGTCGCCAAGCTGGCTGAGGCCGGGACGGTGCTGCTGGGGAAGGTTCAGACGCATGAGTTCGCTTCCGGGACAACGACGAACAGCCCGCACTTCGGCGCTTGCAGCAATCCGTGGAATTTGGCGAGAGTGCCGGGAGGCTCGAGCGGCGGCACCGGGGCGGCCGTCGCGGCCGGCATCGCTTATATGGGAACGGGCTCCGACACAGGCGGCTCCATCCGCATTCCGGCCGCCTGCTGCGGTGTCGTCGGCATGAAGCCGACCTACGGACGCGTAAGCCGGTACGGCATTGTTCCGATGGGCTGGACACTCGATCACGCGGGCCCCTTAACCCGCAGCGTCATGGATGCGGCGCTGTCGCTCGACGCCATGTCGGGCTACGATCCGAAGGACGAATCAACGGTGGATCTTCCTCCGCCAGGAATAAAGACGGAATATTCCGATAGTTTGAAGGGGGTGCGGATCGGCCTGCCAACTTCGTACTACTTCGACAACGTGGAAGCGGATGTGCTTGCCGCCGTCGAAGCGGCTATCGCCAAGTTCAAGGAGCTGGGAGCCGAGATCGTGGCTGTCGATCTTGCCAAGATCGGCTACGCCCGCACGGCAGCCTCCGCCATTCTGCTCGGGGAACTCGTTGCCTACCACGAGCCTTGGCTTAACAGCCGGCCGGAGGATTACGGAGCCGATGTGAGGATGATGCTGGAGAGCGGCAAGCAGCTTACGGCCTCGTCCTACCTGCAAGCGCAGAGAGCTCGGCACGTTCTGGTCCAGGACTTCCTCGACGCGCTGTCCGGCGTCGACGTTCTGCTCACTCCTGCGACTCCGCTGACCGCTCCGTCGGCTGACGACTTCGCCAGAACGCTGCGGCTGGCCGAGTATACGATGCCTACGAATGTGACGGGACTGCCCAGCCTGTCGATGCCGTGCGGCTTCTCGCCAGAAGGAATGCCGGTCAACCTGCAACTGATCGGCCGGCCGTTCGAGGAAGCGACGGTGCTCGGCATCGGCTACGCTTATGAGCAGAACACCGACTGGCACAAGCGCCACCCGGAGCTGTGAGCGGTTGCCGCATAAGCGGCCAATATCCGGAGCCGACATCCGGATAATTTAATTCATCATCCATCGGAGGGAACGACTATGGAACAAGACAAGACGACGCAGGAGCTTCATGGAGAAGAGAAGAAGACCAAAGACACCTTCGAGAGGTTCATGTCCGCCTCGGACAGCTTGAGCGACCTCGACTTGACCGATATCGAGCCGATCATGCCGCCGACTTACAAGGCAAGCCGGTATCGGGCGGAATGACGGAACAGCGAGCGGAGGAACAGTGGGCGGAGGAATAGGCGAGCGAGCAAGGAAGCAGCCTCATCGCGACGTTGCGGCGGCAAGCTTGCCGTACAGCGAATTCAGCCGTTCCTGAAGACAACCGAACATTGCGTCGGCGATCCGTTCCACCGGATGCGAGGAACGGTTGGAGGAGGAATACGTGAGGTAGATCGGCAGGCGCAGCAGCTCGTAATCCATCAAGGTAACATGGAACGGCAGCGGCTCGTCCAGCAAGTGAAGGATGCTGACGACGGGCAGGAACGTGAAGCCGAAGCCGCGAGCGACGATGTCCAGCGTCACCTCCACGTCATTGACGATATGGAACTTGTCCGGCACCTCACCGAACAGGCGAATCAAGGCCGGTTGCGTAATGTCGCGGAACACGAGCAGAGGAGTCCTGTCGAAGAGCACGAACGGCTTGTCGAGCAATTGTCCGACTCCGGTCATATCTTCGCCGATCGGTTCGTAGCCGGCCTTCGGATACAGCAGGACGAACCGGTCCTCGAACAGTTGGCGGGAGACGAGATTAGGCTTCTCCAAGCCCGCATACCGGACACACAGATCCAGACCCTCGCAGTCGATCAGGTTGACGAGCAGGTCCGAGGTCTTGTCGACGAACCGACACTCCGCTTCGGGGGCGGCCAGGCGAATCCCCTCGATTATCGGACGCGTCAGCGCCGGATAGACGAACGATTCGACGCCGACACGAAGCCGATCCGCCTTCGTGACGGCATCGATCGGTCCTTCCAGCTCCCGGGCTTCACGTTGGCGCAGCAAGGCCGCGGATTCCTCCAGCTCCTGGAACAACTGCAGAGAGTAGGAGAGGAAGAACCGCCCTTCCGCAGTGAGACGGATGCCTTCCCAATTGCGCTCCAGCAGCGTCACGCCCAGGTCCTCCTCCAGCTTGCGAAGCCGGGCGCTCAACGTGGGCTGCGTCACATGGAGCGCTTGCGCCGCGCGCGAAATGCTGCGTTCGCGGCTCGCAACGATAAAAGAATGCACATCAACCGTATCCATCTTTTTCTCCTCCGTTCGTTCGATTGTCCCGGAGCCGGAATCGCACTAGCCGAACCGTTCCCGCTTCTTCTTAACAATCTCGTCGCGGATGCTGTCAAGCAAGCTCTTCATCGGGATACGCTCCGCCAGCGATTCCGAATAAGTGATGTAGATAGGCGAGATTAGGAACGAAGCCGGTATTCGGATTGGCCGGAAGGTCAGCTTCTCAGGGGGCAGGTGGGAGATGCTCGAACCCGGCATGAAGGTGTACCCGAAGTTGCCGGCAAGAATGTCAAGCGTGACCGATACATTGTCGACGATGTGGAATCGCTCGGGGACCTTGCCGAACAAGTAGAGGAACACCTTCTCGGTAACCTCCCGATAGAGCAGCAGAGGGGAATTCTCGAAGAGAACGAACGGCTTGTCGAACAGCTCGCCGACGTTGCTCAGGTCGTCGCGGATATCCGGGTAGCCTTGGAGGGGCACCATCAGCACGGCCTCGTCTTCCATAATCTTGATAGAGCGAAGATTTGGCTTCGGTTCGTAGATGTAGCTGACGCACAGGTCCAACCCGTCGCTCTCCAGCATGCTCATGAGCAGATTCGAAGACTTGCTGACGAAGTTGCATTCGCTGTCCGGAGCCGCCCGCTGAATGCCGCGAATAACCGGATTCATGAAGGAGAAGTACAGGAACGACTCGAGTCCGATCCGCAGCCTCGTGTCCTTGGTCACCGCCTCGATCGGAGGGTCCGATTCGCGAGCCGCGCGCCGGCGAAGCAACGACGCGGCTTCCTCCAGCTCCTGCTGAAGCTGAACGGAGTAAGAGAGGAAGAACCTCCCTTGCTTCGTCAGGCGGACGCCTTCCCAGCCTCTCTCGATGAGAGTGACGCCAAGTCCGTTCTCCAGCTTCCGGAGCCTGGCGCTCAGCGTCGGCTGGGTGACGTGAAGCTTCTGCGCCGCTTTGGAGATGCTCTTCTCGCGGGCAACCGCGATAAAGGAATGCAAGCCTTCCATGTCCATTGTCATCCGCATCCTTTCGTTATGTTATATTTTATAACACCTGAACACAGATGAGTAGTCATTGCGGCTACAAACTCCACAAACATATCTTGGTATGCCACAATTATTCCCATTAATGATGAATCGAACGGAGGAATAGCCATGAACGCTTGGCTGAACACAACCGATGCGGCACTCGTTATTATTGACATGCAGAACGACTTCTGCCACGAAGAAGGAGCCTCCGCGAAGAGCGGCATTGCCGACATCGCCGCCTTCCAGGCTTGCGTGCCGGCAATCGAGACGCTGATCTCCTCGGCCCGCGCGGCCGGAGTTCCCGTCGTGTTCGTCTACATGACGCTGGATGGCACGACGAAGTCCGAAGCATGGCTGAATAAATTCGGCACGAACACCTCCATTATCGAGAAGGGAAGCTGGGGAGCGGAGTTCTACAAGCTGTTCCCGCAGGAAGGCGACGCCGTCGTCGAGAAGCACCGCTTCAGCGCGTTCATCGGCACCGACCTCGATCTGATCCTGCGCTCCATGAAGCGCAAGTCGATCGTGCTCACCGGCGTGCTGACGAACGTATGCGTCGAATCGACGGCCCGGGACGGCTTTATGCTCGACTACAACGTGACGATGGTCGCCGACGCCGTTGCCGGCTCGAGCCCGGCCGCCCACCAAGCGACGCTGGATAACTTCGCAGCCGTGTTCGGCCAGGCGCTGAAGACGGATGAAGTCTCGTCCTTCTGGAGATCGGCGGCCCTTCCGCTGGCCAGATAAGCCGGATAAGCCGGCTCCTCCGCCTTCCGTGCGCTCCTTGGACTTCCGTTTACTCGCCCAGACTTCCGTTTACTCGCCCAGACTTCCGTTTACTCCCCCGGAATTCCGTTTACTCCCCCGGAATTCCGTTTACTCCCCCGGAATTCCGTTTACTCCCCCGGAATTCCTCAACGGCAAGAAAACCCCGGCCGTCTCGCGACGTTCCGGGGTTTCCTTATTTCCGTTGCATTCGTTATTGCGGTTCTTGTCAGGGTTCCCGACCATTCACACACTCACACGCTCACCGCGGGAGAGAACGTTCCTCCGGCTTCCCCGGTTTCTCCGGTTCCTCCCGCTCCCCCTGCCCCGCCTTGCTGCAACTGGTACATTCCGTAGTATTTGCCCTGCACCGCCATCAGCTCGTCGTGGTTGCCCCGTTCGACGATCTCGCCGTGATCGAGCACAAGAATCTGATCGGCCTGGCGGATCGTCGACAGCCGATGCGCGATGACGAACGTCGTGCGCCCCTTCTTCAGGACGTCGAGCGCCGCCTGGATGATCGCCTCGGTCTCGGTATCGATGCTGGCCGTCGCTTCGTCGAGAATGAGGATCGCCGGGTCGTAGGCGAGCGCCCGCGCGAAGGAGATGAGCTGGCGCTGGCCTGCGGACAGCGTGCTCCCCTTCTCGATGACCGGCTCGTCGATGCCGTGGGGCAGGCTCTGGAACATGTCGTACGCACCGACATCCTTCAGCGCCTTCACGACCTTCTCGCGGCCGATCGCCGGATTGTCCAGGCTGACGTTCGAAGCGATCGTGCCGGTGAACAAGAACGGGTCCTGCAGCACGATGCCCATATGCTGGCGCAGCAGTTGCTTCGGCGTCTCGCGGATGTCCGTTCCGTCGACGGAGATCGATCCCTTCTCGATGTCGTAGAAGCGGAACAGCAGGTTCAGAATCGAGCTCTTGCCCGAGCCGGTATGGCCGACGAGAGCGACGGTCTGCCCTTGCTTCGCTTCGAACGAGATGTTCTTCAGCACGTAATCGCTGCCCTTGTACGCGAACGTCACGTCCCGGAAGACGACTTCGCCCTTGTAGCGATCCAGCTTCTCGGTCGCCACGTCGATGCCCGGTTCGTCCATCAGCTCGAACACCCGCTCCGCCGAGATGCGCGCCGTCTCCAGGTTGGACAACTGGTTGACGATACCGACGATCGGCTGGAACATCCGGTTCATGTAATCGACGAACGCGTACAGCACCCCGACGGTAATCGCGCTGCCGAGATGGTCGCCCCAGAACAGCCAGATCACAATGATAAAAATAATATTCCGAAGAACGTTCGTCAGGTTGTGCGAGGTGATCGAGTTCAGGCTCAGCATCTTGTTCTGGTAGACGTAGAACTCCTTGTTGTGCCCGTCGAATTCCTCCATCGTCGCCTTCTGCCGACGGAACGCCTGAATGATCGGCATCCCGTTGATCGACTCGTTGATCATCGCGTTGATGTCGCTGATCTTCGCGCGGATGACGCGGTTGTAACGCTCCGCGAACTTGCGGTAGATCGCGATCCAGACGAACAGGATCGGCACGAGCGGCACCGCGATGAGCGCCAGCGTCGGGTTGAGCAGGAACAGCGCGCCCAGGATCGCCGCCATATAGATCGCCCCGGAGAAGAAGTTCGCCAGGACGGCGACGTACAGCTCGCGGATCGTCTCCGTGTCGTTCGTGATCCGCGAGACGATCTTGCCCGCCGGCAGGTTGTCGAAGTATTGCACCGACAGCCGCTGCGAGTGCGCGAACACGTCCTCGCGAAGCCGCTGCACAATCTTGTTCGCCGACGTCTGCAGCAGCATTCGCTGCCCGTACGTGAACCCCGCCGCGAGCACGAGGAGGCCGACGTAGATGCCGGCGAGCGCCAGCAGGCCCGGAATCTCCGGCTTGTAGAAGCCGTAGACGTCCTCCTTGCTCAGCTTCGTCACCGCATACGTCGCGGTTGCGCCCTCCTTCGACACGACCGTCATCGTGCCGCCTTCGACCGAGCGCGTCCCGGTTGCTACCGCATCGCCTTCGTACCAATAGAAGCCGGCACCCGCCTGAAGCACGCGGGCCGGAGCGCCCTTCGCGTCGCTTGCCGCCAGATGGTGCTCCCGCTTGTAGAACTTGCCGTTATATTCGACCTTCTTGGCACTTGCCTCGTCGACTGCATACCAGGTCTTCTCGATGCCGAGAATGTTCTGGTCGATCATTCGCTTGGCGATGACCGGTCCGATCAGCTCGACGCTGACCGCAAGCAGCAGGAGAACCAGCGCCAGCACAATCTGCTTCTTGTAGAGCATGGCATATTGGAACAGCCTCTTGCCCGTCGTTCCCATCGCTTGAACACCTTCAATCTTCTTTAAGAATCTTTATAGGGATAAGCTCCGTTCGTCAAGACGCATCGACCATCGCCTCGAGCTGCTGCCGGTCGTATTGCTCCTTGTACCAGCCGCCCCACGCGATCAACTGCTCGTGGGTGCCTTCTTCGACCACCTGGCCTTCGTCCATGACGAGAATCCAGTCCGCGTGTTGGACGGCGGACAGCCGGTGCGTTGTGATGATCGTCGTCTTGCCCGCGCGTTCCGTGCGGATGCCCTCGATGATCTCCGCCTCCGTCTTCGCGTCGACGGCCGACAGCGCATCGTCGAGCATCAGAATGTCCGGATCGGCGAGCAGCGCGCGGGCGATGCTCACCCGCTGCTTCTGGCCGCCCGACAGCGCAACGCCCTTCTCCCCGACGAGCGTCTCAAGTCCCTGCGGCAGGAAGCGAATGTCCTTCGCGAACGAAGCCCGCTCCAGCGAGCGCTGGATGTCCGCCTCGGTCGCGTTCTCGTCGCCGAACAGAATATTCTCCCGTATCGTCCGCGAGAACAAGATCGGCTGCTGCGGCACATAACCGATCCAGCCGAGCAGGCGCTCGATCTCCAGCTTGTCGATCGGAACGCCGGCGATCGCAAGCTCGCCCTTCCCCACAGGATACTCGCGCAGCAACTGCTTCAGAATCGTTGTTTTGCCGCTTCCCGTGCGCCCGACGATGCCGAGCGTCTGCCCCGGCTTCAAGGTGAAGTTCACGTTCACCAGATTGTCGATCGCCGAGCTCGGGTAGCGGAACGTCACATCGTTGAACTCGATGCCCTCCGGCTTCTGCACGGCGACGAGATCCGCCCCGTCGTCGACGTCCGGCTTGTAGCCGAGCGTCTCCGTGACGCGGTCGAGCGAGGCGTTGCCGCGCTGCATGATGTTGATCAGCTCGCCGATGGCGAACATCGGCCAGATGAGCATCCCGAGGAACACGTTAAACGAGACAAGCTCGCCGAGCGTAATCTCGCTCTTGAACACGAGATAGCCGCCGTAGCACAGTCCGATAATATAGCTTAAATTAACGAGAATCTTGTTGGACGGCTCGAACAGGGAGTCGATCCTGGCGACCGACAGGTTCTTGCTGAGCACATCGTTCGTCTTGGCATGGAACCGCTCGCGGTCCGCCTCTTCCTGAACGTAAGCGCGAACGACACGAACCCCGGACACCGACTCCAGCACCTGATCGTTCAGTTCGCCGAACGCGTCTTGAGCGCTCATGAAGCGGTCGTGGATTTTCCTCCCGAGCACAGTCATGAGCAGAGCCAGAATCGGCAGCGGCAGAAGCGCCGCCAGCGTCAGCTTCCAACTGATGAGCACGGCCATCATGAACAGAATCGTCAGCATGAAGATCGATGAGTCGATCAGCGTCAGAATGCCGAAGCCGGCCGTATTCGAGATGGCCCACAGGTCGTTCGTCGCGCGCGCCATCAGGTCGCCCGTCCGGTTGCGCTCGTAGAACGTCGGCGTCATCTTCAGGAAGTGCCGCATCAGCCTGCGGCGCAGCAGCCTCTCGAGCACGAACGCCCCGCCGAAGAGCTGATACATCCATACGTACGTGACAACATAGCTCCCGATCGTAATGCCGCCCCAGATGAACACGACCTCGAGGAAGCCGTGCGTGCCGAGCGCCCCCTCGTGAATTCGATCGATCGTCGAACCGAGCAGGCGCGGAGGGATAACCTCCAGAATGCCGACCGCGATCAGCAGAATGACGGCTGTCGTGTACCTTTTCCAATGGAGCTTGAAGAACCAGCCCAACTTGCGCAATACCGTAAACACTCGTCTTGTCACACCTTTCCGCGGATAGGAATCCGCTTGAAGCCTCGCAGCTCACACCATAAACCCGATAAAAAAGAGCGTACCGCCCGCAAGCGATACGCCTCTCGCCGCCAAGGAACGTATGTTCCCTTGATACGGCGCAAGAAAGGCGCACGATTACGGGGACGTAACCATGCGCCTTGGAAGTCACACCAAGTTAGTTGTGCGCGATGGGATTACGTCGGGCCAAGCGATGGTTAGCGGGAAACGCGGGAGCAATCATTCCGTTACGCATGGGACGCAATCCTCCTTTCGAATTGTGAAATCTATTTGACACTTTATCACCGACCCTCGGGAGCTGTCAATCGGCTTTGCGAAACTTTTAAATAATTTTACACATTGCACGATTTACACGATCAGAATCTCTGCGGGACCGTCGCACCACTCGCACCGCTCGGGCGGCGTCCAGGCGCGGAAGCTCGTCTCTCCCAGATTGACCAGGTCGGGCGCGTCTTCGTATTCGTCGACGAACTTGTCGATCGCCAACTCCACATGCTCCTTGCACACGCAATACATAAGGCCTGATCTCTCCTTATTCCGAGTCTTCGTTCTTCTCCGTCAGCTTCACGGCCACCTTCTGCAGCTTCCCGTCGCGATAGAAGGATATCGTAAGCGATTCCCCGATCTTCTTATGATTATACAAGTACTTGCGCATCTCGATCGTATTCGAGATCGTCTGGTCGTCGAACTTGACGATGAGATCGTTCAGCTTCAGCCCCGCTTCCTTCGCAGGACCTACCGCTTCGAGCACAAGCACGCCCTTCTTCACGTCGTCCGGCACTGGAAGCTCGTCGATCTTCTGATCGTCCGGAATCTTCTGGGCATCCGGATCTTCTTCGATCATCTGCTGCTGCTTCAGCGAATCCAGGTAAGAGGCGTAATTCATCGAGTAGATGCCCAGATACGGGCGAAGCACCTTGCCGCTGGCAATCAGCTCTTCGACGATCGGCATCGCATCGTTGATCGGAATCGCGAAGCCGATCCCTTCGACGCCCATATCGGCGATCTTCATGCTGTTGATGCCGACGAGCTTCCCGTCCAGGTCGGCCAGAGCGCCGCCGCTGTTGCCGGCGTTGATCGCCGCGTCCGTCTGGATGACTTCCTCTTCCCAATCGTACACGCCGTTCTGGTTAAGCGAGATCGGGATCGTCCGGTGCAGGTTCGATACGATTCCCGAGGTGAGCGAATCGGCGAAGCCGAGCGGATTGCCGATCGCGATGACCGTCTCGCCCTCCTGCAGCGTCTCCGAGTTGCCGATGGCCGCCACCGTATCGATGCCCGTCGCATCGATCTGCAGCACAGCGAGGTCGGTGATCGTATCCTTGCCGACGATCGTTGCCGGAAGCATCTTGCCGTTCACCAGGACGACCTGCACCTCCGCCGCGTCTTCCAGCACGTGCGCGTTCGTCACGATGAGCGCCTTGCCCTTCTCCTTCCGGAAGATGACGCCGGAGCCGAGGCTGGCGTTCTCGAGCGATTCCTCGTCGTCCAGATCCACGTTCTGCTGCGTCCGGTTGATGATGCTCACGACCGCCGGGCGGATCTTCGCCGAGGCGGTTACCGTCCGCTCGGACGTCTCCACGATCGGCGCCGTGCTCACGACCCGCGAGCTGCCGCTGCCGGTCCCTCCGTGGCCCGCGAACAAGGTGAAGACGATGGCGACGACAAGCGAGCTGGCCAGGGAAGAGACGAGCGCCACCTTGAACATCGGTCCGTAGCGGTCCCGACTGCCGAATTCATACGAGCCTCGCCTGCCTAACCGGAATTCTCTCCGGGTCTTCCGCTTCACCTTCGTCGAGTAGAAGTCGTCGTCGAACCAGCCCATTCCTTGCACCATCCCATCCTGTGGGGAGCCTGTTCCCCAGTTGTTGCCGTCCTCTATTATATCGTCCGATCTCTCGGAATATATTTGGCGGATTTGACTAAAATACTAATAGAATTGCTAGAAGGAAGCAAGGCGCGCGCCGAACTTAATCTTATGTAAAGAAAGGGAGTTCTGCCAATGACCATTCCCCAGAAGCCTTCCGTCCCAATCAAGCCTTCCGTGCTGACCGATGCGCTTGTCGGCCTCGCCTCCCGGCTCTCGGAGCTGAAGGAGGACCACTATCGGCAGCTTGTCGTCCTCGATTCCCTCGTCGAGCTTCTGATCGAGAAGGGTGTCCTGTCCGCCGAGGAGCTGCGCCTTAAAGCCCGAACGAGCGAGATCGCGCTGGAGCTGGAGATCGGGGCCCGGACCGCGTCGTCTTCCGCTACGCCTTGACCTTGTCCCACAGGGTCGGCTTGTCGTAGTACGTCTCGCAGAGGGAGAATTCATGCTGGTGGTAGAAAATCCCGCCGTCCTCCAATACGTCGGTCACGGTCATCTTGGCGAGGTCCATCAGGTTGTGCTCCTGGCTGAGGTGGGCGAGGTAAACGCGGCGCGTCGATCCTTCCGAGAGCAGGCTGCGCAGCGCCTCTCCCGCCGCTTCGTTCGAGAGATGGCCGCTATCCCCGAGAATCCGGCGTTTGATATTCCAAGGATAACGGCCCATCCGCAGCATGTTCACATCGTGGTTGGACTCGAGCACGAGCACGTCCGAGCCGCGCAGTTGGTTCATGACCCGGTCGCTCACATAGCCGAGATCCGTCGCCAGGCTGAGCTTCGCTCCCTCGGAACGGAAGCAGTAGCCGACCGGCTCCGCCGCGTCGTGCGAGATGCCGTACGATTCGATGCGCAGATCGAACAGCTCCATGACGCCGTCCGTCTCCAGGAAGCGCCGCTGCCCGTCGTCGATCTCGCCGACATGCTTCTGCATCGCCGACCATGTCTTCTCGTTCGCATAGATCGGCAGCTTGAACTTGCGCGCGAACGCCCCGAGGCCCTTGATATGGTCGGAGTGCTCGTGTGTGACGAAGATCGCGTCCAGATCGCTTCCGGACAGGTCGCGCTCCTTCAGCAACTCTTCTACTCTCTTAGCGCTGAAGCCGACATCTACTAGAACCGTGGCCGCGCTTGACGATACGACCGTCGCGTTGCCGGTCGAACCGCTGGACAATACCGTAAACCGAAGTCCCATGTTGCGATTCCTCTTTCCCCTCGTTGCTTCTATTTCTTGCCCGTGCGGCTCTTCCCGCAAGACCGGTCCCGCTCCGCTTGCTCCCTATTCCGTCAACCCGGCCGAACCGGCCTTCTCCTTGTCCGTCACGACTTCCCCGCTGATCGCATTCACATAATACGTTTCGCCGTCATCCAGGAGGAACCTCCAGGTCGGAACGGCGAGCTGGATCTCCGAGTCGAAGATCTGCCCGTGGTAGCCAAGCTGGATCTCATGGATCGTCGCCCCGGCCGGGAGATAGCTCGCGATCAGCTTAACGAGCGCCATCGTCGCCGGCAGCGCCTTCTGGCGTTTGGAATCCTCCGGCGACAGACTGGCAACCGCGTCCTGGCGGTAGCCGGTAATCTTCTGATCGCTGTACGCCAGCTCAAGCTTGATGTCGAAGATCGGCCAGCCGTCGAACATCCGGTTGAACACATAGACGCCGTCCCGGCTGCCCGGATAATCGAACTGGTACAGGCCGAGCTCCGGAATCGTCGTTCCGAGCGCCGCCTCCAGCTCCTCTTCCGAGTACACGACCCTCGTGTTGGGCTGCGGGTCCAGCGCGATGCTTCCGTCCCCGCTTGCGTTCTCCTTCAGCGAATAGCTGAGCTGCTCAAGCATCTCCGGCGTCTCCGTCGGAATCTCGGCGTCGACACGAATTCCCTTCTGGTTCATCGTCTGCTGCGTCTCGGCAGGGAGCGAGGTCCAATCGACCGTCGAATCGATCCGCTCCCGCCACTCCAGCCACAACTGATAACCGAGCACCAGATTAAGCAGCAGGAACGCGAGAATAAGCACGCTCTTGGCCCGACCCCAGTCCATCCTCGTCCCTCCTTCCCGCTTCCGCGATCATTCGACCGTTCTCCATTATTCGACCGTTCTCATCTCGCCGCCGGCGAGCCGAATGGCCCATGTCGGCTGCAGCAGCATCGTCTCGCCGTCAAGCGTCGGCCGATAGGCCGGGAGGATCGCCTCCACCGTCTCGCCGCCCGACACCTCGTCGATTCTCTCGAGCAGCTCGCTGCCCGCCAGCAGCTTCTGGGAAGCTCCCTTCACCTGCTCCTCGCTGTCCATCACGAACATGGAACGCTCGTAGGAGGACACTTCGCCCTGCTGAATCGTGAGCTGCATATAGCCGAACCGGAACCCCCCGCCCGAGACGATCGGCAATCCGGCGTAATACTGCTGGAACTTGATGACACTGTCGCCCACCGGCCCTTCGGAACGGACGAGCCGATGCGTCTGATCCCATCCGCCGTGCTCGTTGACGAACTGAACGGACGACTCGATATTGTCGGACAGGTCGTTCCGGGCTTCGGTCGCCGCGACGAGGTCGGTGTACGACAGCCAGCCGACGTCCGTCTCCAGCTTCAAGCCGCGCTTCCAATCCGTATAGATCTGCGTTCCGTCCTGGCGGTCCTGAATCGTCCGGGTCGTGCTCGGGTCGGTGAACAGGTTGCGCTGGAGCTGATCGGACGTATACGAGGTGAAGGGAACCCTCAGAATATCGTAGCTCTTCGCCTCTTCCGGCAAGTAGATGCCGTCTTGCCAGTACTTGAACGGGGTCCAGTATTGACCGAAGCCCGTGAACTGCTGAACGTCCTGCACGGTGAGGTCGGCGCGAAGCGCCTCGTAGACGTTGCGGCCGTCGGAGCTGAAGAAGAACGTGCGCACCTCTTCCCGATCCTGCCGGGCGAAGATCCAGATCCGGTTGACCCGGTCGGACGAGAACAGGAAGTCCGCGTCGATCTCGAACACGCGCTCCAGCAGCTCGAACGGAATCGCCGTTCCGAAGCGGACCTCGATGCCCAGATCGCTCTTGCGAATCTGATCCCAGTTGATCTTGTCGACCGAATCGCGCTGGAAGCCCTTGAACTTCCGGCTGAGCAGCCTGTCGAGCACCATGTCGTAGAACGTATCGTTCGGGTAGAAAATCGTATGTTTATCGTCGCCCATATGAACGACCAGTTGTTCCGGGTACAGGAGGTTCTCGAGCTTCTCCTCCGGGCCGAGCGGATCGGTGCTGACGTAGTTCTGCTCCGTCTTCACGTTCGCTTCCAGACTGGGCATGCTATACGCGAGGAAGTAGCTCTGCACGAGACTGACGATGACAAGCAGCGCCAGGATGACCGACTTGAGACCTTCGATCACGGCTGCTCACCCCCTTCTTGCGCCATCGGCAGCGTAACGGTAACCGTCGTTCCGGCGTTCGGCTCCGACTCGATGCCGATCGTGCCTCCGTGGGCGCGGACGATTTCCCGGGCAATGGACAGCCCGAGGCCGGTGCCGCCCATGCTTCTTGAGCGGGCCTTGTCCACCCGGTAGAACCGATCGAAGATGTGCGCGATATCCTTCTTCGGGATGCCGATCCCGGTATCCTTCACCGAGATCGACAGTTGGCCGGCGCCGGTCAGCTTGGCCGACAGCACGATCGAGCCCCCGTCGAGCGTATACTTGATCGCGTTGGACATCAGGTTGTCGAGCACCTGGTCGATGCCGTCCCGGTCGATCCACGCCTTCTGGAGCCCCGGCTCCACCTGCACCCGAACCGTAATCGCCTTCTGCCTGAGCTGCAGCGAGAAGCGGTCGACGACGTCCTCCGTCATCTCCGCGAGGTCGGTCGTCTGGCGTCGCAACTGCGCCTGGCGGGAATCGAAGCGGGACAGATGCAGCAGATCGGTCACGAGCCGGATCATCCGCTCGGTCTCGCTTCGAATGACCCCGACGAACCGCTCGGCGAGCGGCGGCTCCTCCATGGCGCCGTCGTCGAGCGCCTCGGCATAGCTCTTGATCGTCGTCAGCGGCGTGCGCAGCTCGTGCGATACGTTCGCGACGAACTCGCGGCGCGTCTGCTCCAGCTTCTCCGACTCGGTGACATCGTGCAGCACGGCGATGGAGCCGACAACGCCCTTGTCGCGGCGCCGGATCGGCGTCAGCGTCACCCGGAACACAAGCGATTCCTCATCCTCCGGCTGACGGCGAATAAGCAGAATCGATTCCTTGCCTTCAAGCGCCTCCGAGATCGGCTCCTTGTCGATGACAAGGCACTCGGAGGCGGTGCGGCCCTCCAGGTCCTCGAGACTGAGCATCGTCCGCGCGCGGCGGTTCGCCACGATAACGCGGCCGATCTCGTCCGTCGCGAGCACCCCGTCGCTCATGTTCGACAGAATCGAGCTCAGCTTCTCCTTCTCTTCCTCGTTGATGGACAGCGCCTCGCTCAGCCGGTCCGTCATCTCGTTAAACGCGAGGCTGAGCTGGCCGATCTCGTCCTTCCCGAGCACGGGCACCCGCTCCTCGAAGCGGCCCTCCGCCACAGCCGTCGCCTGGCGCGTCAGCGCCTTGATCGGCTGCGTGATCGTGCCGGCGATCAGAATGCCGAGCAGCGCGGTGAGACCGAGCGCGAGCAGCATCCCCGTGACGAAGATCTGGTTGACGCGCTCCACCGTCTGGTACAAGTCCTTCATCGACGCCACGATGTAGACCGCTCCGACGACCTTATCCTTGCTCTCGTTCATGACCGGCTTCACGACGATCTTCTTCCGGATATTATCGGTATCGATGATCTCTTCGGTGTTGTCGTTGATTCCTTGCAGCGCGCGGCTCACCAGGAGCGAGGTGTTCTTCCGGCCCACATAGGACTGATGCTCCTCCAGCGAGGTGGCGAGCACCCGGCCGCTCGCGTCGAGCACTTGCGTCTCCACGCCGCTGATGTTGAACAGATTGCCGACCAACTGGACAAGCTCCGATTGGCCCCTCTCCTCCGCCGATCCGGCATCCTCCTGATTCGTAATCGCCGATCCGGCCAGAACGGTGAGCATCTGCGCTTGCTTGTTCAGATTGTCCGTGAACGACTCGATAAGCGAGTTCTTCATCGTGCTGACGAAGTAGACCCCGATCAGTTGCAGGGCGATCAGAATCAGCAGAAGCACCATAATAATCAGCTTGGCTTGAATCGTGCGGAACGAACGGAGCAGCTTCATCCCCCGAATCCGCCCGTCGCCATCTTCGGATTGCGCATCAGGTATCCGAGACCGCGCCGGGTCAAGATGATCTCCGGACGGCTCGGGTCATCCTCGATCTTCTCGCGCAGGCGGCGGATCGTGACGTCCACCGTGCGCACGTCGCCGAAGTACTCGAAGCCCCATACCGCTTGAAGCAGGTGCTCGCGCGTCATCACCTTGCCGCTGTTGCGAGCCAAGTAATGAACCAGCTCGAACTCGCGATGCGTCAGATCGAGCGGCTGCCCGTTCTTGTACACCACGTACATGTCGGTGTCGATGAACAGATTAAACAGCTTCAGCCCTTGGCGCTCGCTCTCCGCAGCGTCCTCTTCGCTCCGCGCATCCAGCTTCCGCTGGCGGCGCAGGTGCGCCTTCACCCGCGCGAGCAGCTCGCGCGTGCCGAACGGCTTCGTCACGTAATCGTCGGCGCCGAGCTCCAGCCCGAGCACCTTGTCCAGCTCCGTGTCCTTCGCCGTCAGCATAATGATCGGCGTGGACAGCTTGCTGCGAACCTCGCGGCAGACGTCCATTCCGTCCTTCACCGGAAGCATCAGGTCGAGCAGAATCAGGTCCGGGTCGATCTCGAACGCCAGGCGGACGGCTTCCCCGCCGTCGAACGCGCAGACGACCTCGTACCCTTCCTTCTCCAGGTTAAACTTCAGAATATCCGCAATCGGACGCTCGTCGTCCACTACTAATATTTTCCCAGGCATATCGCAAGGCCTCCTGTACTAGGGAAGCATTCATAATCCTCTCTATTCTAACATAACAGACAAGCCCCGCGAAGCGGCGGCGGAAGCGGTTCCTCGCGCGGCCCTTCCCGACCGGCAACCGGCTGTCGATTCTCCTTGGCCCGCACGCCGCCGGCTTGAAGCCTCTCCGGCGGTCCCCTAGATGCCGAAGGCGCCAAACGACGCCCCCCGATTCGGCGATTCAAACGAGGTTGTGGAGTTTTATCCTAAATCCCCGGCCAAATTATAACGAGGTCGGGGGGGCTATTTCTAGCGCTTCATAGATTTCCAGCTGGCGCTTGGTGATCTCCCCAAATCGCAAGTCGTGGCCTGACCGTTCGTAACATTCG
>NZ_SSOB01000045.1 GCF_004801405.1 Cohnella fermenti
GATTTTTCGCCTGTTTGCCCAATACCCGTCATTATCGATAACCGAAATAATTCGATCAAAGCAGGACGAGCCCAGGAATGACGCCGATTCGCTGGCTTCTTAAGGGGTAGAACTTTTCACTGTCCAGAATCCAACATAATAATTCATTTTGTAATCACTCCTTAGAAGGTTAGGTTAATCCTTAATTTAAGCTTCTCATTCAATGGGCGGTTTATTCGGACAAGTTCATTCGCCAGGCTTGACTGACGGGGGCAACGATTCATGCGGCTGCCGAGTACACGTCCCGCTTCTGCGTGGCTTGAGCCTGCCTGCCCTTGCCCGTCGCTCCTCAATAAAGCTACAATGGGGGGAATGGGAACGGGGGTTAATCGAGATGAAGCAAATTACGATTCTGGTGGCCGAGGACGATCCGGAGATCGCGGACCTGGTGGAGATGCACCTCGAGAAGGAGGGCTACCGGGTTCTCAAGGCGGCGGACGGCCGAGCCGCGGTGTTGGCCGCGCAGAGCCATGCGGTCGACCTCGCCATTCTCGACATTATGATGCCGAAGCTCGACGGTCTGGAAGCGACGAGGCAGATTCGCGAGCACAATCGCATGCCGATTATTTTCCTCAGTGCGAAGACGTCCGACATGGACAAGATTACGGGACTCGTCATCGGAGCCGACGATTACATGACGAAGCCGTTTAACCCGATGGAGCTCGTCGCCCGGGTCAAGGCGCAATTGCGCCGTTCGATGCAGCTCAGCCAGCCGGCCGCGGAGACGTCTGCCGTCATCGAGCTTGCGGGGCTGACGATCGATCCCGACAAGCGGTCGGTTCTGCGCTACGGCGAGGCCGTCGAGCTGACGCCGAAGGAATTCGACATTCTGCACCTGCTCGCCAGCCATCCGAATAAAGTGTACAGCGCGGACAATCTTTTCCGCCAATTGTGGGGGGAAGCGTATTACGAGGGAGGCAACACGGTCATGGTGCACATCCGCACGCTGCGCAAGAAGCTTGGAGAAGACAAGGACAAGTGGATCAAAACAATCTGGGGAGTCGGGTACACGTTCAATGCTTAGGGAGAGAAGAAGCTTCCGCACGAATATCCTCGGCATCTTCGGTCTGAGCATGCTGACGTCCGCCGCCTTGACGTACCTGCTGTACCGGCTGCTGCAGAACTACTATCGCAAGAACGCGCGGGTCGGCGACACGATGGATCTGCTGCGCTCGGTTCTGTACAAGGTGGGCGACCTGAACTTCTTCCTGCTGATCTTCCTCCCGCTTGCAATTCTGTTCTTCTACCTGTTCACGAAGCCGTATGTGCGCTACTTCCGGCAGATCTCCGAAGGCATTCACCGGCTGGCGAGCGGCGACTTCCAGGCGCGCGTCTCCATCGACACGAACGACGAGTTCGAGATTATTGCGGAGGACATCAATCGGGCCGGGGAGAAGCTGAAGACCGCCGTGGAAAAAGGAGATTTCGCGGAGAACAGCAAGGACCAGCTTGTGCTTAATTTGGCGCATGACATAAGAACGCCGCTCACTTCCGTCATCGGTTATCTGGATTATATTCTCCACAACGACAATCTTACGGAGGAGCGGAAGAAGCATTACATGAATGTCGCCTACACGAAGTCCCGCCGGCTGGAGGGGCTTGTGGAGGAGCTGTTCGAGATTACGCGGATGAACTACGGCAAGGTCGAGGTTCAGAGGAGTCCGCTCGATCTCGGCGAGCTTCTCAGCCAGTTGTGCGAGGAACTGTACCCGGTGTTCGAGAGGAACGGGCTGGAGGCGAGGCTGGACGCGGCGTCGGACATTCGAATTCTGGGTCAGGGCGACCTGCTTGCGCGCGTGTTCGAGAACCTGCTTATGAATGCCGCCCAGCACGGAGGCGACGGGAAGTATGTCGATGTCCAGTGCAAGACGGAGGCCGGAGAGGCTGTTGTGAGCGTCGCCAACTACGGGCATTGGATTCCGGAGGAGGAGCTTCCGTTCCTGTTCGATATGTTCTTCACGGGGGATCGCGCGAGGGCGCATAAGGGAGGAAGCACGGGGCTCGGCCTGTTTATCGCCAAGAACATCGCCGTGCAGCACGGAGGAACGATCACTGCGACGAGCGACGTCACGCGGACGTGCTTCGAGGTTCGACTGCCGCTTGCGGATGGCGAAACTTAAGGAAAAGTTAAAGGTTCCCCCACTTCGCGATTAAACAATGTCCGGTATTGTTAAGGAACATTGTTTAAGGGAGTGGTTGGGATGAAGAGATGGCTGGCGCTTCTGCCCGCGCTCGCGATTTTGTCGTCGTGCGGCTTCAGGGAATCGACTTCCCGCATCGACGCGGGCGCGAGCTTGTCCGGCAGTCCGGTCCGGGTGACGAATGGTGCAGGGCATTCAGAGACGAACGGGAAGCCGGGGACGGTGGAAAAACCGGGCCGGAGCACGGGGCAGACGGTCGGCGCGGAGCAGGCAAGCGAGTGGAAGACGCTCGAGCTGACGGAGGAGATGACGCATCTTGGCGAGCTTGTGCTCGTGAACCGGGATCGGGAGCTCTGGCCGGAAGCGGTCCCCGGCGACATCGTCGATCTGGGCGAGCGGGAGGACCTGACGAGCGGCTACTCGCTGCTTGACCCGTCGATCGAACTGTCCGAGCAGGTGGCGCTTCGCTTCGGCGAGATGGTAGAGGCGGCTTCATCCGATGGGGTGCGGCACTTCCGGATCAGCAGCGGGTACCGGAGCTTCGACGAGCAGGAGGAGCTGTACGAGGAGAAGGGCGACGATTACGCGCTTCCCGCCGGCTACAGCGAGCATAACCTCGGCCTGTCGCTCGACATCGGTTCGACGCAAGGACCGATCGACGATTCCGCGGAAGGAAGCTGGCTGAAGAAGCGGGCATGGGACTACGGCTTTGTGCTGCGCTATCCGAAGGACAAGTCGTCCGTCACGGGCATCCAGTACGAGCCGTGGCACTTCCGTTACGTCGGCTTGCCGCACAGCCTGATCATGAAGAAGAAGGACTTCGTGCTCGAGGAGTACTTGGCCTACTTGAAGGAGAAGCGGACCATCGTCGCGGAGGCGAAGGGCACGCGCTACCGGATCACCTACGTGCCGGTGCCGGCGACGGACGGCACGGCGGCAGAGGTGCCGGTCAACGGAGACTACACGCTGTCCGGGGACAACGCCGGCGGCGTCATCGTGACCGTCTCCTTGAAGGAGGCGGCATGACATGAGCATGACGAACAATAACGAGTGGCCTCCCGGCGGTGTTTGGCAGGCTGGCGGGCTAGCGCAAGATGAGGGGCAAGTGAAGCAAGACGGGCGGTTGTTCGATGGGAGGCTAGCGCAAGAAGGAATGCCATCGCAGCTCGGCAGACGCTCGCTTGCTGGCGTACAATCGCAGGACGATGGGATGCTGCCGCCGACCGGCCGGCATTCGCGCGATGGCCGCCGCGTCGCCAGCCGCACGCCGGGAGGCGCGGCCGCGTTCCTGCCGCTTGCGCTGCTGGTTTCGATCGTGTACGGCTACCTGCTCGTGAAGATCATCCTGTTCAAGTTCGGCACGCCCAACCCCAGCTTCCTGCTCAGCCAGCTTGGGCGGCTGGCCGAAGATCCGGCCGGTTGGATCGGGCGCGGCTTGAGGTGGGGCAATCTCGTGCCGGGGGAGACAATCCGGCAGAATCTGGAGCACATCTCGAGCTCGACCGACAGGCTCAATCTGTTCGGCAACATCGCACTGTTCGTGCCGATGGGCATCCTGTTCCCTCTCGTCCTGCGGGGATGGCGCCAGCTCCGCGGGCACAACGGCGGGCTGCAGAGAGCAGGCGCCTGGAGCGGCTTGCTTCTCATCGCGATCATCGGCTTCGCCGTCAGCCTTGCGCTGGAGACCTCGCAGCTCGTCTTCTCGATCGGAACGTTCGACGTCGACGACCTGATCCTGAACACCGGCGGCGCTATCCTCGGCTACTTGCCGATCCTGCTGCTGAAGCTGGTCGCCGGCAAGCGGCTGTAGGCGGCTTGCCCGCCTCTGCCATCAATAGCGCCTGCCTCTTCCGCCGAAGCGACCTCGACTGGGACCAGTTCAGCACCGCAACCCCGCTAGATCGCCGAAATGGACTCTACCAAGACTAACTTTGCCTCGCAGCCCCGCAGCCCTGTCCAAACCGCAGCTCCGCCCCGGCTCCACCTCCGCCTGCCGGGTTCCGTTCGGATTTTATGCGATTTTTCACATTCATTCTCGCGCCCACGGCCGAAAAAACGGAATGAATGCGGTTTTTCGCATATATTAGCCTCTCAGCGTGCTCCGGGGTCGGATTTTATGCGGTTTTTCGTATAAAACCGTTCAAATGTCCCCTTTGGGGGTGAGGCGAATGTGGTTTTTCACATAAAATGGGGCGAGAGGGTGAACGAAGGCGGCGAGCGGGCTGCGTACGCCTCTCGGACGAGGCATTCGCAGTCGGCGTGGTGCCGACAAGGTTAGTTTGTTGGCTAGTTAGATAGTCGATGAGTCGGCGAGTCCGTCAGCGAGCCAGTTACCTTAATTATTGAGTTAGTTAGTTGTCGTACGCAAACTGCGGAGGGGGTAGAGGCAATCCGAACAAGGGCGCTCCGCGTCTCTGCGCGAATCGTTGCGCAGGGAGCGGAGCGCCCTTGTCGTTCAATCATTACGCCTCATGCGCTCGCATTCGTGAACCTGCCGTTACGGAGTCTCGCGAATCCAGACCGACATCTCGCCCGGCTTGCGGTTGCCCCATAGGGTGTACGGGATCGCAACGAGCTTCTGCGGCGTTGCGGTCGGCGGCTCGCCAGAGTAGAGGGAGTCTTCCGCTCCGGAGAGGCGAATGCCGTCCATCTCGAGCAGGACGATGTCGCTGCGCCAATCGCTCGGCACCGGGCGGAGCGCGGAGGCTCGCGGCAGGGAGAGGGCAGCGAGCGGAGCGCCGTTGTCCGTCTCTTCGAAGGCGTACACGAGCGGTCCGCGCTGCAGGGCGACGCGGCCGGCGTTCGCCCGCAGTTGCGAGTGGCTGTAGACGCGTCTGGGCTCCATGTCCAGCGAGATGGCGAACGTGTCGCCGACACGCCACTCCCGCGTCAGACGGGCGTAGCCGTCCGTCACTTCCGGCTGCACAGGCTGGCCGTTCAGCGTGAAGCTCGTCGCTTTGCTCCAGGACGGAACTCGCAGCGCAAGCGTGAACGTCGCCGCTTCGGCATCCGCTCCGCCCTGAACCGCCCCAACCGTCCCAACCGTCCCAACCGCTCCAACCGTCCCAACCGCGCCGATCGCCGCGACCGTGAAGCCGGCTTCTCCTGCCCAAGGCAGCCCGCTCTTCTGCGACAGCGTCACTTGCTTGCCGCCAAGCGAATGCGTGGCTTCGCTTCCTATATATAGGTGTGCGTACAGCGTATCCTCGTTCGCCGTGTAGATGTAATGCCCGAGCGAGGAGAGCAGGCGCGCGACATTCGGCGGGCAGCAGGCGCAGCCGTACCACTTCTGGCGAACCGCCTTCACGTGGTGCTTGCCCGGATTGCCCTCGCTGGCCGCCGGCCAGACTTCCATCGGGTTCACGTAGAAGTAATGCTTCCCGTCGCCCGCGATGCCTGCGGTGACCGTGTTGTAGAGCGCGCGCTCCATCACGTCCGCGTATTCGCCCTTCGGCTCGAGCTGCAGCATCCGCCGCGCGAAGAAAATAAGCCCGATAGAAGCGCAAGTCTCCGAATAATTCGTATCGTTCGGCAGGTCGTAGTCGAAGGTGAACGCTTCGCCGTGGTGGGTGGAGCCGATGCTTCCGTTCACATACATCTGCTTGTTCGTCATGTTGCTCCACAGCCGCTTGCAGGCGGCGAGCAGGCCGGCATCCCCCTTGTGCAGGGCGAGGTCAGCCATCGCCGTATACATGTAGACCGCCCTGACGGCGTGGCCGATCGCGACCTCCTGCTCGCGCACCGGCTTATGCGCCTGATGGTACGCCATGTTCACCGACTTCTGCACGGCGCCGGGATTCCACGGAGACACCCGGCCGCGCTTCTCCCACTCCGCAACCAGATAGTTCGGCTCCTGGCCGCGCTCTTCGATCTGGAAGGAAGCCAGCTCGAGATAACGCCGTTCCCCGGTCGCCTCATACAGCTTCACCAGCGCCAATTCGAGCTCCTGGTGACCGTCGTAGCCGCGAAGCTGGCCGGGGTTCGGGCCGAAGCGCTCGTCGATATGGTCGGCGAGCCGTCTCGCGACATCGAGGAAACGCATCTTGCCGGTGCCGTGATAGTAAGCGACCGCGCCTTCGATCAGATGGCCCGCGCTGTACATCTCATGGCAGTCGAGCAGGTTCGTCCAGCGATCTCCGGGCTTCGCGACGGTGAAGTACGTGTTCACGTAGCCGTCGTCCAACTGGGCGCCGGCGATCAGCTCGATCGCTTCGTCCGCGACCTTCTCGAGATCGGCGTCCGGATGGCCGGCTAGCGAGTAGCCAACGGCTTCCAGCCACTTGTACAAGTCGGTGTCCTGGAAGAAGAAGCCTCCGAATTCGCCTTCCTCCAAGCCGGCGGCGATGCGGAAGTTGCGAATGGCATGGCTCGGCTCGGCGTCCGGCACCCGGTCGTTAAGCGCTTCCCATTGATACGGAATAACGGTTGTGCGAATAAGCTCGACATAACGGTTCCAATAACTGTCCTGAATGTGGACCGAGCGAAGATCAAGCGGAAGTGCAGCGCGCGCGGAGGCAAGGTTCGGCATATTCGTCATGACAGGTCACTCTCCATAAGAATAATCGTTTATGTGCTCTATGATAACGGGAATCGAAGTGGTTTGTCGTTAGCTTATCCGGTATAATAAGTGTCAAAAACTGATCTCGTTCTACCCGACAGGCAAGAGAAGAGAGGAGCTGTGGAGGGTGCTGCCGCTATTGCTTAAGGAGCCGTATCGGCTTCATATGGGAGGGCACTTCCTGTCCGACGAGAGCTGGTCCCATATGGAGCGCACGCTGACGGATTGCGAGCTGATCATCGGCGTCGCCGGGGTCGTCTTCCTGGAAGCGGACGGCCTCTTGTACGAGGTTCGCGAAGGGGATATTCTGTTCCTGTTGCCCGGCGAGCATCAGCGCGGCTATCGGCTGTCTTCGCCGGGGGTCAGCTTCTACTGGTTCCACTTCGCCTTGCCGGACCCGTCCGCCGGAGAAGTATCCGGCCGGATTCCGCGACACGCCAGTTGTCCCCACCCGAACCGGGTGCACATTCTTGCTAGGCAGCTCCTCCACGCGGCCAACGGCGGCTACTCGATTGCGCAGGCGGGGGATTATTTTCTGACGTGTCTGTTGATTGAACTGGCCGAACAGCTTCACAATTCCGAAGGGCTGGGCGCGCTCAGCCCGGAGCTTGCGACTCTGCTTGAATGGACGCGGCTGCACGCCCTCGACCGGGACATCTCCGTGGAGAAGATCGCCGCCCAGATGGGCTACAACAAGGACTACCTGTCGCGTATGTTCAAGCGCCGCTTCGGCTCCGGCTTGCTCGGCTATATCCACACGATCAAGCTGGAGGAAGCGAAGGAGCTGCTCGCGAGCACCCGGCTGCAGGTGAAGGAAGTGGCGGCCCGCGTCGGGATCGACGACGACAAGCAATTCGCGAAGTGGTTCAAGCGCCTGTCCGGGACCACGCCGACGGAGTACCGGCTGGCGTTCTCGCGCACGCGACTCAACAAGGTCTAACTAACTCATCGGCACTATTGGAGGATGGAATCATGTGGTTTATTTTCGGCTTGGCTGCCGCTTCTTGCTTCGGATTACGAGGAATCTTGTACCAATGGACGTCGCAGAGGAAGGTGAACCGCAGCGCCTTGCTGTTCGGCGTCTACTTGAGCGGCGCGCTCGTCGCTGCAATCGTGAATGCCGTTGTCGGGCAGCATTGGACGGAGGCCGCCTGGTGGGGCGCCCTGATGGGCTGCTTCTCCTTCGTCGCGAATGCGTCCATGTACAAGGGATACGCCGTCGGCAAAGCTTCGCTTATCGCCCTCATGACCGGCCTTCCGCCGCTTGTCGTCGTGCTTGGCGCCTTCTTCCTCTGGGAGGAGAAGCTGGGAGCGGGACAGCTTGCGGGCTTCGCGGTTGTGCTGATCGGACTCGTCGCGATCCGCTATTCCAGCGACCTTAGAACCGGCCAGCTTCGCGGCTTGACGTGGGGATTCCTGACGATGGTCTTCTTCGGCTTCACCGATCTGACGTCGAAGCAATCGACGATAAGCGACGCCGCGACGCTGCCGACGCTCATTATGATGTACGCGACCGGAACGCTTCTCTTCGCGGGGCAATGGCTGCTGGATGCCGTGCGCGCCGGGAAGGCGGAACGCCCAGGCAAAGCGAAGCGGGAGATCGCCGCCTCCGCAGAGCAAGCGCAGCCGAAGGCTCCCTCCGCGGTATGGCCGATCCGCCGAACGGTGCTGTGGGGAATGACGGTCGGCCTGACGAACATTGCGGGCATGATGTTCCTCATTCCCGCATTCAGGGACGGTGCGACCGGGATCGTCTCCGCGCTCGGAGCGATGAACGCCGCTATCGTGCTTGCTTACGCAAAGTTCTGCCTGAAGGAAGAGATGCGCCGCACGGAGGCGATCGGCATGGCGCTCGCGTTAGGCGGAATCGTCGTTATGCGGCTCGCTTCCTGACGGAGGCGACCCGGCCGCAACCTTGCACGTTACCCCGCCGCAGCTCTGCCGCACTCCCGCATGTTCATTCCGTCTTGCCCGCCGCGATCTCTTCCGGAATGCGATGCGACATGCGGGGCACGTGACGCGGCGCATGCTCCAATTGCTCGGACGAGTAGATCGACACATAGAGGGAGCCGGCTCCGGCGAAGGCGCGGATAAGGACCGGCTGACCGTAAGGATTGGAGAAGGCGAAGTCGGGTCCGCCCCAACTGACCGTCGCGTCTCGTCCCGGCAGCACATAAGGGACATGGCGGCTGTGCGAGTATCGCTCCAGAATCGTAAGTCCCGCCCGGTCGGCTGCATTGAACAGCGTGGAAGACACCTGACAGATGCCGCCGCCGATGCCCTCCGACAATTCCCCCCTGACGATAATGGGCGCTCTTACGTATCCCTTCGATTGATCCCGTCTGCCTACCGTTTCATTGAAGGAGAATCGCTCCCCCGGGAACACGACATGATTGTTAATCGATTTGGCGGCGAGAGCGATGTTGGTCGCTCTGTTTTTGTTGCGGGAATTGAAGTAGGTCGCATATTGGCCGATCGGCTTCTCCCGAATCTGGGCGAGCAGCTCGCTGTCCACCTTCGCGTAGATCGGCTTAAGCGGGATCTCGAAGGACGACGGCCCCCCGGCGTAAAAATAACGTTGGAATCGGTCTTCGAACTGTCGACGGTCGAGTCTTGTTCCCGCTTCCTCCGGCACGATGCGGCCGTCCTCCCCGATCGCCGCGTTGCGAGCGGGCTGCAGCACGGCGGGCTCCAGCTTGTCCGACAACTCGTCGAGCCGACGGGGATTAAGGAGGGGGAATGAGGGCAACGTAAAGGAAGCTCGTTCCACCTTCGTCACGACGGCTCCGTTATGACGGAGAGAGATGCCGCCTGACGAATCGGACTCGGCGCCCGGCTGCGGCTCCGCCCCGATCAACAGATTCGCCAGACCTAGCGCCAATAGCCAGTTGAACATGTTCCACCTCTCCATTATTCCTTCTATTCGCTCTATCTGCTCGAATCCATACGATTCCCCCCCACGGGGCAAAATATTACGGCAAATCAGTCCGAGGAGGGTGACCGAGATGAACAGACGACACTTCCGCCGCTTCCTGCCGATTGTTCTGCTCGTTATCGGGCTTGGAACGGGAGTCCCTTCTCCCGCATACGGCGCGGAGCCGCGCGGGGAAGCCGGGCAGGAGGCGGTGCGGCTCTCCGTCCGCTCCAGTCCGGGCGCAGCCTACCGGCTCGAAGAGAAGTGGGCGGACCCGCTGCTTCTGCGCGCGCTTCGCGAGCCTTCCGCGCGGGCGTCGGAGCGGGCGGCAGAGAGAGGAGCTTCGCCCGAATTGACCGATATTTACGTCGAATGGGCCGCACCCGGCGGGACGAGCCGCACCTACCGGATGGAGCCGAACGGTCAGCTCTACAGCGAGGAGTCGGATGAGGCTGTCCGCCTGCCCGAGCCGGCCGCCGGAAGGCTGCTTCGGGAGGCGGCGCGCCTGAGCCGGGCCCACTACGGCGAGCTTGCCGATTGGAGCGAGGCGAGCCGGCTGCTGCCGAAGCTTGCGGTGTTCACCGTCGTCGATCTCGAGACGGGGCTGCACTTCCGCGTGCAGAGGCGCGCGGGCAGGGATCATGCCGACGTGCAGCCGGTCGCCAAGGAAGATACGCAAGTCATGAAGACCATCTATGAGGATCGGTGGAGCTGGCGGCGCCGGGCGGTGCTTGTCCAGGCGGAAGGCCGGCAGCTTGCGGCTTCGATGAACGGAATGCCGCACGGGGGAGACGGCATTCCCGGCAACGGCTTTAACGGCCACTTCTGCATTCACTTCTTGAACAGTTCGACTCACAAATCCGCCGCTCCCGATCTGGCGCATCAGCTCATGGTATTCAAGGCCGCGGGACAGCCGCGCGCCCTGCTGCAGCGCTTGACTCCGCTCGAGCAAGCGGAGAGCTTCGCTGCGGCGATCCACGAGCAGGACCGCGAGTGGGTGCGCCTGCTGCTCGAACGCGTCGACTCGTCCCGTTCGCAGCAATTGCAAGAGCGAATGGCCCGGGTGCTGGCCATTCGCCCGACGGCGCCGGAACGGCTGCACGCCGGCGAGGACGTGCTGACGGCCGAGGTGGCGCTTGCGGTGAATTGCCAGCGTTCGGGAGGAGGCAGGCGAACGGAGACGCTCCGCTTCGAATTCGCGAGATCGTCTCCGTCTTCGCCTTGGCGCATTACGAGGCTGGAAGGGGAGCTGTAGGCGACTGCTCGAACGCCGGTGACGTTACACCTTGAGAGCGTTCAGCAGCGGGATAATCGACTTCACGACTCCCATCCCCATCTTGATCATCGGCATCGCTTTCTCCATGAAGCTCATCCAGTCTGTAAGGCCGCCGAGACCGAAGTCTCCTTGAGCGCCGTTGGCCTGCGCCGCGAGCGAAGTCTCCTCCGCGGCTTCGGCGGCACCCGCTGCGCCTCCTGCACCTCCTGCACCTCCAGCGCCGGCCGCCCCGCCTCCCGCGCCTGCGCCGAGAAACTTAGGCAGGAGGAAGGAGGATGTGCGAACCTGGCGGCGAGCAGGCGGCAGCGACCGTGCCGTCCGGCGCCTCGCCTGCGCCGTGCTCCGGCCGGCTTGCCGGGAACCGTTCTTCCGCTTCGCAGGCACCTCGACTCCCGTCAGGTAAATCTGCCCGCACGAGATTCTCGCGACCGTGCCGACATATTGGCGTCCGTCTACCAAAGTGACGACGACCGGCCGACCCGCGGAGCGCACGGCTTGCTCGCGGACATTCGTTCTGCGGCGATTCGGTTGACCCATTCCGTTCACCTCGCTTTCGTACATTCCTCCATTGTATTCCATTCACCCAGCGGCGCTTGTACGTTCGCTTAAGTCCGAGCCCGAAGAACGGAAGCCGAGGAGAAATTTAGGGCGGGCTGCAACCTTATCCAACGCGCCTGCGTTTATAAGGATGCTGCACCTAAGATTAGCGATAACGAGAGGAGTTACGGACATGAACAAGAAGAAGTGGATTATCGCGGCGACGCTGGTCGGCCTGCTTGGCACGACAGCCGCCGCCCAAGCGACGGGAGTCATCGGCAAGGTATCCGGACTGCTCCGTTCCGACGTGAAGATCACCGTCGACGGCCAAGCGACGGGGATGGAGCCGGTCTATATTAACGGACAAGCTTATGTGCCGATTCGCGAGGAAGCCGCGGCGCTCGGATATGAAGTCAGCTACAACGCGGGATCGAAGACGATCGAGCTGAACAAGGTCCAGGAGGCGGAAGAGATCGAATACGCCCATATTGCCGGCATTGTCTCTTCCGTTGCGAAGACGGACAACGGCAGCTATCGCCTTGAAGTGCTCGGCCGCGGCGACGCGAACTGGATTATCCTGTACGCGGACGAAGAGACCGTGATCAAGGATTCGGAAGGCAATGCCGTCGAAGTCGCGTCCATCCGGGCCGGCACCCAGATCAACGCGGATTACGGCCCGATCGTCGCCATGAGCTATCCGGGCCAGTCCCATGCCGCTTCGATCACGGTCGTCGCTTCCCGCCTCGTATCGGAGGAAGCGATCCAATCGGTCGAGAAGACCGATGACGGTTGGCAAGTGAGCTTCGGCACGACGGAGAACGGCACGAAGTCGGTCAGCCTCCTGCTGAACGCCGGCAAGGAGACGTTCGTCATGAACGAGGAAGGCCAGCCGGTCGAATGGACGGACCTGAAGGAAGGCACGAAGGTTCGCGCCTACTACGGTCCGGCGGTGACGAAGAGCATTCCGCCTCAGAGCCCGCTCTTCTACCTGGTCGTATTAAGCGATAACGGTTCGGACACCGCCGAGGACGGCTCGGGTTCGACCGCCCAACCGCTGGAATAGCCTAACGCGCCATAGGCAACAGGCCCAGGGGCCGCCTCGAAGTTTTCGGACTTCGGGGCGGCTCTTTTATGCGCATCTAAGAATCTATAAGTTTCGGAGCAGCCCATTAAGATTCGTGCGGGAGGGGGGACCGGGCACATCGTCAGACTCGCCGGATACGAGGAATGTATGCGAAATTTCACATTCGAGCGGCGCAATAACGGGCAGGTTGGACGATTCTATGTGAAAAATAGCCTATATAGAGAAAATTCCGGCTCCAATTGCCGCATGTATGCTAAAAACCGCATAAAACGCCGAGATCGCGGCTCATTCGAACCGATGAATGTGAAAAACCACATAAAATCGCAAAAGAGTCGGCGGATCAGAGGGCAAAAGCCGGCGATCAGAGGGCAAAAGCCGGCGGATCAGAGGGCAAAGCCGTCGGACCGGAGGTGCGAACAGCGTTGGGGGGAACGGCCAGGGCGCGATGTCTCGACCGTCATCCTTATGCGAAAAACCGCGATGACAACCCGAACGTTGTGTCCCCCTACGATATGGGCTCACGGAGCGGGAGAGGAGCTCCGCGCCCAACGCCTAGAGATCAGCATGCCAGGCATCCGGTACGCGGCAACGCCTCCCTTGCACCTTCTCTCCCCGCGCCTTCTCTCTCCCCCGCGCCTTCTCCCCCTCTGGGGCATTAGGTCTCCTCTCCCGCTCGTTCAGGATGGGAAGGAGTGGGGTCACCCGGCGGCGGTCGGGGTGCAGCGAAGCTCCAAGAGGTTCCTGAGCCGCGGGGAGAAGAGGCATAAACGCGCAGAAGGGGATAGCACCTTGCCGCATGACGCTGGAGTCGATGGAAGTCGCGTGGCGGATTCCCCGTGACTGGTGAATAGGCTCGCATAAACGGATACGCTCGGACTCCAAGGACGCCGTTAGCGTTTTTATTAGAAAAACCACATTGGCGATGTATGCGAAAAACCACATAAAAATGCCGCGATTCCCTCCCATCCAGGCCGACGAATGTGAAAATTCATCTAAAATCGCCAAACTCCCCGGACCAAGGCAGTGAATAGCATGGCGACAGGATAAGATTTCCTTCTCAAGTTCGATTTACGCTAACGGAGATGCGGTGCTATAGTAGAATTGCAAAAGCTATCGTAATATGTCGAATTTTGCGATTAAGATGATGCATTTAAGATAATAAGAGTTGACCAAAGGGATGATTATGGGGAATCCAAACGATCCAAACGATCAGACAATAATTCTCATTCCGTCGCTGGAGCCGGACGAACGGCTTCCTTCTTATGTTCGGCAATTGCGCGGGTACGGCTTGACTCATATCGTGGTTGTGGATGACGGTTCGGGCGAAGCCTATCAGCCGATCTTCCGCGAGCTTGCCGAGAGCGGCTGCATCGTGTTGCGGCACCCGCACAATCGGGGCAAGGGAGCCGCGCTCAAGACCGGATTACGCTGCATCGAACGGGAATTCCCCAGCGCGATCTGCATCGTGACGGCGGATTCGGACGGCCAGCATGCGGCGGAGGACGTGTATCGGCTTGCCGAGGAAGCGAAGCGCCATCCGGACGCGCTCCTGCTCGGAACCCGGGACTTCAGTCTGGAGGGAATTCCGCCCAAGTCGTTGCTTGGCAATCGGCTGTCTGCCGCCATATTCGCTCTGCTGTACGGCAAGCGGCTATCCGACACGCAGACCGGGCTGCGCGCCTTCGGCCCGCAGTTGCTGGCGATGATGCAGGCCATTCGGGGCACCCGGTTCGAATACGAGCTGCAGATGCTTATTGCCTGTACGCAGTCCGGCATTCCGATCGTCTCGGTGCCGATCCGGGTCATCTACGAGAACGGCAACGCCGGCACCCACTTCAAAGCGATTCGGGACAGCGCTCGCGTCATGGGCGTGCTGTTCGGCAGCTTCTTCCGCTTCATCTCGTCTTCGGTCGCAAGCTCCGTTGTCGATCTGGGCATCGCCTGGGTGCTGATCGACGGGCTGCGGCCGCTGATGGGCGAGCATGACTTCGGGCGAATTCTGCTGGCGACGGCCATTGCCCGCGCGCTGTCGATCGGAGTCAACTATGGGCTGAACCGGAACTTCGTCTTCCGCAAGGAACGGAATTCGGGCACCCTGTGGCGTTATCTGGCCCTGAGCCTCCTGATCATGCTCGGCTCCGGCATCGGCGTGTACGGCCTTCACGCGTTGTTCTTGGCGAACGAGAAGGCGGCCAAGATCGTGTGCGACGCCCTGCTGTTCCTGTTCAGCTTCTATGCGCAGCGGCGATGGGTGTTCGCCGGGAGGAGGCAACGGCAGCAATGCTAAGCGAGAAGAAGCAGCATCGGCTGTTTATCGTGACGATGGTGCTGATGACGATCTACTTGCTGTGGCGCATGATCTTTACGCTGCCTTGGGATCGCAGCATATGGAACATTATCTTCGGCATGCTGCTGCTATCGGCGGAGACGATTACGGTGCTGACGACCTTCGAGCTGTTCCTGCAGAAAATGCAAAAGAAAAATTCGCAGCTCGAATTCCCGGACGTCCCGCACGAGTTCTTCCCGCATGTCGACGTCTTTATCGCCACTCACAACGAGCCCGTCGACCTGCTCTACAAGACGGTCAACGCATGTACGTTTATGGACTATCCGGACAAGACGAAGGTGCACATCTACCTGTGCGACGACGGAGGGAGGCGCGAAGTCGAAGAGCTGGCCGAGCAGTTCGGCATCGGCTACCTCGGTTTTCCCGGCAACAAGGATGCCAAGTCCGGCAACCTTAACAACGCCCTGAGCAAGACGACCTCCCCGCTGATCGCCACCTTCGACGCCGACATGATTCCGCAGCATACGTTTCTGATGAAGACGGTGCCTTATTTTCTGCTGGTGGACTATGAGAGAATCGACGGCGAGTGGCGGCTGAGGCAGGAGAGGAAGCGGAGCACACGGGTGAAAATCGGGCTCGTGCAGACACCGCAAAGTTTCTATAATCCGGACTTGTTCCAATTTAATCTGTATGCGGAGCAGGACATTCCGAACGAACAGGATTTCTTCTCCAGGGAAGTCAACATTCTGCGCAACGCCTCCAATGCGGTATCGTACACGGGCAGCAATACGGTGCTTGCGCGAAGAGCGATGGAGGAGATCGGCGGCTTCCCGCTGAACACGATTACGGAGGACTTCGAGACGAGCATCCGGATGCAGCAGGCGGGCTTTATTACGTATGCCACGGATGAGGTGCAGGCGGCGGGGCTGACGACGACAACGGTTCCGAGCATGGTCAAGCAGCGGGTTCGCTGGGCAAGAGGCATCATCCAGAGCTTGCAGAATACGCGGGCGATCTTCTCGCGGAAGCTGCCGATGGCAACCCGAATCACGTATTTGAGCAGCTTCCTTTACTGGTGGTCGTTTTTTAACCGATTGGTGTTTATTATGGCTCCGATCTTGTTCGCCTTGTTCGACTTCCAGCTCGTCAATACCGGATTCGTGGAGATCTTGATCTTCTGGCTGCCCTCCTACTTCTGCTACAGCATGTCGATGCGATACTTGTCCAGCAACATTCGGAATCAGCGCTGGAGCCAGGTGATCGACACCATCTTCATGCCGTACCTGATCTGGCCGGTCGTGCTCGAGACGCTGCACCTTCGCGAGAAGAAGTTCAAGGTGACGAACAAGAGCAAGACGGCGGGGCGCCAATGGGTCAAGTCGCTCGCTTACGCGCTGCCGCATCTGCTGCTGCTCGGCCTGTCGGTGGCGGCGCTGCTGCGGTACGTGAACGGCAAATACGGGATAGCGCTGCTGTACAGCAGCATCATTATTTTCTGGCTGATTCATAACATGATCTCGTTGTGCTACTCGCTGTTCTTTATGGTCGGGCGCCGTTCGTATCGGGAATCGGAACGGATTCGGGCGAACGAGGAGGTCATCATTCACGAGCGGAAGAGCGCAGCGACCTACGCAGCCAGAAGCGTCGACGTGTCCGAGCACGGCATCGCGTTCTATGTGCCGCAGCCGATCTACCTGCCGACCGAGGCGGAGGTTGCGCTGATCGTGCGCACCGCGCGCTACGAGACGAATCTGGAGGCGTCCATCGTGTACGTCAAGAAGGACGGGGACGGCTGGCGGTACTCGGCCAAGGTCAGGCCGGTGCAGGAAGCGGACAAGCGGCAATGGATGCAGATCATCTACGATCGCAAGCATTCGCTGCCGGAGCAGATGAATCTGTGGGGAACGGCATACGACGATATGACCCGCAATCTGCAGAAGCGCATGTCGCAGCCGTCTGCCGACAAGCGCAAGACGCCGCGCATTCTTCTCGACTGCCCGATCGAACTGACGAACGGCGAGCGCTGCACGCTGCGCAGCTTCAATTATTTGTTCTTCTCCGTCACCGGGCTGAACGAGAGTACGGAAGCGGGCACACCCGTCGCCTTCCGCACCCGCAGCATGATCGAGGTAAGGCTGCGCTACACGGGCAAGAAGACGACGAACGGCCAAGAGCTGCTGCTGGCGATAGACAATATGGATGAGATCGTGGAGCGGGGGCAGCTCAATCAATTGCTGAACGATCTGACCCCGTCGCTGTCGGCCATCGGCTAGGCTTAGAAGATCGAGGTGAGCTGGGAATGGAGTTGGGGATGGAGATGCCGCTTGCGGTTACGGCGGTTTTATTGCTGTTGTCCATGGCGGGATACATGCTGCTCGCGCGGAGAATGCTGGCTCTTCAATGGGAGTTCGTGCCTGTCTTTACGTTCTCGTCCATTGCCTGCCTCGTCTTCCTGGGCGGCCTTGTCGGCATGCTGTACCCGGTCAGCCTTGGCGTGCTGCTGGGAGGAGATCTGTCGCTGCTCGTCATGGCACTGCTGTGGCTGCGCCGAAGGGCTCGGCCGCGGCTTTCGCTTTCGATTTTTCAGCTTGGCTTTTTTGCGGGGAGCTTGTTTTTTCTGCAGATGCTGCTTCGCAACAGGCTGACTCACTACGACAATTTCTCCCATTGGGCGATTGTGCTGAAGCTGCTGCTGAGCACCGACGCTTTTCCGACGCCGGATGCGGCTTTGATTGATTTCAAGAACTATCCGCTCGGCGTCACTTCGTTCCTGTACTATATATGCCGATTCGCGGGCCATTCCCAGTCCATCATGCTGGTCGCGCAGGGGCTGCTCATCTTCTCGTGCTTTTACGCCATGTTCGGCATCATCGCGGACAAGCAACGATTTCTGTTGTACGCCTTTCTCGCATTCGGCTTGTCGACGCTCTCGTTTTTTAATATAACGATTCGCATTACGAATTTGCTGGTCGATTTTCTGCTGCCGATTTATGCGCTCGCTGCGTTGGCGGCGGTGTATCGGTATCGGGAGTCGCCGAAGCGGGCCTGCCTCGTTGTGCTTCCGCTGGCCGGACTGCTGACGGTGGTCAAGAGCACGGGCATTCTGTTCGCGGCGGTTGCCCTTCTTTTCCTTGTGTATATGGCCTTCGTTTACCGCAGGGGAAGCAGTTGGAGCGACGGGTTCCTCCTCCCGATCGCCCTCTGCGCTTCCTTCCTCCCGTATATCGGGTGGAGCCGGCGCATGGCGACCGTATTCGAGGGAGTGGAGAACAAGTTCGAGGTGTCTTCCTCCGGTCTGCAGGGGGCGGCCACGGGCAAAACGCCGGAGCAGATGAAGGACATCATCTCCCTGTTCCTGCACTCCAGCACCGATCTGGCGACACGCCCGGCGCTCGGGATCGCCGCCTTCGAGGTGGCGGCGATTGTCGCTTCCCTATTCGCGGCGATTGTGCTGAAGAGGAAGTGGAAGCTGTGGAAGGCGATGCTCGCCCTCAATGCGGTGGTATTGCTGTACTATGCCGGCATTCTTGCCTTGTATTTGTACTCAATGCCGCTGGACGAGGCCATCCAGCTTGCGGGCTTCGAACGGTATGCCTCCAGCATCGTGGTGCTGTTCGCCGGGGGACTGACGCTGTGCGCCGCCGTCGACCTCGAACGCTCCTTCTACTATAAGATCGGCGAGATGCCGTCCGCCCGCGCGTTTAAGAGCGTGGCAACCAAAGGCTACTACCAGAAGGGGATCTGGGTATGCACATCGGTTGCCGCCATCGTGCTGCTGTCCGAATATAACGGCATTCAGTCCATCGCGGCGGGCTACGACGGCACGCTTCCGAACAAAGTGGCCGCCGTCACCGGCGACCGCTGGTATGAGGGCGGCCAGGCGGATTCGCACCGCTATTTGTTCTATGCCTCGGATACCGATCAGCAGGTGACGAACTATTATTTGCAGTATATCGGCAAGTACTTCCTGTATGCGCCGAATGTGGACGGAATCGTCTTGTTCTATGAAGACAATATGGACAACCTTCTGAGCGGCTACGATTATCTGGTTGTCGTGGAGAGCGATTCCGACGGAGACCGGCTGCTGCGGAAGCATTATGGGGTGCAGATGGAAGCGGGCATCTATCAGATTACCCGCTCCGGAGAGCAGATCGGACTGAAGCTCGTGAACTGACGCGCTGCGGAGCCGGTCAATCCTGCTTCTCCGCGACGGTCCCGTCGCCCTGCACCTCGGCGTTGAAGCTGAGCTTGTTCAGCTTCGCGTACGTATTCCGGTTGTACTCGTCGTCCATAAGCCGCGGCTGCGTCGAGACGATCTTGGCCGGGGTGACCGCGGCCGCGACCCCGGCATCCGACAGGCTCAGCTTCACGATCATCGTGTCGCTGCTCTTCTCCGTCTTCGAGGTGAAGACGAAGTTGCCGAGCGAGTAGAACACCGGCTTCCCCTTGTACCACTCGATTCCTTGCAGGCAGTGGCTGTGCGCCCCGATAACCGCGTCCGCCCCGGCGTCGATGAACGCGCGGGCGTACTCCCTTGCGTATTCCTCCGGATAGTCCTCCCGTTCCTTGTTCCAATGAATGAACACAATCGTATAGTCCGCCTGCTCCACGGCTTGCTTCACATAGGTCATCATCGGCTCCAGCGAATACCCGTGGGCGATGCCGGGCTTGTTCTTGCCGGAATACCAGCTTGCCTCCGGCAGAACTCGGCTGATGCCGACAATGGCGACCTTCTTGCCGCGAACCTCCTGCACGTATGGAGCGAACGCCTCGTCATTGTTCTGGCCGGCCCCGGTCAGCCCGAGCCCGTAGCGGCGAACGTTCGCAATCGTATCGTCCAGCGCCTCGAATCCGTAGTCGAGCGAGTGGTTGTTGGCCAGGCCGACGCCGTCGAAGCCTGCGTTCACAAGCCCCTCAAGCGACTCCGGGCGCGAGCGGAACGTGAACTGCTTGTTCGCCGGCTTGCCGCGCGTCGAGACGGACGTCTCGAGGTTGCCGAACGTGATGTCGGCATCGGCCAGGACGTCCGCCGTCCGCTTAAACGGGAAGTCGACGCCGTACTTGCGGATGTAGGAGTCGATCGAATCGGCCAGCAGGATGTCGCCGACGAGATTGACGGTGATCGGAGGCTCGGGAGCGGGCTCCTCCTCCACGTCCGCCGCCACGTCTGCCGTCGCGTTCGCCACGGAGAGCGCTGCATGCGTTTGACTGGACAAGGCGGTTGTCGCCAGCGAAGAATGCATCGCGAGCCATAACGAGATCAGGAGCATGCCGAGCGCCTTCACCCGCGTTACCTCGGCAGGGAGCTCTGGACGGCGCTCATAAGGCTGTCCGCGATGAGCTCCGCCATGCCCATGACGATATGGAGACGGGTGCTCTGAAGCACGTGGTACTCCATGAAGCCCCCGACGTTGACGACGGCGGACAGATGCACGTCTCCGACGGGAGTGAGCTGCTTGTTCACTCCGGCGCCGGGGTGAATCGGCCCTTCCCCGAGCAGAATGTTGCCGACGCTCGACGACTTGCCGAGGCAGGCGTCGATGCCGACGATGTAGGGCCGCTCGATCTCCCGGTGCAGGCGCACCAGCGTCTCGTCCAGATTGCGCGCGTGAACCGGCTCTTCCAGCGTGCCGTACAGATGGAAGGGCCGGGAGCCGTGCTTGCTGAGGGCGGTGCCGGCCAGCGGGCCGAGCGAGTCGCCGGTGGAACGGTCCGTGCCGAGGCAGACGATCGCCAGCCTTCTTCCGTCGCGAAGCTGGGAGAAGTAGCGGGCAAGGCGGGCCGAGATTTGCAAGCAGGCGGAAGGGTCCGTGTAAGGAACTTTGAGCGGAGGTTTATCCGTTGGGGAGCTGAGCATGGATCGATCGTTTCTCCTTTCGGACCTGGAAGTCTCGATTTTCTAAATGATACAATTTGTATCTAAAGAAGTCTGTCGGATGCCGGAGGGAAACGTAGGCCGGGAGTCGCTATTTGCCCGTTCCTGAACGAATTTATTGTCGAATGGACGTGGCGGAACGGACATTGCGTCTTCCGTAATCGATAAAATCTAGTAAGATAGGTAGTAGCGAAAAAACAATGGCAGAGGGGAAGATGAAGCGGTTATGAATTATCTGGAGCGAAGACTGGCGGAGCTGCAGCAATACAAGCCGGACCGAACGACGCCGGACGACTTGAACGAATTCTGGGAGAGAACCCTGCGCGAAGCGAAGCAGCGGCCTCTTAACGATACGAGAGAAGCGGTGTCCGGCCTGTCTCCTTATATCAACTACCACCGAGTCGTCTACGAGGGCTACGACCGGACGCCGATCCACGGCTGGTACTTGACCCCGGCGTTCGCAGGCGAAGGGCCGTATCCTTGCGTCGTTCTCTATCATGGCTACACGGGCAGCAAGGGCACTCCGGACAGCTATTCGAATTGGCTGCTCGCCGGCTATGCCGTCATGGCCATCGACATCCGCGGCCAGGGCGGGGAGACGGGCAATCTGCTTCCGCAGACGCACGGCATGACGCGAGGATGGATGAACCAAGGGCTGCTCGACCCCGAGCAGCATTACTATCGCGCGATCGCGATCGACGCGCTGAAGGCGCTCGAATGGGCGGCCCGCCAGCCCGAAGTGGACGCCTCGCGGATCGCGGTTGTCGGCGGCAGCCAGGGAGGCGGCCTGTCGCTTATCGTCTCGGCGCTCAGCGACCTGCCGGCGAGGACGATTGCGGATATTCCGAACATGTGCCACATGGATTACGGAATCTCGTTGTCGAGCGGTTCGCTCACGGAAGCGGCCGACTTCGTCTCGCGCCAGCCCGAGCACCTCGAGACGGTGCTGCGCACGCTAAGCTACTTCGACATGCTGAACCTGTGCGATCGGCTGAAGGCGCCGCTGCTCGTATCGGTCGGCCTGAAGGACCCGATCTGCATGCCGGAGACGATCTTCGCCGTCTACAATCGAATCGAGGCGCCCAAGGAGCTGATCGTGTATCCGTACAACGGACACTTCACAAGCGGGGACCACTTCGGCAAGCAGGTGGAGTTCCTACGGAGAACGTGATGGCTAAATATTGATATGTACCTGCATAGAGAGAGCGATGCATATGCAGAAATGAGGGAGCCGATAGGCTTCTTTTTTTGTCAATAGATTGAAGGAATCATTGTGAGGAAACAAAAAAATGGTCATTGGGATAATTATCGATTAAATTCGACAAAAAATAACAATTTCTCTTAAGGAATTTATTCCTATTGAGCCTTATAATTTAGAACTGATATTTATTTCATTGGTTCTGGAGGCACTATATGTCAAAGAAGCAGAGTATTACTCGAATTTCATTTGTATTAGTACTGGTCATTTTATTAAATCTGTTTTCATCTTCTCCATTAGTAATTGCAAATGACGAGGAAGAAATTCAAGATACTTTTGAACCGAACGATGATTTTCAAGGTGCTTTAAGCGTACTTCCTGACAATAACTATACGTCCTATATTTCAACTAGTGGAGACATAGACATCTATAAGTTTATTGCTGATACTGAAGGATTTTTCGCCGTAAATCTGATATCCCCAGCGGGAAGGGACTACGACGTAGAAGTATATGGAGATGCTAATTGGTCTAGCTGGCTTGCAGGATCTACTGAAACTGCTGATCAAGTTGACGCCATTACGATTCCTGTAAGCCCTAATGTGGCATATTACTTTGTAGTGTATGGGAAAGATGCCAACGAATTTAATCTAGAACCCTATACTTTGTCTTTTGGACATATCCAAAATGATAACTATGAACCGAATGGCACACTAAATCAGGCTATAAGTATATTACCTGATGAAGTATATACATCTTACATCTCTATTGCAGGTGACAAAGATATTTATACTTTTACTGCGGAGGCAGAAGGGCTGATTACAGTATATCTAACTTCTCCAGCAGGAAAAGACCTTGATGTAGAGGTGTTTGAAAATGCAAGTTGGTCGAATTGGCTCGCGGATTCGACCAACGGTGAAGGACAAGAGGATATTATGACGTTCTCTGTAACGGCGGGCATTCCCTATTACATTGTAGTTTACGGTAAGGATTCTGGTGTATTTGGAGGAGGAGCGTATACATTACATTTCGAGGCTCTACAGGAAGAGTCACCGACTTCTGATTTGTCGACCAAGGAGATATATGGATATTATGTTCCTGGCGACCAAGAAAGTGTAGATCGTCTTCAAGAAAATAGCTCATACATACAAAATCTTTTATCGGCAACCTATGACATAAATTCTTATGGTGATATTACAGGGGAGGATTCTGTTGAAGTACTAGACTACTCGAGAGAACAAGGGATTAAGATATTTGCTGTACTTCAAAATAGAGAAAATGATGCCTTTAGTCCAGAACTAGCTGAAACGATTATTTCCTCTGCTACGCTCAGAGGAAGTCTTATCCAGAACATATATTCTTTACTGACGGAGAAAGGATATACAGGAGTTAATATTGATTTTGAAGGGATAGATCCCCTATATAAAAACCAGTATACACAATTCCTTCAGGAACTTGTAAATGAGCTTAGACCCGCCGGGCTTCAGGTCATCGTGTCAGTTGAATCAATAACAACCAGCACGCAGGAAAACACCAAGGCATATGATTTAACCCAATTAGGCAACATCGTTGATAAAGTTCAGTTGATGACTTATGACCAGCATGGGCCATGGAGTCTGCCGGGAGCTGTGGCTAGTTATCAATGGGTCGACAATGTAGTGAACTATATTTCAGGAAAGATTAGTAGCGATAAGATTCTCTTGGGCCTAAATGCGTATGCTTTTGATTGGAATTTAGATGATGCTTCCAATACTGAGTATCTGCCTCTGAATAAAATATTATGGCTATCCTCCGTAGCTGAAGGCGATCATGCTTGGGATCCCGATAGTCAATCCCCCTATTTTACTTATGAGGGAAGTAATGGGGATGAGCATTTAGTGTGGTATGAGAATTACACAAGCATACGATTAAAGACCCAACTTGTATCGAAATATAATCTTGCAGGCGTCGCAGTTTGGAGAATAGGGTATGAGGATCCGGAATTCTGGCAATCCGTGATGACAGGGTTGGAGCCAGAGAATCAGATAGAGCTTGTAAACAGTACCATGTTAGAATTTCAAAACAATAACGACTTAATTGATGATAATGAAATGAATAACAGGTTTTCGGAGGCTGTCGAAGTTACTCCCGGGAATTCATATCTTTCTTATCTATCGATAGCAAATGATAGGGACATATTCAAGTTTACTTCCGATAGTGAAGGGCAAATTACAGTAAATCTGACATCCCCAAGTGGAAAGGATTATGATGTCGAAGTATTTGAAACAGCGAATTGGTCTAACTGGATCGCAGGATCATCTGAAGGAGTAGGCCAGCAAGACAGCTTATTGTTGCGTGTGAAGCCAAATACAGATTATTACATCGTTGTGTATGGGAAGAGTCCATCTGAATTTGGCAGTTCCCCCTATACTGTTTCTCTTGGATTGGTTCAAGAAGGGATCAACGATACGTATGAACCGAATGGCACGTTAGCGCAGGCCGTCAATGTTGAGCTGGGGAATACGTACGACTCGTATCTATCCGTAGCAGGGGATAAGGACATCTACACATTCACAGCGGAGGCGGAAGGCCAGGTTACGGTGAACCTGACATCGCCGACGGGAAAAGACTACAACGTAGAAGTGTTCGAAACGGCCAGTTGGTCGAACTGGTTGGCGGATTCCGAGGACGGAGTCGGCGAAGAGGATGTCATGCCGTTCAATGTGAAGGCCAATACGGCATACTACATCGTTGTGTATGGGAAGGATTCCGCGGAGTTCGGCCCAGACCCGTATACGTTATCGTTCGGGATGCTTATGAGGGACACGTATGAACCGAATGGCACTTTTATTGACGCGACGAGAGTGCAATTTGGAAAATCATTCGATTCTTTCTTATCCAGTTCATCGGATAAAGATATTTTCTCGTTGATGTCAAAAATAGAAGGTAAGATTACTGTTAGCTTGAAGTCGCCTACGGGCAAGGACTACGATATTGAGGTTTTCGAAACGGCAAACTGGTCAAATTGGCTTGCAGGCTCATCTGACGTAGGGCAAATGGACAAAATGACATTTAGCGTTCAGCCAAACACTGTATATTATATTGTCGTTTATGGTAAAACCTCTTCTGATTTCGGATCAGAATCATACACGTTGACAATTGGTAATTATGCTCAATACAACTATGATCTGATTACCAAACGATTGAATAGTATATTTTATGCGGACGGTAGAGAAGTCCAGTACACCTACGACGATAGTGGGAACGTAGTGGAAATTAAAGTGATAGGTTCTTGAAAAAAGTGATTTCTAATTTTGTGTGAAAAACTGAGAAAGAATAATCATCAGACATAAATTTATAATCTGCACTATGGAGGAAGTAAAATGACGGTCTCTATCAGGTTTTTTCGTTTTACGATTGGATTGTTAATCGCTCTACTATTATTTGTCGCTCCACATTCATTCGTTGAAGCGGCGAATCAAACGACTGCTAAAACGACGAAGGAGTACCTAATCAGCTTTAAACAAAACGCCCAACCCCAAAATATTCTAAAAACGCGAAAGGTCAAACACCAACAAAAAGGTAAATTCCAAAAACAAAATACAATAATCGTTGAGTTGGATCAAGAAGAGCTCGCGCAGCTTCGAGCAGATGCCAATGTAGCGTTCATTGAACCTAATAGTGAAGTGTCTATTCAAAATATTGAAATTGCGGAATCCACAGCAACTGAAGGGGAGGGAGATATTGTCGATTCCCTCTCTTGGGGGAATGTTGCAATTGGCGCGAATATGCTAGTGGATGAAGACATGAAGGGGGATGGCGTAAAAATCGCCATTCTTGACACCGGTATCTCCTCTCATTTAGACCTCAACATAGCTGGGGGTACCAACTTTGTGGAAGGTGTGACCGGGTACGCGGACGACAATGGTCATGGCACACATGTGGCGGGCACAATTGCAGCCAAAGACAATAATTCCGGTATTGTCGGAATTGCTCCAGGGGCCTCCATCTATGCTGTCAAAGTACTGAAGGCAAACGGAACGGGGACCTATGCGCAAGTCATTCAAGGGATTGAATGGGCTATTGAAAATCATATGGACATCATTTCAATGAGCTTTACAGGAGCTGACGAATCCGAAGCACTGCACCAAGCCATTCAAGAGGCTAATGATGCCGGTATTGTGCTGGTTGCAGCGGCTGGGAATCTGGGGGCCGGTACGGAGACAGAGATGTATCCCGCTCTGTTCGATGAAGTTATTTCAGTCGGAGCCTCAACGCAATCCAATGTTCGGGCAAATTTATCAAGCACCGGGAGTCAACTGGATCTCGTTGCACCTGGAGTGGATATTTACAGTACTTCGTCTAATGGTGGTTATGAGTTTCGTTCGGGGACATCAATGGCAGTTCCTCACGTCACTGCTTCAGCGGCTGTGCTGCTGTCCAAGTATCCGGAAATGGATGTTGCCGGTATCAAAAATTTGTTGTACTCATCAGCTACAGTTTTAGGAACGACACATGAATATGGTCACGGACTTGTTAATCTGGCCAAAGCGATGGGGGTTGTGGATTCTGCCTTGCCTCCGTTCGATGTCAACTCTAGTGATGATACATTGCCGGAAGCCCCGGGTGCAGGTGAAGTAAGCATTTCTAGTATTACTAGGGGAGCTTCGTTTAATTTAAGTACGACTACCCCATCTTACCCTGCTGGAGTTACAAAATACACCAAATTGGTTGTGGGGGTAGATGGCCCGAGTTCTGTTCGCAAATGTGAGGCAACTTACGTAACTTCATACTCGGTTGGCAGTACTGCCCCATCGCCGGCATTATCTTGTTCAACGAGTAGTTCATGGCCTTTGGGGGCTTATGATGTAAAATTCACCTTCTTTTATTCAGGTGGAACGATAACGATAACGAATACCTTCGCACTGGAACCGGAAGCCCCTACGGTTACCATCGGGACGAGAACCAGAACAAGTATTGCGTTTACTTGGAATCCAGTAAATGATATTAAGTCCTATAAAATCCTCAAAGGTGGTACGTTGGTTGGAACTACAGCCGGTACAAGTTACACATTAAGCAATCTTAGCCCGTCAACAAGCTATCTGATACAGGTAAAAGCGGTTTATCCGGATGATTCCAACTCGGGGGTAATCTCAAGCCCACTTTATGCCTCTACATTGGCTCCCTTAACTGCACCTAATGCACCGTCTGTTACAAATGCGACAGCGAATTCCTTCTATGTGTCATGGAATAGTGTATCTGGCGTAAGCAACTACAAAATATTAATTGACGGGGCGTTGTATTCTACTGTAAGTACCACTGGAGCAACAGTGAGTGGTCTAAACCCCAATACTCCGTATTCCGTACAGGTCAAAGCGGTCGACCCTTACGATTCTACTTCTGGAGCAATATCGCCAGTAACGACTGCTTACACAACTAAAGCGGCAGGGCCAACTGGACTAAGCTCTTCATTTGTTACGACGAATACAATTAAAGTGAAATGGGATGCTGTGTCTGGTGCCACCTCGTATACGGTTATAATCATTAAACCGACGGGGACCCTATCATACAATGTAACAACCAATGTGTACACGTTCTCGGGGTTAGTTGCCGGCACAACCTATACAATTCAGGTAAATGCGAACAATTCATTGGTCTCCCAGATTTCTGTGGTTACAGAAGGGAAAGGTGCGCTTCCTGCCACTATTCCTCTTTCTATCAACGGAACTATACATACAGCGAGACCTTCAAATCTCTTGCCATAAATCGGAGGAAATGAAATGAAAAAGGTCATTATAAAAATAGTAACGTGTTCAATAATAACTGCCCTTCTAATGACTTCTTGGCCTTCTGGGATAAGTCGGGCACAAACGATGGGGCAACAGCATTTAGAGAAGGCGACAACAACAAAACTATATAATAAACGTTCGCAACTTGCCGGAGACTATGGAAAGAAAGAAAGTGATATTCAAGCATGGCTAAATCAGGGGTATACCCTTGATGAAATAAGCGGAGCGCTTGCAAGGCAACAATCGGAAGAAGTAACGTTGACCACAGCGCTAGGTAAGGCGCATAAATCTAACCTGAACCGTTCAACGGATGCAAGTGAGATCGAGGTTGGAGCAGACTACGTAGGCAACCCGGATAATGCATCAATGATAGCTGCGGATGCTACATTGTCCAATCCGGTTAGCGAGGTTACACTTAAAAATCTTAATTTGTCGTTCGATATGGCCCCTTTCTCTGTAAGCAATGATCAGGAATCTATTTCCCCGTTAGACGGGAGTTTATCTGCCTCTAACACAGATTTTGTTCTTCCAGGGAGAAATGGACTTTCTTTCGCTTTAACCCGCAACTATAGTACTTCAGATTCTCAGTATTTCGAGATTAGTCAAACGTACTATAATGATAAAATTGTATATGATGTTGTGTTTAATGGAACGGTGGCAATTTATCGTAAAATATATGCACCAGTTTTTCAAATGAGACATACAAGAGATTATGCTGATTGTAACGAAAATGTATTAGTGAACGAGTGGATAAGTACGGATTATTGGCAACTGGATACGACATCTGTGAAATATAACGATGCGCTGGCGTTGGCTGCCTCACTGCAGTCTGAGCATCCATCCTATTTGGGACAATATTCAGCATGCGTAAATAACATAAAAAAACGTGATACTTACTATTTCGTACTGGGGAGCGCAAGTGTTCAGAAAGTTGGGGAAGAATTACTTGGTACCTATCACGATACCGATATTTTTTATGGAAGCTATGAGACCTTAGAAGAAGCTAACCAAGTCAAACAAACGAAGTTCGACCCCATTGCCGGCGCGGGTACTTATTTAATCGATTATGACATTGGAACGGATGACACCCAATATATATATCCTCGTTACTATGTAGACAGCGGAACTTCTTCTTCTTACGTAGTGCCCGAAGCTGCGGGATTTTGGCATGCGTACAATTCGGCTGGCAAGACTTATTCAGATTCGCACTTTCCTTTGGGTAAGGGATGGAGTTGGGATGTTCCGTATATTAAAAGTGGCAAGTATGTGCATCTTAGCGGAGGAGGAACGTATGAAGTCAACGGGACTCAATTAAAAGGTTACCCGTATGATGATGTTACCTTCACCTCCCAATCTGGTACAATTATGGTTAATCAAGCATCTCAATCCTATTCCTATGTCCTTAGCAATATTTCTGGACTCAAACAGTACTTTAATTCAAATGGTCAAATCATCAAAATAACCGACAGTTATGATAATTACATCGACTTCGGTTACTCGTACAATTCTACTTATGGCCAGAATCTATTAACAAGCATAACGGACCCATTGAATAATCAAATTCAGATTCAATACACTACCTCTGAAGTTACAATTACCTATGGCGATCAAACGGTCAAGCTAACCAAGGCTTCTATACAGAATAGCGGCAGCACAATTGAATTGCTCGACCGTGTGACAGATTCGATGAATCGGGTTACACGCTACGAGTATCAGCAGGCTACCGACACTCGTTATAACGTTATCAATAACAATATTGCAGGTGGAATCAGCAACGGATACGCTCTTTTGAAGACAGTCTATTATCCTACCGGGGCTGAGACACATTATACGTATGAGTCTTCACCGGTGACGAGGTATCTGTCTTCTAGTGCGGTCAATCAGGCGTACCGAATCCAGTCTCGAGAGGATCATATCGTTTCGATTAATCCGGACACGCAATTGCCGACATTCCAGCCTAATAATCGCGTTAACTTTACGTATAACGGAGACATCCAAAGCTCTTATGGGGCGGATATGACGTTCTCAAGTGTCGTGGACTCGATTCTTAGTCAGACGACGTACACCTATGACAAAGACTTCTTGGATGACTCGAATCCCGAAGTCTATTACACCACGCAAATAAAACAGTCTCAAGGCGGTTTGGAGACAACGACAAGTCAGATATATGATCGCACACGGAAGCTTCCGACACCGACTAGTTCCACAACCGTGTATAAAAACACGCAATCCGGAGCTACTCGAACGGTATCGACAAGCCAGACTTATGATAATAGCGGCAATATGACATCGCACACCAATGAGCAAAACGTGACAACCCAATATACGTATTTCCCGGGAACACATCTTGTACAGACCATTCTTCAGCCGATTTCGGCCAGCAAGAGTCTCTATACGGTTGTTACCAAAACGGTGAAGAACGATCCGGACACGGTAACGGTTACGGAAAATAACGGCTCCGGTGCGCTCCTGCAGATGACCGACTATGACTACGACAGCTATGGGAATGTCATACGGGTAGCATCCAAGAAGGATGCGCAAGATTTAAACAAGGAAGTAGCTATTAACTTTGAGTACAGTAGTTTATACAGTGGTGCTTTTCTTACGCGTCAGCAAAATACGGGGACGGATATTGATGGGAATCCATTCACCGTATCTGTTCAGGCAGAGTACAATCGGGCGACCGGACAGATGACTCGCTTTGTAGATGGGAATCAACAGGGGACAGATTACGAGTATGATAAGTTGGGGAGGATTAAGAAAGTTATCGATCCAAACCTCAAAACAATTCAAATTCAATATAACGACAACACAAATATCGTTACCCAAACCAATGAAGTTGGGGCTAAGACGGAGAGTCGTTACGATCCACTTGGGCGTTTAGCCCAGCAAGGCATTTATGTGAGTGGTGTTTACACGGCTAAACAAAAAAATGTATATGATGCATACGGACGAGTTCAGAGTACGGAGGATGCCGAGGGAAATCTGACGCAGTACAGTTACGAGTTGCTTCCTTCTGGTTCCAAGACAATTATTACTTCGCCGAATCCTGAGAGTAGTCAATCGTTTACGCAAACCAATCTAATTGACCTGACGCAGACAGAAGGCGACGGCTTAGGCAATCTGGTCAGAACAACATTGGACGTTATGGGCAATGCCATTCAGGCGGAAACGACGGAGATAAGCACGGAAGTGCCATCTAAGCCTGCAGTCTTGAGTACCCAGAATATGACTTATGACTACGCGGGCCGCATGCTGACAGCTACGGATGCCAAGAACCAAACAACACAATATGGCTATGACATGCTTGGTCGACTAATCTCCGTCACTAACCCATTGGATGAAGTGACGAGCTATCACTATGATCTCTTAGGAAATCTTGAGACCATTCAATATCCGGATCAAACAGCTACAACCAAAGTCTATGACTCCTTGAGCCGATTGATCTCTTCAACCAAAAGCGATGGAACCCAAGAGAAATATCGTTATGATGGCAATGGCAATGTAACGAGCTATACGGACGAAGTGAATCGTGTCTTTACTTCAACGTACAATTTTAGAAATCAACTATTGACGCAGTCGGATGGCGATCACGTAACCGAATTCCAATATACGGATGATGGCCTGCGCAAGTTGATGATAGACACAACAGGCACGACTGGTTATAGTTATGATCCAAACACACGTCTGTTGCGCCAAGTGACCTATCCAGATCAAAAGCTGTTGAAGTATGACCAGGACAACCGTGGCAATGTCAGTCAGTTGATTGGCCCGTTCGGAGACGTGTCTACCTATCAATATGATACAAGCAACAGATTGAAGCTTATAAATGATGGGTTGGACAGTCAATACGGATATTATGGAAATGGATCGTTAAAGACGGTTACGCAAGGCAACGGCATTACATCTCAATACTACTATCAAGGCTTGAAGTTAAGTGCCTTGACTTACTCTGGGGCTAATTTGTCTGCCGTTCAGTATAGCTATGAGTTTGACGCGAATAGCAATATCACGAAGACGACCAAAAATGGCGCATCACAGAACTACACATATGATGCGCTGAATCGAATCGAGACGTCCACCCTTAACAATGAGGTCTACACGTATGATTCACGCGGCAATCGTGCAACATTGCAAGCCGATGTCTTGCCAGAACCATTGGAAGGCAATACCCAACTGAACTACGAATACGATGCGTATAACCAATTGACTTCGGTAGATGTTGAAAATGAGGAAGTAGTTGTTTATCGTTATAATGGTGATGGCCTGATGGTAGAGCGTGTGGAGAACAATGAGACCACCCGTTATTATTACGATGGCGATCAGATCATTGCCGAAGGCAAAGTGAATTCAGACGGAACCGTGACTAAGGTAGCCAGCTACGTAAGGGGAATCGGGCTTAGTTACCGAACCGATAGCGGGGGCAACAAGTTCTACTATATGGCGAACGGTCACGGGGATATCGAATACCTGACTGATGCCACAGGGCATATCCAGAATCAATATACCTACGATCTATGGGGAACGCCTATACAGCGCGATGAACAAGTAGCAAACCCCTTCTTGTATGCTGGAGAGTATTGGGACTCGACGACAAACCTTCAATATCTGCGTGCCCGTTGGTACGACCCGAGCGTGGGACGGTTTATCAATGAGGATACGTATGAGGGGCAGATTGATAATCCGTTGAGTTTGAACCTTTATACGTATGTTGCTAATAATCCCTTAATTCGATGGGATCCAACAGGACATTCGTTTACTCAAGATGCGGGCGGTGTTGGGGGTTGCGGATGCACTTATACAAAACCATTAAGTGAAATGACACCTGCAGAACTTGGGGCATTACTTAATGATCCATCTGTTTCAAGTGATGATAAGACAAGGATTATAGCATATATAGGCATCGCTTACGGGGTTGGCGCAACCGAAATTGTTGAAATAAAAGCGTCACAATTCGCAGGAAAAGCAGGCAGATGGTTTAAATCATTATTTAGTAATGGAACCAAGACTATAAATAAAATAGTGCCTTCTAAGTTCGGTCTAACCCAAATAAAAAACCATCTAACTAATAATGTTGATGGGATGTCTTACGCACCAAATAAAGTTATGCTGAATAAAATTGAGGAGATGCTTAATAATGGTGAGGAGTTAAAGGGAGCATATAAAGACTTCTATGAACATGAACTTACTGAACTAGGGTTGATGAATCAAGGCTACTCATACAATCAAGCACATGATATGGCCTTAGAGTTTCATGGCGTTCAACCTCAAGCACTATACGCTCCTGAGGTTATCAAACAAATGCGTATGTGGTTTAATAAAAGAGACCTTGAGTATTGGAATATAGAATAGGAGAATAATTTATGCCTAAAGAATTAACATTGGTGTCTCTTGGTAGTTTGATGTTTTCAAATGTAAATTTACCTATTGAACGCGATGGTTATTACTTTGAGTTACAGCTTAAGAGAGATAAAAGTAGTTTTGCAGGTGTCGGATTTAGAGTGGTTAGAGATAATAAGAAAGAAAATAAGATTATTAAGTCTTATAATTATGAGAAGGAAGAGTATGTTCTTGAAACTAGAGGGAAATACGAGAAGATTCTATTCGGTATGGAAATCGACTATTTGCAGAGTATCGAGAAAGTATTAAGTACCACTGAAAAGAACTATGGATTAGAGGTGTTTTTTCTTGTTTATTCTGATGTCCGTTCAAGTCCAAAAGTTTTCGAAGAACTAATGCAAAGTCTTGATGAAAGAATAAGCGATTTACAATAGTGTGAATCAATAGTCGAGATGAACCTTGATTGGAAGCCACATGCGAGTGTAACAACTGGATTTTCTTAGCGGGTAACCCGATTTCGGCGGGAGAAGACTAAGCGCTGAGAGACCGCGTCGAACGCGGTTTTGGGGACTGTGACAGGTTGCCGATTGGTAATCTGTTGCGGCCCTCTTTTGGCTTTTCTGTCAACAGCCTGCAAACATAAACTTGACGAAAGCAGTTGCACGCGGCTCGGAACCAGCCATAGTGAGGCGGTTGGGTCAGGCGATACTCGGATGTTCGGCGGCTTTGTTTGCGGCCAAGATCAAAAGAATGATTCAGCCACTATTACCAGTCCCCCACTCTACTTTGCAAAAATATTTTGTTGAATGGTTGACGTTGTGGCACGTCTGGTGATATATTGTGAATACGACGTTCCGACACGTCTTCTGGGGAGGGGTTACGATGATCGGTCTTGCGTTCATTGCATCGTTGCACAACATCACCTATAAGGATTTGGCCAAGGAGTTGGGGCTGACTCCATCGACGGTCACGGATTGGATCAGTACAAGAAGACCGATACCACAAGCAAAGAAGGAGGCGCTGGCTCGTTATTTTCAGATTAAGGAGCACTATTTCCAGAAAGAATTGACCAAAGTGGAGGAAATCGAACTTCAACTAAATTATTTGGAGAAACGCTCGCGGCAGGACGCTTACGAAGACGTGTACGAGGACAGAGATGAATTCGGCAAGTTGTATGAAGTGAAGGTATGGGTTGACCCTCATGAGGTTGAAACGCAATTAAAGCGGGCAGAGTTGGCGATTGAAAAAGCATTGCTGGCATTGCGCGGAGATATGTTCAACGAACTATACGATGACGAATATCTATTGACTGGGAATAGCCCGATAACCGAAATGATACAGAGGCTAACCATGATTTTGAATGAAAAAAATGAAGAAGGGCAGATGGAGGAGCGCTGGAAGGAAAAACATCTGAAGAGATTGGAGGCGGTAGGCTCGCTGATGTACTTTATGGGACCCAAAGGGGTTGGGTTGTTTAACGAGGAAGAGGAAAGTTTCCATGAGGAGCTTTATCACCTGCTTCAGAAGCATGATTTACTATGGGAGTAGATCGTGCGACGGCACATTTCTTATAACATGCACAATCATGTCCCATATTTTAGAATACGAATACTGGGGTATTGCATCCGTTTTTTGCTCATTCATAGTTATTTCAATCGATTCCTTCCTTTCGCCGCGCTGCTAAGTTAAAATCAAAATGTCGCAATATTTTTCTCTTCAGGAGGAACCCCGAATTGGCGCTTATCAAATGCAATTATTTCTCGGAGACGCTCGGCATCAGCACAAGCATGACGGTTATCCTTCCGCAGCGGACGGTTCGGCAGATCGGGATGGAAGGAACGGCTGCAGACGGCAAGTTCCCGACGTTGTATCTTCTGCACGGCTTCTCGGACGACGATACGATCTGGACTCGCCGGACTTCGATCGAGCGTTACGTGGCGGCCTCGGGGCTGGCGGTTGTCATGCCGAACGTCCACAAGAGCTTCTATACGAATATGGCGCACGGCGACGCGTACTGGACCTTCCTGACGGAAGAGCTGCCGCAGCTTGCCCGCTCCTTCTTCCCGCTGTCGGACGATCCGCAGCTGAACTTCGTCGCCGGCTTGTCGATGGGCGGCTACGGCGCGTTCAAGTGGGCGCTGTCGTATCCGGAGCGGTTCGCCGCCGCGGTCAGCTTGTCGGGCGTGACCGATCTGGCGGCCATGAGGTCGCAGATTACCGTAGATGCGATCGGGCGCTCGTTCGACCTGATCTTCGGCGACCGGCCGGTGGAAGGCACCGCGGACGATCTGTTCGAGCTGCTTCGCCGGCGGCCGCAGGAGGCGAAGCTGCCGGAGCTGTACCAGGTGTGCGGGACGGAGGACTTCCTGTACGAGGGCAACGTGCGGTTCCGCGATGCGATTCAAGCCTCCGGCTATCCCGGGTATCGCTATGAGGAGGAGCCGGGGGAGCACAATTGGGAGTTCTGGGACAAGCATATCCAGAACGCCTTGGCGCTGTTCACCCGCAAGCTGGACGAAGCGAAGCAGTAGGAGGAAGGGAGCCGACACGGACGTTCCGTCAGGAACGCGGCCGGAGTCGGCTTCTTCTCCGTACCGACCCATTGACAATATCTACTGTAACTATTAAAATTACAGTACGGCGGGGGCAAGGCATCGTTAGCAGCCGTTTGTAAGTCTAAATTTTCAGAAAAATCCAAAAAGGCGGTGGACGATCATGACTGTTGCAATTGGAGATTGGGTATCGGGTCATTCGAGCGAGGGGGAACTGGTACGCGGCTTCGTCGAAGCGGCTCATGCCAGCCAAAGCACCGTCGATATCTTCGTAACGGATTCGGATCGGGAAGCCGCAATCGGCGGGGTCGTCACTTTGCGGCTCGCAGCGGTCCGGAAGCTGCCGGCTTATGCTGCGGACGACGAGAGCGGATTGCTTAACTTTATCGATATGGCGCTCATGACCAAGGATGCGCAGTGGTTCCGGGAGCTGACGACCGCCTTGGCGGACGTTCGGGTGAAGCATCCCCGGAGCGCGGACAGCAAGCCGGCTCCGAAGGGACGCAATCGCCTTCTGTACCGCATGTGACCTGGCCGGTCTAGGAAGAGGAGCCTTCCCGGCGGAGGGTGAATACGGCAATCTCGGGGACGCTGCCCAAGCGGATGGGCAGCGTCGTCGTGCCTACGCCGCGGTTTACATACAGCCGGTAGGGCCGCCGTGCCCGTTCGCCGGCTCCAATGAAGTAGCTGCCTCCGATATACTTCCTGCCGAGCGCCGTGCGATGGATCGCTCCGACGAGCGGCAGGCTGATCTGCCCGTTGTGGCTGTGACCGGACAGTTGCAAGTCGACGGGATACTTCGCAAGGCCGTCCGCAGGATCTCCTTCGTGCAGGAGCAGCAAGTTAAACGCACGTTCGTCAAGCCGCGAGAGCGTGCTCTCCGCATCAGGCCGTCCCCTCACATAATCGTCGAGTCCCGCAATCGTGATCTCTTCTCCGCTGTCCAGCTTTATTTTCCTACAATCGTTGATGAGAACCTCGAACCCTCCTTGCGTCAAGATAGGCCCGGAGCAGCGCTTGTCCCGGGTGAAGCCGAAGTCGTGATTGCCATAGACGGCGAACTTGCCGAGAGGAGCGCGGATGCTGCCCAGAACCGGGGAGGCCGCCGGATCGCTCTCGGTCTTCGGGCTGCGCGCATCGTACAGATCGCCGGTGAACGCGACGATGTCGGGTTGCATCTCGTTGATTCGCGCCGCGAGTCTCTTAAGCCGATTCAGAGAGTAATAGTGGCCGATATGCACGTCGCTGAACTGCAGGATCGTCTTGCCGTCGAAGCCGGGAGGCAGATGGGGAGAGGCCACCGTGTGGCGAGTCACTTGCAGCCTTCGCGGTTCGACGAGCGCGGCGTACAGGGCGATCAGCAGGCAGGCCGCCGGCACGGCGATGCCGATGAACTCGATCATAGGCAAACTCCTTTCTCCGGTGGGGCTTGCGTGCGTTGGGTCGGAATTCCATTGCGATACCCTCTAGCTTAACAGATATGCTCCCCGGAGGACAAATGGCTATGCTCCCCGGAGGACAAATGGCTGGGGAAGACAAATGGCCGGTTCGGAGCCTCCTCGCCTTAATTCTCCCTCCTCAGACAAGTTGATAATGATTTTCATTGACAGAAGCGATGATAATCACTATCATTTGGAAGTGGAGCTTCAAGGTCATCAAGGGGGAGCGTTGGGAAGATGCCCAAGATCAAGTATTGCTGCAAGAACTTCAAGCTCGGCTCGAAGGCCGTATACAAGGCGATGAAGAACGAGTTCCCCGATCTGAAGCACAAGAAGAAGGACTGCATCGGCTGCTGCAGCGCATGCTCCAAACAGTGCATGGTGTTGATCGGCAAGACGGAGCTCGTGAGGGCGAAGACGCCGGAGCTGCTGTACGAGAAGCTGAAGACACGAATTGGCTGAACGGGAACCGGCTGAATAAACGATTTAAGCGGCGTTAGGGAGATCCTCCCTGCGCCGTTTTTTGTGCGTTGCGGCACTGCGGCGATAGGGAGACGGCCGCCCGCTCGACCTATAAATCATCGGGTGATGTAGAGCGGATCGGCAGGTTGTTCCTGTGAATGATTAAAGTTACAGTTTTGCATGAGGGGAGGGAGAGCCATGGCCGCCGATGCGGGAAGCGAACGGACAGCGATCGGGGAACCGATTCTGAGGGCGGAGGGGATCAAGCGGGTGTTCGGCAGAGGCATCTCGGCCGTAACCGCCCTCTCGAATATTCACCTGACGATTCCGCAGGGGACAATGGTGGCGCTGAGGGGACGCTCCGGCTCCGGCAAGACAACGCTGCTCAACATTCTCGGCGCGCTGGACGAGCCGACGGAAGGCAAGGTGATCTTCCGCGGCCGGGAGACGACGCGGCTATCGGGCAGGGAGAGAAGCGCGCTTCGCCGCAAGGAGATCGGTCTCGTCTTCCAATCGTTCGGTCTCGTGCCGCTAATGTCGGCTTACGAGAACGTAGAGTTCGGATTGCGCATTGCGGGAGGACCATCACAGGGATATCGGCCTGCTGTGGAGACGGCGCTGGAGAAGGTCGGCATGCGAGAGAGGATGAAGCATCGTCCGCCGGAGCTGTCCGGAGGAGAGCAGCAGCGGGTCGCGATCGCGAGGGCGATCGCCCACGGTCCGGAGCTGCTGATCGCGGACGAACCGACGGCTGAGCTGGACAGCCGCATGGGGCTGCAGGTTATGCAGGTATTCCGCGAGCTTGTCCGTCATTCGGGCATGACCGTCGTGCTGACGACACACGACCCGGGCATCATGGAGCTCGTCGATCACGTAATCGCATTGGAGGATGGAACCATTGCACCTCAATGAACCGTCGCATCGCCCGGAACACCGGCAGAAGCCGGATCTGCACCAATTGCACCAGCACCAACATCAACAGTACCAACCGCATCAACAACACCGGAACCATCAGCGGCAGCCGGGTGAGCACCTCCAGCAGAACGGCCGGCAACGGGTGCTCCCCCATCTCCGCCAATCTCGCCGGCTTGGCCGGTTGTTCGGATACGCAACTGCCGCCCGTCTCGCCGCGCTGGCTCTAACCCTTGGCGCATCGCTGGCGCTGACCGGCTGTTCGCTTCTTCCCGCAGAGGAAGGTACGCTCAAGCCGCCTCTCATTCAACCGACAGAGGAGACCTTCGACGTGGTGGAAGCGGCCAGAGGGAATATTCAGACGTATCTGCAAGGCAATGTGTCGTTCGTCTCCTCCGCGGTCGAATCGATCTCGTTCAAGGAGTCGGGCGGCAGGCTCAAGGCGATCCACGTCGCGCTCGGCGACCAGGTGAAGGCGGGCGATCTGCTCGTGGAGCTGGAGACCGGCGACCTCGAGCTGCAGGTCAAGCTGCAGCGCCTCAGCGTCGAACGGGCGCAGTTGTCGTACAAGTCGGCCAAGGCGTCCGGCCTGGAAGGAGACGACCTCCGCTATAAGGAGATCGATCTTGAGCGCGAGACGTTGACGCTGGCAGCGCTTGAGCAGCGCTTATCTCAATCGAGGCTGTATTCGCCGTTCTCGGGAACGGTGACGTATGTCGATCAATTGAAGGAAGGCGACGGCGTCTCGGCCTACCAGTCGATCGTGACGGTTGCGGACCCCGCCTCCATGCAGTTGACGTATATTGCCGGGAACGCTCAGGACCTGCTGCCCGTCGAGCCCGGAATGCCCGTCAGTCTGAAGTATAAAGGGAAGGACTATATGGGCAAGGTGCTTCAGACGCCGTCGAACGCTCCGGTCACGACCGACCAAGCGAAGGCGGATCGCAACGCGGTGACGATGATCATGAGCATGGACGGCATTCCGGAAGGCGTGAACGTCGGCGACGTTGCGGAGATGAGGCTGGAGCTGCAGAAACGTGAGAACGTGATTATTATCCCCCGCAGCGCGGTACGTTCCTATATGGGCCGAACGTATGTGCAGATCGCCGAGGACGACCGCCGCAAGGAGGTCGATGTGGAGGTCGGGCTGACGACATCTACCGCAGCGGAGATCGTTCAGGGGCTTGAAGTCGGGCAGAAGATCATTCTGAACAATTAGCCAATCGCGAAGCTCAGGCAGAACGCGGAGAACATACGGAACTTTGGAGGCCCGCCGCCAGGGCAACGGAACGGAATGAGGGATACGCATGGCCTTATGGACGATGATCCTCCGCAAGATGGCGAAGAACAAGTGGCTGCAAGTGAACCTTTGGTTCGGGTTGACCGCATGTGTCGCCTTGTTCAGCTCCATGCCGCTCTACTCGCACGCCATTATGCAACGCACGCTAATCAAGGAGCTCCAGCAGGTGCAGGCCGAGAGAGCGGTGTATCCCGGTTATGTGCGAATCGGCACGACGAACTCGGCGGAGAGGGGGGACGAGAAGGCGGAGAAGGCGATCGCGAACGCGGATCGCTTCGCTCAGACGATACCGGCCCGAACGGAGCTTGCCGAGCAGTCGTCCTATCGGATGAGATCCACTCAGAAGATGAAGATATACGGAGCGGACGCCTCCGAGAAGGAGATCAAGTCGCAGAAGACGACGGGTGCGTTCAAGACGGTCGACGATCTGGACCGGCGTGTCGCGCTAGTCGAAGGGAGAATGCCGCAGGAGCGGGACGACGGCGTCTTCGAAGCCGTCGTGACGAACAGCTTCCTGCTTAAGGTGAAGAGGGGCCTCGGCGAGGAGCTTATTGCGGAGTCGGCCAACGAAGGGATGTTCCGCGTCGTGCCGGTCGGCATCGTGGAGACGAAGCCGGCCGCCGATCCCTATCTCCCGTATATAACGAGCGAGGACAGCGATGGCTTCCTGATCCCGTTCGACACCTTCGAGCGGGAATTCACGAACGGTGGCAAGGCGAGAGTCGCCGAGCTGGAATGGCGCTACGCGCTTGATTACGAGCAGATGAAGCTGGACCTTGTCGACGGCTTCCTGACCGCAGATCGAGATATCCGCCGCTACTTCAAAGGCAAGCTTGGCGTGGCGGAGGTGAACATTCCGGCAAGCGCGAAAGTGCTCGGCTTCCAGGGGCTGCAGTCGAAGCTCGATGTTATGCTTGTCTCGCTGTACACCCCGGTTATGCTGATGCTCGCCTTCTATCTGTATATGGCGGCCAATCTGATCATCGATCGGCAGAAGACGGACATCTCGGTGCTTCGCAGCCGGGGAGCGAGCCGATTGCAGATCATGACGGCCTACACGGTGGAGAATCTGCTTATGGGTCTGGCGGCGCTGGCGGCAGGTCCATTCCTCGGCGTCCTGTTGACGAAGGTGTTGGGTGCGTCGAGCGGCTTCCTGGAATTCGTACAGCGCTCGGCGCTCGAGGTCAGCTTGAGCAGCGCCTCGTACCGGATCGCCGCTATCGCGGTAGCCGCCGCCATCGCGCTCGTTCTGATTCCGGCCTTCCTGGCGACAAGAACGAGCATTGTCAGCCACAAGCAGCAGTCGGCGAGAATGACAGGCATGTCGTTCTGGCACAAGACCGGGCTGGACTTCGTGCTGGTCGGCATCTCGATCTACCTGCTGATCAACTTCCGCAGCAGGCAGGAGGATCTGAAGCGGCTGGCGCTCGATTCGGATGCGCTGCGAGTCGATCCGCTCCAGTTCCTGATGCCGACGTTGTTCGCGCTTGGGCTTGGGCTGCTGGTGCTGCGGGTGTACCCGTGGTTCGTCCGACTGCTGTTCTGGGCGAGCCGCCGTTGGCTGACGCCGGCGCTCTATCATACGCTGATTCATATCAGCCGGGCGTCCAGCCAGTATCTGACGATCAAGGTGTTCCTGGTCATGACGGTGGCAACGGGCTTGTTCAGCGCAAGCGCGGCGAGAACGATCAACGACAACATGGAGAGCAAGATCCGCTATTCCGCAGGCAGCGATGTGACGATGACGACAAGGTGGGAGAGCGATGCGCCGCCATCGACGAATCCGAGCTATCAGCAGGAGGCGAACGGCTCTACGACGGCGGCGAAGCGCGTTCAGTATATGGAGCCGCCGTTCGAGCCGTATCGCGAGCTGGAAGGCCTCGAGTCCGCCGCTCGTGTGTTCATCAAGGACGGAAGCCGGTACACGGCGGGCAAGAGCGGATCGTCGGGGAGCTCGACCCTGATGGGGATCGATACGAAGGCATTCGGCGAGACGGCGTGGATGAAGGACGGACTGCTCGATTATTCGCTCAACAGCTATCTCAATCTGATTGCGGAGAATCCGAAGGCGGTGCTGATCTCCCGTTCGATCGCAGAGTCGGCCAAGGTGCAGCCGGGGGACGCGATCTACATATCGTGGGACGGCCTTGACCCGGCACCGTTCACAATCTACGGCATCGTCGATTACTGGCCGAGCTGGAATCCGCTTCCGAGCGGCGAGGGAGCTGACCAGGAGCCGCCGAAGCTGATCGTCGGGCACTTGAACACGATTCAGAACAGATTGGCCGTCGAACCTTACGAGGTATGGTTGAAGCTGAAGGGTGGAGTGACGAGTCAACAGATTTATGACGAGCTGACGGCGAACAAGGTGAAGCTGACGGGGTATCGTGACGCGAAGCAGGAGCTGGTTCAATCGAAGAACGATCCGTTCCGGATGGCGATTAACGGCGTCATGACGCTCGGCTTCTCGATCTCGATGCTCATCTGCTTCTTCGGCTTCCTTCTCTTCTGGCTGCTGACGCTGAGCGGACGAACGCTGCAGTACGGCGTGCTGAGAGCGATGGGCGTTCCGTTCCCTCAGCTCATTCTGATGCTGATAAGCGAACAGATTCTGACTTCGGGAGCCGCCGTGCTGATCGGCGTAGGGATCGGCAATATGACCAGCGAATTGTTCGTTCCATTGTTCGAGATGTCGTTCCAGACGAAGAGCCAAGCGCCGCCGTTCCAGGTTGTCTATCGGCTAGGCGACTATGTGCATCTGTATGCTATTGTCGGAACGATGCTCGCCATCGGGCTTCTGATTCTCGGGTATCGGCTGACCCGAATTCGCATCGCCCAAGCACTCAAGTTAGGGGAGGAGTAAGCGGTGATTCAATGCGACGGTCTCGTCAAAATTTACAAGGCGGCCGATCTGGAGGTCGTCGCCCTCCAGGGGTTGGACCTGCAGGTAGGGAATGGGGAACTGATGGCAATCATCGGCAACTCGGGCAGCGGCAAGTCGACCCTGCTGAATATGCTCGGCGGCCTTGACAAGCCCTCGGCCGGGAAGCTGCTGGTCGACGGACAGGATCTGCTGGCGTTCAAGGAGCGCGACCTCGTCCGATACAAGAGAAGCACGGTCGGCTTCGTGTGGCAGAACAACGCGCGCAACCTCATTCCGTATCTGACCGCGCTCGAGAATGTCGAGCTGCCGATGCTGCTGAAGGGCAAGCGCCGCCGGTTGCGAGCGCTGGAGCTGCTCGAGGCGGTCGGCCTCGGGCAGCGGAAGCACAATCGGCTCAGCGAGCTGTCCGGCGGCGAGCAGCAGCGAACCGCGATCGCCATCGCGCTGGCGAACGAGCCGAGGCTGCTGCTCGCCGATGAGCCTACGGGCTCATTGGATACGAAGACGTCGGACCAGGTGCTCGAGCTGTTCCGGACGCTTAATCGCTCGATGGGCATCACGATCGTCATCGTTACTCACGATCCGCTCCTTGCACGCAAGGTGGACCGGGTCGTCCAGATCCGGGACGGCAAGACGTCCGCCGAGATGATCCGGAAGGTGAGCTATGCGGATGAGCTGGCGCAGCTTGAAGCGGACGACAGCCATGTCGAATACGCGGTCGTCGACAAGGCCGGAAGGCTGCAGATTCCGGCCGGCTACCTGGATGCCGATGGCTTCAAGGGAGGCAACAAGGTGCGCGTACAGATGGAGGAGGGGCGTATCGTGCTCTATCCTCCGGAAGATTGTCAAACCTGCCGAGAGGAGGGGATGGCAACGGAAAGGTAAAGAATAGGTAAAGAACAGGCATCAGAATCAACAATTGCCCCTTGCTGAATGCATTGTCGTTGCTTCATCATAGAAGTGAAGCGTTTTCGCAGCCGTCTTATTGCATTTTCTTATGCGGCTTTCTTATGCGGCTGATGAAGAGGGACGACGATATGAGAAGACATTCCAGGGGGCTAGACATGAACAAGGTCATACGTGCGGCCAAACCTGCGGGATCGGCATTGGCAATTGTTCTCCTGCTGACTTCCTGCTTCGGCGGCGGCTCTCCATCCGCTTCGGAGCCGACGGAGTCGTCTTCGGACAACCTGTACCAAGAGCCGGGTCTGAGCCGGTATCCGTCGACGATCGAGCTCTCGTTCGTCCGCCAGACGAGCGACGATCTGGAGGGGATGCTCCGCCAGTTGCCGGGCGAGACGCTGCTCGACAACCGATGGAGCCGGCTCTACGAGAATGTTCTCGGCGTTAAGATTGCGTATGACTGGACCGCCAAGGGTGAACTGTACAATCAGAAGCTGGGCGTGGCGATTGCCTCCGGCACCATACCGGACGTGATCAAGGTGAACGCGCAGCAACTCCGGCAGTTGTCCAACGCCGGCATGATTGAGGACCTGACAACCGTCTACGACCGGTTCGCAACTGCGTTCACGAAGCAGACGCTCGGCGAGGAAGGGAACGGACCGTTCGAGGCGGCGACGCTCGACGGCAAGCTGATGGCGTTGCCCGACACCTCATCCTCCATTGAGCGGGCCAACTTCCTGTGGATTCGGACGGATTGGCTCGAGACGCTCGGCCTGGAGCCTCCTCGCACAATAGCGGACGTATTGGCAATCTCGAAAGCGTTTGCAGATGAGGACCCGGATCGCAACGGCCAAGACGATACATACGGTCTGGCCGCCACCAGCTACCTGTTCGATCCCGTCGCCGGCGTGCACGGCTTTATGGCCGGATACGGGGCGTACCCGAAGCTCTGGCTTCCGGACGAATCCGGCAAGCTCGTGTTCGGAGGCATCCAGCCGGAGGTGAAGACGGCGCTTCTGCAGCTTCAAGAGCTGTATCGCGACGGGCAGATTGATCCCGAATTCGGGATCAAGGACGGAGCCAAGGTGCGGGACGATACCGCTGCCGGCAAGTACGGTCTGCTCTACGGCGAGCAATGGAGCTCCTTCTGGGTGCAAGCCAGCGTGGAGAAGAACGCCAAGGCGAAGTGGCAGGCGTTCCCGATCGTGTCGGAGACGGACGAGCTGCCGATGGTGCCGTTATCGTTCAGCACCGACAAGTTCTATGCGGTCAAGAAGGGCTACGAGCATCCCGAAGCGATTGTCAAGCTGATCAACCTCCACCTGGAGAAGAATTGGGGAGAGACGGCCGACTACGAAACGTATTACAGCACGCCGCAGCCGGTATGGGGACTCTCTCCGGTGGCGCCTTATCCGGCGAAGAAGAATCTGGAGGCTTATCGGCAACTGGCGCAAGCGCGCAGCACCGGCGACGAATCGGGACTTAAAGCCGAAGCCCGAGCGATCCTGCAGAATATCGAGACGTACCGCTCCGGCGGCTCCCGCAAGATGGACGGCTGGGGCTGGGACCGCACGTACGGAGCCGACGGCGCATTCGCGATTCTGGACGAGTACGAGAAGAATGGGCAATTGCTCTACGAGAGCTTCGTCGGCGGGCCGACCCCTACGATGATTGAGAAGAAGACGATTCTGGACAATCTCCTTAACGATACGTATATCAATATCATTCTAGGCAGGCCGATCGAGGAATTCGATCGGTTCGTGGACGAATGGAGACGTCTGGGCGGCGACCTCATTACGGCCGAGGTCAACGAGTGGTACGCGGAGAGAGGCGGCCTGACGCCATGAGAATGCGCCGTTCATCGGAGGAGATATGTTGCTGAAGTTTCCCGTCCAATCGTTCCGCAAGAGTCTCTTCTTTAAGCTCGTCATCACGTATCTGATCGTCATTCTGCCGCTTATCCTGCTGGGCTTGTACTTGTATAACTGGAGCTACAAGAACGCCAGCCAGGACTTGTCGCGGGCGACGCTCGCCCAGTTGTCCAACTACCTGAAGGATTTGAACAGGGAGATCGACTGGATGGAGATTCAGCAGTACGACATTCTCGAGGACAATGATGTGAATCGGCTGGCCGTGACCTGGGAGTTGATGGACAATGTCGACCGGAGGGAGACGTTGAACGACCTCGTTCACCGGCTTACTACCTTCAAGGGCAGCAGCGCCTATATCAAGGACATCTCCGTCCACATTCGTCCGATCCGGAAGACGATATCGGCCTCGAACGCGGTTCACGACTTCGAGTCGACCTCCTACGATTACTTCAGCGGGACAACGAGCCGAACCGGAGGCAGTCTGATCCATTGGGGCCAGTCTCTCTATCTTAGCGCCGGCAAGGAGACGGGCGTTCTCGGGGAAGAGCCGCTGTACATCGTCCAGATCGAGCTGGATACGGAGATGCTGAGGGAATCGCTGCAGCAGGTCAACATGTATTCGTCCAGCCGCTCGTTTCTTCTGATGGACGGGGCGGAATTCGCTATTGGCAGCGACCCGGAGGCCGATCGAACGCTTCGCGACGGCGCGGCAGCGCTGACGGAGCCGAACGAACAGGCGTACCGCTGGATCGTCGATGGGGAGAAGTATCACCTCGATACGGCGCACTCCGACAAGCTGAGTTTAATGGTAGGAACGTTCTTGCCGGAGCAGGAGGTCAGCCGGCCGCTGAGCAAATTCAAGAACTGGGCGTGGGTGTTCTCGATTGCGACCGTTCTTGCCATTATTGTCTACGCGTATTCGACCTACCGATACGTGCAGAAGCCGATGCTGTATCTCATTCAGAGCTTCCGGAGAATGGAAGGTGGAGCCTTGGATATTCCCATCGAGCATCAGCAGGAGGATGAATTCGGGTATTTGTACAACCGGTTTAACCATATGCTGCGCAAGCTTCAGATGTTGATCGATCAGGACTTCAAGCAGAAGCTGATGATGCAGAAGGCCGAGCTGAAGCAACTGCAATCGCAGATCAATCCGCACTTCCTCTACAATAGCTTTTTTATCCTGAATTCCTTGGCCAAGACGGGGGATCTGGATCGAATCGAGCAGTTCACGCAGATGCTCGGAGAGTACTTCCGCTTCATCACCCGCAATGGGGAAGACAACGTACGTCTGGCCGAGGAGATCAAGCATTCGCGCATGTATACCGAGATCCAGAAGCTGCGGTTCTCCAGGCGGATCAAGGTCCGGTTCGACGAGCTTCCGGAGGCGATGGAGGCGGTTCGGGTTCCCCGGCTCATCATCCAACCGTTGATCGAGAATGCATACGAGCACTGTCTGGAGAAAATGCCCCGAGAAGGCTTGCTCCGCATTACCTTCGGAGCGGAAGGGGAGGCGTTCCGAATAGTGGTGGAGGATAACGGCAGCGAACTGTCCGACGAACGGATCGCGGAGTTGCAAGATCGTCTTCAGCATCCTTCCGATACGCACGAGATGACCGGCATGATGAACATTCATCGCCGAATTGTGCTGATCTACGGGAATGGAAGCGGGTTGTTCCTGTCGCGAAGCGAATGGAGCGGGTTGCGCGTCGAAGTTCGAATTCAAACCGGGGAGGAGAAGGGACATGCACCGGCTTCTGATCGTGGATGACGAAGAGATTATCACGGACAGCTTGTATGAAGTATTCTCAAGGCTTATGCCGGAACGGCTGGATGTCTGCAGAGCTTATTCGGCGGACGAAGCGCTCGCATGGATGGAACGCACCCGAATTGACATCGTGCTGACGGACATTCGCATGCCGGGCAAGAGCGGGCTTGAGCTGTCGGAGCAGATTCGCTCGTATTGGCCGCGCTGCAAGGTGATCTTCCTGACGGGCTACAGCGAATTCGATTACGTGTACCAAGCCATTCAGGCTCCGGCGGCGCGATATCTGCTCAAGACCGAAGGCTACGACAAGGTGACCGAGACCGTCAAGGAGGTTCTGCAGGAGATTGACGAGAGCATCCGGCTCGGCGAACTGGCTCAGCTCACGCTGGATCAGCAGAGCGAGATCGAGGCGTTGGCGCGCGCAGAATACTTCAGGCAATGGCTTCAGGACGGCAGCGAGGGCGAGCGGGGCGGCGATGCGCTGGCACGCGAATTCGACACATGGAGCATTCCGCTGTCCGCGGACGAATCCGTCGTGCTTGTGCTGGCCCGGCTCGGGTATCCGGAGGGGGCGACATACGTCCGCCGGAACGAGCTTCGTGGAGCTTGCCGGCGAATCTGGCTGTCCTATCTGTCGGAGCGGACCCGTTCGCTCGATTTCGTCGACAAGCGCGGCGAACTGCTGTGGCTGCTGCAGCCGGCCAAGCAGGCGGACGAGTCGTTCTCCGGCCGTATGCTCCGCTATCTCGAAGGGACGCTGGAGCTTATCCAGGAGACGTGCCGGCAGGAGCTCGGGCTGACGCTATCCATCTCGATCGCCGGAGCGGCTTGCGAATGGTCGGCCGTTCCGGGTCAATACGAGAGATTGAGACGCTTGCAGCAGACGAGGATCGGCGACGAGCTATCCGTCATTCTCGCCGAGAGCGGCGAAGCGCGAGGGGGGCTCGAGCAGACGGATGATGCCCGAATCTCGCACATGGCCGAGATTATGGCCGCCCATCTTGAGGCCGACCGGAAGGAGAAATTTTTCGCAGTGCTCGATGAGCTGTCCGGGCGCATGCTGCATCCGGAGATGAACGTGCAAACGGCCGTCGAGGCCTATTATTCGGTTGCGCTTATGTTGTTCGCATACATGAATCGTTGGGGGCTGCACGCCCAGATCGGCGATTCCGACAAGCTGCTGCATCTGGACGGGCATACGACCCTGACGGAAGGATTTCATTATTTATCCCGGGTGGCCGACGGCATCTTCAGCCTCAAGCGGCTTGACGAGCAGGAGCGGGCCGATCGCGCCATTGATCGGATCTGCCGCTATATCCAGGAGAACCTGGGTAGGGATCTGTCGCTCGTAAGGCTGGCGGAGCTGAATCACTTCAACCCGACGTACCTGTCCCGTTTCTTCAAGCAGGAGAAGGGCTTGAATCTGTCTGAATACATCGATCAATGCCGCATTCGCAAGGCGATGGAGTTGCTGAAGGATGGAGAGACCAAAGTTCGCGAGGTGTCTGTGGCCGTCGGCTACGAGTCGGCGCATTCCTTCACCCGCTTCTTCAAGAAGACGACGGGAATGACGCCGCAGGAGTACCGGGACTCGATTCCGATAGGCTGACGCCAAGGAGGACCGTTATCCATGCTCCGATTGAATAAATCGATCGTCGCCCTCGCTGCGCTTGTCGTTGCGGCCGCGATCGTTCTGACTGTCGTATGGACACATAAGGAGGACACAACCGTGAACAAGAATGAATCGAACTCACCATCCAATTCACCCGCGTTGCCAACGCTTGATGCGTTGGCGGCCGGCGCTGAGGAGACGTTTAATCCGAGTGCGATTACGACGGCGGTCGGCAAGCTGCCGCCAAGCGGCAATCCGCTGCTGGGCCACAAGTTTGGCGCCGATCCCTATGCGCTCGTCTACGAAGACCGCGTCTATATCTACATGACGAATGACGTGCTGGAATACGACGCAGACGGGCAAGTGAAGGACAATACGTACGGCAATATCAACAAGCTGACAATCGTCTCGTCGGACGATCTCGTCAACTGGACCGATCACGGGGAAGCGTCGGCGGCCGGACCGCAGGGAGCGGCCAAGTGGGCGACTCAATCCTGGGCGCCGGCGGCGGCATACAAGATAATCGACGGGAAGACCAAGTTCTTCCTGTACTTCGCCAATAATGCAAGCGGCATCGGCGTGTTGACGAGCGACAGCCCGACAGGCCCGTGGACGGACCCGATCGGCAAGGCGCTCGTTACCCGACAGACGCCGGGCGTGCAGGGCGTGACCTGGCTGTTCGATCCGGCCGTGCTCGTCGACGACGACGGCAAGGCATACCTTTACTTCGGCGGCGGCGTTCCGGAAGGAGAGGATGCGATGCCGAACACGGCTCGCGTCATGGAGCTTGGGGACGACATGATCAGCGTCGTCGGCGAAGCGCAGGTCATTCCGGCGCCGTTCATGTTCGAGGACGCGGGCATCAACAAGGTCGGCGATACGTACTACTATACGTACTGCTCGAATTTCTTCGGCGGGACGCGTCCGGAGGGGAGTCCTCCCGCAGGAGAGATCGCCTACGTGACGAGCGACAGTCCGATGGGACCGTGGACGTACCAGGGGACGATTCTGAAGAACCCCGGCTCCTTCTTCGGCGTCGGAGGCAACAACCATCACGCCATCTTCACCTTCGGCGACAAGCGGTACATCGCCTATCATGCACAGACGCTGTCCAAGGCGATGGGGGTTCCCAAGGGCTACCGTTCTACTCACTTGAATGAAGCCGTCTTCGGCGAAGACGGCAAGATTCAGCAGATTCAAGCGGACTACGAGGGCGTTGCGCAACTGAAGCCGTTCGATCCGTATGTGCGCCATTCGGCGGCAACGATGGGCTGGAGCGCCGGCATATCGACGGAAGCGGCTGTCGGCGAGAACGGCGATTCTCAAATGGTCGTGACGGGGATCGGCAACGGAGACTGGATCGCCTTGTCGAACGTCGACTTCGGCGCGAAGGGGGCAGCTTTGTTCTCCGCGTTCGTCGCTCCTTCGGTCGGCTCCTCCGCGATCGAGCTGAGGCTGGACGAGCCCGACGGACAATTGGTCGGCACGGCGGCAATTGCTGCGACCGCGGCCGGCGCTGAGTGGACGGAGACGACCGCGCGCCTGTCGGGAGCGACCGGCGTTCATCGCGTCTATCTCGTCTTCCGCGGACCGGCGGGGGACAATCTGTTCCGTCTTGGCGATTGGCGGTTCACCGAGTAGGGAGAGCACCGAAGGCAAGCAAGCAGCGGAGCGAATCAAAGAACGGCAGTCTTGGAGGTAGGTTCCTCCCGGACTGCCGTTCTTGCTTCAAGCCGTGACAATCAGCTGCTTGCGGTACTCGTTCGCGCTGATGCCGGTGTACTCCTTGAACTTCTTGTAGAACCAGTCGAGCTCCGTATAGCCTACCTCTCCTGCAATCTCGTATATTTTCAAATCCGTCTGCTCGAGCAAGAGCTTGGCCTTCTCCATCCGCTGCTGCAGCAGGTACTCGTTAAACGACATGTTCTCCTCGCTCTTGAACTTCTGCCCCAGATACGCGCAGTTGAAGTGGAGGGAATCCGAGATCTTCTTCAGGGTGATGCTCTGGTGCAGCTCCTCCTGAACGTATTGCTTGACATGATCGATGATGGAGGACTGCCGGGAACGCCTGCGAGCGAGCGCAGCTGCGAACGGAGACTCGGCGCCGGCCCGAGCGTCGAGCTCTCGCTTGATCATGCTGAGGCTGCCGAGAAGCTCGGCCGGCTGCACCGGCTCGGGCAAGTAATCGCTTACTTGATAAACGAGCGCTTGCCGTGCCAGGTAGAAGTCATGGCTTCCGCCGATCAAGAGAATCGGAACTCGGCTGCGCTCGCGAATGAGCTCGCACAGGCGAAGCCCTTCCGCATGCGAATGCTTTAAATTAATAAGAACGAGAGAGAAGGGCTGCTTGTCGAATAAGGTTCGGGCGTCGGCGGGACTGGCTGCACGGGCTTCCAATGCGTAGCCCGAATTCGTCCAGTCGATCATGCGCTCCGTCGCCTCCCGGCTTCGCGCGTCCGGATCTATGTGCAACACCTTATACAAGTCAACGACCTCGCTTTCGAAGATTTATTGTGCAGAACCCCTTCATGACTGCGCTTACAATATTATTTCTTCTTGATTATGATTCACCTGCGGACGGTGCGGCAATGTGCATCTCTTACAGAAGGGTGCATTTGTTTACCTTTTAAACAAAGAGCAAACCAAGGAGGTCCGAACCTATAAACGGTAAGGTAAATCTTCTGAATAGCAGCAGGTTGTTGGGGGAGCGATGTAAGCGCTACACTTCTCGGTGAATCCATTATCACCAATCTCAACTACCAATCTCAGGGGGGCAAAACATGCAAAGCAAAAAGGCAATCGCAATGCTGGCCGGCATGATGCTGGTTATGGGTCTGACCGCTTGCGGCGGAGGCAACAACGCGAACACTTCCAGTCCAAGCGGCTCGGCAGCTTCGAACGACGCCAGTCCGGAAGCAAGCGCGGCAAGCTCGGAATCGGCAAGTCCCAGCGAAGAGGCGGATGCTTCGACGGCGGAGATGGACTTCGACATGGGCGGCAGGACGATCAAGATCGTGTCCTGGTGGGATATGACGATCGCAGAGGACAATCCGGACAATATCGCCAAGAAGAAGAACCTGGACGAGCTGATGGCGAAGCATAACTTCAAGGTCGAGTACATCGCGATCGACTACGGCGAGTATCAGGAGAAGGTAACGGCATCGCTGCTGTCGGGCGAGCCGATCGGCGATATCGTCCGTCTCGGCAAGAACTACACGATTCCTGCGCTTGTGCAGCAGGACCTGCTGTGGCCGGTGGACGAGTACACGAAGAACACGAAGGTGTTCAACCAGAAGGCGAACGAATACATGTCGTACGACGGCAGGGCGTACGGCTTCACGGAGCAGTCCAACCTGATCTCCGGGATTTTCTACAACAAGACGTTGCTGAACAAGATCGGCATCAAGTCGCTTCAAGAATATGTAGATGCAGGCAATTGGACTTGGGATACGTTCATTCAGGTCGCGAAGGATGCCAATAAGGATACGAACAACGACGGCAAGCTCGATACGTGGGGCTTGGCGCAGGCGGGCCTCATGGATCACGCGCTCGTCTCCAACGAGGCGAGCCTGACGGTCGGCGACAAGCAGAACCTTGATGATCCGAAGACGGTGGAGGTGCTGAACTTCCTGTCGCGCATTGCGACCGAGAAGGTGGCGCGTCCGACGGAAGGCGGCGACTGGACGGAGCCGGGCCAATTCTTCCGTCAAGGCAACACGCTGATGTATGCGGGCTACATGTATGAGATCGGCGGCTTCAAGACGGATATGGCGGATTATGACATCGGCTTCGTTCCGTTCCCGCAAGGGCCGAGCGCGAGCGCTTACCATTCGGTCGAGGGCGCATTCCAGGCGCTCACCATTCCGAAGAAGGTCGAGCATCCGGAGCAGCTTGTGTATATCTGGGAGAAGATCAACGACATCGATTCGATGTACGATTATCCGGATCAAGCTTCGCTTGAGAGCAACTTTACGGACGAGAACGACATCAACAATGCGAAGACGGCGGGCGAAGGCATGATCGTACTCGACCACGCAACCTTCATGCCGACACTGCCTTATTACGATCTGAGCGGCGAGATTCAAGCCGGCACCTCGGTATCCTCCGTCATCGAGAAGTACAAGGCGCCGTTCCAGGCAGCCATTGACGCTGTTTATAAGAAGTAGCCCATCGGCAGACGACAGTTCCCATTCAGAGGATGTTCTCTAATGGGAACTGTTATTGAATGGCGAGCTATCGCACCGCAGGAGGGAGAGAAGAGCGTTGAGCTTCATAAAGCAGACCTTTGATCATATAAAGAACTTGGATCAGAAGAAGACCTTCATCGCCATACTGGTCGTTGTAGTCCTGTTCGCCGCCGTCTGGATGTTGAATCCGTCCGGGAAGTCCGCCGGAGGGCTAGCGCAAGCGATGGGAGAATTCCAAGCGATTACGGATTCGGATGACGAGGGAAGTTACGACGCGTACAGCAGCGCGCATTCCTCTGATTCTCGTCCGGATACGGTCGTTCGAATTGAAGGGGAGAATTATTCGGAGACGAACGGAGAAGGGTTCGAGGTCGCGGACCGATACGAAGGGCTGGACGGCCAAGCCGTTCTTACTCCGGAGGACGGCGCGATCGCCTGGAAGGTGAACGTTGCCGAAGCGGGTCTGTACAATATCCGCATCCATTATTATCCGATGGAAGGGAAGAGCTCGAGCGCAGAGCGGAAGCTTGCAATCAACGGCGCCGTGCCGTTCGACGGGGCGGACGATCTGATCTTCAACCGGTTATGGGGAGACCAGGGCGAGACTGTTACACAGGACGATCGCGGCAACGATCAGCGTCCCCGGCAGATCGAGAAGCCCGCCTGGCAGCTTGTTCCGTTCTCGGACCAGGAAGGCTATTACGAAGATCCGTATCTGTTCTACTTCGATCAAGGAGAACAGACGCTGTCGCTCGAAGCGCTGCGGGAGCCGATGGCGATCGATTATCTGGAGCTCTATCAGGAGCCGGAGACGGCAAGCTATGCTTCGCTGAAGAGCGAGTACGAGAAGCAAGGGCTAACGCCCGTGTCCAATCGGCAATTGGTCGTGCAGGCGGAAGACGCTTCGTTGAAGTCTTCGCCGATGCTCGCGCCGCTAGCCGATCATTCGAGCCCGACGGTTCAGCCTTATCACACGTCGAAGATTCGCATGAACACGATCGGAGGCGTCCAATGGAAGCTTCCCGGCCAATGGATCGAATGGGAAGTCGACGTGCCGGAGGACGGCCTGTACCAGATTGCGCTCAAGCGCAAGCAGGATCAGCTTCGCGGCGTCTATGCGACTCGCAGCCTGACGATTGACGGCGAATATCCGTTCGAGGAAATGAAGAGATTGCAGTTCGACTTCAATATGAATTGGCAGACGGATGTGCTCGGAGGCGAAGATCCGTATCTGTTCCACTTGACACCGGGCAAGCATACCATTCGCCTGACTGTGACTCTTGGAGAGATTGCCCCTCTCTTGCGAACGATTGAATCAAGCGTACTTGAGTTGAACGAGATGTATCGCAAGATTCTTATGATCACTTCGAATACACCGGATCCATACCGCGATTATCAGTTGGATAAGCGGGTCCCCGATATGATAGACGTATTCACCAAGCAGGCGGAGACGATCTCCAGCGTGGCCGACTATCTGGAGCAATCGACTGGAGAACGAAGCGATAAGGTCGCCGTTCTGTACAAGCTCATTCACCAATTAAACGAGATGGCCGCGAAGCCGGAGACGGTCGCCAAGCGATTGACCGACTTCAAGACGAATATCGGCGGCCTCGGAACGTGGATTCTCACCGTGCGGGAGCAGCCGCTCACGCTCGACTACCTCGTCGTCTCCTCGCCGGACAGCAAGCTGCCGCGAACGAAGGCAACCTTCGTGGAACAGATCAAGCATCAGATCGGAGCGTTATTCGCTTCCTATACGGAAGATTACGACAGCATCGGCAATACAGGGGAGAGCGATCGTTCCATTACGGTGTGGATTACGACCGGCCGGGATCAGGCGCAGGTCATGAAGAACCTGATCGACGATACGTTCACGACGGAGACGAACATCTCGGTTAAGCTCAGACTTGTTCCGGCCAATATTCTGCTTCCTGCAACATTGGCGGGAGAAGGGCCCGACGTGGCGATGCAGATCGGGGAGGACGTTCCCGTCAACTATGCAATGCGCGGCGCGGCGGCCGATCTGACCCAATTCTCCGACTACGAGGAGGTCGCGGCCCGATTCCGCGACAGTGGGCTGACGCCGTACCAGTTCAGCGACGGGCTGTACGCACTTCCGGAGCAGCAGACGTTCCCGATGCTATTCTACCGCAAGGACATTCTGGAGGAGCTTGGCTTGACGCCGCCGAAGACGTGGCAGGAAGTGTACGACATGATCTCGGTGCTCCAGAAGCACAACATGGAGTTCTGGCTGCCCATCGAGAACCCGGCCGTTCAGGGGGCCATTCAGGTTCCGAATGCGATGTTCTCGATGCTTCTGTACCAGAATAGCGGTCAATTCTATTCCGATGACGGCAAGTCGAGCGCTCTCGATTCCGAGATTGCCATGGGACAGTTCAAGAGGTGGACACAATTCTACACGAACTACAAGTTCCCGCTGATTGCGGACTTCCCGAATCGGTTCCGGACCGGAGAGATGCCGATCGGCATTGCGGATTACACGACGTACAACATGCTCACCGTCATGGCTCCGGAGATCAAGGGGTTATGGGACTTCACGATGGTTCCGGGAACGGAGCAGGCGGACGGCACCGTCAACCATGAGGTGGCCAGCCATACGACCGCCGTCATGATGCTCGAGAACGCGCAGGACAAGGACGCGGCCTGGACCTTCATGAAGTGGTGGACGTCCAAGGAGACGCAGATCGCGTACGGCAGGCAGATGGAGGGCTTGCTCGGCGAAGCGGCCAGATATCCGACAGCCAACGTCGAAGCGCTTGAGGAGCTGCCGTGGCCAGTCGACGACTATCGTAATCTGGACGAACAATGGCAATGGGTGAAGGGGATTCCTCAAGTGCCAGGCGGCTACTTCACCGCCCGTCACCTGGACAACGCGTTCCGCAAGGTTGTGAACGCCGCCGAGAATCCGCGTGAATCGCTGTCCGACTACATTATGTACATGAACGACGAGATTGCTGTCAAGCGGAAGGAATTCAAGCTGCCGTATTAGCCCGGGGGTGGAGACCAATGCAAGCCGAAACGACCAGCCAGCCGGCGACGCGTCCTGCACGCGAAGCCAAGACGTCCCGCCGGATGCTGATCTGGCGGGAGATGAAGAAGAACAAGCATCATTACGTTCTTCTTAGTCCCTATATGATTCTGTTCTTCCTGTTTACCGTCATTCCCGTCGTATTCTCGCTTATTCTCAGCTTCTTCTACTTCAACATGCTGGAATTCCCGAGATTCGTCGGCTGGCAGAACTATTCCAGACTGCTGTTCAACGACGACGTGTTCATGATTGCGGTGAAAAACACGTTCCTGTTCGCGGTCATCACAGGGCCGGTCAGCTATGTGGCCTGCTTCCTGTTCGCCTGGATCATCAACGAGCTGTCTCCCAAGGTCCGCGCCTTCATGACCCTCGTCTTCTACGCGCCTTCGATCTCGGGGAACGTGTACTTCATCTGGCTCATCTTCTTCTCGGGCGACGCCTATGGTTACTTGAACGGCTTCCTGATCAAATACGGCTTCATCATGGCGCCGATTCAGTGGCTGACGAACGAGAAGTACATTCTGCCAATCATTATTCTCGTCCAGCTCTGGCTCAGCCTTGGAACAAGCTTCCTGGCGTTCATCGCCGGTCTTCAGACCGTCGACAAGACGCTGATTGAAGCCGGAGCGGTCGACGGAATCAAGAATCGTTGGCAGGAGCTGTGGTTCATTACGCTTCCGTCGATGCGGCCTCAGCTTCTGTTCGGCGCCGTTATGCAGATTACGGCTTCCTTCGCGGTCGCTGATATCTCGATCGCGCTTGCTGGTCTGCCAAGCGTCAATTATGCCGCTCATACGATCGTGACGCACCTTATCGACTACGGCACGATCCGGTTCGAGATGGGGTACGCCTCGGCGATCGCCACCGTGCTCTTCGCGATCATGCTCGGGACGAACCTGTTGACGCAGAAGCTGATTCGAAAGGTAGGCGAGTGAAGTGAATCAGAGAACGCTCCCGCTCTTCCGGCTGTCCCGCAAGATCAATCGCTCGTTCACGGTCAGCTTTATGCTGTTCCTGCTGTTGGCCGTCTTCGGCGTGTTCATGGCGCTGCCGCTTGTGTTCGCGGTCAGCAACGCGTTCAAGCCGCTAGATGAGCTGTTTATTTTCCCGCCGCGATTCTTCGTCTCCAACCCGACCGTAGACAACTTCTACGACCTCGTTGCTCTGATGGGCAACTCGTGGGTCCCGTTGTCCCGCTATATCACGAACACGCTGCTGATCACGATTATCGGGACGGCCGGGCACATCCTGTTCGCTTCGGCTGCGGCGTATCCGCTGGCCAAGTATCGGTTCCCCGGCTCAAACGCGCTGTTCACGATTGTCGTTCTGTCCCTGATGTTCTCCGCCCAGGTAACGGCCATACCGAACTACATGGTCATGTCCTGGCTCGGATGGATCAACACGCAGGCGTCGATCATCATCCCGTCGCTCGCCTTCCCACTCGGTCTGTTCCTGATGAAGCAATTCATGGAGCAGATTCCGGATGCCCTGCTTGAAGCGGCGAAGATCGACGGAGCGAATGAATACCGAATTTATTGGACGATCGTCATGCCGAACGTCAAGCCGGCTTGGCTCACGCTGATGATTCTGCAATTCCCGATGCTGTGGGGCAGCGACGGAGGCAACTTCATCTATAGCGAGAATCTGAAGACCCTTCATTACGCGCTAGGTCAGATCGCGCTCGGAGGCATTGCCCGCGCCGGCGTCGGCGCCGCTGTCGCCTTGGTGCTTATGATCGTTCCGATCACGCTCTTCATCATCTCCCAGAGCAGCGTCATCCAGACGATGGCGACGTCCGGGATGAAGGATTAGGAGGGGGAGACGACATGGCACGCATGGCACGATTACCGATCATGGCACGAATATCGATTCACACACGCAAGCCTTTGATTCTCCTGATCGCCTGTCTTCTGGGCGTCACAGCGGGTGGCTCTTCCTCCGATGCGGCGGAGACGTCATCCTCCTACAATTATTCCTTCTGGGGAGAGACGGTTGCCGCCCCGGACGCTTACGAGGCATCCGGGCTGTACGACGGCGTCAGCCTCGGAACGGGCAGCTTCAAGGCGCCGAACGATCTTCATGTCGCGAAGGACGGCGCCATCTACGTCCTTGACAGCGGAAACAATCGCGTCGTCATTCTGGACTCTGAATTCCGGCTCGTTCGCATCGTCGAAGCATTCGAGCATGACGGTGCGCCGGACGCCTTCAACAATCCGCAAGGCTTGTTCGTGACGGACGACAATCATCTCTATATTGCAGATACGGGCAATCAGCGAATTGTCCATCTCGATGCCGCCGACAAGCTGATCCGCATCATCGATCATCCGCAATCCGAACTGCTCGCGGACAACTTCCAATTCCAGCCGGCTCGGCTCGTCGTGGACAAGGCGAATCGGATCTATGCGATGGCGACAGGCGTGTTCGACGGCTTCATGGAGTTCTCTTCAGACGGCACCTTCACCTCGTTCATCGGCGCGAACCGGGTTACGTTCTCTCCGTCCGAGTATCTCTGGAAGATGTTGTCGACGAGAGCGCAGAAGAGCCAGATGGTCATGTTCACACCAACTGAATTCACGAACCTGGACATCGACTCGGACGGATTCCTGTATGCCACGAACGGGCAGCGCAGCGACAATGTCCGCAAGCTGAACGCCCAGGGGAATGACATTCTTCGTAAGAAAGGCTACTTCCCGCCCGAAGGCGATGTCCGCTTCACGACGACGGACGGCCCGACGCGGCTCGTCGATGTCGACGTAACGGACAGCGATATGTATTCCATCCTCGATTCGAGCCGGGGCCGAATCTTCACCTACAACGGAGACGGCTATCTCATGTACGTCTTCGGAGGGCTGGGCAATCAATTCGGCGAATTCGATACGCCGACCGCGATCGATCGACAAGGGGATGACTTCCTTGTTCTCGACAAGGCGCTCGGCGAGATCACCCTGTTCCGCACGACGGAGTACGGCCGAACGCTTAATGAAGCGGAGAGAAGCTACTTCAGCGGCGACGAGGAGCAGGCCTATGCCCTGTACGAGAAGACGATCGACATGAACGCCAATCTGGAATACGCCTACTCAGGCATTGGCAAGGCGCTGCTGCGGCAGGGCGAATATGCCGAAGCGATGAAGTACTTCAAGCGAAGCGAGGACCGGAACCATTATTCCAAGGCGTTCCTGCTCTATCGGAAGCAGCAGATGCGGGAATACTTCCCTGCGGTCATGACCACCCTCATCGCGCTCGCGGCTATTGTCGTCGCCTGGCGGAAGTATCGCAACCTGAAGGGGAGAAGGAAGGTGAGCTCCATTGAGCAGAGAGTTGTTTAAATACCCGTTCTATTTGATCTCGCATCCGTTCAACGGCTTCTGGGAGCTGAAGTACGAATTGAACCGCAAGGCGAGCCTGGTCTCCGCCTTCGTCATCTTGTTCCTTCTGGCCATAACGACCGTTCTGCAGAACCAGTACAGCGGCTTCCTTGTGAACTTCGTCAATCCGAACAGCCTGAACAGCTTCATGGAGATCGTATACGTGTTGCTGCCGGTACTGTTCTGGTGCATCGCGAACTGGTCGCTGACGACGCTGATGGACGGGGAAGGGAAGTTCGTCGAGATTTTTATCTCCACTTGCTTCGCGTTCTTTCCGGTCGTGTTGATCCAGTTCCCATGGATTTGGCTCAGCAACCTGATCTCCCTGCAAGAGACGTCCTTCTATTACTTCTTTATCAATCTGTCGACGATCTGGTGCGTATTCCTGCTGTTTATCGGCAATATGACCGTTCATCAGTACACACCGTCCAAGACGATCCTGACGATGGTGCTGTCGGTCGTGGCTATCGGCTTCATGGCGTTCCTGTGCCTGCTGTTCTTCAGCCTGGTCCAGCAGATTATTGCATTCATATCCACGATCTATCAAGAGTTCGTTCTGAGGAGCTAAGGAAGGAGGATAACGCATGAACAGGCTTAAAGGAGTCTTGTGGGCCGCAGTCCTGCTGGCCGGAATGTCGGCTGCCGGCTGCTCCGGCTCCGGGAACGGATCTTCCGCCGCACAGGCCGACGAATCGGCGCTCTCTTCGTTCGAGGCGGGTACGGCTTTGACCGCGGCCTTCACCGATACGAAGGTGGAAGGGATGAAGGGAGTCGCCGAGAATGACCGTCTGAGGCTGTTCGCGGATGATCAGACCGGCGTTGTCGCTGTTCTCGACAAGAATAGCGGCAAGGTGTGGTACAGCAATCCTTCGGATCGCGACTCCGATACGCTGGCGTCAGGCGTAAACAAGGACCTGCTGTCCGCGCAGCTTCGTATCGACTTCTACAACAACTTCGGTCAACTTAATTCCGTCAATTCCTACACGGACAGCGTCGCTCACAACCAGATCAAGATGGAGCCGATCGAAGGCGGCGTGCGCATTGATTATCAGTTCGGAACCGCAGAGAAGACGGTCGACGACCTGCCGATGATGCTGAGCAGAGAGCGCTATGAAGCAATTGTCGGGAAGCTAGACAAGACGGGACAGCGAGCCCTGGCGATCGGCTACAAGGAAGACGAGGAGCAAGGAACCTATATACGGAATGACAGCGCGCTGAAGGGACTTCAGCTCGAGCGGGCTCTCCAGGCTTTCGAGGCTGCGGGCTACACGGAGGAAGATCTGCAGAAGGATATCGAGGAGCTCGGCCTCGATCAGACGAAGCCGGAGCCGAGAGTGTTTCTCGCTTCGATTGAATACAAGCTCGACGGGGACAGTCTTGTCGCCAAGGTGCCAGCTTCGAGCATTCAATTCCCCGACGATTATCCGATCAATACGATCTCCCTGCTCAGCTACTTCGGGGCGGCGGATTCCGAAGCGACCGGAGCGATGCTCGTTCCCGACGGCTCGGGCGCGCTTATTCGCCTGAATAACGGGAAGACCCGCTATCCGTCCTATCAGCAGCTCGTGTACGGCTCCGATCAGACGATTGCCCGTCTCGAGGATGCGGCGAGGGAGCAGGAGGTGCGCCTGCCGGTGTTCGGATTGATCGACGGCGACGCGGCGTTCCTCGGCATCATCGAGGAGGGCGAGGCGGTCGCTTCCATCCAGGCGGATGTCAGCGGAAGACTGAACAGCTACAACTCCGTCTCTTCCAGCTTCTACGTCGTGAACGAGACGAAGGTATACTTGACGGCGAACGATCAGGAGCGGTCATTGCCGAAGTTCCAGCAGCATCCGACGAAGGCGGACTTCGCGGTCCGTTACTCCTTCTTCGGCAAGGAAGAGGCTTCCTATACGGGCATGGCGAAGTATTACCAGCAATATTTGCAAGAGCGGGGCGGACTTCCTGCCGCGAAGCGGGACGATGCAGCCGTATCTGCGGAATCCCAGGACGTTCCGTTCTACCTGCAGATGATCGGCGCCATCTCGAAGCAGAAGCACGTTCTTGGCATTCCCTACAACGCACTCGAGCCGTTGACAACGTTCAAGCAGGCGGAGAGCATCGTGGAGGAAGTGCGGAAGCTCGATATCTCCAACATCAAGGTTCAGTTCTCGGGATGGTTTAACAACGGACTGGATCACCGCGTGCCGAGCGGCGTCAAGGTGGATGGAGCGATCGGCGGCAGCAAGGGATTGAAGCAATTCGCCGACTACGCGCAGAAGACCGGAATCGGCTTCTTCCCGGACGTGGCGTTCGTGCAAGCGAACAGCTCGAAGGGGTTCGACGAAGCGGATGACGCCTCGAGATCGCTGCGCGACGAGCCGGCGGCCGTCTACCCGGTCGAGCGGGCGCTGAACCGGCGGGATCGTACGAAGTCTCCGGCCTACGTTGTATCCCCAAGGCTTGTTCCGGATTATGTGGAGAGGCTGCTGAAGGGAGTCGCGGGCTATGAGATTGAAGGCCTCTCGCTACGCGATCTGGCCGCGGATCTTAACAGCGATTACCGCAAGAGCAACGAGATCGATCGGACTGAATCGCAGGCTCGATCGCTTCAATCGCTTGAAGCGATCCGTTCCGCCAACCTGGACATTCTGGCGAACGGAGGCAACGCCTTCACTCTGCCTTATGTCAGCGATCTGACGAATGCCCCGATGACGAGCAGCCGGTTCAAGATCGAGGATGAGGAGATCCCCTTCTTCCAGATGGTCGTGCGCGGCTATGTCGAGTATGCAGGTGCTCCGTACAACCTGTCGACGTATACCGACCCGAGCGAATACATTCTCAAGTCGCTCGAATACGGCTCGGGCGTGTACTTCGAATGGATCTACGAGCCCAACTACAAGGTGAAGGACACCGAGAACAACGATCTGTACGCCGTGAATTACGAGCAATGGCTCGCGCTCGCTGGCGATATCTACAAGGAAGTGAACGACGTGCTCGGACAGGTGCAGGGTCAGCGAATAATCTCGCACGACAAGCTCGACGACGGCGTCTACAAGACCGTCTTCGAGAATGGCGTCTACGTGATCGTCAACTATAATCATGCGGCTGTGCAGGTCGACGGCAAGCGGATCGAGGCCGACAGCTATGCGACAGGTGGTGCTGCAACGTGAGAGCTGCCTTGCTTAAGCTGAAGCCGAGCCTGCGGACCTACGCGGAGAAGAAGTCGCTCTACGGCTTCCTGTACGTCGTGCCTTGGCTGCTGGGCTTCCTGTTCTTTTTCCTGGCGCCGTTGTTGACCTCGCTCCGATACAGCTTCAGTACGGTGACGGCCAATTCGGACGGCGTTACAGCCAGCTTCGCCGGCTTCAAGAACTTCAAGGAAGCGCTGACGGTCAACACGAGCTTTAACCGGGTGCTCACCGAGTCGATCATCGACATCGTGGTCAACGTTCCGCTTATCGTTATTTTCAGCCTGTTCCTGGCCGTTCTGCTTAACCAGAAGTTCATCGGGCGAACGGCGGCGCGGGCGATCTTCTTCCTGCCTGTTATTCTGGCCTCCGGCATCATCCTGAGCCTCGAGAGCACAAGTCTCGTTCAGGCGATCAACGACGCCAACGCGGGAGCGACGACCTTCAACGCGCTGCAGAGCTTCGAGTTGGAGAACATGATGCTCGAGGCCGGCATGAGCGAATCGATCGTGAATTACTTGACCAGCGCCGTCAACCGGATCTATCAGGTCGTCAGCCAATCGGGCGTCCAGATTCTGATCTTCCTGGCGGGCATTCAGACGATCTCGCCGCAGCTCTACGAGGCTTCGAAGATGGAAGGCGCAACGGGCTACGAGGCGTTCTGGAAGATTACGTTCCCGATGGTGAGTCCGCTTATTCTCGTCAACGTCGTCTACACGATCGTCGACTCGGTATCCGTGAACGCGATGACCGACCTGATCCGCGATACCGGCTTCAAGAGCTTCAACTTCGGCCTCAGCTCGGCTATGGCATGGATCTACTTCGTCGTCGTCGCGCTGATTCTGGCGATCAGCTCCTACGTGATCTCCAAGAGGGTCTTCTACTATGAATAGAAGGAGAGGAACGCCATGCGCGCGCGCGCAATGAGACTGATATCCCTGGAATTGTGGAAAAAATGGCTGTGGTCGCTTGTGCGGCTCGTCTTGATCATCGGCTTGTCGTTCGTCATTGTGTATCCGATTCTGCAGAAGATCTCCACTGCGATCAAGGACAAAGTCGATCTGTACTCTCCGATCGTCATCTGGATTCCCCAGCACTTCACGCTCGACAACTTCCGGCAGGCGATCGATATTATGGACTACTGGGCGGCGCTTCGCAACACGTTCGGGCTCTCGGCAATGACGACGATTCTGACCGCGCTGTCGTGCGCTCTCGCAGGGTACGGGTTCGCCCGGCTGAAGTTCAAGGGCAGCAATCTGTTGTTCGTGGGAGTCGTCCTGACCATTCTCGTTCCTCCGACGACGATTCTGATCCCCGTGTACCTGAACCTGAAGGACTTCACGCTGATGGGACTTATCCCGCTGCTGACGGGCGGCAAGTCGGTCAACCTGTTGAACACGTACTGGCCGTTCATTCTGACATCGTTGACGGCGAACTCCTTGAAGGCCGGACTGTACATCTTCATCTTCCGTCAATTTTTCCGCGGCATTCCGAAGGAGGTCGAGGAGGCGGCTTACATCGACGGAGCAGGCATCGGCAAGACGTTCACGCGCATCATGCTGCCGAACGCCATTCCGGCGATGCTCACCGTCACGCTGTTCTCGTTCGTGTGGCAGTGGAACGACAGCTTCTTCACGACGACGTACCTGACAACGGCCAAGGTCATGTCGATCCAGCTCAGCTCGCTGCCGTACAACCTGTCGTTTTTCCTGTCCGACGGAGTCAACTCCAAGGCAGACCCCTTCTATATGAGTATGGTGCAGGATACGGGCATTCTGCTTGCCATTCTTCCGCTCATTCTGATGTACATCTTCGTACAGCGATACTTCGTGGAAGGAATTGAGAGGACGGGGATCGTCGGCTGATGAGACAAGAGAACAAGTGGCTGATCGTCGGAGCTGTCGGAGTTGTCGTCTTGTTGGCGCTGGTTGTAATTCTGTTCGCCCTTCGCTCCTGGAACGGAGAAGAAGCGACGAATACGGTCGCCCCGCAAGCCGAGACGGAGAGCGTGTCCGCCTCTCCCGACGACTCTGGCGGGTCGGCTGCGTCAGCTCCGTCCGCCGCCGCTTCCGCGTCGCCTTCCTCGTTGCCCGAGGCTTCTCCTTCTGAGGAACCGTCGCCCACGCCCAAGCCGACGCCTTCGGTAGAGACGGATATTCCCTCGGTCGCGGAGACGTATGCGGATGACTTCCCGATCGGGGCCGCCGTCGAACCGAATCAGCTGAGCGGCCTCACCGCCGAGCTGCTGAAGAAGCAGGTGAACTCGCTTGTCGCGGAGAACGCGATGAAGCCCGACGCAATTCAGCCGTCGGAGGGCGTCTTCACCTGGGACCGCGCCGATCAGATCGTCAAGTTCGCCATGGACAACGGCATGGCCGTCCGCTTCCACACGCTCGTCTGGCATAGTCAGACGCCGAACTGGTACTTCCTTGACGAAGCCGGCAAGCCGATGGTCGACGAGACCGATTCTGCGAAGCGGGAGGCGAACAAGAAGCTGCTGCTGAAGCGGCTGGATACATATGTCCGGACCGTTGTCGCCCGCTACAAGGATGACATCAAGTCGTGGGACGTCGTCAACGAGGTCGTCGAGCCGGGCGATCCGGACGGGATGCGGGCCAGCAACTGGTACCTCATCACCGGGACGGACTACATCGAGACCGCCTTCCGCGCCGCGAGAGAAGCGGGCGGGAAGGACATCAAGCTCTACATCAACGATTACGGCACCGATGCCGCCAACAAGCGCGATCGCATCTACGAGCTGGTCAAGACAATGCTGGACAAGGGAGTTCCGATCGACGGCGTCGGCCATCAGACGCACATCAACCTGCTCTCGCCGTCCGTTGACGCGATGCTCGCCTCGTTCAACAAGTTCAAGGAGCTCGGCCTCGACAACATCATCACCGAGCTCGATATGAGCCTCTACACCTGGAACGACCGGAGCGACTACGGCGAAGACGTGCCGCAGGACGTACTGCTGAGGCAGGCGGCGCGCTACCGGGAGCTCTTCGACGCCCTGAAGGCGAACAAGGGACTCGTCAGCGCTGTCACCTTCTGGGGAATCGCCGACAACCACACGTGGCTCAGCTCGTTCCCGATTACACGAACCGAAGCGCCGTTCCTGTTCGACAAGTACTACCATGCGAAGCCGGCCTTCTGGGCGGTCGTCGATCCGTCCAAGCTGGACATCTAGCAAGAGTGAGCCTGCCGTTGCTTGCGACGGCGGGTTCATTTACTTAATGAAGGGGAACGCTCATGCCGATCCGCATGATACGACCGGGCAAGCTGCTGGAGTGACAACGGCAAGCCGTCGGCGAGGTGGCATAGAAGACATTTTATTTCGATATCATGGAGGTTGCTGGAATGAGCGATACGAATAGTAAATTTTATACGGGGGATCTGACGAACTCCACTATCGACAATGCCAACTTAAACGAAACCGTCATTCGCTTCGCCAACATGAAAAAAGCTCAAATCATCCATGTTGACATGACAGGTTCTACGATTCGGGCAAGCAATCTCTCGGAAGTCAATATGGAAGGGAATGCTTGGTGGGATATGCGCATGAATCAATGTGACGTATTGTGAGTCTAACAATCAAGAACTGTATAATAGATGGTATGCAAATTAACGGTGTGTTGATAAAAGAATTGATTGAGAGCCATCCCGAATATCGTCTTCATGAGGAATCCATTCCTTCCAAGACCATCTATAAGGAGTAGATCTGTGCATTCCTGCGAGGAAAATCGGCAGCCTGTGACGGAAATGTCTCCATCCATCCGTCTATAGAGTGAACTTGATCGGAGGAGGCTGCATGTGGACGGAACGGCGGAGGATTGGGTAGTTCGCGCGCAGGCAGGAGATTCGGAAGCCTTCCGCGCCATTGTCGACAAGTACGCGAGCGCCGTCTATGGCATCGCGTATGCCAAGGTGGGCGATCATCACACGGCTCAGGATATTACGCAGGAGGTTCTGATCAAGGTCTATCGCAACCTTCCTGCTCTAAGCAGTCCGGAGAGGCTGGGCGGCTGGCTTCATTCCATTGCCGTTCGGACTTGCCAGGACTGGTTCCGCGTGAAGAGGCCCGCAGCGGCATGGACCGACGAGATCGAGCTGCCCGATCCGGACACGACGGAAGAGCGGGTGATCCGGCAGGAGCTTCGCGACGAGGTCTGGAACGCACTGGGCGCCTTGTCCGCTATCAATCGTTCCGTTCTCGTGCTCTACTACATCGACGAGTACAAGATCAGGGAGATCGCCGAATGGCTTGGCTTGTCCGTCGATGCCGCGGAGAGCAGACTCCGCCGGTCAAGATTATTGCTGAAGAAGGAGATGCTGAGCATGGTGGGAGACAACCTGAACCGCAATAAGCCGAATGAGGAATTCAAGAGGAAGGTATTCGAAGACGCCAGAATGTCGGAGGCTCAATTCCGCCGCGTCGTCATGGGGGAGAGCGACTTCGACGATATCGATCTGAGTCGAGCAAGGTTCCACAATATTAACATGCATGGAGCACGATTCGATGATATCAACATGAGCGGAGCCGTCTTCCATAACATCAATATGAAGGGGGCGAGCTTCCGGGAGGTGGGCCTGTGGGAGATCGAGGTCGCACAATGCTGCATGGGAGACGCTTACTTCCATGATATCGGAAGAGAGGGACAGGGGAGCCGATTCGAGAGATGCGATCTTGCCGGAACGTCGTTCCTTGACTGCAATCTCGCGAATGCGGACATTCGCGAGTGCGACATCTCAGGGCTGCGCATCGAGGGCATTCCTGTGGAAGAGCTGCTCGAAGCCTATCGCAAGCGCAATAGCTGATCAGGAGATTACCCACCCGCGCCCTGATACTTGTTCGCTCCGCTCGTCCACAGCAGATAGCCGAGTCCGTAGACGAGCGGGCCGACGAGCGGGGCGAGCCACATGGCCCAGCCGGGCAGCGGCGCGGAGTCGTGGGCCAGCAGGAACGCCGCCGGGTAGAAGTTCACGAACGCCAGAGGAACGCCGATCGTGAGCAGAAGCTGGATGAACGTGCCGAACAGCGGAAGCGGATACGAGATGAACTCCTTCAGCCGGAAGAAGATCGTGAACAGGAAGCCGGCCCGCACCCAGAGGAACGTAGCGGCTCCGATCGCGGTAAGCAGGCCCGCCTGAATCATCGCTCCGCTGACGACGGCAAGCAACACATACGCCCAATTCAGCAAGGTCCATTGCACGTTTAATTGCCCGATCGCCCAGATGAGGACGGCGCCAGAGATGGTGATGTGCGCGACATAAGCGAGATTGAAGCCCCGGCTGATCAGATAGAAATAAGGGTTGATCGGCTTGATCAACAGATTGTCGAACGTTCCCTGCCGTACCTGGCCTTCGAGTTCCCTCATCTGAACGAACGAGAAGGAGGCGCCGATCGCATACGTCAACAGCCCGAAGCTGTATAGCAAGGCGATCTCCGGCCATGTCCAGCCCGCAAGCAGCGGGAATCGCTTCATGAACAGCCAGATGACGATATATTCCCCGCCATAGGAGACGATCTGTGCGAATGCCGACAGCAGGAAGTCGCCCCGATACGCCATCTTCTCCTTGATCAGCAGTTGAATGAGCTTGCCGAACAATGCGATGTTCATTCCTTATTCTCCTTCCTCCGCATGTTGAACTCCATATTATGATATGCTCGCGTGTTCCTTTCACTTTTTAAACACTTAGGCTTCATCTCCCCCCGGCTCAGGAGTCTCATCTTAAGGAGCTTGGCCTTCGTTCGACAAGCGTGCATAGACGGAGTCTCTCGCATTCGTTCCTGAGCGAGAGGGAGAAGAGATATAAGGTCTGCAGAAGGGGATGGGGAGCAAGCGATGCGGACCTGGTAAGAGAGGGCTTGGGGAATGGCGTCATCCGCCCTGGATGATCAGCCGCCGAACGGCTCGGCTCCACAGCCAGCGCACGAGCAGCAGCAGCGCCGCAGCCCAGATAAGCCCGATCGCAAGCGTTCGCCACATGGCCTCGTCCGTCATTGTTCCGAGATAGACCGCCGCCGGCACATAGCCGAGATATTGGAACGGCAGCGCCTCTGCAACCGCTGCCCAGCCCGACGAGTAGAACCAGAGCGGCAGGAACGAGCCGCTGAAGATGGTGATGAGTCCTCCGAGCATCCAACTGAGCGCGAAGTGGCTCATCAGCCAGAAGGCGAGCAGCGAGACGAGATAGCCGAGCAGGAAGGACATCAGCATGGCGATCAGCAGCGCGGCGACGAAGGCAAGCAGATTCATAGGCGATGCGGGCGGGAGAACGCCGAACAGCAAGCCCGCCAGCGCGAAGGCAGGTGCGACCGTGAATGCCAGCTTGTACAGCGACAGCCCGAGACTGCCCGCCAGCAGGTAAAGCGGATACGAGAGCGGCCTGATCAGCTCGGTTGCGATGCTTCCGGACTTGAGGCTGCTGTCGACGGCCTCGCTCACATTCGTCGAGAGAAGGGCGAGCAGCAGGGGGTTCAGAATGCTGTAGGTGATCATCTGATCAAGGCTGGCCCCTTCTTGGCCGGATGATCCGATGACGGCTCTCCAGATCTCGACCTGGATCAGAATGGCGAGCAGATTGCCAAGCAGCCGCAGCCACACCTCGGAGCGGTAAGCCAACTGGTTCGTGAACGACTTGACGGCGAACATCATATAAGTGGTCACGCCATACCGCCTCTCATCGGGCAGAGCCCCCGGCAAGCTTGCTCTGGGCAGGCTCCGTCCCGGCAAGTTCCGTCCGGGAGAGGCCGTTGGCTTCTTCCGGTTGACGGCGCGCAGGAATTGGCGGATCTGATCCTTGGCCATGACGTCAAGGCCGATCGTCGGCTCGTCGAGGAACAGAATGCGCGGCTCGTGCAGCAGCGCCATCGCGATCTCGACTCTCATGCGCTGGCCGAGGCTCAGTTGTCGGACCGGCTTGTGGGCGAACTCCCCGACGGACAGCAGGTCCATGCAGAACCGGAGCTGCTCCCGGAAGGCGTTCACCGGGAGCTTATACACATAGCGATGAAGCTCGAACGAATCCATCACGGGCAAGTCCCACCACAGTTGGCTGCGCTGTCCGAAGACGACGCCGATCCGGGCGGCGTTCTTCATGGGGAACGTTGCCGAGCACGCGAATGTCGCCGGACGTCGGAACGAGAATGCCCGTCATCATCTTGATCATCGTGGACTTGCCCGCGCCGTTCGGACCGAGGTAACCGACCGCTTCCCCTTCCGCAATGGAGAAGGAGATGTTCTGAACGGCCGCTTCCTCCGCGTATTGCCGGGTGACCAGACTCCGGATGGAGCCGACCACCCCGGGGAATCGGCGATAATGGCGATACGTCTTCGTGATTCCGCTAACCTCGATAATGCCCACTCGCACACCGCCTCCGGTCATCTCGACATTGAATATTGCTCAGCTCGTATAAATATGCTTAATCACTTCTTCGATCGGAATGTTCGTGATATTGATGTCGACGACGGGCAGGCGGCCGAGAATGTCGTAGACGTGATGCTTGATGTCCTTGTCCTCGACATTGACCTCGATGCGGGCGTTCAGACCGCCGAATTCGATGACGTCGTAGCCGTCAAGCAGCGCTTCGCCCACCGGCTCCGCGAACTTCACCTCGATAATCTTCCGATTGCGGAAAAACGTGCTCAGCTTCCCCATCGCGTCGTCGAACACGATCGAGCCCTTGTTGATGATGGTGACGTTGTCGCACAGGTTCTCGAGGTCGGCGAGGTCATGCGTCGTGATGATGAACGTTGTCTGCAGCTCCTTGTTCGTCTGCTTGATGAACTGGCGGATCGTCTCCTTGGAGACAATGTCGAGGCCGATCGTCGGCTCGTCGAGGAAGATGAGCGACGGCTCGTGCAGCAGCGCGCACACGAGCTCGCACTTCATTCTCTCGCCCAGAGACAGCGTCCGCACCGGCTGATAGATGACCCGCTCGATCTGCAGCAGCTCGACGAACCGGTCAAGCCGCCGCTTGAAGCGGTCCGTCGGGATACGGTACATCTCCCGGTTCAGCTCGAACGTGTCGATCGGCGGAAGGTCCCACCAGAGCTGGGACTTCTGGCCGAACAGCACGCCAAGGTTGCGGATGTACTTCTCCCGGTGCAGCCACGGGGTGTAGCCCATGATGCTCACTGTCCCCTCCGTCGGGTGAAGGATGCCGGACATGATCTTGATCGTCGTCGACTTGCCGGCGCCGTTCGGGCCGATGAGGCCGCGAATCTCTCCCTTGCGGACGCGGAGGTCGATGCCGTCGACGCTGTGCACGAGCTCGGACGTGCGGCTGAACAGCGCGCCGAAGGCGGAGAAGAAGCCCGCCTTCTTGTTGAGCTTCTTGAATGTCTTGCGCAAGCCTTGAATCTCGATCATATATTCGCTCATTGGAATGAATTCAGCCTCCCGCACTCGTATAGTTGCGCAAACAACGGTTCCATAGCTTCAGACTCAGCCAGAACAGGACGAGGCAGCTTGCCGCCGCGAACCAGATTCGGTGATCCGCCCGATTCAGCAGAAGCTGGGCGGGATAATAGGTCCAGACGGCGAACGGCAGACCGACGATCAGCGCCGTCCGCAGGAAGAGAGGGAAGATGTTGACCGGGTAGTTGGCGAAGTCCATGATTCGGTCGAACATCTCTCCAATCCGTCCCATCTGGACGAGCATGATCAGAATGGAGCTGAACAAGACCGAGATCGCCATGTACAGCAGGAGGCCGCACAGCGTCACGATGAGCAGCATAAGCAGCGTGCCGGGGCTAAGGTGCAGCTCGACTCTTCTCGCGGCAAGCGAGAGAACGAGAATACCGGCAAGCAGCGAGCCGATGCCGCCCAGATTGAAGCCGCTGCACAGGATGACGCCGATCGGCGGATAAGGCTTCAGCAGCAGGCGGTCGAAGTCGCCCTTCCAGACGAGATTCATGACCGTGCCGCGAATGTCCCCGAACAGCAGATCGCGAATGCCGAACCAGAGCAGCAGCAAGCCCTGGAACAGCAGAATCTCGCTTAGCGTCCAGCCGGGATAGCCCCGGGTCTGGGTGAAGAACAAGTATTGCACGAACGGGCCGATGCCGGAGACGAGAACGGAGACGAGAAGCCCCGTCACGAAGTCGAACCGATAGATCATCGCCCGCGACACGCTCAGCTTCATATGCCAGACGTAGAGCCGGAGAAGACCGGTTAATGTGCTCATGCTCAGCCTCCCGCCACGACAACGTGTTTTAGCAGCATTTTCCACAGAGCTCGTCCCAACGCATACAGCGCCAACGCCCACACAGCCTGCATCCCGACAACGCGCAGCCAGCCCTCAAGCGTGGCCGCATCCCCGCGGGCGAGGAAGAATTGAATCGGTTCGTAGAAAATATACTTGAACGGAAGCGAGTCGCAGACGGAGCGGAGCCAGCCGGGGAAGAAGTCAAGCGGGATCATCACGCCTCCGAGCAGCGAGATCGCGGCCGAGACGACCCGGTTCAGACCCGAATTGTTCTGCGTCACAAACGCGGTCATGCCGATCAGGTAGTTCAACAGGAAGAACAGCAGGAACGCCATGATCGCCACGCCGATGAAGCGGAGCAGCGAGAGCGGCGTCAGGAAGTCGGGCGGGTAAATCCACGGATAGATCAGCATTCCGGGCACGAATTCGAACAGAATGCCGGCGATCCGCAAGGCGACGGCGTTCGCGAGCTCGTAGCGATAGATCGAGATGGGGCGGAGCAGCAGCGTGCCAAGCTCTCCGGACAGAATGTAGTTCGAGATGCGACGATCGGTGAAGTTCCAGATGAACACGTAGACGAACATCGTCACGACATAATACCAGACCATCTGAGACAGGCTGTAGCCTTTGATCTCCGAGGTGCCGTTGTACGCGAAGATCGCTTCGAACAAGAAGATGTTCATGAACAGGATGATCGGATGAATCAGGAGCGAGATGAGGAACCCCTTGGGATAAGCGACGAAGATTTTGAGATTCAGCTTGACGGCCATCAGAAAGATTCGCATGGACTCCCCTTTTCTCTGATTAATAGTGTCGAAGAGCAATGATTCTCTATCATAATCTCCTAAATTAAGGATTTCAATAGGCTGGCAAAACATCTATAGTTTGTCGGGTGCAAACAATTAAAACGGGAGGGTTGGCGATTCAGGCAAGCGCTGTTATGATAAGGGTTTGGAAGGAACTGGACAGTGAAAAGTTCTCCAAAGAAAAATAACCCAATCTAGCGATTTTACGGTATCCTTAAGGTCTCACTCTAAAAGGATAAAATCGCTGAAAGGGTTATAGACTGTAGTCTACCCGATTTCC
>NZ_SSOB01000046.1 GCF_004801405.1 Cohnella fermenti
TTTCGACTTGAAATCTTCCTTGGTTGAGATGCTCGGAGCTCATGCTCGTCCCCCACATTCATTCGCTTTTTCTATATTATAACACATTACCGCGTTAATTAATTGAAATGTCTTTTTCAACAGCCTGGTTTTTAGCATACATCCAGCACTCCCTCCTCTCCTCGGGCCGAAAATTCCTCCATATACGCGGTTTTTCACATAGAATCGCCCAAGCTTCCCGTTACTGACGTGCGCCAATGTGATTTTTCGCATAAAATTCCGACAGCTGCCGGCATCCACGGCTTCCATCCCTCGCGACAAAAAACGAGGCCGCCCCACGCAGGGGACAGCCTCGCCGATCATGCTTACTTGGAATCTATATAGTGCTCTCCTCTTACGCCTTCCTCCAGCTTGGTATAGTAATGGTTCCTGGAGGCTTCTTCAATATCGCCGTACGCCCAGTAATTCCGATCGACATCCTTCCAGGAGGAATCCGGAGTGTCGTTCAACGGACCGCGATTCAGAACTCGGTTAATGATCGTTACGGCTTCCGCTCTCGTCAGATTGCGGCCCGGCTTGAACTCGCCGTCCCCGTCGCCGATCATATAGCCCGCCTTGGATACGGCTGCGATCGCTTGGCTTGCCCAATGGTTCGCACGCACATCCTTGAACCCGGATTGTGCTTCTGCCGGCAGTTCAAGCTTCAGCCACCGAGCGATGATCAACGCCATCTCCGCCCTCGTAATGCCTGCTTCCGGACGGAAGTTCCCATTCGTGTCGCCGACCATCCAGCCCAGCTCCTTGAGCCGTTCGATGTTCAATGCCGCCCAGTGATTAGCGTTTACGTCCGGATACAACTGCTTGAAGGAGTCCAGCTCCTCCAGCTCGTTAACTCGGAACAGAATGGCAGCCATCTCCGAGCGGCTGATGGAAGCGTTCGGCCTGAAGGTGCCGTCCACATAGCCTCTCATGTACGCGGAATGATAGGCCGTATCCGGCGTTTGCTCCGTTTCGTCTTCCGTGTCGGCCCCGTCTTCCGTGTCGGCCGGAGTGGATGGGCCAACGACAATCGGGGAGTTCGTCAACCGAATGACCGTGAATCTGCTGAACTTATCGATGACGATCTCCAGCCCGATAGGCTCGTCGTTCTGATACACGACAGTACCTTGCTGAACGGCCTTCTCCCCGTCGCTGTGTTCAATGTAAACCCGCAGCGAGTCCAGGAAGCTTGTCGCATTGTCGGTCGGTATGACAATGCCGTTCTTGGCAAACGGAATGAACAGCGTCGTGCTGTAATTGCTGTAGTTCGTCTCGACTTCCAGCGAAGAACCGAGCACCGTGACCTGACGGCCGCTTGCCGCCTGCCGGACGGCGGATTCGTTCGGGATCTGGCTGTTCAATGCCGCCTGTACGTCTTCGTCCTTAACCGGTACGATGCGGAAGAAGAGATCCAGGAAGCTCTCGTTCATTCGCGCCAGCACTTCGCTGCTGATTCTCAGTTGCGCATAGTCGGTGCGAACGTCAAGCGAGTTCCCGTTGTTGGCCAGCAAGGACACAGACTGCTGAGGAATCTCGATTGCGTATTCATCAGCCGGGTCCGTATCTTCATTGACGTAAATAATCGCCGGGCTGTCAGCGGTCAATGGATTGCCGGTGAACGTATCCGCGCTGCTTGCGTCGAAGATCGCCTTGTCGATCTTCGAGCCGTCGGACATCGTAATCCGATTAACGTCGACTTGCTGTTGATGCTCCTGACCTTCTCCGCCGCTAATATCGACCTGGCGTTGAACAACCTCGCTTGTCTTGTTCAAGCTTGCGGACTTGACGATCAGCAGGAACGTTCTGCTCTTCGCAATTCCGTTCTTGGAGATCTCGGCGGTCAGAATGACGCTCTCATCGTTAGCCTGTCGGGCCACCGTCGCCTCAATCCGGTTATCCGACGGCGTGTTGATCGTCACGACGCCAGGCTTGCTGGATTGCCATTGCACCTGCGTATCATGCGCGCCTACCGTCAGAACGTACACGTTGTTCGTCACGCTCTCCCAAGTGTCTTGAACTTGGTATTGTACGGATAAGCGGCGCAGGGCATTGTTGATTTGCTCCTCGGTCGTCAACAGCAGGTCCACGATCAGCTTGTCGCTCTCCAGCTTGCCCGACTCGATTAGCGTAAATTGCATCTCGTTCGTCGTAATCGGTCCCTTGATCGTGACCTCTCCCGTCGAACCGGAATCGTTCGTCGCTCTGCCAACCTCATTGCCATTCGCATCGTAGGCAACAACCGTCGCGCCATTCGGAATATCCTGGAGCACGATCGTATCCTGCTCAATGCTGATGCTCTCAATCTGAGTGCTCGACGGCATGGAGGATTGGTCGCGCGCAATAACGTTGAGCTTAACGCTCTCCTGCTTATTCGGCTCCGAGACGCTGAGCGAATAATGGTCGCCGGCATCAAAGCCCGGATTCATCGTAATGACCAAAGTCGTGCTGCCCGATGTCGTGTTCTTCCTGGAGATGATCAGCTTGCCCGTCGAGTCGTATACTCTTACGGTTGCTCCGGGAGCGACATCCTTAACGGTGATAATATCCGTCGTGGCATTGACGGCCACCTGAGCCTCGTCAAGCGAAGCCGTCTGCTCCAACACGGCAATGACCGCTATGGTGCTGCTCTCCAGCTTACCGGGCTCCTTCACGGACACCTTCACCGTGTCTCCGCCCGCTAAGCCCGGTGCTGCCGCCGCAATCGTCAAGTCGGCCGGCTCGAGGCCATCGTTCGTCAGCGTGCCGATCAATTGATTGGCGGCATTATAGACGTAGATTGTTGCGCCTGCAGGCACCGCAGCAATCGCAACCGTGTCCTGCGTCGCATTGGCCGAGACCGATCCCGTCAACGGGTCGGACTTAACCTGGCTCGTCGCCGGAGCAGGCGCTCCCTCCGCCTTGTTCGCTTCGGTGATCGTTACGTAAACCGTCTCCGCCTCGTCGAGCCCTCCGCCAATCGTTACGGTTACCGTTCCCGCTGTGCTGCCGCTGCTCGTTGCCGTGCCGATGACATTGTTCTCGTCATCGTACACGGTCACCGTCGCGCCCGCCGGAACATTCGTTACCGTTACCGTGTTGTCCGTCGCATTCGCCGTGATGGAAGAGGTCGTCGGCTGCTCGCTCGGATCGTTGACCGCCGTTGCGCTTGTCTTGGCGCTCTCCGCCTTGTTCTTCTCCGTGATCGTAACGTCCACGACTTGCCCGGCGCTCAGACCGGACGGAATCGTGACGACGACCGGACCATCGGTATTGCTGTTGTTCGTCGCAGTGCCGATCAGGTTGCCGTGCTCGTCGTACACCTTGATCGTCGCGCCCGCCGGAACGTTCGCCACCGTCACCGTATCGTTCGTCGCGTTGGCGGTTATCGCTTCGGCAAGGTCGCCGCTTGTCGTGTAGTCCACAACCGCCTGCTGCGGAGCGCTCTCCAGATGGCCTTCAGTGATGATGCTCACCTGAATCTCTTCGCCCATGCCTTGCAGATCTTCCAGCGTCAGCGTGCCGGATTCTTCGCCTTGCGTAAGACGGCCGAGCTCGTTGCCGTCTTGATCGTACACAATGATCGTCGCACCTGCCGGAACATTGTCCACCGTTACCTTGCCTGCCGTTCCGTCCGCATGGATGCTGTACTCGTCCGACCATGCAGACTCCGTCTGCACGGTCACCGGAGCCTTCCCGCTCTCGGACTTGTTCGGCTCCTTGATCGTTACGGATACGATATCCGCTTCGTCAAGGCCGCCATCGATCGTGACGGTTACCGTTCCTGCTGTGCCGCCGCTGTTCGTCGCCGTGCCGATGACATTGTTCTCTTCATCGTACACCGTCACCGTCGCGCCCGCCGGAACATTCGTTACCGTTACCGTGTTGTCCGTCGCATTCGCCGTGATGGACGATGCTGTCGGCGTCTCGCTCGGATCGTTAACCGCCGTTGCGCTCGTCTTATCGCTCTCCGTCTTGTTCTTCTCCGTGATCGTGACGTCAACGACTTGCCCGTCCTTCAGACCGGACGGAATCGTCACGACGACCGGGCCATCGACACCGCTGTTGTTCACTGCCATGCCGATCAGGTTGCCGTACTCGTCGTACACCTTGATCGTCGCTCCTGCCGGAACGTTCGCTACCGTCACCGTATCGTTCGTGGCGTTGGCAGTTATTGCTTCGGCAAGGTCGCCGCTTGTCGTGTAGTCCACAACTGCCTGCTGCGGAGCGCTCTCCAGGTAACCTTCAATAATGATGCTCACCTGAATCTCTTCGCCCATGCCTTGCAGATGTTCCAGCGTCAGCGTGCCGGATTCTTCGCCTTGCGTAAGGCGGCCCAGCTCGTTGCCGTCTTGATCGTACACGATGATCGTCGCGCCTGCCGGAACGTTGTCCACCGTTACCGTGCCTTCGGTGCCTTTCGCAACGATGCTGATCTCTTCGGGCCATTCCGACTCGGTCTTCGCGGTTGCTTCGGCCTTCCCGCTCTCGGACTTGTTCGGCTCCTTGATCGTTACGGATACGATATCCGCTTCGTCAAGGCCGCCATCGATCGTGACGGTTACCGTTGCTGCTGTGCCGCCGTTGTTCGTTGCCGTGCCGATGACTTCGCCTTCCTTATCGTACACCGTCACCGTCGCACCTGGAGGAACGTTCGTTACCGTTACCGTGTCGTCCGTCGCATTCGCTGTGATGGACTCTGCCGGTAGCTCCGTACTTTGATCATTAACCGCCGTTACGGGAGACTTACCGCTCTCCGCCTTGTTCTTCTCCGTAATCGTGACGTCCACGACTTGCCCGTCGCTCAGGCCGGACGGAATCGTGACGACGACCGGGCCGTCGGTACCGCTATTGTTCGTCGCGGTGCCGATCAGATTGCCTTGATCATCGTACACCTTGATCGTCGCGCCTGCCGGAACGTTCGCCACCGTCACCGTGTCGTCCGTTGCGTTGGCGGTTATTGCTTCAAGTTCCCCGCTGGCTGTGTAGTCCACAACCGCCTGCTGCGGAGCGCTCTCCAGATGACCTTCGACGATGATGCTTACTTGAATCTCTTCACCCATGCCTTGCAGATGTTCCAGCGTCAGCGATCCGGGCTCTTCGCCTTGCGTGAGGCGGCCCAGCTCGTTGCCGTCCTTGTCGTACACAATGATCGTCGCACCTGCCGGAACGTTGTCCACCGTTACCGTGCCTTCGGTTCCGTCCGCATGGATGCTGTAATCGTCCGACCATTCCGACTCGGTCTGCGCGGTCGCCGGGGTCTTCCCGCTCTCGGACTTGTTCGGCTCCTTGATCGTTACGGATACGATATCCGCTTCGTCAAAGCCGTCATCGATCGTGACGGTTACCGTTCCTGTTGTGCTGCCGTTGTTCGTCGCCGTGCCGATGACATTGCCCTCTTCGTCGTACACCTTCACCGTCGCGCCGGCCGGAACATTCGCGACCGTTACCGTGTCGTCCGTCGCGTTCGCCGTGATGGACTCTGCCGGGAGCGCCGCGCTTTGATCCGACGTTGCGACAACCCTGACAGCCGTGCCTTCGACTTCACCCGTATTTTCCGCCGTGACAAATACCGGTTGTTCGTCAGCCAAGCCTGCCGCGATCTCAACGGTTACTTCGCGGTTCGTGCTGCCCTCGTTGGTCGCTTGACCAATCAACGTGCCGTTCGCATCGTAGACGCGAATGACTGCGCCCGGAGCGACATCGGCTACCGTCACCCGATCTGTCGTTGCGTCCGCGCTTACGTTGTCGGCCGGCAATGTCGAAGCGGATGCTTCGCCGATCGCCGCGACCTTGTCGCTCTCGTACTTCTTCTCTTCCACAATCGCAATTGCGAACCGATCACCCAATGCGAAGCCTTGCGGCAGCATGTCGATGACCATATCGCGCACTTCGCCCGAGCGGTTGGTGATCGATGCGATCTCGTCGCCGTCCAGATCATAGACGATGACCTTCGCATTGTCAGGCACCTGCTTCACCGTAATCCGATCGGTTGTCGCATTCGCGTCAACCTTCACCGGATTAGCGCTCTTCTCCAGGCGCGTTGTGACCGCTACAGGCTGGCTCTCGGCCTTCTGCTTCTCCTTGATGGTAACAGCAACAACCTGAAGATCGGCAAGTCCTCCTGCGATCGATACGGCAAGCGGATCAGCGCCGCCCGTTGCAACCGCTTGTCCGATCAAATCGCCGGTCGCTTGGTCATAGACACGTACGATCGCGCCCTCAGCCGCATTCGTTACGTATACAACATTCTTCGTGCCGTTAGAGACGACCTGATCGGCAGCCAACGTTGCGGATTGCGTGATGACAACGTCCAGCGGCACGCTCTCCAGCTTGCCTGCTTCAATAATCGTTAATCGGATCGGGCTTCCGGCCAGCGGGCCTTCTCCGTTAATGATGACTTCTGCGTCGCCGGTTGACGTATTGGTCGCGCGCCCGATCTCGTTGCCGGCTTCATCGTAAGCCACAACGGTTGCGCCCGGCGGCACTTGCTGGACTTGAACCGTGCCCTCTCTGGTGTCGATATCGACAATCTGTGTCGGCAACAGCTTAGCCGATTGCCCGAGAGCGGTGACGGTTAGCTTCGCGCTCTCTTCCTTGTTCAGTTCCGTCAGACTGAGCTGGAATTGCGCACCGGCATCGAAGCCCGGGCTCATCGCGATCGACAGGGTCGTCTCGCCCGATGTCGTATTCTTCCTCGAGATGAGCAGCTTGCCCGTCGAGTCATAGATTCTGACGGTCGAGCCCGCAGGCACCTCGCGAATCGTGATCTGATCCGTCGCAGCGTTGACGGTGACCTGCTGCTCGACGAGCGCCTTCGACTGGTTCGCCTTGGCTGTTGCCGTCGTCTTGGCGCTCTCGCGCTTGCCCGCCTCCTGGATCGATACGTTAACGGTATCGCCAACTGCGAGGCCGGGAGCAGCCAACTTAACCGTCAGATCGGCTGCATCGACTCCGGTATTGGCGATCGATCCAAGCAAGCTGCCTCCTGCAGAATAGATATAGATGGTTGCGCCCGCAGGCACGTCCGACACCGTTACCTGATCGTTCGTCGCATCGGCATAGATCCGATCGGCATCGAGCGAAGGGCTTTGATCGTACCCCAGATTGATCGGCACCGGCTCGCTCTCCGCTTTGCCCGCCTCGGTCAAGGTCACGCTAACCGTCTCATCGTCCGCGATATCAACCGTAATGGTTACAACGACTGTCGCAGCGTCGTCCCCGGTATTCGTCACCGTTCCAATCAGATTGCCGTCCGCGTCATATACGTTTACGGTCGCGCCGGCAGGCACTCCGTCAACCGTAACTTGACCCTTCGTGCCGTCCGCCGAGATATCGTCGGCATCAAGCTGGGAGCTCTCGACTCTAGCCGTGAAGCTGCCCGGCTCGCTCTCCGATTTGTCCACTTCTGTTATCGTAATCGATACCGTATCGCCATCTTCCAGTTCGACTCCGTCGTTCAGAAGAATAACGATTGCGGCGGTCGAGGAAGCGCTGTTGACGCCCGTACCGATCACTTCGTCATCTGCGTTATATACGGTAACCGCAGCTCCCGCAGGTACGCCCGCTACCGATACTTTATTGCTGGTTGCGTTCACTTCGGCATCCGTCGGCGCAGCGCTTGGCTCATACTCCGCCTTCACATCGATCGGATCGCTGATGTTCTTGTTCGGCTCTTGGATCGCAACGCCGATGGTCTCATTGTTCGCAAGCCCCGGCTCCGCGATCGCAACGATCACATCTCCGGCGTTAGCTCCCTCATTGACGGCTCTGCCGATCTCATCGCCGCCCGCATTGTATACGATAATGGTTGCGCCGACAGGCACATCCGTTACCGTTACCGTATCGCGCGTGGCGTTGGCGGCAACCTGGCCATCCTGCAGCGATTCGCTTGTCGTATACACGACCGTATACGGCACAGCTTCGCTTGCCAGCTTGCCTTCTTCCGCAATGCTGACGTAAATCTGTTCGCCCAGGTCTCCCAGACCGCTCAGCGTCAGATCGCCCGCGTCATCGCCTTGCGTCAGACGTCCCAATTCGCGTCCGTCCTTATCGTACACGATAACCGTCGCATTCGCCGGCACGTCATGAACGGTAACCGTTCCTGCCGTTCCATTCGCCTCGACGTCATCCGCCGAGAGAGAATCGCTTGCTGCCAGCGCTGTGCTCGCCGTCAGTCCGCTCTCGGATTTGTTCGTTTCCTTAACGGATACCTGAACCACATCGCCCGGCTCCAGACCGGGCGCATCGATGTTCACAACGACCGGTCCCGCTGTGCTGCCGTTGTTCACCGCCGTACCCAGCACGGTAGTGCCATCCTCGTCATAAACCGTAACGGTCGCGCCCGCAGGAACAAGATCAACCGCCACCGTATCGGCCGTCGCATTCGCAATTACCGTAAGCGGCACGTTGCTCGGGTCATATTCCGCGGTTGCTTCGAGCGGCTCGCTCTCTCGCTTGCTGTGCTCTTTAAGCGTAATTTGCACCGTGTCGCCGTCCTCGACTCCCGGAGCAAGCGAGACGATGACGGTGGATGGTCCGGTGCCCTCGTTCGTTGCCGTGCCCAGCACGATGGTGCCGTCCTCGGCATAAACCGTAACGGTCGCGCCCGCAGGAACGTTGGCAACCGTCGCCTCGTCGCTGGTCGCGTTCACGCTGACTTGCTCCGAGTCAAGCTTCGAGCTCTGGCCATAGTCAACCGCTTGTGCGACTTTGCTGCTCTCAAGCTGGTTCGGCAGCGTTATGCTGACATAGACAGTGTCGCCCAGCCCGCTCAAGCCCGACAGCGTCAAGTCGCCTGCGGTACCGCCTTGCGTCAGGCGGCCCAGCTCGTTGCCGTTGGCATCGTACACAATGATGGTCGCCCCGGCAGGGACGTCCTCAACCGTTACCGTGCCGTTAATGCCGTCAGCGGCAATCGCGCCGATAATCGCCGAATCGCCGTCCGGCTTGGCCGTACTAACGGCCGGTTCGCTCTCCTTCTTGTTCGCTTCGGTGAGCGTGACGTATACCGGTTCCTGATCATTCAGACCGTCGACAATCTCAACAACAACGGTCTTTGGTTCATTGCCGGTATTCTCAGCGTGTCCAATGACGTTCTGCATCTCTTCATCGTCGTACACCGTTACCGTCGCGCCTGCCGGCACGTTCTTCACGGTCACCGTATCCGTCGACGAATTAGCAACAACGGCAGTCGGCGTGGCGCTCTGCTCATTCGCAGCGAAGATCTCAATCGGCTCGCTGACCGATTTGTTGCTGTCCTTCTTCGCCACGAATACACTTGCTCCATCCGCCAGGTCGATAGAGAGCTCGACAACAACCGTGCCGGAGGCATTGCCCGTATTGGTCGCCGTTCCAATCGCGTGGCCCTGGTCGTCGTAGACGGTAATCGTAGCGCCTGCAGCCACGCCCGTTACCGTAACGGTATTGTTCGTCGCGTTCGCAAGCACCTGATCGGCCGTTAGCTCACTGACCAGATCGTAAGTTACCGCTTGCGGCACCTTGCCGCTCTCCAGATGATCCGCCGTTACGATACTGACATAGATCGTATCGCCCATATTCGTCAAGCCGGGAACCGTCAGGCTGCCCGCGGCGATGCTCTGCGTCAACCGGCCCAGCTCATGGCCGTTCGAATCGTAAACAATGACGGTGGCGCCCTTCGGCACATTCGCGACCTTGACAGTCCCCTTGGTCCCATTGGCGGTAATGGTGCCAACCGTAACGCCCGAAGCTTCGTCCTTCGCAACGGCAGACACCGATGCGCTCTCCGACTTGTTCAGCTCGGTGATCGTTGCCGTAATGCTGTCGCCTGCGTTCAAGCCTGCAGCAATCGCAACCTCGACTGCGGCCGACGCAGCGCCGGAGTTGGTCGCCGTACCGATAAGCGTTCCTGCGGCATTGTACACCTTCACCGTCGCACCTGCCGGCACGCTCGATACCGTAACGGTGTCCTTCGTCGCATTCGCGGTTGCACTGGTCGGCGCAACGCTTGTCTCGCTGAGCGCAGTGGCAACTTGCTTCGCGCTCTCTAGTTCGTCTTCTCGCTGTTGCGTGACGGACACTTGCTGCTCGGCTGCGAGACCGGCGGCAATCGCTACGGCAACGGCGCCTGTCTTGTCGCTTGTGTTAGCGGCTTCGCCTAGCAGAACACCGTTCGCATCGTAGACGCGAACCGTCGCGCCGGGAGCGATATTCGCCACGGTCACGGCATCCGTCGTCGCGTTGGCGGCAATCTGATCCGCCGTCAGCGATGGACTCGGCGTTTGGCCCGTGACAGCGACTTTATCGCTCTCGTATTTCTTCACTTCGATAATGGAGACCCGATAGGCGTCTCCGTTCTCGATGCCCGGCGGAGACATGTCGATGGCCGTATCGCGCGTTTGTCCCGTCCGATTGTAGATCGAGGCAATCTCATCGCCATTGCTGTCGTATACGATCACCTTGGCGCCATTCGGCACATTCTGCACCGTAATCATGTCTGTCGCGGCATTCGCGGTGACATTCACCGGATTGTCGCTCTTCTCCAGACGGGTTGTCGCTGAAGTTGGGAAGCTCTCGATTTCGTTGCTTTCCTGAATGGTCACCTTTACTTCCTGCAAATCCAGCAATCCGCCGGCAATAGAGACAGCCAGCGGATTCGCGCTGCTGTCCGCAGTTGCTTGGCCGATCAACTGACCGGATACGGAATCGTAGACGCGAACCGTCGCACCCGCAGGCACATCCGTTACATAGACGGTATCCTTCGTTCCGTTGGATACAATCTGATCATCCGTAAGCGCCTCGCTGCGCAGCATCGGCGTTATCGTTGTTTTGTTGCTCTCAAGCTTGGTTCCGGTCTTATACGTGATATAGATATCATCTTCGATGCTTAGATCGAATCCCAGTTGTTCAGCAGTGAGTGTAACCGCTCCGCCGGCAGTTGCAGGGAACTGAACCGGAGTGCTGTCGCTCTCGCTTCGATAGACCGAGATTATCGTATCGGCAGGCACATTGCTAAGCGTGATGTCCTGATCCGTCGCATTCGCGACAATATTGTTCGCCAGAGGCGCAGATGTCTTGCCCGCCAGCGCTACGGTTGCAGTAGAATATATGCCGCTTGGGCCTTCTGCCTTAACCGTGGAATCGCCCGTCGTCTCGCCGGACGAGACGTATACGACGGCCTTGCCGTTGGCATCCGTCGTAACCGACGACGGCTCGACAATTCCGCCATTCGTAGCCGTCACGGTAATTGGAATATTGTTCTGCCGCGATCCGCCCACTGCGGTAATATCCAGCTTCCAACTGCCGTCTTCCTGCTGCGTCTTCGCGATCGTGTAGCTTGTCGGAGCTTGCGCATAAGTGTTATTGTTCACATCGATCGGTGCATATTCGTTGGTAAAATACCACTTGGTAATATCGTGAATCTGATAAGCGCCGCCTGTTGCAGCCGTAAAGCCTACATAAACATCGTTGGAATTCAATATCGATGTCAAATTCACATTTGTTTCCGTAAGCGTCGCCGTCGCCGGCCTCGTGCTGGAATTTTTGTTGACCCGAACCTCAATCGTCTTGGTGGCGCCATTATAGTCAACCCAAGCGTGAATCGTGCCGGACTTCATATTTAATGTGTCAGTTGGCAAACTCACTACTTTGTTCGAGCCCAGAACGCCGTTGATGTCGACTCCGATGTGGTTGGCGTCCGGCTCCGTCAAGGACGGACCATTATTCCAGGTGTCGAACTCAATGCCGACGCTTTGCGGAATGCCTTGGTAGCCCATCCCCCCGCCGGCCGCTCCCGCAGAGTTCGAATAGGTTTGCACCGTGAACACGATGCCGTCGGCCCAGCCCACGGTATATCCTCCACCGCTTGACAATTCAAACGTAAAGTAAGAGCTAAAGGAACGATCGTCCTTCAACGATACGCGCTCCACATTAAAAGCGGTCCCCCATTGCTGTTCTGCTGCAGGCGTCAACCTTAAACGGTTGCTAGAATATACCGTGCTTCCGTTTATTTTCATCCTGCCGTCATTGCTGAACGAGTCGTACTTAAACGTAATAAAACCGTCAGTGGCTGCATGAACGGTATTTCCCGATCCGGGAATGGCAACCTGGAAAATCAAAAGAAACGCCAGAAACGGTACGATGAATCTTCTCAAGCTTATCATGTCTGTTCTCCTTCCTCCCTCTGATATAGCTTCCTTGCGATTCAAGCGGTGCTCTAATTCGGCTTCCTTCCCCAAAAGTTGACAGTTTTCAACATAACATAGCTATGATAGCTTTTAGCGCTTAACAAACGCTGAAAAAGACCTAGTTTCCGCAATGGAAATAGGTCCGCGAACTCACTTCATTTAGTGACCGGAGAATCCTCCCACCCACAGAGATCAGCGTGCCATCCGGCACGATATCCCCTCCTCCAGCTCCACATCCCCTCTCCCCTCTGCGGGCATTATGCCTCTTCTCCCGCTCGTTCAGGAGGAATGCGCCGGGAATACCCGGCGGCGGTCGCAGGATTTATCTCCATGCATACTAATTCTCATATAATCTCCCAACCTCCCCATCATCAAGCTGCGCCAATGCGATTTTTCGCATAAAATCGGCAGCCATCCGGGTTCGCCGACTCTAACGGAGGACGCATGATCCGGAAGAGGAGGAGGTTCCTGAGCCGGAGGGAGAAGAGGCCTAAGCGTCCAGAAGGGAAACCCGATCTGTGGGGCTAAAACCATCGCAGGTCCCGTCGCCTTGTCACCATGGGCAAACTTTTTCTATTTTTCATGAAGTTATCGTCTGACCTGACAACATGGCCTCCCTCTTTCTCGCCCTCCTCTCCCTTCCTCTCGCCTTCCTCTCCCCTTCCTCTGCACTCCGCACCTGCCGCTGGGCATTCGCATATTGTGCATTAACCCAGGCGTAACGCCTGCACAGCGAAGAAGGGGAAGATGGAATGCCGAAGTCTCGCGTATTAACGGAACAATCGCTGCTGAGACGCCTTCGCGGCTCTTCGGGCTCGAAGCTGTCGACGCAAGGACGGAAGAGCGGCTCCGTCAAGAAGCAGGCCCGCGCGCCCAAGGTCAAGCTCCACCGGAGCGGCTATCCGGAGCTTCTGGAGCCGCCGGTGCGCCAGATCCCGTGGTGGGTGCTGCCGGAGGATCAACAACGTATCCTCACTCCCGGCGGGGGAGGGCTCGGCGGCCTTATCGGCGGGTTGCTTAAACCGGGCGGCGGCGGTGGCGGGCCGGGGCACGATCCGGGACACGATCCCGGGCATGGACCTGAACACGATCCCGGGCATGGACCTGAACACGGACCTGGGCACGGACCTGGGCCGGGACCTGGACCGCACCCGCATCCGCCGGGACCGGGGCCTGTACCTCCGCCGCCCCCGCCGCCTCATCCGCCGCACCCGCCCGGACCTCCGGGGCCGTTCCCGCCTCCGCCGCCAAGACCGCCCGTGCCGATTCCGATTCCCATCCCGATTCCGATCCCGGGACCGGTGCCCGTGCCGATCCCGACGCCGGGCCAGGCGTATGTCATCGTTCAGATTGACGGAGGCGCTTCATTCCCTGGCGTCACGCAGAGCGCATACGCGTATTACTATCCGGGAATTACGATCCGGCAGGCGCTGCAATCGACCGGTCTTGTCACTTTCGGGCCGAACGGGTATATCGCCGCCGTATCCGGCATTCGCATCGGGGGCAATATCGGCGTGAGCCTGCGCTACAACGGGCGGGCCGTTCCGCAGACCCTGCTCGACATAGCCGCCGACCCGTACAGCACAATCGGCCTCGCCCTATACACCTTATAACCCCCGAACAGAACAAGAGATGGCGCGGAATTCCGCCCATCTCTTCGTTTTATTTTCCGCTCGTGTACCAATCTGCCGCCGCCTGGACCTCCGAGCTTGTCAGCCGATGCCCGAAGCTCTCCCAATGCACCTTGACGTCCGCCCCGGCTCCCGCGAGCAGCGACTCCAGCTCCACCGTCTCCTGCGGCGCGCAGATCGGATCGTTCGTCCCGGCCCCGATGAACACGTCCGTTCCGTTCAAGTCGGGCAGCGCCAGCCCGCGCAGCGGGACCATCGGATGATGCAGAATCGCCTTGCGGAAGACACCCCCATAGTGGAAAAGCAAGCTGCCAGCGATATTCGCCCCATTCGAGTAACCAACCGCCGTGAAGCGCGTACGATCCAGCTTGTATGCCTCCGCCGCCGCGTTCAGGAAGTCGTACGTCTCCTTCGTGCGGAACCTGAGGTCCTCCTCGTCGAACACTCCCTCCTCCAGCCTCCGGAAGAACCTCGGCATGCCATTTTCCAGAACGTTGCCCCTCACCGACACAATCGCCGCTTCCGGATCGATCCGCTGCGCCAGAGGGAGGAGATCCCGCTCCGTCCCCCCCGTTCCGTGGAAAAGCACCAGCGTCGAAGCCCCGGCCTTCTTGGCCGGCTCGTAAATATGCATCATGCTCGTTAATGCGCTCATGTTATCGATCCTCCTTCAGCACGCGGACTTCGATCGGAATCAGGCCCGACTCGATCAGCTCGCGGTGCTTCTCGTACCAGGAAGGCAGTTGCAGCTTCTCGCCCAGATGCTCGAACGGCTCATCGTTGTCGAATCCGGGAGTGTCCGTCGCGATCTCGAACAGGATGCCGCCTTGCTCGCGGAAGTACAGAGCGTTGAAGTATTGGCGATCCACGATCGGCGTCGGCCGGAAGCCGCCCGCTTCGACGTGCACCCTCCAATTCTTGTGGTCGTCGTCGTTGTTCGCTCTCCACGCGATATGGTGCACCGTCCCGGCGCCGCCCGCTCCCCAGCCCATCGGCTGGGCATTGATATCGATCACGTTGCCGATGTCGCCGATCGAGCGGAAGCGAACAAGCCCGTTCTCCTCGCCGACCTTCGTCAGGCCAAGCACATGGACCAGCGTGTGCATCGTCTGCGCCGGATTGATGCTGTAGAGCTGGGCGCCCGCGAAGCCTTTGATCGCCTTCTCGGCCGGCACGCCGCCGAACGACCACCGGCTCGCCTTGCCTTCCTCGCGCTCCACGATCTCAAGCTGCAAGCCGTCCGGGTCCTTGAACTGCAGGAACGTCTCGCCGAAGCGCTCGCTCTTCCGGGCCTCGACGCCGAGCTTCGCAAGACGCGCCTCCCAGAAGGAGAACGTCCCTGCCGGAATCGCGAACGACGTGTAGCCGACCTGACCGCCGCCGACATGGCCGATGCGCGAGCCCGGCGACGGGAAGAACGTCATCGCGGTGCCGGGGCTGCCCATCTCGTTGCCGAAGTACAGATGGTACACCTCCGGAGCGTCGAAGTTGATCGTCTTCTTCACCATCCGCAGCCCGAGAACTCCGGCATAGAAGTCGACATTCGCTTGCGGATCGCGGACAAAGGAAGTGATGTGGTGGATTCCTGCGGTTTGCTTGGTCATTTGAGATTCCTCCAATGGATGATGGATTTGTGGATGTTGGCTTTGCGGGCGACGGATTTGCGGGTGATTTGATTTCGTTTGGATTACATTATCTTAAATTTAAGATTTAGGACCGAAGAAGCGGCGCCGCTACCCCGACTGCGCCTTCAGGCCAAGCTTCTTGATCAGGTCGATCGCCTGCTTCTTCTCTTCCAGCGAGAGACCGTTCATCAGCCGATCGATCGCCTCCGCGTGGCTCGGGAACACCTGCTCGAACATCCTCGTTCCCTCATCCGTAATCTCGGCGAAGGTGACGCGGCGATCGTCGGGGCTCGGCACCCGCCTCAGCAGCCCGCGATTCTCCAACTTGTCGATATTGTACGTGATGCTCCCGCTCGTGACGAGAATCTTGTCGCCGATCTGCTGCAGCGGAATTCGCCCCTTATGGAAAAGCAGCTCCATCACCGTGAACTCCGTCGCCGACAGCCCGTGCTTCTTCATATCCCTAACCGCGCTGTCCATGATCGACTTGTATGCCTTGGAGAGAACGACGAACAACTTCAGGGATACGTCCCGTTCGTGTGTGTTCTGCGCCTGCCTATTGCGATCATCCGCATTCGCTGTCGCGGTCGCGTCCGGCCCTTGCTGCATATCCGTTAAAGGCTCCCCGCTCGCTTTCCCTAATCCCGTTCCGTGTGCCGGCTCTCTGGACATCTCCTTCACGTTGCTTCGCCTCCTCTCGTTGTTGTCTCAAATTTAATTATCTTTAACTTGAGATAAATATACACCCAAAAACGCATTTGCGCAAGAGGCAAGAGGCACTTTGGCCTTGCTGGCCCCCTCCCCCCGCCACTTTTATGTGGTTTTTCACATTCACGACGGCTTTAAATTGCGTTTCCCCCCAATTTTATATCATTTTTCACATCTATTACGACAGGTTTGGGTGCCGAGGCCTTGATAAATGTGATTTTTCGCATAAAATCACCAATTCCGCCTTCGCGGCAGACTTTAAATGTGAAAAATCACATTCGTGCGGAGCAACAGCGGAGGGACAACGGAGGGACAACGGAGGAACAGCGCGGACAAGAGTTACTCGGACGATATTACGCGCAATCACGCTTAGCCTCCGACATGAATCACACCGCCAGCCTTGTATGAATCATACTTAGCTTCCCCCGCACGAACCGATGCCAAACCCCGGCCGAAGAGCTCCGGAAAATGTGTGGGCGGGGGGCCATACATCGGCGCGCAGTCGGGGCGATGGGCGAGTATGGCTCCGTTCACTGCGTCCCCTGTCCATCCACCTGCTTCTCCACCTTCGACCGGAACAACAGCGGCACCGCCAGCGCAACAAGCAGCACGGCTGCAGCGAGCGCGATTTGTTTCCAGCCGCCGTGCGTCAAGCTGGCTCCGAGGAACGTGTACGCGAACGTCCCGGGCAGTGCGCCGAGGAACGTCGCGATCGCATACGCCCGAAGCGGCACCTTCGCCAGCCCCGCGGCGTAGCTGACCAGATCGAACGGGACGAAGGGCGCGAGCCGCAGTGTCAGCACGATCGGGAAGCCGCGGCGAGCCATCGCCCGCTCCAGCTTCTGCAGGCGCGGGTCGCTCTCGAGGCCGCGGAATAATCCGCCGCCGAGCTTCCGCGCGAGAAGATAAGACAGAATCGCGCCGGGAAGCTCGCCGAGGGTCGTATAGACGATTCCCCAACCGGTCCCGAAGGCCAGTCCCCCGGCCAAGGACAGAACCGACGCGGGGAACAGCGTAAACGGACGAGCAACGAACAGCCCGATATAGATGACGGGCGCGAGCCAACCGAAGGAGAGCATCCAGGTGCGGAGCGTTTCCGGGGTTAGGTGCACCACGTGGAGGTCGAGCCACAGCAGCACCCCGACGGCAACCGCCGCTCCGAACAGCTTATAGATCAACGGGCGCTTCAGGCTTGTTCCGCTTTGCGCTCTGCCCTTCGTTCCCATTCGCTCAAGCCGCCTTGGAACGGTTCAACGCCGCCACGACCGCGGGCAGGAACAGCGGCAGGAACAGGAACGCGAGCAGCATCAGCGCGAGAATGACGACCGTCGCCATCTGGACAAGCGTCAGCACCGCCGACGGATACATCGCCGCGAACGTGCCGGACAGGATGATCGCCGCCGACAGGATGATGCCCCCGGTATGCTTCATCGCCTCATGAATCGCCCGGCGCGGGGCGAGCTCCCCATACTCCTGGTATCGCATGATCAGGAAGATGCTGTAGTCGACGCCGAGGGCGACAATCATGATGAAGGAGAAGAACGGAATTGTCCAGGCCAGCTCCCCATGAGTCGTGAACGCGCCGAAAATCCACTCCGTCCCGGTAAGAGCCGTGTAATAGGCGAGCACAAGCGAGCCGATAACCGCAACCGGCAGCCAGAGCGCCCGGGAGATGACGATAAGCACGAGCAGAATGCCGATCAGCATGATCGCCGCGGTGCGCGTGAAGTCGCCGCTCGACACTTCCTCCAGGTCCAGGTTCTGCGACGAGACGCCGCCGATCCCGTACTCCGCGTTCGCGAAGCCGCTCTCCTCGGCCAGCCGCTCGTAAACCTTGTGCACCCGAGCGATCGTGTCCATCGCAGCCGTCGAATACGGATCGTCGCTCAGCACGATCGACCACTTCGCCGTATGGCGATCCTCCGACTCGTACAGATCGAGCGATTGAGCGAATTCCGCTCCCGTCCGAACCTCCTCCGGGATGAAGAACGTATCCGCAGCGTTCGTAGCACCTTGACCGCTCACATCGCTCGCATCACCGGAACCATTCGCACCGCCGGCACTATCCGCACCGTCCGCACTATTCGCACCATCGGCACCATCCGCACCGCTGGTTCCGGCTATCTCATCCAGATAGTCCGTCGTGCTCGCAAGGCCGTCCGACACCTTCTGCAGGCCGTTCACGCTGTCCGTCAGCCCCGTCTGCAGCTCGGGCAGGCTCGCGGACAAGGACTCCAGCCCTTCGTTCAGCTTGATCTGCCCCGCCTCGATGCTCTCAAGCCCGTCCGCCAGCGCCGGCAGCTCGCCGACAACGGCCTTCTGCCCTGCTCCGGCCTCGCTTAAGCCGTCCTGCAGCGAGCTCGCGCCCGTCTCGAGCTGCTCCGCCCCCTGCTCAAGCTGCGCCTGGCCCGCCTGCACCTGCTTCAGCCCCTGAGCCGCCTGCGCCAACGTCGCGTTCGCCGAGGCGAGCTGGCCGTTCAGCGTCTCAAGCCCGGCGCTCAGCTTCGCAAGCTGCTCCGCAAGCGCGGCGGACGCGCTCTTGATCGCCGCGAAGTCGGCGTTGTCCGCCAGCCCCGCTCCGGCCTCCGACTGCTCCAGCTTGGCGACGGACGCGTTCATCGCTTGCGCGGCCGCCGCCAGCGACTCGGCCGACTGCTGAACCGTCTTGAACTGCGCCAGCAGCGCGTCGTACCCGCCCGAGATCGTGCCGAGCCCGGTGGCCAGCGTCCCCGTCTTCTCCGAGAGCGTCGCGAGGCCGCCGCGAAGGTCCGCGATTCCCTTCTTCAGCTCGCCGGCTCCCGCCGTCCCTTGCCCGATTCCCGTCGCGATCCGGTTCAGCGCCGCGATCGCCTGATCGACGCCTGCCTGAACCTTCTTCGTCCCTTCGACCAGCTCGGCCGCCTTGTCGAAATCGCCTGACGGAACGGCCGCCACTTGATCCGCCGCCTTCGCGAGCCCGTCCTTGATCGTGCCGATTCCTTCATTCGCCTGCGCGATGCCTTCGCTAAGCTTGCCGGATTGATTGCTCGTGTACAGCTCGGCAATCTTCTCTCCCTTCGGACGCGTGGCGCTGTACACCTTGTCGACGCCGTCCACCCGGGTCAACTGCTCCGTCACCTTGTCGATGAACGCGAGATTGCCCGCATCGTCCATCTTCTCGTCCGTCGTCATAACGAGCGTCGCCGGCATCGCCTGCCCGGCCGAATAGTGCTCGTAGATGGCGTGAATGCCCTGGACGGAGGTATACGAATCGTCAACCTCGTCGAGGGAGTTGTAGTTGAGCTGGCTGGAGTAGAACGCCGCGATCGGCACCGCAATTGCCAGCGTAATGACAATGCTCCAGTACGGCCGCTTCACCGCGAAGCCCGTAATGCCCGACAGCAGCCGATTCTCCCGATGCTCGCCGGACGCCTTGGCAGGCCAGAAGCTGAACCTTCCGAGAAGCCCCATCACAACCGGCAGGAACGTGAACAGGGACACCAGCAGCACGCCGACCCCGATGCCTACGGCGGACGCCGACTTGAACAGTTGGAACTCCGCAAGCCCGAGCGCACAGAAGCCGATAAGTACCGCCGCCCCGCTGTAGAGTACTGTTTTCCCAGCCGTCTTGTAAGTCCGGATAATCGCCTCCACCCTCGAGCCCGTGCGCGCCAGCTCCTCCTTAAACCGCATGAAGAGCAGAATGTTGTAGTCCGTCCCGATGCCGAACAGCACAAGCACAAGGAAGATCTGCGTAAAGCCCGAGAATGGAAAATCCACCTTGTCGACAAGCTGAGTCACAATCCCGAGGGAGACGAGGAACGACAGCGCGACGGTCAGCAGCGAGATCAGAGGCGTGATCGGCGACCGGAAGATAAGGATCAGCACAACGACGATGAAGAGAACGGCCACGAGCTCCGTCTTCTTGACCCCCTCCTGGGTCGTCTTCGTGAAGTCCTCGTTGATCAGCGCCGGGCCCGTCAGGTAGTGCGGAACGGACACGCCCTCCAGCGCCGCGGACAGACTGTCCCGAATCTCGTCCTTCGTTCGGCCCTCCGTCTCGACCGACGCAATCGCCATGACCGTCGTCCCGTCCGCAGACAGCAGTTGGTCCTTCGCCTCGGGAAAATTCACATGCGTCTGCAACGAAGCCAGCCCGAGCTTGCTCTTCTCGCTCTCCAGTCCGGCCAGCCCTTGCTCGATGCCGGCCATCTGGTCCGCCGTGAGCTTCTCCTTGGCGCCGAACACAAGAATGACGGACATCTGCCTCTCATCCTCGGACTCGTCCCCCATCGCCTTCAGCAGACGGCTGGCTTCCGATGAGGAATAGCCCTCCGGCACGCCGATCTGCCCCTTGTCGCGAACAAGCTGCCCTATATCCGGCATTATGATAAGCAGCGCGACCGTAACGACGATCCACGCTGCGATAATCGGCCACTTCCACTTCAGCATCGTATTCATGACTCCAGCTCCTTCTGTTTATCTCTACGTAGCAATTTTATCCACTTCCCAAGCAGATTACCATCAATCGGTAAAATGAAAGTAAAACAATTATGAAGAATGATGAAGTCGGCGTCGGGTAAAAAAAGAAAAGACCGCGGTTGGCGGCCCTTGCTACGGTTCGATGGGAAGCTGGATGCGAATGCCGAGTCCTCCGAGAGGGGAAGCGCCGGCGACGATCGTCCCGCCGTGCCGCTCCACGATGGAATGGCAGCTGGCGAGCCCAAGACCGGTGCCGCCCGCCTTGATCTGCCGGGAAGTGTCGACGGTGTAGAACTTCCGGAACAGCGCTTCCCGGTGCTCCTCCGGCACGCCGATGCCGTTGTCCTCCAGCTCCATGACCGCCTGCCCGTCCCGAACGCAGGCGGTCAGCCGAACGGTCAGGTCCTCGCGTCCCCCGTACCGGACGGCGTTGCTGACCAGATTCGCGAACACCCGCCGCAGCATCGGCTCGTGGCCGAGGAACGTCTCGCCGCCCTGCAGAGAATGGCTCCAGGTCAGCGCGAAGCCGAGCCCGGCCAGTTCCTCCTCATATTCGATCGCGGTGCTCTCGAAGAAGCGGCGGAACTTCACGGGCTGCAGCTCGAGGTCGACAAGATGGGCCTCGTCCTTCGTGAACGAGGAGAACTGCTGGATCAGCTCCGTCAGGTGATGCGACTTCTTCTCGATGAGGCGCAAGTAATCCCGGCGATCCTGCTCGGAGAGCGACTCGTTCGTAAGCAGCAGCTCGACGAAGCCGTTCACCGACGTGAGCGGCGTCTTGATATCGTGCGCGATCGCGGCAATCATGTCCGTCTGCTCCCGCCCGGAGCGGTGCAGCCTCTCTTCCATCTCGATCACGTGCCGGTACAGCTCGCCGATCTCGTCCTTGCGGCAGGTCGCAAGCGGACGGCCCAGGGACCTCGCCCGAATGCCGCCGAGCCGATTGTTCAGCCGCTGGATCGGCTTCGTGATCAGGCGGTGAAGGTGCAGCGCCATGCCGACGAAGATGACGGACAAGCATAGGAGCAGAATGATAAACACCTGCTCGAACGCCGGAGCCAGCACGACGTCGCTCGGCTTCACCGGGCTCAGGATGCCGAGCATCAGAGCCGTTCTGCCCTCGCCGTCCTTCACCTGGTACCATTGCCGGTCCAGCCTGTCCGCCCCGTCGCCGGCCCAAGGGTCATACCCGATCGGCTCGAAGCCCGAGTCGTACAAGCCGACGGTCACGCCGCCTCCCGCATTTAGCCTGGAGACGTAGCTCTCGATCGCCGCCGTGTCGGGATACAGCCGCTCCGCCTCCGTCCGGATCGACTCCTCTACCGCCTGGCGCTCCTCGCGCAGCTCCTTCACGTTCGAGAAGACGCTCCCGATGACGTACGTCCGGATGTACACGGCGATCAGCGCCGTCAGGCCGATGACGAGAATCGAGAACAGAATCGGCAGCCGCCACCTGAGCTTCATGGCCGCAGCCCTTCCGGAGCGAGCTTATAGCCGACGCCCCACACCGTCCGGATGCACTCGGAGAAGGCTCCCAGCTTCTTGCGGATGTTTTTGATATGGACCGTGACCGTGTTCATGTCCCCGTACTCGTCTCCCCACACGCTGGCATAGATCTGCTCTCTCGTCAGCACCTGGTTGGGGTGGTCGAACAGGTAGAGGAGAATTTGGAATTCCTTCGTCGACAGGTCGAGCTTGCCGCCCTGCAGACGGGCCTCGTAGGTCGCCTCGTTCAATTCGAGCGCCCCCTTGGCGCGGAGCAGGGGACCCGGACCGTGCGCCTCCTCCTGCCGGCTCTCCCATTCCCGGTGCAGGCGTTCCGTACGGCGGAAGTGGGCTTTGACCCGGGAGGTCAGCTCATGGACGCTGAACGGCTTCGTCATATAGTCGTCGGCTCCGATCTCGAGCCCGATGATTTTATCCATCTCGCGGTCGCGGGCGCTCAGGAACAGGAGCGGAGTCGAATACTGCTCGCGGATCAACCGGCACACCTCGAGCCCGTCCATCCCCGGCATCATGATGTCCAGGACAACGAAGTCGACGGCGCCGCTTCGCATCTCCTCCAGAGCCTCGGGGCCCGTGCAGGCGCAGCGCACCTCGAATTGCTCGTACTTCAGGCCGTCGGCGATCAGCCGGACGATGTCTCGATCATCGTCGACGACCAGGATCGTTCTCGTCATTGCGCGTCTCCGTCTCCTCCGTTAGTTCAAGCTTGCGGTCGCCAAGTCGGGCCGCGAGTCAAGTCTCGAACGTTATCGTTACAAGCGCGTCGTCCGCGTTGCCGAGAGGGAAGGAGCTCGTGCTCGTCTGGATGGAGGTGAGGGCGGGCACCGCGTCGAGCAGTTGCTGCAGATCGAGCTTCTTGCCGGCTCCGTGCACATAACGAACCTTGACCGTCGTCTTGCCCGCCTTGATGGCCGCCTTGATCCGCAGCGCGAATTCCTGGACAGTCGAGGCCGAGTTGTCCGCCAGAAGATACTTGTAGCCGACCGCCTCTTCCAGATTCGAATAGAACACTTGCCTGGAAGCGTCCTTCGCCTTGAGCGCCGCCACCGTCTTCTGATAGGACGTCGTCGCGGCGGGATAGGTCTGCGTCCACTTATGGTCCCGTTTGATCTGCTCATCGGTCAACAGGTAGTACGAGTACGTCGTTCTCCCCTTCACGTCGGGAACCGGATCGTCGAACGTCGTGTCGAGATGGTACCACGCCCCGTCCAGCTTGACGAGATTCCAGGCGTGCGCTCCCGTCGAGACGGTCCCTTCCGCGATCCGCACCTCCACCCCCGCGTCCTTGAGCAGCCGATAGGCGAGCGAGGCATAGCCCTGGCACACCGCCGTGCCGGAGGCCAGCGCATCGTAGGCGGAGTGCTTCTTGAGCGTGCGATCGTACGCCACGTTAAGCAGAATCCAGTCATGAACCGCCTTGACCTTCTGATGAGCGTTCATGCCCGGCTTGATGATCTCCGCGAGAATCTCCTTGGAACGCTTGGCCACGTAGGCGGATTGCGTCGCATTTTCCCAGTAGACGACCTTGATGGAGACCGTTGCCGTCTTGCCGTTGGATTTGGAGTTGTAGTTGTAGGACTTGACCGTATAATTCACGTAGTCGTCCAGCTTCATCGCCGCCTCGAAAGCCTCGTCAACCGCCTTCACCGAAGCCGATGCGCTCCCGGACACCTGAACGGAGAATGCCTCGCTGCGGGCGTTAAGCTGCTTCTGGATCGTCGACACCAGCGTTGCCGATGCCGTCCCGCTCGTCGCCGCCGCCACCTCCGCCGCCCCCGGCTGCCCCTGCGGAATGGCGCACCCCGCAGTCAGCACCGCAATCGCGACACCGGCCGCCGCCGCTCGTCTCCATCCCTTCTCTCCCATCGCGAACCCGCTCCTTTGCCCTGATGATAGGTTGCTCTCTCTCCTTATCCTACCAGAGTACGGGACGAACGGCTATCGGGCGAATGTCCCCCGCTTGTCCCTCCGTGTATCCGCGGCATCGGCGTTTGGAATTGGCGGCGACCGTGCGCCGCCGTTCCGATGCCACGCGCCATGTTGACGCGGATTCCGACATGTAGCCGGAATTTCATGCGTATTGGCCCGCTCTGGGCGCAGGCGGGGCCTGCGAATGTGAAATTTCGCATACATTCGGCGGATTCGCGGCTGCGGCGGCCTGCGAATGTGAAATTTCGCATACATTCGGCGGATTCGCGGCTGCGGCGGCCTGCGAATGTGAAATTTCGCATACATTCGGCAGATTCGCGGCTGCGGTGGCCTACGAATGTGAAATTTCACATACATTCGGCGGAATTGCGGCTGGATCGGCCTGCGAATGTGAAATTTCGCATACATTCGGCGGAATCGCGGCTGCGGCGGCCTGCGAATGTGAAATTTCGCATACATTCGGCGGATTCGCGGCTGCGGCGGCCTGCGAATGTGAAATTTCACATACATTCGGCGGATTCGCGACTGCGGCGGCCTGCGAATGTGAAATTTCACATACATTCGGCGGATTCGCGACTGCGGCGGCCTGCGAATGTGAAATTTCGCATACATTCGGCGGATTCGCGGCTGCGACGGCCTACGAATGTGAAATTTCGCATACATATCGGTGGTTATTCGGCAGAAACGCGGCTGGACACGGAATGTACTCGGAATTTCATGCTTATTCGCTCAATACGGCGGCGGGTCAAGAGCTTCCAATCCGCATCGCTGTGCGGTTTTAACTTGATGGTTTGTAACTTGCTGGGCTAAATTCATTCGTTCAGCTTATATCGCGGGAATCGGGCGCCCATTCAACGTTAATTAAACTTATTTTAATTTGAAAATACTTATTCTTTTGGAAAATTGTGTTGACATATCCACTTGAATAAACTTACAATCGATCTGAGCTTAGTTGATAATGATTATCATAGTCAATTAAGCGAGAATTGTCCATACTCTTCGTCGTTCCCGCCTGGAGTTTCTATATGGAGGAGGGTCGTGCACAGAACGCAGCCAGACATACGGAACGCTCGGGAGTAGACCGCCGGGGAGCATCCCGGCCCGGTCCTGTTGTCCGCCGCACTGTCGTTTAAGCTGTAGGCTCGCCGTCTTACTAAATTTAATCCTAAAGGAGTGTATCGATGATGTCTTTCACGTTGAAAAAAGGAATTCCCGCTCTGCTCATGGCCCTGGTTCTCTCTGTCGTTATGATGATCGGCTCGGCTGCCGCGGCTACGGCCCAGGATTACACGATCGTGAAGGGCGACGATCCGACGCAGACGTCGATGGCCGACGATTATGCCGTCAAGCCCGCTTCCGTCGACACGGACGGCTACACGACGACGCTCGGCTTCACGACATCGATCCTGTACAGCGTCAACTCGCTGAGCATCTCCAACGATGGCGGCTTGACCTACACGACGTACTATGGAACAACTTCCGGCAGCGTGAAGAACTTCACGTTCCCGATCTATGACTTCACGTCCAACACGAAGGCCAAGATCGCCGTAACCGTGTTCGGCTTGTACAACGCGACGTATGACATCGAGTTCGAGTGGGCGTAACCGCTCGCCGGTTGATTCGATTTAAGATTTAAAGTGCTGTAACTGCATTAACTGCTTGACCGGCGGCCTGAAGGCGGCCGCCGGTTCAATCCCATAGCTGCGCGCCGGACATAAGCTCCGTCGCGCAAGCGGCAAGGAGACCGGCCTCGCGTCGGCCTCCTTGCCGCTTGCGCGTGCCGGGAAGACTCCCGAGTGCGGACGTCGGCAGTGCAGCCCATTCAAGAGAGGAGAGTTTATACGTGTCTATTACCCGATCGACCGCATTATCCTTGCAACGCCTGATTGCCTTATCCCTTGTATTCGCCATGATTGTCGCTCTGCTTGTTCCCGGAGGGAAGCATGCGGAAGCGGCGGCGTTCCCTGCCGTTCAATTGGCGGATGGGGAATACGAAGTTCCGTTCACGATCTTGGAGAACGGGAAGGATAGCACCTCGTATGCCCAACAATACGTTGAGTCACCCACCGGCAAGCTGATCGCTTCGAACGGCAGCTACAAGCTGGCTTTCACGTTCAACAACTATGATTGGTTTGAATATTGGGGCTCCCTGAAGCCCGGCGCCACTACGAACACGCAGACAGAAAACTTCGCGACAGCCCAAGTCGTGGACGTAGCGTCAGGCTACAGTATTCGAGGCCCAGAGTTGGAGTCGAAGCTGGTCGCAGGCTATTACGGTACGGTCATCTTCACGATCAACAATCTGTTGGTCGACCAGACCGTGCTGATGCATATCGTAGTCAAGGATTTATATGTTGACACCAGCTCCGCTTATCCGGATGGTCAATGTCCAACCGGCAATAGAAGCGATTGCATCATCGAATATCCCGCCTACGACCATTGGTACAATGCGCAAGTAAGAATCGACACAAGCGATCTTCCTCTCGTTCCTGTCAATCAGAGCGAGCAACCAACGGGGCCGGATGTGGATCTCGCCGCGTTGACGGAACAAATCTCCGTGGCGACGACCGTGTACGATGATTCCGCAGACGGCTACTGGGAAGGCGCTTATATTCCCGGCGCCCGCGCAGGATTGAAGGTCGCCATCGACCAAGCCGAAGAATTGGCGGGAGATGCGGAAGCGACGACTGAGCAAATCACGCTCGAATATTACTCTCTTGCCAGAGCGCTGGCCGACTTCGAAGCGCTCCGGGTCAGCGTCGACAAGTCGTCGCTGCAGGAAGCGATCGCCCAGTTGCAAGCGTTCCAGCCGACAATCAAGGTTTACGGCGCCGCTTCAGGCAATGTCAACATCTACGCGGTCGGCGAGATGCCATCGAGCTATGCCACAGCGATAACCAGTACTCTGAACACCTCGCTGACGGTTGCAGGCAACGTTTATGCAACACAGAAGCAGGTAGACGCTCAGACGACGACCGCGAATACGGCACTGCAGAATGCACTCGCCAATATCATTCAAGGCAGCTCGACGAACCTGATTGTGCTCGATTCGGTGGCTTCCGATGCGACGATCTCTGCACAAGCTTCCTTGTTCTCGCCGAATGCGACGATTCTGCAAGTCAACACCAAGAAGGAATATGCGAATGTTACGTTGAATGCTCCCGCCTCGAATTTCTCTTCGTTGGCCTACAAGCGTCCAAGTACCGACGGAACGAACACCTTTATCGACACTAACATTACCCCGTTAAAGGTTGCCGAGGACACCAGCGCTCCATCGTATACCATTCAGCTTCAGACCCAGATCGCGACTGGTTCCACCGCAGTCAACAGCGGCATCCTCAGCTTCAGCTATGTTTTGGCGAGCGATCCCGGAACGACGAAGACCGTCTATCTGAGTCTCAATGGCTATCGGCTCGCCGCTCTCAACGATGAGATCGCGGACGCGACCGAGCTATACGAGCGCGCGAAGGATGGCGATCTCTCGGGCCGCTACGGAGATGACGCCCTGGCGTCGCTCAAGAGCGCAATCGACGCAGCAGCCGTTGTCGGCAATCGTCTCTCTGCGACGAAGCTGAATATCTCGGGCGCCTCGACAGCGCTTGGGACGGCCGTGAACGCATTCCTCTCTGCGGAACGTGAGACGGTTTATTATTCGGCCGCGGATGCAACAAGCGGCGAATTCGCCAAGGCTTACTCGCACTTCGAATCTCCGGCTTATCTGGGGACGAAGGACGGAGAGAGCTTCGCGGTTCTGGTCATTCGCGACAGCGCTCATCTTCCATCGCTTCAATGGAAGAACGAGAGCGGGCAGTACGAGGATGCGGATGTACTATACTCGAACACGACCGATAACTACCGGATCGTTCTGCTTCCTTATTCGGAGGAAAAGAGGACTATTGCCGTTCGGGCAACCACGCTTGATGCGGACACGTCCGCTACGCAGACAAACGACATCGTGCTGAACTTCAACAATGTCGACAACGGAGCGTTGGCGGACGCCTATCTCTCCGCTTCCGCGCTCCTCGGCGGGGCGGCAGCAGGCATCTCTCCCGGCCAATATTCCACCGGAGCGATCTCGGCCTTCGCCGCGGCAGTCTCCGCTGCCGGCCAGCCTGCCTCCGACGCTGACGGCACGCAGGAGAAGTCCGACGAGGCGCTGGCAGCGTTGGCCGCAGCCAGAACGGCCTTCGTGGCGGCAGTCATTCCGTCCGGAGACCCGTCCGATCTGCAGACGCTCCTCGCCGAAGCTCAAGCGGCCCTGACAGCCGCAGTCGCCGGCATTGATGCCGGCCAATATCCGGCTGACGCCCGCGACAGTCTGGAAGCCGCGATTACGGCAACCGAACAGCTTCTGGCGCGGGAAGCGAGCGACATCGAGATCGGCCAGCAATTCTCCGTTTTAAACTCCGCTTTGGACGCCCTTGAGAATGCGGAGATTCCGGCAGGCGACAACACTGCGCTGCAAGCCAAGATCGCCGAAGCGCAGACTCTGCACGACAACGCGGTGGTAGGAAGCAGCTACGGCAATTACAGCCTCAGCTCGAAGACCGCGTTCGCAGCCGCGATCGAAGCCGCTCGGGCCGTTGCGGACAAGAGCTCTTCGCAGGCGGTTATCGATGCATCGCTGGCTGAGCTTGAGCGGGCCGGCTCAACGTTCCAGGCATCCATGATTACTTCGACGTATACTCCTGGTCCGTCGACAACACCTGACCCTCAGCCGGATGAAGATACTCAGGAAGAGGACGGAACCGACACTTCGAACAACGGCAACTCCGGCTCGTCCGGAAGCCAACCGCAGACGACGACGTTCACGGATGTCGCCAGCAATTGGGCTCGCGAAGCAATCGGACGCGCGGTCGATCTCGGCATCGCCAAGGGCTTCGCCGACAACTCCTTCCGTCCGAACGCCGATGTCAGCCGCGCCGAATTCGCGGTGTTCCTCGCCCGCGCGCTGAAGCCGGCCCTATCGAACGGCGGTTCGTCTTCCGGCACGCTTAAGGATCTGTCCTCGATTCCCGCTTGGGCGAGAGACTCCGTAGCGGCCGCCAACGCAGCCGGTTGGATTCTGGGCTACGAGGACGGCTCCTTCCGTGCGGACAAGAAGATCACCCGGCTTGAGCTGGCGATCATCATCGCCCGCGCAGCCAATCTCCCCGCCCCGACGGATGCGTTGTCCCTCGACTTCGCGGATTCGGACCTCGTCGCCGACTGGGCGAAGCCTGCCGTCGCGGCGGCGGTCGCCGCCGGCCTGATCCAAGGCAAGGACGGCAACAAGTTCGATCCGTCCGCCCCGGCTACCCGCGCCGAAGCGCTCACTCTGATCCTGCGCCTTCTGGATTGGCAAGCGGATCAAGCCGCTCAGTCTGCCCAAACCGGGCAAGCTGATCAAGAAACTAACTAACACAATCCTTCAATAAACAGATGGGGCCACCTCGGAAGTCGTAAAACTTCAGGGCGGCCCCTGCTTTTTATGCGGTTTTTCACATTCATCACCCCAGACTCTGCATCGATCGAGGTGTTTTGTGTGGTTTAATACGAAAATTAAGTCTCGCTAATGGCGGTCTGTACCGGATTTAGACAGAAAAGTCCCACCACCGTCTAGCACCGTCCCGACGCGGTCGGCATGTTGGTGAGTTGGCGAGTCGGTGAGTTTATTTCTATATTATGGTGGATAGAGTCGCTATCCCCCTTCTGAACCCTTATTCCTCTTCTCCCCTTGGATCAGGAACCTCCGCTTGCCGATCATGCCCTTGGGTCTTAGGACAGCCAATTCCCTTTGCACCTCCTTATCCTGAACGAAAGGGAGAAGAGACCTAATGCCGCCAGAGGGAATAGACGCCTGGGGGAGTTGGAAGCGATGCCGGGCGGGATGGCAAGTGGAACGAACAGTCGATAGGCGGGTTTTCCGCTCATCTCCCTCTCCAACTGCCTCTTCGGAGCTCCGTTGTACGGGTTTCTCGCACATCTTCCTCTCCTACCGCCCCTTCGGAGCTTCGTTGTACGGGTTTCTCTACTAACTCCGCTCCTCCTGCCTTTCCGCAGTTGGCTTTTCATCACTGCGGATGGCCGTATACGGCAAATTTTCATGGTAGGGGGTGACAACACTCATGTTGTCATAGTTGTTTTTCACATAAATTCCCGCTCCCCATCGACGCTGCCGGCAACACGCCAACTTCGCCGCATATGCCGGACCCCGGCCAACCTAAAATGACAAAAAAAGGTCGGCCGGGTAGCCCCGTGCCGACCTTTATCTTCATTGTAAAGCCGCCTTGCGTTTAACCTCACCTTAATTCCAACATCGCCTTGATTTAACGCTGCCTATTCCTTCGACACTTCGTCCTTCAGAGCCTTCAGGCGCTTCATGACGTCGTTCGCGCCGCGGCCGAAGTAGTCGTGCAGCGTGCGGTACTCCTGGTACAGCCGCTCGTACACCGCGACGTTGTCCGGGATCGGCTTGAACGTCTCCTCACGCACGCGCGCCATCGCCTTCGCCGCGTCGACGACGCTGTCGTAGCCGCCCTTCGCGCTGCCCGCTGCGACCGCGCCGAACATCGCCGCGCCGACCGCCGGCGTCTGCTTCGAGTCCGCGATCTTGATCTCGCGATTCGTCACGTCCGCGTAGATCTGCATCAGCAGGCGATTCTTCTGCGGCAAGCCGCCGCAGGCGTATACTTCATGCACCGGAACGCCGTTGTTATGGAAAGCATCGATGATCGTCCGCGTGCCGTAAGCCGTCGCTTCGAGCAGCGCGCGGTACATCTCCTCCGGCTTCGTCAGCAGCGTGTAGCCGACGACGACGCCCGTCAGGTTCGTGTCCACGAGCACGGAGCGGTTGCCGTTCCACCAGTCGAGCGCCACGAGACCGGATTCACCCGGCTTGTATGCGGAAGCGCGCTCGGTCAACCATTGGTGAATGCCGACGCCGTCCTTCTCCGCCGCTTCCTTCACATACGCCGGCACTGCTTCTTCTACGAACCATTCGAAGATGTCGCCGACCGCCGATTGCCCCGCTTCATAGCCCTTGTACCCCGGGATGATGCCGTCCTCGACGACGCCGCACATGCCTTCGACTTCGACTTCTTCGGTGCCGAGCAGCATGTGGCAGATCGACGTGCCCATCGCCATGACGAGCTTGCCTTCGTCCACGACGCCTACCGCCGGAACGGCCGCATGCGCGTCGACGTTGCCGACCGCGATCGCCGTGCCTGCCTTAAGGCCGGTCAGCTCCGCCATCGCCGGCGTCAGCTCGCCCGCCTTCGTGCCGAGCGGCTTGATGTCGCCGCGCAGCTTCGTCTCGACCAAATTCTCAAGCCGAGGATCAAGCGCGGCGAAGAACTCCTTGCTCGGATACCCCTCCTGCTTGTGCCAGATGGCCTTGTAGCCGGCCGTGCAGCTGTTGCGCACGAACTCGCCCGTCTCGAATTGACCTGTCAATTGCGAGATGACCCAGTCGGTCGCTTCGGTGAACCGATCCGCCGCCTCGTACACGTCCGGCGCCTCGTCGAGAATCTGCCACACCTTGGCGATCATCCACTCCGACGAGATTTTGCCGCCGTAGCGCGGGAGGAACTTCTCGCCGCGCTCCGCCGCGATGGCATTCAAGCGATCCGCCTCGTCCTGCGCCGCGTGATGCTTCCACAGCTTCACCCAGCCGTGCGGATTGCGCTCCCACTCCGGCTTCAGGCAGAGCGGCGTTCCGTCCGCGTCCACCGGCAGCATCGTACACGCCGTGAAGTCGATGCCCAGACCGATGACATCGTCCGCCGCCACGCCCGATGCCGCGAGCACCGCCGGAACCGACTTGCGCAGCACTTCGATGTAATCGTCCGGATGCTGAAGCGCCCAGTCGTGCTCCAGCTTAATGCCGGATACCGGCAGTTCCTCGTCGATGACCCCGTGCGGATAAGGCGTCACATGATCCGCGATCTCCTGACCGTTCGCCAGATCCACAAGCACGGCGCGACCGGACTGCGTTCCATAGTCGACGCCGATGGCGTACTTCTTGCTCATCGTCCATTCCTCCCATTGTGCTTAGTGCTTATTTATAGTAAGTATTTATTTTCCGCTTCAAACCGTTCTGCGCTCAGTGCTCCTTGCCCGGCTGGCCGTAGTAGGCGTTCGCTCCGTGCTTGCGAAGGTAGTGCTTGTCGAGCAGCTCCTGCTGCATCGACGGAATGCCGCCGTTCAGTTGGCGCGTATGATATGCCATCTTCGCCACTTCCTCGAGCACGACCGCGTTGTGCAGCGCGTCCATCGGGTCCTTGCCCCACGCGAACGGCGCATGGCTGAACACGAGCACGCCCGGCACCGCCTTCGGGTCGATTCCCTTGAACGTCTCGATGATGACATTGCCCGTCTCAAGCTCGTACTCGCCCTTGATCTCCTCCGCCGTCATCGCCCGCGTGCACGGAATCGTGCCGTAGAAGTAGTCGCCGTGCGTCGTTCCGAGCGCCGGAATGCCTTGGCCCGCCTGCGACCAGATCGTCGCCCAGGAGGAGTGCGTGTGCACGATCCCGCCGATGCCCGGCCATGCTCTATATAAGGCAAGATGGGTCGGAGTGTCCGAAGACGGACGCAGATTGCCTTCGACAACGTTGCCGTCCAGATCGAGGACGACCATCTGCTCCGGCGTCAGCTCCTCGTAAGGAACCCCGCTCGGCTTGATGACCATAAGGCCCGACTCCCGGTCGAAGCCGCTGACATTGCCCCACGTGAACGTAACGAGACCGTAAGCCGGCAATTCCGCATTCGCTTGGCACACGCTCATCTTCAATTGCTCCAACAACTTGCATCCATCCCTTCCCGCATAACCGTTATAAAGTCCTTAATCCTTCGAGCCGTCCTTCAAGCCAGCCTTAAAACGTCCTTCAAACATCCTGCAAAACGTCCGCATTCGAATCCGCTTCCATTATACACTTGTACGTACATGTATGTCGAGAGGTCCGTTCAATAACGTTCACCTGTTCAGACAAGAAGCGCCACTGAGACGATAAGCACCACTGAGACAAGAAGCGACAGAACGCCGAGCGTCCTGCCGCCTCCCTGCTGCCTGTTCCTTACGCCGGAGGCGCCGTCGATTGCCGAGCCACAACCTGCGGAACGAACAGCCAGCCCTCGTCATCCTGCCGCGCCCCCGCCTCCAGCATGGAGATGAGCAGCCCGGCCGCCTTTTCCCCCAATTCCTCCTTCGGATGGTTCACGCTCGTCAGCTTGATCTCCGTCGCCGTCGCCAGGAACGAATCGTCGTAGCCGATCATCGACAGATCCTCCGGCACGCGCAGCCCCGCTTCCCGCACGATGTCGAGCAGCGCCACCGCCAACTGATCGTTGTAGCAGACGATGCCGCTCGGCCGATCCGGTCGGCCCAGCCACTCGCGAAGCACCGAGGCGGGCAGCGTCTCCCTCTGCTCGGTCTCGTAGCGGACGATAAGCTCCGGATCGACGGGGATTCCCCGTTCCCGGTGCGCCCGCACGAACCCCTTCATCCGATTCACGCCCTGAAGGTCGTCCGTCTTGAAGAAGCCGGCGATCCTCCGATGCCCGAGCGAGAGCAGATGGTCCGTCGCCGCGCGCCCGCCCGCCTCGTCGTCCTGCTTCACGACCGGGCAGTCGAGATCCGGGTATCGCTCGTTGATCATGAGCAGCGGAATGTCGTGGTACTGCATCGCCATATAAGCATCGAAGTTCGGGTTGCCCTCCGCGCTGCGCGTCGGTTCGACGATGAGGCCGCACACGCCCTGGCTCAGCATCATCTCCAGACTCTCCCGCTCCCGGTCCTTGCGGTTGTCGGTGCTCGAGAGCAGCAGCCGGTAGCCCTGCTCCTTCAGCGCGGCTTCCACGCCCCTAACAATAGATGGAAAAATATAATCCGATATATAAGTCGTCATCATCCCGACCGTGCGATTGCCGCCGGCGGATCTCCGTTCCCCCGACAGCCGCGAGACGAACGTGCCTTTGCCTTGCTCGCGCGACAGCCAGCCCTCCTGCACCAGCTCGCCGATCGATTGGCGCACCGTCTGACGGCTCAGGCCGAATTGATCGGACAATTCGTTCTCCGAGGGCAGCTTGTCCCCCGGACGGTAGCGCCCGCCGGCGATCCAGGAGACGATCTCTTCTTTAAGCTTCAAGTATTTCGGGGACTGCGAACTCAAGCCATTCACCTCGGACGAAGTTGATAGGCTCATTATAGCATACGCGAGAACTTGTACGTACCTTTAGTTCGTTTTGCGCAGTGCGGTGGGGGGGACACCTTTGTAGCTTTTGAACAGGCGGCTGAAGTAATAGACATCGTGGAACCCGTGGGTGAGCGCGATCTCCGTGATCGTCTTGTCCGAATGGCGAAGGTCGAACTCGCTGCGATTGACGCGCACGAAGTTGATGTAGTCGGTCACCGAACGGTCCGTCAGCTCCTTGAACGTCCGTCCGAAGTGGTACCGGCTCATCTTCGCGACGGCGGCCAGCTCCTCGACGGACAGCTTGCGCGAGTAATGCTCCTCGATGTGGCGCAGCACCGGGTCGATCCTCTCGAGCTTGCGAAGCCGGGACGAATACTCCTCATGGGAAAATTGTACAGCGACGTGATGGCGAAGCAGCGCGGTCAGCAGACGATAGATCCAGGACTTGACGGCCAGCTCGTACCCGAACGCCTCGCCGAAAAACTCCTCGATCAGCGAAGTCAGGCTCTCCCGAACAAGCGGATCGTCGGACACCTTGTTCGCGAAGCGAAGCCGGCTGCTCGCGATCGGAGCGATGTACTTCGTCTCCACCGCATCGACCGTGCGGCTGTGCAGCAGAACGGGATCGATGATGATCGCGTAATAGAACACGTTCTCGGACAGAGTAATGCCGTAGTGAAGGTCCGTGCTGTTGAAGACGAAGATGTCTCCCGGCTTCGCGTCGTACTGCTCGGCGTTGCACGTGAACCGCGCTTCGCCTTCCATGACATGGATGAATTCCAGATGCGCGTGCCAGTGGTTAGGGAATGTGGTCTGGCCGGACTTGCCGAAGCGATTGCGGTGAATCTTCATCGGGAACAGCGGGTCCGGCATATCCATCTCTTCTCGAAGCATCGGGGATTTGTCCAAGTCCCTCACCTCCTGTCGCACGATTTTACAAAAGTTCAGCATGACCGTTCATGGCTCTATTCCTCTATTCATTCTATATTACCTTGTGAGAGAAGCAAACCCGATAAGGAGCGATTACACGTGGCAAAAACCGTCAATATCGGCGTCATCGGCACCGGTTCGATCTCGTTCGCACACTTGGACGCCTATGCCGCCCACCCGGATGTCAAGCTGGTCGCCGTCGCGGACATGAACGCGGAACGCGCCGCCGAGACCGCACGGAAATACAACGCGGAACGAAGCTATTCGAATGTCTCCGAGCTGCTCGCCGATCCTCAGATCGATGCGGTCAGCATCTGCACCTGGAACAACACGCACGCCGACCTCGCAATCCAGGCGATTCGCGCCGGCAAGCATGTGCTCGTCGAGAAGCCGCTCAGCCGGACGGTCGAGGAAGCTCTGCGCGTCCAGGAAGCCGTCCGCTCGTCGGACCGCATCCTGCAGGTCGGCTTCGTTCGCCGCTTCGACCCGAACGCCCAGTTGTTGAAGCGGTTCGCCGAGCTCGGCGAGTTCGGGGAGCTCTATTACGCGAAGGCATCCAACCTTCGCCGCCTCGGCAATCCGGGCGGCTGGTTCGCCGACGTCGCCCGCTCCGGCGGCGGTCCGCTGATCGACATCGGCGTGCACGTCATCGATCTGATCTGGTACCTGATGGGCAAGCCGAAGCCGGTATCGGTCAGCGGCAATGTGTACCATAAGCTGGGCAACCGTTCGAATGTGCAGGGGCTCAGCTTCTACAAGGCGGCGGACTACGATGCGTCGCTGAACACCGTCGAGGATCTGGCGAACGCGGTCATCCGCTTCGAGAACGGAGCCTCGCTGCTCGTCGATGTCAGCTTCACGCTGCACGCCAGCAAGGACGAGTCGTTCGTCAAGCTGTTCGGCACGAAGGGCGGCTTCGAGGTCGACCCGGAAGTGAAGATCGCGACCGAGAAGCACGACATTATGGTGAACATCGCTCCCCAGACCGACGACAAGGGCTTCAACTTCGCGAAGGCTTTCCAGGAGGAGATCGCCCACTTCGTCGCCTCCGTTCAGAACGGAACGGAGCCGCTCAGCCCGGTCGAGGACGGCGTCGCCGTCATGAAGATGCTTCGCGCGGTGTACGAGTCGGCCGAGAAGGGCATCGAGATCCGGCTGGACTGATTGAGACTCGTTGAACGGAAGGAGACTTATCCCAATGAAGCTTGGACTTAGCACGTACAGCCTGCAAGGCGCTCTGAACGCGGGCGAGATGACCGTTCTGGACGTCATCGACTGGATCGCCGATCATGAGGGAGAACACGTCGAGATTGTCCCGATCGGGTACGATCTGACGGGAGAGCCTTCGCTTATCGAGCAGATTAAGGAGCGAGCCTCGGCAAGGGGGATCGATATCTCGAATTACGCGATCCGGGCCGAGTTCGACACGGAGAACGAAGAGGCCTATGAAGCCGAGATCGCCCGCGTCATGAAGGAAGTCGACATCGCCGCCGCGCTCGGTGCGAAGAAGATGCGCCACGACGTCGCGTTCGGAGAAGACACGTCGACGGAGCGCTTCCAGCGCGAGCTTCCGAAGCTCGCGGCCGCCTGCCGCCGCATCGCCGAATACGCGGAGCAGCGGGGCGTCGTCACCAGCCTGGAGAACCACGGCTACTTCATGCAAGGCAGCGAGCGCGTGCTTGCGCTGATCGATGCCGCCAGTCATCCGAACTTCCGACTGACGCTCGACATCGGCAACTTCCTGTGCGCGGACGAGAACTCGGTCGCCGCGGTGAAGCGTACGATCGCGAGTGCGTCGATCGTTCACTTGAAGGACTTCTACGTGCGCGCGGAGAACGTGCGCCCCGGCGAAGGCTGGTTCCCGACGGCGGCCGGCAATCACCTGCGCGGAGCGATCTTCGGCCACGGCGACATCGACACCCGCGAGGTGCTGCGAGTCGTGAAGGCGTCCGGCTACGACGGCTATCTGTCGCTCGAATTCGAAGGGCTCGAGCCTTGCCGCCTCGGAGCGCGGCTCGGGCTGGACAACGCGCGCCGGATCTGGAACGAAGTTTAACCATTACTGTCAGGGTGTCGGTTGCGATTTTATGTGGTTTTTCACATTCATTGGCGGGAATGAGCGGGAATCGCGACGTTTTATGTGATTTTTAGCATACATGCGGCAACTCGAGCCGTAATTTTCTCTATGTATGTTATTTTTCACATAAAATCGTCCAACCTGCCCAATCGTCCAACCTGCCCAATATCACGCTGCACGAATATGAAATTTCACATAAATTCCTGGTATCTGGCGGTATCCGACGGTTTCCAGTTGGTATCCGGCGATTGAGCGGTATGACTTTCTGATATGCGAAGCAAAGGAGTGTTCCCAATCATGGTTCCAATAACGAATCCGATCGGCGTCATCGTGGACAGCTTCCGCGTCGGCGTCAGCGAAGGGCTGCGCAAGGCGAAGGAAGTCGGCGCCGACGGCGTTCAGATCTATGCGGTGAGCGGCGAGATGGACCCCGCCGTTATTACCAAGGCCCGTATCCGCGAGCTTCGGGATGAGCTGGACTCGCACGGACTGCGCATCTCCGCGCTCGTCGGCGATCTCGGCGGCCACGGCTTCCAAGACGCCCGCGAGAACCCTTGGAAGATCGAGAAGTCGAAGCGCATTCTCGATCTGGCCGTCGAGCTCGGCACGAACATCGTGACGACGCACATCGGCATCGTGCAGGAGGACCCAAGCAGCGCCGTCTATGCAGCGATGCAGTCCGCCTGCGAAGAACTCAGCACTTACGCAAGCAGCCTGAACGCTTACTTCGCGATCGAGACCGGACCGGAGACGTCCGCCCGGCTGAAGAGCTTCCTCGATACGCTGAGCACGAACGGCGTCTCGGTCAACTACGACCCGGCCAACCTCGTTATGGTGACCGGCGACGATCCCGTCCAGGGCGTGTACACGCTGCGCGACTACATCGTGCACACCCACGCGAAGGACGGCATCCGGCTGCAGGAGGTTGACCCGCGCTACATCTACGGCGCGCTCGGCTTCGAGCCGATGGACCACGAGAAGCTCGCCATGCAGGTCGAATCCGGCGTCTACTTCCGCGAAGTGCCGCTCGGCGAAGGCTCCGTCGACTGGAACGCCTACCTCGCGGCGCTCGCCGACATCGGCTTCGGCGGCTATCTCACCATCGAACGCGAAGTCGGCGCCGACCCCGCCCGCGACATCGCCAAGGCGGTCGAGTTCCTGAAGCGGTACCGTTAAGCGAGCTCCACTCCCCGAGGACACGCCTCCCCGGGGAGTGTTTGTTGCTTGAAGCTTACTCCCGTTCTCCCGTTCCCCGACTGCGACTAACTCCTCTACTCCGTTCCGCCCCCGCACATTGCCGAGGATTACTTCCGTTCCCCCGTTCCCCAACTGCGACTAACTCCTCTACTCTGTTCCGCCCCCGCACATTGCCGAGGATTACTCTCATTCCCCCGTTCCCCGACTACGACTAACTTCCCTACTCAGTTCCGTTCCCGCACATTGCTGATGATTACTCTTGTTCTCCCGTTCCCCGACTTCGACTAACTCCCTACGTTGATCCGTCCCCCTCCACCGCCTCGCTCCGTCCGCCGAACGACTCTCCCTTCTCAAGCAGACAACTCATCCAGCCCATCGGTGCGGAAGCCATGTGATGCAAAAATACATCTCTTCTCTCTGATTTCCCTTGAAATGATACTAAGAGATGTAAAAATACACTTCATTTTCTCAAATTGGCCCTATTCTCGGTAAATCGGCAGAATCAGATGTACTTTTACATTACATTGCCTCTAATTAGCCCCATCGAGCAAAAAGAGATGTACTTTTGCTTCTCATCCCCTTCTCCCAAGAGAAGCGCTTCTTCTCCACGGAGGAAGGGGACGCACTCTCCCAGTAAGGCAGCCTCAACGCTTCATCCCCACCAAAAGGCTGCCTCATTCAGAGATTATCGCCACAGCTTCTCCGCCGAATTCTCTCGAAGCTCGTACTTCATGATACGATCGCTGCCGCTGGCTCTAATAGGGCTGAACAGCCCCCGCTCGCATAGGGAATTCAGATACTTAACCGCGCTCCGCTGATTGACGCCCAGATGTCTGACCACGTCGATCGGCCTCACTGCGCGCGCAAGCGTGTGGGCCAAGCGAACGATCTCCTTCTCGGTGATAGATGCTCGTTTCCCTTCCGCCTCCCCCGCCTCCGTCTGGAACCGGCTCAGCACCATTCGCAGCAGCGTTCGGCACAGCTCCGGCCGATCTGCGACGTCGTCGTAGGAGAACGAGATGACGATATGTCCCATCGCCGTGAGGAACGTCTCCCGATTCAGCTCGTTGCTATATTTCTTGCGATCCATATCCCGCACGTGCGGACCGAAGCCTTTGATCTCGATGACGAGCTTCACCTGCCCCGTAATCCACGCGAAGTCGCAGAAGAAGCTCATTCCCCGCCAATCGAACACCTCATACTCCGGATGCAGTCCCTCGAAGCTGCCGCGCAGAGGCCACCAGACATTCTTGCAGAACAGCTTCTCCGCTTCCCGGTGCCCTCTCTCCAGCCTCCCTCTCCGCTCTCCCTTCCTCTTCTCCAGATGCGCCTGAATAAACTGCCCGTGCGCCGCTTCAAATCCCGCTCCTGTCCCTGCTCCTGCTCCGAATCCTGCCCCAGTTCCCACAACCATCCTCATCATCCCTCCCGGAAAATAGACAAAGAACGCCCTGAAACGCTCCAACGAGCGGATCAGGACGTTCTTCGTCACTGTTAGTCCCAGTATAAAGGAATCACCCAGATTTATCCACTACTTTTTTGGCGTCAACTCGCCGCGAGGGGCGAACCGCATCTGCAAGGCACCCGCAGAGACGGGCCACTCCCGTTAGCGAGACTGCTCCCCCTGCGAGGCGACTCCCTTACTCCGCGTTCCCGTAGTACCAGGTCTCCCCGGTCGTCGTCACGCGGTAGTGGAGGGCGATCTGGTCGTCATCCGACCAGGCGAGCGTCGTCGGGTCCTGGCGGGACAGGACGATGTTCAGGTACGTCCAGTCTCCCGTCGCCGCCGAGCCGGTGCTGGACAGGGCGGACAGCGGAACGACAATCTCGATGTCGCCGGTTGTCGCGCTCCACTGCGGCGCAGTGACGCCGGAGATCGTTCCGCCCGATGTCCAAGCGCTGCCGGAGACGCCATACTTCGTATAATCGGCGCTGTCGCTCGTGCGGCTGACCATGTATTGCATCGCCCGCTCCAGCGTGCCGCCGTTCAGGCCGGTCGTCTTCGATGCCGCCGTGCCGTTCTTGAGGTCGGTGCCATACACCTGGACGCCGAACCTCGGAGCGGTGTCATAGGCGGACAGCGATCCGCTGGCATTCTTCAGACGAATGTACAGGTTGCTCGCATCGTTGCTGACATAAGCGCGGACGATGTCCGTGTCGGCGGAGCCCGAAGCCGTGTCTTGCTTGGCATCCATATAATACGGTACGTTGCTCCACTGCGACAGGTCGCTCGCCACGCTCGTCGTCACGCTGATCGTCTTGTACGCGCCTGCGTTCGACTGCGGCGAGACGATGCGGACGTCCGCCTGCCCCGTGTACGTGAGCGCGCCCAGAATAAACCAGGCGGCCGTCACCGGCTCGACGGCGGTGCTGATAAGCGGCTTCAGGTCGATGCGCGACACCGATTCCCCTTGCGCCATGTAGCCGACGCCGGTTCGCGACGCGATCCACTTCAGGTAGTTGAGTGCAGTCGTATTTTCCCCCCGGTAGATGTGGTTAAGGGCGACATACGTGCTCATCTGCGGCCAGGACGGCTCGTCGCTGAGCGCTTCGTTGCCGGCAGGGCTCCATGGCGACGTATAGTAGAACGTATCCCCGTCGTAGCGCGCCACTCCGTAATTGTCATGCTGCAGGTTCGTCTTGATCTTGTTGACATGGCTGACGGCCCTGGAGGACAAGGCGTCAAGCACGCCGAATACGATCAGCGCATTGGAGGAGCCGTCGACGAGCGTGTTCGCTCCGCCGCTGGTCGTCACCGCCCGGTTGAAGTAGCCGTTCGCAGAATTCCACAGCCCCTTCACGCTCTCCGTATCCGACTTCTGAATGTTGGTGCGGATCTTGCTGGCCGCTCCGTTGTAGTCGTCGGCGACAGCCGGAAGCCCCTTCGCCTTCGCCATGTATTGCGCGGCATCCAGCCCCGCCACGTACAGCGCCTGGGTAAACGTGTTGTACTCGATCTGTTCTTCCCAGATGCTCGAGTCGGCGACGCCTAATCCGTAAGGGTCCGAACCGAGATTGGACCAGACGTAGTCGGCGGACTTGCGATACTTCGTCCAGATGTTGTTCAGGAACGTCGTGTCTCCGGTCAGCTTGTAGTGCTGGTAGGCCCCAATCAGGAAAATCCCGATCGAATCATGCTCCGGCTCCACGAAGCTGACGTACGAATTGGTCCAGAAGTCGAACGTCGTCTTGAACGAGCCGTCCGTGCTCTGACGATCCGCCAGCCAGTACCAGTACTTCTCCGCCTCCTCGTGGAAGCCCGCCTGGTCGAGAACCATCGCCGTCACCGCGGAATCGCGCGCCCATACCTTGTAGCCGTAGGCGATCGGATTCGTCGTCGCCGGAATGCCTCCGTAGGTCGGATTCATCGCGTTCTTGATCGTGATCAGCCCTCTGCGGTACATCGCGTCAAGCCCGTTGTCGTCGAAGTCGACCGTCTTCTTGCCGGCTTCCGTCATCCAATCGTCATAGCGGGATGCCGTCTCCGTCATCCAGTAAGCGGCCGTCTGCCCGCGCGCCGTGTCGACCGCCGCCTGAGCCGCGGCCAGCGTCGGCTGCACCGAGGCGACGAAGCTGAGCTGCACCGAGCTGTTCGCCGGAATCGTGAAGCGGTCCTGGAACGCCATGCTGATGTCGGTCGCGTAGACGTCGTTGTTGTTCTTGACCGTCCCGTCGTTGTCGAACGTGTACCACGCGGCCACATTGCTCGCCGACAGCGAGGACACCGTATCGCTGGCGACCTGGTGGCCGTCCATCGTCTGGAACGCGCCGAGGGCGAGATAGTATTGCCCCGAGCTGCTCATGTCGACGAACATCGCGTTGCGGGTCGAGTCGTACCAAGCGTGGTGCGTCGTATCCGAAGACCCGATCGACTTGTTGTTCGCATGGATCTGCTCCAGCAGGTTGTATTCGATCGGCGTGGAGTTGTTGTTCGTGAAGGTCATCGTCGCGACGGTGAAGTCCTCGTTCGGAACCATCGCGTACTTCTTCTTCACGGTGATCGGCATGCTGCTCGTTCCGTATTGCAGGTACTTCGTTCTCAGAATGCCGCCGTCGTCGTAGTAGGCTTCGCTGGCAAAATTGTTCGGCTGATCGTACTTGACTCCGCTCGTCTCGTTGCGGAAGAAGCTCGTGTAATCCTTGATCTGATTCGTCGAATAGTCGCTGGCGATTCTCATCTCGCCGATGCGCGGACCGTTCGATCCCGTGTCGTTCTGGGACAGCTTGCTCGCCATCCACAGGTTGACCGAATCGTCCCAGTTGCTCATGTAGAGGCTTGTGATCGAGCGATCGGTTGGCTGCGTGCCGGTCACGACCGCATCCGGATCATCGCTCCCATCCTCCGGATCTGGGTCCGGGTCCGGGTCTGGATCTGGGTCTGGATCTGGGTCCGGATCGGGATCGGTCACGCCGATCTGATCGATATCCAAATAATCGAGATTGATCGCCCCTGCATTCGTCGAGGTGTACCAGACCACGACGCTGCGGTAGCCCGCCTTCAGCGAGACGGTCAGTTCGGCGGTTCCCCACGTGTCCCAGTTGCCGGTATTCGCGAAGCTCGCCGTGCCTGCCAAGGCGCCGTCGATGTAGACGTTCCTCGTCGCGGCGCTTCCTCCGTTGCCGTAGCGAAGCTTCAGCTTGTAGTCTCCGTCCTCCGGAATATCGACGATGAACGACACGCCGTCGTTCGCCGTCTCGAACTGATCGACGAAGCCGGAGCCGGAATAGCCCGTATGATCCGTATCCACGGCCACGTTCGTCTTGATCGCCGACTCGGCTTCATAGAGGTCGTTCGTCGGCGTCGTGAACGTCCGCTTCATGTAGATCATGTCCCAGTAGTTCAGGTTCGGCAGCGTGAACGATACGTACTTGCCGTTCGAATCCGTGCCGGTCGTGAACGTCAGCTCCTGCGTGGCGCCGTGGTTCAGATCCGGAGAAGCGACATAGACGTTCGAGACGGCCTCGTCGTTGCCGATGTATACCTTGGTCGCCACGTTCGTCTTGAACGTCGGCTGATTCGCGCTGTTGCGCCACTCGTTGTCGTTATTCAGCAGGTTGATGAGATGAACGATGTTGTAGTCCGGCGTCCGCTTCAGGATGTTCCATACGGTGTTGCCGGTCCCGTCGCCGCTCGTCGTCACTCCGCTCATCGTGACGAATTGGTTGCCCGCGTCGTTCGTTACCACGTCTTCGTCATACAGCAGGTTCTCATACGCGGTAATAAAATTGTACTGATCCTTCATCGCGTTCTTAAGAGAGTTGCGGACGCTCTTGCTCTTGTTCGGATAATATTCGTGAGCGAGCATCTGCCCGTCTTCGCCAAGCTCGATGTGCGATGCCCCGCTTGCCGCCATCATCGCATCCGCCAGGCGAACCGAGTTCTCGTCGAACGTGCCGAGCGTGAGGCTGTCGAGGTTGATCGCGCCCGTGTTGGCGGAATCGTACGCCAGCTTGATCGTGTGCGATCCCGCCGTCAGCGTCACCTGGTGCCAGATCTCGTGCGACCACGTGTCCCAGTTCGCCAGCGTCGGGAACGTCAGCGTTGTGCTGAGCGCGCCGTCGACATACAGGTTGCGGGTCGCCGCGCTGCCGGCGTTGCCGTAGCGGAACACAAGCGAATACTTGCCCGCTTCCGGCGCATTGATCGTGAATGTCACCGCGTCTCCGGAGGTCGCGAACTGATCGACGAAGCCCGTTCCGGTGTAGCCGGTGTGGTCCGTGTTCGTCGCCGTGCTCGTCAAGGTTGCGCTCTCCGCTTCATAGCGAGTGCCGATATTCTCTTGATAGTTCATGTAGCCGGCAAGCACGACCGCCTTGTTGTCGCTCTGCGCGCGCAGGCTGTCGATGTAGTTCTTGAGCTGGCCGTAGCTGCTCGAGAGCCACCAGATCTCGCTGAACAGGAAGTCGGCGTCCGAATTCGCAGCGACGTCGTTCGCCGCCCAACCGTTCACCGTGCCGTCCACGATGTTGAAGGTCAGCTTGTTCTTCTCCGCGTCGTTCGCCGTGAGCGCCGACTTGGCCTGGTTGATGAAGGGGGTGAACCGCGAAGACAGATCGATCGATGTCCCGTTGTACGTATACACCGTATCGCGCTGTCCCATCTGGTCGACCTGGATACCGTCGAAGCCGGCCGTGTCGATCGCGTCGATGTATTCGGAATTGATGTAGTTCTGCCAGTTCGTATTCGCCGGATCGAACATGTACAGATACTTGCCGTTGTTGAAGTCGACATCGTACTGGTTCGAATGGGCCGCATCCTCGTAGATGCCCCATTGCGGATCGATGCCGTACGTCGAATAGCCTTCCCGGGCGCCATAAGCCATCGCGTAAGCGAGAGCCGACCCGCCGACGTCGTGTACGGCCGAGATCTGATTCTGCAGCGTCTGCCAGGAGATCTCCCGGTTGAACAGGTCGGTCCACGTCGAATCGATCGTGCTTCCCGTTCTTTTGATCATTTTCTCATGGCGGTACATCCAGTCGTAAAATTGCCAGGCGTTAATGTGGTAGTCCTGGGCCAACTGGTCGACCTTCGCCTGGCTCTGCGACAATGTCTCGGACGAGCTCATCTCGCTGATGAAGCCGTAACGCGGGTACTTGGTGAAGGTGCTCGAGACGTCGATCGCCGTAGCACCCGACCCGGCGGTGCCGGCGTCCACTTTGACGAAGTAGCCTTGGAAGTCCGTCGTCGGAGCCGTCCAGGGGAACGTCACCGTCGTCGAAGCTCCCGTCCCTACGCTGACCGTCTGCGAGGCGGTATACACCGCTGTCTCCAGATGGGAGATGGTCAGATTTACGTTGCCGCTGTAAGCGGAACCGGAGTCGTTCGTGATCTCGGCCGTTATCAGGACGGAGGCTCCGGGATCATAAATAGACTTGTCCGTGTACACCCGCTTGACGATTCCGCTGGCCGCCGCCAGCGTTATTCCCGAAGGAACGAGGGTTAGAATCAATGCGAGCGCCAGCAGGGCGGCGACACATCGGTTCAAACGTTTGCGCATTACGATTTGCTCCTCTCACTCTCTGGAATAATTGCGATAAATCCGTCACTCGACACCGGTTCCGATGCCAGGCATCACCTCCTTTAAGCGGCTTGATCGTCCTCGGCACTCAACGCTTCAGCGCCCCCGTCCGTCAGACGCCTGAGCACCTTCCGCATTCAAGCATTCCTGCTCCTTCAACCGCTTCTCTTATTCCTTCGCCTATTCCTGCACCAAGCCCATCGGCATCCCCGGCTTCGTCTTGAGAACAACCATGGACCAGTAGAGCAAGCTCGGCAGCACGACGCGGATGCGATCCCCGCCTTCTCCCTCTCCTTCCCGCGCGATCCGCTCGTGACGGAGCTCCTCCGGCCGGATGCTGTCTCCGTCCGGAGTCGCCCAATAGACGTGCTCGATCTCCTCCCACAGCTCGGCCCGGATCTCGATTCCGGCGAGCGGCGTCGGCTCCCGTTCCTTCGCGGAATGCCAGCTGTCGTCGCTCACGCCGTCCAGATTCAGGAGATGAACGATCAGATATCCCGGCTTCTCCTTCACGATCGTCCATACCGCACCGGGGCGACCGACCGGCGTGAAGGCGACTCCTTCCTTCGAGACAACAACTTCCGTATTGATGCCGCCCGAATACGTCATCGAGATGTCGTCCAGCTCGTGGTCGAACAGCAAGCCGCGGTACATGACGATAAAGTCGTAATGCCTCTGCACAACGCTGCGCAGCGAGTCCGTCATCGCGCCGTACTTCGGGTAGTAGCTGTCGGCGAGCACGCTCTCCCGCTCCCCGAGCAGCAGGTGGTAGCCTCCGCTGGCGAAGATCGTCCCCATGGCCAACCTGGCGCCGATCTCGGCCTGATGCGGGTCGATTCCTTTGTCGGGATGGAAGGCGGGGAGGTATGCGGCCAGAACAACCTGCTTGCCCGACAGCATTCTCGCCCAATCGATGATCTGTTTAACGTCCCTGAGCTGCGTCACCGGGTCCCACACCTCGATGTAGATCACGTCCTGATCGGCCCCCGCCGTCGTATGCACCGGATAATTGCTTACATTATTGAAGATCAGCCCCGCATCCGGACGGAGAACGGACACCCGCTCCCGCACCTGGTTGATGAACGAGGGATAGAGGTCCTTCAGCCGGACGACCTCGTCCCCGCCGCGCGCCTTGCGAATCGCCTTCTTCGGGAAGCCGTATTGATCCAGATGGAAGCCGTCGAAGCCCATCCCCTCAAGCGCTTCCTCAAGCTGGCCGAGAAGGTGCCGGGTCCAGTCCGAATCCGAAGAGATATCCATAATGTAGAAAAAACCGCCCAGCGAGTAAGCGCGTCCATTATTCTGATAAAGCGCCTGCTCCGGGTGCTCCTTCACATAATCGGGAAGCGCGCCGTAGACGGCCGCATACGCGAGAGAAGCGATTCCTCGTATCCGGAGAGCCTCGATCTTCTCGCGCACGACCCGGTGGGAGAGGCGGCGGCCGAGCGGATCGACGAACGGCTCCTCCTTCGTCAGCAAGCGGTCGTGCCGATACATCCAGTCGTAAAACTGCACAACGTTGATATGGCTCCGATTCAGGAATTCGACATCCTCCTCGTCCCCTTCCTCCTCCGGAGCGAAGTCGCTCAAGAAGCCGTACCGAGGTGCCTCCCGCCAATGCTCCGCAACGTCGAACGCGGTCTCCGCCGACGCGAGCTCGCCGCCCGGCCCGTTCATCGTCAGGAAGACGCCGTACGCTCCCGAGCCTTCGCCCACCGGCTCCAGATAAATATCTGCGGTGCAATCCCCCGTTCCGGTCCGGATCGGCCGATTCTGATCCATCAGCACGAATTCGTAGGACCAGCCGGCAAGACTCCGTCCGCCCCCGTCCCGGAACCGAAGCCGCACCTCTTCCCCCGGCTTGTATTGCGCTTTGTTCGGAATGACGTCGATGGTGTCGTTTTTGCTCATGGTACTTTTTCCCCTTCCGGCTATTGGAACTTCGGATTATCCCTTCACGCTGCCCTCCGACATGTTCGGATTGACGAACTGCTTCTGGAAGATCAGGAAGATCAGAATGATCGGAAGCAGCGCCATCATCGAAGCGGCGAAGAACAGCCCGTAATACGTCGCATATTGGCCTTGGAACAGTTGAAGCGCGATCGGCAGCGTTCGGTGCGACTCCGTCTTGATCAGCGTCAGCGCCACGATGAATTCATCCCACGTCCCGGAGAAGGAGAAGATGCCGAGCGTTCCGATGGCCGGCAGGGACAAGGGAATGTAGATGCTGCGATAGAGCGTCCACTTGCCTCCGCCGTCGATGACGATCGATTCCTCCAGCTCCGTCGGAATCCGTTCGAAGAAGCCGCGCAGGAAGAACGTGCCGCCCACGACCCCGGTTCCCGCATAGAGCAGAATAAGGCCGGGATACGTGTCCACGAGATGGAGCGTCTTCAGAATCGTGAACTGCGGGATGATGTTGAGCAGCGCCGGCACGAACATGGAGAACAGGAACAGCTTGAAGAGCGGCTCCTTCGCGGGAAAAGAAAAGCGGGCGAACCCGTAAGCGGTCAGCGTAGCAAGGAACAGCGACAGAACCATCGTCACCGCGGAGATCCCGATGCTGTTCACGAAATATCTTGAGAAATGGTTTTTGTTCCAGGCGTCGATGTAGTTCTGAATGGTCTTCGAGCTGTGCATCAGCTTGTAGGGGCTCGGCAGGCTGAAGTTGTCCGTCGTCAGCGAGGTCAGAACCATGTAGACGAACGGGCCGATAACAAGCAGCATGCCGAGCAGCAGAGCCATGTGGAGCGCAAGGGTCAGTCCTCTCTGTCGTCTCATCTCGCGCCTCCCTCTAGTATTCGAGCCGTTCTCGTCCGAACGTCCTCTGTTGTCCATAGGTGAAGATGAAGATCAAGAGGCCCAGCATCACGCTGAGTGCCGTGCCGTATCCGAAGTTGAAGTATTCGAATGCCTGCTTGAACAGGTACGTATTCATCAGATGCGTGGAATCGAGCGGGCCGCCCCTTGTAATGAGCAGAACCTGAATAAACGCCTGAAAAGCCCCTATGATCAGGTTGATCACCACGTAGACGGTCATCGGCCGCATCAGCGGAAGCGTAATGTTCAGGAAGCTGGACACTCCCTTCGCCCCGTCGATCTGCGCCGCTTCGTACAGCGACTTCGGAATGGATTGCAGCGCGGCCAGATACATGACCATCACCCATCCGATTCCTTTCCAGACGCTGACCGCCCAGATGACGACGTTCGCGCTCCAGCGATTCTGCAGCCAGGCGATCGGCTCCGGCACGATGTGCAGAATGTCCGTCAGCAAGTAGTTGATAATGCCGGAATGTCCGTCCGCGAACAGGAACTTGAACAGATAGCTGACCACGACCCAGGAGCTGATGACCGGCAAATAATAGATCAGCCGGAAGAACACCTTAAACCGGACAAGCTGGATATTGATCAACGTAGCGGCGATGACGCCGAGCAGCCATTGCCCGGGAACCGTAACCGCGGCGAACAGCAGCGTATTCCATAGCGCGGTATAGACGGTCGGGTCCGTCAGCGCTTGCCGGTAGTTGGCGAATCCGACGAACTCACTGAGTGAGGGCTGAATGACCTTGTAATCGAAGAAGCTGATATAGATTCCCTTGGCAAGCGGGTACAGAACGAACACGCACGTGAGCAAGAAGCCCAGCGTCAAATACGGCGCAACCTGCCAATATTGCTTTAACCCTTTAACCATCCGTTGCCCCTCCCTGCCCTTGCTCCTGCGGACGGAAGGGAGACGGCCCGCTCGCGGGCCGTCCCTTCTTCTCGCCGCTTCCCGTTCTCGGGCGTATCCCGATCTCCGGTTGCTCCCCGTTCTCCGGGTTATTGAAGCAGGGCGTCGATCTCCTTGGCCGCCTTGTCGAGAGCCTCCTGCGCCGTAGCTTCCTTGCGCAGGGCAGACTCGAACGCCTTGCCGAACACGTCGCTGATCTGGTTCCAGTTCGCGCTCGGCGTTCTCGCATACGCCGTATCCATCTCCGCCACGAACTCGTCGAGGTAATAGACCGACTTGAGCTCTTCCGCATTGGCGGCGGTCTTGATGACCGGAATGGCTCCCGTCTTGACGGCCATCAGCACCTGGATCTCATCCGACAAGAGGAATTGCGAGAACGTCCAGGCCGCTTCCGGCTGCTTGGCTCCGTTGAAGATGACCAAGTCCTGCCCGCCGATGACGGAGTGGCTGCTGCCGTCCGGACCGTTCGGCATCTTGGCCGGAATCATCGTGTCCTTCACGGCGTCGCCGAGAATGCTGAAGAACCACGGACCGTCGTTGATCATCATATAAGAGGCGGGCGAGCCTTCTTCTCCGCGAAGCCCTTCCCACGTGCCCGGCTGGCCGCCCAGAATCGGCGGAGCCAGCAGCCCTTCGTCATTCCAGGAGATGATCGTCTCGAGCGCCTTGACGCTGGCCTCTCCGTTCAGGTAACCGCTGGCCGTCGTATAGTTGTCGTCGGTGATCGAGCCGCCGAGCGTCCAGAAGAACGGAGGCATGTTCCAGGCGTCGGGGCCGCCGATCGTGATGCCGTAGTACTTGCCCTTCGCCTTCAGGTTGCGGGCGAGCGTCACGAGCTCGTCGATCGTCTGCGGAGGCTCCGTCGCTCCGGCTTCGGCGAGCAGCTCCTTGTTGTAGATGGCGATCTTCGTATTCGTGTCAAGCGGAACGCCGTAATACTTGCCATTGTACAGATTCGTGGACAGCGGACCGTCGAACGACCGCTCCTTGATCTCGTCGAAGCCCGGGAAGCTGTCGACCGTCTGCAGAGCTCCTTCCTTCGCCATCCGGGACACCCACGTGTTGTCCATCCGCATCAAGTCGGGAGCGGCCCCGCCGGCCACGGCCGTCAGCACCTGCTGATCGAGGTTCTCCGTCGGCATCCGCGTCGCGTTGACCGTAATATTCGGATGCAGCTCCTTGAACTTCGGCAGCACCTCCTCGAGCAGCACCTTCTCCTCGCCTTCGCCGTAGGCGTGCCAGAATTCGATCGTAGCCGGCTTCTCCTCGGCTGCCGCGCTCTCGGACGCGGAAGGAGACGGGTTCGCCTCCTTCGATGCTTCAACGCTCGGGGAGCCGCTGGCCTCCGTCCCGTTCGAATTGCCGTTGTTCCCGCCGCAGCCGCTCAGAACGACGGATGCCGTGAATAAGGTCGCCGCGAGCAGCGGCCATGTTTTTTTTACGCTCATTGTGATAAAGACCCTCCCTATCCGTTATGGAAAATATGATTGCGCTTACATTTTAGCGAAAATCATCTCTTCCCCAGAGGGCCTAAGCTTCCGGAATGGTAGCTTATATTCCCGAATTGCGAAGCGCTCCCTTCACTCGTGTTGCAGGTCGGTGCACTATCTAACGCCTTGCCGAAAAAAAGATACCGCGATACGGGGAAGGGGGGATGAGAAGCAAAAGTACATCTCTCATCGTTTGATGGGGAGCATGGGGGAGGCAATGTAGTGTAAAAGATCATCTCTTTTCGCTTGATGGAGCCGAATGGCGGCAATGTAATGTAAAAGTACATCTGATTTTGCCGATTTGCCGGGATTTGGACCAATTCGGGAAAATGAAGTGTATTTTTGCATCTCATGTGGTCATTTCAGGCAGAATCGGACGAAAGAGATGTATTTTTGCATCACATCGCTTCCGGATCGATGGGTTAGAGCGGTTAGAGGGGGTGTTTGCCGGAGATGGAGACGGAGACGGAGTCGTTCGGCGGATAGAGCGGAGGCGGAGGCGGAGGTGGAGACGGAGGTAGAGACGGAGGTGGAGGTGGAGGTAGAGACGGAGGTGGAGGTGGAGACGGAGGTGGAGGTGGAGACGGAGGTGGAGGTGGAGACGGAGGAGGTTGCGGGAGCGCGGTTTACCGTTGGGAGTTAGTCGCTGTCGGGCAACGGGAGAACGAGACTAACCCTCAGCATTGTGCGGACGCGGAACAGCGCAGGGGAGTTAGTCGTCGTCGGGGAACGGGAGAATGAGACTACACGAGACTAACTCCTTCTTGTTGCGCCGGTCCGGGGCCGCAGGCCGGCGGCCGGCACCTTGCCTGTGGCCTATGGAACGCTCATAATCGCGTCGATCTGCTGCGCCGCCTGGCGGGTCGCTTCTTCGACCGGCTGCTCTCCCGTCAGAATTCGCTCCACCATGCGGGCGAATACGTCCTCGATCTTCGTCCACTCGGGAATCGGAGGCCGCGGTTCGGCATGGGCGAGCTGCTCCAGATAGGTTGCGATCATCGTATTGGGCGCCGACAGGTGCAGGTTGTTGTTCGTCGGCAGCAAGCCGGTCTCCGCCATCAACCGCTGCGGCTGCTCGCTCGTCATCCACTGGATGAACTGCCACGCCTCCTTCGCATGGGTCGACTGCCCGAAGATGACCAGGTTCTCCCCGCCCAGCACCGACGTGCCCTGCCGGACATCGCTCGGCAGCGTCGAGAAAACAATATCGTCCAGGTACTCCCGGTTCTCCCCCGAAGCGTTGACCGCCTGGAACCAGTGGGCCTCGTCGATCATGAGCAATTGCCCCTTCAGCACGCCGTCCCAAGTGCCCGGCTGCCCTCCGACGACGGAAGGGCCGATAATGCCCTCGTCGTACCAGGCTTTGAGCTTCGCCAGCGCCGCCCGGCTGGCTTCGCTGTCCAGGTAGCCGGTGGCGCGGGTATAGTCCGCGTCCATCAGCTCGCCGCCGAACGTCCAGAAGTACGGCAGCGAGCCCCAGCCGTTCGAGCAGCACAGCCCGATCCCGTACGCGCCGCTGACCTTGCTCTTCAGCCGAACCGATGCGTCGTACAGCTCGTCGAACGTTGTCGGCGGCTCCTCCAGCCCGGCTTCCTGCAGCAGATTCTTGTTGAAGATAGCCGCCCTCGTCGTCGCGTTCACCGGCAATCCGTAATACTCGCCGTCGTATAAGGCCGTTCTCAGCATCGAGCCGATGAATTGGTCCCGCAGGGAATCGAAGCCTTCCATCCCGGACAGCGGGGCCAATGCCCCCCGCTTGGCGAATTCGGGAACCCAAATAATGTCCATGCGCATAACATCCGGAGCTTTATTGTCCGCGACGGTGGCGAGGATGGACGCCTTCAACTGGTCCGTAGAATCCTTGCGCACCGCATGAATCCGAATGTTCGGATAGGCTTGTTCGAACAGCGGAAGCACCTTCTCGGTGAACACCTGCGTCTCCAGGTCGCTGTACGTATGCCAGAACTCCAGAACGACCTTGTCCCCATCCTCCCCTTGCGCCGCAGAGGGCCGGGAGGAGCTCAACACAAGCGAATTGCCGCAAGCGGCCTCCGCCGTTCCGACGGCAACCAGCAGCAGCAGCGCCAATAAGCGCAGCGCCCGCCTTCCTCCCATGTCTAGACACCCCCTTGAGCCGATGGGGCGTTCGAAGCTGCAGCGGGGATTGCGATGGAGGTTGCGACGGATGGCGCGGCGGATGGTGCGGCGGACGGCGCGCCAGAGGGTGCTGTGGATGCTGCGCCCGGGGAGCCTCCGGCCCTGCTTCCCATCCGATACTCCGCCGGCGTCATTCCTTCGAGCCTCTTAAACAGCTTGAGGAAGTGCTTCGGACTCTGGAAGCCGGACTTTGCGCCGACGTCGATAATCTTCAGATGGGTCGTCTCGAGCAGGTGCTTCGCATGGTCGATGCGAAGCCGGATGACATACTCGATGAAGTTATGGCCCGTATGCCGCTTGAACTGCTCGCTGAAGTAGTTCTTGCTCATATGAATGAAGTCCGCAACCGCTTGAAGCGTCAGGTCGTCCCGGTACCGCTCCCGAATGTAGCCGAGCGCCGACTGGATCGCCTGCGCCCCGCTCTCTTCGGCAGCCAGCCGAAGCCCGTCCGGGGCGGCCGGGCCGCTTAGCTCCTCGCGAAGCAGGCACACGAGCGAAGCGAGAGAATCGGCGTTCTCCAACCTCGCGAGCACACCGATTCTGCGCCGCATCCTCTCCTCCGAGCTCCGCTCATGGCGAAGCGACCAGAGCGTCGCAAGCATCTCCCGGGCCTGATCGACAACCGCGCCCTTCGGCAGTTGCACCGTTCTCCAAGCCGCGGCGGTCCGATCGAGCAGCGAGGAACTGCGAGCAACCTCGAAGGACGACAACGATTGGACGAATTGCTCCCGGCTGTCCCGAAGGAGCGAATTCGCCCGCTCCGCCCGCTCCCGTTCCAGATGGGCGGGAAGCGGGAGCACGCCTTCGTAGCAATGGCCGCTCCCGTCGTAGAAGCCTCTGTCCGCAGCGTGCGCCGCCCAGCGGTACGCTTCTCTGAGCTTGGACAAGCCGAAGACGACCGGGCTGCTGCCGACCGTCATCTTCCAGCCCTCTTCCAGCAGCAACCGATGCAGGCGGACAAGCTCCGGCTGACTTGCGCCCCGCCTGTCGGCGATAAGGACGACCACTTCCGCTTCTCCGGTCAAGACGGCCAGCCCTTCGGCGAGCTCGCGATTGAGCCGCTCCTTCGCTTGCTCGAGCCTCGATAGCCCGGACCTCCGGCTCCGTTCCCGCTCCCTGTCAGCCCCGGCTTCCTGCAGCCAACCCTGCCGTCCTTCCTGCGGCCCTTCTAGCGGCCCTTCCAGCGCCTCCCGCCACACCGACAGGCGCAGCGGTCCGCCCGCCCAGGGGAGCGCGGCTTCCGGAAGCTCGCCGTCGCCGGCCAGCGCGCTTCGGAACGCCCGCTCCAAGGAATCCCGGTTCGCCCGGTCCGCCTCTTCCGCGAGCCTGACCGCCTCCCGATTCCGCTCGGCGTCCGCATCGAAGACGGCTTTGCTCTGCCGCAGAATTCGCAGCAGATCCTCCGGCTCCATCGTCGGCTTGAGCAGATAATCGAGCACAACGCCGAGACGCACCGCCTCCCGGGCGTATTCGAACTCGTTGAAGCTGCTGACCAGAATAACCTTGACGCCCGGCAGCAGGCTCTTCGTTCGGCGAGCCAGCTCCAGTCCGTCCATCAGCGGCATCTTGATATCCGTAATGAGCAGATCGATCGGCTCGTTCCCGATGCGCTCGAGCGCCGCCTCCCCGTTCGAGGCGTCCCCGATCAGCTCGAAGCCTTCGGCGGCCCAATCGACGAAGGAGCCGAGGCCGAAGCGGATCATCGGTTCGTCGTCAACAATCAGCACTTTGTAAGTCATGAACGTCACCGGCCTTCCTGACGAGAGTCATAGTCACGCTTGTGCCTCGCCCTTCCGCGCTCTCGATGCGCATCCCGCTCGCCGCCCCGAAGTAGAGCTCGATCGTCTCCCGGACATGGTTCAGTCCGAGCCCCAGCATTCCGGACGAAGAGGCGCCGGAACGTCCGCCCAGCCGTTGCGCGCGGCCCGGGTCAAGCCCGATTCCGTCGTCCTGGATCTTGATCGTCAGCACCTCCGGGGCGGAAGGGGACAGCCGTTCGCCCCTGCGAATGACAATGTCGATCCGCCCGCCCTCCGGCTTGGGAGCAAGGCCGTGGAAGACGGCGTTCTCGACGATCGGCTGAAGCAGCATTCTCGGAATCGGCACCTCCGCCAGCCCCGGCTCGCAGTCGACGACGAGCTTGATATGATCTCCGTAACGATATTGCTGGATCAGCATGAACTTCTCCAGAAGATCCAGTTCCTCTCCGATCGTGCAATAGACCCCCGTCTTGCCCATGCTGGCCTCCATCAGCCGAACGAGGGCGGATATTCCTTGGTAGGCGCCGTCCTGGCGGCCCAGCTTGATCATCCACCGAATCGTGGCCAGCGTATTGTACAGGAAGTGCGGATTGATCTGATGGCGAAGCGCCCGGATCTCCGCCTCGCGCTTCTTCGCTTCGACCTCGTTCACCTGCTCGATCAGCATCTTGATCTGCCCGACCATCTGATTGAACCTGCGGCTGAGCTGGCCGATCTCGTCCTGCGACCTCACCTCGGTCAGCGCCTCGAAGTTGCTCCTCTCAAGCTCGCTCATCTGCTTCATCAGCCTCTTGAGCGGGGACGTAATCCGGCGGGAGAACAGGAAGCCCGTCAGCGAGGCTCCCGCCATCAGAATAGCCGCATAGAGCCAGATCTTCTTCTGGAGCTGCTGAATATCGCCTATCGCTTCCCGCACAGGAACCGCTCCGACAACCGTCCACCCGTTTTCCATTTTCCTCGCGACTGCATAGGTCTTGACCCCGCCCACTTCCATCTCAAGCTCGTTCTCCGAGGAAGAAGAAGACAGCAGCGCTTGGCGGAATTCGGCCGACTCGATCGGAAGTCCCCATTCCCCGGGCTCGGAACCGATCATGACGTTGCCCTGCGGGTCCACGACGAAGAAGCGTCCCGTCTCCCCCAAGCGATTGCGGCCAATCGCCTCGAGCAGCAGATTCCCGTCCATGTTCACCATGATCGCCCCAAGCGCCTGCCCCGTCTCCAGATCGCGCAGCGCCTTCACGTAAGTGAGCACGAGCTCGTTGTTCTCCCCGCCGCCGCTGAACGGATCGTAATGCAGAGCTTGCCACCACTCGTCCTCCCGCCCGCTGACGATATCCTGATACCAGTCGTGCTCGCTGAGCGTGTAACGGGTGACCTTCGAGACGTTAAACAAGCCGCTGCCCCAACTGCTGCCCTGCTCCCGGAGAAGATAAACGCTCTGCACGAAGGAGCTCGTATCGATCAGGTTGTTCAGCAGATTGCCCACCTTCTCCTTATGGTCGAACTTGCGATCGATGCTGTCAGGCCCTTGCTTCTCTTCCTGCAGCACCTCTTGAATCTGGGAATCTCGAAAAATCTGCTGAGCAGAGTCGCGGCCAACCGTCAGGATAAGCGATAAGTAGTCGGCAGACTGCTTCGCCGATTGCTTGGCGGAAGCCCTTACATGATTGCTCAGCATGGAGCTCGATGATTGATAATAGAGCGAGCTGATCAAGGTGATCGAGAGAAGAAGCAGCAGCAGGATCGCCACGATCAGCTTGGTGGACAACCGTCTTGAATACCATTGGGGGATGAACGACATCGGACTCATCCTTCGGATTTGGTAGAAAAGGGAATTCAACCCGATTATTGCACCGAGGTTCCGATCCGTCAATGGCCTTGGCATGTTCGGGGCGGTATGTTCACCAAATATTCCCCTCATTTCTCGCACGAAACCGGGTAGGAGTCGTCATCGTCATCTTCTTGAACATACGAATAAAGTGCGACACGTCATAGTACCCCAGGTGCTGGGAGATCTCGGGTACTGTCATATTCGAGTGCAGCAGCAAGCGACGCGCTTCCGAGATGCGCAAATTATGAATGAACTGTATCGGCGACTGTCCTGTAACGTCCTTAAACAGAGATGACGTATAATTGGGCGAGCGTTCGATCAGTTCGGACAACTGCTTAATCCCAATCGATTGACGGTAATTTGCCATGAGGTAGCTTTCGATTTTCTTGGCCAAGGTGAGTTGAATCGGCGAGACATCGTTAAGCTCTGCTTCCCTGCTGACGAGCAATAAAATTTCTTGCAATAAATTCAAGGAAATCAACTGCGCGAGCGAGCCCGTCCCTTGATATTCTTGATAAAGCTGAGTGAACCGCGTCTTCAAATAATCAAAATACCGAATCCGCAGCCGATTTGCCGTCCGGGGACCCAATACCGGAATGGATAACGCCCCCTCTGTCTCGTAATCGAACAACACGGTAAATTTCTGATGCGGCCCGCTCTCATCGTTCTGCGCCGCACGATTGGTCCCTTTGGGAATGAATAGAACCTCTCCCTTCTGTACCTCGAACCTCTGTCCGTCCAAGTGGTAAACGACGCAGCCCTGTGTCACGAGCGCCAACACATTCATTGGTATCACCTGCTCGTAATTTCGCCACGTCGGGATAAAATCATCGAAACATACCAGCAGCAATCGAAGCATCCCGCTCTCCTTCAGTTCTTGACTCGAATAAAAAATGGGATTCCGCCCCCTAATTTACAAACGTATTATCCAATCGATTGTAGAAATGTACATTGTGCATCGGCGTCTGTTCGTATATTATACAACTATTCCAAGTAAAATAGTAAGATTAAATTCAATGGAGTCGATCCTGCTGCTCGCAAGCGAACGAATTAAGGGGGGGCCAGGTGAAGAGAGGAAGGATCTTATGGCTGCGCGTCGCAAAAACATAATTCTGCTCATGACCGACCAGCATCGACTCGATCACGTAAGCTATCCTGGCTCGGGCCGGCTGTCGACGCCGAACATAGACAGAATTGCCGAAGGCATCGGGTTCACCAATTGTATATCCGTTAACCCGGTTTGCTCTCCGGCACGCTCTGCTCTGCTGACCGGAAAGTATACGCATCAGATCGGGCTAACAGCGATGTCAGGCGACCTGTCGTTGCAGCATCCGACGTATCTGCGCGCCCTCCAAGACCACGGCTATCGAACCTTCGGAATCGGCAAGCTGCATTGGCTGCAGGGCTGGAAGTTCGGAGGTCCAATTGGCCATGGTCACCCGTTGACTCGACTGAGGGACGACATCCGACAATTCGGGCTCGATGAGGTATGGGAGGTCGCAGGCAAGCAGTTGGTCAGCCGCAACTATTGCGAATACGCCGCGCACTTGGACAAGCAAGGACTTCTGGAGGAATACAGGGAGTTCAATGCACGCAGCGGCACGAACACGTATCTCGCAGAGAAGCAGAATTTTACCGGCGAGTCGTTCCCGTTCGGAGAACACAATTATCTGGACATCGTCATCGGCGACAAAATAGTGGAGACAATCGAACAGAAGACAACGGAAGAGCCGTTCATGCTATTCGGATCGTTCGTCGGACCTCATCCGCCGTATGACCCGCCGGCTTCATACCTGGACCCGGTTCCTTATGAGGAGGAGGACGACTTCACCCCGGGCCGGACGGTTCGCTTACGGACCATACGAAGCAGCATCTGTACCGAATGCGCCGCGCCTACAAAGCGATGATCGCCATCATCGATGAGCAAGTCGGGCGGATTCTGGCCACGTTGGAGGACAAAGGGATATTGGATGACACCGTCATCCTGTTTACGTCCGATCACGGAGAGATGATGGGCGATCACGGGCGTGTTCAGAAGCAGTCTCCCTTCCAGGCCTCCGTCGTCGTGCCCGCCGCCATCCGACACCCCGATTATTTGCGAGGAGAGAGGAATGCCTCTCCGGTCGAGCTTACGGATCTAACGGCGACCATTCTGGACATAGCCGGCATTGACCCGCAGCAGGCGCTTGGCAAGAGCTGGCCGGCCTTTCACGACCGTGTCCCTTGTCGTTCGCTGCTTCCTATCATCGCGGGAGAGGCCGAACGAATTCGGGACTACGCCTTCTCCGAATGCTCCGGGCAATGGCAGATGATTCAATCGGATCGCTGGAAGTATGTACGATGGCTTCAATACGACGACCCCGATCGCGTGCCGGAACAGCTGTACGATCGACAAGATGACCCTCATGAGCTTCGCAATGTGATCGGGCTGCCGGAATATCGGGAAGCGGCGGACTGGTGCCGCCGAAGACGAGAGCATGTGCTCGACCGAACGCCCCCGGCGCAGCTGAGATGGGCGCCCATTATTGGAGAATGAACGATCCTGAGGAGGATGCAAGATGAGAAAATGGACAGTATTGGCTCTATCATCATTATTGGCGGCAGGAGCAGCCGGTTGCGGCAATTCAACTAACGAAGCCCAATCGGAATCGGCCCCTGCTTCCGGTTCTGCAGCAGCCTCGGTCGCGGCTTCTTCCCCGGAGGCAACCGTGGATACGAGCAAGAAATTAACCATTACCCTTCTCGCTCCGAGCTATGCCGGAGGAGGCTGGCAAGGGGATAACGCGGTTGTTCAGAAGCTCAATGAGAAGTTGAATATCAATCTGCAGATCCAATGGGTGCCTATTGCCAATCTTGCCGAGAAGGAAACGGCCATGGCGGCGTCCAACAGCTTCCCGGATGCATACTTTGTTCTGCAGAACGAGTTCACCAAGTGGCGGGACAAAGGCGTGTTCCTCGATGTGAAGCCTTACCTGGAGCAATTCCCGAACTTCACGAAGTATCTCTCCGAGGAAAGCCTGCAAATCGAGAATCCGGCAGATCACTACTATGGATTCCCCTATTACATTCAAGACACGAGAGATTCGTTGGCCGTTCGGAAGGATTGGCTGGACAAGCTAGGCTTGCAGGCGCCGACGACCATCGAGGAGTTCGGGCAAGTGGCTACCGCGTTCGCGACACAGGACCCGGACGGCAACGGCAAGCAGGATACGAGCGGATTCTCGTTCGGCATGACAAACGGCTCGTTCAGCGGACTGTCGCCGATTCTGGCCGCCTTCGGCCTGGGCAACGAATGGATCCAATCCGGCGATGAACTGGTCAACTACAAGACACAGACGGAGCAATTGAAGCCCTTCGTCTCCTTCCTGCGCGAGCTGTACGCAAGCGGCGGATTGGACAAGGACTTTGTCACCAACAAAAACAACGATCACAAGTCGAAGTTCGTGGCCAGCACGGTAGGCATCGCGGAGTACGTTCCCGGTGAACTGTTCACGACATCGCTCCCGAATTTGCAACAAACACACCCCGAGGCCCGAATTGCGCAAGTCATTCCGCCTGTGGGACCTGATGGCAAGCAGGGAACAAGCACCTTGCCGATGACTTCGAAGATTGTCATCAACAATTCGATCGACAAGGAGAAGCAACAGCGAATTATTCAATTGCTGGACTACATGCTGTCGGACGAAGGCTACGATTTGATCAAGAATGGCGTGGAGAATGTTCATTGGAAATCCGAGAACGGCACATTCGTCAAGCTGGACGCCTACGATGTCGATCGTCCGCAACTGCTGTCCACCTGGTTCTTCCGCCGCGCCGACCCGCTGATTCAGATGCATAAGTGGGAAGACCAGGCACTGCTCGACCAGCTTCAACAATGGAACGACAACAACGCCAAGTACGCTTGGCCGAATCCTGCCGCAGAGGTCGTGTCCGAGGTGCAATCGAAGCTGGCTCCGAACCTGAACGAGAAGTGGATGGCTGCCGTCACGAAGATTATCGTTGGTCAAGCACCGGTTGATGATGTGGACCAGGCAGCGAGCGATTGGCTTAAGGACGGCGGAGACAAGATTACCCAGGACATTAATGAACAATACAAGAAGCTTCATCAATAAGAAGTGGAGATGATCGACCGTCATGAATCCGGTTTGGAAACGCAGTTGGCCTATCTATCTGATGATTTTCCCCGGACTGCTTTTCTTTATCGTGTTTCGTTACATTCCCATGGGGGGATTGGTGCTAGCCTTCAAGGACTATGACCCCTTCAGCGGATTCTCGGGCAGTCCTTGGGTCGGTTTCGATCACTTTCACAGGCTGTTTACGCAGCAGGATTTTTGGATCATTTTGCGCAATACGTTCGTATTAAGCGGAATTAATTTGTTCTTCTTTTTCCCGATCCCGATTGCCATGGCCATTTTGCTGAACGAGGTGAAGCTGCCATGGGTCAGAAAACTCGTGCAGACGACGATCTACATCCCTCACTTTGTATCGTGGGTCGTCGTGGCCGGGATTACCGTCGTCCTGTTCGCCACCCAGGACGGCGGGATCAACAAGCTGCTGGCAGAGCATGGGCGGCAGCGCATGGAGCTGCTGACGGATCCTTCTTACTTTCAAGCGCTGTTCCTTACCCAGAACATCTGGAAGGAGATGGGCTGGGGCACAATTATATTCCTTGCCTCGTTAGCCTCTGTGGATCCGGGGCTCTATGAAGCCGCTTATGTCGACGGGGCGGGTCGTTGGCGTCAGCTATGGCACATCACGCTGCCAAGCCTGAGGACAATCGTTGTCATCATGTTTATTCTGCGATTGGGGCAAATCATGGACGTCGGCTTCGAACAGATTTTCCTGCTGCAGAACTCGTTAAATTTGAGCGTATCCGATGTGTTCGATACGTATGTTTACCGCAATGGCGTTCAGCATGGGGAGTTCGGCTTTACGACGGCGATGGGACTATTCAAGTCGGTTGTCGGGCTGGTCCTGCTCTTGACGTTTAATCGACTGGCGAAGAAGTTTGGAGAAGAAGGGGTTTACTGACATGGGGAAAAAATTCAACCTGGTGGCCGATGGCATCCTTTATCTTATCCTCCTTCTCATCGTACTGTTTATCGCCCTTCCCTTCTCTTATATATTGTTCAGCTCGTTCTCTACGAACGCAGAGTACTATTCGCGAGGATTTTATATTCTCCCGCATAAGTGGACGATTAATGCGTACGGCTATTTGGCTATGAACGAGAACTTCATGCAGGCGTACCGCAATACGTTCGTCCTGACAGCCTGCGGGACGGCTATCAGTCTGGGCTTCACCTTGTTTATGGCTTACGGCTTGTCCAAGCGTTGGCTCCGCGGACGTCGCTTGTTGAACATGCTCGTCTTGTTCACGATGATCTTCCATGGCGGCATGATTCCGACTTATTTGCTCGTAAGCGAGCTGCATCTGTTAAACAGCTACTGGTCGATCTATTTAACGGGAGCGATTTTCCCTTTTCTGCTCATCATTATGCGAAGCTTCTTCGCAAGCTTTCCACCCGAGCTCGAGGAGGCGGCGAGAATGGATGGCTGCGGAGAGCTGCAATTGCTGCTTCGAATCGTGCTCCCTCTGTCCATCCCTTCAGTCGTCACCATTGCGTTGATGTACGGAGTCGCTCATTGGAACAGTTACTTTCAAGCGATTCTTTATCTGAACGATTCCGCCAAGTGGCCGATTCAATCCTTCCTGCGACAGTTTCTCCTTGACAGCGATACCGGCATGCTGCGATCCGTCGGAAGCTATGAATACGGGCCGCCGGTCAAGATGGCCGCAGTTATCGTGACGGCTCTTCCTCTGCTGCTATGCTACCCGTTCCTGCAGAAGTACTTTAACAAAGGAATGCTGGTGGGATCGATTAAAGGTTAACCGGTAAAGGGGCGATCAACGTATGAGAAACATCTTGATGATCACGACAGATCAGCAGCAATTGAACGCCATGAGCTGTATCGATCCCAGCTATCGGACCCCTCATCTGGATCGATTGGCTGCGATGGGCGTTCGATTCACAGGGGCTATCAGCACCTCCGCGCAATGCTCTCCATCCCGGGCGTCCTGGATGACGGGAAGATACCCTCATCAAGTCGGGGTCAACAACATCGGCCACGTTCTGGACCCCAAGGAATGGGGGATTGCCAAGGAATTCAACCTGCACGGCTACGAGACGGTCTACTTCGGCAAGTGGCATCTCGGTCTGACGCCCGGCGATCATCAGTTCCAAGTGACCGATTACCGCACAGACGGACTGGAGCTTGACGGAGCCAACGAAGACCCTCGGTTTCTAAGCCATCGAGACGCCGTAACTACCGCACAAGCGCTGAATTACTTGTCCGACTATCAGGGCGCCAAGCCGTTCTTCATGAAAGTGTGCTGGTATATGCCCCATCCGAACACTCCGGAAGATAAGCCGTTTGAATATCTTCCCTCTTATGCTTCGGCAATTCCGCTGGAGGAGATGCCGGTTCCGGACAGCTTCTATGCCGACGATTTGTCCACCAAGCCGCCGTTCCAGAAGGAGAGAGCTGCGAAGGAGGAATCGGCTCTGACGGAAGCCGTCGTGAAGAGAGATGCCCAGCGCTACCGCGCCATGCTGACCTTGATGGATCGGAACTTGGGACGGTTGCTTGATCAGTTGGAGAGCAAGGGGCTGTTGGGCGATACGGCCATTCTGTTTACCAGCGACCATGGCGATATGCAGGGAGCGCACCGATTGCGATTAAAGGGGGTGCTTCCGTACAAGGAGCTGTACAACGTTCCGATGATTGTCTACGTTCCGGGGAAGGAGCCGATTCGCAAGGTCATTCCCGACTTGCTCTCTTCCGCAGCGGTGCCGGGCACGCTGCTCGAAGCCGCCGGGCTGCCGGTCTCCGAATCGTTCGAAGGCGGCTCGTTCCTGGGTCTATTGGATCGAACGGAGCGATGCCGGGAGGAGTATGTATTCTTCGAGCATTATAAGGCTTATTGGGGGTTCCATCCGCTGCGCGGCATCCAGACGGCCAAGTGGAAGTACGTCTTCTACTATGACGAGGATATCGAGGAGATGTACGATCTGGAGGCGGATCCCGACGAGAATGTGAACGTGGCAGGAGACCCCGCATTATCCGAGATTCGGAGCTCGTTCAAGAATCGGCTGGACCAATGGTGGAAGGAGACCGGGGCGCTGACGCGAGAACCGATACCGGATCCGAATAATCCATGGGGAAGGGATATATAAATGAGAATTTTATTTCTGGATTTGGATTCTACCAGCCCGGATCACCTCGGCTGCTACGGGTATCACCGGAACACGTCGCCGAACATTGACAAGATTGCGGCTGAGGGCGTCCGATTCAACAATTACTACACGTCCGACGCTCCTTGCGCACCGTCTCGAACGGCGCTAATGAGCGGCAAATTCGGCATTATCAACGGCTTGGTTGGCCATGGCGGAACGGCGGGCGATATGAAGCTCGAGGGGCGGACACGTGAATTGATGGGCAAGCTGTCCAGCGGCGGCGCCTTTCCGACTTACCTCAGTTTAGCAGCCGACCTGAATACGGTGTTGATTAGTCCCTTCGCTCAGCGGCATTCCACCTTTCACTTCTACGCCGGGTTCAACGAGATTCTCAATACAGGCAAGTACGGCAACGAATCGGCGGAACACGTCACGCCTGTCGCCCTGGATTGGATTCAACGGAATGCGGATAAGGATAACTGGTTCCTGTACATCAACTATTGGGATCCGCACACTCCTTACCGCGCGCCGGCACCATTCGGCAATCCCTTCGAGAATGACCCATTGCCGGAGTGGCTGACCGAGGAGGCGCTGGACAACCATAAGCACATGGTCGGCTCTCACTGCGTCCATGAGCTGAACATCGATTTTCGCAACAAATCCTATCATAGCCGGCCGTCCCCGAACTTCCCGAGACAGCCCGGAGAGATTCAAGACATGTCCGACTTGCGCCGGATGATCGACGGATACGATTGCGGCATACGCTATATGGACGAGCATATTGGTCGCTTGTTCGCGGCCCTGGAAGACCAGGGGGTTATGGAAGATCTGATCATCGTCATCTCGGCGGATCACGGCGAGAACATGGGACAGCTCGGCATATACGGAGAGCATGCAACGGCCGATCAGGGCACCTGCCGGATTCCGATGATCATTCGGGGACCGGGCCTGAAGCAGGGCATCGCGGATGAAGGTTTGCATTACCATCTGGATCTGCTGCCGACGGTTGCTGACTTGCTGGGGCAGCCGGCGTATCCGGAATGGAACGGCGTCAGCTATGCCCCCGTTCTTCGCGAGGGGGCCGACTGCGGGCGCGATTATGTCGTTGTCTCGCAATGCGCGCATGTCGCTCAGCGGAGCGTTCGGTTTCGAGAATGGATCTATATCCGCACGTACCATGACGGCTTCCATCTGTTCGATCAAGAGATGCTGTTCAACCTGGCGGAGGACCCTCATGAGCAGCGCAACGTCGCCGCCGAACATCGGGATCTGTGCATGGAAGCCGTCTATTACCTGAATCAGTGGCATGACGAGGCGATGAAGGCCAACCCCGATGCGGCAGACCCGTTATGGACAGTCATGAAGGAAGGCGGCCCCTTCCACGCCAGAGGCTATTTGCCGGAATACATCAAGCGGCTCGAAGCGACGGGAAGAGGACATCTCGTGCCGGAGCTCGTTCGCCGACATCCGGAGGAATTCCCTGCGGAGCCGAATCGCAACGCCGGGCTTCTGCAAGCCAGGATCGGAGCCCGTATGTCGGGCAATTAGGAGGGATCGAATGTGAAGCAGCGTTCATCGGCAAAGCCCAACATCTTATGGATATCGTTGGAGGACACGAGCCCCCGATTCGGCTGCTACGGCGATTCGCTGGCTCGCACGCCGCAGATCGACAAGCTGGCCGAGGAGGGGAGGCGTTACCAACGCGCCTTCGCGACTGCCGCGGTATGCTCTCCGAGCCGGTCCTCCATCATTACCGGCATGTATCCGACGGCAATCGGAGCTCACCATATGCGAACTGAACATACCAATCCCTATACGCCGGAGCTGCCGACCCCTTATTATGCCGTACCGCCTCCTTATGTGAAGACATTCACGGAGTATTTGCGTGCGGAAGGGTATTACTGCACCAACAACTTCAAGACCGATTATCAATTCCCCTCCCCTTTGACAGCGTGGGATGAAGACGGGCCAAGCGCTCATTGGCGCCATCGGGACCCGGGGCAGCCTTTCTTCGCCGTCTTCAATCACATCCTGACGCACGAGAGCGGCATGTGGGGGAATATGATCCGGAAGCGGGTTCACAACGATGATGCGTCGGAGGTTGCGCGCGTTACGGATCCGAACCTCGTCCAGGTTCCGCGGTATTTGCCGGATACGCCAAGAGCTCGCGAGTCTCTCGCCAAACATTACGACCTTATTGAAGAGGCGGACGGCTTCGTCGGACAGATTCTTCACCAGTTGGAGGAAGAAGGCTTGGCCGATGACACGATCGTATTCTTGTGGAGCGACCACGGCGAAGGCTTGCCGCGCGCCAAACGTTGGCCTTACGATGCAGGAATACGGGTGCCGTTGATTGTACGTTGGCCTGGTGTCATCCCAGCGGGTCAGGTGAGCGAGGATCCGGTCAGCCTGATCGATCTGGGACCGACTGCGCTGTCTGTGGCCGGTGCGGTCTTGCCGTATCACCTGCAGGGCCAGCCCTTCCTGGGCAAAGCGGCGAAGACGCGGCAATACGTGTACGCCACCCGCGATCGGTACGATGAAGCCTACGATATGATTCGTGCCGTACGCGATCGGCGCTTCAAATATATTCGCAACTATTACCCGGAACAACCCTATCTGCAATGGATCAAGTTCAGCCATCACCATCCGATGTTCCAGGAGCTGTGGCGGTTGGAGCTCTCCGGCGAACTGACGGACGAATTGCGTCTGCTCCTGCAAGAGAAGCGTCCCGCAGAGGAGCTCTACGACTGCGATAATGATCCGGACGAGGTGAGGAATCTGGCCGACGATCCGGACTATCGGGGGGAACTGGAACGGCTCCGGAGCGCACTTGACGCATGGCGCGACCGCTATGATGTCTGGGGGGACGTGCCGGAAGAACAGATGGTGCGGCGAATGTGGCCGGACGGCGTTCAACCTCGGACGGCAGCGCCGATCTTCGTGCCGATCAACCGTTCCACCCCGGGCATCGAGCCTTCTGCTGGCGGAACCTATACGGAGCCAACCGCGGTCATGCTGCATTCCGCCACCCAGGGCGCCTCCATCGCCTACACGACTGAAGAAGGACCGGAAGCGCACTGGAAGCTTTACACGGGGCCATTAAGAGTTACGGCAGACTTGACGAGCATTCGCGCCAAAGCGGTAAGAATAGGCTACAAGGATAGTGAAGAGTCGTTCGCCTCCTTCGCTATCGCTCCCTAAAGTCGGTTCGCCCCAGTTGATCATTCGGCCTGACCTCGAAGAAGGCGGCGCCGGGAGAATACCCGGTGCCGCCTTCACTATTACCCGACAATATCCTTGATCGCCTGGTCGAACTTCCCGAACAGCGTGTCCTTGTCGATCGAGCCGCCCTGGTATTCCTGCATCGCAGCGCCCCAGCCCTGGATGACGCCGTCCGGGTAGCGGCCCCAATGCCAGCCGCCCGCATCCTTCGCTTGCTCGGAGACGGCCGCGCCGAGCTGGCCGATGTCGTCCGACGTTGCCGGAATCGTCACGAGCGCCGGAATGAACTGGAATTCCTTCGTCAAGTACGTCTTGCCCGTCTCGGAGCTTACGAGCCAATCCAGGAACGCCTTCGCTTCCTCCGGATGCTTGGACTTGCTGTTGACGATCCAGAAGCTCGCCGGCCCCGTGTAGATGTGGGAGTTGCCGCTGTCGTCGATCGGAATCGGCAGCATGCCCAGGTTCAGCTTGGCGACCTTGTCGATATCGCCTTGAATCCAGTTGCCCTGTTGGATCATCGCCGCCTTGCCTGTTGCGAACAGCGATACCTGAGTCGCGTAGTCCGTCGTCAGCTTGTCCTTCTGGCTGTGCCCGAACACGAGGTCGACGTAGTTGATCCACTTCTCGAACGTCTCATTGCCCTTGAACGACGCCGCGCCCGTCTTCGTGTTCTCGATGAACGTGACCGGATCGAGCTGTTCGGCGAGACCGACATTGATCGTATGATGGCCGATGGACCACCATTCGTTCGTCGTCGAGAACGGCGTGATGCCGGCCGCTTCGAGCTTCGCCACCGCATCCTTGAGCTGAGTCAGCGTCTTCGGCAGCTCCGTGATGCCCGCTTGCGCGAACAGGTCCTTATTATAGATGATGCCGTAGCCTTCAATGTTCATCGGCATGCCGAGCAGCTTGCCGTTCACCGTCGCCGGAGCCGCAGCGGCCGGCACGACGTCCTTCGCCCACGCTTCGCCCGACAGATCGGTCGCCCGATCGTAATAAGGCTCGAGGGCCGCGAAGCCTTCGGAGTTGAAGATCTCCGGCTCGGAGCCGGATGCGATCTCCGCCTTCAGCAGCGCGTTGTAGTCTTCCCCGCCGCCGTGCGTCTCGATCTCGACCTGGACGCCGGTCTCCTTCTCGTACTGCTCGGCAAGCTGGTTGAACTTGTCCGCGATCTCGACCTTAAAGTTGAAAATCTTGATCTTGACGTCCTTCTTCTCCGCGGTCGTGCCGGCGGATTCGGATGCCTTCGCGCCGGAGCTTCCGGATGCGCTCGGACTGGCCGAACCGGTGTTGTTGTCATTCCCGCACCCTGTCATAACCGTTGCCAGAGCCGTGACCAGAGCCGTTGTTCCAAGTAAGGCGGACATGCGTTTCATTCGAAGACGACCTCCCTGTATGGTGTGTTATCGCTTTCTGTCCCCATTATACGCAAGCGTTTGCACATGCCGTAACCGAAGATGTTGAACGATTAGGTGGAACATATTGATGTGTTCAATTTTTATCCTTTTATGGAACCAGATGTAATTCCTTCAACAATATGCTTCTGCAGCGCCAGGAACAGAATGATGATCGGCGTAACGCTCATCGCGAGCCCGGCAAGCGCCAGATCCCACTGCTTCGTGTACTGCCCGAAGAATCGGGTTACCGCAAGCGGAATCGTGGTGAGGTCCTTGTTGGAGCCGATGATGAGCACCGGCAGCAGGTAGTCGTTCCAGATCCACAGCGTGTTCAGGATGATGACGGTAACGGTAATCGGCTTCAGCAGCGGGAAGACGATTCTCCAGAAGACGCCGTACGGCGAGCAGCCGTCGACGACCGCCGCTTCCTCGATCTCCAGCGGCACGCCCTTGATGAAGCCGTGGAACAGCACAACCGACAGGGCGAGGCCGAAGCCAAGGTAGCAGACGACGATGCCCAGCAGGTTGCCGCGCAGCTCGAGCGTGCTCGTGACCCGCACCAACTGGAGCATAACCGATTGGAACGGAATCGTCATCGAGGCGATGAAGCAGAAGAAGAGCACTTTGTTGCCAAGCGTCGGTCGGCGAACGATCCGGTAGGCAGTCATGGAGCTGAGCACGATCAGACCGAGCACGCTTAGCGCCGTGATCAGGAACGAATGGTACAGCACGTTCGGGAAACGAATGATGCCCCAGACGTCGGAATAGTTCGAGAATAAATATTTCTTGGGAAATGATGCCGCATCGACCATAATCTCGCCGAGCGACTTGACCGAATTGACGAGAACGAAGTAGAACGGTGACAGGAACAGCAGCGCCAGCAGGACGGCGGCAGCTTCGACGGCATACAGCTTCTTGCTGCGCGATTCCGCGCTTGAATCCCTGAGCGCTTCCCTGCCCGCCTCTGTCTGAGCGATGGATCTGCTCATTACGCTTCAACCTCCTTCCGCTTCGTCAGCCATACCTGCGCGATCGCGATAAGCGAGACGAGCAGGAAGAAGAGCATCGCCTTGGCGGTGCCCAGGCCGTAGCGGTTGTTGACGAGCGCTTCCGCATAGATGTTGTAAGCGAGCGACTGGGTGGACGTTCCCGGCCCGCCCTTGGTCAAGCTCAGGTTGAGGTCGAACATCTTGAACGCGTTCGAGGTCGTCAGGAACAAGCAGATCGTGACGGCCGGCATGATAAGCGGAATCGTGACCGTGCGAACCGTCTGCCAATAGCTCGCCCCGTCGATGACCGCCGCCTCCGACAGATCCTTCGGCACGCCGACGATCGCGGCGATGTAGATGACCATCATGTAGCCGGCGGATTGCCAGACGAACACGATGACGAGGCCCCAGAAGCCCGTCTGGGGGGTGCCGAGCCACGGAAGCTCGAACAGCGACCAGCCGGTCATCTCCCCGATCGTCTTGAAGCCCTTCGTGAAGATAAATTGCCAGATGTAGCCGAGCAGGATGCCGCCGATGACGTTCGGCAGGAAGAAGATCGTCCGCAGCACGTTGCGGGTCTTCAGCGCCTGCGACAGGGCAAGCCCGAGCAGGAAGGCAAGCCCGTTCGTCAGCAGCACCGTGACGGCCGTGAACTTCAAAGTGAAGACGAGCGACGCCCAGAACTTGTTGTCGTTCGTGAAGATCCGATTCAGATTGTCCATGCCGATCCACTTGGCCTTGTCCAGGTCAAGCCCGTTCCACTCGGTGAAGGAATAATAGAACCCCAGCAGGAACGGTATCAGCACAATGATGGAGAAAGCGGCAAGCCCCGGACCGACGAACACCGTCTGCCGAATCCACTCTCCCGTTTTTTTGCGCAATGTCATTGCCTCTCTCCCCCTTCGCCACTTCCATACTCTGAATGATAAAGACATATTGCAAGCGGAGCCACCGATAGATATGATGGGTTTGGTGTAATATATTGACCTCGGGGAGGGAAGCGGCGATGTTCCGGACGAGCATACGAACGAAGCTGATGGGCCTCTTGCTCGCGGCGACCATCATTCCGATCCTGATCTCGATGCTGGTGTCGAATCACTACATCAAGTCCGCCGTCACGGAGAAGTCGATCAACGAGAACCAGACGATGCTGTCGCTCGGAACGAACAACATCCTGAATTACATGAACACGATCAATCGCGTCTCGCTTAACGTCTATAATTCCATCAACAACTCCTCTTCCATGTATGCCATCGTCGAGAGAGGCAGCGCGGCAAGCGTCGTCAGCGAGACGTTCGACGCGAACAACCGGATGACGCTGTATTCCCACCTGCTCAACATGTACCAGCAGTTGCCGGGAGCCCACCAGATCCAGCTTCAGATTCTCGGGCCGGACCGGATGACGTACCTGCTCGCCAGAGGCTTGTACCGGGGCGGCACGAACAGCTCCATCGAATGGCCGTCCGAACGCGCGAACAACCCTGCCCCCTTCGTCGAAGCGACGCACACGAGCGTTCATTACGCTTACGACTGGAATCACAGCATCAAGGAAGAAAGCGTATTCACCCTGCGCCGTCCGATCATCCGCACGCCCAGCGACGAGATCATCGGCTATCTGTCCATCGATATCAAGAGCGAGGAGCTCGAGAGAATCTGCGACAGTCTCGTCACGTCGAACAAGGAGACGCTGTACCTGATGGACCGAAGCGGCGGGATGCTCTGCTCCGCGAATTCCGACACGGAGGCGCAGCGGCAGAGCCTTCCCTGGATGGAACGCTTGCTCTCGCTTCCCGGAGGCGAGGACGCCGAAGCGAGCGGTCACTTCGCCTGGAACGACGACGGCTTCTCCGGCATTGTCATCTACGACACGCTGCAGACGAACTTTATGGAATGGCTCGTCGTCAAGGAGCTTCCGTATTCGTATCTGTACGAGGACGCCCAGACGGTGCGGACGCTCAACTCGCTTATCATCGCACTGTTCCTCGTCGTCGTCGTGATCGCCACGCTGTTCGTCTCGTTCCACTTCACGAAGCCGATCAAGCGGCTGATTCTGCACATCAACCAAGCCCAGATCGGCAACCTGAACGCCGCGGCCGCTCCCGTGCAGAGCAAGGACGAGATCGGCCTGCTCGCCCGCCGCTTCAACTCGATGATGATTACGATTAACGACCTCATCAACAAGGAGTACAAGCTCGAGATCGCGAACAAGACGAACCAGCTCAAAGCGATGCAGGCTCAGATCAACCCGCATTTTCTGAACAATTCGCTTCAATCCATCGGCACCCTGGCACTGCAGTCGAACGCCCCGAAGGTGTACTCGCTGCTAAGCTCGCTGGCCCGGATGATGCGGTACACGATGAATACGAACGATGCCATTGTGCCGCTTGATGCGGAGCTGGCCCACGCGAAGGCGTTCCTTGAGCTTCAGCAGCAGCGATTCTCCGACCGGATCGACGTCCGGTTCGAGATCGATCCCGAGGCGCGGCAGGTGCTCGTTCCGAAGATGCTGCTGCAGCCGCTGATCGAGAATTACTTCAAGCACGGTTACGAGCCGCAAGGCGGGTCCGGATCGCTGCTCGTCGCCGCGCGCGTGACGGAGGATCGCCGGCTGATCGTGCTCGTGGAGGACAACGGGCTCGGGGTGACGGCGGCCCGGCTGAACGAGCTGCAGCAGCAGTTCGCCCGTATGGGCGCCGTTCCGCTCGAAGAAGCGGAGGAAGGCATCGGCCTGCGCAACGTCGCCATGAGGCTGAAGCTGTACTTCGGAGAAGAAGCGAAGCTTGAGGTAAGCAGCCCCGGACAGGAGCAAGGCGGCTTCGGGGTGACGCTGCGAATTCCGCTGCACAGCGAGCTGAAGTCCAGCGGTATGATGTCAAGCCCCTGATTCATGAGAATTGGAAATTTTTTTGGCCATGAGGCGGATGAGTCAAGAAAAAGGGCACATCAAATCAAACCCAGTCGAAAATCGAGTTATCTACCA
>NZ_SSOB01000047.1 GCF_004801405.1 Cohnella fermenti
CGGAAAGTCCAGTCCCTTTTTGATTTTCAAAGAACGAAGTACTGGGAATTTGGCGACCGATTCCCAGCCCCCTCGGGGGCTGGGAACTAGCCTTCAAGTGCTTTCAAAACATACTATACGAGGGGGACGGACCATGCGAATATTCGGCCTGTTGCTGCCGGCCTATTGGAAGGGAACGACGGTCAGGATTGCCGATCCGGCGAGCGCAAGAGGGAAGGAGGCGGAGCTGTTGTTCCGGCATCTGGACGCCAAGGAGCAGTACAAGAGAAGCGTGTATGTCTCCCCGAAGCGGGGAGCGACCGGCCGGATCGTCTCGTTGATGAAGTACAAAAGTCCCGAAGGAAGCCCATTCATTTATTACGGCGTACTGGTCAAGGACGTGCTGTATGCGCTGGAAGAAAGCAGATTGGCGAAGGTGTAGGGGGACGGCTCCGTGACGGATATTTTCAACAAAATTCTGGGAGTGCTTCTGGCATTCACCTTGCTCGCCGGAGCTCCGCTCGTGATCAACACGATGGGCAAGGATCTGACGATGAACCGGAGCGTGCTTAACGAGATGACCAACCTGATCGACAAGGTGACGGACAAAGGAACGCTGACGGAGGATGACATGACGGATTTCTATCTGGGCATCTCCTCGTACGGCGTCACGATGGACGCGACGGTTCAGCGATACATCAAGGTCGTCAATCCGGACGGGGCCGGCGGGACCTATACGACATACATGCTCAGCGACCAGGCGGTCGGATCGAGATGGAACAAGGGAGATGTCATCAAAGTGACGGTCAAAGCGGTCGATTACACCTCCTCGCAGCGAATCCAGTACCGTCTGCTGCACTTGACCCCCGCGAAATTCGATCAGACCCTGTCGGGCATGATCCGAAAGTAGGCGGCTATGAGCAGATTTTTCGGCATTGTCAACCTGGTGGTTATTATCTTCCTTGCGGCCTTGCTGACCGGCTATATGACCTATCGCTACAAAGAGAGCAACGAGATCGAGCAATTAAAGCTGAGCTATGCGATCGACTACGCGACGGATGCCGGTACGATGGCCATGCTGGACACGGCAAGCCTGGACATGGATTATTCGAAGTTCAAATACTTGAACATGGACCCGAACCTGGCGCTGGACGCGTTCCTCGACGTCTTCTGCTTCAATTACGACCTGCCTCCGACGAAGGAGAACAAGGACATGATGAAGGATTACATTCCGGTGGCGGCAGTGGCTACATTCGACGGCTACTATCTCGCCTCGCACCAGCTCGTTCATAACAACGGGGGCGATTATCCGGAGACTGCGGAGAACGATTCGGATTGGGATCTCGTCTTCGGGATGAAGCTTCCCTACAGCTATAAGCCCGACGGGAATTCATCCGCAACCTACGCCTTGAACATGGGGCTGGAATACTACTATGCCCTCGAAGGGGGCACCTTGTCCAAGCAGATGGGGCTGCCGCCGGACGAATCCGGAACGTTGACTCCCAATGAGGCGCGCAAATACATTAACGACAAAATCGCGAACAGCATGGCCGACAGCATCGATACCTTTAACGAGAATAATCCGAACTGGCAGAATTCGTTCTACATTCCGAGTTCGCTGACGACCTTCAGCGGCGTCAATCCGATCGAAGGTCCAAGCTTCCTCGTTCTGGTTCAAGGGTTGAATCTGACAACGGCCCGGTCGATTAGCGGATTCAGCGTATCCGGCTCGAAGATCGACCTTGTCCGAAGTGTCGTCGGTTATACGCGCAACGGCCAGCACTACTACGCCTTCGCCGATAAGGTGCCCGAAGGAGTTGCCGTTGAAGAGCTCTTCACTTCGCTCGACGAGGCGGCGGAGGACGGCTATTCCTTCGATCCCCTGTTCATGAATTAAAGAAAGGAGGAATGCGGCATGCTGCGGACACTGCCGATTGCGCTTGTGCTGCTTCTGACCTTCGCGGCTGTCGCTCAAGCGGAGAATGCCTCCGTCCTGCTTAAGATGTATGGCATATCCGCGACCGATCCGGTGGAAGAAGAAGCGAAGCTAAGTCTGCTGGAGGAAGAATATTCCGTCAAGGCTTCCGAGGTCAGCTCCAATACGATGCTTGCCGCCGCTTACGAGTTGATGAGCCAGTACAGCGAGGAGGTGCTGGCCGGAATGGATTCGGAGATTTATGCCTTATCCGACGAATTGAACGCTATTGAGGCGGCAATGGGGGCCAGCAAGGAGCAAGACGTGGCCACGATCATGGAGCTTGATTCGCAATATCGCACCGCAGCCGCAAGGCTCGAGGAGAAGCGCCGGCTCAGGGACGAGTGGACAGAAGCCGCACAGGCACAGCCACTCGACGTCCCGTCGCAGGAGAAGCTGGAGCAGGACAAGAGCAGCCTGAACTCGCTGGGAGATAAAGTCGACCGCCAGAGGCAGAAGTACGAGCAAGCGTTGGAATACCCGGAGCTTGGGGAAGTGACGAGCTTCAAGTCCCCGCTGGCGATTCCGGTGCGGATGACCTCGGGCTACGGAGTAAGGCTGGACCCGATAACGCGGGACCGCATGACCTTCCATAGCGGCATGGATATGGGGGCACCGATCGGAACGGCCGTGCTGGCGGCGTTTAACGGTTATGTGGAGGAGGCTTCCCGCAATGAAGAACTCGGCTATTATGTCATTCTTAATCACGGGAGAGGCATCAAGACGCTCTACGGGCATCTCTCCGGCTATCAGGTCGAGCAAGGGCAGCAAGTGAAGCAGTACGAACCGATCGCCGAGTCCGGCAACACCGGCTCCCGCTCGACGGGACCGCACCTGCACTTCGGCTTGTTCATCAACGGCCGAACCGTGGACCCGGGTATTCTGGTGCCGCATTGATATCGCGATCAAGGAGGCGGGTTCTTATGCTAGTCGTGTCGAAGGAACGCTATCGGCCTTCCATGCTGAATACGATCGTTCTGTTTAAGGATCATTGGTATTACTACGTTCACCGGAGCGTCTACGACCAGACGGTGCTGTTGGCCGATCAATTCGGTTCGGCAGAGGAATTGGCCGAGCTCGTCGGCGGGACGCCCGTCAATCGGGAGGCTGCCGATTGGTTCTACGAGCATGCGCCGGCGCCGTTGCGGATTCTGGCCCCCTTCCTTCTGTTGGTGGAAGAGGAGCTGGAGCAGGACATGGAGATGTGTTGCGGAGCGTTGCACGTTATCACCTCCATGATTCACGTTAAGCACTTCATTCAGAAGCCGCTCGAGATTCGCAAGAGTGTGCTGTTCTCCTCCGCTGTCAAGGAAGAGTACGAGATGATGTGGGAGAGCTTCTTCCTGTCCGCGATTCCCCGCGAGCGGGCGGAGCCTTCGCCTTCGCTCCAAGCGCCTCTTCCGGATTCGATGGAGACGGAGCAGTTGTTCCGGCCGAGGGATTCCTGCGGCTCCGCGGGGCGCGGCGCGCAGGGGGATGCGATGCATCGGGAGGCTACGGAGGCGGAGAAGGCAGCGACGCGGAATCTGCTGCGATAGTTCGATAGTTCGCGGCGGGCGGTGCGGAAGCAAGCTTATTTATGGAGGCAGATAGAGGCAGATAGAGGCAGATAGAGGCAGATAGAGGCAGATAGAGGCAGATAGAGGCAGATAGAGCAGATTCATAGACGGGAGAGGTCGGCGCATGATGGAGCACGATTATAGAAGCGAGGCCAAGCAAGCGATTGCCGTGATCACCGGGGAGCTGAACACGCTTCGGCAGGAATCGGAACGGCTGAAGGAGAGATATGGCGAGGCCGCGGCGACGAACGATCTGACCTTCATTAAGATTCTGGAGGAAAAATACGGCTGCCTGACAGATGAGATCGGCCGGATCGGAGCGGCCGTATCCGAAGTGGAAGCCGAACTGGAGGAACGGAAGGAGGCGATCGGAATTGGGGGGGAAAACGAAGCTTCTCGACTCTCGCCAGCTTGAGGGGCTCTATCGCGAGAGCAAATCGTTCGAGCAGCGCGGCAACGACGGCATGCAGAAGATTGTGAAGGAGCTGTCCAAGCTGAACGAGCTTGTTGTCCAGCGCGACTTGAACGGAGAAGACAAAGCTGCCGCAAGGCAAGCGGTCTTGACGATTCACGAAGCCTTGAATTCTCTCAAGCAGAATCTGGAGGATACGAGGTTATTGATCGAAGCGAAGATCGCGGGCACGGTTCATTCGAGAGACAACGGAGGAGCGAACGGTTCGGCATCGAGGGCGGTCGGCGCTTGGGGGGATATCCCGGGCAACGTTCGATTGAAGAGATGAAGACCAGAGAGATATCGGCCGACGAATTCTCGTCGCGCTTCGGAGTCGAACGGGCGGCCGGCGACTTCGCTTACTTCGTCTGCGACAACGGAATCGGCATGATCCGGGACAATCGGACCCGGACGATGGAAGTGATCGTCCTTCCGGAGGCGAAGCCGGAAGCGCTAAGCGAAGAGGATGAGATCGCTCTGATGTCCGCGATCTGCGGAGAGTACGAGCAGGATTGCCTGTGGAATGACGGGCTGCCGAAGAGCGATCGGTTGCAGGATTACGAAGAGAGGGAGCAAGCCGCAGGGCGAAGGCTTAACGGAATCCGGGCGATGCTCGGAGGCGCAATCGCCGTCTGCTTCGCGCTAATTGCGTGGTTCTGCCTTCAGGACTGGACTTAATCGCAACAGACTCTACTCGGAGAACGGTGGACTTCATGAGCAGAATGATTTTCCTCGGAATCGCCGCTTGTATCCTTCTGATCGCGATCTATACGCTGCATCGAATTCGTTCCTGCCCGCCGGAGCCGAAGCTGTTCGGCTGGCCTGAATCCGATTCGGCACAACTGCTTGCGTTCCTGGAGGCCGCCGACAACGCCTATATTCTGACTCACTTGCGCAAGGAGATCAGCTACTTCAGCAAGTATGCGGCCCACTCCGTCTGCAACGAGGTCATCGACTGGATCTTCAAGAACCCTCCGAAGATGTTCGGCACCCCGAGATCCCGAACCCGTACGTGGACTGTTCTGGATCGGGACCCGGAGCGGCTGATCGTCCGCAAGCAGGTCTTGCAGCATCAGATCGAGGTGAGGCGAGGAATGAAGGTTGCGCTGGGCGACGATATGGTGGAGCTGTGGAACGTATCGAGGAGCTCGGGCGGTTATCTGGTTACGGAAGTCTCCGCCGAGCCGCAAACGAACAAATCTGGAGGGAGCGGGCATGCAGCTTTCCTTGCTGAAAGATAACGAGCTATACTCCTGCGTCCTGCCGGACAAGCAGAGAGGGCAATATTGGGTTACCCAGAGGAACGAGCAGGGGTTCGAGGAGCAAGTCATCGGAGTCGAGGGAATAGCCGGACGGTGGATTCTGAAGTCGAACCGGAACGCGTACATTCAGGACGTCAACAAGCGGAGAGTGAAGGAACTGGCCGTCGAGGCGCCGTGCTTCTACAGCATCTTCCTGAGAAACTCCAAGCAGACGGTCTGGATCTACGCGGAGCCGGTATCGGACGACCGGAAGATTGTCAATAAGTATGTGCTGCCCGATCAAGGCAAGCTGACGATCGGCCGTTCCGACGATTGCGACATTCGGTTCGGCAACCGGTACGTCTCGTCGAAGCATGCGGAGCTTCTCCTGTCTTCCTCGGGCTTGACGGTTCAGGACTTGGGCAGCGCGAACGGGACGTTCGTGAACGGGTTTCGGGTTCAGCGCAAGGAACTGCGGCCCGGAGACATCATCTACGTGATCGGGCTCAAGATCATCGTCGGTCAAGGCTTCATTGCCATCAACAATCCGGACGGCCAGATGAACTGCAAGCCTCAGCTCCTGAGACCTTACGCGAAGCAGATGCCGCTGCCTTACGACGAAGAAGAGGAATTGTCGCGGGAAGGGGCATCAAGCCGGATCTTCTACCGTTCGCCTCGTTTCCGCAGGGACATCTCCAGAGCGGAGCTGAAGATCGATCCTCCTCCGGCTCCGGCGAGCCCGGACCAGACGCCGCTTCTCCTGATGCTGGGACCGTCGGTCACGATGGGCTTGTCCGCGGCGGTTATGGGCGTATTCTCGGTGCAGAATGTGCTCAGCAGAGGAGGCTCGCTGGGAAGCGCTACGCCTACGATTGCGATGTCGCTCAGCATGCTTCTCGGAACGCTGCTGTGGCCGATTCTGACGAGGAAGTACGACAGGAAGAAGCGCGCCGAACGCGAGAGCCGAAGGCAGAGCAAGTATCGGGATTATATCGAGCAGATCAGGCAGGAGATCGCGGACGAAGCCGTCCATCAGAGCCGGATTCTCCACGAGAACCATGTGACCGTCGACGATTGCGTGACCCGGATCAGGCTGCGTCAGCGCAATCTGTGGGAGCGGACTCGCGGGCAGAACGACTTCCTGACGGTGCGGCTAGGCCTCGGCCAGTTGCCGCTGGATGCGGAGATTCATTATCCGGAGAAAAGATTTATGCTGGACGACGACAACCTGCAGGAGGAGCTGTACAAGCTGGCGGAGGAGCCCAAGGTTCTTCAGCAGGTTCCGGTTACGCTGTCGCTCGCCGAGGACTGGGTCAGCGGTTTTATCGGGAACCGCAGCAACGTCGTCGACCTCGTCAAGGGGATTATTCTTCAATTGATCGCCCTGCACAGCTACGACGAGTTGAAGCTGGTCTTCCTCTTCGATAACAGCGAGCAGGAGGTGTGGGACTTCGTCAAGTGGCTGCCGCACTCGTGGAACAACGATCGTTCCGTTCGTCTATTGGCAACGACGCCAAGCGAGGTCAAGGAGCTATCCTCTTGCCTTGAGAAAGAAGTTGCGAAGAGAGAAACGAGCCGCAGCGGGGAGGAGGCGAAGGAGTCAGGCCCTTATTACGTTCTGTTCATGATGAATAAGAGCCTGGCTTCCAAGTTCGATGTGCTCCACACCCTCTATAAGCAGAAGAAAAACATCGGCTTCAGCGTGGTTCATCTCTACGACGAGCTTAAGAACGTGCCGAAGGAGAGCTCCATGGTCGTGGAATTCGGCGGCGGCGCCTCCAAGCTCTACGACAAGGACGATATTACGGGCAAGCATATCGCTTTCCAGCCGGACTTCTACCTGAAGCAGAACGAACGCGACCTGGCCGTAAGCCTGGCCAACACGGAGCTCGACTCGGCCGCTTCTTCGTACGCGCTGCCGAATATGCTGACGTTCCTCGACTTGTTCGAGGTGGGCAAGATTGAGCATCTGAACGCGCTCACGCGCTGGAAGGAGAACGATCCGACCGTCTCGCTCGAGACCGCCATCGGGGTCGATCCGACAGGCGAACGCTTTAAGCTCGATCTGCACGAGAGGTTCCACGGCCCTCACGGCTTGATCGCCGGAATGACCGGGTCGGGGAAGAGCGAGTTTATCATGACCTTTATCCTGTCGCTGGCCGTCAACTACCATCCATACGAGGTCGCCTTTATTCTGATCGACTACAAGGGCGGCGGCATGGCGAACGCCTTCACGAGCTTGCCCCACTTGGCGGGAACCATCACGAACCTGGATGGAGCGGCGGTCAAGCGTTCCCTCGTCTCGATCCAGAGCGAGCTGAAGCGCCGGCAGTCCATCTTCGGAGAGACGAGCAAGCGGGTAGGCATCAGCAATATCGATATTTACAAATATCAGAAGCTGTACCGGGAAGGTCAAGTGACGGAGCCGCTCCAGCATCTGTTCATCATCTCCGACGAGTTCGCGGAGTTGAAGACGCAGCAGCCGGAATTCATGGAGCAATTGGTCAGCGCGGCGAGAATCGGCCGGAGCCTGGGGGTTCACTTGATCCTGGCAACCCAGAAGCCTTCGGGCGTCGTCGACGATCAGATCTGGAGCAACAGCAAGTTCAGGATCTGCCTCAAGGTGCAAGAGAAGGCGGACAGCATGGACGTCATCAAGCGGCCCGACGCGGCCGAGCTGTCGGTGACGGGAAGATATTACGTGCAGGTCGGCTTCAACGAGCTGTTCGAGCTCGGCCAGTCGGCCTGGGGCGGAGCGCCTTATTATTCTTCCGATCGGACGGAGAAGCCGAAGGAGGAAGGCATCAAGGTAATCGACAATCTGGGGCGGGTCGTCAAGGAGGTTCGCATCGATCGGAACAAGAACGCGATCAAGAATCCTCCGAAGCAGATTGACGAGATCAATAAGTATCTGTCCGGCATCGCCGAGGAAGAGGGAATTCGGATCAGGCCGCTGTGGATGGAGCCGATTCCCGCCCTTATCTATGTGGACGAGCTGCGGGCCAAGTACAAGGCCACGGCCACGGCTTCCGGTCCTGCAGTTCTGAACCCGGTTATCGGCGAAGTGGACGATCCCGCCAACCAGCGACAATTCGCGATGACGCTGCCCCTGACTCAGGAAGGCAATGTCATCGTCTACGGCGCGGCGGGCAACGGCAAGACGACGTTCGTTACAACGGCGATCTGCGCGCTCATGAACGAGCATACGCCGGCGCAGCTCAACTTCTACTTGCTGGACTTCGGCTCCGAGACGCTGCGTTCGTTCGCCAAGGCGCCGCATGTCGGCGACGTGCTTCTGTCGCACGAAACGGAGAAGGTGAACAACCTGTTCAAGCTTCTCTTCGGCGAGATCGACCGGCGGAAGAAGCTGTTCGCGGACTACGGCGGGGACTTCTCGTCTTACATCCGGGCGACGGGAGAGGACCTGGCTTCGATTGTCGTCGTCATTCACAATTATGCCTCCTTCACGGAGATTTACGATGACAAGGATGAAGCGATGGCGTACTTGACGCGGGAAGGGCTGAAGTATGGAATCTACTTCATCCTGACGGCCTCTAACACCGGGGCGGTCAGGTACCGGCTGCTGCAGAACTTCAAGCAATTGTTCGTCCTGCAATTGAACGATCCTGCCGATTATTCCGGCGTGCTGGGTCACGTGGACGGCGTCTATCCTTCCAAGTTCAAGGGAAGAGGCATCTATAAGACGGACACCGTTTACGAATTCCAGATCGCGCATGCCGTTCACGATATAGAGAACACGTTCGAGAGCATCCGGCAATGGTGCAGCGACTATGCGCAAAGCTGGAAGCATACGGGAGCTTCGAGAATTCCGATTCTTCCGGAGCGGGTCGATCTCGACTATCTCGCGGAGAGAATCAAGCTGGAGCAGGAACCCCGATTACCGGTGGGAGTGGAGAAGAGCAGCCTGTCTCTCGCCTATTATCCGTTCCGGCAATCCTATATCAGCCTTGTCCTCTCGCAGAATAACGATAATCCGGACTTCATCCGCGGCATTGAGGAAGTGATCGCCGCCCAGGGGAGCTCCGAGATCGTCGCTCTGGACCCCGAGAGGCAGACCGTCTCCGAGCTGGAGCAGAAGGTTGCGGGGCTGTTCTACACGCTTGTTGCCCGCAACAACGAATACAAGGATGCGCTCGAGAGGGGCGATCCTCCTCCGAGCTTCGGACAACTGTCCTGCTTAATCTATTCGTTGTCGGGTGTCTTGTCCGTCATCTCGGGGGACTGCCAGGACAAGCTGAAGGTGCTGCTCGAGAAGGGGATCGCCGCCTATCGGGTGAGCGTGATCCTGTGCGATTCCGCCTCGAAGCTCTCGTCCTGCTCCTATGAGAATTGGTTCAAGGCGAACGTGTCGACAAGCGATGGGATCTGGCTCGGCAACGGCATTGCCGATCAGTACCAACTGAAGCTGGCCAAGACGACAAGCGAGCTGTATCAAGAGATTGGAGACGAATTCGGCTATGTGGTCGTCAAGGGCAAGCCGATTCTGATCAAGCTCCTGTCTCTTCGCGCATCGGAGAAGGAGGCGGCTCTCGTTGGATAACATCCTGGTCGAGATCTATCTGCCTGTCGCCGGAAGATGCTTCGATGTGTATATCCCTCTGACGAGCAGGCTTCACGAGGTTGAAGTACTGCTGGCGAAGGCGTTCATGGAGGTCTCCGGCGGATACTTCGTCGGCTCTCCCGATTCCGTTCTATGCGACCGGGAGTCCGGCACTGTGCTGGATATTAACAAGTCGGCTCTGGAGCTGGGCATGTGCAACGGATCCAGGCTGATGTTAATATAATAAATTTTCTGTTGAGAGGAGCAATGATTCATGGCAAGAAAGATTGTTGTCGATCCGGCCAAGCTGGAGAGCGCGGCACAGCAAATCGATGCGCAGGCGGCCGATTACGAGCAGCAGTTCAAGCAGTTGTTCATGGAAGTGGATGGGATGGGAGCCGCGTGGAAGGGCGTGGACAATGTCGCTTACACGACCCAAATCAAGGGGTTCGAGGACGACTTCCGGAAGATGAAGGAGCTTATGATTCAATACTCCGACTTCCTGAAGACAAGCGCGACAACCTACCGCAACACGCAGAGCGATCTGGTCAGTCAGGCCAAGAAGCTGGTCAATTAAATTCATAGAAGGAGGAATCCATTATGGCAATCGAGGGCATCAGCATATCGCTTGGAGAGGTCTCGAAGACGGCGGGGACGATTCGCACCCTCAACAACAGCCTGTCGGATCGACTGGATCAAATTATGAAGGCCATGAACGATCTGGAATCGACCTGGAGCAGCGATGCGTCGACCACGATCCGCAACAAGTTCAACTCCTTGTCGCCGCGGTTCAAGGAATACTATCAGGTGGTCGATTCGTATGCCAGCTTCCTGGATACGACCGTAACCAACTACGATACGGCCGAGACCCAGATCAACAATAACGCCAGCGCGTTCAAGTAGAGCATAGCTGCCTATCGGGGATGTTCCCTGTCCCCGATAGGTTATTCCAATCCGAAGAAGGGCGGGGGAGCGAGCGAATGGGCATTAACGTAAGTCTTGCGAATTCTCAAGCCGGTTCGATAGACGGCCAAGCTGCGGCGTTAAGGGATGTCGCCAATGGCTTGAACGATTACCGAACGGCGCTGAACGCTTCATGGCAGGCGGAAGAGACGGTGTTCATCAACGCCGCGTTCGATCGCATTGTAAGCGAGCTTCGCCAATTGGCATCCGATCTGAATTCGATCGGCAGCGATATTGCAAGTGTCGCGGCAGAGATCAGGCGGGAAGAAGAGGCAAGGGAAGCGGCCGAACGGGCGGCCAGGGAACAGGCGGCGAGAGAAGCGGCCGCAAGGGAAGCCGCACTGAGGGAAGCGGCATCGAAGTCGAAGTAAGATGAGGCGGGAAGGAGAGTGCGACACTTGGCCATGATCTCCATTCAACTGGATACCGCAAGAAGCTTAAGGGAGAGGTTATATGCTTGCTCGGTCAGGCTGGCGAATGCAAGCAACGGCTTCGATATGACAACGGCCGGCGTCGATTCGCAGATTGCCTCGCGTCGAAGCATCGGCTCCCGGATATCCAGGGCTTCGAATGCGCTGTACTTGCTGGAGGACCGACTCAGACAATGGAATGCGTTTATTCTCCTGGCCTTGGAGCGATATCAACAGATAGAATTCGAATTGAACGTCAAGGCTTCGGATATGGTGGCTCCGTCCTTCTTGCAGCAAGCTGTTTGGGAATATTCTCAATTGAAAGATAATTCTTATTACAAGTTTTATTTGGATGCCATCAACCCTGCGTTATCCTCTTTGGATAAGAGCAACTTGATGATGTATGCAGGTAATTTAAAATTTTACATGAAAAAAGATGAGTTCGGCAATATCCTCCTTAAAGTGTGGGATTTTAAGGAGGCGAGTGTCAGCAATCTTGCGGATGTCAACAAATACCGCAATCTTCTTATTCAGAACTTTGGGGGGACAGCTTCCCGCTGGGATCGAAGCTTTGTTACTCAACTAGTGAATGATGGAATACCGCTATACGGTCCTCATGGTTCTAGCTCGAGTTTTTTTGCAAGCAATAGCAATAAATTTATGAGGTTCGACACAAGGGGAATTCCGGTTGACGATTTAAGCCAATATATCAATGACTTGCAGTTCGACAAGAGCAAGAATTTTTTTAACGCTTTGAAAAGTGCGGCTTTAGATGACTTAAAGGTCTGGGAGGACTTTAGAGGCTGGAAAAACACGATAAATGTGACTGGAAAAAGTCTGGGGATCTTGGGGAATGCGGTAACTGTTGCAAATGATTTTGTTGACAATTTCTATAGTGAAGAGATGGGCTGGAGCTTCTCGGGAGACCAATGGGAGAAGTTCGGCGTCGATTTGACTGTTGATGTAGCATCAGGGGCTGCGGCAATGGCTTTAGGGGGAGCGATAGGTACTCTTATTCTCCCTCCTCTGGGGACTGTAGTGGGAATAGGCGCTGGAGCAGCAATAAACTGGCTCATGAACACGGATGTGTTTACGGGAACCAGTGCTGTAGACTGGGCAAAGGACGAAATCAAAAGCAGCATCGACTTCATCGAGAATAACTACAAGGACGCGACAGATTGGGTAGGGGATAAAACGAAAGAAGGAGTAGACTGGGTCCAATCGCAAGCGCAAGGCGTGTGGAAGCAAGCGAACAATAAGCTGGAAGAAGTTAAATCAGAGGTGGTAAACTCTGTAATTAAGGGGGTTGGAAAGAAACTCTCTAATATATTCGGCTAGAGGTGTGAAATGATGCCGCAATTACGGGAAGAGGATGTAGTCAGACTTCTATCGATCGCGAAGAATCGATTGCATCCGGAGGCCGTTGTACCGTTTTTCTGGGGCGTATTCTTTTACGAAGCCCTTATGTTTCTAATTCCGTCCATCGGAATTTATAAGAATCCGGATGCTCCGCCGTGGACTGGGTTTGCCAATGTTTGTGTTGCGATGGTCGTCATTCAGTTTCTGATTGCCTTGCTGTTTTCCTTTAAATCAATCATTTATCGATTTCAAAAAGTACAATTCGTGTTGCTTGGCGTAGTGGGATTCATAATGTCGCTTGCCATGTACCCGGCTTTTTTTGTGGCCTGTGCAATAATCGACGAACCCGTAGACCTGGTCCTGACAGGCGCGGCTATTCTTTGTTGTGGTCTGCTCTTATTAGCTTGGTCAACCCGTCACGCTATACGAAGACTTAGAAACGGGCAGTTCAGAGAAGGAGGAAGATTGCTTTATAACTTTCAGAAGCCGCAAGGTTCCGTTAACAAGCCTCTGATTTACGGAATGGCGTTATTCGGCGGCATATTGGCTAGAAATGTGGTCGTTTATGGCATATCTGAAGCATATATTCCGCTTGCGTTAGGAACATTAATTCAATATTGCATGAGCTTGGCGCTTCCGGAATTTTTGCTGGTTGCGTATTGCAAATTCAAGTTTGACGACTTTATTCTCTCAAGACCTCCGGCCGCAACTAAAGGACAACAAAACAAAAATAAGCTGAAAACACAGCGCATAAATGCATTTAAGAATCCAGTTAAGGTGTTAAAGTATTGTGCCCGCTGGAACGTACAGGGAGCAAAGGCGACGGTCGGAGCGATGATTGTGGTTTGGACCGAACTGGCAGTCATTCTTTTTCTCCTCATTGTTCTTTTATATGTATCGGATGCGGAAGGAAGAGCCGAGATGGTTCCATTTCATACCTTTGCCGGATCGAGTCTAATTCTGAGCTATCTTTTCGCAATCGCAATTCTTATTCCGACCGTTGTTGTTTTATGGTTCGTCAAGCTTATTTTTAAAAAGCAGTCTTGAAATTACTGGGAATAAAGGTAGGAGGCTCTCATGTTGCAACGAACGAGCGAGGAAGATTATTACCAGTTACGGTTAATTGCCGGAAGCAGATTGGATCCCACAAGGTTATCTGCTTTCATTAGAGAAAGCGAGGGGGACATTCGTAAGGACCTTCGCGGATGAATTTAAGGTTTGGGATGATTACAGGGGGTGGAACAGCGCTATGACCGGAGCCGGCAAATTCTTGGGGGCTGCCGGGAATATTATCATGGTGGGCAACGATGTACTGGATAACTTTTATAACCCGAACACGGGCAAGTGGAGCTACTCGGGAGAGCAGTTGGAGGAGTTTACGGTTGATCTAACTGTTGATGTGGCGTCCGGAGCGGCTTTTATGGCTGCGGGAGCGGCGGCGGGTTCCTTTATTTTGCCGCCTGCGGGAACCATTCTGGGCGCTGGGGTTGGATTGGCTCTCAACTTTGCGTTTAACAGCAAATTTGGTCCCGACAATAAGAGCTTGATCGATTACACGAAAGATGGAATTAAGTTCACATTGGATGATCCTGTGCAAGCCGCCGAGAATGTCGTTCAATTCGTAGGCGAGGGAGCGAATTATGTCGCGAATAAGGTTAAAGATGGTGCTCAACAGCTTGTTGGCGGAATAGGCAAGCAGGTTTCCAAAATCTTTTGGTAGGAGGCATATATGCTTCATCGAACGAGCGAGGAGGATTATTTCGAACTCAATGGGATTGCAAAGACCAGACTCCATCCTGTACGAATGAAGACTTTTTTTGTTGCTGTCCTTTTCTTCGAAGCAATCATGTTTGGCGTGACCTTATTCGCCATGAATGTCAGTGAATATATTACCAGACCGATCTGGCCAAAGATCAATGCACTGGATTGGTCAATCTTCGTCATCCAACTTATATTGACCTTGGTCTTCCTAAGGACTAGAATCGCGTATCAGCATCAGAAGATTCAGGCTACATTCTTGTCTGCTGTCACATTCCTGATGTCAGTGTCCGTTTATATCCCTTTCTTTGTTATGTGGGAGGATTCACGCACGCCGGTCTATGTCGCCCATATGGGGGTTATTTCTTTACTCCTTGGTCTCGTTATTCTTGTTTATTGCACTTATAGAAGTATGATCAGGGTCCAGAAAGGCATGTTTAGGAAAGGAGGCAGGCTGCTTTACGATTTCCAGAATAAAGTGGGTACGGTTAAGGTGCCGCTTATCGGAGCGTGTGTGATTCTTGCGGGAAGCTTCGCACGATACGCCAGTTCGGAGGGGGTCTCTTCGGAGATGTTCCAACCTCTTGGCTATCTCTTCATTTGCATTGTTCTGCAGTATACGTTATCGATTGTTATGCCCGAGTTCTTCTTGCTTACTTATTGCAAGTTTAGATTTGAATCGTTCCTTATTCAAGCGCCGCCTGAATTGAACATCCAAGTAAAGGCCAGTCCAAAAGAAATCAAAGGCTTGTCCATGCCCTTCCAAACCCTGAAATACTGGGCGGGCTGGGATATGAGAGGGAAAAAAGCTTCCTTCGGAGCGCTGCTTATCGTATGGACGGAACTCGCTATCATTATGTTCATCCTGTACGCCTTGCTTCATCTGACGGATGCCGAAGGCAGAGCCGAGCTTGCCCGGTTTCAGGCCTTTATCGGACCTGCAGCCATCGTAAGCTATACTTTCGCTTTAGCCGTGCTGCTTCCTGTGCAGCTTGTTCTTTTCCTTATCCAATTGACCGCAAGAATGAGACGCCATTTCAAGAAAACCGAGCAATAATCCCATAGACGGCAAACTCTCTACATAGAAGCACCAAACCGGGATCGTCAAAGGCAAAGTCTTCTCTGGCCATCCCTATTTTCGTATGGACAAAAATCGCGATACAAGCCGGCTTTTGACCTCGCTCGCGTTATCGATACCCCCCAAATTCCATCCTCCGAAGGAGTGTCCATTCATGAAAATCAAACGTTGTCCGGTTGTTCTCCACAATGTGATCAGCACCAAAGCAAGATGCCGTATCGACGAATGGGACGTGCCGGCCAGGGAGCTCAGGAATGCGATCGTCAAGAATGGCCTGTACGGGACCGGACCGATCGTCTACCAGGTGTACGGCTACGATCCTTCCAGCGAGGAAGCGGACTATGTGTTTATGCTGCCGGTAAGCCAGCCCATTAATATGCCGGAGAACGGCAAGTTCGGCTTCGTCAGGGAATGGGAACATCAAGACGGCTTCGTCTTGAGGCATGCGGACCCGGACGACGATATCGAACAGTCCTATGAGATTCTGCGAGCATGCGCGCACGCGAATCAAGTCCGCCTGCAGGAGCCTTTTTACCACATTTACTTGGATGTTTACGGAGAAGGCATTATTGACATTTACGCTCCGATCGCGCAGGAGGAGTAAGCGATGGTTAATCCTTCCGATTCGATCCGGCACACCAACGTCCTGTCCAAGCGTTATCGCTTCCATTACACCGAGATGGAACGGGCGCTTGAGCAATTCACAAGCGAGGTTGACCGCCTGCAAGCGTCGCCCAAGGCTCCGCTCTTCTACTCTCTCAACAATGTGCCGATGGACGAGTTTATGAACGTCGAATTTTTCCTGCCCGTTCAGGAGGACCGGGTGGATGTTCGCGATGACATGATCTTCCACAGCTACTTCAGCGTGGAGGACATGATCTCATGCAGCATCCATACCCACATCGAGGCCTACACGGAAGTAGCTTATCGAATCCTGCTGGAATACATCAAGCAGAAGGAGCTGCTGCAGGCGACTCCCGTCTTCCACGTTCTGTCGGGAGACCGCACGCTTCCGTACTTATCGCTTAAGATCGGAGTTCAACCCAAGTCAGAGTAGAGGTCGGTGATTGTCATGCTAAGCCCCGGCGATTGGATCGGGAATCGATATCGAATAGACAAGCTGCTGGCCAAGGGAGGGATGGGCTGCGTTTATCTGGCGAAGGACACGAAGCTGGGGGATAAAGCTTGGGCCGTCAAAGAGATTTTGCAATTTTCCAATAATGAAGCCTTTCTTGAGGAAGCGCGGCTCCTGACTCAGCTCTCGCACCCTAATATTCCCCATGTGACCGATTACTTCGAGCCGGATGCCGAAGGACGCTGTTATCTGGTCATGGAGTACATTCGGGGCAGCACCTTGCAGAGCCGATTCGATGCCGATCCCCGGACGCTTCCGCCGCCCGAGATATTGAGATATGCCCTGCAGATTTGCGATATTCTCGCTTACCTGCACGGGCAGCCGAAGCCGGTTGTTTTCCGCGACTTGAAGCCTTCCAACATCATGATCGACGAGTACGACAACATCAAGCTGATCGACTTCGGCATCGCTCGCAAATTCGACCAGGGCAAGCCCGGCGATACGGTCCAGATGGGAACGATCGCCTTCGCGGCGCCGGAGCAATTCACGAAGGGGCAGACCGATCCGCGGGCGGACATCTACGCATTGGGAGCGGTGCTCTACTACTTGCTTACCGGAGGCAGCTTTGTTCCTCGGACGAGAGAATCGTTCGCTCCCCTTCCGCCGGCATGGACTCGTCTGATCCAGAGGATGCTGGAGCCCGAACCGGCGAATCGGGTACAGGCGATCGAAGAAGTCCGAGAGCAACTGAAGCTTCTGACGGATGGAGAGCCGGCAGAAGCTCCGGCTCCGCCCGATCGGATGCGAACCACGATGCTTCAGGAGGAGGAGCGGACTTGGCTTAGGACCATGCAGCTTGCCGGAGATTCCCTGTTCCCCGTTGGCGCACAGTCTTACACGGTCAAGGCAAGCCAGAGCCACCCGGCCTTGATCCTCTATCTGCTGGATGTCAGCGGATCGATGAGCCTGACGAACGGGCACAAGAAGAGGATCGACATCGTGGCAGAATCGCTCAACGTGGCGCTTAGGCAGATGGTGTTCCGATCGACCAAGGGGAGTCGAATCTCCGCCCGGTACCGGGTTGCCATTATCGCTTACAGCGACGATGTGAACGACCTGCTTGGCGGAATCAAGAGCATCGACGCTCTGATGAACACGGGGATGCTGCCGGTTCTTGCGACCCATCGGTTCACGGATACCGCCAAAGCGTTCCTCTATGCGGAATCGCTGCTCCGGGCGGAGCTTCCGCGCATTCAGGATTGCCCGGCGCCGCTTGTCTGCCACATGACGGACGGGGTGTACACGGGAGAAGATCCGGAGCCGATCGTTCGCCGAATCATGAACATGTCGGTTAAGGACGGCAATGTCCTGGTCGAGAACATCTTCATCGGGGACGTGCTCGAGCACGAGATCGAACAGCCCAAGCGCTGGGCGGGAATTCGGGAGAACACGAGCTTCCGGGACGAATACGGCTGCAAGCTGAGGAAGATGTCCTCCGTCATTCCGGAGAGCTACCGCGACATGATGCGCGAAGCGAACTACAACCTGGCTGCGGGTTCCTTGCTGATGTTCCCCGGCACTCACCCTGATTTGGTGTCGCTGGGGTTCCAGATGTCGGCGGCGACTCCAATTCATTAGAGCATGGACAAGCGATATCGATTGTCCCAACGGATGGAGACGGAGGTTCGGCAGCGAATTCTGTGCGAAGGACGCGAATACAGCTACGGCTATTCCCGGTCCCGAGAATCCAGGCTGGGCGGAGAGCCGGGGCAGGATTACCTGACATTCGCGGAGAGTGCGGAGGCTCTATGCTTCGCGTTGTGCGACGGAATCGGCCTGTCCTACTACGGGGATTATGCGGCCCGGTTCGTCGGCGATCGCCTGATCGACTGGCTTGCGGAGCTTCCGAGGGCGAACGAGGGCGGGGCGGAGCTTTCTTATCGGTTAGACAGGTACATGCGGCAGATGACGGCGGAAGCGACGGAGCAGTTGCGCGAGCACGAGATTCCGCCAACCATCACGGGGATGCTTCGAGAGGTCCTGTCTGTTCAAAAGAAAAAGGGAAGCGGAACGATGTACGGAGCGGGACGAATCGATTGGCCGAGCGCGGAGCTGCCGGAGGGAAGAATCGTTCTCGTCTGGCAGGGGGATATCCGAATTCGGCTATGGGCAGATGGCGTCGAGGCAAGCGCAAGACTGGGCGATAACTTCCATACGAGACACCAGTGGAACAGTGTTGCCGGTCCCGTCGGAGGGCCTCCTTGCGTCCATTGCGACAAGCTGGCGAGCTTGGGGCGGCGAGGGGCGCTGACGATCTATTCGGACGGCTTGCAGGCGCTGGATCGCTTCGCGTCCCCGCTGCCCGTTCCGCAATTGGCAACGCTTCTGAACGGCGAAGCCCGCCATCCGTCAAGCGACGATATCAGCGTGTTCCAAGCGAATTGGGAGCTAAGCGCTGCCGGGATAAACGCGATGAACGACGACTCCGTTAAGCTGCAAGAGAAGGAGACATGAGCAATGGGATTCCAACCCGAAGTCAATTCGCTAATCGCCGTTAACGGTGAGCTGTATTCGATCGGACAACACCCGCAGGCACCGGGCATTCCCTACGGGCAGGAAGGGAGGCAAGGAACGGTTTACCTGCTTCATTCCGAGGACGGGCGGCGCAAGAAGGCCCTTAAGGTATTCAAGAGCAAGTTCGTAACCCCTTCGCTGGTCCATCATACGACTCAGCTGGCCAAGTTCACCGGAATTGCGGGACTGGCCGCCTGCGATCGGTTTATCGTCACTCCTCAGAACAACACGGATCTTCTCCGAAGGGAACCCGAGCTTCTGTACGCGGTTGTAATGGCTTGGGTTGAAGGGCCGACCTGGATGGACATCCTGCTGAACCGGCAGCAGCTCACAAGGAGGGAGGCCCATTCCGCCGCATTCGCTCTGGCACAGGCGCTGGCCTCTATGGAACAGAGGGGGCTGGCTCACTGCGATCTGTCCGGACCGAATGTGATGCTTCCCATGTTGGGAGAAAATGCGGCGAACGTCAGGCCGATCAACAACGTGCAGTTGATCGACCTCGAGCAGATGTATTCGACGCTGCTGGATCGGCCGGAGCATGTGCCCATAGGCTCCCCCGGTTACGCCGGGCGCCTGCTGACGCAAGCTTCGCTGTGGAGCGCGCATTCCGATCGCTTCGCCGGCGCCGTGCTTCTGATGGAGATGCTCGCCTCGTGCACGGATTCGTTCTTCCCGAATGCGTGGGGGGAGAGCTACTTCGCTCCCCAGGAGCTTCAGACGGATGTCGGCCGGTATCACCGGCTGGCGGAGTCGGTCCGTACGAATTGGGGGGAGAGCGTCGCTTCGCTGTTCGTTCGCGCCTGGGAGAGCGGAGATTCGCAGCAATGCCCGACATTCGGCGAATGGATTATCGAGATGGCGAAGATTGAACGTTATATCGCGAAGGAGCCGCAGGCGCCGGGGGCCGGGCTCGAGCAGGCGGCCGCAGCGACGGAATCCTCGCCTTCCGAATATGCGGGTGTCCAAGCCGCACTTCTTCGCAAGGCGGAGCAGCTCGAAGCGAAGGAGAAGTTCAAGGAAGCAATCGGGGCGTATCGGGCTATCCAAGCCCGCAATCCGAACAGCAGCCTCGCGAAGGAAGTCGATATCGCCATTGAAGCGTTGGAGAAGAGACATGGCGGCAAGTCGAGCCTCAAGCGGGAACGGGGCAAGCTTGCTCTTCGATGGGGCAAGCGGATCGTGTGGACGGTCGGCGTGCTCGGCGTACTCGGGACAGGCGGCTACTACGGGTACGGTTATCTCAAGGATATCGACTTCCACCGGGGCGGAGCCCGGCAGGATCAGCTTACGCTCGAAGAAGCGAAGGAGTCCATTCGCAGCCTGGAGCAATCGGTACGGGAGAAGGAAGCGGCCATTGCACAGCTAAGCAAGCAGCTCGAAGAGCAGAAGAAGCCGATGTCCAAGCGATCGGACGAACTGATGGGGAAGCTTGCCGAGGATTACGAGAGCATTCGCAAGCTCGGCAACGATTCCGGGGATACGGGAGAAGGGCCGTCCGCTCAGGCTTATAAGGCGGCCAAGCAATATATGGACGATCTGTTCCACTCGCTTGTCTATTCGTTCAACATGGACGAGAAGTTCGTGGAACAGACCCGCATCGTCGAAGGCTACTACTATCCGTACCTCTACAATCGCAATCGCAACACCCAGCTCAACATCAAGTTTTTCCGAGAGTATGCCGTCAACTTCCAAGGAGGAGATCAACCATGATATTCGGAGCCTCGCTAGGCCCATTCGTGAAGAAAGCGCTGGAGAACAAAGCATTCCAGACCAATGTGAACAAGATCATCGAATTCCTTCCGCAACCGCCGGAATTGTCCAATATGGATGCCGTCGTTCTGGGGCCTAAAGATATGAAGGGTGCAACGGGGCAAGCCTTGAACGAGGCGGTGAGCATCAGGCACCCGAGGGTGGCTGTGTTCTACTTCTATATGAAGGACGAAGAAGCCGAACTGATCGGAGGCGATGTCCGCAAGATTCAGGCGGGCAAGGTGACGCCGGACGGCATTCAGCAGGCCGTCGTGTCCGTGATCGAGATGCAAGCCATCGGCAGCGACTCGAGAGTTCTGGAATCGGCGGATGCGAAGAGCTTCCGGCCGGCGGTGAGCCTGCCGGGCTTGCCGGACGAGGCGCGGACGGAAGCGGAGGAGCTGAGGTTCGAGGAGTCCGAGGCGGGGGCGATGCCTGAAGCGCATCGGGAGCGGGAGGCGGCTCGGGAAGAGGCGGCATCCGCCTCTGAAGCTGCTGCTGCCTCCGCAGTGGATACCTCCGTAGCGGATACCTCCCATGAACGCATGGCGTCCATCGGGCTATCGAGCGAAGAGGTGGCCGACTTGTTATCGGGGGCTTCCGGGCTGTCGATCGAAGCCAAGCTGACGGAGATGGGCAAGTTCGGCGACTTCGACTACTTCAAGAGGTCGCTGGGGAAGGAGAATGTCGTCTCCGACCTCCTGCGCGAGAACACGGAGTACGCGACGGTCGTCAACCTGCTGGACGTGCTGGATCGGCGTCTGTTCGAGGTATTCAAGGATACGTCGTTGCCGCCGGGGGAGCGCTTCGAACGGATCAAGCAGATCGGCGTGGAGCGCGCGGCTTACAGCGGGATCGGAAGCAGCCTCCTTGCGGACAAGGTCCGGTCGATTATGGAAGCCGTCGTAACGGCTGCGGAAGCGACGGTCGAAGCCCGGATCGAGCAGCTTCGTTCGGCTCTTGGGACGATTGCGGATGCGAAAAGCGTATATGAGGATCGTGGCCGGCTGGACGCGTTGATCCAATCGCGACTTGCTATTCAAGCCGATCTGATGGAGCTGTCCAAGCAGATTATCGAGGTCTATATGGCAATGGATCGGAACGTTAACGAGCTGCTCACGGGAATTGAGGACCATCATGCGTCGGAGAACGATTACGTGAACGAGATCATGAAGCCGTACAAGCCTCTGCTCGTCCCGCAGAATATCGGGGCTGTGACGAACCGGCTGATCGGCGATCTTCAGAGAAGCCGTGTGGCCTTGTCCATTGTCGAAGACAAGATCAAGCCTCTGATCAATCTCGTGTTCAAGCTGTGCGAGGAGGACGCGATCATCATCGACTACCAGCAGAAGCTGATCCAACTGCTAATGGCGCAACGCGTCGAGGATGTCGTCGTTGTGGACACGCTGATCAAGAATTCGCTGCGGCTGTTCGTCGGCGCCTCCGATACCGGTCGAACGGCGACCGCCGTAACCTGGTCCGGCATTGTTGCGCGCAGGCACAACACGCTGCTGCTCGATCTGACCGGGCAATCGAAGCTGAGGCACTACGGAATGGAACCCATCGGTCTGGAGGAGCTGCTGGAGAACCGGATCGAGAGACCGTTCCTCGGAGTCGAGGCCGATCTTGGAGAGGATCTGGAGCGGGTCGACCAAGTTGTAGCGGAGCTTAAGACGCGGCTTCATTACTACGCCAATATCCACGTCATCCTGGACGCCTCCCAGACATGGCTTCTTGATCGATTGGCTGCGTCCGCGCTGTCGGTTCACTTCATTACGGATTGCACGCCTCGCGGAACGGAGCAGGTGAAGCGGGCAATCGAAGGCTTCAAGGAGGATAACATCGCGAGGAAAATCGTGCTGATCGATCCGCCGATCGAGCCGCTGCGTCTGCTCTCGGAGCTGTCCGTCGATCCGTTGACGACGAAGCTGATTGTCCTCCCGCGGCTGAATCCGCTTAAAGCTTGCTCGCTGACTCGTACCCGGCCTTACGAGAGCCAGGAGATCACGGAAGTGTTCGAGGAGGCGTTCCGATGAGCAAGGCTGCCCGTGTCGAAGACAATTCCGGCGCATTCGACTATCAGGCGGATGGGCCAAGCTCGCAGGACAGCCTGGATTACGCGCAATTGCAGGAGCAATTGACCGTGATCCCGCGGGAGGCGGTTCTTCAGCCGGCCGAATCGGTTCATGTCTCATTGGAGTTTGATGCGACAACCATTGCTATCTTCGCAGGGAGCGCATTGCTTGCGAGCCTTGCTGCCGTCGTTCTATTCAAAGCCATTAGAAAACGAAGAAGGGGCTGGTGAGGGCGGAGAACGACGATTGGAGAACGGAAGAAATCGCACGAGGCTGTCGAAGAGAGGAGATTCGGAATGAAGCGTATCTTAGCAGTGCTGATGATCGCGGTTATCCTGATATCGAGTTACCCGGTTCAAGAGATAGAGACGGTAGAAGCGGCCGTTGCCGGTACGACGGGATCGATTCCGGCCGGAGGGACCCCGAACAACGGAGGCATGACGGGGTATGCTTATCGTGTGGGGATTGTGCATGAGAAGCTGAAGAACGGGATGGAATTTCTGGAGGGCGAGTCCAACGCCCAATTGATCTCCAAGATCCAGACTCAGTATAACAATCATTATCCTACGATGGAGAATTCGATTGTTTTTGCCCCCTCGCAGTATTACGATTCGAATGCTTTGTTGGGGTGGTACGCTTCCAGCAGCGGAGAGATCAAATATGTGGATGATACCAAGAAGGCTTATAAACTCAGAGGGCTAAGCTCGTCGTATCGATCCGCCAATCTGTACTATTCCTCTCTGGCTGATAAAGCTCCATATAGCAAAACGGCCTCAATGGTCAAGCTGCTGGGAGGGGGCAAATGGAAGGGATCGGTCAGTGCCGATCCTACGGAAGCTAAGAAGGTGTGGAATTATCTTCTATTGGACTACCAGGGGATTGATTCAAGAATAAAAAATTACATTGCAGACGAAAAGAATGACAGTAGCAATCCTGAATATAAATGGGAGGCAATCCTTAAATATATCGATCTCTTGATGACCCTCTATGCTCTATCGGACTCGGAGCAGCAGAAGGTTTACGATACGCAGATTGAACGCATTATCGCAAGTGCCACTTCCGGAGTGAACACAGAGCCGGTATTGCTTGTTATCGACACCGTCACCAAATTCACGGCCCCCGGCCTGCTCCCGTCCGGCAAGCAAATCTTTATTCCAAGCACTGCGTATGTGGATTACGCACATTCCGCAGTGCCCGCTTGGTCGATAACGAATGCCGCATTCAACAATGGCGCGGCGGTCACCGGAGGGACGCTCGGTCTTATCGAATTAGGCGCGAAGAAATCAATTGCGACCTTAAGCACCCGTAAAAGATTAACCGATCTGACAGGGCAAGCGCGGAAAAATAACGGCCTGGCCTGGGCTTACGGCGGGGTTGTAGGCAAGATCCTGTATACGACTTCGGGAGGAACCGCTTCCTGGACGTCCACCTCGGCCGACTCTCCCGTTATGAAGCTTTTGACCTTCGATGCGGACACCTATGGATTCTTGGTAGTGGGAGCAGGAGCGAACAAATCCCATGTCGATGACTGTGCTTGTACGGCCAAACTGTCTATAGCAGAGAAGGGGGGGACCGTTACAACCGATACGATTGGACGGAATGTACCCATTACGGTGAACATGAAAGCTTCGAATGCGGAATATTTAAAATGGGCTAGATATATAGGAACTGCGCCTACTGTCAAGGTTAAAATTGCGATCAGCAGAACCGGCGGGTCGGGTGCAGTTAGCATAACGCCTCAAGGCAACGAACCGGCTATTAATACGACGGTCTCTGTAGCTTCGGCTACCGTTCTGGATTGGCTGGACCCGAGCAGCACAACAAATCCGACGTACACGGACAACATATCCACCATGCAGATAGCGGCCGGCAGCTCCGTTAAGCTGGAATATACGCTGCAAGCCTATATCACGGTCGGGACGGACGATCCTAAGGAATGCGGGGGGAATTCCCTTCCCTTGGGATTCAATAGGCCGAACAATGACCAGGACTTGAAGGGGCACTATACATCCACTCCAAGCTACTGGTCCGAGATCAAAGAAGGATCTCCAGGCAACGAACAATTCGAAGCGATGGCGGGGACGCCAACAACTCGACCTCTGTATTTTGCATCCGGCGGCTCTGAGTTCATCGTCGATATCGAGACCGAATACGTTCCGGACGCGACGTCAACGAGAACGTACAGGTCTTACTTCACCAGCGTTCCCAGTGAATTCAAGCTAGGAGATCAGGCGGGGGATTATACGGTTCCGACACCGAGCGGCGCGAGCTCCTCCTCGCTAACGGTTAACGCTCATACGGGCGGGACGGTATCCGCAACATGGACGGGAACAACGCCATACACCGGTAATTTGTCGTGGAGCGATCACTCCTCGTCGGGAGCCGATTCCTGGAATGATGCCCCCTACAATAACGCAATGGCTCAAGCTCAAGCATGGGCGAGTGCCGTCAACGCGACGGTAATCAAATTCACGTCCGCAAGCGACAAGATCACTAGAAGCTTTAACGCTTGGGGAGCAAGTGCGAGCGGCAGTAATTCGCACCCGGCGGGATCTGTAAGCATAGGACATAATGCAGTGCCGGAAGTTCCCTGCAGCGGGGACCCCTGTACAGGCGGCAGCCCAGCCATTCCATACCAAGCAACGACTGGCAAGCAGGGAACCGATGGCACCTATACCATCACGGTAACCGGGACCCTGCCGGCGCGAATTATAGACGGACCGTCTTCCATTTATGATCTTCCTATGGTTCAAGATACCTGGAGCCAGACGGTAAATTACGATTATATGCGAATCAACAAAGTTCACGTATGGAAGCTGGACAAATCCAAGGTGAACGGAATGACGGAGCTCATCGGCACAGATGAAGTTACGGCTACGGTAAAACAAGGGGACCCATCCATATTTGCCAATATTGCGACCGCCAACACCAGCCTTGCCGGACGGCTGAGGTATTCCCTGGAAGCCAATCAGCATGACGCGGTGGTATGGAATGAGGGATCACGAAGCGACAAGGATGACGGCAATGGCGATAATGGTTGGGTTAAAGGACCAGGACAAGGGGCAAGCTGGGCGACAGGCAATACGTACACCAACAGCAATTATGGAACTGCCGTCGATTATCATGTCGCGAATTCGACTGCCGAAGATAAAGCAACGGTAGAGTGGAAGAAGTTTGACGAGAGACGAAGATCGCTGACTACGGTTACGGCGGTGTCGGATTTCTTGATATTGCAGACCTCCAGCGGCGATCAGTCGGTGATCTACTTCGACCATACGTCTCCTGCGGATCAAGCTCAGAAGCCGTTGGCCGTACCTAAAACGTCAAAGGAGACGATGTGGGACAACAACACTGACTCCGCAGCGAAGTGGTCGGTAAATCAAATTAACATTGGATCTTATAACGGCAAGTATGCGAATCCCGCTGCCAAATACAGCGGAAGCGGCAATGGCAATCAAGTCCTGACTATATTCGATACGTATCCTGCCGGAATGATCAGACCGGCCAGACCTTCCTCCGGACTAAGGTTGATGGAGACAAATCTGGACGTTATCGATACCGACAAGAATGGAGAGTACATAACAGGGACATCGTCCGTGTTCTATAAGCTGCTCTCTTTCGCCAAGGGCGACAATGATTCGATTTATTCATCCGACATGGATTCCGACTATCAAGAGAAGGGCCAATCATTCGAGTCCACCTATTCGCCTTCTCATAGCAAGGTGAATGACATCGTCATTCACGACCCCGTATCGGTAGAGAATTCAATGGTGATTCCTCTTGATTCATCAAGGGATCAGCGAACGGCTCTATCTCAATCCATCGGAGGCAATCTCCAAGCCGACATTATCGAATACGACAAGACGCTGGACCCGGATTGGCGCCCGAATCTCCTGTTCAACGGCGATGCAGAGGCAATAGACGAGTCGAGCGGAACTCCGGTCGGGTGGTCTGCCAACGGTTCAAACTCAGCCGTATTTACGTACAGGCACGGAGATCAGTGGGTAATCTCGGACCATCATAGCTTCGAGATAAACACGCCTCCCAACTCCGGAAGCACGAATTACACGGGACTTTATTATCAGACGGTAACTGCGAGTCCTAACACCAATTATACGTATTCGGGAACGCTCAGTTGCCACAGGTGTCAAGGATATGCCTATGTAGATATTTATAACGCGTCTATGGTGAAAACAAATGTGTACAGCACTTCCGTTAATGCGACGAATGCTGCGCAGCCATTCACTTTGAATTTCCGAACCGATGCGGATACCAAATACATTCGAGTTCACATCGTGAAGGGGAACAGCGCGAATCAGGTTGCCGGGTATCTCGATTATCTGTTCGCCGACGATCTATCTCTAGTCAACAATGATTCGCAGACGGCTGACAAGCCGATCGGATTCAAGCCTGTTCTAGTGGAGAATCCGGATTATGTAAATCCAACGTCTTCATTAACACAAGACTATCCCTATACGGGGGCCGTACAATCCTTCACAGCGCCTTATTCCGGGGTGTTCACGATACAAGCATGGGGAGCACAAGGCGGCGCCGGTGAGAAATACGCTGGAGGCAAGGGAGGGTACTCCACAGGCGAGGTGACCCTTGCCAAGGGACAAATTCTTTACATTTACGTAGGAGGTCAGGGTCAAACGACGACGAGCTCGGATCTATCCGGAGGGTTTAACGGCGGAGGCGGCGTGTCCGCTTCTACTAAGGCATCTACCTCCAGAGGTTCCGGCGGCGGAGCCACTCATGTTGCCGCTGCCTCCGGATTGTTGAGTGCGTTGTCTGCTTCGCCATCCTCTATCTTGTTGGTTGCAGGAGGCGGCGGCGGCTCCGGGACAGAGGAGGCCGGGGGCAACGGCGGCGGTGCGGCAGGGCTTCGCGGCGACGGAACGGTCGGCGACTCGGCTTCAGGCTCTTATGGCGGCGGAGGAACCCAGACGGCTGGAGGGGCTTACGCTGCAACCGGAAGCACCTCCTCCAACGGGACGAGCGGTTCGTTTGGCCAAGGCGGTCACAGTGCAGGCGGCGGAGCTTCCTATGTGTCCGGTGGGGGCGGGGGCAGCGGTTACTACGGCGGAGGCGGGGGCAACTCCGGATCTCCAAGCTTGTCCGGCGGAGGCGGAGGCGGCTCAAGCTATACAGGAGGAGTCTCGTCAGGCTCTACGATAGATGGAGGATCGTCTATGCCTTCGACAAGCGGAGGGACGGAGATTGGGCATGAAGGGAACGGATTCTTGAGAATTACGGGCCGATCTTCGTCAACTGCAGAGGGGGAATCGATCCGGTTCACTTATACCGGGGCCGTTCAAACCTTTACTGCGGCTAAAGCCGGGACTTATAAAATCCAAGCATGGGGCGCCCAAGGCGGAGGCATCTCTCCCGCCTATCCTGGGGGGAAAGGCGGATACGCTGAAGGGACCATAGATCTGGCCGTCGGCGATGTGCTGAATATCTATGTCGGGCAGAATCCGTCAGCCAAGACAGGAGGATGGAACGGCGGCGGTAATGGCGGCTCCGGCGGCTCCGATATCGATTACGGATATGCCGGCGGCGGTGCTTCGGATGTGCGTCAAGGCGGAACTGCTCTGGCCAACCGAATTCTGGTTGCCGGTGGAGGCGGAGGCAGCGATACTGCCGGATTGGGCGGTGCGGGCGGGGGGCTTGCTTCCGTCAACACAGTGGCCTCTTCTGTAGCAGTCGCGACTCAGACGACCGGCAACGCCTTGGGGCAAGGAGCGAACGGTCCGTCTTATGGAGGAGGCGGAGGAGGCGGCTACTATGGCGGCTTCGGAGGGGAAGGCGGAGCTCCGAATAACGGAGGCTCCGGCGGTTCCGGCTATATAGGCGGCGTCTCCAACGGTCAGACGATAGATGGAACGCAATCCATAACGTCCCCAGACGGAACGACGGAGACAGGCCATTCCGGCAATGGCGCGGTCACCATTACAGCGCTCAACGTGACAACGGCCTCTGATCCTGTTGCCCAGTTCTTGACGACATGGGTCGAAGATCCGGATTACAACCCGGATATCCCGGACGAAGCCTACATTCTCGCGGAACGCAAGACCGCGGCTTCTACCCCGATTTCCATCCCTGGGGGAGGCACCTACACTACTGGGAATTTTATTAATCTGGATTATGGATTTACCATCTACTTCCCTAACAAGGGCGACTTCTTCGGCGATGGCGCTTTGGGGATCGGAAGAACGACATCGGTAAGAGGCAAGGGCTATATAGACGGCATGGATACGACAGAGTGGACGCAGTCCAAGTCTGTAACCTTCGAGTTCAATGTCATTTATAACGGCACCACGTATACGGCAGGCGAGGAGATCGATCTCCCAGTCGAATGCAACTCATTTAACTGCAAGTATCAATTCTATGCTCCTCTTGGGAACAGGGAAGCAATCAGTGCTCCGGTCACATATAAGGCGATTGCGATAAATGGCGAATCTCTGGATAACGACAATCCTACGAACAGGGTTCGTTATGCCAATCTCGCGGCCAGGCATAGCGCGATTAAGCACACCAACATTGATGTCGTTGGACGTATAGGCAATATGGTAATCGAGGATACGGGAGATTTCCGATTCTCCAATCTATTCAAGAATCCTGCTGTACCTGCCTCTTGGCTGATACAGGGAGTGGTGAAGAAGGTGAATATGGATTCACAGAATCGAATCATCGGGGATACGGTAGATATCAGAGGCGAGCCTGTAAGCTCGACTACGAACTACTTGAACACCTATGGATTAACGGCTCATATGCAGCAATCGCCAATACCGTTCCCTCTGTCGCCCGAGAAGAACAACATTGCCGCTCTGCAGAGACAGCCCATGCGAATAGGTTACAACGTATTCGCCGACATGCAAACCATTGGGAATTATTATGGCGGTGTGCAGATTATCCCTTATTACTATCATCTTAATCTGAAGACCGGAACTTATACCCCTGTCGATGTCTACATGAATGTGAATTCTTCTTACAAGCCGATCAATGTCTTCGATATTGTTCAACCCGGATGGGATACATCTAGTGTTTACTCCTTCGCATACAGCTTGAATTGGCTGGATGAAGCGGGTCGGCGGAATTATTCTTCTGCCGAGAAGGCCAATACGGAGAATGTCGTAGACTACTGGGCACAGACAGACGACAGCGGCAGCACCGACAAGATGTCCATTCCGTACGGCAGCAAGTTTTCTTACGGGACTTCGCAAATCATGTATTTGGCAGAACGGAATCGAACCTTCGTTGGAAGCTCCAAGACATACGGGTACGACAAGAATCCTGGAGGCGTGCTGGCGGAAGAGCTGTATGAGCTTCAAGCCCAGAGATGGCACTTCACCTATGGCTTGCCGTCTTCGGCTATCGTTGTTGAGCATGGGCTCCCTGTGACCCAGACCAATATGAACAACCTGCGAACCAATTCGTCTGTTATCGTCATGGCTGCCGAAGTTACTTCCATCGGGGATACGTATGCTCTGAAGTACAGCACGAAGGGGATAAACAATCCGATCCAGATCAGCGGCACCTCGTATTCTACAGCATCCATTCCTTATCCCGTCATAGCCGTGTATTCGTCCTCTAAGTCTTCTGCGGATGACCTGGAGGTCATGGGGACGCACTAAGTAAACGGCGAGCGATCTGTGCAGGAGGGAGAGTATAAAAAAATATTCTCCCTCAGATTCCCAACCATTATATAATCGAAGGATGAGTGATGGAAAACTTATACACCTTTTACACAAAGGAGACATGAATGATTTATGAAGAAAATGATCGTGCTTATGATCGCAGTTGCTGCTTTCTTTACGTCGTTACCCGCTTTAGCCGCTACGAACAATACGCCATCGTCCTGGGCGGAGTCCGACGTGAACGCGGCCATCTCGGCGGGATTGGTGCCGGATCGGCTGAAGTCGAACTACCAAGCGGCTATCACTCGAGATGAGTATGCGGAACTTCTGGTTCAAACTATCTTCAAGAAAATAAATAAAGAGAGCTCTTACGAAGCTGCGTGGGATATTCCAACATTCCTAAAAAAAGTGGATGTGGATGTTACGTTCATGGATACCGATGCTGACTATATCAAAGTTGCCTATGCAATCGGAGCCATCAACGGAATCTCCGATACCGAGTTCGCTCCGGACAAACTAATTACTCGTCAAGAAGCCGCGACTATGATCGTTAATACCTTCCATTATAGCTCTGGAATATACTTTAGTGAAACAATCAAGAAGTCATATTCCGATTTTAATAAAGTAGCCACATGGGCTCAAGGGCAAGTACTTATGTCCGGTTCTACTCTTGTGCTGAAAGGTATTGGCGGCAAGTTCGATCCTCTTGGAACATTCACAAGGGAGCAAGCGATACTCGCCATGTATCGAGTCTATCATCATGTCAACTTCAGTACGCTCACTCTGAAAGGCGTAGCTATCGTTAGAACGTTATACGAGAATACGCACTATCATGTAGGGAAGGATTACATTTATATGGATTATCCTGACGAAACCTACTTCAAAACGAACGCAGATCGCCTATGGTTAGATTTATATGATGCATGGGATGATGGGAGCGGCGATTTTCCATCATTGGCGCAAGCGACAGCAACCTATCTCTATTCAAGGCTACTTGATACGAGTTTGCCGGAGGTCAGGGCCGCTTCGGAGGCCAACAAGTCGATAACGGTCGACTTTGGCTATATGACCTATACGACACTTACCAAAGACCATGTCCTAGAGATGAAGCTTAAGCCAGGCTACGAGTTGATGACGGTTATAGCGGGATATCACTACGGCTATCCGGCTATCGATGTAGAACCGAAAATAATTGGCTAGTCCGTCACAGGAGACCCCTGCCAACGGACTAAGGCTAGGGAAACGAGAGGTGGGCAAGCTGTCTCGGATAAGCATCGACCTCAGTGTCGTCAGTCGGCTTCACGATGACTCCGCACGATATACGGGCAGATTGGCTGAGGGGGCAGAACGTCTATCCTCAGTGATCTCCCAAGTAGACTCGCAAATCAAAGCTCGAAGGAGCATCGGCACAAGGCTGCGAAGCTCGATCGACAGCGCGGAGGCACTGGAGCTAAAGGTAAAGCAAATTCAAATGTTTATCAGCGGCTCGATCGAGCGTTACGGCCAGTTGGATAGAGAGATCGTCATGCAATCGTCCCGATTAAGAGAGCTTGGCGCTGCCGGGGATCATGCGAGTTGGCGGGAGAGGGCAACCGATATTTTTGCGAATGCGACCAAGGAAGCGCTGGAACTGTATTTTGAAGTAAAGGAAGTCAGAGAAACGGTCATTGATTTTGTTGAAGATACCGCCAAGGAAGCCATCGAAGCGCTGGAGAGCACGGCAGTCGGTTCCTTCGTTGAAGGAGTTGCAGATGCGGTAACCGAAAATGTCTTGGCCGGGATGATCCAAATCGATTCCCATGCGGAATTTCAAAAATCATTCCTAGCCGGAAAAATCGTGGGAGATCTGGCGTCGGAAGTCATCGGCTTGGCCGAGGTAGTTGCCGGTGCAGGTGCAGAGGCAGCAGGCTTTATTTTAGATGGATCTGTAGTAGGGTTAGCTGGAGGAGTTACCTTAAACGTAGCGGGAGTTGCCGCTCTTGCACACGGCAGTTCCGTTATGAGTTCTGGAATCAAGAGTTTCTTTGAAGATATAGATGATTTGTCCCAGAAGATTTGGAGTGGTTCTGGCGAGGGGGCGGGGAAGGGCGGTTCGCAAAATTTAATAAAGCCTAGTAGATCTCCTGACCCAAATTCAGGCCCTAGCGGGACAAAAACAAAAATTCCTAATAATGTCGACGAAGAGACTAAACGTTCGTTAGAATTAGAAAACGATGCTGCAGAACAACTTGCAAGAAAGGGATACGATATTGAACAGAATCCTAGAGTCATCGAAAGCGATGGGGTTGATCTTAAAAAAGACCCGGATTATAGAATTGAAGGGACAATTTTTGATTGCTATTCTCCATCTGCCAATAAAAGTGTGAGGGGAATTTGGAGCGAGGTTCAAGAAAAGGTTGTTGTTAAGAATCAAACAAAAAATGTAGTGATTAATCTAAAACAATGGTCTGGAGATGTTTCAACGTTAGTTGAACAATTCAAACAATGGGAAATTACCGGGTTGAAAGAGGTCGTCGCAATCACAAAAAATGGAGATATCATTTCGATATTCCCGTGAAGTGGAGGGATGATGTATGGAATACTCATTGAAGGTAACGGGGAAGAAAACGGATCAGAAATGGCTTAGCGATTTATTAAAAAAGAAAAACCTTACTTCAGATTATTTACGAAAGCATCATAATGCTTATTTTATTGATGAGTTTTGTTTAAGTATTGGCTTAAACATAATCGTTTATGAAAATGTTAATCCACCAGGGCACCCAGCTTACTCCTATGAAACAATGTTTTTAGAACACGACTTTGTTTATCAAGAAACGGTGTCATTTGAACTAGATAAGTTCAACGACGATCACCAACTTGGTTATAGGGCAATGCTCGAAATTGTCTTTGCAATTTTAGAATCGCTAAAAAATGAAGGGGTATTTTACCATACGTCAGGAGGAGAAATATTATATTTTAAAGAGGGACGATACATTTTAAACCAGAGCTATTTAGAGTTCCTTGAGGAATATTATGGAGAATTATTGGGTGGAATTGATTATTCTCTTCTCTAAAAGAAGAGAGGTGAATATTTCCGAATTGTGTAAACATATAAGCGAGAGGGGACTATTTATGTTTAAAAAGACAATCGCAACCGCACTGATCGTATCCACTGTATTTTCTTCCGGATCATCCATCGCAGGTGCTGCAACGACGCTTCCTGACCCAATCGTCGGGCAGCTCGGCATCGACGTGATCGTGGACGGGATGAAGGTAACGTTCCCGGATGCAGAACCGTTTACGGACTCAACCAGCCACACGATGGTGCCGGTGCGTTTCGTCAGCGAACAGTTAGGAGCCGAGGTGCTGTGGGACAATAAAGCACAAATCGCCACGATTCAATACGAGGGCCAAAACATTGTGATGCCGGTGAACTCCAAAGTCGTCACGGTAGACGGAACGCAATTTACGCTGGATACGGCGGCAGTCATGGTGGACTCTCGCGTATTCGTTCCGCTTCGTTTTGTCAGCGAGACGCTGGGAGCAGAGGTGAAGTACGATGCGGGTTACGTTGCTGTAACGGTTAGCTCGCAGGACTTTCTGGCAAAGGTCGCTTCTGGAGAGATAAAGGTGGACAACTACGGGCGTAAGCTTCGTTCCAACATGACAACGAATCTTCCTGCAACGGCATCGGAGTGGCAGCTTCTAGAGGATACAGAGAATTATGCTTATGACGTGGGGAAGCCGTATACTGTTCCAAGAGATAAGCCGACTCTTAATGCGTATGAAGTTCTGAACCAACTAAAGATAACTAAAGATTTGCGCGATAGAATCGCATTAAATATAAAAAAGAATTACCAATTACGATTGAATGTAGACTATCGAACGATAAATGCAACTGTTTACTATAATACGGCATTGGATCTGTATTGGAGAGTAGGAACTCTTTTCGGACCTGAGGTGTCTAATCAGTTCGTTAATTTTGTAAAGAAAAATCATGTTATCACTCAAGGCTATGCTTTCCCAGAAGAGAATAGCTTGTATCGTAAAAATGGTGATTATTTTATGAAAACGAAATATAAATTCCGAGTGGTTAGTGCAGATGATGCAAGTCAGTTTTCAATGGATAGTTGGAATCCGACTTCCTATTCAGAGTCCCCTACATGGGTCATTAAGGGTCAATGGTATGTAGGATATGCAGACGTGCGCCTTGAATCAAATGCCGCAGACACATACATCGAAACTCTAATGCAGAAATCTGCAGAAAACATGTTCTTGAAAGGTGCGTACCAATATAAGGAGCTGAAATAGATTTGATAAAGCGACTGCTATCTACCCTAATGGTTATAATATTGTTACTTCAAATCATCCCCTCACCATCATCTTTCGCTGCTTCGGGAGAATCAGATACAGAAGCTGTAATAAACGCAGGTGTAAGATTCGACGACATCACTGGAGATCTAGTTTTCGAAACGGTCAATACATCTTCTTCTACTAGCACCAAATATCGAACAAAGGGATTTATTTTGAGAACGAAGCCTGTTTGTGACGGCACGGATGCATTAACCTCCGAATGCAAACCGAAGACCGGAATTGCTGGAGTCAACTATGTAGAATTATCAACTGATATATTTTCAAGTATTGATTATCCCAATGTACCTAAGGCTGGGAAAACTTGGTCTGTATTCACTCTGGATAACGAAAAAGTAGCAGCGGCATTAAAAGGTACTTTCTTAGAAACGATTACTGAAAATACTATTCTTTACGTGTCTGCAGTATTCGAAACAACAACTGGCAGTGTTTCTAATAACGATACTTATTATACGTTATCGAGTATACGTTCTGCTAAATCCTGGATTGATAAAACAGGGTTTCGTCAGTACTACGACCAGTCCGTTACCTTCCATGGACGCGGGAAATTAAAAGTAAAGCAGTTCACAACTACTCCAAGCAGAACCTTAATCCTTACGTCAGCTAGACCAGATGGGACCGAACTCATAAAGAACCCTAATGGAGATCCAGGAGGACTGCACCCGGATAATCTGGAGCAGTGGCTTATTAGTGAGGCGACATCTCCAGTGACGATTGATAAGGAGATTACCAGTTCAGGGGCCAACTACGTCCTGCAATGCAGCTTCCTGCAACCCATGCTGGATACAAGCCCTTTGGATTGTTCTAGCGCAACAACCGGAAGTCCTAACTATAAGAGAGATAACTCCGTACTTACTCGCAATCCATCAATGACGCTAGGCGGAATGTGGGTCGCTCTCGTCTATCAGCCTGCTGATACGGTAGACTGCAAGTGCAGTTCAACCTTGACCATACCTGGCGCTTCTCAAATTAGCGGGGAGATCACGACTTCCCAGATAGGGAAGTCTGTGGGTTTGCAGCTGGATTTGACTCAGCTAACAAAGGATTACAACGATTGGGACGGCTTGCTTAAAGCCGCAGCCACGGCCACAATAACCGTAAATCTGAAGAGAGAAGATGTTGCCCAGAGCGGATCGGCGAATACAGGGGCCGCGGCGCAATGGATAACCGTGATAGGCGTAACACCCGGAGTAGCGACAAGTATCGCTCCTGCAGACTTGAAGGCATACTTGGCCGGCGGAATCAAATTAAGCTACACCGACGATTTGAGTGCCTATCCGATTCCCGAAGACAGCAAAATAAGCTTTCTGTATAAAGCCGATGTCTCGATTACGGTCAAGACAACGACTGGCAAGACAATCACGGTAAACTGCACTCCGAACGAAGGGACGCAGCTCGACTTTTACCGCAAATCGCAGATTGACCCGAACGTCAACGGGCAATACACGTCGAGACCCAGCTATTGGTCGGAGATAAAGGAGGGCACACCGAATAAGGAGAGCTTTGAGGCGATGGCGGGCACGCCGACGACTCATGATCTCTATTTTGCCTCCGGGGGTTCGGAGTATATTGTCGACATTGTAACGGAGTACGTTAAGGATGCGACGGCGGCCCGGACGTATACCTCTAAGTTTAATGCGGTTAAGAGCGGCCTATGGATTGATGGAGACAACGTCACCCAGAATGACTCTCCTCCGTCTTGCGTAGCCAGAACCTCAACCGATATATCGGGGGCGACGTTCACCGAGTCGGCGACGATGACTCAGGGCACCTACGTGAAGGAACCGGCTTCGGGAACGCCGGGTGAACCCGACTACAAGGCGGCCGTAACGGGGCCGTCCTACACTTGTACTCGTTCCGGCGGTCACAACAGCATGGTAGGCGGCTATAGCAAGAGTTGGACTCAGACCGTTACGTTCGACTACACGAAGATCAAGAAGGTTGCCGTATGGAAGCTGGTCCGATCGAAGGTCAACGGTCTTGCCACGCTGATCGGAACCGATGAGGTAACGGCTACGATCAAGCAGGGCGAGCCCACGATCTTCTACAACATCGCTTCCACCAACGACAGTGCGGGGGGACGGCTGAGGTACTCGCTTGAGACTGCGCAAGGAGATCATGTGGTTTGGAACGAAGGGGACTCCGATAACAGGGATGCGAACAGCTCAAGTGACAGTTATGTCAACGAAGATAAAGTGTTCGAAGAACGAGCCAAGTCGAAGGTTGTGGCTACGGCGGTCTCCGACTTCCTCATCCTGCAGACCTCAAGCGGCGATCAATCGGTCATGTATTTCGAGAAGTCGGCTCCGGAAGTAACGGTCGAGACGACGCAGATCGATATTCCCAAGACCAGCAAGATAGAGCAATGGGATAATAATTCCCTGTCCGCAGCGAATTGGTCTCAAGACGCGATTTATATTGGCTCCTATAACGGGTAGTATGGGGCGCCGGCGACCAAATATGCCGGGTCCGGCAACCATGCCACGATCACGACGAAGCTGGATCAATATCCTGCGGGGATGTCCAGGCCTTCAAGACCCGCTCAGCCGATGATTCTGGATATCGAAGGGCTTGACGTAATCGATACGCTTCCTAACGGACAGTACATGACGGGAACATCGACTGTCTTCTATCAATTGGAGATGTCGTATGGAACCGGTTCGCGGCCCTACTCGACGGCTTACAATTCGACGTACGGAGCGAATGGCGTTCAATTCGGATCGGCGTACTCGAACAATCATTCCAAAGTGAATGATGTCGTTATTCATAATCCGGTCTCCTCCCAGTATGCCATGATTATGCCGCTGCCCGCGGACCGCGATCAGAGGACGACGGACTCGAAGGCGTTGGGCGGCAATCTGATGCAGGCAACGGTCGAGTACCAGAAGACGCTGAACCCCGATTACCGGCAGAATCTGATCGGTAACGGAGACGCCGAGATTCTGGATTCCAGCACTCAGGTCTCGGGATGGACCGGGTATACGACGACCCCGGGGCAAGTAAGCTTCACCAGCCGAACCGGTGACAGTTGGGTGATGGCGGGAACGAATTCGTTCGAGATCAGGACGGAGCCGAATCCCGGAGGGACGGGAACAAGCTACACAGGCACGTACTATCGGGACGTCACGATTAAGGCGAATACGGATTACGAGTTTACGGGTTCGCTAAGCTGTCATCGATGCGCGGCAAGCATTACGCTTGATGCGTATGATGCGAATGGCAGTCTCATTCAAACCTATGTGGCGGGCACGGTATCGAACACGGGAACCGTAACTCCGATCACAAGAATGTTTACTTCTCCTGCGGGCGCGGTTAAGCTTCGGGTCAAGCTGAACAAGGGCGCTGCGGCCAGTAGCTCAGCGGCCTCTTACAGCGAGCACCTCTTCGCGGATAATCTAGTCCTTACCAATAGGTCAGATAACGAATGGATCGGGTTAGACGACCTGTATCAGACGGTAGCCGTCAACAATCCAGATTATCAGCCTGAAGTCGAAGCGACGGATACGTCCTTCGACTTCACCGGAGCAGTGCAGACGTTTACGGTTCCTGCGACGGGAACGTATACGCTGGAGCTGTGGGGCGCTCAGGGAGGCAGCTATTCCGGATCAAATGGCGGTCACGGCGGTTACTCCACGGGTCAGGTCAATCTGACCAAAGGCGAGACCTTGTATATTAACGTAGGGGGGACGACCGGGACCGGAGCCGGCGGCTGGAACGGTGGAGGCTCCACCGCCGGAGTGGCCAAGGGCGGCGGCGGCGCGACCGACATCCGCAAAGGCGGACAAGCCTTAACGGATAGAATAATCGTCGCGGGCGGCGGCGGCGGCGGCCAAGCCGGTGCGGGCGGCGTTGGCGGAGGAACGACAGGCGGGACCGGCTACAAGAACTGCTGCGGGACCGTCGGCTCCGGCGGTACGCAGACCGCGGGAGGAACCGGCGGCGGTACTTCGGGTGTCTTGGGCATAGGAGGCAATGGGGCAACGGGCTCGGATGGCCTGTATGGCGGAGCCGGCGGCGGCGGTTACTACGGCGGAGGTGGAGCAAATTCTGATGTCTCGCTTGTTGACGATGGCGGCGGCGGTGGCGGCTCCGGCTATATAGGCGGAGTGATCGGAGGCACCACCTACGACGGAGCATCGACCATCCCCTCTCCATCCGGTGCAACCGAGATCGGGCACATGGGCAACGGCTACGTAAGAATAACCTCGGAGAGAACCGCTGGTGGTGGCGAGGCAACCCGATTCGATTACACGGGAGCGATGGAACTCTACGCCGCGCCTCGATCCGGCATCTATACCATTCAGGCTTGGGGGGCAAGCGGGGGAGCGAATAGCAGCAACCAAGGGGGCAGAGGCGGCTATTCGACGGGCAACCTCACGCTAAGCCAAGGAGATACGTTATCCCTGTATATAGGAGAAGCGGGAACGGCTGGCGGAGATGCCACGTTCGGCGGTGGCGGAGCGGCGGCGGACAGCAGCGGCGCCAGCGGCGGCGGAGCCTCGGACGTGCGTACGTCGGGCGGAATCTACAAGGTGAACTCCGGCTTGTATTTACGGGATGGAACGACCCTGTCGGGAACGACGGCAACGATGAATGCGACGAATGAAGGCGTGTACGGCCCTTATATTACGGTTGCAGCCGGAAGGTACCAAGTGGATGTATACGTGTATACGGCACAGGATTAATCAATGGCGGAGCCGTCATCTATACCGACTATGGAAGCACCGTGTGGTCCCAATATGTAACGTATATTAAGAAGACGAGTACTCATGTTACGTACGTTGTCGATATCCCGTATGCCACTTCGATTGCCGAATTCTGCTGGCATGCCAATAACGCTGTTACTCAGACCTTCGAGTACGAGACGATATCAAAGCTTGGCGATCGAGCGCTCGTTGCAGGAGGAGGCGGCGGATCTTCCCATAACTCGAACGGGCTTGGAGGGTATGGCGGAGGCGCAAACGGCGGCACGGGAAGCAGCAGCGGCGCAACGGGAGCAGGAGGCACGCAAACGGCAGGTTATCTGTTAGGCTTCGGAGCTCCGGCTCCCGCTCACGGCGGCGGAGGAGGAGGAGGATACTACGGCGGCAAGGCTGGAGCAGCTTATTCTCCTGATCACAGCGGTGGCGGCGGTGGCTCGGGCTATATCGGCGGTGTGACGAGCGGAAGCACCATTGCCGGAAATGCCTCGATGCCATCTCCGGACGGCGCAACAGAGACGGGACACTCCGGGAATGGCGTCATTATCATTACCGCTCCTGCGGCGGATACGGGAGCGGAGTATATCACGAACACGATCCTGATTCCGCAGAGCGCGGAACCGCCGCCGGAGGCGTATATCTACACGCCGATCGCTTACGATCCAACCTCTGAAGTCAAGATTCCTGGGGGAGGAACCTACAAGCCGGGCAACTTCGTCAACCTCGACTACGGATTCCAGCTGTATTTTCCCAACATAGGGGACTTCTACGGCAACGGCGCTCAAGGGATAGCCAGAACGAGCGAGATCGAGGGGAAAGGGTTCACGAATGCGATGAGCACAACAGAGTGGACGAAGGCCAAGTCGGTTCAGTTCCAGTTCATCGTTATCTATAACAATCATACGTACCTACCGAACGAGTGGATCGATCTGGATGTGAGCCGGGAATACTTCGACTTCTATGTGCCGCTGGCGGCCAGCGAATATGCCAGTGCTCTCGTTCAGTTCAAGAGTATCGCGATCAATGGAACGGACGATCAGAACGACGCTCCGCTTAACAAAACTCGTTATACGAATCAGGCAGCGAGGCATTCGGCTCTGAAGCGTTATAACGTAGATGTCGTGGGCAACATCGGCAACATGGTCATTGAAGATACGGGGGACTTCCGATTCTCCAACTTCTTCAAGCAGGCCGTTACGCCAACACAATGGCTCGTTAAGGGAGTGGTGAAGAAGGTTGACCCGACGAAGCAGAACAACATTATGGGAGACACCTACGATCTGCATGGTCGGACAGCAAGTACGTCGACTCAGTTCCTAAATACGTTCGGACTGCTGCCTCACCTTCAGCAACTGCCGGTCGAGCTGCCGCTCTCGCCGGAGAAGAACAATATTGATGCCTTAAAGAGGCAACCGATGCGTATGGGGTATAACGTTCTGGCGGATATCCAGACGACGGGGAACTATTACGACTCCTTGCAGATCCTGCCTTACTATTACAGGCTGGATCTGAAAACGGGAACGTTCACGCCGGTCGATGTTTACATGAACATAAGCGGTTCTTATAAGGTCATCAATAAGTTCGGCGCAGCCGTCTCGGGTTGGGATTCCTCTTCTGTTTATCCTTACGTGTATGCTCTCAATTGGGAGGATGAGAAGGCGAGGCGTAATTACAGCGCGGGAGAGCAAGAGGCAACCGACAGCGCGATTGCATTGGCTGCATCACAGTTCAGCTTGGATACGACCGGTGTCGGCAAAACAGCGGGGCCAAGCGGCAGCAGCTATCGCTACGGTACGGCGCAGGTGATGAGTCTTACCGGAAGAAACCGCACGTTCATCGGCAATGACGAAACTTACGGAGAGAGCAAGAACCCGGATATGAGATTGTCTGCGGCCATGTTCAATATCCAAGCTCAGCGATGGCACTTCACCTACGGGCTTCCTTCTTCGGCGGTCGCCGTCAAATCCGGTGAGCCTATAACCCAAGCGAACATTAATGCCTATCGTACGAATACGAGTGTGATCGTTATGGCTGCGAATATCAAGTCCATCGGGGATGTATGGGCGCTTGATTACAAGATGTCCGGAGGCAATAACCCGATCCAGATCGCAGGAACCTCCTATTCCACGAGTTCGATCCCGTACCCGGTAATCTCCGTGTTCTCCATCAACAAGTCGTCTGCGGACGATCTGGAAGTGTCGGGAACGCACTAGGGGAACGGCAAGGGAACTATGCATGAGGGGGAGTATTCCGTATTCTCCCTCAGATTCCCAACCATTATATAATCGAAGGATGAGTGATGGAAAACTTATACACCTTTTACACAAAGGAGACATGAATGATTGATGAAGAAAATGATCGTGCTTATGATCGCAGTTGCTGCTTTCTTTACGTCGGTACCCGCTTTAGCCGCTACGAACAATAAACCATCATCCTGGGCGGAGTCCGACGTGAACGCGGCAATCTCGGCGGGACTGGTGCCGGATCGGCTGAAGTCGAACTACCAAGCGGCTATCACTCGGGATGAGTTTGCAGAGCTTCTGGTTCAATCTATCTTCAAGAAAGTAAATAAAGCGACCCCTGAACAATCCCCATGGGACATTTCGGCGTTTCTGAAGAAAGTGGATGTAGACGTAGCGTTTACTGATACCGATGCTGACTATATCAAAGTTGCTTATGCAATCGGAGCGATCAACGGCATCTCCGATACCGAGTTCGCTCCCGACAAGTTGATTACCCGTCAGGAAGCGGCGACTATGCTAGTGAACACTGTGCATTATAGTTCTGGGATATACTTTAGTGAAATGATCAAGAAGTCATATTCCGATTTCAATCAAGTAGCCACATGGGCTCAAGGGCAAGTCCTTATGTCTGGTTCTATGCTTGTGTTGCAGGGTACTGGAGGCAAGTTCGACCCTCTTGGAACGTTCACAAGGGAACAAGCGATACTCGCCATGTATCGAGTCTATCATCATGTCAATTTTGGTAACCTTACCCTGAAAGGTGCAGCAGTCATTCGAATGGTCTACGAAAACACGCACTACCACGTAGGGAAAGATTATATTTATATGGATTATCCTGACGAAACCTACTTCAAAACGAACGCGGATCATCTTTGGTTGAACTTGTATGACGCATGGGATGATGGGAGCGGCGATTTTCCATCATTGGCGCAAGCGACAGCAACCTATCTCTATTCAAGGCTACTTGATACGAGTTTGCCGGAGGTCAGGGCCGCTTCGGAAGCCAACAAGTCGATTACAGTGGACTTCGGCTACATGACCTATACGACGCTTACCAAAGACCATGTCCTGGAGATGAAGCTTAAGCCAGGCTACGAGTTGATGACGGTTATAGCGGGATATCACTACGGCTATCCGGCTATCGATGTAGAACCGAAAATAATTGGCTAGTCCGTCACAGGAGACCCCTGCCAACGGACTAAGGCTAGGGAAACGAGAGGTGGGCAAGCTGTCTCGGATAAGCATCGACCTCAGTGTCGTCAGTCGGCTTTACGATGACTCCGCACGATATACGGGCAGATTGACCGATGGGGCAGAACGTCTATCCTCGGTCGTCTCCCAAGTGGACTCGCAAATCAAAGCTCGAAGGAGCATCGGCACAAGGCTGCGAAGCTCGATCGACAGCGCGGAGGCACTGGAGCTAAAGGTAAAGCAAATTCAGATGGTTATCAGCGGCTCGATCGAGCGTTACGGCCGGTTGGATAGAGAGATCGTCATTCAATCGTCTCGATTAAGAGAGATTGGCGCTGCCGGGGATCATGCGAGTTGGCGGGAGAGGGCAACCGATATTTTTGCGAATGCGACCAAGGAAGCGCTGGAATTGTATTTCGAAGTAAAGGAAGTCAGAGAAACGGTCATTGATTTTGTTGAAAATACCGCAAAGGAAGCCATCGAAGCGCTGGAGAGCACGGCAGTCGGTTCCTTCGTTGAAGGAGTCGCAGATGCGGTAACCGAAAATGTGTTGCTGGGAATGACTCAAATCGAGTCGGAGACGGAGCATCAGAAGTCCTATCTGGCTGGGAAAATCGTGGGAGATCTGGCATCGGAAGTGATAGGCATCGTCGAGGGAGCAGCCGCCATAGGCATGGAAGGGGTCGGCCTGGGTCTGGATGCGACGGGAGCGGGAGCTCTTGCAGGATTGAGCTTGAACGCCGCAGGGCTTGTCGTCCTTGGACACGCAGGGTCGGTTATGTATAACGGAGCCCAAAATCTGGGGGAAGATGCAAGCGACTTGGTGCAGAGCTTTAAGCGCGGGGAGTCTGAGGGTGCGGGAAATACTGCTACTAGAACCCAAGCTGAATTAGATGCACTAGCAACAGACCCTGCAATTGGAAATAAAGTTACATCAAAGACCATAGCTGAACGTGAAGTTGGACTTGGCCTTGAAGCTAAAGGTGAAGTAAAAGGTCTGGTTAGAGACCCAAGTGGTAAAGCAGAGTTTATTGATTCATCGGGTCAAAAATGGGATGTTAAAGCGTTTAATTCGAATTATGCTCCAAAAGGTTATAATCTATCTGATGCAATGACAAATATAAGAAAGAGTATTTCTAATGGGGAAAACGTTATGTTAGATACTAGAAATTTATCACAGGAACATTTATCAGAGTTAAAGAATGAATTGGTAAAAACAGGATTGATAGACAATGTGAAAATTTGGCCGTAGTTGGGAGGGAGCGACTATAATGGTCATTGATAAAATGATTGCGGATCATATAAAATGGTTAGATTCTTTAGGCCAACAGGGTGAACAATTATTTGTATCAGAAACTGATTTATCAAATCAGGATTTTTCTAATATTGATTTAAGTGAGACAGTCATACTAGATTCCAATTTAGACTCGACAAACTTAACGAATGCAAACTTGAGTAACTCAAACCTAGGATACTCCAGTTTCAGGTTATCAAATTTATCTAGGGCTAGTCTTGTAAAAGCAGAAGCCAATCATACAAACTTTGAGAAGGCAATAATGGTAAATTGTAATGCTTTCAGGACCACTTTTATTGATTCAAATTTTGAAGAAGCGGATTTGACAGGTGCTAATTTTGCTAGCACCTTACTGTCAGAAACTAATTTAGAAAATGCAATATTTAATCAAGGCGATTTATCAAATAGTTCAATTAGCGGATGCAGAGTACATGGAATCAAGTTAATTGGTGTTAAAGGAATTGAAACAATATCGGTAGAATGGATTGATATTGGTAGTAAGGGAAACCCTGAAAAGTTAGTTGGAAAGGATGCGGTCGAGTGGTTATCTCGACGAGCTAAAGAACAGTAATGATTACATGCTTTCGGAGGGGCTATCCAATGCCGAACGAACCTATCACTCAACTAATAACACCCATAGCCCATGTAATACCCGTATGAAGGTTTTGTCATTTAGGACAGGTGGATCAACAAGTTCGGCGCCTTCGTTTCCGACGAGGATGTGTCCGATCTAGAGAACTGCAAGCCTCGATTGGTTTCTTACCTTTCGGGGTTTCTTTTTGAGGAAGTTAACTAGCGTCAAGAGGGAGAGTATAAAAAAATATTCTTCCTCAGATTCCCAACCAATATAATCGAAGGATGAGTGATGGAAAAAACTATACATTTTTTACACAAAGGAGACATGAATGATTGATGAAGAAAATGATCGCGTTTATAATCGCAGTTGCTGCTTTCTTTACGTCGTTACCCGCTTTAGCCGCTACGAACAATACACCATCGTCCTGGGCGGAGTCCGATGTGAACGCGGCGATCTCAGCGGGACTAGTGCCGGATCGTCTGAAGTCGAACTACCAAGCGGCTATCACTCGGGATGAGTTTGCGGAGCTTCTGGTTCAATCTATTTTTACGAAAATAAACAAAGAGAATTCTTCCGAGTCTCCTTGGGATATTCCGACTTTCCTGAAAAAAGTGGATGTAGATGTTACGTTCATGGATACGGATGCTGACTACATCAAAGTCGCCTACGCAATTGGAGCCATCAACGGTATCTCTGATACCGAGTTCGCGCCGGATAAGCTGATTACCCGTCAGGAAGCGGCGACTATGCTTGTGAACACTGTGCATTATAGTTCGGGCTTAGGATTTAGCGATTTAGTCAAGAAATCTTACAATGACTTTAATAAGATTGCTACATGGGCACAACCGCAAGTATTGGCCGCTGGATCTAGAGGAATTATGCAGGGTACTGGAGGCAAGTTCGACCCTCTTGGAACGTTCACGAGAGAGCAAGCGATACTCGCCATGTATCGAGTCTATCATCATGTCAACTTCAGTACCCTCACTCTAAAGGGCGTAGCCATCGTTAGAACGATGTACGAAAACACTCACTACCACGTAGGGAAAGATTATATCTATATGGATTACCCGGATGAAGATTATGTAAATTCGAATGTCGATAACCTTTGGTTAAATATGTATGATCTATGGGATGATGGGAGCGGGGACTTCCCTTCACTGGCGCAAGCGACCGCAACCTATCTATATAAAACGCTAGGTACGAATATGCCGGAGGTCAGGGCCGCTTCGGAAGCCAACAAGTCGATTACAGTGGACTTCGGCTACATGACCTATACGACGCTTACCAAAGACCATGTCCTGGAGATGAAGCTTAAGCCAGGCTACGAGTTGATGACGGTTATAGCGGGATATCACTACGGCTATCCGGCTATCGATGTAGAACCTAAAGTGATTGGATGAACAAGGAAGGGGAGGCCATCGGATGTCCCTTATCCAAGCGGAGCTGTCGCGATTGATGCAGATTGGGCAGGATGTCGAACGAATGGAACAAAGAGCGGCTTCGGTGGAAAAGGAAGTGTGGACGGTCGGCAGCCGCGTGGAAGGGGCGATCCTCGCCCGGCGCGGGCTGTCCGGTCGGATCGGCGGCAGCGCGAGCGGCATCGGGCGAATCGAGAGTCGGCTCGGTGCGCTGTCGGCGTACATCCTCTCCGCAGTGGAACGCTACGAGCGCGCGGACAAGGATGTCATGGCGCTGCTATCGGCGTCGGGTATCGTCTCGGGCAAGAGCGGTTCCGTATGGGGCTGGCTGAAGGACCGGGCGGACGGCGCCAGAGCGGGCATTCGGGAGCTCGGCGGGGACCTGCAGCTTGTGGGCGACACGCTCGACGGCTGGCTCGGCCAAGGCAACGCCTTCCTCGACGAAGCGTTGGCCTACGGCAACCGGCAGATCGATTACCTGCGAACGCTCGACATCATGGGAGGGGCGCCCGAGGTTGGGACCTTCTTCAAATCCGGCGTGCTCAAGGGCGCGCTGGATACCATCGGCAGCTTCGCGAAGCTGGGGCTGCAAGCGACCCGTCAGGCGTACAAGCCGATAGCGGATGGGCTGGAAGCGGTAGGCTACGTATACGAGACGGCATTCGCCGACGATCCGCTCGGCAAGCTGAAGGAGGACCTGATCGCTTACGTGGACAGCCAAGTGCTGGAGATTCGAACGTTCCCCGAGCGGGCTTCAGCTACGTATGAGGCGACGTTACACGCATTTTCGAGTATGCTGGAGGAGTACAGGCAAGCGGACACGAACCGGAAGGCCGAGATGGTAGGCTTCGGGACGGAGAAGCTGCTGGAGCTGCTGATTCCTCTGGGCGCAGGGGCCAAGGCCGCAACGGCGGCCGGGAAGGCGGAGTCGGCGGCGGTTAAAGCCGAAGGCTTGATTGATGGCCTTCCGGTGGCCGGGAAGGGTGTTGGCAGTGCATATGACCATGTATATACTTCGACCAAACTTCTTGATGATATTTTTCCCGAGCTAAAAGGGATAAACCCTCATTATGTAGATGGGGCAGGTCCAGGAGTAAATACAAACTGTGTTTCTTGCGCTAATGCCGCTACTGCAAGATTAATAGGAGACGATGTATTTGCAGTAGCCCAGGCTTCTAAAGGCTATGGGGGGAGAAATGATTTATTGTATTCAGCGCCATTTGGTACACAAAAAAATCTATCTGTTTCAGATGTAAGCAAGCAATTGCTTGAGGCTGGAGATGGAGCCAATGGTATTGTTATTATTCATCAAGGTAGTGTAGAGCATGTAATAAATGTTGTGAATAGAAACGGAGAAATATACTACATCGACACTCAGATTGGAAAGATTGTAGAACTCCACCCGACCTTAAAACTAGAGCTAGGGGTACGATAACAATGAGAGAATATATACCGACAATAACGTTTGAGCAGGCAAAAGCGATAGCAGAAAAAGCTGCATTTGAGCAGTTAGCACCTTTCGTTGAGGACGAAAGCGACACTGTGCTGAGTGATAAGCATGCTGAAGCTGAATATTGTTGGTTTTTTTTCAGGAAGCAGGAAATTGTCGGGCCGCCCGAAAAAATACTTACATGGGGTGCTGCATATGCAATAAGCAAAAAAGGTGAACTGAGACTTATTGCTGATTTCATGAATGAACCAGATAAGTTGCGGGAATATATTCAGGTTATGTCAAAATATTTTGAAGCAAAAGGATTGTAAGAAAGTGGGGGCATATTACCGTGGCGCCATGCTGGATATCATTGATGGACTGTGTGTAAGAATCGCATCGAGCCCCCAATCTGCAACACCCGCCGGGAGGAGCCTCCCAGGCGGTTCTTCTTGCCTCGTGGGGACTGTGAACCGCCGAAGTCGGTCCTAACGCTTCCCCTTCTGTTCCTCGATCCGCTCGGCCAGCTCGTTCAGCTCCGTCCAGCGCTCAAGCAGTTCGTCCAGCCTCTCCTCGAGCCGGTGCTGCTCCTCCATCAGCTCCTGCAGGCGGACGGAGTCGCTGCCCGCGGCTTCCATCTGCGATGCGATCCGGCTTAGCTGCTCCTCCGCCTCGGCGATCCAGCCGTCGATCTGCTCGAAGTCCTTCTGATCCTTGTAGGACATCTTCAGCGCGCGCTCGCGCTCCGGCGACTTAGCGGCCGATGCCGGTGCGGCTGCGGATTTGTTCTTGGCCGAGGCGGCATCCGAACCGGCCCCAGATCCGGCCCCAGATCCGCCCCCAGAACCCGAGCCGGAGCCGGCGTCGATAACCGAGCCCATCGAGGCTTGCCGCGACTCGTAATCCGAATAGTTGCCCTCCTGCTTCGAGACGACGCCGGCGCCCTCGAAGACGAACAGGCGGTCGACCGTCCGATCGAGGAAGTAGCGGTCATGGGAGACGACGAAGACGACCCCGGGAAAATCATCCAGGTAATCTTCAAGGACCCCCAATGTGGCGATGTCCAGGTCGTTCGTCGGCTCGTCGAGCAGGAGCACGTTCGGCGCCTCGGTCAGGACGCGCAGCAGTTGCAGCCGGCGCTTCTCGCCGCCGGACAGCTTCGAGATGAGCGTCCATTGCATCGCGGGAGGGAAGAGGAAGCGCTCGAGCATCTGCGCGGCGGAGAACGATTCGCCCTCCGCGGTGCGAATCTGCTCCGCTCCCTCGCGAATGTACTCGATGACTCGCAGATTGCCGTCCATCTCCTCGTGCTCTTGGGAGAACCAGCCGAGCTTCACGGTCGGGCCGAGCTCGACGGTGCCGGAATCCGGCTGCAGGCGTTCCGCGATCATCTTGAGCAGCGTGGACTTCCCGCTGCCGTTGCGGCCGATGATGCCGACCCGGTCTTCGGGAACCGCTATGTAGCTGAAGTCCCGGATCAGCGTCCGGCCGCCCATCGCCTTGGTTACATTGCTCAGCTCGACGATCTTCTTGCCCAGTCGGGCGGACGCGACGGACACGTCCAGCTTGCCGTTCCCGCCCTTCGGCGCTTGCGCCTTAAGCGCCTCGAACCGCTCGATTCGCGCCTTCTGCTTCGTCGAGCGGGCTTGCGCCCCGCGCCGTATCCAGGCCAGCTCGTTGCGGAGCAGGTTCTGGCGCTTCGCCTCGGAAGCCGCCTCGCGCTGCTCGCGTTCGAGCTTCAGCTCGAGGAATCGGCTGTAATTCGCTTCATAGAAGAATGCCCGGCCCTGGTCCAGCTCGATGACGCGGTTGCTGACCCGGTCGAGGAAGTAGCGGTCGTGGGTGATCATGAGCAGCGCGCCGCGCCGCTTCTGCAGCATCCCTTCCAGCCAGGCGACGGAATCGTTGTCGATGTGGTTCGTCGGCTCATCGAGGATAAGCACGTCGGAGGGCTGGAGCAAGGCGGCCGCCATCGCCACCCGCTTGCGCTGCCCGCCGGAGAGGCGGTCCACGATCGCATCGCAATCCTCGATGCCGAGCCGGCCGAGCGCGATCTTGGCGTCGCTCTCAAGCTGCCAGGCGTCCAACTCGTCCATCCGCTGGTTGGCGGCGATCAGCCGCTGCTGCAGCTTCTCGTCCTCCGGATTCGCGTTCAGCGCCTCCAGGGCGGCCGCATAATCGCGCACCGCCAGCAGCGAAGGCGAATCGCCGCCGAGCACATGCTCCAGCGCGGTCTCCCCCGCGCGGAACTCGGGGTCCTGCGCCAGCATGCGGACGCGCACCCGGCTGCCGACGCTGACCGTTCCCGAGTCGGCCGGCTCCAGGCCGGCGATCACCTTCAGGAACGTCGACTTGCCGGTGCCGTTCACGCCGATGATGCCGATGCGGTCCCCGTCTTCGACCCCGAGGGTAACATCTTCGAACAGAAGCTTCTCGCCGTGTGTCTTCGTTATATGTTCAATGGACATGAGATTCATGTATCGACCCTACTTTGCACAAGAATGTGGCGTTAACCCGTTCCGATCTTCTCTACTATACCATAATTCTTCTTTTTTCTTCTGCGAGAACCGACCTCGGACGGATTGGCATAATGCCGGACATGGGGATATAATACTACAGAGACAGGTTGCGGCGGAGATTGCATTCGATACATGCCATTACGTTCGATACATATAGAAGGAACGGGAAGATCGGGGGAAGGGTCATGACGGAATACATCTTCGGGCTGGACGGGATGATCGCATTCTGGATCATGCTCGTCTGGGGAATTGCCGTCTATCGGACAGGCCGGATCGCTTATTCGGCCAATTATGCTCATATGAGGAGACGAGCCTTCGGCGCGTTCCTGTTCGTGCTGCTCGGCGCCGCGCTTGTGGTCCTTCGCATCGTAACCGGACTTCTGGAATGGCCTCAGACCGGCTGGCGGGAATGGCACAGCCGCTTCCTCGTGCAGATGATTCCGATGGTGCCCATCTGCGCCTATGTTCTTCGCACCTCCGTGCTTCGCTTGTGGACGCTCTTCGCCGGCATCGACGTGAAAGCGGATTCCAGCACAACAAGAATCGATCCCGAGCAGCCGCTGGACGCTCCGGCGCGCCGGAAGGCGGCGGACCCTGCGCTCAAGGTTCCGATTCAACTGATGGCGTTCGTCTCGGCTCTGGCGTTCTACCTGACGTGCGTCGCGGCGGAGCCGATCGGCTGGATTACCGCGGCGGGCATGGTGCTCCTGCCCGTGCTCTCGATCAGCACGCTGCAGAATCGCGCCAAGAGGCGCAGACGGAAGATCGGCCGGGTCGATTGGGTGCTTCCGAGCATCAAGGCCCGCACCTCCCGCGGCTCGTTCGCGCTGGCGCTTATCGCGATCGGCCTGACGATCTGGCTTGCCGTCGTCTCCGACGAGGACAAGCTGCCGGGGCAGAATGAAGTTGGGGGAGGAACGCGGCTCGATCCGAACGCCGACCTCGTGTTCGATGGGGCCAAGCTGTCCAAGATCGAGGACTCGAATCTCTCCTACGTGAATACGCAATAATGATGGAGGAACGATACGCAACATGATGAGCAAGCTGCAACCAAACCGTCTGTCGGGCATTCGGCTGAACGTGCTGGCCGGGCTGACGACGGTGCTCGCCCTCATTCCCGATTCGCTGGCGTTCGCCTTCATCGCGGGCGTCAATCCGATGGTGAGCTTATATTCGACCATCTGCATTCTTCTTCTGATCTCGATCTTCGGCGGCAGGCCGGGGATGGTCTCGTCGACGGCGGGCTCGATGGCGGTGCTGATGACGGCGCTGGTCGCGAACCATGGGCTCGAATTCCTGTTCGCGGCAACGATTCTGACCGGCATCATTCAATTCCTGATGGGCGTCTTCCGGATGGGCAAGCTGATGCGCTTCGTTCCGCATTCGGTTGTGACCGGCTTCGTCAACTCGCTTGCGATTCTGATCTTCCTGTCGCAACTGCGCTACTTCGACGGGCAATCGTGGCCGATGTACGCGATGGTTGCGGGAACGCTCGTCATCATCTACGTGCTGCCGCGCTGGTTCAAGGCGATCCCGTCGCCGCTCGTCGCGATCGCGGCCATGACGCTCCTGGTCGTACTGCTGCCGGGAGGCCACTTCCAGGCGGTCGGAGACCTGGCGGATATCAGCGCGAAGCTCCCGCTGCCGCACTTCCCGGATCTCCCGCTGACGTGGAGCACGCTGGGGACAATTCTGCCGATCTCGTTGTCGCTTGCGGTCGTCGGCTATTCGGAGACGCTGCTGACGCAGACGATGGTGGACGATCTGACCGAGCAGAAGACGAGCAAGGACAAGGAGCTGCGCGGCCAAGGCATCGCGAACGCCGCGACCGGCTTTATCGGCGGCATGGCCGGCTGCGCGCTTGTCGCGGAATCGGTCATCAACGTCAAGAACGGCGGCCGCACCCGCCTGTCGACGGTCGTCGCGGGTCTCGCGCTGTTCGTGCTGATCTTCGCGCTCAGCGACGTCGTGGCCGCCATTCCGATGGCGGGCCTCGTCGGCGTCATGATGTACGTGTGCGTCGAGATCTTCGACTGGAAGTCCGTTGCGAAGCTGCGGCGGGTGCCGAAGGCGGACGCGCTCATCATGCTCGCGACGGTCGCGATTGTCGTCACGACGGACAACCTCGCGATCGGGGTTGTCGTGGGCGTACTGTTGAATCTGTTGGCGAAGGCAGGTGCGAGATTGCCCCTTCCACGATCCAACAAAGAGCTTGAAGGATAAGGAAGGGCTGCCCGGAGGAGCTGAACCGATCGACTCGGTCTCGCTATCCGGAGCAGCCCTTCTTTTATTTACTCTTGGAGTATTTTCTCATCGTCGGTCTTGACCTCGAGAATATCGAGCAGGAACATAAACACCGGGATGCCGAGAATCAGTCCCCAGATGCCGAAGTAATGCTGCGAGAAGACGAGGATGACGAACGTGTAGAACATCGGAAGCTTCGTCTTGTGAGCCATCAGCCGCGGATTGAGCACGTACGTCTCGACCGCGTGGATGATGAGGATCATGACGACAGTCCAGATAACGAGGACCCAGCCCCCGGTCTGATACGCGATAACGCTGATGGGGATAAACGAGATGACGACGCCGGCTACCGGAATGAGGCTCAGCAGGAAGACGAGGATCGTCAGAATAAACAGGTAAGGGAAGCCGAGAATCCACAGCCCGATCATCGTCAGAACCGTGTTCACGATCGCGATGATAAGCTGCACCTCGATGACCTTGCCGAACGAGTCGACGAACTTCTTGCCGAAGTATTCCATCTCCTCGTACAAGCCGCCGACCTTGCTCGTCTTGAACTTGGACGTGAAGCGTAGGATGGCCCCCTTCTGCAGAATGAAGAAGAAGCTGAGCAGGATAACGACCAGAATAATCTCGAGCCATTCGCCGAGCTTGGAGATGTAGTGGAACGCCTTGTCGACGTAATTCTCGTACTTGAACGTATTGATCGCTTCCGTCAGCTTCTGGGCGATCTGGTCGTCCTTGTTCGTATCGAGGAACTTCACGATCGTATTGATCAGATCGGTCACCTGCGTGATAATCTTCGGCACGTAATTCGTGATGCCGATTACCATGGCGGAGATGATGACGATATAGAGCAGACTGGCGACGGCGTTCGGATGGACCGGGAACAGTCTGCGCAGCTTCTTCGTGACGAAGCCGGTCAAGCTGTTCATGACGAAGGTGACAAGGAACAGAAGCAGGAGCAGGTTAAGCATGTCCCGGAGCAGGTAGACGGCCGCGAGGACGAACAGGCAGACCGCGATCTTGCGAACGATCGGCGAAGCGAAGAACTCTCGAATCATTCCCATGTAATTCCCTCTTCTATATAGACTTGTGCGTAACTACTCCTACGGATGAGATTGCCATCGGTTTCTTCTTTTTAACAAGTATATATCAAATTCCTGTCCGGCACACACCTTGCACGCGATGAAGGGCATCCTTCCCCTTAAGGAAGAATGCCCGAACGAGGTCGAACGAAGCCGGACGAGCCGGCAGGCGGATCAGACGAACTGGCCGGTGTTGTCCTTGCGGCTGAGCCGGTAGGCGGCAATCAGCGCGAAGGCGGCGGCGAAGGCGACGAGAATCGCCAGGTTGAGCGGCAGATCGGACAGCCGTTCCCCGCCCTGGAGCTTATCCAGCGAATCGAGCAGCCAGCGCTGCGGGAGGAAGGAGGAGATGCGGCGAACCGCGTCAGGCATAATATCCGTTGGGAAAAAACAGCCCGAGAGGAGGCAAGTCGGCGTGATGACGAGATTCGACAGGGCTGCGGAAGCGGCGTTGCTGGACGAGAAGGAGACGATAAGCAGCGAGAGTCCGATCGCCGCCAGCGCGAACAGGAACAGAATGGCCGTCAGCTCCCCGAACGGGACTCCCGCGTCGATGCCGAGCACAACCTCCATGAAGATCAGCGTCAGCACAATCTGCACCGCGAGCACGATGGCGTTCACGGTCACATTGGCCAGGACGTAGATGCGGGAGGAGACGGGAGAGGACATCATCCGCAGGAACGTCCGGTTCTCCCTCTCCTTCGACATGAACTCGGTGAGCGAGTAGGAGGACGTCAGCATAAACAGGATCAGGAAGCCGATCGCCTGGTAAGTGACGTCCTTCTTGCCGGAAGAATCCCGAAGCGTCTTGGATGACACCTGATAACCGCTGTGGGCGAAGTCCTCGTACAGCCGGTCGAACAGCTCGGGATTGCTCGCGCTCGTCTGCGCGATCGCCGCCGTATTGCCGAGGTATTCGTTCAGCATGGCGCCGACGTAGGCGGTCACCTGCGCGCCTCGGATGGAGACGATATCCGCGGCCGGCGCTTCGCCGTGCTTCAGCTTCTCCGAGAAGCCTGCGGGGAACACGACGCCGCTGTCGATCTCGCGGCTTGCGATCTTCTCCTTCAGCTTGGCCTCGTCAAGCATCGTTACCTCCACCTTCTCCAGGCGGGAGAGGTAGTCCGCCGCGTCGGCCGCGATGGAGACATCGCCGTCGTTGTTCGCGATGCCGATGTGCAGCGTTCCGCTGTTCGTGTTCCCGTAGAGAAGCAGGGACAGAAGCACCCCGGCGATGGGCAGGATGAGATGGAGCAGACCGCTCTTGCGGTCGCGCAGGATCAAAGTCAGGTTCTTGCGAACGAGCCATAGCCAATCGTTCCGCATGTCAGAGGGCCTCCTTCTTGCGCATGAATGCTGCGCAGAGAGATAAGAATAGGACGGAGAGAATCACATTGAGCAGCAGCGTCGGCCACATGGCCTGCACGTCATCCGAATAGATGATCCGGGCCAGGGCATTGTTGATCCAGTAGAGCGGAGAGAGCTTCGCGACCCACACCCACCAGCCCGTCATGCCCGAGAGCGGGAAGTACGCGCCGCCGATGAACGAGAAGATCTGGGTGACCATCATCACGACCGAGGAGCCGCCGTCGCTCTTGAACAGGTAACTCGCCCCGACTCCGACGCTTACCGCGAGCAGCACTTCCGTGAAGAGAAGCAGGAGGACGGAGCCGTAGTGGCTGCCCCATTCCGCTCCAAGCACGAACCGGCTGAACGCAACAACCGCGATGACGAAGACAAAGTTAATGACGGTGCTGCCGATGATCTTCCCCGCGAACAGCTCGCCCTTGGAGAGCGGGGCGGCGGTCAGACGGAGCGCGGTATGGCGCAGCTTCTCGCTGCGGAACAGTTGGGTTGCGGACATGCAAGCATAGAAGGCGATCATCGTCGACATGGCCATCGCGTAATAATCCATCGAATTCGGCGCGCGATCGGCCGTCAGCGACGTCTCGCGGACATAGGTGCCGCTTCCCGCCGCGGCGAGCAAGGAAGGGAGGGCGTCGGGGGCTTGGCTCGCCGCTGCCATAGCGAGCGAGTAACGGTTCGCGAACGAGGCGAGCATCGCTTGCAGAATGTCGCTCTCGACCGTCAGCTTGGAGCTGCCGTAGAAGGCGATTCCGTCGCTTCCGATCTTCGCGTAGGCGGCGTATTCGCCGTTCTTGACGGCTGCTTGCCCGTCGGCTTCGGCGGACAACGCCGTTGCGGCCACGCCGCTGCTTGCGAGCGACGTCGAGAACCCGTTCCAGTAGCTCTCCACCGGCGAGGCTTGATCCTCCAGCGTGTAAGCCAGCTTCAATTCGTCGAAGCTCAGGCTGTCCGTGAAGGCGTTGCTCAGCGCCGAGCCGAGAATAAGCATAAGGACAATCGGGAAGGCAAGCATAAACAAGAAGGCGCGTCTGTCCCTTATCGTGGTAACAACTTCTTTCCAGGCGATGCTGGCGATCTTCATCTCGCTCTCTCCTCCCCCTAATCCCGCAGGTTCCGTCCTGTGAGGGTCAGGAATACCGACTCGAGGTTCGGGGCCTGCTCTTCGACCGAGCGGATGTCGGCACGGCTGCGGATCAGCTGCTGAATAATCTCGTTCAGGTTGTTGATCTCCGCCTTGGATTGCAGCTTGATCATTCCGTCGTCGATGCGGGCCGAGACGATTCCAGGGATGCTCCGCAACGCTTCGATCCCGACGCCTTCCTCCGAACGGACGCCGATCCAGATTTCCTTCGTGTCCGTCACGATCGCCTTGAGCTGCTCCTTCGTTCCTTCGGCGATGATTTTCCCATGGTCGACGATGGCGATGCGCGTGCAGATCTCTTCGACTTCCTCCATATAGTGGCTTGTGTAGATGATCGTACAGCCCATCTCGTTCAGCTTCCGCACCGATTGCAAAATATAATTGCGCGAATGAGGGTCGATGCCGACCGTCGGTTCGTCCATGATGATGAGCTTGGGCCGGTGGGCGATCGCGCAGGCGATATTCAGCCGCCGCTTCATGCCGCCCGAGAAGCTCTTCGGGAAGCTCTTCGCCTTGTCGCCGAGTCCGACGAATTCGAGCGCCTCCTCCGTTCTCTCCTGGAGCAGCGAGCCGCGAAGGCCGTACAGCCCGGCGAAGAATCTCACGTTCTCGTAAGCCGTGAGCTGCTCGTAGATTGCGAGATCCTGCGGCACGATGCCGATGTTCGCCTTGGCGAAGCGCGGGAACTTCGCGATGTTCTTGCCGAGAATCTCGATGTCGCCCTTCGTTGCCTTCAGCAGCGAGGAGACCATGTGGATCGTTGTGCTCTTGCCCGCCCCGTTCGCTCCGAGGAAGCCGAAGATCTCGCCCTCGCGGACGCTGAGGCTCATATTGTCGACGGCGGCGAAGTCGCCGAACGTCTTGGTCACGTTGCGAATATCCAGTACGTTCACCTGCGTACCCTCCCTTGATTCCTTGTTCTTCCTGCTCTCTTCTTCATGTCCTCATTGTAGAGAAAAAGGGCGACCTTATGACAGTGCATAAGTTCACCCTTCGGGCGTGAGAAATCTCATGATTTGATTTTATCCGCCTTCCCGCGGAAGCAGCGTCGTCACCCGGAAGCCGCGCGTTCCGTCCACGACGACCGTGCCGCCGACGGAGGCGGCGCGCTCCTCCATGCCGGCGATGCCGAGCCCCTTGACGACCTTCGCCGCCCCGACGCCGTTGTCGGAGACGATCGACTGGACGAAGCGGTTAAGCACATTGACCTCGATGCCGACGACGGTCGCGCCCGAATACTTCAGGGCGTTCGTGAGCGCTTCGGTCGCGTTCTCCTGGATGATTTTCCATTGGAGGGGCGTGATCGCGTCGAGGTCGCCTTGATGGGTGACCGTCGTTGCGACGGAGGAGCCGAGCCTGGCCGACAGCTCGTCCGCATACAGGCGCAGCCGGTGAATGCCGAGCTCCTCAGCCTTCGGTTTGATGTCCTTGAGCGCCAGGCGGATGCGCTCCAGCCCTTCCTTCGAGATTGCGATCGCGTTGCCGAGAAGCTCCGCGGACTTGGCCCTGTCGGACTCGAGCAGCCGGCGGGACGCTTCCATCTGAATGAGCGCTCCGGCCATCGAATGGCCGATCTCGTCATGAATTCGCTGCGAGAGCCGATTCCGTTCTTCGAGCTTGCTCGTATATTCGGATTGTCGCCGGTACGCCTCATTCTCGCCTAGCGCTCTTGTCAGCCGCTCCAGATCCGCCTTCATTCGGTCCCGTGCGTGTTCCATGCGGCTCAGCTTGTTCCGTTCGGCGCGCAGACCGAAGAAGAGCAGCAACGACAGGGCCGCCGCGAAGGCGTAGAGCGGCATGAGCTCTTTCGGCAGGAAGGGCAGCGGAACAAGCGCAAGCAGGAGCGGAAGGGCGAGCTTGAGCGGAGCATGTGTCTTGGCTTCTTCGGCCCGGGTGCGGAGCTCGGCCAGCTCTAGCAGGTTCGGCGGGAGCAGCAGCGCGTACTCCGGGGACAAGCGTGCGGCGCACAGGACGATAAGGGACGAGGAGAGCAGCAACAGCGCGGCGGAGAGGCTTCGGCGAGGGAACAGGAGCATGGCGACGTTCAAGATCAGATAAAGAAGGCAGGCGAAAATATCCCATGCGGAGCCCGGACCGGACAGGAAGCAGGTGGCGGCGACTACGTAGAAGAGCAGCGATGCCTTGCCCCCGATCATCCACAATTCCATGCGGCGGCCCTCCTAATTCTCGCTTGGCTTCGTGGCCCCGGTCAGGTAATAGATCGCGATCTGCGTGCGATGCTCGAGCGCGGTCTTGTTCAGAATCGACGTGATGTGGTTCGCGACCGTCCCTTCCGAGAGGAACAGCTTCTTCGAGATCTCCTTGTTGGACAGCCCCTTCGCGATCAGCGCGATAACGTCGAGCTCCCGTTCGGTGAACAGGCTGCGGTCGATCCGGCCGCCCGCGCCGGCAGCGGGCCCCGCGTTCGCGCCCTCCGCCAGCTTCTCCAGCACGACATCCTGCAGCACGCGGTGCTCCGCGAACACGCTCCGGATTGCGTCGCGAATCCGGTCGGGCTCGTTGTTCTTGAGCAGGTAGCCGCGCGCGCCGGCTTGAATGGCTTCCATGATGTATTCGTCGTCGTCGAAGGTGGTCAGAATAAACGGCTTCGTCTTCGTCCGCGCCGCGATCTCGCGGGTCGCCTGCACGCCGTTCATGACGGGCATCCGGATGTCGAGCAGCGCCACATCGACCTCATTGGCCAGGCAATAGTCGACGGCCTCGGCGCCGTTCTCGACCGCGACGACGACCTCGAAGTCGGCATAGCTCGATAAAATAATCCTCATCCCTTCACGGATGAAGGAATTGTCGTCGGCAATCAGCACTCGGATGGGCATTCGTCGTTCCTCCCAGGATTAACGCCCGGAGGGCGCTCCGTCCGTCTTCGTCTGCGTCATCTTGCCCATGTCGGAGGCGAGCTTGTCCAACTGCAGGAAGCTGTCGACGATGTCGCCGATGCGCTTGTCCTGCGTCGTCATGCTGGCGGACATCTCTTCGATCGCCGCCATGTTCTGTTCGGTGGAGCTGGCAATCGCGACGATCTGATCCATCATCTTGTCGTATTGGGTGCGCAGATCGTCGGCGGAGCGGGTGACCTCCGCCGACTGCCGCTCGACTTGCCCGGAATCCCGCGTCAGCGAACGCATCACTTCCGCTACTTTGGCGACTGCGGCGCCGCTCTCGACAACCGACTGCTGACCCCGCGCGACCTGATCGACCGCCAGCTCTGTCTTGGATCGGATCGCCTCGAGAATCGTCTCGATCTGCTCCGTGGAGTTCTTCGACGATTCGGCGAGCTTGCGGATCTCGTTGGACACAACGGCGAACCCTCTGCCGTGCTCGCCTGCCCGGGACGCTTCGATAGCGGCATTGAGCGCAAGGAGGTTCGTCTGATAGGAGATGTTCTTGATCGCCGAGACGATGCTGCCGATCAACTGGTTCTGATCGTTAAGCTCGTTCATCAGCGCGAAGGAAGCATCGATGTTCGCATGAACGTGCCCCATCCGCTCCTCCAGCAATTCGGCTTCCCGGCTGCCGATGTCCGTCAATTGGACGGAGCTGTCCGATACGGTCTTCATCTCGTTCGCGCGTTCGGCGAGAGAGGCGACTGCCGCCTCGATCAGGCGCACGGCTTCGCTAATATAAGCCAGGCTGTTCGTCTGCGTCTCGATGTCGGCCGTCACCTCGGCGAATGAGGTCGTCACTTCCTTCGAGATGACGCCGGTGGAGGTGATGTTCGACTTCAGATTGGAGCTGAACTCGTTCAAGGACCCGAGCGCTGCCCTCACGTTGTCAACGATGCCTTGGGCGCGTCTGCTCTCGGCGATCGCTTGCTCGCGCTGCTGCCCGGCTTCGGACTGCAGCTTCTCGCTGAAGCGGGAGGAGAAGTAGAGCGGTGCGGCAATAAGAAGGAAGTACAGGAGGATCGTGTACAGAGCATTGTTGCCGAACACTTCTTCATTGTAAGGGCTGACGAACAAGTACAAGGTCAGGGCGATCCCGGACAGTCCGGAGAAGGCGATGGAGCGTGAATTGCCGTACAGCGTCATGATGGCCAGATTGACATACACAAGGAAATAAGTCGTGATGATGGGACCGCTCATAATGAGCAGAAGCGTAAGCGCTGTAACGATGGCCGAGATAATGTACATAATGTAGCCGGACAACCACCGCTTGTACGTCAATAATGTTGCGGTGCCGCTCGCGAACGTGCCGACGATTGCGAGCACGATAACGGAGCGTTGAGACACGCCGGTCAGGAAGTCTACGATGATGCCAAGCACGAGCATGCCCCAGATGATGTTGACGAGGAGCTTGTTTCTGCGCTGCAAAGTGTCGTTGAATTGCACAAAAGGCCCGCCTTCCGCTTTTGGTATGTTGTTCCCAAAATTATACTATACTGTGGTGCCTTTGCACTAGTATGCGATAGAGCAAGCGGGGCTGCCGCAAGGAAGAGCGGCGGCTCGTCATCTTTGTCCGAATAATCGTCCAAGTCCCTTCATAGACATGAACCATGGAATAACCAATGTGCAGAGGGGTTGATCTCATGCGTCGTCGAGTCCCATGGATCTTGTCCATGGTCGTGCTGCTGACCGCCGTCTTGTCCGGATGCGGCAGCAAGAACGCGGATTCGGTCGTGAAGGATTTGAGCAAGGTGGCCAGCAAGCTGGAGAGCTATCAAGGAAGCGGCACGATGACGCTGCACACGGGGCAGCAGCCGCTGGAGTACAAGGTTGAAGTGTGGTATCAGAAGCCGTCTTATTATCGGATCGCTCTGACGAACGAGCAACGGGACATTACGCAGATCGTGCTTCGCAACGACGACGGGGTGTTCGTGCTGACCCCGAGGCTGAACAAGAGCTATCGCTTCCAGAGCGATTGGCCGGAGAACCAAGGGCAGGTGTACCTGTACCAGACGCTCCTGCAGAGCATCGCGATCGACAACTCGCGGCAATTCACGACGGATAAGGACGCCTATGTATTCGACGTCATGGCGGGCAACTATCAGAACGGCTCGTTCGCGCGGCAGAAGATCTGGCTGGCCAAGTCCGACTACAAGCCGCGCCAGGTTCAGGTGACCGACACGAACGCGAACCTGATGGTCGAAGTGAAGTTCGACAGCTTCGAATTCGATAAGAAGTTCGACAAGTCCGCGTTCGATATGCAGAAGAACATGGACAACGCGCCGAGCTCCGGCTCGTCGAGCGCGACCGGAAGCGATTCGGGCAGTCCGGCCCCGGACACCGGTTCGTCGTCCGGCAATATCGAGGGCATCACCGAGGAAGGGACGGCGAATGGCCAGACGGATGCGACTTCCGGCCAAGGGGACACGACGACGAGCGGCGGAGTCGAAGGCGGCGGATCGACCGCGGTTCAAGGCCAGACGGACGAATTCCAATTCGTCGAACCGGACCCCGATTCGCTGCCGGAAGGCGTCGAGCTTAAGGACCAGAGGGATGTGCAATTGGCCGAGACGCAAGGAGTCATGCTCCGCTACTCCGGCACGTACGACTTCACGATCGTCGAGTCGATGCCGAAGGACGAAGCCGTCTCGTCGGGCGTGGGCATCATGCTCGATCTGGGCGCCACATGGGGCATGCTTGCCGGCGAGGATACGACAACGCTGACTTGGACCTACGACGGCATTGAATACCGGCTGACGACGGCCGACCTGCCGCAGGAGGACATGGTGCGGATCGCCCAATCCATGGCCGCCCAAGGCGCGGTCAAATAATGAACGGTAACGGCACGCTGACGGAACGGCGATAATTCGCCGGTGGCAAAGGTTGGCTCCTCCGCTTGCGTTGACAGCCCCGCGCTCTCCCGTTAACATTACGTTATCGGATTTATAGCTGGGATAGCTGTGCGGCTGACGGCAGCGCTGTCTGAATGAGGCAGCGTTGCCGTTCACGCTGTCAAGGACGAATTCGCGCCCGGGCGCCGGGTGCGGGTTCGCAGTCAGTAAAGCGGGTGGATTAGGATGGACAGTTTGGGGAAAATGGACAGTTGGGGAAATTTGGTTAGTTTGGGCGATTACTATCGGCCGACCGTTGCGGAGATTTCGCTTGATGCGCTGGAGCACAACGTGCGGGAATTCCGCCGGCGGCTTCCGGACGGCACGAAGCTGCTCGCTTCGGTCAAGGCCAACGCCTACGGGCATGGCGCGGTCGAATCGGCGAAGAGTGCGATCGCGGCGGGTGCCGATTACTTGGGGGTCGCCTTCCTGGACGAGGCGCTGCAGCTTCGCAACGGAGGGGTTGAAGCCCCTATTCTTGTTCTCGGCTATACGCCGTCGGAAGCGTTCGGCCTCGCGAGGGAGCGGGGAATCACGCTGACGCTGTACCGGGACGATCAGCTCGACGCGATTGCAGCCATGCCGACGCAAGGCCCCAAGCTTAAAGGTCACGTGAAGATCGACACCGGCATGGGGCGTCTTGGCGTGCTTCCCGGAGCGGATGCGGAGCGATTCCTCGACCGGGCCTGCTCGCTTCCGCAGCTCGATGTCGAGGGGATGTTCACCCACTATGCCAAAGCGGACGAGACGGACAAGACGCATGCGCTGATGCAGGCCGAGCGCTTCCGCGAGACGGCGGAATACGTGCGTCGCAGAGGGCTGCCGATCTCGATCATCCACGCCGGCAACAGCGCCGCCGGGATCGATCTGCCCGAGCGGATCGGGCAGATGCTGCGTCTCGGCATCGGTCTGTACGGCCTGTACCCGAGCGAAGAGGTGCGCAAGGAGGAGGTCGAGCTGCGGCCGGCGCTCTCCTTGAAGACGAAGCTGGTTCACGTCAAGACGGTGAATCCCGGCGAAGGGATCAGCTACGGCGCCCGGTACGTAACGAGCGGGACGGAGCGGGTCGGCACGCTGCCGATCGGGTATGCGGACGGCTTCAGCCGCATGCTGACGGGCAAGGCGGAGGTGCTGCTGCGCGGCATGCGGGCTCCGGTGTTGGGGACGATCTGCATGGACCAATGCATGATCGGGCTGAGCGAGATCGAAGCGGCTACGGGCAAGCCCGTCGAACCCGGGGAAGAAGTCGTCATTATCGGTCGGCAGGGAGATCAGGTATTGACGGCAGAGGAGGTCGCCCTTAAGCTGGGAACGATCAACTACGAGGTGACCTGCATGCTCGCCGCGCGGGTTCCGCGCGTCTACGTTCGCGGCGGGAACGCGACAAGCGTCGCGAACCCTTTAATTTCCGGGTGAATGTCATCTGTTTTTAGCGAAATAAGCAGGAATGTGGCCCCCTCGTCGCGAATGTTTTAGCCATAGTCGTATATTTATTTTGCGGGACGGTATACTGGCAATTAGGCTGAGGTTTTGGAAAATCTTTGGAGGTGCTTGTTCGGTGGCCAATATTCAGAACACGAAGCGGATTATGATTAGCCTTCCCGATCATCTGCTGCGAGAGGTCGACTTCGTCGTTGCCAAGGAGAACACGAATCGCAGCGAAATCGTGAGACAAGCGATGAAGCAATACCTCGTGGAGCGGAAGAAGCGGATGATTCGCGACTCCATGCAGCGCGGGTACTTGGAGATGGCTAAGATCAATCTGAATATGGCATCGGAAGCGTTCCAAGCGGAAGAGGATGCCGAGAGCACGTTAGGGCGTCTCGTAAGCGGGGTGTAGCCTTTGATCGTCAAACGCGGGGATGTGTTCTATGCGGACCTCTCGCCTGTGGTCGGATCGGAGCAGGGGGGCGTGCGTCCGGTTCTGGTCATTCAGAACGATATCGGCAACCGCTTCAGCCCAACCGTTATCGTGGCCGCCATCACGGCGCAGATTCAGAAGGCCAAGCTCCCTACGCATGTCGAGATCGACTCCAAGCTGCACGGATTGGACCGCGATTCGGTCGTTCTGCTGGAGCAGATTCGGACCATCGACAAGCAGCGGCTGACGGACAAGATCACCCATCTCGACGAAGAAATGATGCGCAAGGTCGATGACGCGCTGCTGATCAGCGTCGGTCTCATCGATTTTTAACGGAAGGACCGCCTCGTTGCGGTTCTTTTCTTTTGCAAATAACAATTGACAGAACCAATGCCGCGGTCTATATTAAACAAGTGATTAAAACAAATGTTTAAAACAAGCAGGTCTATAAAGAGATACGGAAGGCGGAGAGAAACGAATGAAGACAGTAAAGCTGTTTATGAAGAGGCCAACGACGATCATCGGAATTGCGACGGCGTTCTTGTTCCAGATTATTTTCTCGCTCGTGTGGATGACGGGCTACGACGGGGTGTCGGATCGGATCGGCGAGCTGAAGGTCGCGATCGTGAACGAGGATGCCGCGTACGGGGCGAAGATCGTGGAGCAGCTTCAGAGCTCGCTTCCGGTTCAGACAAGTGTGATTGCGGATTACGAGGAGGCCAAGGAGAAGCTGAACGATCGGGAGCTGCAGATGATCATCCATATCCCGGCCGACTTCTCGGCTTCCGCCGCCGACGCGGCGAAGACGGCCTCGATCGGTTATGTCGTAAACGAATCGAATCCGGCGACGATCAAATCGATGATGACGTCCGTCGCCGCTCAAGTGACGGCTGCCGTCAACAAGGCCGTCGTCGGCCAAGGAACCGCTCAGGCGCTGCAGGCGGCGCAGGTTCCGGCCGATCAGGCGGCAACCATGGCGTCCGCTCTCTCCGAGAGGGTCGTCTCGAGCACCGAGTCGATCAATCCGGTTCAGGGCATGAACAATCAGATGGTTCCGATGATGATGGTGCTCGCCTCCTACGTCGGAGCGATGATTATGGGGATGAACCTGGAGCAATCCTCGATGGCGGTCGGCGCCTCCGGCAGAGCGGGACGCTGGCAGCGCTTCGGCGCCAGAGCGATCGTCAATGTCGTCGCCGCGTTCTTCGTCTCGCTGGTCGGCGTCTCGCTCGTCGAAGCGCTCGGGGGGCAGTCGGAGCAAGGCTTCCTCGCCCTGTGGGGAACGGTATTCGCGGTTCTGCTTGCCTTCATGTTCGTGAGCCAGATGTTCCTTATCGTGTTCGGCATGGCCGGCATGCTGTTCAACATTCTTATGCTCTCGATGCAGCTCGTCTCCTCCGGCGCGATGGTGCCGAGGGAGCTGCTCCCGAACTTCTACGTCGCTCTGGGCGACGGCTTGCCGGCCACCTATGCGGTCAAGGGGCTGATGAACGTGCTGTTCGGAGGCTCGGGAACGGGGACGGCATTCGGAATGCTTGCGCTGATCGCCGGAGTCGCGTTCGCGGTGTCGGCGCTCGCGACGGCGCTGAAGCCGCAGCGCATTCCCGCCCAAGCGATGGCCGGCGCGCCGGGAGCGCCCAGTGCGGCCAGCCAAGCCAGATAAGCTGGATAAGCGCCGGCAATTGCCTTCTAACGGCGTTCTGGCGGGGGTTGTCTTGCTTCCGGCCGAGCCTGCGTTCATAATAAGTAGGATAACTTAAGGATGGCAAGCGCTTGGGATCGGAGGCAGCGATGGAATCGGCCGAGCACGACGTGAAGATGCGGCTGTTGTTGGCTGCGAAGAAGCTGTTCTCCCGTCAAGGCTTCGACGGGACGACCGTAAGACAGATCTGCGAGGAGGCGGGCGCCAATGTCGCGCTTGTCTCGTACTACTTCGGCGGCAAGGACAATATATACCGCGCTCTCTTCGACATGTCCTTCCCCGAGAGTCTCCTGCTGGAGGGAGAGCATGTCAAGCGGGAGCCGGTGAAGGCGATCAAGCTGCTGATCCGGAGGGTTGTTGCGTATCAGGCGGGGGACCCGGAGCTGGTTCGGCTGATTCAGCAGGAGGCCGCCCATCTGTCCCCGCGGGTGGCGATCGTTCAGAAGCATCTGGTGCCGGTCTGGCAGATGGCCAGAGAGATTATGGAGGAGGGGAGACGTCAGGGCGTCTTCCACTTCCGTTCGCTCGACAACACGTTCCTGTACGTATGGGGGGGCGTCTTGTTCCCGCGGGACTTCGGCTTCTTCGCTCCGGTCGTCAGCGAACCGGTCCCGTCTCCGGAAGAGAAGATCGCCGATGTGACCCGGTTCGTGCTCGGCGCGCTCGGCTATGCCGGCGATACGGAGCCGGATGCCAAGGATATTCCATAGCAGGACGCTTCCTTCGGGGGGCGTCCTTCGGTCGTTGCCGTCGTATTTACTTATTTAAAGGGGAGTCTGAAGCATGAGCGAAGCAACTCAGGACAGGAACGCGAAGGTGGCCGCGAAGGAAGCGGAGGAGCGGATGATCGCGCAGATCGCGGCCGAGCTCGGGCTGAAGTCCGGCCAAGTGAGAACGGTGGCGGCGCTGTTCGACGAGGGCAATACGATTCCGTTCATCGCCCGTTACCGCAAGGAGATGACGGGAGAGCTCGACGAGAACCAGCTTCGCGCGATCGAGGAGCGCCGCCATTACCTGAAGCAGTTGGAGGATCGGAAGAACGAGGTCGTCCGGCTGATCGAGGAGCAGGGCAAGCTGACGCCCGAGCTGGAAGCCGCGATCCGCAAGTCCGCGAAGCTGCAGGAGGTCGAGGACCTGTACCGGCCGTATCGGCAGAAGCGGAAGACGAGGGCGAGCGTGGCGAAGGAGAAGGGGCTGGAGCCGCTTGCCGAGTGGCTGCGCTCGCAGCCGCGCCAAGGCAGCCCGCTCGCCGAAGCGGCGCGTTACGTGAACGAGGAGAAGGGCGTGGCCACGGCCGAGGAAGCGCTGCAGGGAGCGATGGACATCGTGGCGGAGATCATCGCCGACGACGCCGATATCCGCAAGCGCGTGCGCCGCTATACGTGGGAGTATGGCATTCTGCAGAGCAAGGCGAAGGACGAGAACGCCGAGTCCGTATACGAGATGTACTACAAGTACTCGGAGCCGCTGAAGCGGCTGCCTCCGCACCGCGTGCTGGCGATGAACCGCGGCGAACGCGAGGACGTTCTCGCCATCGGCATCGAGCTGCAGACCGACCGCTTGATGGAGGAGCTGCGCCGCCGCATCCTGCGCGGACCGTCCGCGGCTGCGGAGACGCTCGAGGCGGTCATCGAGGACGCCTACAAGCGGCTGATCGCACCGTCGATCGAGCGGGAGCTGCGCGGCGAGCTGACCGGGAAGGCGGAGGAGCACGCGATCGGCATCTTCTCCGAGAACCTGCGCAATCTGCTGCTGCAAGCTCCCGTCAAGGGCGCGGTCGTGCTCGGCGTCGACCCGGCCTACCGCACGGGCTGCAAGCTCGCGGTCGTCGACGAGACCGGCAAGCTGCTGGAGGTCGCCGTCTCGTACCCGACTCCGCCGCACAACAAGAAGGCGGAAGCGGAGGCGCTCTTCCGCAGGCTCATCGCCCAGTACGGAGTTACGCTGATCGTCGTCGGCAACGGAACGGCTTCCCGCGAGACGGAGCAGTTCGTGGTCGGCGTCATCAAGGGGATGCCGGAGCGCAAGCTTCAATATCTGATCGTGAACGAGGCGGGGGCAAGCGTCTATTCGGCATCCAAGCTGGCGCAGGAGGAATTCCCCGACCTCGATGTCGCCGAGCGGAGTGCCGTCTCGATCGCACGGCGGCTGCAGGACCCGCTCGCCGAGCTGGTGAAGATCGAGCCGAAGGCGATCGGCGTCGGCCAGTACCAGCACGACGTGACGCAGAAGCGGCTCGAGGAGAGCCTTGGCGGGGTCGTCGAATCGGCGGTTAACCATGTCGGCGTCGACGTGAACACCGCATCTCCGTCGCTGCTCTCCTACGTCTCCGGCATCAACGGGACACTCGCGAAGAACATCGTGAAGGCGCGCGAGGAGAACGGCAAGTTCACGGACCGCAAGCAGCTTCAGAAGGTGCCGCGCCTCGGCGCGAAGACGTACGAGCAGTGCATCGGCTTCCTGCGCATCACAGACGGTGCGAATCCGCTCGACAAGACGCCGATCCATCCCGAATCCTACAAGGTCGTGGATCGCCTGTTCAAGGAGCTGAAGCTGAAGCCGGACGCGATCGGCACCGCGGAGCTAAGGAGCAAGCTGGATGCCTTCGGCCTCGTCGAGACGGCGGCCAAGCTGGAGGTCGGCGAGCCGACGCTGCGCGATATCGTGGATAGCCTGCTGCGTCCGGGGCGAGATCCCCGCGACGAGCTTCCGCAGCCGATTTTCCACACGGACGTGCTCGACATCGAGGACCTGAAGCCGGGCATGGAGCTTAGCGGCACGGTTCGCAACGTCGTGGACTTCGGCGCGTTCGTCGACATCGGCATCAAGAACGACGGTCTTGTTCACGTCTCGCAGCTCAGCAACCGGTTCGTGAAGCACTCGACGGAGGTCGTCGCGGTCGGCGACACGGTCAAGGTATGGGTCATCGGCGTCGACCTGAAGAAGGGCAGGGTCAGCCTGACGATGAAGGGGCCGGCAGGGGAGTAGGAGAGGAGCGGGCGCCGGCGCAGACGGGCAAGCCCCCGGATGAGCAAGCCGCCTCAAGCGGTCAGCCGTTGCGCCGGAAGGTCGCGCCGCATCGCCGTTCCGACTGCTATATAAGTTGAACAAGTTACAACCGCACCCAACCGTGAACCGGAAGCACTTCATCCGCAGCCGGACCGAGCGATAAGCCTGAAATTTCGAGTACATTTCGTGGTCTGCATCCAGAACGAGCGAATAAGCTTGAAGTTTCGAGTACATTTCGTGGTCTGCGTCCAGAACGAGCGAATAAGCCTGAAATTTCGAGTACATTTCGTGGTCTGCGTCCAGAACGAGCGAATAAGCTTGAAATTTCGAGTACATTTCGCGATCTGCGCTCAGAGCGGGCAAATAAGCCCGAAATATCGATTACATTGCGCAGCCCGCGTCCGTAGCGGCCAACTTCATCAAGCAAATAGACCGCCTGTCCTCGGGGAGATCGAGCATCGCTCGGCCGGCCTGAGGACAGACGGTCTTGTTCTTGCGGTTTCGCACTTGGGTCTTTCCCTTGCGCCTTCGCCCTTGCGCCTTTGTTCCTGAGCCTTCGTCCTTGCGGGCCCTTGCGCCTTCGCCCCTGTGCCTTCGCTGCCTCGTATCAATGCTGGGAACGAGTTGCCGTTCCGCTTGCCCCCGCGGGGGATTGCCGCTGGTAAAAGAACCAGCAATCGTTCAGCATCTTGATCTGCCGGCGGTCCTTCTTGAGGTACGCCCGCATGAGCTGGTTGCACAACCATTGCGGCATCGCCGTCGCCCTCCTCCCGATGTATGCTGCTTCCCTAGCATATGGGGGAGGGGGGCTAACCGTGCAGGTCCGACAGCGAATGGCATCGGGAACGGCGAATTAAATCGAAAGCTCTTCTTCCTCTTCGTACCACTGCTCAAGCTGCGCCTGCAGCGCGCGGATCTCCGTCAGCAGTGAGACGAGCGGGTAGGCGGATTCGCGAATCGCGGAGAACGATGCCTCCAACTCATTGAGGTAAGCGAGCCCGTTCATCGGCGAAGCGTTCTCGTCGAGCAGCTCCAGGGAGGCGCATTCGGCGACCGCCTTCGGCAGCGCAGGAACATTGTCCGCAGTCAGCTTCGCCAGCTCCTTGTGCAGCCGCAGGTTGAGGGCGCTGAGCTGGTAGGCGTGCGTGGCGGGCATCTCGACGAACAGCAGTGTGCCGTCGGCATTGTGAAGGATATTATAAGACTTGTTCGACATGGCGGCGAGAAGCTCCCCTCTGACAACTTATACTTGACAGTGTAGCCCAACCCTCGTCTAAAATTCAAGTAGCAAGGGGGAGAACGGATGGACGATCGACAATTGCAGGCGTGGGTGGAATCGGTATCGCTGAATGCCTTCGGAATCCCGTTCCGTCATCGCGCCACCTTTAACGGCAGGCTGCGGACGACGGGCGGGCGGTATTTTCTGAAGAGTCACAACATCGAGATCAGCCCGAAGCAGCTTGAGGTTCACGGAGCCGAGGAGACGGAGAAAATCATCAAGCACGAGCTGTGCCACTACCATCTTCATCTGGCGGGGCGGGGCTATCGGCACCAGGATGCGGACTTCAAGCGGCTTCTTCACAAGGTGGGCGCGACGCTCTACTGCCAATCGCTGCCTGGCGCGCGGCGCAGCTTGCCGGTGAAGTACCTGCTCGTCTGCAAGGAATGCGGAATGGCGTATCCGCGCAAGCGGAAGGCCGATCCGAAGCGCTACGCGTGCGGACGGTGCCGCGGCAAGCTGAGGCTGGTAGAAGCGCCAGCGGCGACAAATAACGAGTAAAAACAAGCGAGCAAGAGCTTGACTTCTCCGAGGACCCATGATAAATTAATACATGTCGCGTTTGGAGAAATTATTCCCTGATAGCTCAGTTGGTAGAGCACTCGACTGTTAATCGAGTTGTCACAGGTTCGAGTCCTGTTCGGGGAGCCATGGAGAAGTACCCAAGTGGCTCAAGGGGACCCTCTGCTAAGGGGTTAGACTGCGTAAGTGGTGCGAGGGTTCGAATCCCTCCTTCTCCGCCACCATCCAACAACGACAAGGACCTTCCCGGGCGCCCGAGAAGGTCCTTTTTTATTTTCCACAGCCGCTCACAGCCACTTCTTCCTCTTGTAATACCACCAGAGTCCGCCGGCGACGACGAGCATGATCAGCCACACGGCGGGATAGCCGTACTTCCACCTCAGCTCGGGCATAAACTTGAAGTTCATTCCGTACAGGCCGACGAGGAACGTCAGCGGGAGGAAGATGGAGCTGATAATCGTCAGCGTCTTCATGATCTCGTTCATCCGGTCCGACTTCATATTAAGCTGAAGGTCCAGGAGCGCCGTGATCGATTCGCGGAACGTGTCGATGGAATCGAGCTCGCGGGAGAGGTGGTCGTGCAGGTCGATGAAGTAGACGTCCGCTTCCTTGCGGCTGTACGGGAAGTTCTGATGGCTAAGCTGGCTGAGCGTCAGCTTCTCCTCCGAGAAGATGCGCCGCAGGTTGTGCAATTGGCGCTTCAGGCGGAACAGGTCGCCGGCGATCTTCACGTACGGGTTCTTGAAGACGGCGCGTTCGTGCTTGTCCAGCCGGTCGTCCGCCTTGTCGATCACTTCCGTATAATCGTCCACGCAGCGGTCCAGCAAGGTGTAGAGGATGCTGCCCGAATACTCCATGAGCTTCGTCGTTCGCTTGAACTCCTCCTCGGCTTCCTGAATGGATTTGACCTTGCTCTTGGCGACCGTGATGACGTAATTTGGGCCGATCACATGTTCGAGCTCGATGGTGGTCATATCCGTCTGTACGTGGAAAAAGACAAGCAGCATGTGTTTGTCGTACTTGTCCAGCTTCGGACGCTGGTTCACCTTGACGCAATCTTCGACGATAAGCGGGTGGCAGTCGAACTCATCGGCCAGCAGCCGTTCGATCTCCTCCTCGGACGCCCCGATCAAGGGAATCCAGGCGACTTCATGTTCTTCCGGGACGCGGATCGGCGTCTCCTGCACGGAATGGGATAAGGAGCTGTACAGAAGCATATTGGACACGGAGACACCTCGTTTCTTTGGAATTAGGATAACATATTTTAACACCGAAAAAACGCCCGGAAACAAGAAGGCGCCAGTCCAAAAAGTTTCAAAAAAATACTTGCGTTTCTAAAGCCCATCCGATATAATCATTTTTGTCGTCGAAACGAGGCGGCCCTTCGAAGAGATTAGAAGCACGTGTCCATGGCCCGTTGGTCAAGCGGTTAAGACACCTCCCTTTCACGGAGGTAACGGGGGTTCGATTCCCCCACGGGTCACCAACTTTCTTTTCGAGCCATTAGCTCAGTTGGTAGAGCACCTGACTTTTAATCAGGGTGTCGAAGGTTCGAGTCCTTCATGGCTCACCATGTATTGAATATGCGGTCGTGGCGGAATGGCAGACGCACCAGCTTGAGGGGCTGGCGGGAGCAATCTCGTGGAGGTTCGAGTCCTCTCGACCGCACCATAATAATAATGAAGCCGAAATTCCTTGATGCTCAAGGGATTTTTTTTGTTTGTTGCCGCCGTGCCGTGGAGCAAGCTGCAAAAAAAGAGCATCCCGGGAGCCAGATGCCCGCTTTAGGAGATGCTCTTCTCTTGCTCGCCGATGTTACCAGCCTCGTCTGTGAAGCTGAATTTCTGCTCTTTAGCGGATGGCCGCCGAATTTTATGTGAAAAATCAGAGCGACCGAGCATAGGTTGAGTAACTTAGCAGGTGGAAACCCTGCTTGGAAAAGGCGAAGCCACGCCACCAATAGCGAGTCTTGGAGCGAAGCTGGCAACAGAGTCGT
>NZ_SSOB01000048.1 GCF_004801405.1 Cohnella fermenti
TTACAAAGGGGTACACGGTAATGAATACAGGATTGAGGATGTCCGTAGCACAACTGCAGAATAGTCTCATGGAACGCAAAACAAAGGACCGTCAGGGAATGAACTCATCCCTGACGGTTTTTCTTACAATGCAGCCTGGCCGGTTTATGCATGATCGAGGGCAGGTAACATGACGCGAACGCTGCTATTTTTGTCGACGACGAGGACTTGTGTCATATTTAATGACAAGGAGAGCGTTTTCAAAACGAATTTTCTGTCTTGGAGCGATTGACAGCGTGCAGAACGGGAATATATAATGGGTCTAACAACTGGTATAGACAACTAAATGACTATATCATTGACTGTGAGGGAGAGGGAGATGACGGATCCGACGGGATTGATTGACAAGCAGAGCGTTGTGCCGTTGTACTATCAGCTTAAAGAATACCTGAAGCGGGAAATCGAGAGCGGACACTACCAGGTGGACGAACTGATCCCGTCCGAGAGGGAATTGTCCGAGAGGTTCGAGATTAACCGAATGACGGTGAGGCAAGCCATCAACGAATTGGTTCAGGAGGGGATGCTGCAGCGCCAACGGGGAGTTGGGACGTTCGTCTCCAAACGGAAGATTGAGCAGCCGTTGACCCGACTGAGCAACTTCACTTCGGACATGGTCAATCGCGGAATGAAGCCTGGCGCCCGGTTCCTGAGCATGGATGTGATTCCGGCTACTGCATCAATTGCGCAGAAGCTGCAAATTCAAGAAGGCGTCAACGTGATCGAACTGATTCGAATCCGCACCGGAGACGGGGAACCGATGGCGCTTGAGAAGTGCTATCTCGTTTATGAGTGGACAAGCTCTCTGGTTGGAATCAACATGGAGGATCAATCGTTGTACAAGGTACTGGAGGAGAAATGCGGCCTGAAGCTGACAAGAGCCGTTCAGACTATCGAGATTACGTATGTCACTCCTTCCGAAGCGCACTTTCTGGAGGTCGCTGGCAATGATGCCGTCATGTTGATTGAACGAATTACTTATGAAGAGAATAAGGAGACGCCCGTTGAATATGTAAAATCTCTGTACCGTGGAGACCGGTACAAGTTCTCCATCGAGATGAACATCTAGTTGATCACAAGGGAGGCTGTCGAATTGAGCCAGACATTGAAGATGTCATTTGAGATTTGGCCGAACATGCCATGGGGAAGATTGGAGATCTGTGGTCCGGCCTGGAACTCATGGGGGGACAAGGAGCTTGATTGGTGCATCAGGCGGATAGCGAAGTACGGCTATGAGGGCTTCGACGTTATATACCCCAAGATCATGGAGCTTCGGCCGCATGAATATGCGGATGCCGTAGTTAAGGTCAAACGGGCAATGGAGGAGACGGGGCTCGGGTTCTCTTCAATCGGTTGCCATACGACATTCGTCAGTCCGCGCTACTTCGACAGAGAAAATGGAATCGCCAAATTCAAGAAAGCGATTGATTCGGCTGCTGATATGGGGGCGGAAACCGTCGTTACTCTTGTTGGGGACGGTTATTACGACCCGCCGCTCTATAACCTGATGACCCGCAAGGAAGCGTGGAAGCAGGTGGTGGAGGCAACGCGAGACGTTGCCGATTATGCGGGTGGCAAAGGCGTGGACGTCAGCATTGAGCTGATTCAAGGAACCCTTATCAATAGTGTGGATGCGATGCTGAAGTTGCTGGAGCTTGTCGATCGCCCGAATGTCTACTGCTGTGTAGATGTTGGTACGTTCTATACGACGGTCAAGCCCCGAATGCCGATCCGCGAGGCAATTCTAAAGCTCGGCGATCGGATCAAGGTTACGCACGTGAAGGACGAGGTCGGGTTCCCGAACATCATGCAATCGCAGCATGTCTGGTTCGGCGGAGGTTACGCGGACTTCAAGGAGATGGCAGACGCTCTGAAGGAAGTCGGCTATCAGAACTTTAACTCGGTGGAATGGGAAGCTTGGCAGGCGGGCGGTTTATACGGGGTCGGAGAACCTTCCGGAATCGGTCTTGCCGACTTCGACCGGGTTGCCGAGGAAGCGTTGGAGTATCTCGAGGAGTTCGGGTGGGGCAAGGCAAGATGATCTCCAGGCTGCTTGCTGCCGTCCCGCCCGAAGAAACGAATTCGTTATTGATGCGTCTGATCCGGGAAGAAAGCCACGCCGACAGTCCCGGCCAGGAACGGTCGACGGCGCAGACTATGGCCGACGAATTGAAGAAGGCGGGCATTCCCTGCGAATGGGACGAAGTATTGCCCAATCGCTTCAACCTGATCGCCCGTCTGCCTGGCTGCGGCAACGGCCCTTCGCTTATGCTCAACGGGCACTTGGATACGGTGCCGGCTTATGGAATGGACATGGCCTTTGCTCCCTTCATCCGGGAGGGGAGGATGTATGGCCGAGGAAGCGTTGATATGAAGGGCGCGCTTGCAGCCATGGTCAGCGTTCTTATTGCATTCAGCCGCACCGGGATCGGATTGTCAGGCGAGCTCATGCTGGCGGCTACCGTCGGCGAGGAGACTTACAGTCCGGGAGCGTACAAGCTTGCGTCGGCGAAACGGCCCGCCGATTACGCAATTGTTGGGGAACCGACGGAGTTGCGCATTGGAATTGCCCACAAAGGGGTTGCTTGGTACGAGGCTGTATTCGAGGGGAAAAGCGTTCACGGTAGCGTTCCGCAAAGCGGAGTCAATGCGGTGTACCACGCCGCTCGTTGGATCGAGCGTCTGAGAGGCGAGCATCTTCCGGAGCTGTCAAGGCGGAGACATCCCTTGCTGGGTTCTCCAACGTTGAATATCGGCGTCATTGAGGGAGGTACAAGGCCGGTCATTGTTCCGGGGCTGTGCAAGGTGCTGTTCGAACGGCGTCTGATTCCCGGGGAGTCCGCCGATACGGCTCTCGAAGAACTGCGGGATACGCTCGCCAAGGCAGGGCAGGGGGAAGAGGGCTGGAGAGCACGCGTAACGACAATGGATAATTTCCACGGCGTTCCGCATGGCCCGTTGGATACGCCGGCGAGCAGTCGAATTGTATTGGCTTTGCGTGAGGCTGCGGAGCAACTGGGGATCACGAGTGTCGAGCCGGCCGGGCTGCCGTTCTGGACCGACGGAGCGCTCATCGGCGCTGCGGGCACCGAGACCGTCGTTTGCGGACCGGGTCGAATTGAAGAAGCGCATTCGGATCTGGAGTATGTGGAACTGGAGCAGCTTCGGCAAGCCTTCCTTCTTTACAGTGCGGCAGCCTGCCGTATTTGCGGAGTTGTCGGAGAGGGAGGAGGCATCTAATGCTATTTCTCGGCTTCGAATGCACCGGTTGCAGACGCTTCTATCCCCCCGATCTTCTCTATTGTTGTTCCTCCTGCGGCGCAAGTCTCGATGCCGTCTATAATTATGAGCGTTGGCTCGCTTCGTTGTCCGCTGAGGAATGGCTGTTCCGCCCGGGCGAAGGAGTGCTTAAATATCGCGAGCTTCTGCCATTGCGCCCGTCGGCCTCTCCCATCTCGTTGGGGGAAGGGAATACTCCGCTTCTCAAAATTCGAAATATTTCAAATATTATGAATATTGAAAATATTTATATTAAAAATGAAACCGTAAATCCGACTCTTTCTTTTAAAGACCGCGCTCAGGCGGTGGCCGTCAATGCGGCGGCGGATCTTGGGCTGTCCGATGTGATCTGCGCTTCTACCGGCAATACGGGTGTCGCCGCCGCCGCTTATGCCGCTCGAGCCGGATTGGGTTGCCTCGTGTATGTACCGGCGGGCACGCCGGAAGAGAAGCTGGCGATTATACGGGCCTTCGGCGCGGAGCTTCGAATTGTGGAAGGAAACTATGGAGACGCTTATGAACAGGCTGCCCGCGAGGCTCTTGGACGGGGGGCATTCAATCTTACCTCCACGTACTTGAATCCTTATTCCATCGAAGGTCACAAGACGATTGCTTACGAGATTGCCGGGGCCTTCGGCGGCGTTCCCGATTGGATTGTCGTGCCGATAGGAGCCGGGCCTCTGCTCAGCGCCATCTACAAAGGATTCCGCGAGCTTCGGCTTGCCGGTTGGATTGACCGTCTTCCCCGAATGGCGGGCGTGCAGGCTGCGGGCTGCGCGCCAATCGTCAAAGCCTTCGAGGCGGGCGATGCCGATGTCGCACCATGGGATTCCCCCCGAACCATCGCTTCCGGCATAGCCGACCCTCTGACAACATATCCTGCGGACGGTACCAGGACGCTCCGGATTATCCGCGAATCGGGCGGAGCGGCAATAGGTGTCGACGAAGGCGACATATTGGGCTTCCGGGAGTGTCTGGCCAGGGAAGAGGGGATCGTGGTCGAAGCGGCTTCGGCGACGGCTATGGCTGCGCTGGTCCGGCTTAAGGAGCAGGGGTGGCTTGACAAGGGCCAATCGATTGTAACGGTTGCAACGGGTCATGGACTCAAGGACATGGCCGTGTCAACAATATAATAAATGTGGAGAGGGAGAAACATCAATGAGCAGAAAAAGCTGGTTAATCGCAGGTTCGACCTTACTTGCCGCACAAATGGCACTCGCCGGCTGTTCGGACGGTACATCCAATGACAAGGTCAGTCCTTCCGCTTCAAGCGCCGCGTCGGGCACGGCCGGTTCCGGCAGCGGAGAAGTAACGCAAATTACCTTGTGGCACATGGAGGAACCGCCGAATCGGGTTGAGAGATTCAACGAAATTATCGATCAATTCAACGCCGCCAATCCGGATATTAAAGTGACGGCCCAGGTGCAAAGCTGGAATGACGCCTATACCAAGTTCCCTGCCGCCATCCAGTCCGGCAACGGGCCGGATCTGCTGTTCACGATTCCGGATTACACGACGGTCATCAAGCAACTGGGCGTTGTACAGCCGGTTGACGACATTGTCAAGTCGCTCGACGAGAAGCACGGCTTCCTGGAGGCGGCCGTTACTCCTTACCAATACGACGATCATGTATGGGCCGTCCCTGCGTACGGAATGGTTCAAGTGCTCTGGTACCGCAAGGATCTGCTGGATGCCGCCGGCATTACTCCTCCGAAGACGTGGGACGAGCTCGCTGAGGCTGCGGACAAGCTTACGACGGGCAGCCAGTATGGAATTGCGCTTCCCGCATCCAAATCTATGGCAACGGATCAAGTGCTCTACAGCTTCCTTGTTACGGCGGGGGCCAAAAATATCATTGACGGCAACAATCTGATCACCTTCAACAGCGAGAACATCGTTAAGGCTTACGAGATGTATGCCAAGCTGCTCAAGGATTCGCCGGCGGACAGCAATACCTACACCTGGGGCGAGCCTCAGGCCCAATTCAACGCAGGAACGGCCGCCATGGCGATTGAGAAGGGCCAATATCTGTCCACCTTCGAAGAAGAATCCGGGCGGCCGTCGACGGACCTGGGCATCACAACGATGCCGGTCGCCGACGGCGGCGAGGAAGGAAGCATCTACTACTCCAACGCGATCATGATGCTGACTGACGATTCGGCCAAACAGGCGGCTATCGCCAAGTTCTTCGATTATCTGTACGATCCGTCCAACTACGGCAACTTCCTCAACGCGGAGCCGGGCTTGTTCCTTCCAGTGACGGAAGACGGAGCCGCTGAAGGAAGCAGCTTCTGGAGCGATCCCGTTATTGCCAAGTACAAGGACCAAGTGCAGGTACTGCTCGACGCTTCGAAGAACGGCCAATTGTTCGGCTTCACGAACGGGGTAGCCAGCAAGATCGGTCAAATCTCCGGACCCAATTATCTGGCTCAGACGCTGGAGCAAATTACGTCCAAGGGCGCTTCCGCCGCAGAGGCCGTCGATTGGGGCCAGAACCAGATGGAGAACGCCGTAAAATAAACGCGTTCAATTCAAGAGAGGAAGGACAGTCGGGCGGTTTACCCGCCCGACTTCCATGAGGAGGAAACAGAATGGAGTTTGCAGGCAAGCGTTCCGGTTGGAGCAAGCTGTTGCCGTATGCGCTGGTTGCTCCGATCATCGCGTGGATTCTGACGACAATATTCTGGCCGCTCGGAACCGTTACCCGGGAGAGTTTCTACAACACAGGCTTCGTCGGGACACAAGGCAGCTTCATCGGATTCGATAATTACAAGACCGTACTGTCATCCGGCGACTATTGGGCATCGTGGGGGAAAAGCTTCTATTGGGTTCTCGGGAACGGATTCCTGCAGACGTCATTGGCTTTTCTTACGGCATTGCTGCTGAATCGGCCGGGGAGATTGATTTCGTTTTTCCGCACATGGATGATCATTCCGTGGATTATTCCGACCATCGTAGTGGCGATTTTCTGGCAATGGATCTTTAACGGGTCTTACGGCATCCTTAATCATGCTTTGGTATCGATAGGCATTATTGACAAACCGATTAATCTGATTGGGGATACGGCATGGTCGATGCCGATTCTTATCTTTATCAATACGTGGCATTGGTTCCCGTTCATGACGATCATCGTGCTTGCGGGGCTAACGATCATCGATCGGGAGATGTACGAGGCGGCGGATGTCGACGGAGCAGGCAAATGGAAGCAATTCTGGACCATAACCTTCCCTTCGCTCGGCAAAATCATGTTCGCTCTCGGTCTGGTCGGCACGCTGTGGTCGTTTAATGTGTTCGATCTGATCGAGATTCTGACAAGCGGCGGTCCTGCTGGGGCGACGACGACGGTTCCGTTGTATATTTATCAAATTGCGTTCGAGAATTTCCATATTGGGCAAGCGTCCGCCGCCTCGATTGTAACGGCTGCATGCCTGCTGATCTTCGTGGGGCTGTTTATCAAATTCGGCTCGCCCAAGGACGAGTAAAGGAGGCGGAAGTGGTGAGAGCAGGCCGCTTGATTGTCGCCATAGTGCTGCTGCTGTTAATTGTATTTCCGTTCTATTGGGTCATCAGTTCCTCCTTCAAACCGACAAACCAAATTCTGAAGCCGGAGTTCTTCCCTCATTCTTTTACTCTGGAGCATTATCGCCAATTGTTCGCTCAGACAGCCTACAAACATAATCTGCTGAACAGCGTTCTCGTTGCGGCGGCTACGCTTGCGTTCTCGGTCGCAGTCGTCATTCCGGCCTCGTTCGCTATTTATCGCATGAAGTTTCTGGGACGCAGTCTGGTGTTCAGGTTGATTCTGGCGACGTATATTTTCCCGGGCATTCTTCTTCTCGTGCCTGTCTATCAGATGATGTCAACTCTTCATCTCGTCGACTCGCTCTGGTCGCTCATTATTATTAATGTGACGTTCGCCGCTCCGTTCTCGATTTGGCTGATGCAGGGCTTCTTCGATTCGGTGCCCAAGGCGCTCGATGAAGCGGCTGCTCTGGATGGGGCGGGACCGATGCGGACCCTGACGACAGTAATCCTGCCTCTGATACGACCGGGTATCGCTACGATCGCCATTTACGGGTTTATTACATCCTGGACGGAATATTCGTTCGCATCCGTCTTGATCACGTCGGACGCCCTTCGCACACTTCCGGTGGGCCTTAAGGCAATTATGGGACAATATACGGTTCGTTGGGGATGGACGACGGCCGGAGCCGTTCTTACACTGCTTCCGGTAGTTCTGTTCTTTGCGCTTTTCGGCAAATTTTTTGTCAGGGGGCTGACGGCCGGCGCCGTGAAATAACGCCGTATTTGATAGGGGGAGGAGGTTCTTGATGAACGATGATGAATGATAAAGTTCGCCTCGGCGTCATCGGAACCGGGCGATTCGGAAGGCTCCATCTCAAGGTGCTGTCGCGGCTGCCCGAGGTTCGGATAGCTGCGCTGTCCGATACGGATCGTGGCGCGTTGGAGGAGGCCGGAGCGCAATTCGGCATCTCTTCGCACAATCTCTACGATGACCCGCTGATGCTGATCATGGACCCGGACATCGACGCGGTGGACATCGTCAGCGACGAGTCCTCGCATGGGCCCCTGATCCTCTCCGCGCTTCGCAACGGGAAGCACGTCATTGTCGAGAAGCCGCTATGCGTCATGGAGCCGCAGGCGAGGGAGATCGCGCAAGCGAGCAGGGACAGCGGCAAGCTTGTGCTCGTCGGACAAATATCTCGTTTCGGGCAGCCTTACCGGATGATCAAGAGAGCGGTCGACGAAGGGAGATTGGGGAAGGTGGCTGCTATTCGGGCCAAGCGGAACTTCAGCCGTTCCTGGTTCGAGGCGTTCGGCAATCGAATTCATCCGGTATACGAGTCGGGCATTCACGAGATCGACCTTGTCGTGTGGTATGCGAACTCCCGATGTACGGAGGTGTCGGCCTTCGAACGCAAAGCGGCCGGGTATCGGTATCCGGACGTGTTCTCGGCCTTGCTCGCCTTTGAGAACGGGATTGTCGCTTCAATCGATTCAAGCTGGCTGCTCCCGCGCGGAGCTCCACGCAATCTCGTCGAGAATCTCGAACTGGACGGGACGATCGACGCAGAGATAGAGGTCATAGGGGAAGCGGGAACGGCCCGCTATCAATTGGCGCATCCGGGCTTCAACATATGGACTTCGGAGGAGACGCTGTACCCCGATGCCATGCTGTGGCCGCTGGAGGAGGAAGAACGGGTCGGGGGAGCGATCGCGGCGGAATTGACACACTTTGTCCACTCCATTCTTGCCGGGCGGCCGTCATCGGTCATGCCGCTGGAGGAGTCCGTGCAGGCGATCCGAATCGCGGACGCCATTGTCCGATCTGCGGCGCAGAACAGAACGATTCAATTGGAGGAGGAATAAGATGAGCTGCCCATACGAACGGCTAAAGGAGTTGGGGCTGACGATTCCGGTTATCACTCCCCGGTTTACGTTCGAGCCCGGCGTTCTGGCGGGAAGACTGCTTTATCTGTCGGGACAGACGCCCGAGATCGACGGCAATATGCAGTTTGTCGGACGCTTGGGAGCGGAACTGGATGTCGAGACCGGCAAGCAAGCGGCACGGCTGGCGGCGCTCAATTGCATTGGCGAGATGGAGTTGACGCTTGGGTCGCTGGACAGAGTCGAAAGAATCGTGAGGGTGATCGGATACGTTCGCTCGGCCCCCGGGTTCGGCGAGCAGCCGCTGGTCATGAACGGCGCTTCGGAATTGCTGATCGAAGTATTCGGCGAAGCCGGCAAGCATGCAAGGGCTGCGCTTGGAACGAGTGAGCTTCCTTTCGGCGCTCCGGTGGAGCTGGAGATGATTGTTCTGGTTCGGGAGGAAGAATGAGATTGCTTCGAGACGTCTATTTGACGGCCAGCGGAAGGCTCGGATACGACTTCACTCATGCCGCCGACTGCAATGCGTATCTGGTCGATACCGGCGAATCGCTTGTTCTGATCGATTCCGGTGCGGGATTGCCGGCTGACGAACTGCTTGACAATGTCGTATCGGCCGGTTTTGCTCCCGAAGAGGTCTCGCATCTGCTGCTTACGCATCTGCATGCGGATCATTCCGGCGGGGCCCAAGCCATTCGAAGTTCGACGGGAGCGCTTGTCGCCTGTTGCCGAGAAGCGGCGCCGGTTCTGGAGGAGCGGCGGGCGGACCTGATCGACTTGCCCCGGGCGATCGCGGCGGGAATCTATCCCTACGATTACGAATGGAAGGGCAGCACGGTCGATATGCGGTTGAATGACGGACAGGAGCTGCGGATTGGCCGTTATCGCATCAACGTTTTGTATACGCCGGGCCATTCTTCGTTCGATACAAGCTATTTGTTTGATGATGGAGAGGGATCGTCATTCCTGTTCAGCGGCGACACCGTGTTCGCGGGAGGCAAGATCTCTTTGCTGAGCACATTTGATTTCCAGATGCAGAAGCTGGCTTCGAGCATCGCCAGGCTGGCGCGAATGGACTTCCGGGCGTTGCTGCCCGGACACGGCCCGGCTGCGCTCGGGAACGGAGCTCTCCATGTTCAAGCTGCCGCTCGTGTGTTCTCGCGTCTTGGCGTGCCTGAATCAATCGGATAAGCAAGGAAAGGAATGAAAGTGATGAGTCATAATTTTGTCAATGAGATGATGGAAATGATCCGGCTTGTCGAGCGGGAGGAACGGTCCTCTGTTGACGAGGCTGCCGAATGGATAGCCGAGTCGATAGCAGCGGATGGGCTGCTTCATTTGTTCGGCTGCGGCCATTCGCATATTCTGGTGGAGGACTTCTTCTACAGGGCCGGCGGTCTTGTTCAGATCAACGCCATTCTGGAGACCAGCATCATGCTGCACGAAGGAGCTGTTAAGAGCTCGAAGATCGAACGAATGGAGCATTATGCCGGTCATATTCTCGACAATTATACGATCGCGCCCGGAGAGACGATCATTGTTATCTCCAATTCAGGAATAAACGGCCTGCCTGTCGATATGGCCATTGAGGCGAAGAAGAGGGGGCTTCGGGTCATCGCCCTGACTTCATCTTCTTACTACGGATTGGAGTCCCGTCACAGCTCCGGGCTGAAGTTGAAGGATGTCGCCGATCTTGTTCTGGACAATCATATTCCATACGGAGATGCGTTGGTGCCCGTGCCTCTGGCCGGAGGCCATATGGCTTCCGGATCGACGATTATCGGAGCCATGCTGCTGCAGATGGTGATGATCGCCGTGGTCTCCAAGCTGGCGGAGCGAGGAATTGTTCCTTCTGTCTACACAAGCGGCAATGTGCCTGGCGGCGCGGAGAAGAACGAACAATTTATTCGGACGTATCGCAGCCGCATCAGACATCTATAGGAGACGAGAACAGGGAAGGTGATTCCGAATGGAGAAGACGCTGCTGCTGGGCGTCGATGTCGGTTCGACTTCGGTTAAGTGCGTTGCCGTCTCCCCGGACGGCGCAATAGCTGCATCTTCGACGGGAGCCTACCCGCTTGACTCTCCGAACCCCGGGTGGGTCGAGCAGAAGGCGGAGCATTGGTGGAGAGCCGCTCTGGGTGCGATCAGACACTGTGTATCGTTGGCCGGCGGTAAAAATATGGCTGCAATCTCGTTCTCTGGTCATATGAGTGCTATGGTGCTGCTGGATGGGAGGAACAGACCGGTGAGGCCCAGCATGCTTGTTGCTGACAATCGATCGCAGCCGCAGGTGCAATGGCTGAAGGATAGATATGGCAGCGCCATCCTTGAGTCGACAGGGAACATCCCTGTGGCCGCATTCGTCGCCCCCCGATTGTTATGGTTGAAGGAGCACGATCCGGAAGCGCTCGACGCGGCTCAATGCTTCCTCTTCCCCAAGGATTACATCCGCTTTCGTTTGACCGGAAGGCTGGAGACGGAGCCGACGGATGCCGGCAATACGCTTCTGTACGACATCGCGGCGCAGGACTGGAATTACAAGCTGATTCGCGAGCTGAAGCTGAACGAAGAGATGTTCCCGCCCTTGCGGCGAACGGCGGAGCCGGTTGGTCGGTTGTCGCGGGAAGCATCGGCTCTCACCGGCTTGCCGGAAGGAATTCCGATCGTTGCGGGCGGCGCCGACATGGCTTGCAGTCAGCTCGGAACCGGGGCGATAAAGGAAGGGCGAATAGCGGTGACGCTCAGCACATCGATTCAGGTCACCGTTCCGCTGCGCCGACCGACAAGCAAGCTTGCGGGAGCGTTCACGTTCCATCCTTCCGCGTCGGAAGGAGCGGTGTATGCGATGGGCAGTCTGTTTAACGGAGGTCTGGGCGTCGATTGGGGAATGAAGCTCCTTATGTCGTCCGGAGCCGGAAGGGCTGCGAAGAAGACCAAGCTAGAGCGTTGGACGAAGGAGATGGAGAGCGAATCTCCGGGCAGCGGAGGCTTGCTGTTCTTGCCGTTCCTTGTGGGAAGCGGAACGCCTCGCTTCGATTCGAACGACAGGGGAACATGGCTGGGGCTGTCGATTGGCCAGAGCAAACCGCAATTGCTGCATTCCGTTCTGGAAGGAATTACGTACAGCATTCGCGAGAACATGGAATGGCTTGCTCTTGAGGGGAGCACAACTCAACAGCTCGTTGTCGGAGGAGGGGGCAGCCGCAATCCGGTCTGGAGACGTTTGATCGCCAACATCTGCGCCAGATCGGTCGCGGTGCTGGAGAATCGGGACGCTTCAGCGCTTGGAGCGGCCATGCTCGCGGGCATTGGCGCGGGCATCTACCGCTCCCCGGAGGACGCCGCGGCCCAGGCAGTGCGAATAGCGGAGGAGATCGAACCGGACTCCGGCACGATCGGGGAATACGACAGGCTTTATGCGCAATATAAGGAAGCTTACCGCGCTTTAAATCAGTTCTACAGGGATCGTTCCAATTGAAGGAGCACGAGAGAGCAGCCGCCAGCGGGCTGCTCTCTCGTGCTCTTGGCGTCGCGTCTATCTATCGGGGGGCTCGGACGCACCGAGAGGTGAGGAAGCGGCGAAACGGCAAACCGCAGCAAATCTCAGCGATCCGGCATACAGCCCGCCGCCCAATTCGCGTTCTATAGCCAATCGTCGGACAGCTCGCTGTCCTCAAGCAACGGCTCTCCCTCCTGGTCGGCCAAGTAGCGCTTGTAGGCGCGGTTGCGGACAATGCCGACGTCGTGCCCGGTGATGTCCGTCGCCAGGAAGCTCTCGATCGGCTCCACGAAGCCGTCGTTCTCGTCGGACTCGATCGCCATCGATCCGTAGTTGTCGATATCGTTGTCCTCCGCCATTGCCGGGCTGTTCGAGCTGCCCCACGATTCGACGATCTGCCAGGTATCCTCGCCGTCGAAGCCGTTCCATCCCTCGAGTTCGTCCAGGCTTGTCTGGCCGAAAGGTGGCTTTAGCAATGTCTCCTCGACGGGCCGCCTCTCGGACAAGTGCTGCATAGGCTCATGATCGATGCAATAAATGGCGGTCGGCAGAGCTTCCAGGCGCTCCTCCGGAATGAATCGTCCGCAGGCGACGCACCGTCCGTATTCGCCGGTATCCATGCGGCCGAGCGCGGCTTCGATTCGTTCGAGCCGCAGGGAGGCGCTCTCGAGCAGCGCGATGTCCTTGCCGCGCTCGAACGTCTCCGTCGCCGCATCGGCGGGATGATTGTCGATGCCGGAGAGGTCGCCGGTGGCGTCCTTATAGGAATCGGACAAGCCGAAGCGGGAGCCTTCATGAATGAGGCGTTCGGTCTCTTCCTTGTCTTGAAGCAGCCTTCGGCGAAGGGAATCGAGGCGGTCGTCTGTCCGGTTAAAGGTCATCGTTCTTCGCTCCTTCCGTAGGTTACGGCTTGTTACGGCTCCCCGTAGTGTACTCGGACGATGGCCAAGTTATGAGCAAGGCAATGCCCGAAGCGGCGGAATAAACCTGCCGCATGGACGGTCCATCGGCCTATATGGTAAAATCATCAGGATGGAATTATAGGCTGGAAAGGCGGACCCTATTGCATGCAATCGAGACGAGTAGGCATTTGGTTTTATTACGTGTGGGCAGTCGTCGTGTTCGCCATCGACTACGGTTCGAAGAAGCTGATCGAACATACGCTGGCTTTATACGAGCAAATCTCCGTCATCGGGAACTTCTTCCTGATCACGTCGATTCGCAACCGGGGAGCGGCCTTTGGCATCCTTCAGGAGAAGCGGTTCTTCTTTATCCTGATCACGCTGGTCGTTGTCGTCGCGATTCTCTGGTATCTTCACCGCACGTACAAGTCGGGCTCGAGGCTGATGCTCTTCGCTCTGGCCACCGTTCTCGGCGGGGCTGTCGGCAATTTTCTCGATCGGGCCCTGTTCGGAGAAGTTGTGGACTTCCTGCAATTCAACTTCGGTTCGTATACGTTCCCGATCTTCAACATGGCCGATGTGTCCATCTGCGTCGGCGTAGGCATGATAATACTGGATTCGCTGTTAACGGGTAGACAGGAGAAGAAGAATGAACATGAGCAAGCGGAACAACCCCAAGATGAACAGACCGTATAACGAAGAAGAAGCGGCGGTGCCTAAGGCGAATGCCGAACGCGCGGAAAATCCGGACGTCGAAGACGCGGAAGAGAGCGCGGAGGGTACGATGAGCTGGACCGTGGCGGAGGAGCAGGCGGGGGAGCGGATCGACAAGTTCGTGACCGATGCGATCGGCAATCCGTCGATTTCCCGCTCGCAGGTGCAGGAGTGGATTCGCGCCGGGCACATCACCGTCGCCTCCGGGAACGTAAAGCCCAACGCAAGAGTGGCCGCCGGAGACGAGATCGTTGTTGTTTTCCCCGAACCCGAATCGCTGGAGGCGCTCCCGGAGGACATTCCGCTTGAGATCGTCTTCGAGGACGCCGACATCATTGTCATCAACAAGCCGCGCGGCATGGTGGTCCATCCGGCATACGGGCATTCGAGCGGAACGGTCGTCAACGCGCTGCTGCATCACTGCAAGGACCTGTCCGGCATCAACGGCGTGATGCGCCCGGGCATCGTCCACCGCATCGACAAGGACACGTCGGGGCTGCTGATGGCCGCGAAGAACGACCTGGCCCACGCCTCGCTCGCCGCCCAGCTCAAGGAGCACAGTGTGAACCGCCGCTACCTGGCGCTTGTGTACGGCAACGTTCCGCACGACCGCGGAACGATCGACGCGCCGATCGGGCGCGACAAGTACGACCGCAAGATGTTCGCCGTCACGGACAAGAACTCGAAGCGCTCGGTGACGCACTTCGACGTGATCGAGCGCTTCGGCGACTACACGCTCGTCGGCCTTCGCCTGGAGACGGGCCGGACGCACCAGATTCGCGTGCACATGAAGTACATCGGCCATCCGCTTGTCGGCGATCCGATGTACGGCGGCCGAAGCGGGCGCACGCTCGGCATGGACGGTCAGGCGCTGCATGCCGGAGAGCTTGGCTTCGTCCACCCGCGGACCGGGGAACGACACGACTTCGAGGCGGCGCTTCCCGAGGATATGGAGCATGCGCTCCACATGCTTCGCAATCGCTAGCTTCAAGCGGTGCAAACATTCGGCGCAATAATGCATGGCGGACGGGAAGGCGTTCCTTCATAGTAGATAGCGTACCCCCGTGGCGACGAGTTGGTCGGCGCGGAGAATGTTCGGGGAACGATCGATTCTACTTGATTAAGGAGTGTCTGGCATGAGCGTCGAACAATATCAATCCACGTTTATCCAAGAGCAATTCGCCGATCGGATCGGCGGCGCAAGTTATGGCAAGGATACGAACATCTACAAGTTTGAGAAAATCAAGCGAGCCAAAGCGGCGGCCAAGCAAGCGAACCCGGGCGTCGAGCTGATCGACATGGGCGTGGGCGAGCCGGACGAGATGGCGGATGCCGGCGTCGTGGCCAAGCTTGCCGAAGAAGCGGCCAAGCCCGAGAATCGCGGCTATGCCGACAACGGCATTCCGGAATTCAAGGAAGCGGCGGCCAAGTATTTGAAGGACGTTTTCTCGGTTGACGGCATCGACGCCGCAACGGAAGTGCTGCACACGATCGGCTCCAAGCCGGCTCTCGCGATGCTGCCGTCCGTCTTCATCAATCCGGGCGACGTGACGATCATGACCGTTCCGGGTTATCCGGTCATGGGCACGCACACGAAGTACCTCGGCGGCGAAGTGTACAATGTGAAGCTGACGAAGGAGAACAACTTCCTGCCGGACTTGGACGCCATTCCGGAAGAGATCGCATTGCGCGCGAAGCTGTTCTACCTGAACTACCCGAACAACCCGACGGGCGCGACGGCTACGGTCGAATTCTTCACGAAGGTTGTCGCTTGGGCGAAGAAGTACAACGTCGTGATCGTTCACGACGCCCCTTACGCCGCGCTGACGTATGACGGCCTAAAGCCGCTCAGCTTCCTGTCGGTTCCGGGAGCTAAGGATGTCGGCGTCGAGCTTCACTCGCTGTCGAAGTCCTACAATATGACGGGCTGGCGGATCGGCTTCATCGCCGGCAACCCGCTGATCGTCAAGGCGTTCGGCGACGTGAAGGACAACAACGACTCCGGCCAATTCATCGCGATTCAGAAGGCGGCCGCTTACGGCCTGGCGAATCCGCAGATTACCGAAGCGATCTCGGAGAAGTATTCCCGCCGCCACAACCTGCTGGTCGGCGTTCTGAACGAGCTGGGCTTCAAGGCGGAGAAGCCGAAGGGCTCCTTCTTCCTGTACGTCGAAGCGCCGAAGGGCGTCAAGGGCGGCCAGCGCTTCGAGTCCGGCGAGGCGTTCTCGCAGTTCCTGATCCGCGAGAAGCTGATCTCCACTGTTCCGTGGGATGACGCAGGCAGCTTCGTCCGGTTCTCCGTCACCTTCATCGCGAAGGACCAAGCCGACGAGATCCGCGTCATCGACGAGATCAAGAGCCGCTTGGCCGATGTCGAATTCGAATTCTAGAGGCTGGTTGGGGAAGCTCCGGAACCGCGCATAAGCGGGGCCGGAGCTTTTCGTCATGTCGGCGCTCGGGAGGGTTGGCGGACGGATGCCGGGATACCAGGATTATAGGTGAAAATTCACATTGGCGCGGCACGGGAACGGGCAGGTTGGGCGATTCTATGTGAAAAATAGCATAAATAGACAAATTTTCGCTTCGATTCGCCTTATTTATGCTAAAAACCACATAAAAACGTTGCGACTGCCTCCCGGCCAGACCGACTAATGCGAAAAAACGCATAAAACCGCATAAGCCAGGCGATTTATCTTATCGCTTGGGCAAATTAACCGGCATAATCGGTTGACAGAGCTTGTCGAAAGTGCGATAATTCTTCTGATGTAAGGTTGCCTTTAAGACAGTCCCGTGAGACTGGCAAGGTGGCGCGGCTAATTCGCATAAGCAGATGAAGAGCAGACGCTCGATCCTTCGACCGAATGGAAGGGGGAGAGCGTGCTTCGCCTGCGCGCGGATTCAACCTAAGCTTATCTTGCGCTCATGGCGCCGGATAAGCTTTTTTTGTCGCTTGTCGGCTCGCTGCGCTGCGAAGAAGGAGGGAAGAATCGCGTTGGATATCCGAGATACCCGCGTCATTATGGACGAGTCGGCCATACGCCGAGCTCTCACCCGGATCGCCCATGAGATCGTGGAGAGGAACAAAGGAATCGAAGGCTGCATTCTGGCCGGCATTCGCACGCGCGGCGTCTATCTGGCCCAGCGGATCGCCGAACGCATTCTCGAGATCGAAGGCCGACCCGTGCCCGTCGGCGAGGTGGACATCACCCGCTATCGGGACGATCGCCCGCACGAGGCTTCCATTGGAGCGGATAGTTGCGAGCTGCCGGTGCCGATCAAGGACATGACGGTCATTCTGTGCGACGACGTGCTGTATACCGGGCGGACGATCCGGGCAGCGATGGACGCGATCATGGATTGCGGCCGGCCCCAATCGATTCAGCTCGCCGTGCTCGTCGACCGCGGCCATCGCGAGCTTCCGATTCGCCCCGATTACGTGGGGAAGAACGTGCCGACTTCGCGGCAGGAACAGATTGCGGTCGGCCTCCGGGAATTCGATCGCACCGACGGAGTGACCATTATTCATCCCTGACTTAAGGAATACTAAACGGAATTGGAATTGAATTGTTCGCCCGTTTAGTGACAAATCGCAGTTATAGTTATACAATAAAATGTATAAAGATGCATTGGCGGCAACAATGGGCTATGATGAACGAAGAAACGGATGCGGCAGAGGAGGACGACTGGCAATGGCAACATGGATTCTGAACGCGCTGGTTGCAAACGAATCGAGCGACAAGCTTGAGACGAAGCACTTGAGAATAGAGAACGGAGTTATCGCGGAGCTGGCGGACGGCAGCTCCAGCCCCGATACGGCAGGCTGCGATACGATCGACGGGACGGGCAAGCTGCTCTCCCCCGGATTTATCGACATGCACGTGCATCTGCGCGAGCCGGGCTTCGAGCATAAGGAGACGATCGCCTCCGGCACGCGCTCGGCGGCGAAGGGCGGCTTCACGACGATCGCCTGCATGCCGAACACGCGGCCGGTCATCGACACGCCGGATACGGTGAAGCTCGTGCTCGATAAGGCCGATACGGAAGGCGTCGTCAAGGTGCTGCCTTACGCGGCGATCACGAAGAACGAGCTCGGCCGCGAGCTGACCGACTTCGCCGCGCTGAAGGAAGCCGGCGCGGTCGGCTTCACGGACGACGGAGTCGGCGTGCAGAACGCGCAGATGATGAAGAACGCGATGGCGCTCGCGAAGTCGCTCGACATGCCGGTTATCGCCCACTGCGAGGATGACACGCTGGTCGAGGGCGCGGCGGTGACGGAAGGCGCGTTCTCCCGCAAACACGGCCTGAAGGGCATTCCGAACGAGTCCGAAGCGATCCATGTCGGCCGCGACATTCTGCTGTCGGAAGCGACGGGCGTTCACTACCACATCTGCCACGTCAGCACGGAGCAGTCGGTTCGCCTGATCAAGCTGGGCAAGTCGGTCGGCGTGAACGTAACCGCGGAAGTGTGCCCGCACCACTTGGTGCTCTCCGACGAAGACATTCCGGATTCGATGGACGCGAATTGGAAGATGAACCCTCCGCTGCGCACGCCGCGCGATGTGGAAGCTTGCATTCAGGCGCTGGAGGAAGGGACGATCGACATCATCGTCACCGACCACGCGCCGCACAGCGCGGAGGAGAAAGCGAAGGGAATGGCCCGCGCTCCGTTCGGAATCGTCGGCTTCGAGACGGCATTCCCGCTGCTCTACACGAAGTTCGTCAAGACGGGACGCTGGACGCTGGACTTCCTGCTGCGCCGCATGACGAGCGACCCGGCGCGGGTGTTCCGCCTGCCGAGCGGCAAGCTTGAGCCGGGAGCGCCGGCGGACTTGGTGCTGCTCGATCTTGCGAACGAACGGGAAGTGAATCCCGAGACGTTCCTGACGCAAGGACGCAACACGCCGTTCACCGGCTGGAAGCTGTATGGCTGGCCGACGCTGACCATGGTGAACGGACGGGTCGTCTGGACGGAAGAGAACGGAATCAGCCAGGCATAAGCGATCGCGGACGGCTGCGATTGCGTACACATACTTAAGGAGGAATCGGGATGCAAGCGAGATTGTTACTGGAAGACGGCACCCTCTTCACGGGGAAGGGCTTCGGCGCCGAAGGGGCGTCCTCGGGCGAGGTTGTCTTCAACACCGGAATCACGGGCTACCAGGAGGTGCTCTCCGACCCGTCCTACTGCGGTCAGATCGTCACGATGACGTTCCCGCTCATCGGCAACTACGGAATCAACCGGGACGACTTCGAGGCCGTGCGCCCTTATATTCACGGCTTCGTCGTTCGCCGTCACGAGGACGTGCCGAGCAACTGGCGCGCCCAATATACGCTTGACCACCTGTTCAAGGAATACGGCATCATCGGCATCAGCGAGATCGACACTCGCATGCTGACGAGGAAGCTCCGCCAGCACGGCACGATGAAGGGCATTCTGTCGACCGGGAACGAGCGCGTCGAGGAGCTCGCCGAGCGCCTGTCCCTGTCCTCGCTGCTGCGCGACCAAGTCGCCCGCACTTCGACGAAGAGCGTCTTCTCGAGCCCGGGCAGCCGCGAGCGCATCGTCCTGATCGACTACGGCGCGAAGAGCGGCATCCTGCGCGAGCTGACGCAGCGCGGTTGCGACGTCGTCGTCGTCCCTCACGACACGACCGCCGACGAGATTCGCCGCCTGTCGCCGGACGGCATCCAGCTGTCCAACGGCCCCGGGGACCCGAAGGACGTTCCGCATGCGGTCGAGACGATCCGCCAACTGCTCGGCGAATTCCCGATCTTCGGCATCTGCCTGGGCCACCAACTGTTCGCCCTCGCCTGCGGCGCGGATACCGACAAGCTGAAGTTCGGCCACCGCGGCGGCAACCATCCGGTGAAGGAGCTCGAATCCGGACGCTGCTTCATCACCTCGCAGAACCACGGCTACACGGTCAAGGACGAGTCGATCGTCGGCACCGAGCTCGAAGTGACGCACATCAACAACAACGACAAGACGATTGAAGGCTTGAAGCACAAGAAGTTCCCGGCCTTCACGGTGCAGTACCATCCGGAAGCGGCCCCGGGCCCCTTCGACAACAGCTATCTTTTCGACCGCTTCATTCAGATGATTCGCGAACATAAATCCGCCAATCCGCAGCGTCCCCGTCAGGCGCAATTGGCAGAGACGCTGAGAGGAGAACTGCAGTATGCCCAGAAATAAAGACCTCAAGAAAATTCTCGTTATCGGCTCCGGCCCGATCGTCATCGGACAAGCGGCGGAATTCGACTACGCCGGTACGCAAGCTTGCCAAGCGCTTAAGGAAGAGGGACTGGAAGTTGTCCTGATCAACAGCAACCCGGCCACGATCATGACCGACACGAACATGGCCGACAAGGTATACATCGAACCGATCAACCTCGAATTCGTCTCCCAGATCATTCGCCAGGAGCGTCCGGACGGCTTGCTTCCGACGCTCGGCGGCCAGACCGGCCTGAACATGGCCGTTGAATTGGCTCGCGCCGGCGTTCTCGAGAAGGAGAAGGTGAAGCTGCTCGGCACGCAGTTGACGGCGATCGAGAAGGCCGAAGACCGCGACCTGTTCCGCGAGCTGATGCGCGAGCTGGAGCAGCCGGTTCCGGAGAGCGACATCGTCACGACGGTTCAAGGAGCCGTAGACTTCGCGAACACGATCGGTTATCCGGTTATCGTTCGTCCGGCTTACACGCTGGGCGGAACGGGCGGAGGCATCGTCGGCAACGAGGAAGAGCTGCGCGAGACGGTTGCGAACGGCATCCGCTACAGCCCGATCGGCCAATGCCTGATCGAGAAGTCGATCGCCGGCATGAAGGAAGTCGAGTACGAGGTTATGCGCGACGCGAACGACAACTGTATCGTCGTCTGCAACATGGAGAACCTCGATCCGGTAGGCGTCCATACGGGCGACAGCATCGTTGTGGCTCCGAGCCAGACGCTGTCCGACCGCGAGTACCAGATGCTCCGCTCGGCATCGCTGAAGATCATCCGCGCCCTGAACATCGAGGGCGGCTGCAACGTCCAATTCGCTCTTGATCCTCAGAGCTACCAATACTATGTCATCGAAGTCAATCCGCGCGTCAGCCGCTCGTCGGCGCTCGCCTCGAAGGCGACGGGCTATCCGATCGCCAAGATGGCGGCGAAGATCGCGGTCGGCTATACGCTTGACGAGATCGTCAACCCGGTTACGGGCCAGACGTATGCCTGCTTCGAGCCGACGCTGGACTACATCGTCAGCAAGATTCCGCGCTGGCCGTTCGACAAGTTCACGGACGCCAACCGCAAGCTCGGCACGCAGATGAAGGCGACCGGCGAAGTAATGGCCATCGGCCGCACGTTCGAAGAGTCGATCCATAAGGCGATCCGTTCCCTGGAGATCGGCGTTCACCGACTGCTGCTGAAGGATGCGCACGAGCTGGACGACGAGACGTTGACGACCCGCCTGGCGAAGCCTGACGACGAGCGCCTGTTCCTCGTTGCCGAAGCGTTCCGCCGCGGCTGGGGATTGCAGAAGATTCAGGACATCACGAACATCGACTGGTGGTTCCTCGACAAGCTCGAACGAATCGTCTCCTTCGAGGATACGATCCGCAGAGAGCCCGGCCTGACGCAAGAGACGCTGTACCAAGCGAAGCGCATGGGCTTCACGGATCGCGCGATCGCCGAGCTTCGCAAGGAAGGCCAAGGCGCCAGCGCCGCTCATACGGTCGAGGCGGACATTCGCGCGCTGCGCGTTCAGCAAGGCTTGAAGCCGGTCTATAAGATGGTCGATACGTGCGCGGCCGAGTTCGAAGCGACGACCCCTTACTACTACTCGACCTACGAGACGGAGAACGAAGTGATTCCGAGCACGAAGGAGAAGGTTATTGTTCTGGGCTCCGGCCCGATCCGGATCGGCCAGGGCATCGAGTTCGACTATTCGACGGTTCATGCGGTGTGGGCGCTTCGCAACGCCGGCTATGAAGCGGTCATTATCAACAACAACCCGGAGACGGTATCGACCGACTTCAACACGTCGGACCGTCTGTACTTCGAGCCGCTCTTCTTCGAAGACGTCATGAACGTCATCGAGCAAGAGAAGCCGATCGGCGTCATCGTGCAATTCGGCGGGCAGACGGCGATCAACCTGGCAGGACCGCTCTCCAAGGCAGGCGTGCGCATTCTCGGAACGTCGCTGGAGAGCATCGACGAAGCGGAAGACCGCAAGAAGTTCGAGGCGCTGCTTCGCAAGCTGAACATCCCGCAGCCGAAGGGCAGCACGGTCACTTCGGTCGACGAGGCGGTCGGCACGGCTCAGGAGCTTGGCTATCCGGTTCTTGTTCGACCTTCCTACGTCCTCGGCGGACGCGCGATGGAGATCGTCTACTCCGACGAAGAATTGCTTGCTTACATGAAGGTAGCTGTGAAAATCAATCCGGAGCATCCGGTTCTGATCGACCGCTACATGCTCGGCAAAGAGATTGAAGTCGACGCGATCTGCGACGGCGAAACGGTGCTCATCCCGGGCATCATGGAGCATATTGAACGCGCAGGCGTTCACTCCGGCGACTCGATCGCGGTCTATCCTCCGCAGACGCTGTCGGAGGACGTCAAGAAGCAAGCGATCGACATCACGACCCGCATCGCGAAGGAACTGAAGACGATCGGTCTGGTCAACATTCAGTTCGTCGTCTGGCAGGATCAAGTGTACGTTATCGAAGTTAATCCGCGCTCCTCGCGTACGGTGCCGTTCCTGTCCAAGGTCACGAACGTGCCGATGGCGAACTTGGCGACCCAAGCGATCCTCGGCGTGAAGCTTGGGGACTTGGGCTACAGCGAAGGCCTGTGGCCGGAAGACCAGTACGTCTCCGTCAAGGTGCCGGTATTCTCCTTCGCGAAGCTTCGCCGCGTCGACCCGACGCTTACTCCGGAGATGAAGTCCACCGGGGAAGTTATGGGTCGCGACCGCTTCTTCGCCAAGGCGCTGTTCAAGGGCCTTATCGGCTCCGGAATGAAGATTCCGCAATCCGGCTCGATCATCGCGACGATCGCCGACAAGGACAAGGACGAAGCGATCGAGATTCTGCGCGGCTTCTACCAGCTCGGCTACAAGCTGATGGCGACGGGCGGCACGGCCGACGCGCTCGAGCAGGCGGGCATGCGCGTCAAGCGTGTGAACAAGCTGAGCGAGAGCACGCCGAACATTCTCGACCTGATTCGCACCGGCCAAGCGCAATTCGTCGTCAACACGTTGACGAAGGGCAAGACGCCGGAGCGCGACGGATTCCGCATCCGCCGCGAGGCGGTCGAGAACGGGGTCGTCTGCTTGACCTCGCTGGACACGGTTCGCGCTCTCCTCAACATGCTTGAGGCACTTCGCTTCTCCAGCGAACCGATGCCGGTTCTTCAGTAACGATGGTTGTACGCCCGGTCTCCTCCGCCTTCAAGCGGGTGGGGCCCGGGCTTCTCTATGGGCAGGCTGCAAGGAATACACTAAAGCGATCGAAGGAGCGGGATAAACGTGACGACGACCAAGTTATCACCGGAACAGGCGGCAGGGAAAGTCATGGTGGCGCTGGACAAGCCGGACGCTCGCGCGGCTCTGCTGCTGGCCGAGCAGTTGCAGGGGAGCGGCTGCTGGGCGAAGGTAGGCCTGGAGCTGTTCTACGCGGCGGGGCCGGACATCATTGGCGAGCTCAAGGCTCGCGGCTTCCGGGTGTTCCTCGATCTTAAGCTGCACGACATCCCGAATACGGTCAAGGGCGGCTCCCGCAGCATCGCCCGGCTGGGCGTGGACATGTTCAACGTCCACGCGGGGGGCGGCCTCGCGATGATGCAGGCGGCGGTTCAAGGCGTTGAAGACGCCCTCGACGCGGGCGAGGCGTCGGCGAAGCCGCTTATCATCGCAGTGACCCAGCTTACGAGCACGAACCAGGCGACCTTGAATGACCAGCTTGGCATTCCCGGCACGGTAGAGGAAGCCGTTCTGCGCTGCGCCCGTCTGACGAAGGATGCCGGTCTCGACGGCGTTGTCGCGTCGCCGCTCGAAGTCGGCGCGATCAAGGCGGCTTGCGGGTCCACATTCCTCACCGTGACGCCGGGCATCCGGCCGCAGGGAGCGGATATCGGCGACCAGCAGCGGATCACAACGCCTTACGATGCGGTTCAAGGCGGAACCGACTACCTTGTCATCGGCCGACCGATCACGGGAGCCGCCGACCCGGCCGCCGCTCTGCAAACCATCCTTAAGGAGATGAGCTCATAATTATGTCGACCCTATCACTTGACCAAGTACCTGCCGAGATCGCCAAGGGCTTGCTGAGCATCGGCGCCGTCGCGCTGCGCCCGCACGAGCCGTTCACATGGACAAGCGGCATCAAGTCGCCCATCTATTGCGACAACCGTCTGACGATGTCCTATCCGGCCATTCGCGAGCTGATCGCGGAAGGCTTCGCGACGATCATCCGCGAGAAGTACCCGGATTGCCAGGCGGTTGCCGGCATCGCGACGGGCGGCATTCCGCATGCGGCCTGGGTCGCCCAGAAGCTGAACCTTCCGATGCTGTACGTTCGCGACAAGGCGAAGGGCCATGGCAAGGCGAATCAGATCGAGGGCCACTTCGAGGCGGGACAGAAGGTTGTCCTGATCGAAGATTTGATCTCCACCGGAGGCAGCTCCCTGAAGGCGGCGGTAGCGGTTCGCGAAGCCGGCTGCTCGGTGCAGGGGGTCGTCGCGATCTTCACCTACCAGTTCCAGAACGCCCTCGATGCCTTCGCCGCGGAGAACATCCCGCTCGACACGCTGTCCAACTATACAGCGCTGATTCAGACGGCCGTGAAGTCCGGCGCGATCCGCGAAGAGGACGTCTCCCTGCTCCAAGCATGGAGGGAGAACCCTTCCGCGTACGGCGCTTAATCGCAGCCGATTCGCCGTGCGGCTCCGATCGGTCGCAGCCCCGATTCCTTGCTGCTGTTGAGCCCCGTCTGCCGCAACTCATCCTCCGAAAGCCTTCTTCGCCGGGCTATTGGAGGATGTTTTTTTAACATATAAGAATCGATAAGTTATGGGGCAGCCCATTTAGAATCGTGCGGGAGGGGGGACCGGGCATCTCGCCGGACTCGCCGGATACGAGGAATGTATGTGAAATATCACATTCGAGCGTCGCGATAACGGGCAGGTTGGACGATTCTATGTGAAAAATAGCCTATATAGAGAAAATACCGGCTTCAGTTGCCGCATGTAGGCTAAAAATCACATAAAACGCCGAGATTGCGGCTCATTCAAACCGATAAATGTGAAAAACCACATAAAATCGCAAAAGCCGGCGGACTAGGGGGCAAAAGCTGGCGGATCAGAGGACAAAAGCCGGCGGATCAGAGGGCAAAAGACGTCGGGGCAGAGGTGCGAACAGCGTCGGGTGGAACGGTCAGGGCGCGATGTCTCGACCGTCTTTGCTCTGCCGATCGTTCAGGATGGGAAGGAGTGGGGAAGCACCCGGCGGCGGTCGGGGGGCGGCGAAGGGCCAAGAGGTTCCTGAGCCGCGGGGAGGAGAGGCATAAGCGCGGAGAAGGGGGATAGCGCCTTGCCGCATGACGCTGGAGCTGATGGATAGGAGTACAAACGGATACGCTCGCACTCAAAGGACGCCGTTAGGCGTTTTTCTTATTCTCCCGTTCGCTCAGGAACCCCGCATAGCAGGCATAGTAAGCGCGTGCCATGGCAGGAGCGGCACTATACCGTGTTCTCCGGCCTTAGGCCGCTTCTCCCCTTCGTTCAGGAGCGGCGGATCTGAGCAGTGGGAGGCGGTCCTGAGTGAACGGGAGAGGAGGCATAATGGAATTGAAGGGGACAAATGGGCTGCGGCGGAGGCCATGAAATATATATGTAAATTCCAATTGACATACTTGGTAATATTGGGTAGGATAAATCTCAAGCACAGAGAGAGTCGACCGGGCCGCCGGAGATTCAACGCTGTCGCGATCGCCTGTACGGATGGGCGGCTGCGGCTTGGCGTTGGATCTTTTTTTTATATCGTCAGAGCAGAAGGGGAGAAAAGAATGGAGCTATTCTGGTTTATCCCAACTTACGGAGACGGGCGCCACATCGGTACGAGCCGAGGGGCGCGCGAGCTGTCGCCGGCTTACTTGCGTCAGGTCGCAACCGCGGCCGACGATCTCGGCTATGAAGGGGTGCTGCTGCCGACGGGAAGGTCGTGCGAGGATGCCTGGGTGACCGCTTCTTCGCTTATCCCCGCAACCCGCCGGCTGAAGTTCCTCGTCGCGGTCCGTCCCGGGCTGATGAGCCCGACGCTTGCGGCGAGGATGGCATCGACGTTCGATCGGACGTCGGAGGGGAGGCTTCTTGTCAACGTGGTGGCGGGAGGCGATCCCGAGGAGCTGGAGGCGGACGGCATCTTCCTCGAGCATGACGAGCGGTATGAGCTGACCGACGAGTTCTTCCACATATGGCGGAAGGTGCTGAGCCAGGAGGAGGTGACGCTCTACGGCGATCACCTCCAGGTCAAGGGAGCGCGGCTCTTCTATCCTCCGGAACAGAAGCCGTATCCGCCGCTGTTCTTCGGCGGTTCCTCGCCGAAGGCGATCGATGTCGCGGCGAAGCATTGCGATGTGTACTTGACGTGGGGAGAACCTCCCGCGCAGGTCAAGAAGAAGGTGGAAGCCGTGCGCAAGCGGGCGGCGGTCGAAGGCAGGGAGCTGACGTTCGGCATTCGGCTTCACATCATCGTGCGCGAGACGGAACAGGAAGCGTGGGCGGCGGCCGACGATCTGATCCGGCATCTGGACGACGAGACGATCGCGAAGGCGCAGCGGGTGTATGCGAGGATGGATTCCCATGGCCAGCGCCGGATGGCCGAGCTGCACGGCGGCAGCCGCGACTCGCTGGTCGTCTCCCCGAATCTGTGGGCGGGCATCGGACTCGTTCGCGGAGGAGCGGGCACGGCATTGGTCGGCGATCCCGAGACGGTGGCGAAGAGAATCAAGGAATATGCCGATCTCGGCATCGAGAAGTTCATTCTGTCGGGTTACCCCCATCTGGAGGAAGCCTATCGCATCGCCGAGCTGCTCTTCCCTCTGCTCCCGCTGACCGCCGGCGCCAGCAAGAACGGGGAATCCCGGAATCGGGCGGCGCGGTTGCGCAAGTCGGGAGAGATCGTGGCGTACGATCATCTTCCGTCCTCCGGGAACTGAGGCGGGTCCGCTATGCGAGTGCGCCCGTGGAACGGATGGCTGTCTCTGTTGTCGATCGGCTTCCTGCTCTCGTTATGGTGGGTCTCGACCGGGCTTGGTTGGGTCGATCCGCTCTTCGTCCCTTCGCCCCGGCAAGTGTGGGCGGCCTTCGTCGACATCTGCCGCGAAGGCTACAAGGGAAGCCCGCTCGCCGTCCACATCGGCGAGAGCCTGAAGCGGCTTCTCTTGGCGTTCCTGATGGCGCTCGCGACCGCGATTCCGCTCGGCCTTCTGAGCGGGTATTCGCCGAAGGCGAGGGCGCTCGTCGATCCGCTCATCGAGTTCTACCGTCCCTTGCCTCCGCTTGCCTACTACACGCTCCTTGTTCTATGGCTCGGAATCGGCGACTCGTCCAAGATCGCGCTGCTGTTCCTGGCAGCGTTCGCGCCTCTGTATATCGCCGTTGCGGCCGGGGTTGCCCGAATCCCTCGGGATCGAATCCTGGCGGCGCGTTCGCTCGGGGCGAGCCGCGCTAAAGTGTTCGCATTCGTGATTTTCCCATCGTGCTTGCCTGATATATTCACCGGAATCCGAACGGCGATGGGGATGGCGTATACGACGCTGGTCGCGGCGGAGATGGTTGCAGCCGTCTCCGGGGTAGGCTGGATGGTGCTCGATGCCAGCAAGTTCCTGCGCAGCGACATCATCTTCGTCGGAATTGGGTTGATGGGCCTTATCGCGGTTCTGCTGGATCTGTTCATTCGCTGGCTGGCGAGGACGCAGGTGCCGTGGAACGGCAAGGAATAATTGATTTATCCATTATAGTTGGGGGAGTGTCTATTCATGGCGCGAAGAAAAAAAGCAAAGCTATCGGCCGTCATTCTGGCGATTGCGGCAACCGTGGCGTTATCGGCTTGCGGCAACGACAAGTCGGGGAGCGGCAGCCTGCCGAAGGAAGTGACGATCGGCTATCAGGTTATTCCGAACGCGGAGCTGCTTGTTAAGGCCCAAGGGCTTGCGGAGAAACAATTCCCCGATGTCCACATCAATTGGAAGCCGTTCGATTCCGGGCGCGACGTCAACACGGCGATTGCGGCGGGCGGCATCGATCTCGGCTTGGCAGGTTCCGTGCCGGTGGCCATCGGCATCTCCAATAAGTTGCCGTACCAGGTGTACTTCCTGCACGACATTATCGGCGAAGCCGAATCGCTGGCCGTTAGAGGCAGCGCGAACATCGCGTCCGTCAAGGATCTCGTCGGCAAGAAGGTGGCGACGCCGTTCGGCTCCACCGCGCACTTCAGCCTCCTGTCCGCGCTTAAGCTCGAAGGCGTGAATCCGACGCAGGTGACGATTCTCGACTTGCAGCCGCAAGACATTCTTGCCGCCTGGCAGCGCAAGGATATCGATGCCGCGTTCGTCTGGAATCCGACGCTCGCGAAGCTGCTGCAGGAAGACGGCAACATTCTCGTGACGGCGCAGCAATTGTCCGAGCAGGGAGCCATCACGGCCGATGTCGGAGTCGTTCGCACGAAGTTCGCGGAACAATATCCCGAGTTCGTGAAGCAGTACGTCGGCGTGCTGGACGCCGCGATCGAGCAGTACCGCGACAAGCCGGAGGAAGCGGCCAAGGCGCTCGCACCGCTGCTCAGCACGGACGAAGCGGATGCGCTGGCGCAGACGAAGCAGCTCGTCTGGCTGACGTCCAAGGAGCAGCAGGATGCCAAGTATCTCGGCGGCGAGGCGGAGAACAGCGGGTTCGCGAAGGTGCTTCAGGAGACCGGACAATTCCTTGCGGATCAGAAGCTCGTCGAGACTGTTCCGGAGCTGAAGGAATTCGAGGCGGCCATCAATCAACAGGCGTTGAAGCGATAAATGATCGACTTGGCGACCGAAGCAAGAGGGAAGCGTCTGGTTTCTATTGAGAATATGGCTTTTCAATATGGCAGCGGGCGAAGAGCGAAGGCTGTTCTTAACGGGATTGATCTGGAGCTGCGGGAAAATGAATTCGTGTGTGTGCTGGGGGCGTCCGGCTGCGGCAAAACTTCGCTGCTGAGGCTGATCGCGGGCTACGAGCGGCCGACGTCCGGGAGCGTGAACGTTCTCGGCGCCGCGCGGAGCGGGCCGCGTCCCGAGGTGGGGGTTGTCTTCCAGCATGCGAACCTGTTCCCTTGGCTGACGATTCGCCGCAATGTCGAGTTCGGCCTCCGGATGCAGGGCGCCGGCCGGGAGGAGCGGAGGGAACGCGCGGAGGATGCGCTGCGTCTCGTCGGGCTGATCGATGCCGCGGACCGGCTTCCGTACGAGCTGTCCGGAGGTATGAAGCAGCGGGCGGCCATCGCGCGGACGATCGCGGCATCGCCGACGATCATCCTCATGGACGAACCGTTCGGAGCGCTCGATGCGATCACGCGCGAGAGTCTGCAGCAGCAGCTGCGGGAGCTCTGGCTCTCGTCGCGGCAATCCGTTCTGTTTATTACGCACGATGTGGACGAAGCGCTTCTGCTTGCGACCCGAATCGTTGTGCTCGGAGGCTCTCCGGGGGCCGTCTTGTTCGACCGGCCGAACCCGCTGCATTCGGAGGAGGGGACGGCGGATCAACTGCGGAGGCGTTACGAGTACGGGAAGCAGCGCGAGAAGCTCGTCGAGACTCTCAAGCGATGACGGGGAGGCATGTCCGGAAGGTCGGCTTGTTTGAACCTTTGGTCCTCTGGTGAATAGGATGGAAGGATAGCCAAGCGACGAAAGGAAGATCACAATGCCGAAACAATTGCTGGAGCAACTATGGGAGACGACGGACGACCTTCTCTACCGGGTTCGGATATACGACCGCAAGCTCGCCTATTCGGAAGAGATCATGCGCATTGACGAGCTTCACGGCAAGCTTGCCAGCCTGCGGGTGACGGATGACGAGGATCTGATCGCTTACGGAATCGAGAAGCTTCGCGGGCTGCGGCTGCGCCTTCTTACGATGATGGAGGATCTGCTGTTTACCGCTTGACGGGGCGAATGAGGGGTAAACGGAGCAAGAGGCCGGTTGCGCGTCGGGCGCGGACCGGCCTCTTCGTGTTATGCCCTGCCAGAACTTGCATGTCTACCAATTCCCTGCAATTTGATAGGATGAGTATATTCTATCTAATCTGAGGTGGTATTGGCATGAGATTCGCTAGAACGCGCCGCGCGCTGATTCCCCTGGCCGCGGCGCTGGCAATCGGCGTCGGAGCGGTGCCGGCCGCAGCCCCGCAAGCGGCCTCCGCAGCGGCTTCCGCCGCCTTCCATGATATTGCGAACAGCTATGCGAAGGACGATATCGCCGCGCTCGCGGCCAAAGGGATCGTCACGGGAACGAGCGCGGGGCTCTACGAGCCCGACAAAGCCGTGACGAGGGCGGAGTTCGCCGCTCTGCTCATCCGGCTGTTCGGTCTGGAGGAGACAAGCGGCGGCATCGCTTCGTTCCAGGATGTCAAGGCGTCCAATTGGTTCTATGGCGCGGTGCAAGCGGCTTCCAAGCTGGGGCTTGTCGCCGGAACAAGCGCATCGGCGTTCCAGCCGAATGCCCCCGTTACCCGCGAGCAGGCCGCCGTTATTCTGGTTCGGGCGCTGAAGCTGACCGCGTCCGGCTCCGCAGCGCTTCCCTTCAAGGATGCCGGCTCGATCTCGGGTTATGCGGCGGCATCGGTGCGGGCCGTCTATCAAGCGGATCTGCTGCGGGGGGACGACAACGGCGCCTTCCGTCCGTCGGCCCAGCTTACCCGCGCGGAGATCGCCGTGCTTCTGAACCGGGTTCGCACGACCGGCGACTGGGAGAGTGAGTTCGAGTCCACCCCGAATACCGGCTTGCAGCTCGGCTGGCAATACGGGCAGACGCTGGCCGAGTATCAAGAGAGCGTATCTCGTTCCACCGTCAACGTTCTCGTTCCCCGCGTTTTTTTCCTCGAATCCGCTTCTTCCGTCACCGACAGCACAAGCGCTTCTCTTATGCAATGGGCCGCGGCGAACGGCAAGCAGGTATGGGGCCAGTTCGGCAACCGCTTCGATTCGGAGACGACCCATGCGCTGCTCGCCAGCCAGGCGAACCGGCAGACGGTTGTCTCCCGGATCGCCGCACTTGCGGACACCTACGGAATGGACGGCGTCAATCTCGACTTCGAGAACGTGGCCGGGGGCGATCGGCAGGCGCTTACCGCGTTCATCGGAGAGCTGGCGGCCGCCCTTCACGAACGCGGAGCGGTGCTGGCGGTCGACGTCTCGCCCGATCTGGGCACGGACTGGACGGCGGCGTTCGATTACGAAGCGATCGGCGAAGCGGCCGACTACGTTGTGCTGATGGCCTATGACGAGCATTGGGCCAACTCGCCGGTCGCGGGTTCGGTATCGTCGCTAAGCTGGCTGAAGACCGGCCTGTCGACGCTGCTGCAGGCGGTTCCGGCCGAGAAGACGATCGTGGCGCTGCCGTTCTACACGCAGGATTGGACGCTCGGCTCCGCCGTCTCGTCGGAGGAGCTGTCGATGAAGGAGCAGAATGCGCGTATCCAGTCTCTCGCCTCCGCGACCAAGTCGTGGAACGCCGGCTTGGGACAGTACGTGTTCACTTATGCCAAGAGCGGGAAGACGCACCGGATCTGGACGGAAGACAGCCGTTCGTTGACCGCGAAGGTGCTGCAATCGCTGGAGCAGGGCGCCGCGGGCTTCGCTTACTGGTACATCGGCGCCGAGTCGTCGGACGTGTGGCCGAGCTTGCGCAATGCATACAAGTACGAAGCGTTCGACTTCGGTTAGTCGTTCGACTTCGGCTAAGCAGGCGAGCCGTCATTAAAGGGAATTGCGCCACGCTTCGATGTCCTTGTTGAGCTTGCTCAGGTCGGGCACGGGAGTCTCTTCGTCCTTCAGGGAATAGTCGGTCTTGAGCCGCATAATCCGATAGACGCTCTCGTCGATCCGCGCCTCGTCCAGCTCGCCGCTCGCGACGGCATTCAGCAGAGCTTCCCGCACGGTCTTGAGGTTGTCCGCGCCGTGGGCGACGAGCAGGATGTCGTTGCCTGCCTGCACGGCATCAACCGCCGCCGCAGGCAGCGTATAATGCTTGGCGATCGCCCCCATCGTCAGGTCGTCGGTGATGACGACGCCATCGTAGCCGAGCTTCTCCCGCAGCCAGTGGCCGACCAGCTCGTCGGAGAGGGAGGCGGGCCGCTCGGAATCGAGCTTCGGATACAGAATGTGGGCGACCATGATCGCTTCGGCGTCCGCGTCGATGGCGGCTTCGAACGGAACCCATTCCAGCTTGGTCAACTCGTCCGCGGTTTTGTTCACGACCGGGAGATCGAGATGCGAATCGACGGAGGTGTCGCCGTGGCCGGGGAAGTGCTTCGCCACCGGAATGACGCCGCCCTTCCGCAGCCCTTCAAGCTCGGAGACGCCCAGCTCGGCGACGAGTTGGGGGGAGCTGCCGAAGGAGCGGGAGCCGATGACCGGATTGTCCGGGTTGCTGTTCACGTCGAGAACGGGCGCGAAGTCGAGGTTGAACCCGGCGGAGAGCAGCTCGCGGGCAAGGAGCTGCCCCATCTGTCCCGCCAGCTTGGCGTCTGCGGTCTCGCCGACGACCTGGTTGGTCGGAATCTTCGCGTAATCGCTGCTCGGCAGCCGGCTGACCTTGCCGCCTTCCTGGTCGACGCTCATGAACAGCGGGATGTCGGTGTGCTCCTTGTTATAGCTCTTGAGCGAATTGATCAAGGAGACGGTTCCCTTCACGCCGTCGATGTTGTCGGCGTACAGGATGACGCCTCCGACATGGGAATCCGCGAGCATGGAGCGGGCGTCCGCTCCCATCGTCTTCCCCTCGATGCCGGCGATAATCATCTGCCCGATCTTCTCGGACAGCGTCATCCGTTCGATTCGTTCGCGGATCGGGTCCGCGGCTTCGGAAGCCGGTGCCGAAGCGTTAGGAGAAGCTCCGGGCGAGGCGGAAGGCGACGCGGACGGAGAGGGGGACGGCGAAGCCGAGGGCGACGAAGGGACGGCGGAAGAGGTCGGGCTCGGCAGGCCGGGAGATGCGGTTCCCTGGCCTCCCGCAGAACAGCCCCCGAGCGGAAGCAGGACGGCAACGGCCAGAAGGACAGCCCGGAACGGGAGCGCTGTCGTTCTCATCTTGAATATCTCCTCCTTCTACAGTACGGGAATAAGACGATTGCGAAGGCGATTCGGTTCAACGTCCGCAAGATAACAAAACAGATAACAAAAGCTCCACGCTCCCCGGTCAAGCCGGCGGGTGTGGAGCTTGCTGTTGTTAGGATGGTCCGGAGCTTCCCAATCTATTACGCCTTCGCAACCTCGAACGAGCTCTTGAGCGAGACGATTCGGTTAAACACCGGGCGGGCGGGTGCGCTGAGCTTCGAATCGACGTTAAAGTAGCCGTGACGGAAAAACTGGAATTTGTCCTGAGCGGCCGCTTCCTTCATGTTCGGCTCGACGAAGCCTTGCAGCGTCTCGAGCGAGTTCGGGTTGATGCGGTCGAGGAAGGACGCCTCCTCGTCTGCGTTCTCGTCATTATCGTTGATCAGCGGCTCGAACTGGCGGAACTCCGCAGCAACGGCCTGGGAAGCTTCGACCCAATGGATCGTTCCCTTGACCTTGCGGCCGGTGAAGCCGGAGCCGCTCTTCGTCTCGGGATCGTACGTGCAGCGGAGCTCGACGACGTCGCCGGCCTCGTTCTTCACGACTTCCTCGCACTTGATGAAGTAGGCGTGCTTCAGCCGAACCTCATTGCCGGGGAACAGGCGGAAGTACTTCGGCGGAGGCGTCTCCATGAAGTCGTCTTGCTCGATGTAGAGCTCGCGCGAGAACGGGATTCGGCGGCTGCCCATCGCTTCGTTCTCGGAGTTGTTCTCCGCTTCGAGCCATTCGACTTCGCCTTCCGGATAGTTCGTGATGACGACCTTGAGCGGGCGAAGGACGGCCATCGTCCGGGGCGCCTTCAGCTTCAGGTCCTCGCGGATGAAGTGCTCGAGCATTCTCTCGTCGACGACGCCGTAGCTCTTCGCGACGCCGATCTCGCGGCAGAACGCGCGGATCGCCTCCGGCGTGTAGCCCTTGCGGCGAAGGCCGGAGATCGTCGGCATGCGCGGGTCGTCCCAGCCGTCGACGATGTTCGCGTCGACGAGCGCCTTCAGCTTCCGCTTGCTCATCACGGTGTTCGTGATGTTCAGGCGGTTGAATTCGTACTGGCGAGGCTTCGCCTCCATCTCGCATTGCTCGACGACCCAATCGTAGAACGGGCGTTGGTCTTCGAATTCCAGCGTGCAGATGGAATGGGTGACGCCCTCGATCGCATCTTCGATCGGGTGCGCGAATGCGTACATCGGATAGATGACCCAGGCGTCGCCGGTATTATGGTGATGGGCATGAACGATCCGATAGATGACCGGGTCGCGCATGTTGATGTTCGGAGAAGCCATATCGATCTTCGCACGGAGAACCTTCTCGCCGTTCCCGAATTCGCCGTTCTTCATTCGCCCGAACAGCTCGAGGTTCTCCTCGACGGAGCGGTCCCGGTACGGGCTGTTCGTCCCCGGCTCGCTCAGCGTGCCGCGGCTTTCGCGAATCTGCTCGGCGGATTGATCGTCGACGTATGCCAGCCCCTTGCGAATCAGCAGCAGCGCGCGCTCGTACATCTCCCCGAAGTAGTCCGAGGCGAAGAACAAGCCGTCCCAGTCGAAGCCGAGCCACTTGACGTCCTGCTTGATCGATTCGACATATTCGACATCCTCCTTGACGGGGTTCGTGTCGTCGAAGCGCAGGTTCGTCCGGCCCTTGAACTCGTCGGCGAGCTCAAAGTTCAGGCAGATCGACTTGGCATGCCCGATATGCAGATAGCCGTTCGGTTCCGGCGGGAAGCGGGTCACTATCTCGGTCACGCGCCCGGCCGCGAGGTCCTCTACGACAATATTTCTGATGAAGTTGTTAGATGATGCCGTTCTGCTCTCCACTCCGACCAACCTTTCTCGAGTCAAACGCGTTATTTCTTCATCATACACAAAATCTCCCTCCCTTATAAAGAGGAAACGAAAAAAAGATGGCGTTCGGAAGCCGAATTCCCGCGTCTGCCGGCGACTTTCGGGGAAGGTTGGCGGACGCCTTCTCATTATTCTCATAAAATCTACCTAAAGCCGTAACTTTTTCGAATGCTTATTCGTTATTATTGTTGGATGCGCAACTGGAAGAGGGAGGGATTCCGAATAGAGAGCAAAGAGCCGCTTCTTGTCGTGCAGGGAGTCGAGCGATCCTTCGATGTCGGGCATCAGAAGCTGAAGGTGCTGAAGGGGATCGATCTTACGTTATATCCGGAGCAGCTTGTCATGCTGAAGGGCCGATCGGGCTCGGGCAAGACGACGCTGATGAATCTGATGGGAGGGCTCGACACGCCGACGTCCGGTCAGATCTGGTTCCGCAAGCAGCCGTTCCACGAATGGGACGATGACCGCAGAACAGTCGTTAGACGGAAGGATATCGGATTTATTTTCCAAGCGTATGCCTTGATGCCGCTCTTGTCCGCTTACGAGAACGTGGAGCTGTCGATGCGAATGGCCGGCATTCCCCGCTCCGAATGGAAGCCGCGGGTGACGTCCTGCCTCGAGCTCGTCGGACTCGGCAAGCGAATGCACCACAGGCCGTCCGAGATGTCCGGGGGCGAGCAGCAGCGGGTCGCCATCGCGAAGGCGATCGCCCATAAGCCGAGCCTTCTGCTTGCGGACGAACCGACGGCGGAGCTCGATTCCCAGATGGCCGCGCAAGTGATGGCGGTATTCCGGGAGATTGTCGCGACCGAGAAGCTTACGATCTGCATGACGACACACGATACGACGATTATGGAGGTAGCCGACCATGTCTATGAGATGGCGGACGGCGTCTTCGCCCAAGGGTGAGCGCGAGTCCGAACAAGCAAAGCCGAAGAGAAGAACCGCGGCCGGCCTTCTGGCCGTGCTGTCTCTGTCCGTCGCGGTAACGGGCTGCAGCCTGCTGCCGGACGAACCCGTGGAAGAGGATCTGTCCGCGATTCAACTGCCGCAGATCTCGAAGAAGCCGGAATACGAGGTGACGACGAAGACGCTCGAGAAGAAGGCGTCGTTCTCCGCGCGTTTGCTGTCGACGCAGGAGAAGTCGATCTATTACACGTCGAAGAGCTTGTCCGGCAAGTTTATCAAGAAGCTGTACATACAGAACGGCAGCAAGGTGACGGCCGGCCAGGTCATCGCGGAGCTGGACGTGGAGGACATGAAGAAGTCTCTTCGCAACCAGCAGCTCTCGATGAGGAAGGCGGAGCTCGCCATGAAGGAGACGCTGCGCAAGAAGGACGAGATGGACCCGATCGACTTCGAGGAGCAGCAGATCGCGTTCGAGGAGCAGCGCCAGGCGATCGCCGACCTCGAGCAGGATATTGCCGATGCGGTGCTGACGGCGCCGTTCGCCGGGGAGGTCGTGTCGCTTACCGCCAAGGAAGGCGATGCGGTCGAGGCGTATAAATCGCTCGGCGTGATTGCGAATCCAAGCGAGCTGATTGTCGCAGCCGAGCCGTCGAAGGATTACCTCGAGAAGATTACGGTCGGCATGGAAGCGACGATCGACGTGAACGGCACCGCGACGGTGACGGGCAAGGTGAAGAGCCTGCCGACGGCGACAAGCACGAGCGGCAACGGCCAGAACGGCGGGACGAACGAGACGAAGAGCATGGACCAGTACCTGCTCATCGAAGCGAAGGATCTGCCCAGTACGGCGGTCCGCGGCACGTACCTGACCGTGTCGATCATTCTCAGCCGCAAGGAGAACGCGACCGTCATTCCGCTCTCCGCGCTGCGAACGGTAGGAGCCCGCACCTACGTGCAGGTCGCCGAGGCCGACGGCAGCAAGCGGGAGGTCGATGTCGAGGTCGGCCAGATGACCTCGACGGATGCCGAAGTGCTGCAGGGCTTAACACCGGGGCAGAAAGTCGTGGGTCAATAACGGATGGGGGCGCTGATCCGATTCCTCTTCCGCAAGATGTGGAACACGCGCTGGTTGACGCTCAGTACTCTGGCCGGACTGCTTCTCGCCGTCGCGTTCACCACAAGCATTCCGATGTATGCGGACGGAGCGCTTAAGCGCGTCGTCGCGCAGTCGCTTCAGGAGAACAGCGAAGGGCTGCCCGCAGGGGCGCTTCGCGTGCTCTATCAGTCGACCGACGGCAAGACCGACCCGGACGCCTTCCGCAGCGTCGACGAGTACATTACCGAGGACATCCCGGCGAAGATCGGCTTCCCGCGCCAGGCGACGCAGAACAGCTTGACGATTCGCAGCGCCGAGGTGCAGCCGGAAGATCCGAGCGCGGTGGACGCGAGCCGCACGCGCAAGATGACGCTGAGCTCCTTCAGCGGGCTGAAGGAGCAGGTCGAGATGGCGGGCGGCGAGTGGTATGCCGACCGGGCGGCCGAAGACGGCACGATCCAGGCCGTCATGATGGAGGAGGCGATGTTCCGCAGCGACCTGCACGTTGGCGATGTGCTTCTCTATCCTATCTATTCGGGCCTTAATATTACGCTGAGAATCGAGATCGTCGGCTCCTTCAAGCCCAAGGAGAGCTCCGGAGGCTATTGGTATCAAGGGCTCGACAGCCTGATGTCGACGCTGTTCGTCGCCGAGCCGGCGATGAAGGAGGATCTCGTCGCCGGGCAAGGCATTCCGCTGCAGATGGCGAGCTGGTATGCGGCTTACGATCTGAGGGAGATCAAGACGAGCCAGCTCTCGCCTCTCGAGGACACGCTCGGCCGCATCGACATCGACGTGTACCAGAAGCTGAAGGGGACCCACCTGGACATCTCCTTCGACGAGATGCTCGGGCAGTTCCGCCGCGACAGCCTCCAGTTGCAGACGATGCTGTTCACGCTGGCCGCACCGATGATCGCGATGGTGTTCTACTTCATCACGATGAACGCCCGCCAGGCGCTGGAGAAGCAGCGTTCGGACATCGCGGTCATGCGCAGCCGCGGGGCCGGCAAGCGGCAGATTCTGCTTATCTTCCTGATGGAAGGCGTTCTGCTCGGTCTGATCTCGCTGCTCGCAGGGCCGTTCATCGGCTGGTTCATGGCGAAGAGCATCGGTTCGGCGAGCGGGTTCCTAGAATTCGTCAACCGCAAGGCGATTCCGGTCGGCTTCGGGACGGAGAGCATTCTCGCCGGCCTTGCCGCCGTTCTTGTCGCGATCGGCGCGGCGGTCATTCCGGCGTTCGTCTACACGCGAACGTCGATCGTCGACCATAAGCGGCGGATGGCGAGAAGCGACCAGTCGCCGACCTGGCAGCGATGGTTCCTCGATGTCGCGCTGCTCGGCGTCGCCGCTTACGGCTGGTATCTGTTCAACGAGCGCCAGATGGTCAGCTTCAAGACGGGAATGACGACGGATCAGCTTAACGTTCAGCCGTTCCTGTTCTTCGTCCCTGCGATCAGCATCTTCGCGGCGGGATTGTTCTTCCTAAGGCTGTTCCCGCTGCTGCTGAAGCTGTTCAACCGTCTGTGGCGAACGATTCTGCCGGTTCCGCTTTACTTGACGCTGACGCAGTTGTCCCGCTCGTCCCGCTCTTATTATCCGCTTATGATTCTGCTCATTCTGACGCTCGGCCTCGGGGTGTACAACGCTTCCGCGGCGCGCACGATCGATTTGAACTCGGAGGAGCGAATTCTGTACCAGTACGGAACCGACGTCGTCGTGACGACCGTATGGGAAGGGACCGCGGACCTGAACTCCGGCAGCGGTTCCGGCGGAGGCTCCGGCCAGGGCGGGGGGCAAGGCGGCCAGGGGGGCCAAGGCGGCGGGCAAGGGCAGACGTCCGGCCCGTCCAAGGTCATCTACTCGGAGCCGCCGTTCGAGGTGTTCCGCACGCTGCCCGGCGTGGAGCAAGCCGCGAGGGTGCTTCAAGCCAAGGTGGACGTGAGGGTGAACGACCGGTCGGCCGGCCAAGGGACGATCGTCGGCATCGACAACGTCGACTTCGCCCGCGTCGCCTGGTTCCGGGACGATCTGTACCCGGCAAACCCGTATAAGTATCTCGCGCTTATGGGCAAGGGCGCGGAGTACTCGCTGATCTCCTCCAACCTGGCGGAGAAGTACAACCTGAAGCCCGGCGACGAGATTCAGGCGGTCGTGCAGGAGCAGGTCGTGCGCTTTATCGTTGCGGCGGTGCTGCCGTATTGGCCGGCGCAATATCCGTCCGAGTCGCCGTTCATCGTGGCGAACCTCGATTATGTGTACGACGAGGCGCCGATGATGCCGTACGACGTCTGGCTGAAGATGGAGCCGGAGGCGAAGGTCGCGCCGCTCATTCCGGAGCTTCAGGAGAAGGGGATCGAGATCGCGGCGATCAGCGACGCGAGAAGCGAGCTGATCGCACAGAGCAAGCATCCGGCGCGCGGCGGCGTGTTCGGCATTCTGAGCCTCGGCTTCCTGGTGACGATCGTCGTCTCGCTGTCCGGCTACATTCTGTTCTGGTTCTTCAACCTGTCCGGACGGATTGTGCAGATCGGCATTCTGAGAGCGATGGGATTGTCGCGCAAGCAGCTTACCGGCATGCTGCTGCTCGAGCAGGTGTTCACCGCGGGATTGTCCATCGGGCTCGGCATCGGCATCGGGAAGCTCGCAAGCATTCTGTTCCTCCCGTTCCTGCAGACGACGGACAACGCCGCAGGACAGATTCCGCCGTTCCGCGTCGTCTTCGACAACGTGGACACGAACCGGCTGTATATCGTCGTCGGCGTCATGATGCTGATCGGCGTCGCGATGCTGGTTGCCCATATCAGACGCCTCAAGGTCCATCAGGCCGTGAAGCTCGGAGAGGAGCGCTAATCGCATGATCCATTGCGAAGGACTCGTAAAGATTTACAAGACGGACGATCTGGAGGTCGTCGCCCTCCAAGGCTTGAACCTGTCGGTTCAGGAAGGCGAGATGATGGCTATCATCGGCAACAGCGGCAGCGGGAAGTCGACGCTGCTGAACATTCTCGGCGGTCTCGACCGCCCCTCCGCCGGCCAGGTCAAGGTCGGTCCGTGGGACCTGCTCAAGGCGACCGAAGAGGATCTGGTCAAGTACAAGCGGGACACGGTCGGCTTCATCTGGCAGAACAACGCCCGCAATCTGCTTCCGTTCCTGAGCGCGCTCGAGAACGTCGAGATGCCGATGATGTTCTCCGGCAAGACGGACCGCGCGTACGCGAAGCAACTGCTCGAGTGGGTCGGGCTGAAGGAACGGATGCACAACAAGCTGACGCAGCTGTCGGGAGGGGAGCAGCAGCGCGTCGCGATCGCGATCTCTCTTGCGAACAAGCCGCAGATGCTGCTCGCCGATGAACCAACGGGCTCCGTCGACACTCGCACCTCGGACGTTATCATGGATATTTTCCGCCGGTTTAATCGTGAACTTGGACTGACGATCGTCATCGTTACGCACGATCTGTCGCTGGCCGGCAAGGTGGACCGCGTTGTTGCGATCCGCGACGGCCTCACGAGCACAGAGTTCATCAAGCGGAATCCGAACCTGGACGACGCCAAGGTTCCGCACGGAACCGGCTCCGCGCTCGGAGAGGTGCACGAAGCGTACGTCGTTGTCGACCGTTACGGCCGGCTGCAGATTCCGAAGGAGTATCTGCAGAGCCTCGGCATCGACGACAAGGCAAGCCTGGAATTCGACGGAGAGAAGATCGGCATCAAAGCTCCGAAATCATTGGAGGGGGAAACCGCATGACTACGTTTTACGCTTCGAAGGCAAGAAAGTGGGTGCTCGTCGGCACAAGTCTCGCCATGCTCGTCCCGATTCTGGCCGCCTGCAGCGACGGGGGCAGCAACGATCCGAACAATCGCCGCACGCTCCGCATCGGCACGATGTACGGCAGCTCGAGCGACGAATCTTACTTCCGGCAGCAATACACCGACCTGTTCGAATTCGCGAACTCGAACATCGACATCGAGATTGTTCCGGCGATCGATTACACCGAGTCGCAGTTCAACACGGCGGAAGAGAACCAGAACAACAACAACGACCCGATCAAGAAAGTGAAGGAATTGATGACGGGCGCCAATCCGATCGATGTCATGATTCTTGACTCCGGCGTGCTCGGCAGCCTTATTCAAGACAATCTCCTGATGCCTCTCGACGCGAAGATGAAGGAGGACAAAATCGATCCGAACGATTACGTCCCGGCCGTCATCGACGGAATCAAGGCACAGGGGGACGATCAGCTCTATGCGCTTGCGCCGACCTATACACCATCCGCTCTCTTCTATAATAAGAAGATTTTCAGCAAGATGAACGTCAGCCCGCCGCAGGAGAACATCACGTGGGATCAGCTGTTTAACCTGGCTCGGCAGCTCAAGAGCGGAGAAGGCAAGGATGCGACGTTCGGCTTCTCGTTTAACCAATGGGGCTACAGCGATCCTTACAACGATATGATCAACTATGCCGCTCCGCTGCAGCTCAAGCTCTTCGATTCGAACGCGGAGAAGATGACGGTCAATACGCCGCAATGGGAGAACGTCTGGACGACGATCTCGCAGTTGTACAAGGATCATATTCTGCCGACGACGGAAGATCTGCAGATCGATTACAACAATGTCGATAACACGCGATACAACCCGTTCCAACAGCAGACATTCTTTAACGGCAAGTCCGCCATGGTCATCGCCAACTACAGCTTTATCAACGATATCGACTCCTACAACAAGAACTACCAGAAGTTCGAAGGCATGGAGGCGCTCGATTGGGACGTCGTCCAGGTGCCGACCTTCTCGGAAGCGCCGGGCGTCAGCAGCTACATCTACATGAGTTCGCTCGCCGGCATCAACGCGAAGGCGCCGAATCCGGACGACGCTTGGAAGTTCGTGAAGTTCATGAACGGCAAGGACTGGGGCAAGCTGAAGTCCCGCAGCAGCTACGAGATGCCGGCGCTGAAGGAATTCATCAAGGTGAAGGACGGCATGTCCTATAACATCGATGCGTTCACGACGACCAAGCCGATCTTGAATTCGAACACGTACGCCGAGCAGCAGCTCTACACCGAGCGGCCGAACCTGTACCAGATCCAGTCGCTGGCCCAGACCGAGTTCAACAAGGTGATCCAGAACGAGATGACGGTCAAGGAGGCGCTCGCCGAATTCGAGACGAAGGGCAACGACCTGCTGCAGAAAATCAAGCTGAATCCTTCCGGACCGATGGAAGGAGTAGGCGGCGATGTGTACGGCGGCGGCGGAGCGATCGAGATCAAACCGATGATTGACTGATCGCTGCGAATGAATGCTTCGCCAGATCCGGCTATTCTCTAGAACCGGCTATTCTCCAGCACTCATCTCCCGACTAACAACAATCGACGGACATCCAACACCGCGGGATTCAGGACAGAGGGGACGACTCTGGATTCCGCGGCTTTTTTTCGGTTTTTTATCGTTCTTTTATATAGAAGGAGGGGCTTATCATCGTAAAGAAAACAAAAACAATCGCCGCCACGTTATCTCTGCTTATGCTTGCGCCGCTTGCCGCCGCTTGCTCGAGCGACAATTCGGACGACCCGAACAACCGCCGCACGCTGCGCATCGGGATGCTGTACGGCAGCACGGACAACGAGTCCTACTTCCGCCAGCAATACACGGACATGTTCGAGCTTGCGAGCGGCAACATCGACATCGAGATCGTGAACGCGTACGACTGGAGCGAGATGCAGTACGCCACCGAGGAAGAACGCAAGGAGAACCCGCAGCCGGAGACGATGGAGCTGTACAAGAAGCTGCTGACCGGCACGAATCCGGTGGACGTCGTTATGCTGGACACGGGAACGATTGCCGAGCTGGTCCAGAACAACCTGATCAAGCCGCTCGATTCGCTGCTCAAGAAGGATAAGATCGATCTGGCCGAGTATGTGCCTTCGGTCATCGACTACATACGCGAGCAAGGGAACGGGCAGATCTACGGACTGACGCCGACGTTCTCTTCGTCCGCCTTGTTCTACAACAAGAAGCTGTTCAGCGAGAAGGGCGTAACGCCTCCGACCGACGACATGACGTGGGAGCAGATCTACACGCTGGCGCGTCAACTGGCCTCGGGAGAAGGGGAGGACGCGGTTTACGGGCTCGCTCTCAACGACTGGGGCGGCGGCTTGCAATTCTATAACGTGCAGAACATCGTCGCTCCGCTCAAGCTCAGAACGTTCGATACGGAGGGAGAGAAGATGACGGTCGATACGCCGCAGTGGGAGCAAGCCTGGTCGGAACCGATCAAGCTATACCAGGACCATGTCATCCCGAAGCCGGAGGATCTCCAGAAGGAGCAGCCGCAGGACGGCAACTACCGCTATGATCCTTATCAGCAGCGACCTTTCTTCTCCGGACGAGTGGCGATGATGATCGGCAGCTACAACATGGTGAACGAACTGGCGACCTTCAATCAGAATGTGGAGAAAATGGACGGCTACGAAGCGATCGATTGGGACGTGGTCACGTATCCGCAACTGTCGCAGGCACCGGGCATCGGCGGCAACATGTATCTGAGCCAGCTCATGGGCATCAACGCGACTGCGCCCAACGAGAAGGATGCTTGGGAGTTCATCAAGTTCGTCAACGGCGAGGATACCGCCAAGTTCAAGGCGCGCAGCCAATACGAGCTCAGCACGCTGCAGCAGTTCGTCAAGCCGAGGGAAGGATCGACGTTCCACATGGAGGCGTTCACGAAGCTGAAGCCGGTCTCGTACGAGATGAACGATGCGGACGAGAAGCTGTACAAGGATCGTCCGAACCTCAATCTGCTGTACACCTTGAGCGAACAGGCGTTCAACAAGGCGCTCAGCGGGGACATGTCGGTCAAGGAGGCGCTTGCCGACTGGCAGGCGAAGGGCGACGAGCTGCTGCAGAAGATCAAGGCGAACCCGACCGGGGACATCGACATGTCGGCGTACGTGGATCAGAACGCGATGACCGATAGGGACAGGGTCATGGCAGCCGCCGGCATGGCCGTCGGAGGGTAAGCAAAGGTGGAATGACGGAAGATCGGAAGACCGGGAGACCGGAAAGACGGAAGACCGGGAGACCGGGAGACCGGAAAGTAGGAAAGCAGGAAAGACGGAAAGACGGAAAGACGGAAGACGGGAAGAGCCGCCCTAGTGGGCGGTTTTTCCCCATTCATGGAACATTCGCGAGTAAGCCTAATGGTTGCCGTATATGCTAAGACCATAGCCGCCGGCCCTGCGGACCGGCGATCCATGAATCCGGGAGGGAACGAGGATGAGATGGGTGTATTGGTCCAGGTTATACGACAGCAAGTTCCAGGCGGGCTGTCTCGTGCGCCGAATGGAGAATGACGGCTGGCTGTTCGGCGTCGAGATGCCGAGGGAGATCGAGGTGTACCGTTCGCGCAAAGGCAAGTACGGGGTGCGCTACGTGCCGTGAGCGGCGGGAGAGGAGGTTGCTGGTTGGAAACGGTGAGGGGCGAGTAAGCGGGGAGAGGTGATTTTGAAGCAGGGCAAGAGACGAGCCGGATGGGGCGGGAGTTTGAAGCGGGTGAGGTTCGCATCTGGTCCGTCGACTTGCTCTTCGCTCTTGGCTGGCTGGCCGCCGATGTGGTATGGTCTAGGGAGAAGGAGCGATGCCCTATGAGAAGAATGCCCTTGTCCGCGGATACCGCCGTCAAGCTTGCCAAGCACTTGAACGTCCCGTTGGAGCATCTGATGCACATGCCCCAGCACATTCTGATCCAGAAGCTGGCCGAACTGGCCAAGGCCGAGCAAGAGAACAATTCGGACGAAGCAGGGGATAACAGGAATAACCGAGGGGAATAAGCCGTATACTCTAGCGAGCAACTCAATAAATATTTCCGATAATAATTCGAAGAATGCCTTGACGAAGAGGATGGAAGTGTTGTATATTAATTCTTGTCGCCATTAAGATAAGCGACCATACAACGACGCGGGGTGGAGCAGCCCGGTAGCTCGTCGGGCTCATAACCCGAAGGCCGCAGGTTCAAATCCTGCCCCCGCAACCAACTTCCTCGTAGGACCATAACGAACGAGGGCCCTTAGCTCAGTGGTTAGAGCTGTCGGCTCATAACCGATTGGTCGGGGGTTCGAGTCCCTCAGGGCCCACCACCAGACAACAGACAACCTTGTGAATCAAGGTTTTTTTGATTTTTAGGGAGAATTTGCAGAGTGGGTTCGGAGCAGATTTGTTGCCCGATTCCCCCGATTTTGTTTGACGGACCGCGCCCATTCATGGTAATATGTAACTCGTTGACCGGACGAGCGCTCCATCGTTCGCCCGAACTTCATCCATGCCGGGGTGGCGGAATTGGCAGACGCACGGGACTTAAAATCCCGCGATGGGTGACCATCGTACGGGTTCGACCCCCGTCCTCGGCACCACAACTATTAAGAATCTCAAGGGTTTCAGCTCATTCATTTGGGCTGGAGCCCTTTTTCGACGTTAAGGAAATATATATATTTCCGATTTATCGGGGCCGAACAAGGGACGGCCTGCCATCGCTTAAAGCTATGGACTGAGCGCGGCGGCTTATTCGAGCCTATCCAAGAGGGAAGATATCCGTCGCTAAATTCGGTGAAGCCGCCGATGCCGCTCTTATTGCCGGATTTTATGCGAAAAATCACATTGGTGCAGCTTGATGACGGGGAGATTGGGCGAATCTATGTGAAAAACAGCGTACATGGAGAAAATTCCGGCTCGAGTTGCCTTATGTATGTTAAAAACCACATAAAACGCCTCGATACCCCCTCAATCCAGGTCGACGAATGTGAAAAATCATATAAAATCGCAAAAGTTCTTGGGCCAAGGGGGACGAATAGCGATATTAGTCAGATTGTTATCGAATGCCTGAGATCGTGAAATCTGATACACCATTACACTGGCACTTGATGCTAATATTCCAATATTCACGGCGTCGATGGCTGCGGTGATTAGTCATATAGATAACATTCTGGCTTGCGAGTCTTTTTATTTCATCCAACTCTTAAGTGTACTGTAATAATTTGTAGTTTATCAGGCTGTTTCCTTCCTAAATGTTGGGATATGCTTGAGACATCATAGGAAGGGGCTGAATTGATGAAGAAGTGGATGAAGAAGGCTGGATTGGTGGCTGCGAGCGTGGCGGCGATGACGACGTTGGTATCGGCGGGGCCGGCAAGGGCCGATATTGGGAGGGTATTCTATTTCACTATTCAAAACAATACCATCTGCGATGCTACAGGGAGATACACATCATTGTATTTAAATATTAGTAACATTGGTTCCTCATCAGCAAACGTTACCGTTCATTTGTACAATAATGCGGGTGTTGAAGTATCTCCAACGGGAATAACGAACCTTGCGTATAATTTCCCTTCTAATTTAACGATAAATTCCGATACAACTATAGGATCAAGGTCTTCACTGAATTACATGACAATTTTTGGAGTCGGCGGAGCCGGAAATGTGTGTGGTGATATACCTGCATATGGAAAAATCGTCGTGGACGAAGGTGGAGCTATCATTGCTAACGGAGAGATAAAGGGAACGGTGCAAAGTAGCAGTTTTGTCGCACAGGACATGCCCATTCTCATCAACAACGGTCAGCCATTCTAACCGTAACGCCGGGTCTGCGGACTCGTTTTTTTTATTTTCGAAGCATCTCACAATCCGAATGGCTGCGTCGAAGTCCATTAGCAACGGCAAGCCGCTACGCTGGATAGAACCTTAGACCTACAGTTTCAGCGCCCAAGAGGCGTTTTTCTTTTTCCATTAGCAGGAAAATGGTCGCATTAGGTCGAAAAACAAGGGGAATACCCATTCGTAAAACTACATTTTGGAGGGTTTATGGCAAAGACATACTATGCTGAGGGAAGGCAAGTTGCTTATTTTATAAGAGGACTTTGCATCCTTATTGGGTTAGCGATCTATTTTAACATGTCAAGGTTGCATTGGGGCTTCTTCATCGGCATTTTATTTGGCTCCATAGTTGCGGGAGAAATCTTAGGCTCTATGTGGACGAGGAGAAGACGTTTAACGGCTCAACAGGCTAAGAAAAAATCCAACGCAAAGAGCAAGATTTTGCCAGACAAATCGACTAAAAGCAAGCAGCTTAGCGACCAGGAGCTTGTTCATGCAGATGTTGATACGTTGTCTGGATCCGATTTTGAACGACTAATGGAGCTATACTTCATATACAAAGGCTATAGTGTAACCCGAATCGGCGGAGCAGGAGACCACGAAGTCGATTTAATCCTTAAGGGCAAGGAGGGTTACAAGATCGCCGTCCAATGTAAGCGCTGGAAGCGAGATGTGGGAAATGATATCGTCCTGAGGCTGAAGGCCGGCAAACAAGTCCATGGTTGTTACGACGCTTGGATTGTGACGACTAGCAACTTCACAAGATCAGCAAAGGAAGCAGCGGAGCGGCTCAATATAAAGTTGATCAATGGAATTTCGTTGCATGACAAGCTCTCTAACTGGCGTAAGTCTGTTTCAGCGACCGAAGTCAAGCCCAAAGTAAGTCGCAGTAGGTGATTTGGCTATTACACAATAATGGAGTGTTTAGATGATGATTTACTTATTAGCGGGAATAATGCTCGCTTTAATCTTGATGGCAAGGTCTCCGAAAATCAAGGGGATGATCGGTGAGTCGTCCGTTCGTCATAAGTTAAGCAAACTAGACTCCAAGGAATACATAGCCCTGCATGATCTTATGATTAAGCGGCCAGACGGGAAGACGTCGCAAATCGATCATGTTGTCATCTCAAGATATGGAGTGTTCGTCATTGAGACGAAAAATTACACGGGGTGGATTGTGGGAAGCGAGAAATCGGAGTATTGGACTCAGGTAATTTACAAACGCAAGGAGAGGTTGTACAACCCAATCCGACAGAACTATGGACACATCAAGGCGCTGGAGAGCTATTTGGATGATGATTCAATAACGTTTATTCCCATTATTGCGTTCAGCACAAGGGCTGATCTGAAGCTTGAGCAGATGAGTACGGATGTTGTTTATACGACCAGATTGGTATCGACCATTCAGAAGTATAAGGATGCCTTGTTATCCGAAGAGCAGATACATCGAGTTCAAACGGCGTTATCGGCTAAGACGATCCATACTCGCGAAGAGCGGAAGAAGCATGTCTCCGACATCAAGGCAAGCATAAGGGAGAAGGAAGCTCTTGCGAGCGCGGGAATATGTCCGAGGTGTAACGGCAAGCTGGTTGAACGAAAGGGCAAGAATGGAGCATTTGTTGGCTGTAGCAGCTATCCTAAGTGTAGGTACACAAGCAACAGTGTTTAGCGAGTAGTGGATAGGGGAAATCGGGGGACCTGAGATCTGTGAATGACGGGCGGTAGGTGGTGGCAGGAAGCAATGCTAGGTTTCTGTTGCGAATACCAAGGGTTGGAAATATAATGAGGTTCAACTCGTTTAAACGGGTTGACAGTGGCGAGGATAGGGGCAGTGACATTAGTTTAGACCTGCTATTTAGCGGTGAGCCCTTTAAAATTACCGGAGGTAGCTTATGAAGATCAGGAAGGCGACAGAGCAGGACATAGCCGCGCTGACCCTCATGCGCTGGGAGTTCACGCTGGAGCACCAGCCGGAAGTGCAGGATGATTACGATCTGTTCGAGACGGAATGTCGAGCGTTCCTGGAGCAGGCCATACGAGGTGAGCGCTGGCATATCTGGGTCGCGGAACTGGATGGTGTTATTGCGTCTCATATGTATATCCAGATCATCGATAAGGTGCCGCGGCCGGGGCGCACTACTTACCCTTTTGCCTATATGACCAATGTTTATACCGATCCCGACTATCGATCTCGCGGCATCGGCAGTCGGATACTGGAGACGATTCGGGAGTGGGCGGCGGCCAACAAATTTGAATTTATTCTGGTCTGGCCGAGCGAAGACAGCAGGGACTTCTATTCGCGGAACGGGTACTCGCTGTGCGATGATCCGATGGAGCTTCATCTCTCTTGATTCTCTTAAGGGGGAGACAATGATACGGCATAAGGAGAGGCAGCAATGAACCCAGCAGAATTCCAACAATATGTAAAACAATTCAGCGAAGATAAGGGCTTCGACACGAGCACGATCGAGCAGCGGATGCTGTATCTGATGACGGAGGTCGGGGAGCTGGCCAAGGAGGTGCTGACCGTCTCCTTCCATCCGGACGAGAAGAGGCGCGAGAATCTCGGTTATGAGATGTACGATGTCGTCTGGAATATCTTCGACCTGGCGAACAAGCTGGACATCGATCTGGAGAAGGCATTCCGGGAGAAGCTGGCGATCAACGAGCGGCGGACGTGGTGAACGCGACTGCTTGCGAATGGAATAAATTTCAAGAATCGTTCGAACAGGATTTTGCCCGGTTCACGTGGAATTTCTCAATTTGGGAAAACAATCCTGAGCATGGTGGGGGAGTCACAAATGACGAAGCAGTATGCGATCGACCTGGCGAAGAAGCTGTACCGCGACAATGAGCGCTCCTACTTCGTCGTGAACGACGGAGGGCCGGACGATTACCGCGTCGTCGACAAGGAAGAGAAGAATCGGGACAATCTCAATCGTTATGTCGTGTTCAGCATTGAAGTCGACTAACGGATCGTTAACCGAATAGCGCGACGGAATGGGAATCCCCCTGGCGGACGGCGGTCAATCGACCGCAAGCCTCCAAGGGGATTCCTTGTTTATTGGCCGATCAGATTGGCGAACAATTGCTGCAGACGCCGCGTGACGGGACCGGCGGAGCCGCCGCCGATCGGCCGGCCGTCCACGGCAACGATAGGGGTCACTTCGACCGTCGTGCCCGTGATGAACGCTTCTTCGGCCTCGTGAAGCTCCTCAAGCGAGAAGGGGCGCTCTTCCGCCGGGATGCCGGCCGCCTGCGCGAGGCGGAGGATGACGGCGCGGGTGACGCCGTGAAGGATCAGGTTGTTGGCCGGATGTGTAACAAGGGAGCCATTCTGCACGATCATGATGTTGGAGGCGCAGCATTCCGTCACGAGGCCGGAGCGGTGGAGGATCGCATCGTCGGCTCCCGCGTCCAGCGCCTCTTGCTTCGCGAGCACGTTAGGAAGCAGGTTCAGCGTCTTGTAGTCGCAATGCAGCCAGCGGATGTCCTCGACCGTCTTGGCCCGGATTCCGGCTTCCATGGCAGCGACGGGGCGCGGGAACTCGGTTGTGTAGGCCACGAGGACAGGTGCGACCCCCTGGGGCAAAGGAAGGGAGCGAGGCGAGGTTCCGCGAGTGATCTGAACGTACAGCGTTCCCTCGGTCAGCCGGTTGCGGGCGATCAGCTCCTCGAGCTTCGTTTGAAGCGGACCGCTCTCTATCGGCATCTGCAGGCGCAGGCCCGCAGCGGTACGTTCGAGCCTGCGGAAGTGAAGCTCCGGCTCGAACAGGCGGCCGCCGTAGACGCGGAACACGTCATAGATTCCGTCCCCGTAATAATACCCCCGGTCTTCCGGAGAGATATTCACCTCTTCCTTCGGAAGGAAGCGGCCATCGAACAAATAAATGTCGCCCATTGCAGATTTCCTCTTTTCCTACTAGGATCACATGTCTATTGATTGTTATAATGAATTCAAAGAACGTTTTTGTAAACCCCTTTTACGAGTTGGAGGAATCTTGCTATCATGACCGCTATCTTCCGCAACGACTGGGAGCCGCTTCTCGGCCCGGAATTGGAGAAGCCTTATTACAGGCAATTGCGCAGCCAACTGGCCCAAGAGTATCGGGACCGGACGATTCACCCGGACATGCATCATATCTACCAGGCGCTTCATCTGACCTCGTACGAGGAGACGAAGGTGGTCATTCTCGGCCAGGACCCGTACCACGGTCCCGGACAAGCCCACGGCCTCAGCTTCTCGGTGCTGCCGGGCGTACGAATTCCCCCTTCGCTGCAGAACATCTACAAGGAGATTCAGAGCGATCTCGGCTTGCCGATCCCGAATCACGGCTTCTTGGAGCACTGGGCGAAGCAGGGGGTTCTGCTGCTCAACGCTGTGCTGACGGTGCGCGACGGAATGCCGAACTCCCACAAGCAGCTCGGCTGGGAGACGTTCACGACGGCGGTCATCGCCGCGCTCAACGAGAGAGAGCGTCCCATCGTGTTTATCCTGTGGGGGCGCAATGCGCAGGAGAAGGCGGCGTTCATCGACCGCTCGCGGCACCACGTCATCGCGTCGGCGCATCCGAGCCCGCTGTCGGCGCACAACGGCTTCTTCGGAAGCAAGCCGTTCTCGAAGGCGAACGCGTTCCTGCGGGCAAGCGGGCAGGAGGAGATCGACTGGAGCGTCCCTCCCCTCTCCTGAATCGAACAGAACAGGCAGTCCCGAAGAGGCGCATCGCGCTTCCGGGGACTGCCTGTTTGATTCCTTAAACTATTCGTAGATCGGGAAGCCTGTCGAGCCGCTTGCGCCGTCTCCGGGAGGGGAGGACACGGTGGAGTTCGCATCCGTCTCCTCGGAGCCGAGAACGGGTTCGTAGCCGGACGGAATGTAGGCGTACGCCTTGACCTCGGTGATCACTTGCGCGTACATCTTGTCCGGATCGGGCGCAAGCGCACGGTAATGGATGATCGCGTCGCCGTCCTTGAAGTCGATGCGGGATACTTCGAAGCCGTAGCCGGGGTGAGGGACAGTGGCGCTCAGCGTCACCTTCGTAATATCGCTCGAATACGCGGCAGACGTCAGGGAGACGTCGCTAAGGACGGATGCCTGCGGCTCTCCCGCTTCCGGAAGCGGCGTCTTCTCGACGAACTCGATGGCGCCATCGAGCATGACGGCGGCTTCGCTGCGGGTGATGGCAGCCTGCGGCCGGAAGTTCTGATCGGCGCCGAGCGAAGCGATGCCGGTGATGAGCAGCTTCTGGATGCTGTCCGAATAAGCCGGGGTGGTCTCGTCCGCATCGTCGTACATCATGTATTGCTCGGTATAGGCGTAGTCGCCCTTCGTAGAGATCGCTTGGAAAAGCCAGTGGGAGAACTGTTCTCTCGTAATTTTCTGCGTTGGGTCGATGTCGCGGGGCACGTCCAGCCCGTTCAGTTGCGCGATAATAAACGTCATCGCGTAGGAGGCGTCATCCTTCACCTTCGTGTAATAATCGCTGGCCTTCGGTTCCTTGAAGAAGTTGAAGCTGTCGATGTTAAGCCCCATGCCTCGGACAATCAAGGTCAGCGCCGTCGCTCCGTCAACCGAAGCCCCGGGCTGGAACAAGTTGTTGCCGATTCCTTGGACAACTCCCCGATTTTTCAAATCCATAATCTGCTTGTAGCCGGGATCGCTCTTGATATCGTTGAATGCGAACGCCGATCCGCTCAGCAGGACGCAAGACAGGGCGAGAGCGGCTGCTGCAGTTGCCGTCTTGGTTCTCATTGCCATTCTGAACGCCTCCTTCATAGGAATTGCGGGGGTTGCCCGCTTCTTATCGTATCAGACGCACGCTCGGCGGATAAGGTTGCACAAAAAAGAGCCTTTCGGCGGTAGACCGAGGCTCTCTGGCTTCTAAAGTATGGTGATCTGGACAGGGATCGAACCTGTGACCCCTACCCTGTCAAGATAAGTCCCCCTGTTTTATAACGAACCTCTGTGGGCACAAAACGAGATGAGTCAAGGAACAGGTAAGACGTAAATGCTAGTTAGTACATAGCCGCTGCGTTACAAACTTCAAATATTCTTGACCAAAATCTTGACCATTTTAATGTAATGTTCAGGGCTGATTTCTTCGGTTGGGCAGGGGGAGTCGTTAGGCTCCGACACATGGATATACTGTGAAGTTCGGGATATCGTGTGTATGCTTACAAAAAAACTCTTTATTATATAGCACCTAGCCCTGGTAGTCTTTGTCTTAACCATCTTATTTGTCCTCTATGATTAATTTCATCTTCAAAAACATGGAACCAAATAAAGTAATTATTTGATGGTAATCCCGACCATTCTCGCTCTTCATATAACCAAGCATCATCTAATAGGGAAAACTCATTTAAAGTTCTACTTCGTACTTGTTCCATTTTATCTAAATAAAAATCTAGAGTATTCCCTTTGATTTCTTTCCTTCCCTTTTCACCTAGTTCATACGCTGCAAGCCATTCACTTAATTCTTCTTCATTCGGTTTCCTATTATCAAATATTTCTATCTGAAAACCAATCTCCACCGCTGCTATATGTAGCAATAATGCTCCAATTGAATTGCTCGTTGAATCTTGTAAATAATCAAGTTCATCACTTGATAATCCTTTAACTGCATTGATTGTTGTATGTCTTGCATAATTCATCATTGATACAAGTTGACTAATCTGATTACTCATTCCTTTTACATTCATGATTTTAAATTGATTATCTACCATCATGAAACTCTCCTTTTAAAGTTACTCTCAAAGTTCACATGACGTTTCCGTATCCACGACGTCCCACCGACTTAAGGCTCATTAGGAGTCGGCTACGACGCATTTAGTCGGTGCAGATTTGTTCGCAGAATCCCCTTCCAGTCACTTCTCGCGGACCGAGGGCCGTCAGACCCGAAGCGTGGATATAATGTTAAGTGATGTTATCAGACATCCTGAAATAACAATCAAAATCTTAATGGTATCGCTGATTTTAGGACAGTTACTTTTGACGGTTCTTCTGTTTGATAACCGTTATAACTAAGAAAAAGTTCTACGCCTTTTTGGGCGATATCAATGTTGTTTTTGGGACCAATAGTTATAAATTCTATTGGTAATTTATCCTTTGGTTTGACTTCGATGTACGGAATAACGATTGAGTTAAAAGGCCTAAACCTAACAAGTCTATCAGTATCTTGTTCGTCTATCATGAATGCAACTCGGAACTCTTCTTCGTGATAAAAGGAAGGATGTTTAAAAAACATCGCATAATTTAACAGTTTAAAGTTAAGTGAATTGAAATATTTCTGTAATTCAATTGCAACTTGTGTATCAAATTGCGAAGTCGAAGAAACGCATAAGTTATCTACTAATAATTCATAATTATCTGTAATATCGTTGAAAATGATATTTTCTTGATCTTCCTTATTGTAATTCACCTTACCGATTTGGATTATACTCCCTGACCCATGCTCTATTATATTAATCAAGTCTTCTCTCTTCAGCCCTATATTATATCCATCACCATTAGAGTAATTGGAGAATAGAGTAAGGGAATCTCTATTCTCAGACAATGAAAGTAGAAATGTTTGTTTAGCATAGTACAGATACATTTCAGGACGATTTTTAAGTGATTTCTTTAAATTTGTAATTATACTTTTTAAAATCTTTCCGTTGGAATCTTTCTTATGGATAATTCCTTCAAATGAATTCTCGATTTCAATAATAGTATCCAGTAATATTGCATTCAAATATGTTATCTCTAACGAATCATTTAAAAAGTCAGCCCTCGATACCCAAAAACAATTGTTACTTACAATACCCATTAGACCGGTATTACTTGTGTAGTGATATAAATAGTTTGATGTGCTTTGTTCAATTGCAATATTAATTTTTCCGTCAGAATCAAGAAGAAATTGGGTGTTTGTCATAGTTTAACCTTCCCTCTGACAATTTTTCTTAACGTTGGTATTCGCGAAGTCAATGAAGTCGCTACATATGGAACTCTATCAAATAATGTGTTCACCAAGTTTTCCATATCCTCACAATGGATGATTTTAGTTAAACGTAACAAAATACTTCTATAAATGCAACTAGAGCAGAAGCCATTGCTTCTGCTCTCTTTACTGTCTCTTAAAATAAGGATACGGAGGTTATTCGAGTATGAATAATGCGAGAAAGCAAACCTATAAGGACCTATTGGCTAATACACTCCGAGAAGATGCTAATGGATATTTAATTGGAGAACTGACCACTCGTTATCCGAATCCTGGTGCATTGATTGATGTAACCGAACAGGAACTCATGAGCATTAAGGGGATTGGAACATCCAAAGCCAAGCAGATTATTGCTGCCGTTCAGCTTGTAAAAGAATTCGCTGCTCCCTTGCCGGAACCTACTGTTGTTCGTACCCCGAATGACGTGTTTTCCATTATGGCGTCTGAGTTGCGTTACTCTCCCAAGGAGCTTTTCGTCTGCCTGTTTTTAAATACGAAGAATCATATTATTGCTAAGGATGTTATCTCAATAGGAACATTAAGCAATGCGATCGTACATCCAAGAGAAGTATTTAGAGCCGCTATTAAACGGAATAGCGCTTCGATCATTTGCTGCCACAATCATCCCAGCGGCAATCCTGAACCTAGTTCCGAGGATGTTCAAATCACGAAACGCCTTGTCAGCGTTGGTGAGCTTATTGGCATAGACGTACTGGATCACATCATTATTGGCGGACACCGTTATATCAGCATGAGGGAAAAGGGCTTGATGGAGATTGGACCATGACACTCCAAGTCAGTCCGACGAAAGTTTATCGATATGCGAGAACATTAAAGCTATCATATCCAGCGCCATCTGCTGCTCTTTCTCAGGTCGATTCAAGATAATCTTTCTGATTTTATTGATGTAGTAATCATTGGACTTCTCAATCGATTCTTGCAGCAAGTCATCGACTGTAACGCCTAATTGATTAGAAAGCCGAATAAGAGTATCCAGCGTTAAGGAGCGTTCCCCTCTCTCAATCTGCCCAATATAGGCATGAGAGACATCTATCTTCTCAGCCAACATCTCCTGAGTCCAATCCTGCTTGAGCCGTTCTTGGCGAAGTCGACCGCCTAGCACTTTATAGTCCATCGTCTATCCCTCCCCATTAACAGTAGTTATTTCGGAGAGGCAATTTAACGAACTATAAGTTTCAAAATATTTACCAATTGTTTCATTTGGTATATAGTAATTAGGAGTAGTTCGAATTGCTTAAGAAATTTGGGATGAAATAGTCGAGTTAAGTCGGGAGGTGCGAGTAGAGGGGGATAAATAAGTCAATAGTCGGAACTTGCCTGATACAGAGGCCGTTGTACAACACTGAACCTAATTGTTTCAAAGGGGAATCATTCGATGTTCTGTTCAAACTGTGGGAGTAGCCTGAGTGTTCAGAGTAACTTTTGCAACGCCTGCGGGGTCAAGGTGTCATCTCCTGCGTCATCAAATACTGAAGCGACAGGACCAACAGGGCCGATTGCAGCGGGGCAATCGTCATTGATCGACCGATTGATTGGCAAAAATGCTGCGTATTACCGTAGTCGTTGGGCGCGTCCCGGCCATAACAAGGGGTGGAACTGGGCAGCGTTCTTCTGGTGGCCGTACTGGATGGGTTATCGAAAAATGTATAAGCTACTGTTCATTATGATTGTAGCGGTACATCTCTTGATCGTTACTCCCTTGATGATGTTGGAACACACTTATTTATATCCGATTATCGTATTGGGATTGAGCGTACACTTTGGCATGTACAGCAACAATCATTACCTGGATCATATTAACAAGCAGCAGAAGAAGCACCTGAGTAATCCAGCACTGCATCCGGCCGAAGTGATTGGTGGAACCAGTTGGGGCGGACTCGTCGGTACAGTCGTTCTACTGATCATACTGTGGATGGCCATTCTCTTGTTTGCTCCGGGATTGTTGGTTAAATAAGTCCATCTCTAAGGCTAAGTCAAGACAAATGTATGGAGGAGAACGATTAAAATGAGAAGCAAAATTCTGAATAAGTACGTTGTTGCCACAGTTGCGAGCGTCGCATTGTTCACTTCCGCAACGACTGTAGAAGCTGCCCAATTCGTTAAGAAGGCAGTAACTCAAGTTTCAACTGCAAGTTTGTTCAATACAAAATCCACCGATTCTCTTACCAATGGCAATGTAGAAATTGCTTCCAAGTTGGTGTATTCGTTGGGGACGACTTTGGAAAAGGCAACCAGTTTTAAAGCTGACGATGTCATTAAAAATGCAGCATCATTCTTTGGGAAACCAGTTTTTGTTTATGGTAACTTGGTAGCAAATGTTGGCACAGAGAAGGATAGCGCATTCTACAAGGAGCACATTACCAACGAACTCTATCTGTACGATCAATACAATAACTATTACAAAGTATATGTATCGAGCGATGATGTTCTGAACTATTTGGGCGATGAACAAGTTATCCTGTCCGGTTACATTGTTGGTCTTGAAGACATTCAGTATGAGGGAGAGGAGGAGCCAACTACTCATATTGTATTGGTCGCAAACCAACGCAGCATTGAAGAGATTGAAGACCTTTCGGACTTGGAAAGTTTCCCTTCCAAGAAGTCCGATATTGATTACTTCCGCATTCTGAATGAATACGTAAAATATTTTGATTATGTGGTGGATAACTATGATCCTACGGATGAAGAGTACAATTTTGGTCTTGAACCGTTCAATGCCACATTTTCGACGTTCCTAAACAAGTCGCAACAATTCAAGAATGAATACACGAATTGGGCGGACCTGACGTTCGAGGTACTGCTTGATGAGAAGTATCAGACGATTGGAATCAACGATTTAATCAAGAATGCATATAACTATAAACTTCAATTCAAGAAGCTCGTTGAAAAGCAAGCGACTAAAGCTGTGACTGCAAATACTACAATCTTAAGCCTTCTTAAAGAAGGACGGATTAGAGTTGGCGATGCAAACTTTTCAACTGATCCTGGTCGTGCACGGACTGCTGTTTCAATGTTATATTCTGCGGTATGGAATTATTACGAACCACTGCTTAAGGAAAATAAAAAGGATGATCGTTATTACTATGAAATTGTAGAGTTTGGGAATGAAATTTCTGACGCTATTGCCACAGTAAAAGAAAATAATTATTGGGTTTACAATGTAAAGGTGTTCGACACTGACGAAACAGGGACTCACACACTGAAGTATCTTGAATCGTATTTCGCAAAAATTAAGATTTGACCGGCTCTTTAGAAACGGATTTAAAAATAATAAATAACACCGGAAGATTGGTTCTTCCGGTGTAGAGCTACTGGTTGACTGTCACCGCTATTAAATTTAATAATTAAGGAGCCATGACCATGCTATTTAAATGGTTTTTCTATGGAACCATTATCGGGTTTTTCCTTGGATTAGTAGTGTTTAAGGATGGTGTTTTTGAGAGCTGTAAAATAGGGGTAGTTATAGGCTTTGGATTCGTAGCTTTGAGAAAATGGATTTTTCGAACGTTCTGGGGCTAGGAATGTAACAAATTCGGTCTAACATAATGATGAAGCCGCAGACTTCCTTCAACGGAGTTTGCGGCTTTTTGTGTTGACTAAAATCATAGAAGGGAGTTAGGACAGCGTTGATTCCTAAAACAATAAACGAACTGAACCAAATAAGAGCCGAATGTGAAGGTATGGTTAATATGGGGGCAACTGTTTCGGCAATGTTGACTGTAGTTCCGGTTCCCGGAGTTGACACAGTCGGCGATGTGGCCATCATGCTTGAACTTTTGTCTACGATAAACAAGAGATTTGGATTATCCCCTGAGCAAATCGAACAACTTGATTTTGTAATGAAAGAGAAGGTTCTTGCAATAGCCATCACTACAGGGAGCCAATTGATTGGAAAACTCATAATCAGTGAAATCGCATCATTTTTATTAAAGAAGTATGGAACACGTATTTTGACCAGTCAGTTTCTCAAATTCATTCCGTTAGTCGGGCAGGCAATATCTGCTGGCATTAGTTTTGGAGCGCTGAAGAGTCTGGGTAATTCACATATTAATGATTGCTACAAAATATGTGAGCAACTCATATTGGGAGATAAATGACAAGGAAAAGAGGCGGTAAATTCGATATGATTACACGCCTCTTTTTTGTTCTACTGTTCTATTCAGTATAAAATGCCTCTGAGATTAGGGAGTGCAAGTTCTTGAGAGTAGGTATCCCCCATTGTTCGGGAATTGTAACAGGATTGATATTTAGCCTTCTTATTTGCTGTAGTTTCTTGTTAAAGTCATGAAGAATACGTTTTTTGCTAAAATCGTCAGGGTTACTTTTCTTTCCTCTTTCTTGGACTTGTTGAGTATATTTTTCTTTAGCGGCAGGAATACTGCCTGTCTCTTCAATTAATCGCAGCATCACTATAAGGCCAACAGGCCTTGATGTTGAACTCAAGACCAGTGCAATTGCATTGTTGATTGTATGATAGTCGCCTTTGCCGACAATAAGCTTATAATGATCCAACACCTTTGTTTTCAAGAAGTTCACGTTTAAAACTTCCATTAAAGGCTTGTTCACTTTTCGTACTTGTGTCTCGAAACGCAAAATATTTTTTGTCTCAGAGTAATCTATAAATTCGTCTTTCGACTTCTTCTCCTTTGCCTTTAAAGTGTTATACCTGTCATACCAATTTACAGTAACCTTGTTAGCCATTAAGTACACATTTGTCTTAGAGTTCCAATATTTACGGGAGTATTTGTTCTCAAGAAAATATTCTAAAATATGTCCTTTTTTGAACAGTTGAATGTAATAGGGGATGAGGGCATTGTCTACTTCGATATCAGCAACAGCTTCAATTCGTCGTACTTTCCACTTGCGGATGGATGGAACGGGAAGATTGAGAATATCAAGAATGATGTAGTCGAACACCAGCTCTGCATACTTAAACTCGTCAAGTGTTGTAGATTTATAATATCCGCAACAGTTAATTAATAATTGTGGCCGAAGGCGTACTTCAATAAAAAAGCTATTGTATTGTGATTTGCGAAGTCTGATTTCTTGCAGTCCATATTTCGAGAGTGCGTAAGTGATATAAACCCCTCTTTTTTCCTTGTTATCTTTGTGTAAAGGCTTTAAAGGAATATACTTTTTCAAATAAGCATCTAGTCTTGAATAGGTTAATTCGAACTCTGACTCGGTTAGAGAATACCTTACATAAAGCATATCTATCATAAATACTACCTCCTGCTCCCAAAACCTACGCCTGTGTGGCTTCCAGACCCATGACTAGCGTAGGGGGAGTACTTATTTAAGTTCAATTTGTGTGTTCGAGGACAATAAAAAAACATACGACGCAGTTCGCGTTGTATGTTTGATTGTTGTTTTTACTCATGTTGGATATCCTATATTTTTTGCGTTATTGGACGTTAATGCTAAGCTTCTATTTATCCCAATATAGTCTACCTTCTCTTTTTGATTTTTTGACCGAATTTGATTTTTTGACCGAATAGCCTAGTTGAACCCATTTTAATAGGAACTTCAGATATATTCTTTTGGTAAACAATATCTTTAATGTCAGCAATCTTGTTTGCTTTGAAATTTATAACTCGACACCGCTCGACTTTCCCCATTTTACGGTTAAGAGCACTAAAAGGAGTTGTTGTGCCATGTTCATTAAAACAAATGAGATTGTATTCATCGAGTAGCTTTGCTAGGTTTTTATTGCCAATCAAGGGTCGATCTCTTTGAGTATTACTAAGATGTTCTAGTACCATTGTATAGACAGTCTCCCAGTCAAGTTTCAAGACTTCTTGTTCCTTTTCTGTTCTCAACACGCCATAAACTTTCCTATTAAAATCTAACCTCGGGCTATTAAGTTCCACGATGATTTTATCTTCAAGTATTAACTCTTTTAACGCTTGCAAGAATAGTTCGACTTGAGGATCGAAAATGGTTTGTTCTTGATCTTCAAGTAATTCCCCGAATATTTTCTTTGCGTAACTGCACATATTGACAAAATCTTCAGGGGTTATAAATCCCATTTCCTTACCATATGACATGTAAAAATTAATGGCACAAATTTGATGTGCGAAGCTATCTGTATGGCGACCATGTGAATTGAATTTGTTGCCAAGTTCCGACCGCAGAGCTTCAAAATCTTTTTTATAGTCATCAATGAAACTAGAGTTTAGCTTAACGCTGAGCCATTCTAAATAATGTGAAATACTTGTTGGAAGATGGCGGTGGTCCTTATACTTGTCATATAGTTCTGCCTTAGAAGCATCGTATGTTTTAGAATCTTTTCTATTAAACAAGTTGTCCATCTTCACTCGGATAATACGTTTTTTTGAAGATTCGTTTTTGTTGTGAGTATCAAGAAATTTTTCGCCAGTAATCAACACCATGCCATCAGAAATATTGCTACTTGAGAATTGCCTGTCCGTTAGGTTTCGAATGATATCTTCAATTTTATTGATAACACTGTACTCGTTTTCCTTCGTTTTTGAGGTGCCGAAATCATCAATCACAAAGACGCAATCTTTATGCTCCTTAATTCCGGGCATTATGGTTTTTGTCTTATGAGCATCGGGACGAGTCATGTTGGTTTTTTCGTAGATGTTGGTAAAAAAAGTAGATAGTGTCGTTTTTCCATACCCAGTTTGACCTACTATCCAAAGTAAATAGTTCGGCGATAGCTCTTTTGATTCAAGTAGTGGAGTTGTAATGATTGAAGTTAGAAGAAAACTAAGTAATGAATAAGATAACTTATGGTTGCATATTTCTAGCATTTTAAGACTTTCTAAAAACGATTCTCTTGGACTTAAATGATCATCTTTACGTAAAGTAAATTCAGTGTTTGATGTAGAGATTTTTTCGTTGACTTCACCAATAATTCCGTCGCTATGTAAGAAAAACCATTTGTTTTCATATTTGTGCCATCCAATTTTATCGAATTCAATTTTTTGATTACTCTTCTTAGCGAACAATTCTATAAATTGCAGAATAGATCTGTAGTTTTTCTTCTCATTTGAATATACTTCGCAAAAGGGACTCCATTTAGTCCTAACCCACTTCGTATTAATTAAGTCAGAAATCGAAACTTCTATTCTTTTTAATCTCTTCTCATTTTTCAAAATACCATAAAAAACATACTTGGACTCCTCAACGTCTCCTGATTCAGTTACCCTAAAAATAATCTCAACTGGTATTACTATAAAATTAGATAAGGTGATTAGCTTTGAGTCTTCATATTTGCAAAGTTCACCATGTTCATTAATTGCAAAACCCGAATCATTAATTTTTTGCGAATGGACCATTATCCATTCTTTCACTTTGATATCGTCTCCAACAGAATTCATTTTCTTCCTCCATTGAAATAATCTGATTATATGAAAACAATCACCTAAAAAATATCATGAAATCAGATTTTTTTAAATAGCTATTACCAAAATTGAATGTCTGCTGATCCAATACGAAGGTTATCTAACGACATTCAGTCATATTTACTTCTAAGTAAGCAACATTTAATTGCCGCAATTTAGAACAGTCCCACATATATATTATAACTAGGAATATGACATATTTGGACGGGAGGGATAAGTAAATGTTTGCACAATATGATGAAGTACTGACGGTAGACGATGTGATGGAGGCATTAAATATTGGGCGTTCAAAGGTATATGAGCTTCTTCGGAGTAAAAAATTAAAATCGTTCAAGTTGAAAGGATATCGGATTCCGAAAGCTGCATTAAAGGAATTTGTACTCTCGGAATCTAACATGAATGCGAGCAACGATTAAGAAGTTGTTCTAACTGTATCTGGAAATATGAATCAAGCTGCGATCTTTTCGGTTGCAGCTTATTTCTATTTGTCTGAATGGCAATGTAAAGGGAGAACGACATTATATGAACAAGCATCTTTGGAATTTGCCAGAGAGTGAGGCCGGCATAGATCGGTTATTAGCGATTGCTGCTCGTCACGTTAAGCTTGCGCTGGAGTATTTAAACCGCAGTACCTCATATGAACGCAAGCAAGCTATTTGTATAGAGATAGCGGCATTGAGAGCAGAGAGAGAAGCGTTGCTACATGACTCTGAGCCTCCGCACGCCACTAATAAAATCTTATTGAATTCACTACATCCAATTAGAAATACAAGTCTAAATCAGGATGGAGCTGAATGATTATGGCAGGCAAAACTGTCAAGAAGGACGGAAAGACGTGGTACTTTGTTTTAACGCATGGGAAGAAGGATAATGGAAAACCGCAACAAATCAAAAGACGCGGCTATAAAACTAAGCAGGAAGCTCAGAAGGCGCTAAATGAGCTAGAGTACTCACTTACAAATGGAACTTACGTGAAGCCTAACAAAATGTTGTACAGAGAGTATATGGTGAATCATTGGCTAGAAGATAAAATAACCAAGGTCAAGAAACAAACCCTAGCAACGTATAAATGGCTAATTGTAGGCCATGTGCTGCCAGCATTGGGAGATATAGAACTCACTAAACTTACCCCGATGGCAATTCAGAAGTTCTATAATCAAATGACTAAAGATGAACAGTTGACCGATGAGAACATTCAGAAGATTCATACCCTCATCAACGACTCATTAAAGAAAGCAGAACGATGGGAGCTTGTTACTAAGAACCCTGCTTCGCTAGTAGACCGTCCAAAGGCCGTTAAGAAAGAAGTAATAGTGTGGGACGTAGATGAGGTTAAAACGTTCCTGAAGCATGGAGACAAGGGCAGCAGGTACTTTATTGCATTTTGGATTGCATTGACTTCTGGGGCAAGGCAAGGAGAAATCTTAGGGCTTCGTTGGCAAGATGTGGACTTTGAGAATAACTGCATTCGTATTACTCAAACCCTCAGTAGCGATGGGAAAGAAATACAGCCATACACGAAAACCAAATCAGGGACAAGAACGATCAATCTGCCTAAAGAGACAATGAAACGTTTGAAGAAGCATAAGCAAATGGTGGATCGGGAAAAGGAGAAGGCGGAACCTGGAACTTATCATGATATGGACTTGGTTGTATGTACGGGAAATGGAACTCCAACAAATAAGAGCAATCTGCGTCGAGCGTTCAGTGTGGCGATTAAAGAAGCTGGAGTTAAGAAAATTAAATTCCATTCAATGAGACATACACATGCTACACTGTTGCTTCTTCAAGGCGAGAATCCAAAAATCGTATCAGAACGGTTAGGACATGCAACTGTGCGCTTGACTCTTGACACCTACAGTCACTTGCTGCCAAGTATGCAGAAGGAGACAGCCGAGAAGTTCGGGAAGTTGTTGTTTAACAGCGAACAGGATGAATGACGTGATTAGTTTATCGTCAGTATTCAATAATCAAATTAAAGCTCACTCGTTCAATGGCGAGTGAGCTTCACCTTTTGGACGAAAAAGGCATTCTTGACCAAATCTTGACCAAAATGAAGGGAAGAGGACAAATTTGAGTCCGAGGAAAAAGATGTAAAAAGAAAGAACCCTTGAATATCAAGGGTTCCGAGCGTTTAAGTATGGTGATCTGAACAGGGATCGAACCTGTGACCCCTACCCTGTCAAGGTAGTGCTCTCCCAGCTGAGCTACCAGATCAAGTATTGTTTCGACTTGACCTATTATAGCGGCTCTTGCCGGGGATGTAAAGGGTTATTTTGAATTTTTTTACGGAGTGGCCGGTGTCGGCGTTGCAGTCTCCGTTGTGGTCTCCTTGGCTTGGTTCGTCTTGCTCCAGACGCGGTGAATGCGCTCCTGAATTCGCGCCTTCTCCTTCTCGAGCAGCTTGGCGACAAGCGCATCCTCGGAGATTCCCTTCTCCTTGCCGATCTGCGCGATCGTCTTGCCGTTCTTAAGCTCCTGGATCAGCGTCTCCGCAGGGATGCCGAGCACCTGGGCGGTCTCGTCGAGCCGCTTGGAGTGTCGATGACCTTCTCCCTTGTGACCCTGGCCGTTCCAGGAAGGGCCGGTGCCCTCGACGAGGCGAGTCGTATGTTCCACAAGGCGCTCGTTGATCTTCTTGGCTTGGTCCGTGGTCAGGCGGCCCGCCTTGACGGCTTCGGCAATCCGTTCCTTCTGCATCTTGACGAGCAGATCGATCACCTTCTGCTTCGACACGCCTTGGGACTTCGCGATGTCGGCGAGGGTCTCGCCGGCGCGAAGCCTGTTGCGAAGCGTCGTCTCATCCAGCTTCAGCAGCTTGAGCAGGGAGTCGGTCCCTTCCGAGCTGATGGCTCCCATCGCTTCAAGGTCGAGAGGCGACGGATGGCCGTGATGCTCATGGAGCGAGGCGGGCGGAGCGGCGTCCGTCTCCGCGGAGGCAGGGGAGGCGACAGGCGTCATGGCGGCGGACAATGCCAGCGCGAATGCGGCGGCCAGCAGAGGTCTCTTCCAGGTGTTGCTCTTGTTTGGATTCATGTTGTTCTCACTCCTTCAACAATCATTGTGGGTCAACAGGGCGAGAACTAAACCGGACGGCAATAAAAAAATAAGGGCCCTCGGGCAATCAAGGACCACTGCTTGATCCCTATAATGATTTTTTATTCAAACGGATTTTCGGAAGCGAGGAGAACAGAGACGTTCTGTTGGCCTTCTTGAACAAGACCTTTATAGACGCTGACAGGCCGCCTTTGACCGAAATCGTTCTGCTGAATCCCTATACGGAAAAGGATGCTCCTCGCGACAAAGCTTGGTGATCATGCGGCTCCTGTTGAGAGTGGCGGATTGGTCAACTGGTTACTCTTCTTGAAGGGTGCTGATAAATCCAATTGGGAGGTGCTGACGATGAATGAGCCGGTGTTGAAAAAAGCAATGGACACATTGGAGTTCCTAAGTCAGGATGCGATAGCCCGCCAATTATACGAAGATAGACAAAAGTATCTGCATGACGAAGCTTCTATGATTGAGGGAGCGATGGCAGAGGGGGAAGCTCGTGGTGAAGCCCGTGGGCAGAGAAAGAAAGCGATTCAGATGGCCCAAGAGCTTCTGAATCTTGGAGTTGAAGTAGCTATTATAGTCAAGGCATCTGGACTGTCTGAGGCTGAGATCATCAGTCTACAAGAGGAAAACTAAAAAAACATGGTGAAGAGTCAGTCCGATGGAGACTGGCTCTTCATGTTTATCTGCTATGTATGTTGGTTCCCATAAAGCAAAAAGAAGCCTTATGTATAAAGGCTTCTCTATTGTTATGTATGGTGATCTGGACAGGGATCGAACCTGTGACCCCTACCCTGTCAAGGTAGTGCTCTCCCAGCTGAGCTACCAGATCGCATCTCGTGAAGACAAATAGAATAATACCAAGCCCGGGCTCGGAAGTCAACCGATTTGCGGGGCGGATTTTTGCACAATAAACGCCAAATTTTTAATGCCGATTTGCTCCTAGCCAGGGATGAACGCCGCGCGGCCCGCGTACATATGAATAGCGACATTTATCGGGAGGCAACAACAATGGAGGAACCGGTATACCTGTTCGTCTGGCTGCTGGGGCTGTTCGGCTTGATCGGCTTCGTGATGGCGGCGGTAACGAATCTTGTTCGCAAGGATACGACGACGTACGACAAGAGGATCACCTGGCAGTGGAAGCGGGAGTGGGAGGAGGAGCGGGAGAATAAGCCGAAGGAGCGCGAGGATGGGGAGCGGGCGGCGGAATAAAGGAGCAGGTTCGGGGGCACCATGGAGCTGTATTCCAATTAGTCCAAGGAGCTCCATACGATGCATACGGGAAAATCAGCCTTCGGGAAACGAATCGTCCTCGGAGCGCTTGCGCTCGCTTCGACGGCGGGGCTTAGCGCGTGTCAGATGTGGTCCGGCGGAGCGGAGGAACGCGGGGTCATCGCCAGCGTGTACGGCAATCGCTCCCAAAGCGTTGTCGGCGACGTCTACAGCCGCAACTCCGACGCAGCGGAAGCGCCGACCTTCTCCGGCCGGTGGTAATGCCAGAGACGAACAAGCTCCGATTCCGGCCTTGACCGACAATCGGAGCTTGTTCGCGTGCTGGCGGCTATTCCTCCCACTTGCGGGAGTAGGCCTTGCCGGTGACCCAGATAATGCTGACGATCAGCAGCACGGCGATGACGCCGGCGATAATGTAAGTTGCAACCATGATGCTTCAACACCCTCCTAGTTTAAAGAGTATATCACATGCTGATCGACGAAGCTCATCCGTCCCGTCTTGCCTTCGAACGCCGGACGGTCGTCGCCGTAATGCATCAGGCGAACGCGCGACTGGATATCGTCAGGGAGCGTCAGTAGCTCGGGCAGCGTGGCGTGCACAAGCCCCGGCTCGTGCAACTGGCAGTCGTGGAAGATCGTCTCCACGCCCCGCTCGCGGACGAGATGCTCGAGCAACGCGGGGCTGAACACCATGTCCGCAGAGTAGAAGAACGTATCGTTGAACAGCATCGAGTAGCTGAGCTTGTCCGGAACATGACTCGTCCGCAGCAGCTCCACCCGGAGTCCGGGGAGGGTGTCCGTCGGAACGCCGGCGGTCAGAAGCCGAACGTCGAAATAATCCGACAGTCGGCGGAAGCCGTCCTGCTCCAGTCCCCCGCGCAGCGAATGCTCCCACAGCGGCTCCGCCAGCTCCTCCGCAAGGAAGAGAGGCACCTTGGTCCGGTACTTGTATAAATACTGGAAGGCCAACTCCTCAAGCCCGCCGATATGATCTGCGTGCACATGCGAGATAAGAATTCCATCGATCCGGTCGAACGATACGCCGAGCTTGTGCAGGGCCATCGGAGCGGTCAAGCCGCAATCGATCAGCAGCGTCCGGTCGCCGGAATAGAGAAGAGCGTTGTTGTTATAGTACGATTTAGCGAACGCGCTGCCGGTTCCGATCATCTGTATGTCCATCTGCAGCCTCCCCGTCCCATCTAGAAGCCAAGCGTGAATTCGACACGTTTACTCATAAATGTACCATATTTTGTATCGCTGCAAAAGCATTCGTTCCGAATTATCGGCCGCCCGTATTCGGAGCCGGCTTCTCACCCTTGATCGGGCGAGCGCATACCTTATCGAGGAGGTTAATCGCGAGCGTAAGGGGAATGCGACATGAACAAGCCGGCCGGCAAGAAGGTCATTAAGAAGAAGAAATCTCCGGACAGCGAACGTCCTCAGATGAAGGTGGTTACCTCCGACACGTGCGCCGCGTGCCGAACGCCCTGTCATCGAGGGTTGTCTTACCTGGCGAGAATGAGTCAGCCGGGCGCGATGGGGAACGGCGTTCCTTGCGTGCTGACGCTGCCTCCGGCGGCAAGACCGTCGTCGGCATTCGTGAATCATTAAAAAATTTTTAAACTCCGCGCAACTTTTCCCCGTGCGAGCGGTATAACCAATTGCATACAAGGAACTGGGCGATGGAGGGAATGACGGATGAAGTTCCGCAGGATTCTGATCTTGACCGCGGTGATGACGCTGGCATTCGGATCGGGCGTGTTCGCGGATACCATAAGCCAGAAGGTCAAGCTGATCTTGAACAAGCAAGAGGTATCCGATGCAGACACGGCCATGATCGGCAAGGAGGCCTACGTCTCCGTGAAGTCGCTCGGGGATCTGGTGCAAGGCATGGTGTTCTGGGACGACGACACGAAGAAGGCGACGATCTTCAAGCCCAACGTGCACATGTTCCTGATGGCGGGCTCCACCTCGTTCGGGACCGTCGCGAAGCAGAAGACGACCGACTTCCAGGTGTATGCTCAGATCGACAATCTGCAGACGAGCATCTCCAGCTTCAAGGTGACGATCACCGACCCTTATGGAGACAGCACGTGGATCGACGGCCGCAGCAGCAGCGACAGCAATTTTCCATCAGACAAGGATAGCTTCTGGTTCACGACCAAGGAGTTCTCCTACGAATTCAAATACACCGGCAAGTACACCGTGCGCTTCTGGATGAAGCCGACGGACAGCACTTCCATGCAGATTGTATCGGAGAAGATTGTCATCTCCAGATGATAGAAGCCGAATAGAACCGGGCGCCTTCTCTCTAGCAGGGAAGGCGTCTTTTGGTTTGACCGAGGTGCAAGGAAATGTTAGGATACCAAGGTAGGCAAATTCAATCGACTGAACGGGGGTTACACCCATGAGCGAACATGTACATGACGAGAATTGCAACCACGAGCACGACGAAGAAGCCGTATTTATCGTAACGGACGAAGACGGCAACGAACACGAGATGGTGCTTGTGTATACGTTCGAGACCGGCGATCAAGCGTATGCGGTCCTTCTCGACCGCAACGATCCGGAAGACGACGGCGTGATCTTCCGCATAGAAGAAGACGGGGAAGACGAAGTCCTCGTCAACATCGAGAACGACGAAGAATGGGAACGCGTGATGAAGGTGTACGAGGAATTGGTTGCTCAAGAAGAGGGCTAATTGTCGGGCTGGAATCGCAATCGTACGGCGAAGGGCTGATTCGGTATCCAAGGGGGATGCCGGTCAGCCCTTTGTGCACATATAAGAATCTATAAGTTTCGGGGTAGCCCATTTTGAATGGTGCGGGAGGGGCGGGCATCTCGCCGGATAGAGGAATTTATGTGAAATTTCACATTCGAGCGGCGCGATAACGGGCAGGGTGGACGATTCGATGTGAAAAATAGCCTATATAGAGAAAATTCCGGCTTCAGTTGCCGCATGTATGCTAAAAATCACATAAAACGCCGAGATCGCGGCTCATTCCAACCGATGAATGTGAAAAACCACATAAAATCGCAAAAGCCGGCGGATCAGAGGGCAAAAGGCGGCGGACCGGAGGGGGAAAGACGTCGGATCGGAGGTGCGAACAGCGTTGCGGGGAACGGTCAGGGCGCGATGTCTCGACCGTCTTTGTTATGCGAAAAACCGCTATGACGACCTGAACGGTTGTTCCCCCCTGCCATATGGGCTAACGGGGCGGGAGAGGAGCGCCGCGCCCAACGCATAGAGATCAGCTTGCCAGGCATCCGGTACGAGGCAACGCCTTCCCCCGCGCCTTTTCCCCTCTGGCGGCATTAGGTCTCCTCACCCGCTCGTTCAGGATGGGAAGGAGTGGGGATCACCCGGCGGTGGTCGGGGTGCGGCGAAGGGCCAAGAGGTTCCTGAGCCGTGGGGAGAAGAGGCATAAACGCGCAGAAGGGGGATAGCGCCTTGCTGCATGACGCTGGAGTCGATGGATATGAGTACAAAATAAGTGATGTTAAAAAGGAAGTCACGGGGTGGATCACCCGTGACTGGTGACTAGGCTCGCATAAACGGATACGCTCGCACTCAAAGGACGCCGTTAGGCGTTTTTCTTAACATAATAGAATTTATAACTTTTCGGGTGTGGAGTGGGTCTTCACGTTCTCTTTGTTGTTTGGTACATTTGAAACATGGAGCCGAATATTCTCAAGCGAATTTTGTTCGATGAAAGAGGCCACT
>NZ_SSOB01000049.1 GCF_004801405.1 Cohnella fermenti
GAGACGAATCGGCGGAATGGGGGGACGGCCCGTCGTACTCGTGTAGAAGGGCCTCGTTTTCTCCGTAATAAAGGAGAAGTCGATATGCATATCGATTAGCCGGAGCAAGTGATCTTCAGGAACTAACCTATCCGTACTGGCCATTTCGACTTGAAATCTTCCTTGGTTGAGATGCTCGGAGCTCATGCTCGTCCCCCACATTCATTCGCTTTTTCTATATGATAACACATTACCGCGTTAATTAATTGAAATGTCTTTTTCAACAACCTGGTTTTTAGCATTAAAACTTTCGTCGGAGGCGGCACCGAATCCAGCCGAACCGGGCGCGTCCCTCCCACGATCCCGCCGCTCCTCTCCATCTCGTTTTTCCTCGTTCCCCCGGCTCGTTCCCGCATTTTTTGACAAAAATCCGCTTTGAATCGTGAATGGTGTCGAATTGTTTAGTTTTTTTTAAGTGGCGTTCTTTATACTTAGGTCTGGAGAACTGAGCCTTCGGAAGGGGCGCGGTTGGCGTAATGCCAATTCCATGACAGAGAGAGGGATATAATGAAGGGATCAATCGGTAGGCTGTTCAGTCGGAGAAGAATCGCTGCGGTGCTTGCTTGGATGCTTGCCCTGCAGCTGGTTCTGTCAGGGTACTCGTCTGGCTCGAGAGTCGCAGGCGCGGAGCCGGAGAAGCCGGTCAAGTACATCACGTTCTTGTACACGGACTTCGTTCAAGCTTCCAACCGTTTGGTGTTTAACGGCAGCTCCAGCTATGTAGGGAGCGGGGGCGATTCCGGCAATCTTCGCCTGACTCCGAACCAAGGCGACAAGTACGGCACCGTGTTCAACAAAGAGAAAGTTTCGTTGCGGGCCGGCACCGGCTTCAGTACATATTTTACGTTCAAGATGACGAGTCCGGGAGGAACGACGGGCACCCCTCCGGGCGCGGACGGCATCGTGTTCGCCCTGCAGACGCGTTCGAACAGCGCAGGCAGCCTCGGCGGCGGCATGGGCTTCGAGAACATCACGAACAGCGTCGGCATCGAGTTCGACACGTTTAACAACGGCTCTTCACAGTGGGGCAATAACGGAGACCCGAGCGACAATCACGTCGCCGTCGACTTTAACGGTGTGGTTACCCACGGCAAGAACGGCAATCCGGCGGCCGTCAACGTAACGGGCATCGACTTCAACTCGGGGAGCGACGTGCATGCCTGGATCGACTACAGCACGGTCGAACAGAAGCTGTACGTTTATCTTAGCTCGAACGCAAACCGGCCGACGACGCCGACTTTGACCCAGAGCAATGTCAATCTCCAAAGCTACCTCGGCGCCGAAGAGATTTACGCCGGCTTCACGGCGGCGACGGGATCGGCATGGCAGAATCACGACATCGAGCAATGGTACTTCACGAACAAGTATGATCCGATCGACTTGAACAGTGCGACTTATGTCGAGGCTCCGAGTATTTTCTCGGTGACGTCGGCCGTGTATGAGCCGCCTGTCCCACCTTCGGTAGAAGGAGCCGTCTATCGCAAGGCGGATGTAAGGCTGGTCGATTCGAAGGGCAATCCGGGACCGGATTTGAACCTCATTGTGGAGAAGGAAGACAATGTTACCTTCCTCGATCCGGACAACGACTTGGCTCCGCTCGATACGGCGCCAAGCCTTGCGACGGATTCGAACGGACAAGCGACTTACTATTATATGGCGACGGACATCGCTCAGGCCGTACCGAGCTTCCGAATCTCGACCGAGTACGGGGCTTATTACGATCTGAAGATTACGGTTGCTCCAACGGTAGAGACGGGAGAGCCCATTCCGCAATACATCGCGGACAATCCGACCGATCAGCGAGCGGTCATTCCTGTCCAAGTAGTCAATACCGGCGGGGAGAATACCATATGGGGCGTCGATTACAGAGAGAAGACGGATGACGACAGCAACGTCTGGATTCCATATTCGGGCACAGTTCCCAAGGCAGTTCTGGATACCTCCGGCACGTATAACGTCACGCTGCAAGGCTTGAAGGAAGATACGTATTACGAGGTTCGAGCGTATGCCATCAACTCGAAGGGCGAAGATAAAGGCGAAGCCAAGACCTTCGCCGTTCAGATGCCGATGCCGAAGGAGCAGCTCACGTATCTGAACGCAGGACCGTCCAAGATTTACCGGGACGATGCGGAGTACGCAACGGTTGTTGGCCAGAACCTGTATTGGCTGCTGAAGCGTCTGCCGCATACGGATCTGAGCGTTAAGCTGACCGGAGAGGACAATACGGAATACGTCATTCCGCGTTCCGATATCCAGTCTCCGACCAACAACTCGCTGAAGATCAAGCTGCCGACGATAAGCGGCGAGAAGCTGCCGCTCGGCAAGTACGATATCAGTATCGGACATGAGTACTTCGACAGCAAGCTGTTCGAGAATGCGATCGAATTGACGGATGATCCGGCTTACCGCTCGATCAACTACGAGGTTGTGACGGTAGAGAACCCGAAAGTACGTCCCGATCCGAATGACGTTGAAGAGATCGAACTGCGCGGTCCGTTCGTCGTCAACGCATCCGAGCCGAACATTTATCGTCTGCGCGACACGAATTCGGTGGTCACGCTTAACGATAATCTGTTGTTCAAGGGGACGGATCTTACCGTCGACAAGTCAACGGGAGAGATCACCGGTAACGGCAGATTCTACGTTAACGGCAAGAATACGATTCCGCTTCTATCTACGTATACGGTCTATGAGGGGCAATTCAGCTTCACGCCGGCCACCTTCCGCTTCACTTTGAACGGAGGATTGGCGGGAGCGGCTTCGGACCTGACCGGTCTCAATATGCCGGTGTCCGTCAACTCGTTCACCTTCATCAAGGGCGGCATTCGCATCTCCGGCAGCGCCAACCTCGGCTTCAAGGCGGCCGGTACGACGATCGGTGCCTCGGCCGACGTCGAGGCCCTCGAGTTCAAGCAGAACCGCTTCGATCTCGCAGCCAAATTCGAGGTTCCGGCGGAGTTCAAGTCCGGCCCGCTCGAATCGGCGGCGCTGCGGTTCTCGATCGACACCCGTGTGCCTCAATTCGGAGTCGGGGCATCCGCCGAACTGAAGAAGGCGAAGATCGGCTTCGACATCGACCTGCTTATCGTCGACAAGAAGCTCGATTCGATCAGCTTCGCCGTCCAGAAGGAGATGAAGCTCGGCTCGACGGGCGCGCAGTTGACGAAGCTCGGCGGCGGCGTGTCCAACATGACGGCCTTGTCGCAGGCTCCGCTGACCTTCTCCGTTCTGGCGGGCATGTCGGACTACATCACGCCGAAGCTTGCCGGCACTTATATGGTGAACGGCAACGACCTGAAGGTGTCGCTGTCCGCCAACCACTTCGAGGCATCGGGCAAGCTGGCAATCTACAAAATCAACATCGCAGGCGTCAACATGTTTGTCGTGTTCAACCCGACCGGCTACAAGGGCTACAACCGGGCCGGCTTCGACTTTGACGCGCAGATCAACATCATCGACATCATTGTCGGGCAGGTTGCGGCCAGCTACTTCCAAGGCTCGTCCTTCGCAGGCTACGCCAAGGCAGCCGTGCAAATCCCGGGCAGCGTTCCGCTTGTCGGCGGCTATAAGCTGACTTCGGCGGAAGTGGGCGTCGATTCGAGCCGATTTAAGGGCGCACTGTCCGTCATCGGCATCGGGTTCACGGTGAAGTATCCGTTCTCGACCAAGAGCTTTGACTGGGACGTCGACCTGAGCTCGACGATCAAGAACGTGGCTAATGCAGTCGTGAATACGGCCAAGAGCATCTACAACACCGTCAGCAGCTGGTTCTGGTATACCGACCCGAACACAGCCGGAGAATGGACGGCAGCGGACACGGGCGACATCCCGGGCGTCACCGGGGAGAAGCTGTTCTCCGCCAGCGATATTCGTTCGACCGCCTTCGGCACGTACAACGCTGCCAAGTTGGCGACCGTCGTCGCGGAGACGAACCCGAGCGTCGAGAAGTCCGGCGGCAAGTTGGTCCATTCCTTCGCCGTCGACAAGGCCTATTCGGGTCTGATCGCGATCGAAGGGGAGCAGGCGAATCTCAGCCTTACTCGTCCGAACGGCGCACCGTACGAGATTGTGTTCGAATCGGAAGACGAGGCCAAGATCAACGCCTACTACGACGAGTCCGCGGACAAGACGGTCGTGGCGGTCGATCTGACGCCTGGCACCTGGAAGCTTAGCTCGGCAAACAGCCTGAGCCTGGCGATTCATAAGGTACTGTTCCGCCATTCGTCGCTGTCGCTCGCCGATGCGGCCGAACTGCTCGACGGCTCGGATGTGCAATCGATGATTCCGGTCACCTTCGCGAAGCGCGGCAAGTACCTCGTCGAGCTCGAGGAGACGGTTGCAGACGCTCTGCTGCTGAAGTCGGACGGCCGTCCGTACGCAACGGAAGCAAGCTCGGCAAGCGAAGCTTACAATACGCAATGGGTTGCGGAAGACGGCAAGCTGTATCTTCTCGTCGAAGCGCCGGAAGCGGGAACGTGGTATGCGATCGCCGGAGCGGAGGCTCATGCGAACCTGTACCGCATGGCGTCCGATGCCTCGATGAGCGAAGCTCTCGCCTGGATCGAAGGCTCCGAGTTCGTCTCAGCTGCGAACTTCACGGGACTTAAGGGCTCGCGAGTTCTTCTCGAGATCCAAGGCGCAAGCACGGAGACCAAGCTATACCGTCCAGACGGTACCGAGTATCCGCTCGTAACGGACTCGTCCGACGAGGACTGGAACGCGGTGTTCGACGCTTCGCAAGGCGTTATCCGCGCGCTTGTCGATGTCGATCAAGAAGGCGTCTGGCTGGTCAAGTCGAACGGCTTCACCGATTCGTTCGGTCTGACGCTGTCGGGCCGGATGACGATGGAAGAATTGACCGACGAGACGTCGACGATTACGTACTCGCTGCGAATCGGCGAGAAGGGCAAGTATCTGTTCGATATCGCGGGCGGAGACGCCAGCACGAAGATTTACGGCATCAACGGGCAGGAAGTGGCCGTCATCACCGACGAGAATGCCGCTAACCGCAACGCGATTGTGGATGCCGAAGGGCTGATGGTAACGGTGGACGCATCGGCTGCCGGTACGATCAAGATCAAGACGAAGCTTAACGCTTCGATCAAGCAATACCTGCTGACTCCGATTCCGGAAGTGACCAAGCTCAAGGCATCGGCACAGCTTGCACGCAATACGTACGAGGTCGAATGGAAGGTCGAGAACGCCAAGCAGGATACGAAGGTTAGCCTGATTCTGGCGAACGGCGACAAGGACGAAGAAGGCAAGATCGTTCCGGTCGGCGATGTGCTCGCATCCGATCTGCCGGCGACGGGCATCCGCACCGTGACGCTTCCGGAAGGGTATCTGCCGGGAGACTATTACCTCGCGGTTGTCGCGGACAGCGAATCGTACGGCCCGATCTACAAGACGTTAAACGATCCTCTGACGTACCAAGCTGTGAAAATGCAGCCGAAACCAACGTCCGTCCAAGCGACAGCGATCGGCAACGGAGAGGTCCGGATCAGCTTCACCGATCCGGGGTATGCAGAGACGACATCTTACCGGATCTATCCGGCCGATGTGAACGGCAATGTGGACTTTAACGGAACGTCCTATGAGGGCGAAGTCGCTTCGGGCAACGGAGCGAACCAAACGATTGTCCTGTCCGGCATCGAGACGGGAGTCGATTACCGGTTCCGCGTCATGGCTATCAAGGCGGAATACGGAACGATTGCGGGAGTCAACGACGACACGCTCATCAATCTGTACGTCAGCGAACTGTCTGACCCGGCCAGCGTCACCCTGCCGGTTCCGAATCCGGCGAAGCTGACCGTCTCTTACCTGGACGACGGCGACAGCGTTCCGCTGCAAACGTACTATCCGTACAACGTCACGGATGAGACGCTTGCCGGTCTGACCGCCGAAGAGAAGCAAGCTCTGCAGCATACGTTGGCGGTTACGTCCGCGAGCGATGTCGTTCTCAAGGCGCAGAGCGACCAGAACGCAACGATTAAGCTGTATGTGGACGGCGACGAGGTTGCGGCGTCCGGCGGAACCCCGGGAGAATTCCATCTCGGCGAGCTGAGCGAGAAGGCGTACACGATCGAGGTTGAAGCCGTTAATAGCGCAGGAGACGTCAGCTACTCCTACGGAAGACTGGTTGTCGATCGTACGGCTCCGTACCTGTACCTGAAGACGGCGGTTAACGGACAAGTCATTGAAGGCGACCGCGTTAAGCTGGAAGGCGTATCGGAAGCGGGAGTTACGCTGACGATTAACGATACGGTCGTACCGGTCGACGCAATGGGCCATTACATCTATTACGCCGCCATTCCGGCGACGGGATCGCTGCCGATCGAGATGATCGCAATCGATCAGGCAGGCAACGAGACGATTCATCGCTTGGAGGTATTCTCCTCCGGCGAAGCGGTTGCGGGAGAGACGGCAGTCGATCTCGGCGCGCTCGGAACGGACGACGGCATCTTCACATCGACGTTCGAATCGTCGGTTGCGGATTACGAGCTGGGGCTCGATGTCCGCACGAAGCAGCTTCGCGTCTGGGCCGTTCCGGTCGATCCGGAAGCTACGGTGACGATTGCGGGTCAAGCGGCCGATGAGCAATTCTCGGCGCAAGTTCCCGTCACCTTGGGGATGACGATTCCGATTGTCGTAACAGGCGCAGACGGAATTGCCACGAAGTCGTACTCCATCGAGGTGAAGTCGGAATCCGATCTGGCGAGCCTCAGCGGGCTTGAACTGGAAGGCATCCTGTCCGACAATACGGCTTCCGAAGAGTCGGTCGAGCTGTCTCGCTCGTTTAACGGTTCCGTCGACAGCTATGACGTCGCGGTCTCGTCCGATATCGAGTCCGTCAAGGTTACGCCGACCGTTGCGGCGGCAGGCTCGCTGATTAGAGTGGGCGAAGCGGTTGTGGCATCCGGCCAAGCTTCGGCTGCCATTCCTATCGCAACGAGCGAAGCCGGAACGACAATCACGGTGGATGTGCTATCGCTGAACGAAGCCTCGGCAGCGACTCCGGATTGGACTCTGGCGACGACGTACACGCTTCACGTCACTCGCGCAGCGAGCAGCGACGCATCGCTCGCGCAGCTTCAACTGTCCGGCATCTCGATGACTCCATCCGTGTTCGACAGCGAGGTGTTCGAATATAACGCCCGTGTCGGAGCAAGTGTAGAGTCCGTTCAATTGAATTACGCTGCTGCTGATTCTGACGCCGCCGTGACCTTGAACGGGGACAACGTAAGCTCCAGCGGAACGAGCTCCTTGGTGCTCAATCAAGGAACGAATCGCTTCGCGCTGAACGTACAGGCGAAGGATGGCTCCGAACAGACCTATCAGATCGTTATTTACAAGGACAAGGAGTTCTCGCAAGCTCTCTTGCTGAGCGATCTGTCGGTCGACGGCCTTGAGCTGACTCGCGAATTCGCTCCGCTCGTTCGCAACTACGCCGTAACGAAGGAGACGCTGGGCTCTTCCGTGAAGATCACGGCAGTTGCGAATGTCGAAGGAGCGACGGTCAAGGTCAACGGAGTCGTCGTGGACGATAACGACATCGCTCTGGCGAACCTTAACGTCGGCGACAATTCGGTTCTGATTCAAGTCGAATCGCCGGACAAGTCGGAGACGAACCTGTACTCGATTGGCATTACCCGCAGCTTTGTCGGCGGCGGCAGTTCCTCCGAGACGTTCAACGTTAAGGTGAACAACGGCGACAACGACAAGATCGCCAAGGGTGTGAAGACGGAAGAGAACGGCAAAACGATTCTGAAGGTGACATTCCTTGCCGACGAGACCAAGAAGTTGCTCGAGAGCGAGGGTGCGAATCCGGTCATTACGATCGACGCGGGCATGACGCCGGACCGCATGACGACCGAGCTGACGGCCGATCTGGTCGAGAAGATGAAGGAGAAGGACGCCATTCTGTTCTTCGACGCGGGAGGCTCGACCTATCGCCTTCCGACCTCGGCCATCGATCTGACGCAGATTCGCAATACATTCTCTTCGGGCTCGCTTGAGGATATCGTGGTCAAGGTGGATATCCGTCTTGTCGGCGAAGACGAGAGCCAGTCCATCGCCAAGCAGGCGGCCGCGTCGGGAGCTGCGGTTATCGGAACTCCGGTGGAGTTCACGATTACGTACACGTATAACGGACGGACGATCGAAGCGGATCGCTTCTCCGAATACGTACAACGCTCCATCGCTCTGCCGGAAGGAACCGCGGCTTCGCAGATCACGACCGGCGTCCGCATCGCGGAAGACGGCACGCTGCAGCACATTCCTACCGTCGTGACGCGAGTAGGCGATCGCGAGTTCGCCGTCATGAACAGCTTCACGAACAGCGTCTACACGCTGATCTCGAACAAGGCGACCTTCCCGGACATCGCGGGCAAGTGGTCGCAAGACGCGATTGAGAACCTCGCATCCCGCAAGATACTGGCGGGGCAAGGAGACGGCACGTTCGCACCGACCCGCGGCGTCACCCGCGCGGAATTCGCGGCGATGATCGTCCGGGCGCTCGGGCTTCCGACGCAAGCGGACGGCAGCTTCTCCGACGTGAAGACGAAGGATTGGTACGCATCGTCCGTCGCCTCGGCGAAGGCCTATGGCCTGATCAACGGCTACACGGACGGCACGTTCCGTCCGCAGCAGACAATCACGCGCGCCGAAGCCGTCGCCATCCTGAACAAGGCATGGGTTCTCGTCGGCAAGAGCGCAATCAGCGAATCCGACTCGGCATTGACGCTCGAGAAGGTTGTCGACCAAGCCGACATTCCGACTTGGTCGAGAGCGGCGATCGGTTCGGCTCTGCAGCTCGGTCTCCTGACCGGCTACGTCGACGGCTCCGTGAAGCCGCTCCGCACGGTCACGCGCGAAGAGACTGCCGCGATGCTGCAGAACCTGCTCATCCGCAGCGACCTGATCGATTCGAACTGATCGGATAGCTAGGCAAGTATCCCAGCAAGGCACAAACGGCATTCCCGTCCGGTTCCGGACGGCGAATGCCGTTTTTTTGCACATTTATTTATTGCCCGTATCGCGTCTTCGCCAAGCTTCCCCGACATACTCGGACGCCGTCCGCCAGATGCCAAGAATTTATGTGAAAATTCACATTCATGCAGCACGATAACGGGCCGGTTGACCGGTTTTATGTGAAAAATAGCATACATAGAGAAAATTCCAGCTCGAACCGCCGCATGTATGCTAAAAACAACATAAAACACCGTGATTTCCGCCCAATGCGAGCCGACGAATGTGAAAAACCGCATAAAATCGAATAAGACAAAGACAGCGGACGAGAGAGGCGGATCGCGCCTTGGCGCGCCGTCGCCCATACGGACTCACTGCCGAGGAAAAACGAAGCGGGGGAGCGGCATCGGGGGATCTCCTTGAGGCGGTGGAAGCCGTTATCCGCCGCAACAGCGAACTCAGCCAGGTACGGACGGCACTCTATCTGCTGCTAAGCGGCGGAGTATATCGCATCCGCATTCACTCCAGCGCGTCAGGCGGTATGGGCAGGCTCTGCACGATCCCGTTCATGCTGAACGAGGCGCAGGGCATCGTCTGCGAATGGATCGTGTCGTCCCCGGAATAAACTTCGGTCAGTTCGTAGCGGGTTCCATCCAATACGTATTGCTCCAACGTTAAATTAGAGAGGTCGACAATCCAATATTCCGGCACGCCGTACTGGGCATACACGACCCGCTTCTTCACCTTATCCCTCCGGCGCGAATGCTCGGAGGTGACTTCTACCACAAGATCGGGAGCTCCGTTAATGCCCCTGTTGCTAATGATCGACATTCGGCTTCGATGGATGATAACAAGATCCGGCTGCCTGACCTCCGTGTCGGACAAGATGACGTCGATCGGCGATGCGACGATGATATAATCGTTGCGACAACTGGTTGTGAGTATATAGTGCAACACGCCGGTTATCGACTGGTGAGTAAACGTAGGAGACGGGCTCATGAGCTCCAGTACGCCGTCAGAGATCTCGTAACGCTTCTCATCGTCGACCATATTGGCATACATCTCGTACGTCACGGGATATTCCCGGATGAGCTCTTCATAGGTTTTCTTCTTCATGCGGCTTCTCCTCTCCTATTAAAAAAACAAGTCCTATTAAAAAACAAGCACCCCGGCAAAGAAACACGGCTCGTGTTCGACTTTGCGAGGTGCTTCCCCGACATAATTACCATCATTATGAAGAATGACCTATCAGTTGTCAATGAGATTTGTCGAATTCCCGATTCCGACGGCTTGCCAAGCAGCGCTGACGAGCGAAGCCAGCTTGCTCTTCTGCGCATCGGTCAGGCCGGACAGCCGGGAGGCGGCGACGATGTAAGCGTCCCGCGCGTCCTGGAAGCTGGCCGTCGGCGAGAGGAGACGGTCGCGGAGCAGCACATAGGTGAGGCGGCCGAGCGTGTCGCGGCCCTTGAGGCCGAAGTCCGCGTTGTCGATCTTGAGCGCGGTCAGGTAAGCGGCATGGTTCGGAATGCCGCTGTTGACATGAACGCCGCCGTTGTCATGCTTCTCGTCCACGGGCAGATCGACGTATTCGCTCATGGACGCGGGCTGGCCGTACTTGGCCGGGTCGGCCAGGCTTCGCGAAGCGGCGCCGGTATCCTCGCCGATCTCCCAGTCGTCCGAGTCCATGACGGAGGCCATGATGTCGGAGATCGATTCGTTCAGCGCGCCGGACTGGCCGCGGTATTCCAGACCGACCGTGTATTGCGTCACGGCGTGCGTCATCTCGTGGGCGACCAGATCGAGAGCGCAGGACGTGCAGTTGGCGCCTCCGTTCGCCAGACCGGTCGCTTCGCCGTAATACATCGCCCAACCGGTCCAGACGGCGTTGTCGCGCATCGTCTTGCTGTCGATATGCACGAACGACAGAATATCCATGTTCTTGTCGTCGAGGCTGTTGCGCCCGAAGCGGTTCTTGTAGAACAGGTAGACCCGCTTGGCATTGACATGGGCGTCGACGGCCGCCGTGTCGGCGAACGTCTTGGCGGTCGAAGCGATATACTCGTAGCCCTCGGGACGGGTTTTGCTCTTGGACGGCTTGCGGAAGTCGAGCGTCTTGATCGCGGCCGGCCGTGTCGTATCGATCAACTGATAGATCGTCGGCTTGCCCGTCGACTTCTCGGACGAGATGTAGAACGACTGCTGCGCGCCGTTATACCCCTTGCCCCAGCCGATCGGCGCTGCGGCTGCCTGAACAGAAGTCGCTCCCGATGTCGATCCCGATGCCGAAGCTGCCGCGATGGCGTTCATCCCGCTGATCCGGTTGATCTCATCGATCAGAAGCCCGGTATGCGCATCGATCCAACCGACCCAATCGCCGAGCTCGGGCAGCGTGAATCGCAGCTCCGTCTCGTAGGCCAGGTGCGCGATGCCGCCGAACGAATAAATAACCAGGCTCGCCTTCGGCGCCGGCACGTCCCCGTCAACCGGCGAGCTTCCGATCGGCCCGCCGAGCTTGCGCGCAAGCTCGGCCTTATACATAGCGATCGCTTCGCTCTCCGTCAGCGAAGGAGTCGTGTTCAGCGCCGATAATTCGGCTTCCGGAAGCGCGCGCGGCTCGCCGCGCGGAATCAGCTCCTCCGAGCCTGCGGGACGATCGAGCGAGAGGTAGCTTCCGTAGATCGGAATTCCCCGATAAGCGGCTTGAAGCAGGTAGCTTGCGGCTCCTTCGACTCCGACGCTTGCGTGTACAAGAAGATAGTCTCCGCCGGAGTACGGAGCAGGCAGCGCGCCGAGAGCCGCTTCATCGGCAGCAGCAGAGGCGGATTCGGCACCGACGGAGCGGCCGGAAGAGCCGGGGGCGGCTGGAACGGCTGCGGCGGCAAGGAGAAGCAGCGCGAGAACGGCGACAATCGTTCGGGCTCCTAAGAGCGGTAAATTCGCGGAGCGCGGTTGCGGCATGAGAACCTCCAGAACATTCGATGTCATCAAACGACGCCCTCGGCGCATAACGGCCGAAGGCGTCTTGCATGTTCTCTCTATTATACAATAGCTGCTAGCTTCCTAGGAACGCCTGTCTCTCAATTCGTTCGCTCAATTCGAACGCTCCTGCTCCTTCAGCATCACGTCGTGGGCGCCGCCTTCGACGATGCTCGTCGAGGAGACGAGCGTAATCTTCGCCTTCTCCTGCAGCTCCGGAATCGTCAGCGCGCCGCAGTTGCACATCGTGGACTTGAGCTTGCTGACGGTGAGGTCGAGATTGTCCTTCAGCCGTCCGGCATACGGAATGAACGAGTCGACGCCTTCCTCGAACTCGAGCTTCGCTTCCTTGCCCGCGCCTCCGAAGTCGTAGCGCTGCCAGTTGCGCGCCCGGCTGGAGCCTTCGCCCCAATATTCCTTCACGAAGTTGCCGTTCACGAGCAGCTTGCGCCCCGGCGCCTCGTCGAAGCGGGCGAAGTAGCGGCCCAGCATGACGAAGTCGGCTCCCATCGCGAGCGCGAGCGTGATGTGGTAGTCGTGCACGATGCCGCCGTCCGAGCAGATCGGGATGTAGATGCCCGTCTTCTCGTAATATTCCTGCCGCGCGGCTGCAACCTCGATAACGGCGGACGCCTGGCCGCGGCCGATCCCCTTCTGCTCGCGGGTAATGCAGATCGAACCGCCGCCGATGCCCACCTTCACGAAGTCCGCGCCCGCCTCCGCCAGATACAGGAACCCGTCTCGGTCCACGACATTGCCGGCTCCGATCTTCGCCTTTTCCCCATAGGTGCTCTTCACGAACCGGATCGTCTCCGCCTGCCATTCCGAATACCCGTCCGAGGAGTCGATGCACAGAACGTCCGCCCCCGCCTCGAGGAGAGCCGGAACCCGCTGCGCGTAATCCCGGGTGTTGATGCCCGCCCCGGTAATGAGCTGCTTGTTCTCGTCGTGAAGCTCCAGCGGATACTCCTTCTGGCTGTCATAATCCTTGCGGAAAACAACATAAAGAAGGCACCCATCCCTGTCCACAACAGGCAGACTGTTCAGCTTGTGCTCCCAGATCATGTCGTTCGCCTCGGGCAGCGTGATGCCTTCCTCCGCATAGATGAGAGAGGGCAGCGGCGTCATGAACTCGGACACCGGCGTCGACAACGGCGTACGGCTCTCCCGGTAATCGCGGCTCGTGACAATGCCCGCCAGCTTGCCGTTCGGCGCCCCGTCCTCTGTGATGGCGATCGTGGAGTGGCCGGTCCGCGCCTTCAGCGCGAGCACGTCCTGCAGCGTATCGTCCGGCTTCAGGTTGGAGTCGCTCATGACGAAGCCCGCCTTGAACTTCTTGACCCGCCGCACCATCTCCGCCTGCTTCTCGATCGATTGCGAGCCGTAGATGAACGAGATGCCGCCGCACTTCGCAAGCCCGATCGCCATATTGGCATCGGACACCGCCTGCATGATCGAGGAAGCGAGAGGCACATTCATCGTCAGCGCCGGCTGTTCGCCCCTCTTGAACTTGGTGACGGGCGTCCTCAGGGTGACATTGCCCGGAATGTGCTGCTTCGTCGTCAGCCCGGGAACAAGCAGGAACTCGTTAAACGTGCGGGAAGGCCGCTCATAATAGTAGGCCATGCGAATACTCTCCTCTCGAAAATGTCAATATAGCTTACACGAAGCTTAGGCAGTGAACCGGGACTCCGAGGTCGGACGCCAGCTTGCGGTAATGCTCGCCCTTGGCGATGATGGCCTGGATGCCGACCAGCGTCACGTCCAGCTCGGCAAGCTGGGCCGCGATGCCTCGCAGCGTCGCTCCCGAGCTGATGACGTCGTCGACAAGAAGCACCCGGTCGCCCTTGCGGAAGCCTTCGAAATATAAGTAATTCTCATTATAAGCGGTCTCCCGCTTCATGCGCACCTCGTATTCTTCATACAGCTCCGTGCTGAGCCGGAGAATATTCATCGGCTTGCCGAGCTTGTAGGCGGCGAGCATGCCCCACGTGTGGCCGCCCGGCTCCGGAGAGACGATGTAATCGTAGCTCTCGAAGCGCTGACGGATCGTCTCGGCCAGGCTGTCGGCAATCTCGGCCATGAGCTCGGGAGCGATGTACGTGCCGCGTTCGCCGAACGGATACAGCTTGAAGTCGTAGAAGGTCGACGGGGTCTTCTTGATGCGGACGCTGCGGGCGTCGCGGATGGACTTGTCGAGCTGCGCGTAAACCTTGGACATCGTGCTCACTCCTTGATCGTTCGGAATAGGTAGACCAAATAGCCCCGAGCGAAGAGACGTCGCCGCTCGGCGCCGAAGCGGTCGATGCGAAGCGTCTCTTGTAGCCTGGGGCAATTAACGGTTGCCTGTAGATACGCCTGCGCCGTATTCGCGGGCTTATACAAGAGTTTGAAGAGTTTGTGTCACATTTTATTACATGAATAATTTTCACAATATTATCATTGCGGCTGTCGGCTGTCAATCGTCAATTCTTAAATTGGGCTTGGGAACAAGTGCCTCGCAAACTCCATTTATTGTCCACAAGTACGGTTCCAAATGACTCTTTGGGGTCATGCCATGTCAGCATGAATGCCTCTATACTCGGGCTAGATTGTCAAACCCGAACGGAGGAGTATTCCATTGAGCGAATTGGCCCATTCCATCCCGCCGGAGGCGGGAAATCCGCCCAAAGCGCCCAAAGCGCCGAAGGTCAAGCAAGCCGTGCATCAAGCGGTGTGGAGATGGCACTTCTATGCCGGCATCATCTTCGCGCCATTCCTGATCATCCTGGCGGTAAGCGGCGCCGCCTATCTGTTCAAACCTCAGATTGAAGGCATTCTGTACAAGGACCTGTTGACCGTCAGCCTGACGGGGCAGCAGGCGATGTCCCCTGCGGACATCATCGCGAAGACGGAGAAAGGGTATCCGGGATCGACCGTAAATTCGCTTACCCTGACCAACGATCCGAAGGCTGCCTACTCCATGTCGGTCAATTACGCCGGCAAGGCGACGACCATGTACGCCGATCCGTACACCGGCAACATCAACGGTTCGTTGGACAGCAACAAGACGTTCTCGGCTGTCTTCAAGAAGCTGCACAGCCAGTTGCTTATCGATGGCACCTGGACGAATCGACTCGTCGAGTTGGCGGCGTGCTGGGGGGTTATTCTTATTGCGACCGGTCTTATTCTCTGGTGGCCGCGCAGTCGAAGCGGCATCTGGGGCACGATACTGCCCCGACTCAGCAAGCCGGGCAGCCGAATGTTCTGGCGCGATCTGCATGCCGTGCCGGCGTTCTGGATCTCCATCATGCTGATTCTCCTCATCCTGACCGGACTTCCCTGGTCGGGAGTGCTCGGACCGAAGATCAGCAAGCTGGCGGACAATACGAATACGAACGTTCCTCCTTACGCTTACAGCTTCCTTCCCGGTCCGGAATCGGTTACGGTCAAGTCCAAGGATATTGCCGATGACTTGCCATGGGCCACGCAAGACTTGCCCGTGCCTCTATCGTCTGCAAGCGGCGGCTATATGACGTTGTCGGTCAACGACGTAGAGGCGATTGTCGACAAGCAGAATGTACTGAAGCCTTACACAATTACGCTTCCCAGCGGAGAGGCGGGGGTGTTTACCGTCTCGACCTCCCATAAGAAGCCGGACCATGATGCAACGCTTCATATCGATCAATACAGCGGCGCCGTGCTGACCGATGTTCGCTTCGCCGACTACGGCATCGCGGGCAAGCTGATCTCTTATGGCATTGCCCTTCACGAAGGACGCTTGTTCGGCCTCGCCAATCAACTGCTCGGGTTGGTCGCGGCTCTCGGTCTCGTGCTGATCTCGATCAGCTCATACTTTATGTGGCGCAAGCGCAAGCCTGACGGGCTTGGAGCGCCCAGTCGGACGAAGAACCGCAAGGTGTCGATCGCCGTACTGGCGCTGATGCTCGTATGCGGCGTGCTCATGCCGCTCGTCGGCGTATCGCTTGTTGTCGTCCTGCTGCTCGACTGGCTCGTCATACGCAGAATCAAGCCGTTAAAGACATGGTTCGCGGCTTAGGGGGGACTCATATGAGAATTCATTACGCTTCGGTTCGCAACGGCATAGCGCTTGCCATGCTCTTGATCGCCCTGGGCGGCTGCACCTCAAACACGGAGGGCTTGGACGAGAACGGCCTTAAACCTCATCTGACCGTCGATCTGAAGGTGGAGGCTCCGGCGGATGTTCTGGCGGAGGTTCCTCTGTCCGTGGAGGTCAAGAAGAGCGGGGAACCGCTGGTGCAAGCGGAGAAGGCGGAATTCGTCGTCTGGCCGGACGGAGATTCGGAGCACGCCGTGACGATTGCGGCCAGCGAACAATCCCCCGGCGTGTACACCGCGAACTACGCATTCGGCACTGAGGGCATGTACATCGTGCAGAGCCGCGTCTCTTCCGGCAATCTGGAAGTAATGCCGGCGAAGCGAATCGCCATCGGAGCAGCCGCAGTGGAGGCATTGGAGCAATTGGAAGGCGCAGGTGAAGGGGAAGGAGAAGCGGCGCAAGCCGCTTCGGAAGGTCATCACCATTAACATTATCCGATTTGAGGTTCTATAGCTGCGAACGAGGGTACAGTCCTTGCTCGAAGGCGTAACGAACGAGCTGCAGCCGATTCCGCAGACCGAGCTTGAACATCAGGTCCTTCAGCGCAATTCGGACCGCGCTCTCGGACAGCAGCAGCTCGTCCGCGATCTCCTCGTTCTTGTAACCTCTGCACAAGAATTCCAGCAACGTTCGCTCCATGATGCTCAGCACCGGCAGACCGCCGCCATTAAGGGGGCCGCGCGAGACGAACTGCTGCAGGATGTGGCGGCCAAGCTCACTCGGAAGCGAGGCTCCCTCAATGAGGAACGACCTCAAGTATTCGTGCAAGGAGGCCGGGTCCAGCGACTTCAGCGCATAGCCCTGAGCGCCTGCCCGTATGGCGTCGAAGAAGCATCGTACATCGGCGGATTCGGATTGAAGAATGACAATGACGGACGGGACTCGTTCCTTGATCCGTTTAATCGCATCGAGCCCGTTCATGTCCGTCAGCTCCATGTCGACGAGCGCCATGTCCGGCTTCATCTGCTCGGTGAGGACAACAGCTTCGACCCCGCGGTCGGTCTCCGCAACAACCCTGATCGTGGAATCGAGCTGGAGCAAGGTTCTTAAGTTGTCTCTGGATGCTGCCTGACGATCGGCAATCAGAATAGTGGCAGGGCCGTTCATTGCGATCACGACTCCGTTCTTCAGCCGGGAATAGAGGCTTATCCCCATGTTAACCCCAATCGGGAGGGGGACGTAATGCCTCGAATTGGTCATTTTCAGCGCGTGCAAGGCGATACATATGACTCTTTGGAGTCATGGAATCCTTGGTGAACCAATTGATAAAATAAGATGACTGCAAGAACGAAGGAGGAACCCCCGTGTATAAGTGGATCATGTCCACTCTGATTGTTGCCGCTTGCTTGTTCGGGATCGGATTGCTCGCGAACGGACTTCCGGAGAAGGAAGAGAGCGCCGAGCCGTCCGCTTCCTTCACCGTGCCGGATACCGTTGTCGACATCGCAGCCGACCAGCAGATCTACAAGAGCAGTTGTCTGTCCTGTCATGGGGATCAGCTTCAGGGCGGAGTCGGTCCCAAGCTGACGACGGTCGGCTCCGAGATGACCAAGGAACAGATCTACAAGCAGATCAAGAACGGCGGCGGCGGAATGCCGAAGTTCGAGAGCAGGCTGACCGAGGATGAACTGATCAACCTCACCAACTGGCTCGCAGGCAACAAATAAGCAACAAGGGAGACCGTTGTCGCAATCGACATCGGTCTCCCTTGTTGGCTATCTTCACTTGTCATACCCCTGTTCATATGCATATCTGGCCAATTGCACGCGATTGTCCATGTGAAGCTTCTGCAAAATATTTTTGAGATGATTCTTGACCGTATGCTCCGAGATAACAAGGGAATCGGCGATATCCCGATTCGAATGCCCCTTGGACACCCACTTCAGAATCTCCTGCTCTCGAGCCGTCAATGGAATGGCGGGCTGTGGAGTGCGGGACGGCGAAGTGAATTCGTGCAGGATTCGCTGGGCCAATTCTCGCGACAGGGGCACCTCGTCGTAAGCGATGGCGCGCAAGTATTCGGTCCAGGCTTCGGGATGCAGATTCTTGAGCAGATACCCGGAAGCGCCCTTCTTGAGAGCGTCGAGCAGATGCAGGATATCGTCCGATACCGTTACCATGACAATCTTCACATAGGGGTACCTGTCCTTGATCGCCTTCGTGGCTTCAAGCCCGTCCATGCCTTGCATATTGATGTCCATCAGAACGATGTCCGGCATCCACTGCTCCGTCAGGGCGATCGCTTCCGCTCCGTTCGAGCCCTCAGCCACAAGCTCGAAGATCGGATCCTGACTGAGAATATACCGCATCCCTTCTCTCGCGTGCCTGTGATCGTCAATGATGATGACGCGGAAAGGCTGCTCCACTGCGATCTCCTCGCTTCCTCGTGAAGTCGCTTCATGCTCGCGCTTGCCGTTTATTCCTGGACGGTCAGCTTCTTCGCTATCGCATAATGCTCTTCCTCGAATTCCATATGAACGGTAATCGTATATTCGCCGGCAGAAGGGAAGATGTAGTCTGCCGTGTAGTTATCTCCTTCGCGGGTTGCATCAATCAGGCTGGGCAGCGAGCTCTTGGAATTGATCTGCAGTTGAACCTCGGCTTCCTGGTCGACATATTCGGGATTGTCGACTTGGACAATAAGCTTCGTGCTCTCGTTCGCGACGGGCGCTGCGGGATTGCTCGACAGCACGACCTCGGAATACTTGAGCGTCGTCTTCCCCGAAGCCGAGCAGCCCGTCAATGCTGCGAAGGCAAGCAGGACAACCAAGACCGTCTTTATCAATCCGCTTGGATAGATGCGCATCATTGGGTCATCCTCCTTATCTTAAGGTGATCTTCCTTGTTTGTTACGAGGGCCTGGAAGGCGCCGTACAAGCCGCCTTCGCTCCGGTAGTCGTTCGCCAGGGCTGCGATGTCTCCCGAATAACGAACGTGTCCGGAGGCCATGAACAGCGCCCGGTCCGCATAGGCTTCGGCAATGTTTAATTGGTGCGTGGAGAAGACGACGGCCTGGCCGGTGCCCGCCGCTTGCCGGATCAATTGGCCGAATGCCTCCATCCAATAAGGGTCGAGTCCGTTCGTCGGTTCGTCGAGCAGGAGCAGGGCAGGCTTCGCCAGCATGGCCTGCGCGAACAACAAGCGCTGGCGCATCCCCTTGGAGAAGGTGGATACCTTGCGGCTGCGCACCTCCGTCAGACCGACCAGCTCCAGCAGTTCAAGGATGCGCTCCTTGCCGATGCGGCGGAGAGCCGCATAGAAGGCCAGCGTCTCGTATGCCGTCAAGGCCGAACCGAATTGGAATTCGTCCGGCATGTAGCCGATTCGATTCGCATAAGCGATGCGATTGTCCGACCAGCTCAGCCCGTCCAGGCGAACGGAGCCCGCCGAAGGCTTGGAGATGCCGGCCAGCATGCGAATCAGCGTACTCTTGCCCGCGCCGTTGCCGCCGCACAAGGCGACGATCTCCCCTTGGCCGACTTCCAGCGAGCAAGGATGGAGAAGAGTGGTCTTGCCAATCTCCTTCGATACCTGGTCGACTTCCAGCACAACCTTAGTCACGTCGCCGCCCCCGTTCCCATAGCCAAGTCGCCAGCTCCACATAAACGAGAATCCAGAGCAGGCAGACGGCCGCGAACACCAGGCTTCCCGTCGGTCGCTGAATCCAATCCACCCACTGATAGTACTCGGGACCGAGAATCGAGCCTCCGCCCATTTTCACAATAAGGAACAATCGATTCAGCTCCGCGGGATTGCAGAAGATCAGGAGAACGAGAGCCGGCTTGATCCACACGTAAGGAAGGAAGCCGAGCACCGCCATAAGAATCGTCGGCCAGCCCAGAATGAGGAAGAACCAGATGCCGACCCCGTAGGTGAGCGCTTGCCAGCGATTGCCGCAGATGGCTCCGACAAGGACGGCTATGCCAAGGAACAAGAAAATGATGAGAGCGGAGAACAGCAGGAATCTTCCGAATTCGGACGGCTCGAACGCCTGGCCGAACAAGGCTCCTATGGCTCCCGACAACCCGAAGCCGAAGCCTGCGATAAGCAGCAGAACGAGGGCCAGGCCCGCATACTTGCCCCAGATGTAAGAATGCGTTCGAAGCGAGAAGGAGGAGAGCAGCCGCCATCCCCCTTCTTCCTTCTCCGTCGTTAACGAGAACGAGCCGAGCAGCATCGTCATCAGAGGCAGCAGGTAGAGGATCAGATTGATCATCGTCCCGGTTGTGCTTGTGTAGCCCGACAGGCCCGTTCGCGATTGAATAAGCAGCAGAGCCAGGCTGAACAGGGCAAACAGGGCCATAAACGAGTACGCCCACGGATTGCGGAAGCCGAGCTTGAGTTCTCTTAACGCTATCGTTCGTAAATGAAGCATGGCCACTGCTCCTTACTTGGACTCCGAGCCCATGTCCATATCCATCATCTCGTCGGCATGCTCGGACATCATGGAGTGCATCATGTCCTCGTTCGTCGCCCATTCATGGCTCTCCAGATCCTCGGCCGTCAGCAGTTGGCCGACTCCTTCCTTGGAGATGTATGCTTCCGCATCCGTCTTCTCCTTGAAGGAGATCACATTAAACGCCATCGGGGTGCGAATCGACTTGTCGTACACGTAGGTTGCATCGCTCAGCTTTACCCATTCCTTCGTGTTGTAATCGCGCACGAACTGCTCGCCGATGTTCTTCGTTCCGTTCTGTTGCTTCCACACGTGCAGATCGCCAAGGTCGTCGAACTTGAGCGCTTGCTTGCTCTTGAGAATAATCTCGGTTGCGTACTGATCGTCGGCCACTGCCATATTGCAGATCGGACACTTGTCGACGCTCTCGTCGATAGCCACCGGCTCGTAGGTTGTCTTGCCGCATCCGGCCAGGATGGCCATAGCGAACAGTGTTGCCAGCATAAACGCGATTGATCTCTTCATGATTTGCGATACCCCCATCTGTAAATTGTCATTGCCGATGCGGCAAGTAGCGCGAGCCCGAGCCGCAGCGTCGTTCCTCTTCCTTCGGAGCCGCCCGGTTCTTCGTACCAGGAGGGAGGCTCGATTCGCGGCTTCAGATCCTTCAGCCACTTGGAGGTGTCGGTTCGGAATACTTCCGCCAGGAACGGCAGCCCCGGCGACTGGAAGAAGATCTGGAAGGCGTCGATGTCCTCTGTCGCCTGAAGGAAGAACGGATCGATCTCGTAGCGAAGCTCGCTGAAGCCGTCCCCGTTCTCGTCGAGCCCTCCGAAGTCGTCCCAATAATTCCCGCTAAGCGTGTTGTCGTCGCTCTCCGTCGCCTGGGCCTGGATGACGTTGGCCGCGAATACGCTGTCCTTGAACGCGTTCCCGCTTGCCCCGATCATCTGCATGCCAATAAAGTTGCGCGAGACTTCGTTGTCCGCAAGCGAGTTCCCGGTCGAGTTCTCGATATAGACGCCGACGCGATTCCCTTCGACGCGATTGCGATCGATTCGGGAGTTGTGAACGTCATACAGCAGGATCCCCTGGGAATTGACGTTCTCCGTCTGCTTGTCGAAGCGGTTCCCTTCGACGACGGCGCCTTCCACGCCCATGACCATGCCGCCGGTAACATTGCCTTCGCCGACATTGTCCACGAGCTCGGGCTTGCCCGAGAACATGAAGTGGAAGCCGTAGCGGGAATCGATCGCCGTGTTGCCGCTGACCCGGGTCTCGTTGCTGCTCTCCACATAGATGCCGTCGTGAACGTGGATAATCGTATTGCCCTCGATGACGTTGCGGGAAGAACCGAACAGATCGATTCCGTTGCCGCGCTTGGAGAACGCCTCTGACCGCTTGCCGGCCCCGGCTCCCTGAATCCGGTTGTTCCTCAGCTCATTGTCGTTCGCTTCCCGCAGGTAGATGCCGCCCCCTTGGGTCACCAGGTCGATTCCTTCGATCCGGTTCCGATCGGACTGAACAAGCACGGAGGGCTTCTTCGGGTCCGTTCCCGAATCGCGGATGATGAGATCCCGAATAACGATGCCATCCGCCTTCAAGACGAGTGCGGGCTCATCCCCCGGATTCGTCAGCGTCGATTGCCCGGCCGAAGCAAGCGTAATCGGCTTGTCGATCGTTGCCGGCCCCGCATATACCCGTCCGCGTTCAAGCGTCAGCGTCCCACCGGACGGCGTGCGGTCGATCAGCGGCTGCAGGTCCTGTACGCGGTCCTTCCCGTAGTCGCTGTCGGCGGTCGTTGCCGCTGCGGAGCCGTCGGCGCGAACTTCAGCGAAGCCTCCGGCCGGCCAGTTGCTCGCGGCCAAGAGCAGCAGAACCATCGTGGAAGCAACCACGCCGCCTCGGCGGACTTTTCCCATACCATGCATGTTCCCTTCACCCGATTCCTTGCTTTGTCCATCCACTTCTATTGTAACGAATGGGTTAACTATTCAGGATGGCTCGAAGGGGCTATTCGTACTTCCATACGGCGGGGGAAATGTGAGGGTTTTGCGAATTTTGGATCATGGCTCCCGTTCGCATTGCCTCATGCTACAATAACAAGAAAAGAGAAACGGTCTTATTCTCTGGAATGAAGAGGTAACCTAGCGCATGTCCGTCTACCTGATCAAGTTCGTCTACAGCTTCGTGCTTCCTCCCGGAGGCTTCCTCGTGCTTCTGCTGCTTCTAGCTGTCCGTCTGCGGAGACAAGCCCGCCGAGGCGCGCTTGGGCTATTCGCTCTGACGCTTCTGTTCTACGCATCGTCGACGCCGCTCGTCTCGAACGTTCTCGTCGGTGCGCTTGAGGGGACGTACGGGCAGCCGAGCGATCCCCAGGGGGACGTGATCGTCGTGCTCGGCGGAGGGGCGACCCGCACGACACCCGATCTGAACGGCCAGGGCAACCTGTCCGGTTCGGCTGCGAACCGCCTGCTCGCGGCGGCGAGGCTTCATCTGACGACCGGTCTGCCGATTCTTTTCTCCGGGGGCCAGGTATACGCCGAGAGCGGGAACGAAGCGGACATCGCGCGCCGCCAGTTGATGGAGCTGGGCATTCGGGAGGACGCGATTCTCGTCGAGAACCGCTCGCTCAATACGGAGCAGAACGCCGAATATACGGCCGAGCTTCTGGAGGAGAAGGGGCTCTCCCATCCGATTCTGATTACGTCGGCCATTCATATGCCGCGGGCATCGCACGAATTCCGCCACGTCGGCCTAGACGTGCTGCCTTATCCCGTCGATTACCGGGTGAACGACACGCGGAGCTTCTCGCTCTCCATGCTGCTCCCCGGCGCCGAGGCGTTCGCCGCGACCGGCTCCGCGTTGAAGGAGTACCTGGGGCTTCTTGCGGCGAATCTGTTCCGTTAGTGTGCAATTAGGGGGGAGTGGGGGGGCAATTCAATGTACATTTAGGATGCAAAATGCCTCTTCGCAGGGGAAGCGGGGGCATAGCCGGAAATTTTTGTGAAATTTCACATTCGTGCAGTGCGATAACGGGCAGTTTGGACGATTCTATGTGAAAAATAGCATACATGGCGGAGATTCCGGATCGAGTTGCCGTATGTATGCTAAAAACCACATAAAACGCCGAGATTCCATCCAATTCAAGCCGATGAATGTGAAAAACCACATAAAATCGCAAAAGTCATCGGAGCAGAGGGGAGAGCAGCGTTGATCATGTCACGCCGCCATCGCCATTAGCTGCGCCTCTGCCTCTGCCATCACCATCGCCGGAGTCGATGGCGATGCCGAACTTGCCGGACAGGTCGGCATCGGCCAGCACTCGGCGCGACCTGCGGCCGGACCCGGATGCGGCACCATCGGCCTTCGTCATCATGTCCTTGGACTTCTCGGCAATGGTGCTGGCGACGAGGTCGGCCATCTTGACGTTGCGCATCGTGAAGAACAAGGCGGAATCGTCGTCCAGGCGCGCGCCGATCCCGTAAAGCACGGCAGCGACGTGTTTGCACATCGAGGCGCCGTCCGGGCAACTGCAGGAGAAGCGGATCTCCTTCGGCGACGGGAACAACCCCTTGCCCTTCATCGTGAACAGCTCGGACAGCGCCGCGGGCAGCTTGCCTGCGGCCAACTCCTGCAAGGAATCGATCTTCCCGGCGCAGGCCTGCACCATCTCCTGCCAGATGCCCGGAGCCAGCGGATCGATGGCGACTTCCACCTTGTAAGGCTTGGAGGCGCTGCCTTGCACAAGCGCCGCGATCCTGCCTGCGGCAAGGCGCAGGTCCAGCACCGCGCCATGGCGCACATAGCTGCGGCCGCGGTCGATCCGATTGGCATAATCGGCGTAGCGCTCCAGGTTGTCGCACCACGACTTGCCCCACCAGGTGCGGGCAACCGTTCGGCCTGTGATGCGGACCGGCGCGATGTCGGAGTTGCCCTTCCGCAGCTTCTCCACTGCCTTCTCCGCTTTCCTGCGTTTCTCCGCTACCGGCACATACTTCGGATAATCGTTGTAGAACGCCATTTTTGCCACACCCCCGTCACTAAGATGACAGCTTCATCAGTTCGATCAGTTGCGCGTTGTCCATCTCCGTAATCCAGCTCTCCTGCAAGTCCGGCACGATATCCTGCGTCAGCCTGAGCTTGGTCTCGATAATCTGGTCGATCTTCTCCTCGATGGTGCCCTCGGTGACGAATTTATGCACCAGCACATGGTTCTGCTGGCCGATTCGGAACGCCCGGTCCGTCGCCTGGTTCTCCACCGCAGGATTCCACCAGCGATCGAAGTGGATGACGTGATTGGCCTTCGTCAAGTTGAGTCCGACGCCTCCGGCCTTGATCGACAGGACGAGGAACGGCAAATAAGCGTCATTCTGGAATTCAGCGACAATCTCGTGCCGCCGTGCGACCGGCGTTCCGCCGTGCAGCACCATGCCCTTGTGCCCGAAGATTTGCTCGAGGAACGCTCGCAGCGGTTCGGTCATCTCCTTGAATTGGGTGAACACCAGCACGCGTTCGCGCTTCTCCAGAATCGTCTCGCAGATCTCCTTCAGCCGCGCGAACTTGCCGCTGTCCTCGGCGCGGAACACTTCCTGCCCCAGGTACTGGTCGGGGTGGTTGCAGATCTGCTTGAACTTCAGCAAGGACGACAGGATCAGCCCGCGGCGCTGGATGCCTTCCTTGGCGGTGTCCAGCTTCCGCTGCAAGTCCTGCACAAGCTTGCCGTACAGAACGGCTTGCTTCGGGGTCAGGCCCGCATAGGTCTTCATCTCGATCTTGTCCGGCAGGTCCGAGATAATGGCCTTGTCCGTCTTCAGTCTGCGGAGGATAAACGGCCCGACGACCTGCTTCAACCGCTGGTAGCCCTTCGGCTGCTCGCGCATTCGCTTGGACAATTCCGTGAATTCCTTAGCCGTGCCGAGCATCCCCCGATTCAGAAAATCAAACAGCGACCATAGATCGGACAAGCGGTTCTCGACGGGGGTTCCGGTCATGGCGATTCGGGCTGCGGCTCTCACCTGCTTCACGGCTCGGGTCTGCTTCGTACCCGGGTTCTTGATCGCCTGCGCTTCATCCAGGATCAGCGTGTCCCATTCGATTCGGCTGAGCCAATCATACTTCAGGAGCATGCCGTAGGTGGTGATCACCAGATCATAGGCTTCGAGGTCCGGCATCGCGCCGCCGGCGTCGTTCTCGTCGTCTCCGCCGCCGCGCATATCCCGATTCTCGGACGGGTGCCACACGTTATACTTCAAGGAAGGAGCGAAGCGATCGAGCTCCCTCATCCAGTTGCCGATCAGCGAAGCCGGAACGATAAGCAGCGAGCGTTCGCGGCGTTCCGGCCGCTGCGTCCGCACGGCATTGAGCATGGCGATAATTTGGATCGTCTTGCCCAGACCCATGTCGTCCGCCAGGCAGGCGCCAAGCCCGAGCTTCTTCATATACAGCAGCCAGCTCACGCCGCGTTCCTGGTACGTGCGCAGACTGGCCTGGAAGTCGTCGCCGGGCGAAGCGGCGCGTTCAAGCGTGTCCGGGTGAAGCAGCTTGTTCTGCAGCTCCCGGAACCATTCGCCATGCGTGACTTCCAGCTCCACGGCGGAGTCGGAGCCGGTGTCGAGGGCTTGGGCGGCGTCCAATTGCAGGCGCATCGCCTCGGCAATCGTCAACGGCTCCCGGCCAAGCGTCTGCCGCGCCTTCTCATAAGCCGCCAGCGCTTCCTGCAGGCGCTTGTGGTTCACTTCCACCCACTTGCCCTTCAGGAACACGAGTCCTTCGGCTTCCGTCAGCAACCGCCGCAGTTCTTCCTCCGAGACGGCTTCGCCGCCGAGCCATAACCCGGCATCGAAGCTCAGCAAGGTGTCCGCGCCGAGCTGGGCCGGCTCGGTGCCGCCGATGGCGACGCTGACTTTGACGTTCCTGGACTTGCTGGCCCACCACTTGGGAATGCGGCAGAGGATGCCGGCTTCCTCGTACATCGTTACCTCGGTCAGGAAGGTATAGGCTTCATCGGACATCAGGCCGATCGGGTGGAAGATGTCTCCGGAATCGAGCAGGTCGGCAATGAGGCTGCTGCCGGCTGCGGCCTTGTGAACGGTGGACAGCAATTGCAGCAGCTTAATCTCGTTGTCGTTATATTCGATCAGGGCGTTCTTCAGCGGCAGGTGGCGGGATTTGCCCGATGCCTCGCCCTCGGCCTCGGCCGCATAGGTCGCCATGAAGGAGAAGGGATATTCCTCGGTCTCCTTGTTCTCGACCAGATGGAAGTAGATTCGACCGGCAAAATGGACGTGAGCGCGGCTGGCCGCCAGCAGCGATTCCACGCTGCCTTCCCAGGACGACAGGCGGGCGGCATAGGAGTCGTGGAGCCGGCTCCACGCCCGATCGAGCCATTCCCGATCCAGGAGGCTCTGGCCATGCAGATAAGGGGCGCCACCCAGCAGCCTGTCCGCCGTCTCCTCGTCCAGCTCGGCCGTCGCCCGTTCCCGCAGTTGCTCCAGGTCGGGATTAAGCGCAAGCCGGCGCACAAAAGATGAGGCAATCTCGATCAGATAACGCAACGATTCCGCGAGCTCGTCCGGCCGTTCGATATAAGCGAGCGAGAAGAATAAATCCCGATCGCCTCTGGCGCAGCGAGCGTGGATATCTTCCTGCAAGGCTTGCGCTTGCGCGGCGGGAGCCGCGGCATCCCATACATGCTGCCAATCCAATTCAAATCGTCCATCCGGCTGCACAATCGCAATCAGCTTTTTGGCGGCATTCTCATGCACTGTGGTTCAACTCGCTTCTATCATAAATACGGAAATAGATTCCGAGGGGAGAACAGAGGCGTTCTTATGATTTATCATAACATAGGACGATCCGATAGTTGAACCTGTTCATGGACGTTGGACAGGTTGGCGCCGGAGAGCGTATCGCATTCACTCCAGCGCGTCAGGCGGCACGGGCAGGCTCTGCACGATCCCGTTCATGCTGAACGAGGCGCAGGGCATTGTCTGCGAATGGATCGTGTCGTTCCCGGAATAAACTTCGGTCAGTTCGTAGCGGGTTCCATCCAATACATATTGCTCCAACGTTAAATTAGAGAGGTCGACAATCCAATATTCCGGCACGCCGTACTGAGCATACACGACCCGCTTCTTCACCTTGTCCCTTCGGCGCGAATGCTCGGAGGCGACTTCCACCACCAGATCGGGAGCTCCGTTAATGCCTCTGTTGCTAATGATCGACATTCGGCTTCGGTGAATGACAACAAGATCCGGCTGCCGGACTTCCGTGTTGGACAAGATGACATCAATTGGAGAGGAGACGATGACATAATCGTTGCGGCAACTGAGTTTGAGTAAATGCAACAACTCGTCGGCAATCGACTGGTGCGTAAATGTAGGAGATGGACTCATGAGCTCCAGCACGCCGTCAGAGATCTCGTAACGATTGCCATCGTCGACCATATTGGCGTACATCTCGTACGTCACGGGAGTTTCCCGGATAAGCTCGTCATAGGTTCTCTTCTTCATGCGGCTTCACCTCTCCTAATAAAAAAACAAGCACCCCGGCAAAGAAACACAACTCGTGTTCGACTTTGCGAGGTGCTTCCCCGACTTTATTACCATTATTATGAAGAATGGATTGTCTGCTGTCAACCGCAGTCGGATTGCGATCCGACGTTTTGCGCGGTTTTATGTGGTTTTTCACATTCGTTGGCTTCGATGGGCGGGAATCTCGGCGTTTTATGCGTTTTTTCGCATACATGCGGCAACTCGAGCCGGAATCTCCTCTGTGTATGCTGTTTTTCACATAGAATCGTCCAAACTGCCCGCTATCGTGCTGCACGAATGTGGTTTTTCACATAAATCCCGGTCCCGCAGGCCCAAAGCGGCTTTACTGGCTTCACCGGTCTCATCATCGTCTCCGATGCGCGGTTACGGAACGAGCGTGCGGACGACGTCGTCGATCTTCAGCGAGTTGGCGATGGCGCCGCTGGCCATCCAGTAATTGCTCGGCATCTCGTAGGCATGGCCTGCCTTGACGGCGGGAAGCGACTGCCACAGCGCGCTGCTCTGGAACTCCTCCAGCAGCGGGCGCGATTGCTCGCCTTGCACGAGGATAAACAGGTAGTCGGCGTCGAGCTCGGGGAGCTTCTCGAGCGACAGCGCCTGCGCGTAGTCCCAGCTCCATTCCTTCACGAGCTTGTGCGGCGTGAGCCCGAGGTCGGCGTACAGCACCGGGCCGCTGTAGTATGTCCCGTCCATCAGTTGAATCTCCTTCGGCTTCGCGCGGATGACGGCGAACGTCTTGCCTTCGACATACGGCTGCAGCTTCTCCTTCGCGTCAGCGACTTTGCTGTCGTATTCGGCGATGGCGGCGTCGGCCTTGTCGGACGTGCCGGTCATGTCGCCGATCACGTTAAGCGTATCCTTCCAGGAGACGGTCGCATCTTGGAAAACATACGTCGGAGCGATCTGGCTGAACTGATCATAAGCGCCTTCGGCGGCAAGGTCCGGCGTGTACAGAACGATCAGGTCGGGATCGGTTCCGACGAGCGCTTCCTTGTTCAGGCCGTCCGTGAAGTCCAGCTTCGGAACGTCCTTGATGTACGGCTCAAGGTATTCCTGCACGAGATCCCCGTACGCCCACTTGGCAGCCGGAGTAATGCCGAGCGTCACGAGCGCGTCTTCGAGGTAGGGAGCGACAATTCTCTCCGGTTTGCCTTCGAGCGTGATCGTGCCCATCAGGTGAGTGTATTCCCGGCTCTCGACGGAGGCCGAAGGAGATGCCGTCGCAGAGCTTGCAGACGAAGCGGAAGGAGAGGCGGCCGGCGACGCGGAGGAGCCCGAGGAACCCGAGTCGGAATTCGAGCCGCAGCCTCCGAGCAGAAGGACGGAGGAGAGGGCGCAGACGGACAGGACGGCGGAGCGGCGAGATGTGAAGAGCTTGCGATGCATGACGAATCCCCTTTGTGGTGTACACGCGAATGTACGGATGATAATAATTCTCACTGTTAGCCATTCTACCACCGTCCCTCTCCCCGCTCCAGAGCGAAAGGTGCGGAATTCCGCGCACAAATTGTGCGGGCGGGAGTCCGTCACGGGCACCGATTGTCCGTCCGAGCTTCCGTCCTGCGCACCGATGGCGCGCCCGCAGCTCCCATCACAAGATTTGGCAGCATCAACGGAGTGCCCGGAATTCCATTAGCCTCTGAACAGCCGGAGCGCTTCCTCCAGCACCAGCGCATGAGCGTGCGGAGAGTATTCCAGCCACGGCGTCTCCGCGATCCGGTGCAGCTTGTCTTCCCGCACGGCGCGAAGGCCGTTCCACTCCGCGCTCCGGCGAAGCCGTTCCCAGCGGTCGACGGAAGCATCGTCCGAGTCGACGACAAGCAGAATTCGCGAGGGATCGCAGCGCGTCAGATCATCCTCGGCGATCGTCCGGAAGACGTCGCTTCCGTCCCATTCGTAAGCGGGGCGGAGCTTCAAGTCCTCGAAGAGGACGGCTCCTCCGTTGCGCTTCCCGTAGATGACGAGCTCCCCCAGCATGATGTGAAGCAAGGCGACCGTCCCTTCTCCGACGCGTTCGCGAATGCGGGAGCCGATGTCCGCCGCCCGGAGCTCGTAGTTCCCGATCCATTCGGCCGCTTCCCGCTCCTTCCCGAGAATGGCGGAGATGCGCCGGAATTGGGTGCGCCAGTTGTCCGCCATCCACGGGATGGCGACGGCCGGGGCGATCTTGCGCAGTTGTTCCTCCACCTCGTCCGGGATGTTCTCGTCATGCAAAATAATCTGAGGCCGCGAGTCGGCGAGGTGCTGCAGGTTGTAGCGCCAGAGCTCGGGGGGCATGCTCTTGCCCCGCTTCAGATGGACCGGAATGCGGTCGTGGAAGCCGCGGCGATGCTGCTCGCGGGAGCGGTCGATCGGCGCCGCATAAGGGACGATGTCCAGCGCGAGCAGATGAGCCGCATAGTGGTAGCTCACGGAGGCGATCCGCTCGTTCTTCCGGCTCGCGAATGCGGCGGGCGAGAGGCCGACCGCCTCCTTGAACGCGCGGCGGAAGCTTGTCTCCTCCGCGTAGCCGACCCGGAGCGCGACATCGCGCCATTCGGCTCCGGTCAGGAGAAGCTCCTGCGCGCGCTTCATGCGAATGCCGGCGAGGAAGCGATGCGGGGAAGCGCCGGTCTCCTTCTTGAAGGTGTGGGAGAAGTGCCATGGGCTCATGCCGGCGATTCCGGCCAGCCCGTCCCGGGACAGCGGCTCCTGGTAACGAAGCTCCATCTCCCGGACGACGCGGAGGATGGCCCGGTCCGCTTCCTGGCTGCGGTCCTCCGCCAGCAGCTCCAGAAGCCGATAGACGAGCGCATAGAAGAGCGGCTGCATCTTGAAGTCGCGCTGCTGCGGCGGAAGCGCGCGGGCAGCGGCGAGCCGCGAAGCCAGATGGTGCAGCTCGCGGAACCAGGCCCGCGGCAGCTCGACCCTGTCGATGCCGAGGCACGCCGCCGCTCGGAAAACCCGTCGGCTCCCGCCATCCGTCGCCTCCCGAAGAGCCTCGAAGCCGAGCCGGAAGCCGCGCAGCGAAGCCAGGCCATCCGGTTCGCTCTCAATCAGCATTCCCGGAGCGAGCAGCAAGCTCTTGCCTCGTTCCAGGGAGTAGACGCGTCCGTCCACGACGAGATTGCCTTGCCCTTCGTCGACGAGAAGCAGCGTATGGAGCTCGGCGAACGCTCGCTTCGACGCGGCGATAGCGGCCGGAACCGACGGAGAGCCCGGTGCGGCGGAAGCGGGCAGGCGCTCGCCCTCGAGACGATCGAGACAATCGAAGCGGAACAGGGGAAGGGAAGCGGGCTGTGCATCAATTGGACGCTCATTCATCGGCAAGGCTCCTTGTTCGAGGCGGGTGATAATTATTATCAATTATAAGCGCAACGTCTCCACATAGAAAGAGGGAGCTCCTTCCGCCGAATCGGACGGATGAAGCTCCCTTGCCCATTGTTCTTACTCTCGCTCGCCCGAGACTCCTTACACGCCGGAGTAAGCCATGAAGCCGCCGTCGACGGGGATGACCGCTCCGGTGACGAAGCTGGACGTGTCGTTGTCGAGCAGCCACAGCACCGTTCCGAGCAGGTCCTCCGGCACGCCGAACCGGCGCATCGGGGTATGCGCAAGAATTTTGTTCGAGCGGGCGGTCAGGCTGCCGTCCGCGTGGCGGAGCAGCGTCTTGTTCTGCTCCGTCTCGAAGAAGCCGGGCGCGATCGCGTTCACGCGAATGTTCGACTCGGCCAGGTGGACGGCGAGGAACTGCGTGAAGTTGTTGACCGCGGCCTTGGCCGCGCCATAGGCGGCGACCTTCGTCATCGGGCTGAACGAGCTCATGGACGAGACGTTCAGCACGACGCCTCCGCCGCGTTCGGTCATGGAACGGGTGAAAATCTGCGTCGGGATCATCGTCCCCATGAAGTTCAGGTCCAGCACGTTGCGGAAGCCGGGGATGCTCAGGTCGAACAGCGTCGTGACGCCTTCGCGGCCGAGATCGTCCAGGCTGAACGTCTCGTTCGTCGTATTCGCGCTCGGATGATTGCCGCCGGCTCCGTTCAGCAGAATGTCGCACGGGCCGAGCCGCTCGGTGACGGCGCGCTCCGCCTCGCGCACGCTGTCCGCGTTCGTCACGTCGCAAGCGACGGCAATCGCCGTTCCTCCGCTGCGCTCAATGTCGCTTACGACGGCCTGTCCCTTTTCCACCGTGCGATTAAGAATGGCAACCTTGGCGCCCTGGCGGGCCAGCTCGATCGCCATCGCCCGGCACAGCACGCCCGAGCCTCCGGTAATGACGGCAACCTTGCCGCTTAGGGAGGTGTGCAGCGGAAGTCCGCTCATCGAGACCCCTCCTTATTGGCGCTGCGCGCTGCCGCGTCCCATACGCCCCACAGATACATGATGCCGAGCGCCCGGTCGTACAGCCCGTAGCCGGGCCGGCACACTTCGCCCCACAGATGGCGGCCGTGGTCGGGACGAGCATAGCCGGTGAAGCCGATGTCGTGATACGCCTGCACGATGCCCGCGATGTCGACGCTGCCGTCCTGCGTGCGGTGCGACGATTCGATGAAGTCCCCGTTGTCGTAGCGTCGCACGTTGCGGATGTGGGCGAACGGAATCCGGTCCTTGAACTCGTGGATCATGGCGATGAGGTCGTTGTCCGGATTCGCGCCGAGCGAGCCGCTGCACAGCGTGATGCCGTTGCTTGGGTGGTCGTGCAGCTTCAGGAAGCGGCGGAAGTTCGCCTGGCCCGTCATGATGCGCGGCAGCCCGAAGATGGACCACGGCGGATCGTCCGGGTGAATCGCCATCCGGATGCCGCTCCTCGCGGCAACGGGAACGATCTCGTCCAGGAAGTGCTTCAGGTTGTCCCACAGCTTCTCCTCCGTGACGCCCTTGTAGGCTTCGAACAGCGAGGTCAGATGCGCAAGCCGCTCCGGCTCCCAGCCCGGCATCGTCAGCGCGGAATTCTCGTTGATCTTGGCGACCAGGTCGAACGGGTCGATATTGTCAATGCGAGCCTTCTCGTAGAATAGCGCGGTGGAGCCGTCTTCCAGTTCCTTGTGCAGGTCCGTACGGAGCCAGTCGAAGATCGGCATGAAGTTGTAGCAGATGACCTTGACGCCGATTTCTCCAAGCTTCTCGATTGTTCGTTTGTAATTCTCGATATAGCGGTCCCGGCTCGGCAGACCGAGCTTGATGTCCTCATGGACGTTGACGCTCTCGACGACATCGATGTTGAAGCCGGCGGCGACCTCGTCGCGCAGCGCGACGATCTTGTCCATCGGCCATTCTTCGCCGGCGGGAACGTCGTGAAGCGACCAGACGATCGTCTCCACGCCCGGAATCTGCCGGATCTGGGCGAGGGAGACGGTGTCGTTGCCTTCGCCGAACCAACGGAAGCCCATTCTCATAGCTTGCGATTCCTCCTTAGATGAAGTAATGCGGGTACTTCTCGCGCAGGACGACTTGATCCTTGACGCTGAGCAGCAGGTGCTCCTGCATCGTGCTCTCGGCCAAGGCCGCGTCGTGCGCCTCGATGGCGTCCGCCATCCTCTCATGCTGGTCGTACAGGTGGTTCCACTGGTGGTCCGAGAAGAGCCGAAGCAGCCGGGTGCGGTTCAGGTGCGCGTTCATCTGCTGGATGACCGCCCACGTATTGAGCTTGCCGCAGCCTTCGAACAGCGTCCGATGGTAGCTCTCGTCGAGCTCGAACAGCCGAAGATCGTCCTTGCGCTCCATGCTCTCGCGCTGCTCCTTCAGGTTGGCGCGCAGTTCCGCAAGCTTGTCCGCCGGGAAGCTGTCGCAGGCAAGGCGAATAACCGCCTTCTCAAGCTGCTCGCGCATGAAGCGCGCCTCCTCGACCAGCTCGGGGTCGATCAGGGAGACGAACGTGCCGCGCTGCGGCAGCACCTGGACAAGCCCTTCCTGGGCGAGCCGGAGGAAGCTCTCGCGAACCGGCGTCCGGCTTACGTTAAAGGCGAGAGAGGACTCCTTCTCGGACAAGGCGGCTCCGGGAGGGAGCTCAAGGCTTAGAATCTGGCTCTTCAGCTTCGAGTAGACGACGTCTCTGGCGGACGGGATCGGCGTCTGTCCGAGGAATGGCATGGCGAATCGACTCCTTTCCATTCCATACTACCACACTTGTATGGTAGTATGGAACTGTAAATCGGAGACGAACTCGCATGGGGGGAATGTACGGATATGACAGCTGTTTTTCCAACGGAACAATTGCTCTTGACGAGCAAAAGCGCCAGGCGCCTGTACCACGATTACGCGGCGGAGATGCCGATTCTCGACTATCACAGCCATCTCGACCAGAGGAGAATCGCGTCGGGGCAGCCGTTCCGCAACCTGACGGAGCTCTGGCTGAACGGGGACCATTACAAGTGGAGGGCGCTGCGCTGGCTCGGCGTGGACGAGCGGTTCATTACCGGCGACGCCTCGGACAAGGACAAGTTCCTCGTCTGGGCGAAGGCGGCTCCGGCGATGGCGGGCAATCCGCTGTATCACTGGACGCATCTGGAGCTGTCGAGGTACTTCGGCATCGAGGAGCGGCTGACGGAAGACAATGCGGAGGCCGTCTGGAACCGGGCGAACGAGCGGCTCTCGGAGCCTGCCTTCACCGGCGCGGGCATTCTGGACCGCTTCAAGGTGCGCGCCGTCTGCACGACGGACGATCCGATCGATTCGCTCGCGGACCACGCCGCCATCCGGGATAACCCGGCGATTCGGGCGAAGGTCGCGCCGACGTTCCGACCGGATCGGATTCTCGACATCCGGAGGCCGGACTTCCCGGCCTACATCGCCGAGCTGGGGAAGACGTCGAACACGGCGATCGAGGGCCTGCCGGGGCTACTGGCGGCGATCGACTCTCGAATTGCGTTTTTCCACGAGTCGGGCTGCCGCCTCTCCGATCACGGCTTCGGCGAGCTGCCCTACGCTCCGGCCCCGGAATCCGGGATCGCCCGCATCCTGAAGGACGCGCTCGGGGGAAGGGCGGTGTCGGAAGCCGATGCCGCGGCTTACCAGACCTGGCTGCTGCTGCGGCTCGGCGAGCGGTACCATGCCAAGGGCTGGACGATGCAGTTGCACATCGGCGCCATCCGCAACAACAACGACCGCATGTCCGCGCTGCTCGGCAAGGACAGCGGCTACGATTCGATTCTCGACTACTCGCTGGCGAGATCGCTGAACGGGGTGCTGAACGCGCTCGACAGGGAGGACCGGCTGCCGAAGACGATCGTCTACTCGCTGTATCCGTACCATCACGAGCTCATCGCGACGACAATCGGCAACTTCCAGGGCGGCGGCGTCCGCGGCAAGCTGCAGCTCGGCTCCGCGTGGTGGTTCCACGACCAGAAGGAAGGGATGATCCAGCAGCTCAAGGCGCTGTCGAGCATCGGGCTGATCAGCGCGTTCGTCGGCATGCTGACCGATTCGCGCAGCTTCATGTCGTTCCCGCGCCACGAGTACTTCCGCCGGGTGCTGTGCGGCCTGTTCGGGACGTGGATGGAGGAGGGCGAGCTGCCGATGGATTACGACTATATCGGCGAGATGATTCGCGACATCTGCTACCGGAACGCGGAGGGGTACTTCGGGTTGCTAGAGTGATGAACGCCGCCGCCCGTTTGCGCCCGGTTTTATACGAATTTTCACATTCATCGGCGCGTTTATAGCGGAAAATGACGTTTTTATGCGGTTTTTCACATTTATCTGGAGGCTGAGGGGGCGTTTGTCCGTGATATATGTTAAATTTAGCATTCATCGGCCCAAAGCGCCCCGATTGCCGTAAATGAATGCGGTTTTTCACATTCGTTTGTTAAACCGATACGAGATCGAGATAGAGATCGCCAAAGACCAAGAGCGCCCCCGTCATTCTTGCGATGACAGAAGCGCTCTTCGGCATGTTCAGTTCATGCTATCCGCCAATTCGCCAACCAACCAACCAACCAACCAACCAGCCCGCCAGGCAGCTATGATCCAAATTACAGAATTTTGAAGCCGGAGGCGTTATCCTCGAGATAGAGGGGACGCCTCTTCGCGATGAATTCGCAGTTCCGCACGCTCGCACACCCGCTTCGCCCAATTGTTTGATTTACTCTTTACTTTTTCTTAAATTATAATTATTCTAAAGTAGACAAAAAAGCAGCACAAGCAGGTTCCATACAAAAGCGCGCGAGAACCCTCTCGCTTACCGTGCAGTCTCCTTAACCGGAGGCTGCATGTGCCGTTTTAAGGGCCGTAATAATGGGATTCATTCTCACCAGAAGGAGTTGTTCACACATGAACACCACAATGAAGCCGACGATCAACCGGACGATGGAGCCGGCGCAGGGGCAAGCCGAATATCAAGATAAGCAAGCCGGATGGCAGGAGGAGCAATTGCCGAACGCAAGCGGGAGCCTCGGGCGCAAGCGGGCGCGGATGCAGCTCGGAGAGGATCTGAAGAGATACGGGGAAGGGCTGGCCGCGCTTGCGAGCGGTCTGCTGATCGCCGTCGCATGGAGCTTGTCGTCCGCCGCGGAGTCGGCCTCGATCGCCGTCTATGTGCTGGCGTTCCTCGTCGGCGGCTTCGCCAAAGCGAAGGAAGGATGGCTGACTCTTGTCCGGGAGAAGGAACTTGATGTCAACCTGCTCATGATCGTCGCCGCCATCGGAGCCGCCGGAATCGGCTACTGGACGGAGGGCGCCGTTCTTATTTTTATTTTCTCGCTGAGCGGGGCGCTCGAGACGTACACGATGGACCGGAGCAGCCGGGACATCTCCTCCTTGATGGGGCTGAAGCCCGAGACGGCGGTGCGCTGTTCCGAGGAGGGCGAGAGCGTGGTCCCGATCGAGAGCCTGAACGTGGGGGATGTGATTCTCGTTCGTCCGGGCGAACGGATTCCGGCGGACGGACTTGTGCGCGAAGGCACCTCTTCCGTCAACCAGGCGTCGATTACCGGAGAGTCGCTGCCGGTCGACAAGGGACAGGGCGACGAGACATTCGCCGGGACGCTGAACGGGCAAGGCGCGCTGTTCATCGAGGTGACGAAGCGAAGCGATTCCACCCTGCTGACGAAAATGATCCGGCTCGTGCAGGAAGCACAGAGCGAGAAGCCGGCAACCCAACGGTTCATTGACAAGCTTGAGCGGATTTACGTTCGTCTCGTGCTGCTGGCGACAGCGCTGCTGATTCTGGCGCCGCCGCTGCTGCTCGGCGCTTCGTGGGAGTCGACGTTCTACAAGGCGATGGTGTTCCTTGTCGTCGCCTCGCCGTGCGCTCTTGTCGCAGCGACGATGCCGGCCGTGCTGGCGGCGATCTCTTCGGGCGCGCGGCACGGGCTGCTCTTCAAGGGCGGCGCCCACGTCGATGCGATTGCGGGCATCCGGGCGATCGCCTTCGACAAGACGGGGACGCTGACGCTCGGCCGGCCGGACGTCACCGATGTTGCGGCGTTCGGCGGAGTGGGCGAGTCCGAGGCGCTTCGCATTGCGGCGTCGCTGGAGAGCCTGTCGGAGCATCCGCTTGCCCGCGCGATCGTCCGGGAGGCGGAGAGCAGAGGGCTGGCGCTTCGCCGTCCGTCCGGCTTCCAGGCCTTGATCGGCTGGGGCATCCAGGCGGAATGGGAAGGCGAGACATGGAGGCTGGGCAAGGCGGAGCTCGGCGTGCCGGCCGAGGAGGAGCGTTCGGCGGAGTGGACGCGGGTCGCCGCCGAGCTTGAAGCGCAAGGCAAAACAGTGACCGTGCTTTACCGGGAGAATGTCGTCGTCGCCATTATCGCCCTGCGCGACGTTGTTCGGCCGGAGGCGAAGAGCGTTGTCGCGCGGCTTCGCGGCATGGGCATCGAAGTGGCGATGCTGACGGGCGACAGCCGCCGGGCGGCAGCGGCGATCGCCGGGGAGCTTGGCATCGCGCGAGTGTTCGCCGAGCTTCTGCCGGAGGACAAGGTCGCCAAGGTGAAGGAGCTCGGCGCGGGCTTCCGTTCCGTCGCGATGGTCGGCGACGGCGTCAACGACGCCCCGGCTCTCGCCGTCGCTTCCGTCGGCATCGCGATGGGAGGCGCCGGCAGCGATGCCGCGCTGGAGACGGCCGACATTGTTCTGATGAACGACGATATCGGGCGCATCGCCGACGCCGTCGAGCTGGGCCGGCGCACGAGGCGAATCGTGAAGGCGAACATCGCCTTCGCGCTCGGCGTCATCTCGCTGCTCATCGCCGGCAACTTCGCCGCAGGGCTGGCGCTTCCGCTCGGCGTCGTCGGGCACGAGGGCAGCACCATCCTCGTGATTCTGAACGGGCTGCGGCTGCTCGGAGGCGCGCCTTTCCGCTCGCGGACACCTCTTCGGGCAGCCGGAGCGGAGGAGGAGGCTCGGGGAGGAATCAGGGCGTAAGCTCGCGGGGGTTGGCGGGAGGGGGGGACTGCTCGGAGGGGCTGGCGCACGGGCTGGGTGCTAGTTGCGCAAAATAGTCTCTTATCCCTTCGATTCAGGGCTGCGTGCGAAGGGGGCCCCCTGAATCGAAGGGATAAGGCACCCTTTTTTGTTGGTGTTGGGGGATGCGAGGGGCAGAGAAGGGGGCGCGGAGGGGGAGTGTGCGGAACGAATGCGGTTTTTCACATATAATTCTCTCGGATACCGCGATTACGCGGGTTTTATGTGAAATTTCATGTTCATGGCCCCGAAATTCAATAATGAATGTGAAAAATCACATTCATCTCGCTGGATGGCGCACCATCGAGCCTCAGCGAGCACGCAGGGATGCCAACGCACGACCGCGCCGCCCCGAACGCCCCAGTTCTCGCCTACTCCCAAACAAACTAACCCATCTCAGTTACTCCATTCTCCCAACCCAGCCTGCAGCGCCATCCCCAGTTACTCCAATCGCTCACCTCAGCACCCGGCATCCAGCGCCGTCACCAAGCTCCAGCTCGAGTCGCTCCATCCTCCAATCCGGCACCCAGCCCGTTTCACGCCATTCATCCGTCTTTCAGCGCACTGTCTCCACACATTCCGTCTTTCGACGCACTGTCTTCCCACGTTCTGTCTTTCAACGCACCGTCTCCCCGCATTCCGCCCCCCAACCTCGTGGATCGCCCGCCAGCACCCCCAACAATCCCGCCGATTGCTCAACTCTTTATTTTTTTAGATACGATTTCGTTACTTTTTGAATAGTGCGGGGCTGCGGGGGGACCTACAATGGGGTGGAATTTATCGCGAATGGAGGATCACAATGGGCAAAAATCGGTTGATGAGCGTGATCGCACGGGTTTGTCTGTATACGCTTACTTTCTCGGCTCTGTTGGGGGTGTGGCCAACATCGGGAAGCGCGGGGGCGAGCGAGGACGTGAACGTGGCGCTCACCGGGACCGCGACGGCGTCGTCGGTGCAAGATGCCGCGCACGGGGCGGCCAAGGCGATCGACGGCGACTCGGGCACCCGCTGGGCGGCGGACGGCAGTTCGAAGCCGCAATGGCTGCAGGTCGACCTGGGCCGCTCGCAGAGCATCTCGGAGGTGAGGACGTCGTTCGAGTTCACGGACTCGTACTACCAGTACAAGGTCGAGACGTCCGCAGACGGCTCGTCCTGGGCGATGTTCGCCGACCGCACCGGCAATACGGCGCTGGCGGACGGAGCCTACCGGGATACGGGCGCGGCGGAGGCCCGTTACGTTCGCATTACGGTGACCGGGACGCAGACTTCCGGCATGTGGGCGAGCATCAAGGAGTTCCGCATCGAGCCGAAGGAGCTGGAGGATGTGCGGAACGTCGCGCTTGGCAAGACGGCGACGGCGTCATCGACGCAGGACAGCGCACACGCGGCGGCGCTTGCGGTGGACGGCGATTCGGCGACGACGCGTTGGGCGGCGGACGGCAGCTCGAAGCCGCAGTGGCTGCAGGTCGACCTGGGACAGAGCTACTGGATCGCGGCGACGCAGACATTCTTCGAGTTCGCCGACTCGTACTATCAGTACAAGGTCGAGGTGTCCCAGGACCAGTCTGCGTGGACGACGTTCGCGGACAAGACGGGGAATACCGCGCTTGGCGATCCTCTCTACGAGGATCGGGGCGGCGCGAGCGCCCGCTATGTGCGCATCACGGTGACGGGGCAGCAGCATTCGAGCGTGTGGGCAAGCATCAAGGAGTTCAAGGTGCTGGGCACGCTTAATCTCGCGCAGGGCAAGACGGCGACGGCCAGCAGCTCGCAGGATGCGGCCCATGGTCCGTCGCTTGCGGTGGACGGCGACTCCAAGGGCACGCGCTGGGCGGCGGACGGCAGCTCGAAGCCGCAATGGCTGCAGGTCGACCTCGGCCAGTCGATGACGATCGCGCGGACGGAGGCGACGTTCGAGTTCGCCGATACCTACTACCAATACAAGATCGAAGTGTCGCCGGACGGTTCGCAGTGGAACCTGTTCGCCGACCGGACGGCGAATGCCGTCGTCGCGAACCCTGCCTACACCGATACGGGCAGCCAGACGGGCCGTTATATTCGGATTACGGTGACGGGGGCCGCTTCGTCCGGCATGTGGGCGAGCCTGTACGAGTTCAAGGCGTTCGGGCCGGAGAGCCTGGCGGCTTCGACCAGCCAGCTCTCTTCCGGCGACTATCGGCTGAAGGCGGACACCGTCGGGCCGAACCGCTACGGCATCGGCATCTACCGGGCGAGCGGCGAGCGGGTATACGGCCAGGAGCGGCCCGAGTCGGTGCTGATCAAGGACGCTTACGGCAACATGCGCTCCTTCGAGGCCGCCTACACAAGCGCGTCATGGTCGGGAAGCGCGCTGACGATGAGCGGAACGGTCACGACGGACAACGGCAGCCGGATCTCCTTCCAAGACGTGTATTCGGCCAATGACGCGACGGGCGCCTTCAAGGTATCCCGGACGGCGACGGTTGTCCGCGCGGACAGCCGGGACGCCGGCTTCAACACGAGGTTCAGCCTCGCTCCCGCCAGCCCGGAGAGCATGACCGAGTACGACATGCTGGCGCCGGGCGTCTGGTACAAGCAGAACGAGAATGCCGTCGCCGGCTCGCTCGGCAAGGGCTTCTCCGCCGACTACTTCTACATCCGGGAGATGCGGCTGACGCTGCCGTTCCTGATGATGCAGAACAAGGCAAGCGGCGACATCGCGGCGCTTGGCCACATCGATGCGAACGCCTCCTCCGGCGTCGACGAGCGCAGCTCGGCCTGGCTGGTCGACGGCTCGATCCAGTTCGGGAGCCTCGGCATTCGCAAGGAGGCGCAGCCGTCCCTGGACTTCGTCTACCCGGGCATGGAAGGCGAGAAGAGCTACTTAAGCGGCGGCTGGACGCGCCGCAGCCATCCGGTGGAGGCGAACTTCTCGCAAGAGTACGAGCTTGTGCTCAAGTTCTCCTCCGGCACCGACTACAACGCGGCGATGGAGACGACGTGGCGGTATTATTACGACCAGTATAATCCGCAGGTGCAGACGGTCGACGTGTCCGACGTGTACGGCAACGCGATCGACCTGCTCGATACGTACGCGCAGAATTATAACGGCGTCACCGGGCTGCCGTTCAAGGCGTCCATTCCGGACGGCACGATTACGGGCAACGGCATGTCGATGGGCTTCGTGGGCCAGCAGATCCCTGCGGCCTACCAACTGATCCGTTACGGCCTCGACAACGGCGACAGCGGCATTCTGGGCAAGGGAACCGCGATGGTCGACTTCTGGGCGACCAACTCGATGACGTCGTCCGGCCTGCCGCGCATCTGGTACGAGCCATACGAGTCCGGCGGCTCGTTCCGCGCCTACGACGTGGACCTGCGCACGGTCAGCGACGGCATGGAAGGCGTCGTCGACGCGTACCGGGTCATGAAGGAGAACGGCCAGACGAAGACGGCTTGGCTGAATTACGCCGCGACATTCGGCGACTGGCTCGTGGACAACCAGAATGCGGACGGCTCCTATTACCGCATCTACAATCAGGCGGGCAGTCCGGTCCACACGGGCAAGTTCAACACGACGAACCCGATCCGCTTCCTGCTCAAGCTGTACAAGGCGACGAACGACGCGGACTATCTGGACGCGGCTGTCGCGGCGGGGGATTACGCCTACGCGAACGTGTACCGGACGACGCAGTATGTCGGCGGCACGTCGGACAACAACAACACGATCGACAAGGAAGCCGGCGCGCTTGCGATCAATGCCTTCCTCGCGCTGTACGACGCGACGAAGACGGCCAAGTGGCTGGAGGCGGCGCAAGGGGCGGCGACGTATACGGAGACTTGGACGTATGCGTGGAACTATACGGTGACGCCGGGCGGAACGCGCTGGGCGGCGGCGGGCGACGCGAAGCCGCAATGGCTGCAGGTCGATCTCGGCGAGACGACGGCGATCAACCGGGTCGAGTCGTACTTCGAGTTCGCGAACAAGTATTACCAATACAAAATCGAAGTGTCGACCGACGGCAGCAGTTGGACGACGTTCGCGGACAAGACGGGGAATACGGCGGACGGCAATCCGAATTACGCGGATACGGGCAGCGCGAACGCCCGTTACGTTCGCCTGACGGTAACGGGGACGGAAGCGCCGGGGGACTGGGTCAGCCTGTGGGAGCTGAAGGTGTTCCGGGCGTCCGACAACGTCAATGTCGCGCTAAACAAGCCGACGACCGCTTCTTCCTACGACAATGACCGCAACGCCCCGGCCAAGGCGACCGACGGCTATGTGACGACAAGCGATTACTCTCCGTTCCCGGACAGCGGCCTGATCGGGCAGAGCCTTGTCGCGACGGGACACTCGTATACCGACATGTACATGGCCTATATGGGAGCGGCTTATTACCGGCTTTACCTGTTCCTGGGGGACTCCCACTACCTGAGCATGGCCCGCATTCTGCAGAACAACGCCAACCGGACGACCGATTGGGACGGGACGATCGGCTACGCGTATCCGGGACTTGTCGAGGAAGGCGGCGACGTGACCGAATTCAAGTATTACGGCGTCGGCGTCTGGCTGACCTGGTGCACGGTCGCGCAATTGGAGCCGCTCGCTCTGCTGGAAGACCGGTTCGGCAGCATGTCGATCGACGAGATCGAGCAGTTGCCGCTTCTGACGCGCCAGTCGCTTAACGATTCCTTCTGACGGGGGATCGGCAACGTGCGGCGGCCTCTTCTCTATTAATTTTTAGAATCGGATGTCGCAATTTATGAACTGCTCCGGCGGTCCTTCTTGGCTACCATAAGGATACAGACAGACCGGCTCGCAAGGCCGGCAGGTTAGCGCATGGAGGGACCGCCTATGGCAAGAGACGAATATCCGCGCCCGCAGTTCAAACGGGCCGAGTGGATGAACCTGAACGGACAATGGGAGTTCGAATTCGACGACGGAAGGGCGGGCTTGCGCGAACGGTGGCAGCTCGGCGGCCGCAAGTTCTCGAAGACAATCGAGGTGCCGTATTGCTTCGAGAGCAGGCTGAGCGGCATCGGCGATCCGTCGGCGCACGACGTCGTCTGGTACAAGCGAAGCTTCGAGCTGCCGGAGAGCTGCCGGAGCAAGCGGGTGCTGCTTCACTTCGGAGCGGTCGATTACTCGGCTTCCGTCTGGGTGAACGGCAACAAGGTCGGGGAGCACGAAGGCGGCCATATCGGCTTCTCCTTTGACATCACGGACGCGCTGCAAGAAGGCGCCAACGAGCTGGTCGTCCGCGCGGAGGACTATGCCCGGGATCTGGCCGTGCCTCGCGGCAAGCAGTATTGGAAGGATCAGTCGGAGACGATCTTCTACACGCGGACGACGGGCATCTGGCAGACGGTATGGCTGGAGCCGGTCGGCGGCATCCGCCTCGAACGCGTCAAGCTGACGCCCGACATCGATGCGAACACATGCGGGCTTCGCGCCTTCGTCAGCGGCCTCGAATCGGCTTCGGGCAAGGTGGAGCTGAGAGCGACGGCGACGTTTAACGGCGCGGTCGAGGCGGCATCCTCGTTCTCGATCGGCAAGAGCGTGACCAACCACGTGATCGCCTTGAACGACTACAACTACCACGACAGCCGATGGAATCGCTGGTGGTCGCCGGAGCATCCGCATCTGTACGACCTGGAGCTCGTGCTGACCGTGGACGGCCGGGAGGTCGACCGGGTCGACAGCTACTTCGGCATGAGGAAAATCTCCATCGAGAAGGGCCGCGTCTGCCTCAACAACCACCCGTACTACATGAAGCTCGTGCTGGACCAGGGGTATTTTCCCAACGGATTGCTCACCGCTCCGACCGACGACGATCTTCGCAGAGACGTTGAACTGACCAAGGAGATGGGCTTCAACGGGGCGCGCAAGCACCAGAAGATCGAGGACCCGCGTTATCTGTATTGGTGCGACAAGCTCGGTCTGCTCGTCTGGGGCGAGACGGCGAACGCCTACGAGATGCACGAGGACTACATTCGGCGCTTCGCGGCGGAGTGGCAGGCGGCGATCGAGCGCGACTGCAACCATCCGTGCATCGTCGCCTGGGTGCCGCTGAACGAGAGCTGGGGCGTGCCGAACATTATGCACGACGCGAGGGAGCAGCAGCACGCGCTGGCGATGTACCATCTGACGAAGTCGCTCGACCCGCACCGGTTCGTCGTCTCGAACGACGGCTGGGAGCACATGAAGAGCGATCTGCTCACGATCCACGATTACGAATGGCGCGAAGAGAAGCTGACGGAGCGCTACGCGGATACGGGAACGGCGATCGCCGCAAGGCCGGCCGACCGCCAGCTCCATGTCGGAGGCACCGAATACGAGGGAGAACCGATGATCGTCTCGGAATTCGGCGGCATCTCGTTCAAGAAGAGCGACTGGGAGGGCTGGGGCTACTCCGGCGCCGACAACGACGAGGACTTCCTTGAACGGCTCGAAGCCGTCATTCGTCCGCTGCTCGCTTCTCCGGTCGTGCAAGGCTTCTGCTATACGCAGCTCACGGACGTCGAGCAGGAGATCAACGGGCTGCTCACGTACGATCGGAAGCCGAAGGTGCCGCTGGAGACAATCAGACGAATCGTGGACGGCCGGCCATGAGAGGCTCCAGCTTCCGCAGCGTCAAGCTGCCGCTCATGCTGATGACGTTGCCGTTCTTCGCTCTCGTCGTTCTGTTCAACTACGTTCCTCTGTTCGGCTGGCTGATGGCTTTCCAGAATTATTTTCCCGGAACGTCGATTGTGGGACAGGAATTCGTGGGGCTGAAGCAGTTCGAGAGAATTCTGTCGGACGATCAATTCCTTCACGCCCTGCGCAATACGCTGGTGCTGAGCCTCCTCGGCCTGATTACGTCGCCGGCTCCGATGGTGCTGGCGCTGCTGCTGAACGAGGTGCGGCGGCTGCGGTTCCGCAAGTTCGTCCAGACGGTGTCGTCGTTCCCGAACTTCATCTCCTGGATCATCGTATATTCGATCTTCTTCTCCTTCTTCTCGGTCGACGAAGGCGCGTTTAACCGGCTGCTGCTCCATCTGGGGCTGATCGACACCCCGACCGACGTGCTGGCCAACTCCGGCATCGCCTGGTACTTCCAGACGCTGGTCGGCATGTGGAAGGGGCTCGGCTGGGGCGCGATCATCTATCTGGCGGCGCTGAGCGGAATCGATCAGGAGCTGTACGAGGCCGCCCGCGTCGACGGTGCGGGCCGGTTCCGGGAAGCGCGGCACATCTCGCTGCCCGGCATGATGCCGACGTTCGTTGTTCTGTTTATTCTCGGCATCGGCAATCTGTTGGCCGGCGGCGGCTTCGAGCAGATGTTCACGTTCATGAACCCGATGGTTATGGACCGGCTCGAGAACCTGGACACGTACACGTACAAGATCGGCCTGCAGGGGCTCAGCTTCTCGTACGCGACGGCGGTCGGGGTGATGAAGTCCGTGGTGAGCATCGTGCTGCTCCTGATCGCGAACGGGGTCAGCAAACGGATCAACGGGCGGTCGATTCTATGAGCCGCGAAGCAAGGAGGGAATTACGATGATCAAGGAATCGCCGTCCTACCGGGTATTCAGCTCGCTTAACTACCTCGCGCTCGGACTGCTTGCGCTGGCGACCTGTTATCCGTTCTACTTCATTCTTATTTATTCGCTGTCCGATCCGGCGCGGGTCGTGGGCAATCCGAGCTTCCTGCTGCCCCGCGGCCTGACCCTGGTGAATTACAGCGAAATCTTCAGCAAGAACGACTTCACCGGGCCGGTGCTCATCTCGGTCGGGCGGACGGTGTTCGGAACGCTGCTGACGCTGATCGGCTGCTCGATGCTTGCGTTCGGCCTGACGAAGCGGGCGACCCCCTTCCGCAAGCCGATGTACATCGCCATCGTGATGACGATGTACATCAACGCGGGGCTTATCCCGAACTACATTCTGATCTACGATCTGCATCTGCTGAACACGTTCTGGGTGTACATCATCCCGGGCATGATCAACGCCTTCTTCCTCGTGCTCATCAAGACGTACTTCGAGCAGTTGCCTCCGGAGCTGGAGGAAGCGGCGATGCTGGAAGGGGCCGGCTACTTCACCGTATTCGCGCGCATCGCCCTGCCGCTGTCCAAGCCGATTCTGGCGACGATCACGATCTTCGCGGCGGTCGGCCAGTGGAACAACTGGATGGACAACCTGCTCTACAACACGAGGCAGGAGCTCATGACGCTTCAGCTCATGCTGCTGCGCTTCCTGCAGAGCCAGTCCTACAGCCTGCGCGACGCGGCCCTGCTGGCGGCAACGCAGGATACGCTGACGATTACGCCGACGTCGCTGCGAATGACCATTACCGTTCTCGTCGTCGTCCCGGTGTTCCTCGTATATCCTTGGCTGCAACGGTATTTTGTCAAGGGCATAATGATCGGCGCGGTCAAGGGCTGATCGGCAAGATTCACGATTGATCTGTTGCGGCGAGAGCCGAATAGATAGAGAATAGACCTTACAGGGAGGTTGCACTTCAGTGAGAAAATCATCCATCGGAGTCGCGACGCTGGCCGCACTCATGGCATTCATGACGGCCTGCTCGAACGGCGGGAACAACAACGCAAACAGCGGGGCAAGCGGGGGCAGCGAAGCAAGCGGCACGGCGCAGGCGGCGACGGAGTCGGCGTCCGCAGCGAAGCAGGAGACCGTGACGATCAAGGTGTTCCACGCCAACACGGGAACGCTGCCGTCCAATGTGCTGGACAATCCGGTCATGGACGAGATCGAGCAGCGCATCGGCGTGAAGCTCGAATTCGTGAACACGGGCGGCAACCAGGACGAGGCGAACCAGCGCCTGGCGACGCTGATCGCCACGAACGACCTGCCGGACCTGATCATCACCGGCGATATGAACATCAACAAGCTGCTGCTCAAGAACGATATGATCACGCCGCTGGACGATCTGATCGCCCAGTACGGCTCCGATCTGACGGCCAACGTCAAGGAAGGCCTCGACTACAGCAAGCTTATGTATTCCGAAGGCAAGGACAATCTGTACTTCGTGCCCGGCCTGATCGGCGACGAGAGCTTCTATCCGATGGGATATGACCTCGTCTTCCAGATTCGCGGCGATCTGCTGGAGCAGTCCGGCCTCGGCGAGCTGAAGAGCCTGGACGATCTGATCGCTTACGGCAAGAAGGCGCAGGAGCTCGAGCCGACGAATGCCGAAGGGCAGAAGACTTATCTGACCGGCATTCCGTTCGCGGATTCCGGCGGCTGGGACTACGTCGACTGGAACACGTCGCACAACGACGGCTTCGCCGGGGTCGGCGGCTTCAACTACCTGGACATCGAGAAGAACGAGCTCGTGCCAAGGTTCACGGACGAGAACAATTCCTTCTGGAAGGCGATGAGCTTCTGGAACAAGGCGTACCGCGAAGGCCTGCTCGACCCGGAATCGGCGACGATGAAGGCTCAGCAGGTGCAAGACAAGGGCAAGGCGCTCCGTTACCACCTCGGCCTCGCGAACTGGCAGATCGGCTGGCCGAACGACGTCATTCGCGGGAGCGGCGACACGGTGAAGGGCTTCATCCCGACGCTGCTGGACGCGAAGGCGAACAACACGTTCTTCCGCTTCTCGTCGCCGGTCGGCAACAACATGCTGTGGTCGATCGCCAAGGGCTCGAAGAAGCAGGAAGCGGTCATGAAGTTCATGAACTTCGCGGCGAGCTGGGACGGCGTGGAGCTGATGTGGAACGGGCCGGAAGGCAAGCTGTGGAGCATGGATAACGGCGTGCCGAAGACGCTGCCGGTCGACCCGAACGTGCCGTCGGACCCGGATGCCGCGAAGAAGGTCGGCAACGCGTACATGGCGCCGAACTTCATCATCAACGGCAAGCCGATCAATGCGGACAAGGGCTGGAAGGTGAAGTACGGCGACAACGCGCCGGAGCGCTACGTCGACAGCATGACGACGCCGGAGAAGAAGTATATCGAGGATAACGGGCTGAATTATCCGACGCAGATCTTCGAGACGCGCGAGAACTATTCCGTCAACACGTCCCTGATCGACCCGGTCAAGCCGGACCCGAACAGCGATGTCGCGCTGCTGGAGCAGAAGATCAAGACGTACCTCGACATGAACATCGCGAGGGTGATCTTCTCCAAGGACGACGCGGCGTTCGAGACGGCGAAGACGAAGTTCATCGGCGAGCTGAACGACATGGGCATCGAGCAGGTAATGGCCTTCTACAAGGAAGGGTTCGACGCGAACAAGACGAAGCTGAGCGCTCTTCAGTAAGCGGCGGCCAAGCGGCATTCAAGCGTTCAACATAACGGGCAAGAGCGCCATTCGAGGGGGGAATTCGTTCCCCTCTTTAACCTATTTATCGGAAGCGGGAGTGGGACGAGACCAACATGAAGTGGACCAACTTAACGTTAAGAACCAAGCTGATCATCGTGTACTTCTTCTCCGTCTTCATCCCGCTCCTGCTCATCGCGCAAGTGATCCTGAACGTATCGGAGAACCAGATCATCCGCCAGACGACGGAGCTGACCCAGGAGTCGGCGGAGCAAATGGGCAACAACGTGCAGGATCTGCTGCAGCAGTACGCGGATCTCGTGACGCGCTTCGGCATGGACGAGACGCTGCATTATTACCTCAACCCGCTTAACGATTACAGCGATATGATGGACAGCATCGACGCGTACCAATATTACCTGAAGCCGATCACGTACGACTTCGGGCTGCAGAACGTCGCGACGGACCTGAAGATTTACTTCGTCAACGAGACGCTGCTGCCGGGCCTCGGCATCTACGAGCGGATCGACGACAAGGTGAAGGCGATGCCGGAATACGCGCGCGCCGTCGAGGCCGGCTCGGGCATCGTGTGGGGCAAGACGGGAAGCGATCTGTACGTGAGCAAAGCGATTCGCAATCTGAACGGCAATCTGTTCGGCGTCGTCAGCCTGCGGTTCGAGGAGGAGCGGCTGTATTCGCTGATGAAGGAGAGCGACCCGAAGGAGCGGCGAACCTCGATTGTGGATAGAGACAACCGGATCGTCTCCTCCAACGAACGCTCGCTTGTCGACAAGACGCTGGACGAATCGCTGGAGGAGGAAGAGAGCGACTCCGGCTCGGATTACAAGGTCATCATCACCCTGATCGACGGCAAGTCGCTGCCGGACTGGCGAATCGTCACGGAAGCGCCGATCGACAGCCTGCTGAAGGAAGCCCGTCAGGTTCGCACCACAAGCCTTGTCGTAACTGGACTCACTCTGCTTCTTTCCTGCTGTTTGATCGTGATTTTCCTCAATCGGATTATGGATCGGATTCGCAAGCTGCTGCGCACGATGACGCTCGTCAAGCAGGGCAAGCTGGTCAAGGTGAAGGACGAAGGCGGTGCGGACGAGATCGGGCAGCTCACCAAGAACTTCAACCAGATGGTCGAGGGGCTGGAGAGCTCCATCGAGGAGAACTACGTGATCCGGCTGTCGCTCCAGGACGCGCAGATTAAGAAGCGGGACGCCGAGCTGTATGCGCTGCAGAGCCAGATCAACCCGCACTTCCTGTTCAATACGCTCGAGTCGATCCGGATGAAGCTCATTACGGCGACGACTTCGGCCCAGAATCTCGAGACGGCGGGCATGGTGCGCAATCTGTCGAAAATCCTGCGGAAATCGCTCAACTGGCATGAGGACGTCGTCCGCCTGGAGGAGGAGATGGAGTTCGTGCGCAGCTATATCGACATTCAGAAGGCGAGGTTCCACGACAAAATATCGGAGCAGCTTGGCGTCGACGAATCGCTGCTCGCGCTTAAGGTGCCGAAGCTGATCGTGCAGCCGATCGTGGAGAACGCGATCAAGCACGGCATCGAGAACAAGAAGGGCAAGGGCGTCATCGCCATCTCCGTCAAGGAGGAGGGAGATACGGTCCGGATCGTCATCCGCGACGACGGGATCGGCATCGACGGCGGCAGGCTGGAGCGCATTCGGCAGGCGCTGAGCCAGACGGGAAGCGAGCGCAAGGAGAGGCGGGCGATTGGCTTGCAGAACGTTCACGACCGGATCGCGCTTCATTACGGGGAAGGCTACGGGCTGACCGTGGACAGCGCGGAAGGCGAAGGGACGACGGTGACGCTGAGCTTGCCGAGACATCAGGGGCAGACGGGGGAGAATCCGCATGTTTAGAGTCATTATCGCGGACGACGAGTTCGATATTCGCCAAGGGCTGAAGCGCGTCATCGACTGGTATGCGGAGGGCTTCGTCATCGTCGGCGAAGCGGAGGACGGCGACGAGGCGCTCGAGCTGTACAAGAAGGAGCGGCCGAATCTGCTCATCACCGACATCAAGATGCCGGGGATGAACGGCCTGCAACTGTCCCGGAGCGTCAAGGAGCTTGACCCGGACGCCCAGATTATTATCCTGAGCGGCTACGACGACTTCGCTTATGCGAAGACGGCGATTCAGCACGGGGTGAGCAGCTACCTGCTCAAGCCGGTCGACGAGGACGAGCTGCGCGGCGTGCTCGCCGGCATCAAGCAGAAGCTGGAGGACGAATGGTCGATCCGCTACGAGGAGCGGAGGCGGGACAAGTGGGTGCACGACTACTTCTTCCAGAAGCTCGTTCGCGGGGAAGCGATTCGGGAGGACGTCGCCGAGACGATGCGCTGGCAGGCGCTGCTCGAGCGGCATTACTTCCGTGTGCTGCTCGTGGAGCTGGCCGATTACGGCGATATGCTGCTGGAGCTGCGGGAGAGCGACATTCATCTGATCCGGTTCGCCGTGCGCAACATCCTTGAGGACACCGTGAAGACGTTCGGCGGAGACGGCGGACGCGGCAACGGCAACGGCGATGGCAACGGGATCGTGTTCGAGGAGAGCGAGCTGCGGTTCGGCATTCTTCTTGTCGGCCGGGACGAGGAGCTGGGGAACGAGGCGATTGCCCCGCTGCTGCGGCAGATCGTCGACTTCACCCGCGATTACGCCAAGGCGAAGGTGATGGTCGGGGCGGGAACGACGGTCGGGCACGCTTCGGCGATCGTCCGTTCCTGCGAGCTGGCGAAGGCGGCGCTCGGCAAGGCGTTCTTCGATCCGCACGAGCAGATTTTCGCCGACGAGCAATTGCAGCGCTTTGTGCCCGCCTGGTCGCTGGAGTGGCAGGCGGATCGGCTGAGGGAAGCGGTCGCGCGCGGGAGCCGCGACGGCTGGGAGGCCGAGCTGCGCGCGCTGTTCCGGGAGCTCGAGGAGCGGTCGGCGACGCTCGGCGCGATTCGCAGCGCGATCGTGTTCGCGATCCTGCCGCTGTCGCGGCTTGTGATCGAGCACGAAGGGGATTGGAAGCGGCTGTACGCGGACCGCTACGGCGATGCCGACTGGATTGCGGAGCTGAGGAGCCGGGAGGAGGCAGCTCGGGAGCTTGCCGCGCTGTGCGAGGGCATCTCGGAGTTCCTGCGGAAGACGCGGGAAGCGCCGCCCGCTTCGGAGATCGCCGGCATCGTCGCCTACATTCGCGGCCATTACTGGGAAGACATCAACCTGAAGAAGATCGCCGGCATGTTCTACATCACGTCGGGGTATCTGGGTCAGTTGTTCAAGAAGGAGACGGGCAAGTACTTCAACGACTACATCAACGAGATTCGCGTCGAGGAAGCGAAGAAGCTGCTGCGCGACCCGAGATGGTCGATCGCGGACATCGCCGAGAAGGTCGGCTACAAGAACACGAATCACCTGTATCTGCACTTCCGCAATTACGCCGGCATCAGCCCGGGCGACTATCGCAAGATGTTGTAGGGTCGAGCGGCCAAAAGCAAGGAACCGGCGGGGGAAAAGATTGCGGGGCGGCAGCAGGCAGCGGATAAAGAAGGCAGGACAGGAGCAAGCTGGCGGAACAGATTCATGGGCCAAGGGGAGGAGAAGGTGCGGCATGAGGGAATGGAGTCTAGTCTCCGGCTCGTATCGGCTTGCCGTCGTTCCGGCCGCGGAGGGCGGGTATGCCGTCGAGATTTATCGCGAGGAGCGGGGGGACGGAGCTCGGCCGGAGGAGACGGACGAGGCGGTTAAGACGGATAAGACGGGGAAGGCAGGCGAGGCGGGCAAGGCGGTAATGGCGGATCGAGCGAAGCCAATGAGCAAGTCGGCCAAAGTCGTCAAGCTGGAGAAGCCGGTGTCCGTCTGGCTGAAGAGCGCCGCGGGCGAACCGCTGCTTGTCTGCGGAACGTATCGGGCTTGCCGCGCGGAAGCCGGTCGGCTGCTGCTGGAAGGGGAAGCGGCGAGCGGCGGGGGCACGGTAATCCGCGCGGAGGACGTGTACGAGGCGGAGACGTTCGAGCCGGATACGGACAATAACGGCAACAGGGGGAGGAGCGCGACCGGGACCGGGGGAGTGTTCCGGCTCTCGCGGCAGGTGACGGTCGTCTCGGCGGGGAGCGATGCGGTCGGGTTCAGCTCGGTGCTTAGCGCGGAGCCGGCGGCGGGAGGAGTCTTGAGCGATTACGAGATGTTCGCGCCGGGCGTCTGGTACAAGGGCAACGAGCACGTCGTCAAGAAGGCGATCGCCAGCGACTATTCGCGTTCCGATATCCATATGCGCGAGATGAGGCTGGCGCTGCCGTTCCTTATGATGAGAGAACCGCGTTCGGGCGAGTCGCTGGCCGTCGGACACGGCGATGCCGCCCCGTCCTCGGAGGCGGACGAGGGCAGCCCGGAGTGGCTTGTGGACGAATCGATGCAATACGGGAGCTTCGGCATCCGGGTTGACGCGGCGCCGAAGCTGCAATTTGTGTACCCCGGCTGGGAAGGGGACATCAACTACATCGACGGAAGCGTGCCGTGGATTCGGCGCTGCCACCCGCTCCGGCCGGGGCTGTCGCACGGCTATCGCCTCGTTATGCGCCTGGACAACAAGTCCCGCGATTACGCGGAGGCGATGACGGGCTCTTGGCGGTTTTACTACGAGGGCGCGGGGCCCGGAATCGAACGCCTCGATGTATCTTCCGTGTACGACCATGCGGTGCGGCTGCTTGACGACTATTGTCGGGACTACAACGGCGTGACTGGCCTGCCGTTCAAGTCGCAACTGCCGACCGGGGAGGTGACCGGCCATGCGATGGTGATGGGCTTCGTCGGTCAGCAGTTGCCGGCGGCCTATCAGATGATCCGTTACGGGTGCTTGCGGGGGGAACCCGGGCTCGTTGCGAAGGGCGCCGCCATCGTCGACTTCTGGGCGAGCCGCTCCATGACGCCAAGCGGCCTTCCGAAGACGTGGTACGAGCCGTTCTTCGCAGGAACGGGCGTCTTCACGAATCGAACGGTCGACTTGCGGACGATATCGGATGGGATGGAAGGCGCCTTGGAGGCGTATCGGTTCCTGAAGGAGCGCGGCGAAGAGCGGGGGGAATGGCTGAGGTATGCGGCCGCCTTCGGCAATTGGCTGGCGGCGAACCAGAACGAGGACGGCTCCTTCTGCCGGGAGTACGACCTGGCCGGGACTCCCGTCCATCACGGCAAGCACAACACGAGCAATCCGATCCGGTTCCTGCTGCGGCTGGCTTCGGCTTCCGTGACGGGTGACGGCCGCTATTGGGATGCGGCGCTGCGGGCGGGCGACTACGCCTATCGGCACGTCTACGAGTCGTTCCGCTATGTCGGCGGGACGTCGGACAATGACAACACGATCGACAAGGAAGCGGGAGCGATGGCGATGAACGCGTTCCTCGCGCTCTACGAGCATACCGGCGAAGCCAAGTGGCTGGAGGCGTTGCGGGGAGCCGCGGACTTCACGGAGACGTGGATGTTCGCCTGGAATTACGGCCTGCATCACGGCGGCACGCACTGGGAGGCGGGCGACGGGACGTTGCCGCAATGGATCGCGACGGAGCTGGAGCAGACGGAAGCCGTTCAGGCGGTTGAGGTGCAGTTCTATCCGGCTGATGCGGCGTACAGGTACGAATTGGAAGTGTCCCGTGACGGCGAGGAATGGGAGGTGTTCGCCCCCGGTGCGGAGGCGCGGTACGTGCGGGTGACGATCATCGGCATGGACGGTACGGGTGATGCGACCAACTCGACCAACTCGATCAACTCGATCAACTCGACCAATGCGACCAATGCGACCAATGCGACCAACTCAGCCCATTCGATCGCTTCGCGCCCCGGCCTGTGGACGCTCGATGTGCGGGGAGCGGACGGGCGTCGGCTCGCCCTTCATCGGCCGACAACCGCCTCTTCCTGGCGCAACGAGATCGTACGGCCCGAGAAAGCCGTGGACGGTCGGGGGCCGCAATTCCGTTCGCCCGTCAAGGACGGGCTGATCGGCCGGAGCATCGTCGCCACCGGCCACACGTACGCGGACATGTATCTGGCGTATAAATCGTCGCAATTTTACCGGCTGTACCTGTTCACCGGCGACGCCCACTACCTGCATGTCGCGCTGCTGCTGCAGCATAACGTGAATCGGCTGGCGGACGGCGACGGAACCAAAGGCTACGCGTTCCCCGGCCTCATCGAGGAAGGGATCGGCGTCGCGGAATTCGTCTGCCGCCCGATCGACGTGTGGCTGACCTGGTGCACCGTCGCCCAACTGGAGCCGCTCTCGGAGCTGGAGGAGCGCTTCGGAAGCTGCGACATCGACGCGATCGAGCGGCTTCCGTTGGAGGAGCGGCTGTCTCGCAATAGGAGGGGCCGCAGCGGAGTCGAATCGAGGGAATAATAGAACGCCGGGGTCGGGCAACCGACGGACTGGCGTTTTATTTTGACGGGCGAATCGGTTGTAATATATACTTGCAATAAATGTAAAATAAAGGAACGTGATTCAATGGGCAAGCGACGATGGACGGGGCTCGGACTTGCGGCGGCGGCTTGGCTGACTTTAAGCGGATGCGAGAACGATTCGAACGGAGCGCATCGGGTCTCATCGGACGTTTACTCGGCGCAGATGGAAGGGGCTGCGGAGACGGAGGCGCTCGCGGAGCAGCTAAGGCAAGAGAACGCCCGACTCAGAGAGACGTTGGCGAAGCAGGAGGCTGCGGTTGAGGCGCAACCCGAGAAGGAGAACTGGAGGAAGTCGGCTCCGGAGATCGCCGCATTCTCGGATTCCGCCCACGAATGGACCTCCATAGCCGTGCTGGCCGACGGCTCCGAGACGGTCCTTGACGATCCGCGCTTGATGGAATACGCGTCGCATCTGTTCGCCATTCAGGGAACGGCGGATTATACGAACGGAGCACACAGCGACATCGACCCGTTTGCGTTGAGGCTGACGGAGAAGAACGGGCAAGTTTACGTCTTGAACATCGTGAACCGCGAGTCCGTCGAGTTCCCCGAATACGCGCCGGGGCTGTGGTACCGGGTATCGCCCGAGGTGGCCAACCTCGGCAAGGGATGGATGAAGAGACCCGACTATGTTCCGGAGGAGTCGCTCGCCAGCCGCCTGCTGAACAGCGGAGTTATGCGTGTTGCCTTCGGAGACGGGACGTATTATTTTGCCCAATCGTATCGGGTCAGAAGGTTGGCTGTCGAGTTCCTGCAAGCGGACAAGAAGCTGGTGAAGGAGGCTGGCGACACGAACGCCGAGCCGTCTCTGGAAGCGACCTTCTATCTGTACGGGAAGGAGATTGAGATGAAGGCGTACCCGCAGTCGATCGAGCTCCGGGACGGAGAGGAGCGGTTCGAATACGAGGTGGGGGAGGAGACGGTCCGGCAGATGCTCGCTTTCCTGTCTGCAGGCTGATGCGGGCTAAGCTGGGGGATTGCGAATTCCTTCGGATACGCTATAATGATGACAATGATTATCATTGCTGTGAGCCAAGGGGGAGGAAAAGTGGACTACGTGCTGCCCGCAACAACGTTCGTACTCGTCATTCTCGGGGCCTTCTGCCTGTTCGCGGCAATGGCGAACGACCGGCGCAGTCGCAAGACGCAGCCGACGGAATGGACTCCGCGCGGGCAGGACGCCCGCTAGGACGATCTCCGGCTCGCTCAACGCCCCATGAACACGAGTGCGCAAAACCACATACATCCCCCTCGCAAAACGGCCCCTGAGGCCGTTTTGTGCTAAAAACCACATACATTCCGCCAAAAGCAACTCTTCGCGCCGAATGTATATGAAAAACCACACACATTCCGCCAAAAGCAGCTCGTCGCGCCGAATGTATGCTAAAACCACATATATTCCGCCAAAAGCAACTCGCCGCGTGGAATGTATGCGAAAAACCACATACATTCCGCCGAAAGCGGCTCGTCGCGCCGAATGTATGCGAAAAACCACATACATTCCGCCAAAAGTGGCTCGTCGCGCCGAATGTATGCTAAAAACCACATACATTCCGCCAAAAGCAACTCGTCGCGCCGAATGTATGCGAAAAACAGCTATAACAACCCGAATGGTTGTCATCCCCTGCCATGAAAATTTTGCGTATGCGGTCATCCGGACCGTGCCTTATCCCCTCTGGCGGTATTAGGTCTCCTCTCCCGCTCGTTCAGGATAGGAATGTATAGGGGATAACACGGCGGCGGTCGGGGGACGGCAATGGTCGATGCAACGAAGGTCGGCGATGATCGGTACGGCCTCTGTGCTGCGTGCAGGTGAACAGGCCGACCCTGAGGTCGAAGGAGATGAGCGGTAATGGGAGGTTCCTGAGCCGCGGGGAGAAGAGGCATAAGCGTTCAAAAGAGGGATACCCACTTGTAACGACCATAATATGGAATTTGTCTTGAGGGGCGGAAAGAAGGCGAGCGAGCGTTCGACGGTATGAGAAAGTTCGATGAGAAAAGAAAGTTCGATGGGATCACAGAACGTGAACCCAACCGCGCTCCCCTCTGTCTTGCCTCTCACCGACATGCCGACCGCGCCGGACCAGATCTGGATGCATGCTAAAATTCAGGCGGATTTTTGGGGCGGCGGGACTTTTTTGTCTAAATGCGTTACGCCAAAAGCGGCCCGCATAGCCGAGGCGGCCCCTCGTCCATCGACCTACGCAATCGCAATCGGCATCACAGGAACAGTCCAGCGCCGCGAGCGCTCTCCAGCCGATTTTCCTCCCACTCCGGAAAAGTTGCACAAACTTCAGGTATTGGCAGAAGACAGCGTGTCCCTCTCGTCGTATAGTAGAGCTATCAGGAAGGCGGGGGAACCGTTGAGAAGAAAAGAATGGCTTGAGCGGCTCTATGGCGACGATTACATGGAGAAGGACGGGCTGAGCTTCGCGCTGTCCGAATACGAGGTGGACCGTTCCTGGGAGCTGCACGGCCACGACTTCTACGAATTGGAGTTTGTCCTGGCGGGGGACGCCTATCAACGCATCAACGGCGTCGACATGCCGCTGATTCCGGGAAGGCTGTACGTGCTCACGCCGGTAGACGCTCATCACGTACTGGTGCACCCGAACGAACGGCTGCGGCTCATCAATGTGAAATTTTCGGAGGAATGGATCGATGAGGAGGTGTGGCAATTGCTGATTGCCCGGAACGGACCGCTGGCCGCGCTTCCCGCGGGCGATGCGCAGGCGCGGTTCCTGGGCGAGCTTCGTCGGATGCAGGCGGAGTTGGCCGGACAGCGCCGGGGGCGGCGGCTGGCGATCCGCTACACGCTTAACCGTCTGCTGCTCGATCTGCTGCGGGAGATGGACGATGCGTCAGGCTCGCCTGCGGTTGGCGGGACCGATGCGGCGCATGCGGGGGAGCCGGAGCAGCAGATGAAGAAGCGTTGCCTCGCCTACGTGCACAGACATTACCGCGAGCCGGTTACGCTGCAGCAGGCCGCGTCGTCCGTCAACCTGTCGGCCAATTACTTCAGCGAGAAGTTCCATGAGTGGGTCGGCCAGCCGTTCCGGCTGTACGTGCTCAAGCTGCGGCTGGCCTATGCGGATAAGCTGGTGCGCTGCTCGGTCTTGCCGATTACGGACATCGCCTACGAGTCGGGCTTTAATTCGCTGCCTTATTTTATCCGCGCGTATAAGCAGCATTACGGTCTCTCGCCGAGCCGGGTCCGCAAGAACGGCGGCGATGGGACCGAACGGAAGGAATAAGCAGCCGATCCGAAGAAAGTGCAATTATTCCGAATGCAAAGGAAGCCAAGATAAAGCGACCCCCGCTACACTCTGGAGAGAGGGGGCCGGGTTGGAGACGATTCTCCGCCGGGCTCATCTGCCAAGAGCAAGCAAGAAGGACAACGGAGGGGCGGGGCGATGAGAACATTCGCAAGATTGATCGAGCGGTACCCGGAGCTGGACGGGATCGAGGAGGAGTTGGAGCGGGCGCTGGACATCTGTCTCTCGGCGTACCGGCGCGGCGGCAAGCTGCTGCTGTGCGGCAACGGCGGGAGTGCCGCCGACTGCGACCATATCGTAGGCGAGCTGATGAAGGGTTTTATGAGCAAAAGGCCGCTTGGCGAGACGGAGCGCCTGCGCTTCGAGGCCGTCTGGCCGGGCAAGGGAGCCGGGCTCGCCGGGCGGCTGCAAGGAGCGCTGCCCGCGCTGTCGCTGGTTGCGCACGGAGCGCTCACATCGGCCTATGCCAACGATGTGGACCCGGAGATGATTTACGCCCAGCAGGTTTACGGTTACGCCAAGCCGGAGGATGCGCTGATTGCGATCAGCACATCGGGCAACTCCGCCAGCATCGTCTGCGCAGCCCAGGTCGCGCGGGTTGTGGGCATCCCGGTGATCGGCTTCACCGGAAGCGGCGGAGGCAAGCTGCGGGACGTATGCGACGTCGCCATTCGGGTGCCGTACGAGCGCACGCCCGACATTCAGGAGCGCCATCTGCCGATCTATCACGCGCTGTGCATCGCGATCGAGGAGGCGCTGTTCCCGCTATGACTCTGCTGGCAGGAATCGATATCGGCGGAACCAAGTGCGCAGTCAGCCTGGGCGTGCATCAGGGAGGTGAGCGGCCCGATCTGATCGGCAAGCTGCAATGCCCGACGCCGGGTAAGCCGGAGGAGACGATCGCGCAGTTGATCGCCATGCTGGACAGGCTGCTGGAGACGCACGGGACGTGTCCTCCGGACGCCGTCGGCATCAGTTGCGGAGGGCCGCTGGACAGCGCCCGGGGATTGCTGCTCTCTCCCCCGAACCTGCCGGGCTGGGACCGCGTCGATGCGGTGCGGCCGTTCCGCGAGCGATTCGGCGACGCCATTCCCGTCGCTCTGCAGAACGATGCGAACGCCTGCGCGCTTGCGGAGTGGAAGTGGGGAGCCGGGCGCGGCTGCAGCCATATGGCGTTCCTGACCTTCGGCACCGGGATGGGGGCCGGGTTAATTCTCGGCGGGCGGCTTCATGCCGGCGCCAACGACATGGCAGGCGAGATCGGACACATGCGGATGGAGGCATACGGTCCTGTCGGCTACGGCAAGGCGGGGTCGTTCGAAGGCTTCTGCAGCGGCGGCGGAATCGCGCAGTTGGCGGCGACGCTGGCGCTGGAGAAGCTGCAGCGGGGGGAGGCTCCCGCGTATTGCCTCAGCCGGGACGGCCTCGATTCGATCAGCGCCCGGACTGTCGGCGAAGCCGCCTATGCAGGGGACGAGACGGCGCTGAAGGCGCTGCGGCTTGTTGCCGAGCAGCTTGGCCGCGGGCTGGCGGTGCTCGTCGACCTGCTGAATCCGGAAGCGATCGTCATCGGCAGCATTTACGGCCGGCTGCACTCCCTGCTGGAGCCGGTCATGCTGGAATCGCTGCGCCGCGAAGCGCTGCCGGTCTCGCTCGGTGTCTGCCGCGTGCTGCCGTCCGAGCTGCAGGAGCAGATCGGCGACTATGCAGGCTTGTCCGTTGCGCTGCATGCGCTGGAGGAGCGCCGCGGTCCGGGGTTCGGTTCGGTCGGTTCAGTCGGTTCAGCGTGAAGCGCCGCCGCACCTCGAGCACACCTCAGTGCAGACCTCAGTGCAGACCTCCGCATAACTATCCGCATAAAATCTCCGCGCAGGTTCGGTTGACAACCGCAAGGCGGAGGCGTAGAATAGCTACCACAACCGCATAGCACAAATGTTGCGATTAGAAATAGTAAATGGGAACTGACCTTCCAGAGAGCCGTTGGGTGGTGCGAAACGGCAGCGTCGATCTCATCGAACTCGTCTATGAACGGCTGCCCGACCATGCACGCATGTAGGGTAAGACGGAATTCCACCGTTACAGGGATAGATGGTGATGGCCATCGAACAAGATTGCTCCTTCGGGAGCGAATTAGAGTGGTACCGCGAGTTCAAACCTCGTCTCTATGCGTAGAGACGGGGTTTTTTTGCGTTCGGAAATCCGGATTCCGAGCGCCTCGCTTGATATAGATTCAGATCCAAGGTCCAGATCCAGATCCAAGATCCAGACTCAACCCAGACCCAGATCCGCGATTCCTAACGCCATAAGGAGGCCAATCCAATGAGTGCAGAACATTCAGGGAATTCAATAAACAGCCGCAAAATCATCGTCCTCGACACTACGCTGCGCGACGGCGAGCAAGTGCCCGGCGCCAAGCTGAACATGCGGCAGAAGCTCGAGGTCGCCCAGCAGCTTAAGCGACTGAACGTCGACATCATCGAGGCGGGCTTCCCGGCGTCGTCGCTCGGCGACTTCCAGGCCGTGCAGCAGATCGTGGAGAGCGTCGGCGACAGCGTGTCCATTACCGCTCTGGCCCGCGCGGTCAGGAGCGACATCGATTCCGTCTATGAGAGCATCAAGCTGGCGCAGAGCCCGCTTATCCATATCGTGCTGGGAACGTCGAACGTCCACGTGGAGAAAAAATTCAACCGGTCCAAAGACGCGATTATGCAGATGGGAGTCGATGCGGTCAAGTATGCCAGAACGCTGCTTCCCCACGTTCAATATTCCACGGAGGATGCTTCCCGTTCGGAGTTCGAGTATCTGTGGAAGACGATCGAGGCCGTCGTGAAGGCGGGCGCGACGATGATCAATGTACCGGACACGGTCGGTTACGCCGTGCCGGAGGAATTCGGCGACCTGATCCGCCGCATCAAAGACCGGCTGAAGAACTTGAACGACAAGGTTGTGCTGAGCGTCCATTGCCACAACGATCTGGGCATGGCGACGGCCAACACGCTGAGCGCGGTGCGCAACGGGGCCGACAAGGTCGAGTGCACGATCAACGGCCTCGGCGAGCGGGCCGGCAACGCTTCGCTCGAGGAAGTCGTCATGGGCATCAAGGTGCGCGAGAACTTCTACAACTGCCATACGGACATCGTCACGAAGGAGCTGCTGCGCTCGTCGAAGTTGGTCAGCCTGCTGACGGGGCTCGACGTCCAGGTCAACAAGGCGATTACCGGCGACAACGCGTTCGCGCATTCCTCCGGCATTCACCAGGACGGATTGCTTAAGGATAAGAACGTGTACGAGATCATGTCCGCGGAAGAGATCGGCGGCGACAGCATGGAACTCATCCTGACGGCCCGCTCGGGGCGCCACGCGTTCAAGAACGCGGTGGAGAAGATGGGCTTCGAGCCGGGCGAAGGCGACGACTTCGAGCAGTTGTTCAAGCAGTTCCTGGCGCTCGCCGACGCGAAGAAGGAAGTGTACGACCACGACGTGTTCTATCTGCTCACGAAGCACCGCGACATTCCGGCGGCGGACCGGCAACTGTTCGAGCTGGATTCGTTCCAGGCGATCAGCAACAACAAGTTCCCGACGGCGACGGTTCAGTTGAGGCGCGGCGAGGAGACATTCACGGGAACGGCGGTCGGCGACGGCCCGATCGACGCGCTGTACGGCGTGCTGAAGACGCTCACCGGCATGGATGTCGAGCTCAAGGACTACAAGATCAACAGCCTCTCGCGAGGAACGGAAGCGGTCGGACGCGTCAGCATTCGGATCGAGCATCAGGGCAAGATCTATTCCGGACGCGCGATGGATACGGATATTATCAAGGCCAGCGCGCAGGCGTTCCTGAACGGAATCAACGCCGCCGTGCTGGATGAGCAGCCCGCGATGAAGCAAGGCTAGAAATTTGTTGCCGAGCGTCACATCTTGTGGTTCAATCGGTGTAGGAATCAACTTCCAACGGCACGACCGGATAGCTTTATTCGGTTAATCGTATGAGGTAGAGGAGGAATGGGAGCTTATGCACATGGGGCATGTCCACGGCCAGCACGATATGCTTCTCGTTATATTCTCTTACCTTGTCGCTGCGGTGTCGTCCTACACCCTTCTGGACCTGGCCGTTCGGGTAAGCGAGGTGCGGGGACGGAGCCGCTTGCTCTGGATTCTGTTCGGCGGCGTCGTGATGGGGATGGGCATCTGGTCCATGCACTTCATCGGCATGCTGTCCTACCGGCTTCCGTTCGAGGTATCGTATGACATCGTGGTCGTTGCGATCTCCGTCGTGGCCGCGATCGCGGCGTCCGTCGTCGCCCTGCTCGTGCTGAGCAAGGAGAAGGTCGCGCTTGCGCGGCTCATCCTCGGGGGCGTGCTGCTGGCGACCGGCATCTCGGCGATGCACTATATCGGGATGGAAGCGATGATCGTGGAGATCGACTACGATCCGTTCTTCTTCACCTTGTCGATCGTTATCGCGCTTGTCGCTTCGGTCGCGGCGCTCTGGCTCGGCCTGATCTTCCGCAAGGAGAGCGGATCGTCCGCCGTCTGGAAGAAGCTCGTCAGCGCCGCGATCATGGGAGCCGCGATCGCGGGCATGCACTACACGGGCATGAGGGGCTCGACGTTCATGCCGGGCGGGAACTCCGTGCTCTCCACCGGGGTCAACCTGAATCACAAGTGGCTGGCCTTCTTCATCGGGTTCGGCACGCTCGTCACGCTGACGATCTCGCTGATCGGCATCGTGATCTCGAAGCGATTCTCGACCAAGGACTCCGAGATTATGGAGAAGCAGCTCGAGATTCAGCTTATTAATGAAGAATTGCGAGAGATGAACGAGCATCTCGAGGAGCTTGTGGCGAAGCGGACGGCCGAATTGGAGAAGGCCCACGACGAAGCGATCCGGGCCAATCTCGTCAAGAGCCAATTCCTCGCCAACATGAGCCACGAGCTGCGAACTCCGCTGAACGCGATTATCGGTTACGGCGAGATGCTCGCCGAGGAGGCGGAGGAGAACGGCCACGACGGCTACGCGGGCGATCTCGCCAAGATTACGAAGTCGGGCAGGCATCTGCTCGAGATGATCAACGACATCCTCGACATCTCGAAGATCGAAGCGGGGAAGATGGACGTATTCTACGAGTCCTGCCGCTTGGCCGAGCTGGCTTCGGACGTGAAGGCGGCGGTGCTGCCGCTTGTCGAAGCGAACGGCAACAAGCTCTCGTGCCGCTGCGAGGACGACCTCATCACGGTCGATGTCGTCAAGCTCCGGCAGGTGCTGATCAATCTGCTTGGCAACGCCTGCAAGTTCACGAAGGAAGGAAGCGTCGACCTGACGATCGAGCGGATGGCGCGCGGCACTCGCCAAGGCTACGTATTCCGGGTTAAGGACACGGGAATCGGCATGACGCCCGAGCAGCTCGACCAGTTGTTCCAGCCGTTTACGCAAGCGGATTCGTCGACGACGCGCAAGTACGGCGGGACGGGGCTTGGGCTCGCGATCAGCCAGAGGTTCTGCGGCCTGATGGGGGGCGACATTCGTGTCGCCAGCGAGTACGGCAAGGGCAGCGTCTTCTCCTGCTGGCTGCCGATCGGGCCGGAACCGGAGGCGCTGCAGACGGAAGCGGCGCGATTGGAATCGGCGGCGGGGCAAGCGTAATCGGGACAAGCGTAATCGGGACAAGCGTAATCGGGGCAAGCATAATCAGGACAAGCGTAATGCGGCGAAGGCCGGAATCGGAGCCAGCTCGGGAGAGGAGCGGCTTCGGTTCCGGCCTTCGCGCGTTGCCGAGCGGTTACAGCCTGAGATCCTGGGAAGGCGGAAGGTAATACCCTTGCGGAACCGAATGTCCCTGTGGGCTCGAATAGCTGTGCGGAACCGAATAGCCTTGCGGAGCGGAATAGCCCTGCGGCGCTGCAAAACCCTGCGAGGCTCCGTAGCTCAAGTGCCGGGCATCGTAAACAGCCTGCTCCTGAGTCTGCCCTTGAACGGCGTGGATCGGCTTCGCGCACGAGGCGGGCGGTCCGATGAAGACGGACTGCGTAATCGGCGCGAATGTCGTCTTGACGAGCTTCTCGTCGAGGCAATACGTGTGCGCCCAGATGTTCGCCGGCGTCAGCCGCAGAATGTCGGAGCCGAGAATGACCTCCGGCGTCGGCGCGTCGAAGATGGCGAGCAGATGCGTGCCGTCGGCCGTCGCGATCTCATAGTGCCACCAGCCGCGCGGCACGTTGGCGACCTGCCCGGGGGTGATCGGGAAGTTCAGCAACTGCTTCGAGATCGGATTCAGAACGGAGACGACAGCCGCGCCGGCGATGCAGTAGACGAGTTCGCTGGCGTTCTGATGATAGTGAGGCTCGATGACGTTGCCGGTGCTGAGGAAAATATCGAGCAGAGACGTGTCTCCGAGCGTGTTCAGGTTGGCGATCCCGAGCGAATTGATGTAATTGCGGTCGTCCTTCTTGAACAGCGTATTGCCGTTCAAGTCGAAGCTAAACTGCGTGTCCGGCGACCCGAACGCCAGATCGGAGTATGCCATGCGGCGAATCCCTGCCTTTCTCGTATGCGCGCATCTCGGCGCGCTTCGCTTCGGCAATATATGCATTCGCCCATTCGCGGGTTCCCCGTCCGGTTTTGCGCGGCTGCTTCTCTTTTTCGCAATGTATGTGGTTTTTATCATAGAAATCATCACGTAAGGGGGCAGACAGCGATTCTATGTGATTTTTTGCATAAAAACGGTCATACGAGGTCGCCGGAAGCCAATTGTATGTGATTTTCGTATAAAATCGGTCAATCGAGGGTGGGGGGAGACGAATGTATGCGGTTTTTCACATAAATTTGATTCTGAGGGGGGAGCCCGAACGGTATTACTTAAATTCCTCTCTCGCAAAATCGATAAACCCTCTCGCAGCCTGCGATAAGTACCGGTCTTTGCGCCAGATGATCGCCAGATTCCACGGAATTTGCGGTTCGAGCCGTCGAATGACGCGGATGCGTCCCTCGGCCGCCTGGCCGTAAATCAGCTCGGGCAGCAACGTAATGCCGAGCCCCGCCGCCACCATCTCGAACATGAAGTCCCAATGCGAGCTTTCGTACACGATGTTCGGCTCGAACCCTTCGCGGATGCACATGTCCCGCACATTGTTGTTCACCTTGAAGGTGTTGCCGAACAGAATAAACTTTTCCTCCCGCAGCTCCTTCAGCGCCACCTCGGCGCGATTCGCCAACCGATGGTTCGGATGCACGCCGAGCGCGATTTGACCGCGGATGATCGGCGCGACGTTAAACAGGCTCTCCTCGACCGGCAGCATGATGACCGCGAGCTCGAGGTCGCCGTCCCGGACGGCTTGCTCCAGCACCCGGCTGCCGTGTTCGACGAAAGACAGCGCAACGCGCGGATACTTCTCCTGGAAGCGCCCGATCAGCGAAGGGAACAGGGTCGCCCCGATGACCGGCGGAAGTCCCAGCTTGATGCTGCCGCTGCGCAGCTCCGTCAAATCCGCGAAGGCGGCCTGCAGTCCTTCAACCGCATTCGTCACCGTCTGCGCGTGCAGGCGCAGCAGCTCGCCCGCTTCCGTCAGCTGCGCCTTGCGGGTCGAGCGATTGAACAGCGTCGCGCCGAGCTCTTCCTCCAGCGAGCGGATCGTCTTGCTCAAGTTCGGCTGGGAGACGTGAAGCCGCTCTCCCGCCCTGGTGAAGCTGCCGTGCCGTGCGACTTCCAAAAAGTAGACAAGCTGACGAAACTCCATGCCGCGCATCCCCTCCATTTTGCCCGTGTTCGGCTTCGCTTTATTTATTCATATAAGTTATAAATACCATTCTATATATGTATTTTACTAACGAATCGGCACCTTGTACAATCGACACTGTATCGAGGAAGCAACCGCTCTCATTCGCGGAGTTTCAATAAAAGAGAGCCGCGCATCGACAGGGAGGCAGCACATAATGAACAAAGTACATAAGCGCATGCAGAAGGTGCTTGACGAGGCGGTCAAGCAGGGCCGCGAGCGGGGCGTGCAGTTGGCCGCCTATCATCGCGGCCGGCTCGTCGCCGACGTCTGGGCCGGCGTCGCCGATATGCGCACGGGCCGGCAGGTGGACGGCGACACGCTGTTCCCGGTGTTTTCGACGACCAAGGGCGTGGCGGCGACCGTTATTCACTTGCTGGTCGAACGCGGGAAGCTGTCATACGAGACGAGGATCGCCGACATATGGCCGGAATTCGCGGCCGGCGGCAAGTTGGAGGTGACCGTCCGTCACGCGCTGAACCATACTTCGGGCATCCCCTATATGCCGGAGGGACTCGCCCTGACAGACGTCGCCGATTGGGACGCGATGTGCGCCGCCGTCGCCAGGCTGGAGCCGCATTGGGAGCCCGGCACGCATCGCGAATACCACGCCATCACCTACGGCTGGATTCTCGGCGAGATCGCCCGGCGCATCGATGGCCGCTCTTTTTCCCGCATGATGCGCGAGGACATCTGTGAACCGCTCGGCATCGCGGACGGCATGTTCGTCGGCATTCCGGACGAAGCCGAGCCGCGCGTCGCTTACCTGGAGGAGCCCGGGTTCAGCGCTTCCGCGCTGCAGACGACGGGGCCGCAGTCGATTCCCGCCTGGATTCAGCCGCTGCACGCCTGGATGAACCGTGCGGATGCGCGCCGCGCCTGCGTCCCGGCCAGCAACGGCATCATGACCGCCCGCGCGCTGGCCCGACATTACGCGGCGCTGCTGCCCGGCGGCGTCGACGGCATCGAACTGCTGCCGCGCGCGCGCATGAAGCTTGCGACCGAGCCGCTCGTGACGCCGGACGGCGAGGTTCATGCGATGGGCCTCGGCTACGCCCTTGGGGGCGAGGGCTCGAAGATGGGCGGCATCAACGCTTTCGGCCACGGCGGCTACGGCGGTTCAACGGCGTTCGCCGATCCGGACAACGAGCTGGCGGTCGCCTATGCGAACAATCTGTACACGCCGCAGTCGGCGGGAACGGAGATCCTTCAAGAGCTGCGGAAGGCGCTGGGCCTTACGCCCTCGCTCCGGTAACTGTTTGCTCCGATAATATATCAAAATTTAACCTTCCCTAGTATAATGGCACTATCGACAGGGGGAGGAACCAGCAAATGACGTTAATCAAGCAAATGAAGCCGCAGGACGAGTTCGAAGGCTTCTATTTATTGAAGGAATTGGAGATCCGCCAGACGAACGCGACGCCCCCCAAAGACTATTTCGATATCGTATTATGCGATTCCAGCGGCCAGCTTCCGGCGAAGTTCTGGGATGCATCGGCGACGGATAAAGAGACATTCTTCGCGATGGGCCTCGTGAAGGTGCGCGGAATGGTCCATCTGTATCGCGAGAAGCCTCAGATCAAGATCACGAAGATGCGTCCCGCAACGCCGGCGGACGGCGTGTCGCTGACGGACTTTATCCGCTCCGCGCCGATCGATTCGAAGGATCTTGTTCGCATTATCGAGCAGACGAAGGACGGTATCGGCGATGAGGAGATTCGCCGGATTGTCGCGTATTGCCTGGAGAAGGTGGAAGATCGGCTCGCACATTATCCGGCGGCGAAGACGCATCACCATGCCTATTACGGCGGCCTTGCTTACCATATGGTGCGCATGCTGGAGCTTGGCGAATTCCTCTGCCGGCAGCGGCCGTTCCTGAACGCCGATTTATTGAAGGCAGGCATTATTCTGCACGACATCGCGAAGCCCGACGAGATGAACGCGGAGATGGGCATCGTCTCGGACTACAGCAACACGGGCAAGCTGATCGGGCATATCGCGCTCGCGTCGGCGTGGATTGTGGAGGCGGCGGTGAAGCTCGGCATTCCGACGGAGTCGGAGAAGGTGCTCGGGCTGCAGCATCTCGTGCTGTCCCATCACAACCTCGGCGAGTGGGGGAGCCCGGTTCAGCCGCAGACCGCGGAGGCGGTCGCGCTGCACTTCATCGATGCGATGGACGCGAAGCTGCAGATGGTCGAGGACGCGCTGGCGACAACCCCGGATTCGGAAGAATGGACGCCGATGATCCGCGGGCTGGAGAACAAGGCGATTTACCGGCTGAAAATATAACGAAGACGAGGCCCGAGGGGCTAGAGGGAAGACGGAGGGCGAGAGCGGACAAGGGGATCGGGGAGACCGGCCTCTATCGCGCGCCCTTTGTCTTTTTGGACGGAGTTCCGCCGCCCGCTGGCGGTTGGGACGCGGATCATTGCTCGCACGAAAATGTGAAATTTCATATTCATTCGAGCGGCGGGGAACAAAGGTTGCAGATGGGAGAAAATACCTGTTGCATTCGCCTTGCGGTTCGTGGTACATTATTTCTCGCGCCGCTGAAACGGCGGTCGCAACCGAGATTCGCGAGAGCGATCTGCTAGAACCCTTGTTCCTTGAAAACTGAACATCGAGCGTAATGAAATCGTCGAGCGGAGCTTCGGTTCTGCGAGACAAACCAGCAGTACAGAACGAGCCTTCAAGGTTCTTCACAGTTGGACATTTCGACTCTCGGGATTTCCTCGCGGAAACCCTGCCGTCGAAAGTCCCTTTATGGAGAGTTTGATCCTGGCTCAGGACGAACGCTGGCGGCGTGCCTAATACATGCAAGTCGAGCGGAGTTATTCCTTCGGGGATGGCTTAGCGGCGGACGGGTGAGTAACACGTAGGCAACCTGCCCTCAAGACCGGGATAACATTCGGAAACGAATGCTAAGACCGGATACGCAAGCCTGGGGCATCTCGGGCTTGGGAAACACGGTTTCGG
>NZ_SSOB01000050.1 GCF_004801405.1 Cohnella fermenti
TCTACAAATAACCATTCTGTGAAAGATGCGTCGAAGAGCCGTATGCGGGAATTCCGCACGTACGGATCTGTGAGGGGGACGGGCACAATCCTCGAAAGGAGAGGCCCTACCTACTCGACCATTCGTGCTGCCCCAAAACCGGCATTCCGCCCGATTATATGTGAAAAATAGCATACATAGAGAAAATGCCGGGCCGAGGTGCCGGATATATGTTAAAAACCACATAAAACGCCGCGATTCCCGCCAATCCACGCCGACGAATGCGAAAAACCACATAAAATCGCCGGCAGAAGGGGAGGGGCGCAGAGTTCGCGGAGGAAGCCGCACAACGATGCCGCGAAGAGGCGGCTGAGGGCGGAGATGAGCGGGAAACTCGCACAAGGCCGCTCCGAAGAGGCGGTTGGAGGCGATACGATGCACTTGGAACACGGAGAATCGCCCGCCACGCAGCACGAAACAAACAACTTCATATGACGTTAAAGGTTGTCAGTTTATCGATTGTTTGTTATAGTGAGTAAAGCCAAGACAGACCAGGTGCCACCCTCTGCCCGCCGCTTCCACCCGCGATTCCACGAGAGCCTCGCTTATCCGCATCGATTACGACAAGAAGCCAGACGCGAGAGCCTCTCGTTTCGGCGGCGCGTTTGTTTTTTTCGCCAGAATGCCCCGTTCGCGACCTTGCATTCGCTTCTCCGGGTTCTCCGATTGTAGAACTTCATTGATCAGAATATTCTGACAGAGGAGAGGCGCGACGGTGCGGGCCTTGTTTGGGCGACGATACGCAGAAGAAGAAGGCAGAAGAAGAAGGGGGAGTTGCGAGATGATAAGACTGCTCGGCGTCAACAAAATGTACGACAACGGACACCAGGTGCTTGAGGACTTGAACCTCGTCATCAAGGAAGGGGAGATCACGGTTCTGATCGGTCCGAGCGGCTGCGGCAAAACGACGACCATGAAGCTGATCAATCGGCTGATCCAGCCCTCTTCCGGGCTTGTCCAGATCGACGGGGAGGACATCTCCGCGCTCGATCCGGTCGCCTTACGGCGCAAGATCGGCTATGTCATTCAGAACATCGGCCTCTTCCCTCATATGACGATTGCGCGCAATGTCGGCGTCGTGCCGAGAATGCTGAAGTGGGACAAGGCGAAGATCGAGCGGAGGGTGAACGAGCTGCTGGAGATGGTCGGGCTCGAGCCGCGAATGTTCGCCGGCCGTTACCCGTCGGAGCTGAGCGGTGGCCAGCAGCAGCGGGTCGGCGTCATTCGGGCGCTGGCCGCGGACCCGTCGGTCATTCTGATGGACGAACCGTTCAGCGCGCTCGATCCGATCAGTCGCGAGCAGTTGCAGGACGAATTGCTCCGCTTGCAGCGGGAGCTGAAGAAGACGATTGTCTTCGTGACGCACGACATGGACGAGGCGATCAAGCTGGCCGACACCATCGTGCTGATGAACGCGGGAAGGGTCGTTCAGGCCGGCTCGCCCGACCAGATTCTGCGCCATCCGGCGAACGACTTCGTGAAGAATTTTATTGGGAAAAAGCGGCTGTCTGCAAACCGGATCTTCGAGGAGATGCCGACGGCGAGCGATGTGATGGTGCAGTCTCCGGCAATCGCCCTGCCGACCCGCGGCTTGGCCGAGGCGATCAAGATGATGGAGAGCCGCAAGGTCGACTCGCTGCTTATCGTGGACAAGGCGAACCAACTGCTCGGCGCCGTCTCCATCTACCAGGTTCTCGACCACTACGGCGACGAGACCAAAGCCGTCGCTGACGTCATGTCGCCGGCGAAGATTACGGTCCGCAGGGACACTCCCGTGTCCGCGGCCTTGAACCTGATGAGCGCGCATCAGCTTCCGAACGTGCCCGTTGTCCGCGAGGACGGCCAGTTCGTCGGCCTCATTACAAGAGGCTCGGTCGTTCGTCATCTGGCCGACGTCTACGCCGCGGAAGACGGAGGGGGCGAGGCCGATGCGGGCTGATTACCTGGAGTTCTGGAAGAATCGGTACCCGGACCTGCTCGCGGCGACGGGAGAGCATCTGACGATCTCCCTGGCTTCGATCGCCCTCGGCGTTGCGGTCGCGGTTCCGCTCGGCATCTACCTGTCCGGAAGCCGGATCAGGTGGCTGCGTTCGCTCGTCTTCTCCGTCGCGAATCTGTTCCAGACGATTCCGAGTCTGGCGCTGCTGGCGATTCTGATTCCGCTGCTCGGAATCGGCATGAAGCCGGCGATCTTCGCGCTGTTCCTCTATTCGCTGCTGCCGATTCTGCGCAGCACGTACGCGGGCTTCCAGTCGGTCGATCCGTCCGTGCTGGAGGCGGCCAGGGGGATGGGCTTCAGCCGTTCGCAGCGGCTGCTGAGCATCCAACTGCCGCTCGCCTTCCCGTACATCATGTCGGGCGTTCGCCTGACGACGGTTTACATCATCAGTTGGACAACGCTGGCCGCCCTGATCGGGGCCGGCGGGCTCGGACAACTGATCGTCTCCGGCATCGGCGTCAACAAGACGGAACTGATCGTGTCCGCATCGCTGTGCGCGATCGTGCTGGCGCTGATCTTCGATCGCGCGCTCGGCGCGGTCGAGAAGTTCGGCGCCCGCCGGGCGAGAACCGAACGGGGCGACGCATCCCTGCTTCACGGATAACACGCATAACCCAAACTAACACAGAGATAACCAGAGGAGGTCACTATGAGCAAGAAAATATTTTCAACCGTTGCACTTGTCCTGATCCTTGCTTCAATCGCAACCGCCTGCGGAGGCGGCAACAGCGGGAAAGCGTCGTCCGGCACGATCAAGATCGGCGCCCAGACGTATTCCGAACCGAAGATTCTGGCCGCGATGTACAAGGCGCTCATCGAGGATCGCACCGACGTGAACGTCGAGATTGTACCCGACCTGACCGCAAGCTCCATCGTCATCAAGTCGATGAAGAGCGGCGACATTCAGATGGCGACGCTGTATTCCGGCGAGATCTTCAACGGGTACTTCGACATCGAGGATACGAAGGACCGCGCGAGCGTCCTGAAGCAGGCGCAGGAGGGCTTCGACAAGAATTACGGCTTCAAGTGGTACGATTCGTACGGATTCGAGAACACCTACGCGCTGGCCGTCCGGAAGGAGCTGGCCGAGGAGCACGGCCTCAAGACCGTGTCCGATCTGGCGAGCCTGGCGGGGTCGATGAAGGTCGGCGTCGATACGACATGGCTGGAGCGGGAAAACGACGGCTATGACGCATTCACGAAGCATTACGGGTTCTCGTTCTCGAAGACGTATCCGATGGAGATCTCCCTCGTGTACAAGGCGGCGGCCGACAAGGAAGTGGACGTTGTCCTCGCGTATACGACGGATGCCGGGCTCAAGCAGTACGATCTGCAGACGCTTGAGGACGACAAGCAATTCTTCCCGCCGTACGACGCGTCGCCGGTGCTGAGCCAGGATACGCTCGAGAAGTATCCCGAGCTTGACGAGGTCGTCTCGCTGCTCGTCGGCAAGCTGGACGCCGCGACGATGGGCTCGCTCAACTACGAGGTCGACGTGAACAAGCGGACGCCGGAGGACGTGGCTGTCGAATACTTGAAGGCGCAGGGTTTGCTTGAGTAGGAGGTGAAGCGCGTTGGGGAACACGAATCTATGGACGTATGTGCAGGACAATTGGCCTCATCTGCTCAGCCTGATCTGGAGCCATATCGTCATGGTGCTGTGCGGCCTTGCTCTGGCGCTTGTCGTCGGCATTCCGCTCGGCATCGTCAGCGCGAGAAGCGAACGGCTCGCAGCCGTTATCCTCGCCGCGGCGAATATCGTGCAGGTCGTGCCCAGCCTGGCTCTGCTTGCTCTCTTGATGATTTTCCTCGGGCTCGGCTTCAAAACGATTGTCGTCGGCCTGTTCCTGTACTCGCTGCTGCCGGTGATCCGGCATACGTACGTCGGGATCAAGCAGGTCGACAAGGGCGTCGTGGAGGCCGGCCGGGGAATCGGCATGAGCCCGCTGCAACTGCTCATGAAGATCAAGCTGCCGTTGTCGCTGCCATTCCTGATGGCGGGCCTGCGCGTCGCGGCCGTCATCGCGATCGGGGTGGCGACGCTCGCTCCCCTTATCGGCGGGGAAGGGCTCGGCCGCGAGATTTATTCCGGCCTTAATATGCGCAACAACGTGCAGATTTACGCCGGGGCGATCCCGGCGGCGCTGCTCGCCATTCTGGCGGATCTCGTCCTCGGCAGGCTGCAGGGGAGGCTTCGCGCCTAAGCGGAATTGCGGCGTGCCGGCAGCAGGGGGAAGCGCTAAGAGGTAAGAAGCAAGAAGCAAGAGGTAAGAGGCAAGCGGCAAGAGGTAAGTTGCAAGAGGCAAGCGGCAAGAGGCAAGAGGCAAGAGGCAAGAGTAAGGCCAAGAACCAAGAGGCAAGTTGCAGGGGCCGCCCCCGAGTCGCAGACTTGGGAGCGGCCCCTTGCTTCTTGCATGCCCATGCCCCGATGAGCGGCATTCCCGCCTAACGCCGCGCCCACCGGACCACTTCGAGCGCCGATGTACGTCAAGCCCGCCTAACTCCTCGCCCACAGCTCAACCCGTGCTCCTATGGGTGGCCCCCTATCCTCCCGCGCGCCCGACTGTTGCACCGATTTCCCGCCCCGCCTATTTCCGCTGCCCCCCTACGGTTCTTTTCTTCGCCCGCGCGTGATCGCTTACATAAAAAGGGTTATCTTTCCCCGTATATCCTGTATAATCGTGTTGGCATATCCAATTCGAACTCCAATTAAATTCCAATTCAACTTATCGGCTTGGGGGAATGACTGGTGGCGGGACTCATTAATTTCGCGCATCGCGGGGCTTCGGCGTATTGCCCGGAGAATACGATGGCGGCGTTCGTCCGGGGAATCGAGCTGGGAGCGAACGGCATCGAGACGGATGTGCAGATGACGGCGGACGGACAGCTTGTGCTGATCCACGACGAGCTGCTCGCGCGCACGACCGGTTCGCCGAAGCTGGTGAAGGACGCGACGCTGGAAGAGATCAAGCGGCTCGATGCCGGTTCCTGGTTCGATCCGCAGTTCAAGGGAGAGCGGGTCCCGACGCTTGCGGAGCTGCTGGAGCTTGTGTGCGGCACGGGCGTTCAGGTGAACCTCGAGCTGAAGAACGGCGTTGTGCTCTATCCCGAGCTCGAAGAGGCCGTTATCGCGGAAGTCCGGCGTTACGGGCTGACGGAGCAAGTCATCATCTCCAGCTTTAATCATTATTCGCTTGTGAAGTGCAAGCTGCTCGCGCCCGAGATTCGAACCGGCATCCTCTACGGAGAAGGCTTGTACGAGCCGTGGGACTATGCGGGGCGAGTCCGGGCGGATGCGCTTCACGCCTTCTATTACGCCGTTATTCCCGAGTGGGTGGAGCAAGCGGCGGCTCGCGGCATTGTATACCATCCCTACACCGTCAACGACGCCGCGACGATGCGCCGGCTCGTCGGCATGGGCGTAGCGGGGATCATTACCGACTACCCGGACCGGCTGGCTGCGGTCTTGAGCGAAGCCTAAGGAGGGCCCATGAAGAAAACCTGGCTGCTTGGCTTCGGCTTCTTCAGCATCAGCATTACATGGGCGCTGTACAACGGCTTCGTGCCTTTTTTCCTCGACAACTACCTCAAGAGCACGGCGCTGATCGGCTTCATGATGACGATCGACAACTACTTCGCGCTGTTCCTCCAGCCCTGGATCGGCAGCCGCAGCGACAAGACGTTCACGAGATTCGGCCGAAGGATGCCGTATCTTCTCTTCGGAATGCCGCTTGCGGCGGTGTTCGTCGTGCTGATTCCGCTGCACACGAGCTTCGTGACGCTGGTGCTGTTCATGGTGCTGATGAACCTCGCAATGAGTCTGTACCGCTCGCCCACCGTCGCGCTCATGCCCGATCTGACACCGGAAGCGCAGCGGACGAAGGCCAACGGCATCATCAACTTCTTGGGCGGCATCGGCGGCATTCTCGCCTACGGAGTCGGTTCGATCCTGTACGATGCGGACAAGACGCTGCCGTTCGTCGCGGCTGCGTGCGTCACGATCCTCTCCATGACCATCCTCTATCGCACGATTGACGAGCGGAGGGACATCGCCGTTCCGATCGAGCGGGAGAAGGAGCGGATTCGCTGGCGCAGCGAATGGGACCGGACAACGCTGCTGCTGCTCGGCGCGATCTTCTTCTGGTTCGTCTCCTACCAGGGAGTCGAGGCTCTGTTCACCCTGTACGGCGAGCATCACCTTGGCTTGTCCGAGAGCGCGGCGGCGTTCTCGCTGACGTTCTTCTCCCTGTTCTTCGTCCTGTTCGCCATCCCTAGCGGCTGGCTCGGCAATCGCTTTGGCAAAAAAAGAACGATCATGATCGGAGTGTGCGGGCTGCTTGTCGTCTTCGCGCTTGTTCCGTTCGTGGAGTCCCTTCTGCCGCTTCGTCTTTTGCTCGCCCTTGGGGGCGCCTTCTGGGCTTGCATCAATATCAATTCCTATCCGTTCATCGTCTCGATGGGAGGAGAAGGCAGCATCGGCGCGCGAACGGGCATCTACTATCTCGCCTCCTCGCTTGCGGCGATCTCGTCTCCTCCCCTGCTCGGGCTCGTCATCGACGGCTTCGGCTACGGTTCCCTGTTCGTCTGCGCGGCGGGCGGGATGCTGGTCGCTTTGATTTTCCTGTCTCTGGTTAAGCATGACGGGCGTTCTGGTTAGTGCATTGACGATCACTTTTTATGTGAAAAATCACATTGGCGGGGCACGATAACGAGCAGGTTGAGCGAATATATGTGAAAAATAGCATAAATGGAGGAAATTCCAGCACGATTTCCCGTATATATGCTAAAAATCACATAAAACGCCGCGATTCCCTCCAGTTCAGGCCAACGAATGTGAAAATTCATATAAAATCGCAGCAACTGCCGAATCAACGTCGGATCAGTGCCGGATATCAGGCAGAGAGCGCGCCACCGTCAGGGTTTAGGACGCTTTTTCTTGGTTGACAGCAATTTCTGCAATATGCTATATAAAAATAAGATTAGCACTCAAAGCCATTGAGTGCTAAAATAATACCCGTAGCGAATAACCTCAATACTCTCCGAACGAGAAAGGAGCCCCATCCATTCATGGCCAAGAAAGAGTTCAAAGCGGAATCCAAACGGTTGTTGGAGATGATGATCAACTCCATTTACACTCAGAAGGAGATTTTCCTCCGGGAATTGATCTCCAACGCGAGCGATGCCATCGACAAAATCTATTATCGGGCCTTGACCGACGACAGCCTCGTCTTCGACAAGGACAATTACTATATCCGGGTGGCGGCCGATAAGGCGACCCGCACGCTGACGATCTCCGACACGGGCATCGGCATGACTGCGGACGATCTCGAGGAGCATCTCGGCGTCATCGCCAAGAGCGGCTCGCTCGCGTTCAAGAGCGAGAACGAGGCGAAGGACGGCCACAACATCATCGGCCAGTTCGGCGTCGGCTTCTACTCGGCGTTCATGGTCGCGGACACCGTTACCGTCGTCAGCCGCGCGCTCGGCAGCGATCAAGCGTTCAAGTGGGAATCCACGGGGGCGGACGGCTACTCGATCGTTCCCGCCGAGAAGGAGACGGTCGGCACCGAGATCACCCTCAAGATCAAGGACAACACCGAGGATGACAGCTACGACGAATATCTGGAAGAGTATCGCCTGCGCGCGATCGTCAAGAAGTACTCGGACTTCATCCGCTACCCGATCAAGATGGAGATCAGCGGCAGCCGTCCGAAGGAAGGCGAAGAAGGCGAGTTCGAGACGTACAAGGAAGAGCAGACCGTCAACAGCATGGTGCCGATCTGGCGCAAGAACAAAAGCGAGCTGAAGGACGAGGACTACGACAACTTCTACATGGAGAAGCGCTACGGCTTCGACAAGCCGGTGAAGCACATTCACATCAGCGCCGACGGAGCGGTCGTCTACAACGCCATCCTGTACATTCCGGAGAGCACTCCGTTCGACTATTACACGAAGGAGTTCGAGAAGGGGCTTGAGCTGTACTCGAACGGCGTCCTGATCATGAACAAGTGCGCCGACCTGCTGCCGGACCACTTCAGCTTCGTCAAGGGCATGGTCGACTCCGAGAACCTGTCGCTCAACATCTCCCGCGAGCTGCTGCAGCAGGACCGCCAGTTGACGGCGATCGCGAAGCACCTCGAGAAGCGCATCAAGAGCGAGCTGCTTAACCTGCTGAAGAACGACCGCGAGAAGTACGAGGCGTTCTACAAGTCGTTCGGCCGCACGCTCAAGTTCGGCATCTACAACGACTACGGCATGCACAAGGAGACGCTGCAGGATCTTCTGCTGTTCACTTCTTCCAAGGAGAAGAAGAACGTCAGCCTCGAGGAATACGTGTCCCGTATGCCGGAGGAGCAGAAGTACATCTATTATGCGACAGGCGAGTCGATCGAGCGCATCGAGAAGCTGCCGCAGACCGAAGTCGTGGCCGACAAGGGCTACGAGATTCTGTACTTCACCGACGATGTCGACGAGTTCGCGATCAAGGTGATCCAGAGCTACAAGGAGAAGGAATTCCGTTCCGTCTCCAGCGGCGATCTCGGCATCGAGCCCAGCGAAGAAGAGAAGGCATCCGAAGCGGAGGAGTCCGAGAACAAGGATCTGTTCGAGTCGATGCAAGGCCTGCTCTCCGGCAAGGTGAAGAAGGTCAAGGCGTCGAAGCGCCTGAAGAGCCATCCGGTCTGTTTGTCCGCCGAAGGCGACGTGTCGATCGAGATGGAGAAGATTCTCAAGGCGATGCCGAGCGGCCAGGACGTTCAAGCGGACAAGGTGCTGGAGATCAACGTGAACCACGAGGTGTACCAGTCGCTGAAGGACGCGTACGCGAACGACAAGGAGAAGCTGAACCTGTACACGAACCTGCTGTACAACCAGGCGCTGCTGATCGAAGGCTTGCCGATCCAGGACCCGGTCGAGTTCACGAACAACATCTGCAAGATCATGCGCTGATCGGGGCGACCCGGAGGCTGGACGGCAAGCAGAAGCATGTTCGGCAGAAAAGATTATTTTGGAGCGAGGAGTGTCCATTAGGCGGATACCCGCGTTGCAGCGAAGAGGCTGTTCTCCCGGTCGGTTGACGATCGGGGGAACGGCTTTTTTTGTGACCACTTGGCATGGGCGCGAATACCTTGTTCACACCGAAGAAGGGAGCGAACGCCTTGGCCCAAGTGACAATCGCGATTGTCGGCGACTTCCTCATGAAGCGCCCGGTCATCGCCTCGGCTCACCGCAAGGGCGGCCGGTTCGAGTTCCATTCGCTGCTGAAGCCGGTTCGCCCGTACTTGAAGCGCCCCGGCGTGACGATCGGCAACCTGGAGACGACGTTCTCCGGCTATTCCGGCCCGGGAGTGAAGGGGAGCGGCTACCCGACGGAGTCGGTCCACCCGAGAACGGGGTATCCCCGGTTCAACTGCCCAGATGAGCTCGCCGCAGCGCTGAAGTCGGCCGGCTTCAACGTCATGGTCACCGCGAACAACCACAGCATGGACGGGGGAGCGCGCGGACTCAAGCGAACGCTGGACGTTCTGGATCGGCACGGCCTGAAGCACACGGGCACGTACCGCCGCGCCCAGGGAGCGGGAGCGCCGCTTATCGTCAAGGCGGGAGGCTTGCGGATCGGCATCCTCTCCTATACAAGAGGAACGAATTCGATTCCCGTCCCGCAGCCGTGGCTCGTGAACCGAATCGATTCGGCAGAGCGGATCAAGAGGACGATTCGCAGGCTCCGCTCGCGCACCGACTTCATCGTCGTCTACCTGCACTTCGGCCAGGAATTCCGGACCTATCCGAACAAGCGGGAGATTCGGCTGATGAACGAGCTAATCCATGAAGGGGCGAATGCCATCGTCGGCGCGCATCCCCACGTTCTCCACCCGGTCCGCTCCTTCCGTGCGCGCGATCGGGACGGCAGGCTGCTGACGAGGGTGGCCGCCTCCTCGCTCGGCAACTTCGTGTCGAAGAAGCTTCGCGGACGGGAGGATTCGATTACCGGCCTCATTCTGGAATTGACCGTGACCAAGAGCGGCAGCAAGGCTGCGGACATCTCCCGGATTCGCCGCATCAAGACCAAAGTTCGTCACGGCGGAGGAAGCGGCTATCGCATCGTCCCCCTTCGCAAGTAACGCTCCTCCTCTTGCCGCAACCGAGCCGACGTGGGCTGGGTTGTTTTTTTCGTTGTTTTGTCATGATTAGCTATTTAAACGTTCATGCGGCGACACGGGCTTTGAGGATTTACCTAGAAATTACAAAACTTTACTCTATTTCTACTAAAGAGGTGATAGACTATTCGGTGAATTCCTATTCCAATTATCAAGGAGGAAGATGATGAGTAAAGCATGGAGCTGGAAGCGCGGTTGGGCGAAGCTGGGGTTGGCACTGACGATTCTGTCTCCGGCGCCGTACGGGCTGGCTGCGGCGGTGCCGTCCGCTGCGGCGGAAGGGCCGGCGGATGCCGCTCCGTCCATCAACCCGACGGTCGTTAACGAGAATGCGGGCAAAAGGGTGCTCTTCGACAACACGCATGCGCAGACGTCGGGTGCGGCGGATTGGGTCATCGACGGAGGCTTCTCGGACTTCGGCAACGCATTGGCTGCGGACGGCTATTACGTGAAGGAGCTGCGCAAGGAGACTGCGTTCACGTACGCGGACCTGGCGGATTACGACGTCTTCGTCGTCGCCGAGCCGAACATCCCGTTCAAGACGAGCGAGCAGGCTGCCATGAAGCAATACGTCGAGGAAGGCGGCAGCATCTTCTTCATCGGCGACCACTACAACGCCGACCGGAACAAGAACCGTTGGGACGGTTCCGAGAGCATCAACGGCTATCGCCGCGGCGCATGGAGCAATCCGGCGCAAGGCATGGACGCCGGAGAAGCGGCTTCCGCCGCGATGCAGGACGTCGCCAGCTCGGACTGGCTGGCGGACAACTTCGGCATCCGCTTCCGGTACAACGCGCTCGGCGACATTAACGCGACGAACATCGTCGCTCCGGAGCAGGCGTTCGGCATCACCGAAGGCGTCGCAGGCGTCGCGATGCACGCGGGATCGACGCTGGCAATTGTCGATCCGACGAAGGCGAAGGGCATCGTCTACTTGCCTCAGACAAGCGAGGCGTGGGCCAGCGCCGTCGACCAGGGCGTCTACAATGGCGGCGGCGTCGCCGAAGGGCCGTATGTCGCCGTCTCCAAGCTGGGAGCGGGCAAGGCGGCCTTCATCGGCGACTCTTCGCCTGTCGAAGACGCTTCGCCGAAGTACTTGCGCGAGGATACCGGCGCGAAGAAGACGACGTACGACGGCTTCAAGGAAGTGGATGACGGCGCGCTGCTCGTCAATCTGGTGAACTGGCTGTCGGAGCAGGAGAGCTATGCAAGCTTCGACGAGGTTCCCGGGCTGACGCTCGATCAGCCGACCTCGCTGCATTCCTTCGAGCAGCCGGATCTGTCGACGGAGCCGCAGCCCGAGCCGTGGGCCGCGCCGAACGCAGGCTACCTCTGGTATGACCGCTCGACGTTCAAGCCGGGCTCCTACGGCGGGGCAACGGTGACGGGAACGCCGGCATACAGCTTCACGACGCCGGCGACGCTGTCCAACGAAGCGGTCACGCAGATTCGCGTCAGCTTCAGCAACCTGGCGGCGAATGCCACCGTGTCCGGCTTCCAGGTCGGAGCATACCTGACGGGCGGCACGCAGATCGCCAAGGTTCAGAATGCGGACGGAAGCTGGCCGTCCTCCTACGGCTACAGCACGTCATTCAGCGTGACGACGGACAGCACCGGCTCGGCCTCCAAGGAGCTGAACGTCATGATCAACCCGAGCGTGGCGAACGGAACGGCCGCGAGCCTGAGGCTTCGGCAGAACAGCACGAACCTGCTGACGACGACGGTTGCGATCTCCAGCGAGGCGAGTCCCGGCATCAACGATCCGGTTACGATCGCCGAGGCGAGAGCGAAGGCCGAAGGAACGTCCGTCATCGTGGAAGGCGTCGTGACGACAGAGCCGGGCGCGTTCGGAGGCCAGGCGTTCTATCTGCAGGACGCGACGGGAGGACTCTACATCTATCAGACTGCGTTCGGCTACCATAAGGGCGACAAGCTGAAGATCAAAGGCAATCTTGCGCTCTACAACACGGAACTGGAGCTGGCCGACATCGCCTCGATCGAGAAGACGGGGACGGACGTTCTGCCCGAATACAAGCCGGTCAGCTTCATTGACGACAGCAACCAGGGGCAGCTTGTCAGCCTCTCCTCCGCGACGATCGCGAACATCATTACGGCCAGCCCGGCCGGTTCCTTCGAGTTCGACGCCATAACCGAGGACGGAACGAACCATGTCCGGGTCGATGTGCGCACGGGCCTGTCCCTTGAGACCTTCTCTTATGAAGAAGGCGACGTCGTGGATATCCGGGGCGTCTCGGCGATTTTCCGCGACTTGTATCAATTGAAGCCTCTCGGGCCGGACGATATCTCGGCATCTGCGTTCGAAGAGCCGCCGCTTGCGACCGGCGCTCCGGGCAAGCCTGCCTTAAGCGACGACAACGGTTGGGATAACGGTCTGCGCGACGGCAGCTACAAGGTGACGATGAATGTGTGGTGGGGCAACAACGGCACGGAATACAAGCTGTACGAGAACGGCGTCCTGATTGCGGACGAGTCTCTGTCCGACGCTTCTCCTAATGCCCAGAGCGCGACCGTGGCTGTCGCGGGCAGGGCAAACGGAACATACGTGTACACCTGCGAGCTGATCAATGTATTCGGATCGGCCTCCTGCGACCCTTATACGGTAACGGTCGTCGACGCCAATCCGGGCAAGCCTGCGCTCTCCCACAACAACTGGGACGGAGACGGCAATTACACGATCTCGGCCAATCTGTGGTGGGGAACGAACGGCAGCGAGTACAAGCTGTACGAGAACGGCATCCTGATCGACGAGCAAGCGCTGACCGAAGCGACGCCGGGCGGGCAGCATGCGGAGACGGCGATCGCCGGCCGCGCCGCCGGAACGTACGAATACAAGGCGGAATGGATCAATGCCGCAGGCGCGACCGTCAGCGACACCTTAACGGTGAACGTGGTCTCGTAAGGACGGGCGGCTTGGGAACAGTGAAGGCCGGAGCCTGGAGCTCCGGCCTTTTGCCGTCGATTATGGTATGCTTAGAGCAAAGTTATCTCGTACAAGGAGCGCCGGATGAAGAACCTTCTCGTAACCGGGTATCGCGCGCATGAACTCGGGATTTTCAGCCAGAAGCACAAAGGAATCGAATATATCAAGAAAACGATCGAGGCCAAGCTCGTTCCGCTGGCGGAAGAAGGGCTGGAGTGGGTGCTGACGCCGGGGCAGTACGGGGTCGACCTGTGGGCCTGCGAGGTTGTCATCGAGCTGAAGCGGCAGTTCCCGGAGCTTAAGCTGTCGATTCTGACCGCGTTCGCGAACCCGGAGGAGAAGTGGAAGGACGATCGGAAGGAGTATTATCAAGGCATCCTGGGCCGAGTCGATTATTACGGAGCGGTGAGCAAGCAGCCCTACAGCGGAGTATGGCAATTCCGGGCCCGCGACGACCTCCTGCTGCGCAAGTCCGACGGCATCCTGCTCGTCTATGACGAGGACTCGGGAGAGGCCAGCCCGCGGTTCTTCAAGGAGGCGGCGCTGCGGCGCCATGCGAAGGACGGTTATCGCTATCTCGCGATCGGTGCGGATGAGATTCAGAGCGTGGCGGAGGAGAGCGAATCTCGCTATTATGAATAAAAATATGCTTTTGGTCCTAAAGCGGGGGTGATAATCTCGGAAAATCATGGTATGATCACTCCATAAGAACTACGCTCTATGGAGGGGTTCCCATGCTGAACGGACCAGTTGTCGCCCAATGCACCGGATGCGGAAGCCTGTATCAGAAGTCCTCCGTTCATCGCAACCAATGCCAAGCATGCGATGCCAAGGAAGCCGAGCTGCTGAGCTCCATAGATCGCCAGCTTCGCCGCAATCGCAGCTTGACGAACGAGCAGCTCTCCGAAGCGGCCTCGGTTCCGCTCAGACAGATTCGCGCCTGGATCCGCAGCGGCCGGATCAAGCTGTACGATTACCCTAACCTCGCCGATAGCTGCGATCTGTGCTCGTCGCCGATCCGCTCCGGCAAGCTGTGCGCGAGCTGCGCGGGCCGAATTCAATCGGCTGTCGCTCATGAATACGAGCAGGATCGCCTCATGAAGGAGCGCCAGAAGAGCGTCCACAGCTACTATTCGAAGCGGGCCTATTCCTAAAGCAATCCGAAACAAGTGTTCAATCCGAAGCAGGCGTTCCAGAACCATTCGATTCGTTCGAGTGGTTCTTTCTTGTTGCTCCCGTCTATCGCTATAATAGAAGCAAGAAGCGGAGGTGCGGGCAACATGGATGAACGATATTCGCGTCAGATCCTGTTCGCTCCCATAGGGGAGAGCGGGCAGCGGAAGCTGGCGGACAGCTCGGTGTGCATCGTCGGGATGGGGGCTCTGGGCACCGTGCTCGCGAACCACATGGTTCGGGCGGGAATCGGATCGGTGCGGCTCGTCGACCGGGACTTTGTCGAGCGGAGCAACCTGCAGCGGCAGATGCTCTACGAGGAGGCGGATGCGGAGCAAGGCATCCCGAAGGCGATCGCGGCGAGGGACAAGCTGGCCCGGGTCAATTCGTCCGTCCGGATCGAAGCGATCGTTGCGGACGCGACGGCGCGCAACGTCGAAGCGCTGCTTGAAGGCGCCGATCTGGTTCTGGACGGAACGGACAACTTCCGGACCCGATTCCTGCTGAACGATGCCTGCTTCAAGCACGGAATCCCGTTCGTCTACGGCGGCGCCGTCAGCTCGCGGGGGATGAGCGCCGTACTCGTACCGGGCGAGACGCCGTGCCTTCGCTGCTTCATGTCGGAGGGGGACGCCGGCGGCCAGACTTGCGATACGATAGGCGTTATCGCTCCGATCGTCGACATCGTCGCCTCTTACCAGGCGATCGAAGCGCTGAAGCTGCTGGTCGGCGACTCCGCGGCCCGGAGAAGAAGCCTCATCAGCCTCGACGTCTGGCACAACCAGATTTTCGAGATGAACCTTGGCGAGCCCGTTCCGTCCTGCCCCTGCTGCGGGGAGAAGCGATATCCCGCACTGGAGGAGACTTCGCAAGACGAGATGCTCTCGCTGTGCGGCAGAGAATCGGTGCAGATCGCGGCGGGGCGCGCCTTCGATCTCGGAGAATGGGAGCGGCGTCTGGCCCCGGCGGCGACCAAGACGAAGCGGAACGAATATCTGCTGCGGGTCGAGCTGCTCGAAGGAGAGCGGCTTGTGCTGTTCCCGGAAGGCCGGATTCTTGTCCAGGGGACGGACGATTTCGCGCGCGCGAAGTCGCTATATTCTCGCTATATCGGGGATTAGCGCCGGCAGTCGGGGAATTGCGGGGAACGGAACGCATTTTTTTTGACCGGGAACCCGACATCCCTTACAATAACAAGCAACGAAGCTAGAGCAGGGAGACGAAGAAGGAATGGCGCTGGAGATTGAGAGAAAGTTTCTATTGAACGAGACGCCGGAGCAGTTGATCGAGCGCGGCGCGATTCGCAAGGCGAAGGAGCAGAGGATCGAGCAGACCTACTTGGCGATGGACGAGACCCAGGAGCTGCGCATTCGCCGGATCACCGACCTGCGGAGCGGGCAGACGGAGTACACGCATACGTTCAAGCTGGGCAACGGCATGACCCGCGAGGAGATCGAGTATTCCATCTCCGGAAGCATCTACGAGCAGGTGGCCGGAGCGTTCGGAGCCGTCCCTCTGACGAAGAATCGCATCACGGCGGAGTGGCAGGACAAGGTGCTGGAGATCGACGTGTACGATCAGCTCGAGCTGACGGTTGTCGAGGTCGAGTTCGAATCCGAGGACGAAGCGAACTCGTTCGCGCCTCCGGAATGGTTCGGCCGAGACATCGGCTCGGAGAAGCAGTACAGCAACAAAACCGTCTGGAAGCAGTTGCAGAACAAGTAACAGGCAACAAGTATTAAGCAACAAGCAGTAAGGAATAAGGAATCCTTGACGATAGGGGAGTCATCCGGAATGGAAGACCAACAAGCGGCAGGAGGCACCTCGGCGGAATCAAGCGTCGAACCAAGTGGCGTGCCAAGTGTCGAGCCAAGTTCGGTCGAGCCGAAGAAGATCAGCCTGGCCGAAGCGATGAAGCGCAAGCTGGAGCAGAAGAAGCAGGCTCAGACGGGGGCGAAGGGCGGAACGGACCACTACTCCACCTCGACGAAGAAGATGAAGAGCCAGATCAACAAGAAGCCCAACAACCAGAAGAAGCGGACTGGGGTGTAGCGTCGTCATTTTCCGAAGTTTGTCTGCTTTTCCACATTAATGCGCTGATGGGGGCGTGTGTGTGTGGATATGTTCTTTTGGGCGGAAAAGCCGTTATCCCTCGGGCTCAGAACTTGGTGGTGGGAGTGACCGGGAATCTGCTATCCCTTCGCCTCAGAATGAGCGGCCAGCGGCTATCCCATCGGCTCAGGGAGATAGGGAGGGGCGAGCAGGGAACCTCCTGTCCCATCGGCTCAGAACGAGGGGACGGGGAGCGGAACCGTTCATTCTGACGGGAAGGGATAACGGTTTTAGGAGGCGAGGATGGATGAGCCCGTCTTGAGAGGTACAACGTCCCTCTCCGCTGATCCCGTCGCGAATACCGAGCTTGAATGATGATTTTATGCGAAAAACCACATTCATTGTCCCGTTTCTGCGCGAAAATGCGATATGTATGCGAAAAATCATATAAATTGTCTAGTTCCGGTCGCGCAATGAGCTGATGAATGCTAAAAATAGCATAAATTGCCCCGAACCGAGTGGACACTGCCCTGATGAATGCTAAAAATCACATAAATCACCTCGATCGAGGAGGGCAGCATGCTGTCCGATGCGAATTAGCGCGATTGCTGTGAGCGAATGGAACATTGGAGCGAAACGGGACGTTGGCAGGCGGACGGTTTGTTGGCGAATGTACGAATCGTTGGTCGGCGGACGGTTGGCTGGCGAGTGGGCGGGCTGCTGGTTAGTGTGCAGAGCGCAGAGAGGGACGCGGGCAAGAGGAAGGCGGAAGGTGCGAGGCAAGAGGGGCGGCGGCATTGCGCAAGAGCGGCAGTCCTTCTCCGGCACGAGGCGCCGTTTAGTGGTAAAATAGACGATAGCCAAATGGAATTCCAGGAATTTCGAAAAAGGGAGCTTACATGAACATGATCCAATTAAAGAGCACTCCGAATCACGCCGGCTTAAGCCTGAAGGGAACGGCCGCGGAGCTGGACGCGCTGCTGAGCGCTTTCGGAGCCGTAGCGGGGGGAGCCGAGAGCGTTCCGGCGGGACTTGCCGCCGCGCGCAGCCGGGTGATCGGAATGCGCAATCGGCTGAACGAGCAATTGAGGGGAGCGAAGAGCCTCGGTCAAGAGGTTGCGACCGTGAAGGTCTTCTGGCCGGAGACGATCTTCGTCTGGGCCGCGCTCAACAATTGCATTCGCCAGTCGTATCTCAGCACGAAGACGCCCGAGTGGGACCTTGCGGTGGCCGCTGTCCGCAAGTTCCAGAACCAGGTCGTCGACTGCCTGCGCATGACGGTGAAGGACTTCTCCGCGGCGAGGGCGTTCCAGGCGCTCAGTACGCAGACGTTCCTGGAGGACAACTACATCGTCCAGTTCCTGGACGAGCAGAATTGCCGCCACCTGGCGCTGGAGGGAGCCGAGAAGAGGCTGGGCAACCTCCCGGTCGTCACCAAGCTTCTGATCGAGCAAGGGTCCGAGTATCGCAAGTTTAAGCAATCGGTGCTCGACGCGGCGCGCCAGCATCAGATCTCCGTGGAGGAGATCGGCTTCAATTCCGAATATCCGAAGGAGCAAGACATCATCTGGTAAGAAGCCTGATACGAGGGGAGAAGAGAGCATGAATTCGTTCGCGTTCCATAATCCTACGAAAATTATTTTCGGAGAGGGGACCGTCAGCCGGCTTGGCAAGGAAGCTTCGGCTTACGGCAGCAAGGCGCTGCTTGTGTACGGCGGCGGAAGCATCAAGAGGACGGGGCTGCACGATAAAGTGCTGGCCCAGCTTCAGGAGCACGGGATCGAGGTGTTCGAGCTGCCGGGCATTGAGCCGAACCCGAGGCTGTCCACGGTGCGGAAGGGCATCGATATCTGCCGCGAGAACGACATCCCGTTCGTGCTGGCGGTCGGCGGAGGCAGCGTGCTCGACGCATCCAAGGCGATCGCGCTTGGCGTGCCGTACGAGGGGAGCGTCTGGGACTTCTACGAGCATAAGGCGACGGCGAAGGCCGCGCTCCCGCTCGGGACGGTGCTGACGCTCAGCGCCACGGGCAGCGAGATGAACAGCGCGTCCGTCATTACGAACTGGGAAGAACGCCGCAAGCTGGGGTACCTTTCTCCGTTGGCTTTTCCAAGATTCTCGATTCTCGACCCGACCTTGACCTATACGGTGCCGCGCGACCAGACGGCGTACGGGGCGGTCGACATGATGACGCACGTGTTCGAGCAATACTTCAATCATACGAAGGACACGCCGCTGCAGGAGCGATTGTGCGAATCGATTCTGAAGACGATTGTGGAAAATGCGCCCGTCGCTCAAGAGAATCCGAACGATTACGCGGCGAGGGCGAATCTGATGCTGTGCGGCACTTATGCGCTTAATGGCGGGATGATCAGCGTCGGGATGGATCAGGATTGGGCGAGCCACGACATCGAGCATGAGCTTAGCGCCGTCTACGACATCGCGCACGGGGCAGGGCTGTCGATCGTCTACCCGAATTGGATGAAGTACGTGTACCGGGAGCGGCTCGACCGGTTCGCGCAATTCGCGGTTCGCGTGTGGGACATCGATCCGTCCGGCAAGACGGAGGAGGAGCTGGCGCTGGCGGGCATCCAGGCGACAAGGGATTTCTTCCGCTCCTTGGGAGCTCCGTCGACGCTGACGGAGGTCGGGATCGGCGAGGATCGGATCGAGGAGATGGCGGCCAAGTCGGTAAGCTTCGGTCCGCTCGGCCACTTCAAGAAGCTCGGGCAGGAAGACGTGGCGGCGATCTATCGGCTCAGCCTGTAGTAGAGAGAACGGCCCGTCAGAAAAAGCTGCGAATAAGAGGAGTCAGGAGGAGCAGCGCGGCAAGCTTCTCCTGGCACAGCCATCTGCCGGGACGGTGCAGGTACAGGACAACGGACAGCGCCGTGCAGGCGGTGAACGTGGCGATGTAGCCAACGAGAACGAGGGGAGACAGGGCGCGGCCGTCCCCGGAGCTGATCCAGTCGAGCAGAACCCACAGCGCGAGGAACAGATAGCCGGCCAGAAGCAACTGTCCGCGCGTGCGGAGCGTCTTGGGAAGCAGCTTGATTCTCATCGTCGTCACCGTCTTGTGACAAAATTCACAAAAAGTTTGTGTATTCATCATACCCGATTCGACACGGGCTTGGCAATAGAGTTATGTGATTAAATTCACATTTATAGGAGGGGGGAGGCGGCCGGCGCGATAATCCGACAAACTTTGTGGAGCTTATGCCGAATTGCGGTATAATGTCTGCATAATGGATAACGCGACAGAGGCGGTGGAAGAGATGGAGAACGCAAGCCCGCAGACGGTTGCGTGCGAATGGCGGCGATACGGGATCGTCAATTATGCTATGCAGCAAAATTTTGTCCCGATTGTCGAGAGCCTTGAGCTGCGGAACGGGACGGAACTCGACTTGCGCGAGGTAACGGTGCGGATCGAGGCGGAGCCGGAATTCGCGCCCGTCTGGACGAAGCGGCTGGATGCGGTGCCGGCCGGGGCGACGCTGGAGCTGGGGCCGATACCGCTGCAGCTAAGCGGCGTGTTCCTGGCCGAGCTGACGGAGCGGCTGACCGGCAAGCTGATGCTGCGGGTGATGCAGGGAGAACGGACGCTGTGGGAGGAAGCTTCCCCGCTTACGCTGCTCGCGTACGATCAGTGGGGCGGGCTCGCGGCGATGCCCGAGATGGTCGCGGCCTTCGCGATGCCGAACCACCCGGAGATTGTCCGCGTGCTCGCGGAAGCCGCGCCGCTGCTCGGGAAGTGGACGGGCAACCCGTCCTTCGACGCGTACCAGAGCCGCAACCCGAATCGCGTCCGGCAGCAGGCCGCGGCGGTATTCGCCGCGATTCAGGCCCGCCAGGTGACGTATTGCGTCGCGCCGGCCAGCTTCGAGGAGGTCGGTCAGCGGGTGCGTCTGCCCGACGCGGTGTTCGGAACCGGCATGGGCAACTGCCTGGACCTGTCGCTGCTCTACGCGGCATGTCTGGAAGCGATCGGGCTTCATCCTCTTGTTGTTTTTACGAAGGGACATGCCTTCCCGGGGGTGTGGCTGATCGAAGAGACGTTCTCGGAGAGCGTGCAGGACGACGTTAGTCTGCTCAGCAAGCGATTGGCGTCCGGCGTTCACGAGATCAGCGTGGTCGAGGCGACGCTGCTGTGCGCGGGGCACCGCGACACCTATCAGGAGGCGGAGCAAGCGGCGCTCGCCCGCCTGGAGAAGCCGGACGAGTTCGACGGCTTCATCGATCTGCGCCGCGCGCGAGCCAGCTCGATCCGGCCGCTTCCGATCCGGATCGCGACTCCCGGCGGCTGGGAGATCGTGCGGGAGAGCAATCCGGCCTCCGCGAGCGGCGAGGCTCCAGAAGAGATCGCGATCCGCGCCCGGCCCACCGAAGTATCCTCCATCGTCGTCACCAAGCAGAAGCAATGGGAGAGGAAACTTCTCGACCTTACTCTTCGGAACAGTCTGCTGAATTTTCGCCTGACCAAGTCGGCTCTTCCTCTCCTCACCTCCCGGCTCGGCGAATTGGAAGACTCGCTGGCGGAAGGCGAGGAATTCCAGTTGCTGGGCAAGCCCGACGACTGGGAGCATACGGTTCGCAGTGCGGAGCTGTTCCGGAGCGTGAGCACGGACCATCCGCTGACGGTGCTGCTTCAGCAGGAATTCCGCAGCCGCAGGCTGAGGGCGGATGCAAGCGACCGCGACCTCTCCGTCAAGGCGATCCATCTCTATCGGACGGCAAGGGCGTCGCTGGAGGAGAACGGGGCGAATACGCTGTACCTTGCCTTCGGCCTGCTGAAGTGGTACGAGTCGAACGTCAGCGAGCTGCCCCGTTATGCGCCGGTCGTGCTCGTTCCGGTCGAGCTCGTGCGCAAGTCGTCGCGGGCCGGATTCGTTCTGCGCATGAGAGACGAGGAGCCGCAGATCAACATTACGTTGCTCGAGATGCTGAGGCAGGACTTCGGCCTCCAGATCGGCGGTCTCGATCCGCTGCCGCGGGACGAGCGGGGCATCGACCTGCAGGGTGTCTTCGCGACGGTCCGGCACGCAGTTATGAACCTGTCCCGTTGGGATGTGGTGGAATCGGCCATTCTTGGCCTCTTCTCCTTCAGCCGCTTCGTGATGTGGAACGATATCCGCAGCCGCTCGGAAGACCTGGCGAAGAACAAGGTCGTCGCGAGCCTGATGGCCGGGCGGATGGAATGGGAACAGCCGGACACGTTCCCCGACCCGGCGCGCCTCGACGCCGAGTACGCCCCCGACCGGCTGCTGCTGCCGATCAGCGCGGACTCCTCGCAGATGACGGCGGTCGGAGCGGCGCTCGGCGGGAACAGCTTCGTTCTGCACGGGCCGCCGGGAACGGGCAAGTCGCAGACGATCACGAACCTGATCGCCTCGGCGCTCGGCGGCGGCAAGACCGTTCTGTTCGTGGCCGAGAAGATGGCCGCGCTCAGCGTCGTGCAGAGCCGCCTGGAGCAGATCGGCCTCGGCCCGTTCTGCCTGGAGCTGCACTCGAACAAGAGCACGAAGAAGGCGGTGCTCGATCAGCTTCAGCGGACGCTCGATCTTGCGCGGACGGCTTCGCCGGAGGAATGGAAGCGCCAGGCGGACCGGGTGGCGGCTTCCCGCCAGGAGCTGAACGGTTATGTGGAGGCGCTCCATCGCAAGCACGGCTTCGGCGCCTCGCTGTATGAAGCCGTTGTGCGGTATGAGCGGGCGAAGACGGCGCCGGCCTGCGTCCGCTTCGAGGAGGGCGTCGCGGAGGCGATGACGCCGGAGCGGCTCGCCGGTTGGGCGGACCGGGCGCGCGAGCTCGCCGTCGCCGGCGAAGCGGCCGGACATCCGCACGGGAACGCATGGGCGGACACGGCCGCTTCCGATTATTCGCCGTCGTTGCGGGGGCTGGCCGAGACGGCGATCGGGGCGTATCGGCAGCGGCTGGAGGAGCTCCGCCGGGCGTACGGGAAGCTGGCGGCCGGCTTGGGCGAGGCCGCCGATGGAATGAGCCGCGGGACGATCGACCGGCTGCGGGAAGCGAGCGAGCTGCTCGCCGTCCTGCCGGCCCCATTCCCCGCGGCCTTGCTGAGCCGCTTCGGGGAGTGGGAAGCGGCCTGCGAGCGGGTCGAGACGGCGGCCGGGCACGGCAAGCGGCGCGATGCCGCCCGCTCGGCCGTGCGCGGCAAGCTGTCGGAGGAGGCGCTGAAGCTGGACGCCGCGTCCATGCTTGCCGAGTGGCGGCAGGCGGAGACGATGTGGTTCCTGCCCAAGCTCCTGAAGCAGAACCGGATTTACAAGTCGCTTCGCACGCTTGCCGTCCCGGGCGGCTCGTTCCCGAAGGCGGAGACGCCCGAGCTGTTGGCGCGCCTGCGGGATTACCGGGAGGAGCAGGCGGCCATCGTTCGCGCCGAGCCGGAGGCCGCTCCGCTGCTTGGAGCGATGTGGAAGGGCGGCGAAGCGGATTGGGACGCGGCGCTTGCGGCGAAAGAGTGGGCGGGGCAGTTGCGGGAGGCGCTGCTTCGCCTGCTGAAGGACGGCGCGCTCGCCGTCCGGGCGAGCGCCGGCCTCGCGGAAGCGCTGGCGGCCGGCCGCGAGGCGTTCGCGCAGCGGGAAGGCCGCGCGGCGTCCGAGTATGCGGCGGCGGCCCGGCAGTTCGCCGAGCAGGAAGCGGCACTGAGCGGGCTGCTCGGGGTCGACTTCGCGCAGGCCGACGAGGCGCGGGCGAAGGAACTGCACGAGGCTCGGGGCGAGCGGCGCGGGAAGGAGCCGGATGGGGCGCGGGACGAGGCGAGCTGGTGGGATCATCGCGACCGGCAGGCGGAGCGATGGCTGGCTGCGCTCGGCACGCTGCGCGAATGGCGAAGCTGGCGGCAGGTGCGCGGCCGCGCGATCGAAGCGGGGCTGAGCTCGCTGGTGCTCGCCTACGAGAGCGGGCAGCTCGCGCATGCGGAAGTGACGCCGGCCTTCGAGCGGGCATGGTGGAAGGCCGCGATCGACGCCGTCCTGGCGGCGGACGCGCCGCTCTCCTCCTTCTCCGGCCCGCTGTTCGAGGAGAAGATCAAGAGCTTCCGCGAGCTGTCGGAGCGGTTCGAGAAGCTGACCCGGCAGGAGATCGCGGCGCGGCTGTCGGCGAACGTTCCGTCGCTTCAGAGCCAGGCGTCGGCCAGCTCGGAGGCGGGAATTCTGCTCCGGGCAATCCGCAGCGGCGGAAGGGGCATGTCCTTGCGCAAGCTGTTCGAGCAGATTCCGAATCTGCTGAACCGGCTCTGCCCTTGCATCCTGATGAGCCCGATGTCCGTTGCGCAGTACCTGGACCCGAAGTATGCGCCGTTCGACCTTGTCGTGTTCGACGAGGCGTCGCAGTTGCCGACGAGCGCAGCGGTCGGCGCGATGGCCCGCGGCCGCAACGTCATCGTCGTCGGCGATCCGAAGCAGTTGCCGCCGACGAGCTTCTTCGAGAACGCGGCTGTCGGCGACGACGGTACGGACGATGCGGCCGTGCCGGAGGACCTCGAGAGCATCCTCGAGGATTGCCTCGCACTCGGCATGCCGCAGGAGCACCTGCTCTGGCATTACCGGAGCCGGCACGAGAGCCTGATCGCCTTCAGCAATCGCCACTTCTATGAGAACAAGCTGCTGACGTTCCCTTCTCCATACGAGAGAAGGTCAAGCGTTCGCTGGCATCCGGTCGACGGCTTCTACGACCGCGGCAAGACGAAGCAGAATTTGGCGGAAGCGGAGCGCGTCGTGGAAGAGATCGCACGCCGGCTGCGCGATCCGGAGCTCTCCCGGCTCAGCGTCGGCGTCGTCACGTTCAACTCGATCCAGCAGACGCTGATCGAGGACCTGCTCGACGAGGCGTTCCGCAAGAACGGCGAGCTTGAGCGGCTTGCCGCCGAGCTTCCCGAGCCGATCTTCGTCAAGAACCTGGAGAACGTGCAGGGGGACGAACGCGACGTCATTCTGTTCTCGATCGGGTACGGACCGGACGCGGCAGGCAAGGTCGTCCTGAACTTCGGCCCGTTGAACCGTGAAGGCGGCTGGCGGCGGCTTAATGTTGCCGTGTCGCGGGCGCGGCATGAGATGCACGTCTTCTCCTCGCTGAAGGCCGAACACCTGGACGTCTCGCGGACGAGGGCGACCGGCGTGAGCATGCTGCGAGCTTTCCTCGAATACGCGGAGAAGGGAGCGTCCGCACTCGGACTGGAAGGCAAGCGGACCTCGCGGGAAGCGGCGGGGCTGGAGGCGGCGATCGCCGAAGCGCTGCGGGCGGAAGGGATTGCGGTCGATACGAACGTAGGGACGTCGGAGTACCGGATGGACCTCGCGATTGTGCACCCGAGCCGCTCGGATGCGTACGAGCTTGCGATTCTGTGCGACGGCGACAACTACAAGACCGGCAAGACGGCCCGCGACCGGGAATCGCTGCGCGAAGGCGTGCTGCGCGGCCTTGGCTGGAACGTGCACCGGGTATGGACGCTCGATTGGCTCGACAATCCGGAGCGGGAGACGAAGCGAATCCTAGCAGCGCTGGAACGAGCGCGGCGTGCGAACGGTCGTCCCGAACCCTCGCCTAACGATTCAACCGTCTCAGCCGCATCAACCGCCTCTTTAGTCTCCCCCGCCGCCATGGCCGCTGGCTCTTATAACGCGAACGGGACTGCTGGAAGCTCGCTATCCGCTGCGCAACCGACCGAGCTGCGGTTGGCACCGCAAGCTGTCGAGCAGCCCGGTGAGCAACTGGCGGAGCAGTCCGCCGAGCAATCTGCTCGGCAATCCGCCCAGCAATCCGCCGAGCAACTGGCCGAGCAGCGGCCGGCTCCGCAAGCCCCGAGCATGGCCATAACGGCGAGGTCTGCCTATCGCCCCGCCGAGCTGCCGCAGACAGGCTTGCCTGCGGAGGAATTGCACCTTCCGGAGCGGACGGCTCTGCTGTCGGGCCAGATCATGACCGTCGCCCGGGAGGAGGGACCGATCAGCCGCCCGGCGCTCATCCGCAGGGTGCTGGCCGCTTGGGGAATCGGCCGGTCGGGGGCGCGCATCGAGCGTCGCTTCGACGAACTGCTTGAATATGCGCCTTTGCCCCGGACAAAGTGGGACGATGTCGACTTCTATTGGCCTCCGGAAGCGGACCCGACGCTGTACGGCACCTATCGGGTGCCCGAGGGCGACGGGGAGCGGCGGAATGCCGAAGACCTGCCGCCCGAAGAGATCGCGAACGCGGTGAAGGAAGTGCTGTTCCACCAGATCAGCTTGCCTGCGGACGATCTCGTGCGGGAGACGGTCAAGCTGCTTGGCTATTCGCGAACCGGAGCGGCGCTCGACCGGGCCGTGCGCAACGGCATCCGGGCCGCAGTCGGCCAAGGAAACGTCGAACTGCACGGAGAACGGGCAGTTTATAAGATCGGCTAAGCCGCAGGCACTACGCAGAAACGTCCCGACCAACCCAGCCTAATGAGAAGGCTGCGGAAGGTCGGGACGTTTTTGGCTTGGCATAGCTTAGAAGTCTAATACCGCCAGATGCCAGGAATTTATGTGAAATTTCACATTCGTGCAGTGCGATAATGGTTGATCTGGGCGATTATATGTGAAAAATAGCATACATAGAGGAATTCCGGGGCCGAGGTGCTGGATATATGCTAAAAATCACATAAAACGCCGCTATTCCCGCTCATTCAAGCCGATGAATGTGAAAAACCACATAAAATCGCAAAATCTGGCGGCTCTGAGGGCGAATCTCACATCGAGCGAAGCCCGCTTGCGGCATCCAAGCCGCCCACAAGACGCAATCCCGCCCGCACGCCACCCCGCCCACAGCCTACGAAGTCAAAGTCGCCTCTGCGGAAGAGAGCGCCGGCTGACGCCGCCCTAGCGCGAAGCTCCACAGCGCGATGAGAAGGCCGACCGCCGCCAGCCCGGAAGCGAGCCATGGGACGCCGTGCAGGCCGGAGTGGGTAATGACGACTCCGCCGAGGTAAGCTCCCGCCGCATTGCCGATGTTCAGGAAGGAGTGCGTCGAGGTCGACGAGAGCAGCGGCGCCTCATGCGCCTCGTTCATGATGCGCACGTTGATGCCCGGGAACGCGCCGAAGGCGCCGATCCCCCAGACAAAAATCGCGAGCACGGCGAGAACCGGAGACTCGAGCATTACGGTCATCAGCGCCAGGACGACGGCGAGCAGGCCGAACACCAGGATGACGGACGGCATCAGCTTCCAGTCGGCCAGCTTGCCGCCGAGGATGTTGCCGAGCGTGACGCCGATTCCGAACAGGACAAGGATGTACGTCACGTTATGCTCGGCGAAGCCCGTGACCGTCTCCAGAATCGGCGTAATATACGTGAAGAGGGCGAACAGGCTGGCGCAGCCGAAGGCGCCGGTTCCCAGCATGAGCAGCACCTGCGGCTTGACGAGGCTGCGCAGCTCCTTGGACAGCTTGGGCGGGGCCGTCCGTTCGTACTTCGGAATGAAGCGGACGATGCCGGCGAGCGAGATCAGGCCGAGAATGGTGATCGCCGCGAAGGAGGCGCGCCAGCCGAGCTGCTGGCCGATGAAGGTGCCGAACGGCACGCCGACGATGTTCGCGATCGTCAGTCCCGCGAGCACGAGCGAGACGGCCCCCGCGCGCTTCTCCGGCTTCACGAGCCGGGCGGCCATCAGGGTGCCGACGCCGAGGAACGTGCCGTGCGCGAAGGCGGTCAGAATGCGCGCCGAGAGCAGAAGCACATAGTTCGGTGCGATGATGGACAACGCATTCCCGACAATAAAAATAAACATAAGAAGGACAAGAAGCTTCTTCTGGGCGATTCGCAGGGTCAGGATCGTCAGCACCGGCGCGCCGACCGCCACTCCAAGGGCGTAGCCGGTGATCAACTGGCCGGCCCGCGGAATCGAGACGTTTAAATCCGCGGCGACGTTGGGCAGCAGCCCCATGATCAGGAATTCGGTCATGCCGATGGCGAAGGCTCCCAGCGTCAGACACAGCAAGGGGAACGGGAACCTCATCTTGCCTGCGGCCTTGCGGGCCGCAACAGTAGGGGGAGGGGTCATGGTGTCGTTTCTTCCTCTTTCTATCCGGATTTTCCCGCCTCTTCGGACGGGTTTGTCTATGAGAACGTACTGAGTATATCACCGTTGGGGGGATTCGTCATTTTGTTCTATTACGCGCCGCGAGTGCATCAGATCGTTCATTGATAACTGGGTTGCTGCGATTATAATGGGACTTACAGGACATAACTGGATGGAGCGATACACTATACTCGGATAGGGAGGGAGATGACAGCATGGGACAGACAAGCCTCATTCTTAGACTGGAGATGGACCATTCCGTGTGTACGTTCGGGGAGGTAGCCACGGCGATCACCGGAGCGGGGGGCGACATTACTTCGATCGACGTGATTCGGCCGGGGAGGGAGACGTCCGTTCGCGATGTGACCGTGGATGCCGGCGATCAGGGGGAGAAGCCGTTCGTCGAAGCGTTGCAGGGGGTGCGCGGGCTCAAGATCGTGAATGTGTCCGACCGGACGTTCCTGGCCCATCTCGGCGGCAAAATCACCATTCGACCGACGATGCCGATCAAGAATCGGGACGATCTGTCTCGCGTTTACACGCCGGGGGTGGCGAGGGTGTGCCAGGCGATCCACGAGGACCCGAAGAAGGCGTTCTCGCTGACCGTGAAGCGGAACACGGTTGCGGTTATCTCCGACGGCACGGCCGTTCTCGGTCTGGGCGACATCGGTCCGTTCGCCGCCGCTCCGGTCATGGAAGGCAAGGCGATGCTGTTTAAGCAGCTCGCGGGCGTCGACGCGTTCCCGATCTGCCTGGACACGAAGGACACCGAGGAGATCATCCGGACGATCAAGACGATCAGCCCGATCTTCGGCGGCATCAACCTCGAGGACATCAGCTCGCCGCGCTGCTTCGAGATCGAGCGCCGCCTGTCGGAGGAGCTGTCCATTCCGATCTTCCATGACGATCAGCATGGCACGGCCGTTGTTGTCATTGCCGGACTGCTTAATGCGCTGAAGGTCGTCGGCAAGCGGATCGAGCAGGTCAGGGTCGTCGTCAACGGAATCGGGGCGGCGGGAGTGTCCATCTGCAAAATGCTGCTCGACGCCGGGGTCCAAAGGCTCGTCCCGGTCGACCGCGAAGGGGCGATCGTGCGAGGAGGGAGTTATGCGCATCATCCGATGTGGAACTGGCTTGCCCAGCAGCCGCAGGTGCAGGCCGAGCCGGGAACGCTGAAGGAAGTGATCGGCGGAGCGGACGTGTTCATCGGCGTCTCGCGCGGAGGCGTGCTCGGCGCGGACGACGTTCGGCGGATGGCGGAGCGCTCCATCGTGTTCGCGATGGCGAACCCGAACCCGGAGATCGCGCCGGAGGAGGCGCTGCCCCATGTCGCCGTCTTCGCGACGGGCAGAAGCGATTATCCGAACCAGATCAACAACGTTCTGGTATTCCCCGGCTTGTTCCGCGGCGCATTGGATTGCCGGGCGAAGCGGATCAGCGAGCCGATGAAGCTGGCGGCCGCCCGCGCCATCGCGTCCGTGGTCACGGAGAACGAGCTGAACGACCAGTACATCATCCCGAGTATTTTCAACGACCATGTTGTGCCGAAGGTCCGCCACGCCATCATCGAGACGGCCATCCTGACCGGTCTTGCCGGGCGTATTCCGCCTGACTTCCGTTAACTATCCCGGGTGCGCAGCTCTAGGTAAATAATTCCAGTTTGGTTGTCGAACCTTGCAACATTCGTTATGATGGAAGGGACGATCAAACCGGTTATACGGAGATAGGATGGAATGATGAGCGTTAATCAATCGTTGAATCAACTGACAGAAGCATTATGGACACCGATGGAAGGGGCGCTCCGCTTGGCGGACGCCCTTGCTCCGCTCTCCAAGAGCGAGCTGACGGCCATCCGCAGCCTGAATAAGCTGAGCGGACTCAGCTCGCTGAAGAAGGACGATCTGGCCGCGCGGCTGGCGGAGCTTCTGCCGCCGCTTGCGGCGGACATCGTAAACGGAGCGGACGAGGAGCTGTTCGGGCTGCTGAAGAAGGCGGCGACGGACGGATGGCTGGCGGAGTCGGCGGACTTCGGCAGATGCGGTTACTTGATGGAGCGGGGCATGCTGTTTCGCGGCAGCGTGAAGGGCAGGAACCGATGGATGATGCCCGTCGAGATCGCGGAGGCGTTCAAGAAGCTGGACCTGGCCGCGGCCCGGGAAGCCGTGCGCGGCAACGAGCGAACGATTCGTCTTGTACGCGGACTGCTGTGCTATTACGGAGTTCTGAGCCTCGACGATCTCCACGCGCTGCTGGGGCCCCATCTGACCGCCCCGCTGACGCCGGCCGATCTGAAGCGGTTGCTGGACGAGGTTTATCTGTACAACGAGGGAATCCAGACGGGCGAATACGGCTATGCGGACGAATCGGCCTTGGAGCCGGAGCAGCTCGCGGAGGAGCAGCGGCTGCGCACGGACATTCCCTTCCGGCCGTTCTCGACGGAGGAACTGCTTCAAGCCGGGGAATGGAATTATATCGAACGCAATGCCAGCTTCAAGGCGTTCGTCCGGTTTCTGGAGACGAATTATGCGCTGTCCGCGGAAGATGCGGACGGTCTCATCCTCGAATGCTCGTTTAACATTCAATTAGGCGCGAGCCCTTCTCAGCTTCTGGAGTTTTTCCAGGAGCAATTGGAGATGGAAGACGCGCTGCTCATCCAAGGCTTCATCGGGCATATTACCGAGCTTCACAACCATACGCGCTTCTGGGGTCTCAAGGGGCATACGCCGATCGAGATGTCCGGAGAAGAAGGCCGCGAGGCAACGACGGCGAAGACGGCCGCCGGCAACGTGATCGATCTGGCGACCGGACGGAAGATTGGACGGAACGATCCGTGCCCTTGCGGGAGCGGCAAGAAATTCAAGAAGTGCTGCGGAGGCTGATGTCTGATGTCGACAACCGGAATCGTTCTGATCGCCGCGCTGGTCGCGGTCGTATTCTTTGTACTCTGGGTGCAATATGGATTGACGAGCGGACTGCTGCGCCGGGAGAAGAAGCGCGCCGGCGAGATGCTGGTGCGTCTGAGCTCCCTGATCCTGTCTTCGGAATTCGAAGAAGCCGATTCCGGTCTTGTCCAAGGGCGGACGAAGGACTCCCTGTCCGATCTGGAGCGGTCCGTGCTGGCGGCGAGGGAGAAGGCGGAGGCGCTTCAACTCAAGCTGGAGGGAAGCCGCGCCAAGTTCCTGTCCTTGTTCGGGAAGTATTCGGAAGCGAAGAAGCTTCAGTACGAAGGGAACGAGATCGCGAATCAGCTTGACCGGTTCAAGCGGCAGATGCTCATGATGGAGAAGGCGGCCGACGAGGCCCGCCGTCTTCTTGAGCAGGCCCGCAGGGATTCGGAAGAAGTGGCGAAGACCGTCGAGGAGATCAGTCGGCGAACGCGTTATCCGCTCGACGACTTCCGGAACAAGCTGGAGCGCATCGACGGCGAGATCCGGAAGGCGGGCGAAGCCAATCTGTTCGACGCCGTGCAGGCGAAGGAGCAGGCCCAGGAGACGCAGACGCTGATTGCCGACCTGCAGGTCAAGACGACGGACTTCGAGAAGAACGTCGGCCTGCTGGACGACATCAAGCGGCGGATCGACCGTGAGGCCGCGCTCCTGAAGGCGCGAATCGAGAAGGACGATTCCCTGAACGCCAACCGGGGACTGCTCGCCAACCTGAAGCAGGTCGAGCTGATGATTGCGGACCTCGAGGCGATGATGAGCCGGGGCGAGACCGTCAACCTGAGAGCCGCCGCGGTCGATATCGACCGTCTGCTGAAGGACACCACGTACACGATCGAAGGCGTGCGGTACTAACCTACCGCCTCGCCTCCAGCGTGAACTCGTCCAGCAGCTTGCCGTCCGCATCGTATGCCTGGTAAGTCAGCGCCTGTCCGGTCACCCGGATTCCCGCGAACATCGGCTTGCCGTTCTGGAAGTGAACGAGGTGGTAGAATTGGTCTTCCTTCTTCTCGTTAAGCTTCGTCCCCGATGCGTTCGGCACGACGTATACCGTCCCTTTGCCGTCCGGAACGATCTCCCCGTCCTTGATCGAATAGGAGCGGGAGTATTCATGGTTGTGCCCCTGCAGCACGAGGTCGACCCCGTACTTGTCGAACAGCGGCACCCAGCGCTCCAGCACCGACTCGTCCTGATTGCCCCCGTAAGGGCCGCGGTGCAGAGCGACGATGATCCACGTTGCTTTCGTCTGCCGCAGGTCCTCCTCCAGCCACTTCGCTTGATCCTTCAGCTTCGATTCGGTGTTCAGCACAATGAAGTGGGCAAGGCCGTAGTCGAACGAATAGGTCGTGCCGGCAATATTGCTCTTGTTGCCGTTGTCCGGCAGGTTGAAGTGCGAGACGAATCGGTCCGCCTTCTTGTCCACCTCGTCGTTATTGCCGGTCACGGGCATGAACGGGTACGACGTTGCCCACCTGCTCGCTTCCCCGAACAGCGCCTCCCAACCGGCCTCTTCCTCGGCTTCTTCCGTCAGATCCCCGTTATGAAGGAAGAAGGACGCATCCGGGAATGTCCCGAACGCGGCGTCCAGCGTCCTTCCCCATACTTTGAAGTCCTCCGAGGTCAAGCCCTGCGAGTCCGCCACGTCAATGAAGGTGAATTCGTCTGTTCCTTCCGCCTCCGTTGCGAAGGAATACGCCTCGCTCCAATGCTCCTTCTCCCCGTCCCCGACCCGGTACGCATAGCGGGTTCCGGCAGCGAGACCGGTTGCCTCCGCTTTATGAACGCCTTGCACTCCCGTGTCGCCGGTATCGATCGACTCGGATTCGCCTTCGAATTCGAGCGTCGCGGACGAATCGAAGGAAGCAGCGCCGCCGTTCGGAGCGGGAACGACCTGAAGGACGGTGCCGTACTCGGCCCCCCTCGTCCGCCAAGCAAAAGCGCGGCTCGTCCGAGGGTCGGACTTGAACGTCGTGACGAGCGAGAGCGGCGTCCAGGCGGAAGGCTCTTGCCCTTCCTTGCCCGATTTCGGGCTTCGCTGTTCATAAATCGCCATTCCGATGCCGACCGCAATCAGAACAACGAGAATGGCTGCGAGCAGCCAATAACTTCGAATCATCGCATTCATAGGGAGCCCCCTGACTTTGCCTCGACATGTTCTTCTTAGCTTAACGATAATAGGGCCTGCAAGTCAAAGCGGCTGCATGTCATCTGTTTGTCATCGAATGGACAAGTGTCCTCTGGGCTCCTCCTGGCGTATAATAAGGAGTATGAAGCCCGAACTAGAGGGGAGATTTGCCGTATGGCCAACACCTATGTCTACTCCAGGAGAGAAGAAGTCGTCAATGCGATCACGCACGGATTGGGGGCGGCTCTAAGCATTGCGGGCCTGACGCTCCTTATCGTCTACGCCAGCCTCCGAGGAGACGCTTGGCACGTGACCAGCTTCACCATTTACGGAGTCACGATGCTTATGCTCTATGTCGCGTCCACCCTCGTTCATTCGTTCCGGGAGGGCAAGGTCAAGGATTTGTTCGAGACCTTCGACCACTCCTGCATCTACTTGTTCATCGCGGGGACGTATACCCCGATCATGCTGACCGTCCTGAGAAGCCCGCTCGGATGGACTCTTTTCGGAATTGTATGGGGGATCGCCGCTGCCGGTATTGTTTTCAAAGCCTTCTTTACGAAAAGATTCCTGTACCTCTCGACACTCTTCTACGTGCTGATGGGATGGATGGTCGTGTTCGCCTGGGGACCGCTGCAGGAGGTCATGAGCCCGTCCGGGCTGCATCTGCTCGTCGCCGGAGGCATTCTCTACACGTTCGGCGCGGTGTTCTACGTCTGGCGGGCGTTCCCGTATCATCATGCCGTCTGGCACCTCTTCGTGCTTGCCGGTTCGATCGCTCACTTTTTCGCCATTCTGCTGTACTTGCTTTAACCCATCACACGCCTCTCATACAGCTCTTGGCCGGGGGACTTTCCCGGTCTCTTTTTTTTGCCCAACCATTCAATCGGCATCCCAATCGGCATCCCCTCGGCTCAGAACGGGGCCCCCGGTCCGGCGAGGGCTCCTCCCCCTAAAATCACTCAGAACCCGCTATACCATCCACTCAGAATGCCACTCAGAATGCCACTCGGAATGCTGCCGTGCCGCTTGCCCCCTCGCAGCCGTCCTTTTCCAAGCAGCCCCGGAAGCCGTTATACCATTGCCTCAGATACGCTCCTGATCCTCGGAAATGGAACGAAATTGGATTGGGGTATTGAAATGAGAACGTATGTTTGTTATAATAAAAACAAATGGAAGATCCAGGGGGCGGGGCATGATGACGCGGACGGCGACTTCTTGGGAGGATGTGCGCGAGTGTTATTCCAGCGAGGAGGCGTGTGCGGAGGCATTGTTTGCCGCTCGTTGGCCGAAGGGCTTCTGTTGCCCCGCTTGCGGGCATTCTTACTACTACGTCACGCGCACGCGCCGGCTTCCGCTGTACGAATGCAAGAGCTGCCGTCATCAGGCGTCGCCGACTGCGGGAACGGTGATGGAGGGCAGCTCGACGCCGTTGTCGAAGTGGTTTCAAGCGATTTTCCTGTTGTCGCAGCCCGGTGGAATCAGCTCGGTCCGGCTTGCCGAGGCTCTGGAAGTTACCTATAAGACGGCGTGGCTGATCTCGCATAAGATTCGCCAAGCGATGCGCGAGGCGCAGCAAGCGGAAGTTCTGGAGGGGGCCGTTCGAATTGAAGCGTTCGGTTATGGCACAAGCTTGCTCTTGCAGCCCAACCAGCCTTTGCTGATGGGAGGTTCGTTCGACGAAGAGGGGGAACTGCGGCATCTGAAGCTGCAGCAGCCGGACCCCGACCATGTGAAGCTCTGGAACCGAATGATTCACAAGGACGGCTACGAGGCCTTCGAAGCAGAGTGCGTCGGACAAGCTGCGGTCACGCGCGGCTTGTATTATTCGACATCTCATCGGCAACTCCACCCGTTCCGCCGTCAATTGAACGAATGGCTCCGGGATACGTTCTGCGGAATCGGGGCGAAGCATCTTCAAGCTTACCTGCACGAATTTAGCTTTCGCGTGAACGGCGAGAGGGCTGTCCGGGCAGCGGATTCACTGTTCTTCTCCCTGCTCGGTTGGTGCTCTTCGGCGAGCCGATTGACTTATGCCGTTCTGACGCGGCCTCGGAGGACGCTCCCGGTTGCCTGGCAAGCTTACGGAACGAAGGGAAAATGGAGCTCGGTGCGGCGCCGGATTTACATCTGAGGGAGAGGCAATCTAGGGGAATCGAAATCGATAACGATCTTTTCGCTTGGAAGCGTCAGTGTGCTGAAGAACGCTGAGTGCTAAATGCTAAATGCTAAATGCTAAATGCTGAAAGTCTGAGCCGATGGGATAATGGGTTCAGAGCGAAAATGGATAATAGGGCGCTCCGGGCTGTGAGGAAATGGAATATATGAAGAGGGAGCGCGTTCGGAAGAAACAAGAAGGGGCTCGCCTCTCTTGTCTCCGAGAGAAGGGCCGGAGGCGAGCCGGAAGGAAACGAAGATCTAGTTCTCGATCCAGCGAATGAGGACGAAGTGGAGCTTGGTTGTCAGGATCGGGATGAGGTCTGCGAGTGTGCCGACGAAGGGGGTCAACTGGTGAGTTCCCTTCGGGCAGACGATCTTGAGGTTGTACTCGTACTGGGCGATCTGGGTGAAGACGGCGCGAGGAGCCTCTTGGCCGTCTTCCAGCGAGTAGACGACGAGCTGTTTGAGTTTGACGCGGACGAACAGATGCGTGAATTGCATGTGATGCAAGGTTCGTTGCAAGAACGTATGGCCGAGGTACAACGAGAAGTTCATCCAAGCATCCTCCTTAGCGGCGGCGGTAACACTATTAAAATATCAGCTATCGACATAATATTCAATAATTTTACATAAATTCTATTTCGGTGCAGGTTATCTCCGAGACGGCCGCTTCGGGACAAGAGGAACGAATGGCAGGGCGAGCAGGACAATCGCAATAAGAACCCCGATGGCCAGGGGACGATGGTCGAGAAGAGCTTGCACGGCAAGGGTTAGAACGATGCCGCCAAGGTTGCCGAACATGAGCAGCACTCCGGCTACTGTGCCGTCTTCCTCGGGAGGGGATTCTCTCTCGGCTGAAGTCAGGATGACGGGAAGGTTGGCGAGCAGCAGGAACCCCGTTAAGGTGAATAAGGCGAAGATGAGCCACACGGGCTTGCCAATCGCGAGGAATGTCAAGGCGGCGGCGCTGACGGCGAGGGAAGCGGTCAGCACGTAACGGGAGCGCGAGCCGATGTCCGCCCAGCCGGGGACAACCGCTGCGCCGACGATGCCGGCAAGGGTCATGGCACCGATGGCGAGTCCGACTTCCGCCGAACTGATTCCGATCGGCTGCGAGAGCACTTCGAGCCAGGTCGTCAGGGTGATGAACAGGCCGAAGCCGGCGAACAGCAACAAGCTGTAAACCCGGACGAAGCGGTAGGACCAGACGGTTCGGATCGAGGCAAGGAAACGAGCCTCTTCCTGCGGCACTTCGTACAACGGACGGCGGCGAAGCGCAAACAGGAACAGGATGGCGGAGCAGACGGCCAGAACGGCTTGGGTGAGATGGACGGCGCGGAGGCCTCCCCAGTCCATCAGGAAGGGGGATGTTACCGAGGAGACGAGAATGCCGATGAAGAGGCTGGCGGTGCCCGCAGCGATGGCGGTCGGTCGCTTCGCGGGTTCGGCATACATCGCGGCCAGCTTGTTGACGGCGTTCAGGATGAACGGCTGGGCGATGGAGACGAGCATCTGGCCGACGAGCGCATATTCATAACCCGGAACGAGACGAACGAGAGCTCCGGCTCCCGTCAGGACGGCTCCCCATGCCAGCGTATGCTTAAAGCGCTTGTCCGCCAAGTAGCCGAACGGGATGGCAAGCAGGACGTACAGCAGCGGATATACTTGGGCGAGCCAGCCGACGGCGTCGACGGAGACGCCCCATTCCTTGGCCGAATCGGTCGTGATGGGGGTATAAGCGACCCACAGAAGCTGGGTTGCGCCGGCAAGGAAGGCGTAGGCGAGCAGGACGGACCAGCGGGTGCCGGCAATCGGGCCGGGGGCAAAGCCCGAGCGGCGAACGGTCGTAGGGGGCTGATAGGACTTATAGGGCGGCATTTTTCTTCCTCCTAGCGACGAATTAATCGGATTCGGGAACGAACAGGCCGCGCAGGTGATCGTTCAGGAAAAGGCCGTCCGGGTCCATGCGGCCGCGAAGCTCTGCGAAGTCCGACCAGCGCGGATAACGTTCGCGAAGCTGGGCGTGCTTCATGGTGTGCAGCTTGCCCCAGTGGGGGCGTCCTCCGTGACGAAGGAAGATGTCCTCCATCGCGGAGAAGTACTCGCGATAGGGCATCCCTCGGTACATGTGGACGGCGATGTAGGCCGAGTCTCTCCCGGTCGCCGGGCTGATCCATAGGTCGTCTCCCTTCGCGTAGCGGCATTCGATCGGGAAGTGGACGGCGAAGCGCTCGCGCTCCATGACGGCGCGCATCTCGCGGATGACGTCCGCCATGGAGGCGGCGGGAAGATTGTACTCCATCTCGTTGAAGCGGACGAGCCGTTTGGTTGCGAAGATGCGGTGGCTGTACTCTACCTTGCGGAATACGGGAACGCTTGAGGCGCTGATGCGGCTGACGGATGTTGCGAGGCCGGGGAAGCGGCGGCATAACCCGGACATGGCGCCGAAGACGCCGTTCTCAAGCACCATCTCGCTGAGGTAATCCCGGATCGGACGGGACGTGATTCGTTCTTCCGATTCGTCCATGAATTTGATCTGGCACGTCTCCGCGTACGGGAACCAGTAGAATTCGAAGTGGCGATGGCCGTCGCGGAATTCGTCCAGCCGTTCGAGGCATTCGGATAGCGGAATGCGGGAGCTGCGGTATTCCAGCTTGTAGGCGGGGCGCAGTCGCAGCTTCACTTGGGCGACGATGCCGAGGACGCCGAGCGAGACGGGGTATGCGCCGAAGGTGTCCGGAGACGATTCGGCGTCGAGCTCGCGGATGTCGCCGTTGCCGTCTATGATCGTCATGCCGAGCACCTGCGTGGAGATGTTGCCGAAGCGGATGCCGGTGCCGTGCGTTCCGGTGCTGATCGCTCCCGCGATGGATTGCACGTCGATATCGCCGAGGTTCTCCTGGGCGAGACCTTCGGCGTGAAGCAACTCGCCGAGTTGCTTCAGCTTGGTGCCGGCCCAGACGGTCGCGGTGCGATTGTCCGCGTCGACGGAGACAATGCCTTGCAAGCGGTCAAGCGAGATCAGGATGTCGTTCGTCGCGGCAATTGCGGTGAAGGAATGCCCGGAGCCGACGACACGAAGGGTGCGATTCTCCTTGCGGCACATGCGAACGGCATCCGAGATCTCTTCCGTGCTGGAGGGATAGAGAATTTGGCGAGGGCTGGCCGCAGCGCTACCGGACCAGTTGCTCCAACGTTGGATGTTTGTGCTCGACTGAATAATCTTGCTCATAGGAAGCACTCTCCCGTCCCGCGATAGGTTCTGTATTCCGCGACAATCCGTCCGTCCGCTACGGCGTGCAGGCTGGAGAACCGTTCGCACAGCTCCCCTGCCTTCGCGTGGCGGAAGAAGACGGGATCTCCGATCCCGAGCGGCTCGGAGCCCGCGTACCGAAGCGGGGTCTGCACTTCGCCGGCGCCTTCGCGAGCCATGAGGGACAGGCCGGCCGGAAGATACGGCTTCGGCAGCTTCTCGTCCCCCGGCGAGCCGGAGGCGACATAGCCTCCCCCGAGGCAGGTGAAGACGCCGGGGGCGGGCCGGCGAACGATGGAGACGGCGAACCCGGCGGCGGGCTCGTAGCGGAACGACCGGTAGGCGTCGAACAGCAGCGGGGAATAGAAGCCGGAGCCGGCGGTAATCTCGGTGACGCCGGGCTCGAGGCGGGAGCTGGAGAAGCTGCCGGTTCCGCCTGCGTTCACGAAGCGAAGAGGAAGCCCGAGCGAGCGGATGCCTTCGAGCACTTCGGCGCGGCGTCTGGCGACCTCGACGATGGAGCGCTTCTTGAGCAGCCGGATGACGCGGTTCTGCAGCGCCTGGCCGGGGACGTTGTCGCCGAGGCCGGCGATCTGGGCTTCATAGCCCATGATGCCGTCGAGGCGGACGTGCTTCGAGGCCGCGATGCGCTGCACGACGGGAGCGGCTTGCGCCCAACTGCCGAGCGGCGAACGCCAGACGCCGAAGCGGAGGCCCGGGTACGAGGAGGACATGTCGATGTCGAGGCAGACGGGCACTTGAACGCCCGCGGCGCGGGCGATCCGTTCGATATGCTCGACCTGCTCCGCGGAGTCGACCATCAGAACGATAGTCCGGCCTTCGCCGATGAGGCGGGCGATGTCTTCGAGCTCCCCGGCGTTCCAGATCGGGTAACCGAGCAGCAGATCGTCGAAGCCTTGCTCCGCCAGCATGATCGCTTCCTTGCCGGCGAAGCACATGATGCCTTGGAAGACGGAGCTGGAAGCCAGGATTCGGCGCAGGGCATCGACGCAGCGAATGGACTTGCTGGCGATTCGGACGCTCTTGTTCCCGGCCGCTTCGGCAATTGCGCGGGCATTGGCATCGAATAAATCCAGATCCAAATAAGCGAAGGGAGTCGGAAGTCCCTCGAACACCCTCCTATAGTGGCCGTACTCGGAAACGCTCATGGCACACCTCTGCGCTCATAGTTATGCATACATTTGTGTACAGAGTTCTACAAGTTCGGACAAATCCCTTTTTTCGCGGTAAAATAGAGGAACTTAAGGAGGGGATTGGCGTGGCGATCGAGATCGGGCTCACGGGATGGGGAGACCATGACAGTCTGATCTTGACGGCTCCCAAGAGCAAGGACAAGCTTCGGATGTACGCTCGGCATTACCCGCTTGTGGAGGTCGATACGTCCTTCTATGCGATCCAGCCCCCTGAGCGAATGGGCAAGTGGGCGGACGAGACGCCGGAGTCGTTCGGCTTCATCGTGAAGGCTTACCAGGAGATGACCGGGCACCAGAGGGGCAAGCCGTATTATACGGAGGCGGATGAGATGTACGCGGCGTTCCGGGAATCGCTGGCTCCGCTCATGGAGAGAGGGAAGCTGCGGGCGGCGCTGTTCCAATATCCGCCGTGGTTCGCGTGTACGCGGGATTCGGTGAATGTGCTGAGGGAGGCGAAGCGGAGGATGGAAGGAATTCCTTGTGCGCTCGAGTTCCGTCACCGGAGCTGGTTCGACCCGGAATTCCGCGAGAGGACGCTGACGTTCATGCGCGAGGAAGGCTGGATTCACAGCGTGTGTGACGAGCCGCAGGCGGGGGACGGTTCGATTCCGGCCGTCGCGGAGGCGACGGACCCGTCGTACACGATTGTCCGCTTCCACGGGCGCAACAGCTCCGGGTGGAATAACGGAGGCGGAGCGGACTGGCGGGCGGTGCGGTATCTGTACCGATACAGTCCGGAAGAGCTGGAGAGCTGGCGGGGGAGGCTGGAAGAGCTCGGACGGCAGAGCCGCGCGGTCGGCGTCGTCTTCAACAATAATTCGGGCGGAGACGCCGCGGATAACGCGAAGATGCTCATGGCGATGCTGGGACAGCGAACGCCGGAGGGGAAGGAGCCGCTCGAGCGGGAGCAGCCGGCCCCGAAGGAACCGGAGCCGGAGCAACTGGATTTGTTCGATTCGTTATGAGACAAGGAGTGCGGTTAGAACGTAGAGAGCCCGGACGACGCGGATGTCGCCCGGGCTTCTGCTTGTTTACCCGGCTTGCCGTCAGCTCGTCGTCGAGAACGAGAACTGCTGGTTGTTGCCGCCGCTGTCGGTGTACTGGATCAGGTCCGCTCCGTTCGCTGTCGAGGCTCCAGTGATGTCGAGAATTTTGCGGCTCTTCACGTTCATGATCTTGTAGTAGCCGGAGCCGACGGAGATGAGGCGGAATTGCTGGTTGAGGCCGCCGTTGTCCGTATACTGAATGACGCTCGCTCCGTCGGCGGTCGAGGAGCTTGTGATGTCCATGATTTTGCCGCTGTTGCGATTCTTGATCTTGTAGTAGCCGCCGCCCGCGTCGACGAATTGCCAATGCTGGCTGGTCCAGCCGCCGTCCGACCACTGCTCGATCTGCGTGCCGTCCGTCGTCGCGCCGCTTGTCGCTCCGAGCAGCAGGCCGCTGTTGCGGTTGGCGATCTTGTAGTAGGAAGAGGTGTTCACCGGCGGGCTTGTCGTTCCGGAGATGGTGCCGACCGCGGCGTCAATTGTCAGCGAGTCGGCCCAGCTCATCGAGAGCGAGGTGCTCGAGGGGAAGGTCAGCGGCAGCCAGACGTATTCGGAGTCGTTCACCTTGCCGCCCCACGCTCCCGCCCAGCGATCGCCCATGTACAGATAGGAGGTCGAGGACGAGCCTTCGACGGGGAGCACGTAGGCAGCCTGAGAGTTATAGGCGTTGGAGTTGCCGAAGTTGGTCAGGCTGCTCCACGTGCCGGAGATGCTCGTCGCCGTCGCGTACTTCTGCTGGTTCGGCGACCAGCCTGTCGCGCCGGAGGTGATGAGGAAGTAGGTGCTGCCGCGTTTGAACATCGCCGGCGCTTCCCGATAAGAGCCGGTCCAGAGCGTCTGGACGAGCGAGTCGACGCCCTTGAAGTCGCTCGTCAGCTTGTAGATGTTCAGGTCTGCGTTCACGTTGGTCGCCGAGATGAGGTAGGCGGTGCCTCCGTCGTTGAACACCGTCATGTCGCGGGAATCGTAGCCGAGCGGACGGAAGCTGCCTTGGTACGTGTAGGTGCCGTCCACGGTGCTGGAGTAGGCGACGGCGGTGCGCGCCTGGCCGTAATCGACTCCGTTCTCCCAGTGCATCCACATGACGTATTGGCCGGTCGAGCTGTTGTAGATGACCTTGGGACGTTCGATGTTGGAGACGTTCAACTCCGTCGCGGAGCTGCTCGTCAGCACGTCGCCGCGGTACGTCCAGCTCTTCAGGTCTGTGGAGCGATAGCAGGAGACCGCCTTGAACGTGCCGTCCGTGTTGCGGTTCTCCCCGAACCAATAGTAGTAGCTGCCAACCTTGATGGCGCCTCCGCCATGCGCTTGGATGACGTTGCCGGATGTGTCCGTGAATTGCCAGCCGTTGTTGGCGATTGTGACCGAAGCGGCGGATGCCGGACCTCCGAAGCCGACATACGTCGCCAGAACAAGAATAAGCGCAATCAGAAGCTTGGCCGTGCGATCGAGCGGGTGAGCCATTCCAATTCCTCCTCTCGTAATGGGAAGCACACTGGAACAACATCGAATTGATAACGCTTACAGGATGGTTTGAAGTCAACTCCCTCCCTCCTTCCGTTCGGAGCTGGTTGAAGACCGCCGTGCCTGCGGCTCGCGGAAGTCCGTGCTCGCCGGCGTTCTCGCTGCCGGGGCGCGATGCGGCCTTGCTTCCACTATAGCAGGAAGACAGGTGCGGAACGACTGAACAATCGTGCGATCGGCCCGCCGACGGCGGGTGCGGGAATGAACAATGGTGCGCAGTGTGAACGATTCTGCGAATGGAGTCGGAGATCGGCATTGCGAGGAATTTGGCGGTGCCATGTGGCATAAGGTCGGAAGGCCAACCGAATACGCGGAGAAGGAAGTGCGGGAACGGCGAGCACGACGTCGCGGTGGGCGTCGCCGCGCTCGAGGCGCTTAAGCCCCATCTCGGTTCCGGCTATGAGGTGCTGACGCAAGCGGATATCCGGAAGCAACGAGCCGCGGAAGCATGTCCTTGCGCCGGTAAACGCCGAGCAGGAGGCCGATGGACGCCAGCTCGCACACGGTCTGCAAGCCGCTGTAGCCGACGAATGGCATGGCGATGCCGACGAACGGCAGCACGCCGACCGACATGAGCAGCGTCCAGACGAGCTTGACCGCGAGAATGGAACCGACGGCGAGCGCGAGCAAGCGGGCATACGGCTCCCGCGACTGCCGCGAGATGCGAACGGAACGGTAAACAAAAGCGGCGGCGAGGAGAACGAGCGCGATGCCGAAAGCCCAGCCGAGCGCACCGACCAGGTAGGCGACGATATTCTCGGTATAAGCATAGGGAAGCCGATCAAGCCCGACATCGAAGCCGTGCCCCTTGAAGCCGGCGGAACGGATAAAATCGCGGGCATAGGTGCCTCCGTCGATGAAGGAGTCGTCGCCGGCGAAGCGCTGAAGATAGGCGAGGATGCGCTGATAGAAGATGGAATGGCGCATCTCCCCGAACCGGAATTCCCTTAAGGCGAACAGGACGAACAGCAGCGAGCACATATAGAGCAGAAGCCGCTTCCAGCCCCCGTCCCTCGTCAGCAAGAGGAGCGCAGCTCCGACCAAATGAACGGAGAGCGAGACGAGCGAAGGAGACACCAGATAGAAGTAAGCGGGAAGCGCATAGAACAGCAGCAGCTCCTTGCCATACCCGCGCAGCTTCTCCCGGATACCGCCGACCGGCCGCTTCTCTCCGGCCAGATAACCCGCATAGGCGAACAGGAACAGATAAGGGGCGATCGAGGCGGCGTCAAGGGCGAAGCCTCCGATGTAGACCCAACGATAAGCGCCGTTCACCATTCTGCCAAGCGTATGGGATTGGGCGAGCAGGAACAGGACGACCGCGAGGCCGTAAGTCCACCAGGAGTACGATCTCAGCTTGCGATAATCGACGAAATAGAAAATAAGCAGAGCGGCCGTTCCCATCCCGACGCAGAGGAGCTTGTTCGCCAGAAACGGAATGTCCGGCATTCGTTCGGAGGGGGCGAGCTCCTGCAACGCATACATCGCCATCAGCCCGATGCCGATCAGCACGATTGCCAGCGACAGAAGGCTCCACTCCAGCTTCGGCCTGTGGACGCGCTGAAGCCGCTTGCCGATTGTCCGCGGATCGCCCATCTCCTTCAGCGCGTAAGCGATCGCTTCATCGAATGAAGCATCGATCAAAGCATCGCCCGAATTCCGGCAGACTTCCGCCGATTGCCCTTCCGCACCGGAAGCCGGACTCTCCGCATTCCTCGCGCTCCTCGCCGGCTTCAGCCTCTCGAAGACAAGCTCCTCCAGATGGCCGCCGATCTCCAGCCGAATCTCTTCGTGCAGTTCCTTCGCCCGGACCTGTCCGCATACGTCGTCCAAGTATTCGCGGACCGCCTTGTGCTCCCGGATGCGCCGTTCGATCATGGGGTTCCCCCCTCTCCCAGAACCCGGTTGACCGTTCCGCTGAAGAGGCTCCATTCGCGCTTCTTCTCCTCAAGCTGCGCGCGTCCCTTGTCCGTGATCCGATAATACTTGCGCGGCCGCGTTCCCTGCTCGTCCCAGTAGGCCTCGACCAGCCCGTCCGCTTCCAGCGCATGAAGAATCGGATACAAGGTGCCCTCCTTCAAGACGAACACGCCGCCGGACCGGGCTTCGAGCTCCTTCGTCAGCTCGTATCCGTACATTTCTTTGCGGTCCAGCAGGGTCAGGATCAGAATGACGTTGCTTCCCTTCATCAGTTCTTTGCTAATTTTCATGCAGACCCTCCAATGTAGATTGTCGATGCATCGTATATCTATGTATAGAGTAAAGGATGCCTGGGCAATTGTCAATGAACGGAACCCCTTCCTCTCTGGCTGGTCTGTCGCACACCCGTCCGCTTTTTCCAAGAGGTTGTGCTATGATGGTGTTGACGAAGGAACAGGGGATGGGAGTTCGGAGATGAGGAGATCCGCAAGCAGCAAAATCACGATGCAGGACATTGCCGACACGCTCGGAATATCGAAGTCGCTCGTGTCGCGGGCGCTGGGGAACGACGGCAAGATCAGCGAGCGGACGAAGGAGCAGGTGAGGCTGACGGCGCTGGAGCTCGGCTACCCGCTGAACTCCTCGCTGGCGGCGGTGCCGTCGTCGAGGACCGGCAACATTGCGGTGCTGATGCCCCGCTCGCACCTGAAGGACGGGGAGTTCTGGGGGCATGTCGTGAGCGGGGCGGAGGAAGCGCTCCACCGGGCGTCGTTCAGCCTGGTGCTGGCCGGAGTGGAAGGGGACGACTCGCCGGCCGAAGGAATGCCGAGTTGCATTACCGATCGGAAGGTGGACGGAGCAATCTTCATGGGGCGCGTATCCGCAGGCGTCATCGCGGAGGTGCTCGCCTCCGGCATTCCGGTCGTGCTCGCCGACGTGCGGACCGCAGGGCTGAAGCTGGACCATGTGCTGGCGGACAACTTCCGCGGGGGCGGCGAAGCAGCTCTGCATCTGCTGGAGAAGGGGCATCGCCGGCTGCTGTTCGCCGGGGACCCGGCGTTCTCGTTCAGCTTCGCGGAACGGAAGCGGGGAGCGCTGCAGGCGGTGCGGGACTTCGGCGACGGGGCTTCGGCTTCGGCATTGGCTTCGGAATCAGCAGCGGAATCGGCATCTGCTTCGGCATTCATCGAGGCGATCCCGTCGGAGCTTGAAGGCGGCTATAAGCTGGTCGTGCCGATCGCGGCGCTGGAGGAAGCGCTGCAGCGGACGGGAGCGACGGCGGTCGTCTGCGCGAACGATTCGGTCGCGTTCTCCGTGATCGAGAACCTGCAGGCGCTGGGCCTTCGCTGCCCGGAGGATGTCTCGGTCGTCGGCTTCGACAACGTGGAGAGGTGCGAGTGGGTGACTCCCAAGCTGACGAGCGTCGATGCCGGCAAGACGACGATCGGAAGGCGGGCGGTCGAGCTGCTGCTTCGGCGGATGAACGACTCCGAGACGAGGCCGGAGACGCGGCTTGTCGCAACGGAGCTCGTGGAGCGGCAGTCGGTGGCGGTCCGGGAGCTTCGATGATGCGGGGTGCGGCGACTCGAAGTTTCAATATTTATTGAAACAAGTTTAAATAAATATTGAAACAAAACCCTATCCATCGTAAAATCGAACTGACGATACGAGGCGGATAGGGTTATTCGCTCAGGAAGGAAGCTATTCGATGCGTGAGATCAATGCAAGCGGGCAGTCGTGGGAAGTGAAGGGCTTCTGGCCGTGGGTGCCGATCAAGGGAACAAGCATGGAGCTCGGCCAGGAGCTGATGGGGGTAACGGAGTGGATGCCGGCGACGGTTCCGGGAGCGGTGCAGTACGACCTGTACCGCGCGGGGCTTATTCCGCATCCTTACAAGGATATGAACAGTCTCGCCTGCGAATGGGTGGAGAATCGCTGGTGGATGTACCGGACGACGATCCGTCGCCCGGAGCCGGCCGGAGAGAAGCTTGAGCTCGTGTTCAAGGGACTGGACTACGAGGCGGCGATCTATGCGGGGACGAAGCTGCTCGGCGAGCACAAGGGCATGTTCCACGAAGCGGCGTTCGATGTGACCGAGCTGCTGCGGCAGTCGGAGACGCTTGAGCTGTCGGTGCTGCTGCGCCACGCTCCGGACGAGATGGCGCAGATCGGCAAGACGTCGGACACCTTCACGCAGAAAAGCCGCTTTACCTACAAGTGGGACTTCTCCACCCGTCTTGTCCCGATCGGCATCTGGGACGATGCGGTGCTTCGGGTGCACGGCGCGTTCTCGTTCGGCGAGGCGTACGTCCGCACGGAGGCGGCGGCCATCGCGCCGGACGGAACGGGAGCGGGGCGCATCCATGTCAACGCGCGGGTCGAAGCGAATAGAGCGGACGCCGCTGCGGGACTTGCGCTGACGGCGGAGTGCCGCGATCCGGACGGCAAGCTTGTCGCTGCCCGCGAGTTGGCGCTTGAGGATGACGGAGCGGCGAGCGCGGTGTTCGATATCGAAGGAGCGCGGCTCTGGTACCCGAACGGCTATGGCGAGCAGCCGCTGTACGAGGTGAAGCTGATCCTTCGGGGAGGCGCGGAGAAGCTGGACGAGCGGACGTACCGGGTCGGCATCCGGCAGCTCGAGTACGTCGCCAATGACGGAGCGCCGGAGGAGGCGCTGCCGTACACGGTCAAGATCAACGGTCGACGCATCTACATTCGCGGGGTCAACATGACGCCGCTCGATCATCTGTACGCCAACGTGACGGACGGCCAGTACGCCTGGATGGTTCGCCTGATGAAGGAAGGCAATGCGAACCTTGTCCGCGTCTGGGGCGGGGGGCTGATTGAGAAAAAAAGGTTCTACGAGCTGTGCGACGAGAACGGAATTATGATCTGGCAGGAGTTCATTCAGTCGAGTTCCGGGGTGGACAATATTCCGTCCAAGCGCCCCGAGTTCCTGGCGCTGCTGGAGAAGACGGCAAGGGCGGCGCTGGCGGACCGGCGCAACCATGTATCGCTGACGGTGTGGAGCGGCGGCAACGAGCTGATGAGCGAGCCGAACAAGCCGTCAACGATGGACGATTCGAACCTGGCCATACTGAAGGAGCTTGTTCGCGAGTACGACCCGCAGCGGCTGTTCCTGCCGACGTCCGCGTCCGGCCCGGTCGAGTATATTACCGAGGAGAAGGGGCTTGGGCACGATGTCCACGGGCACTGGAAGTACCAGGGCGATCCGTATCATTACGAGCTGTACGGAGAGAATGACAACCTGTTCCACAGCGAGTTCGGCGTCGACGGCCTCAGCCGGATGAAGAGCTTGCGGAAGTTCCTGAACGAAGGGGAGAGACGGCCTAAGGCGATGAAGGACAGTCTCGTCTGGCGGCATCACGGCGAGTGGTGGGATACGCTTGCGCGCGACGAGGCGATGTTCGGCAAGCCGGGGGACCTGGCCGTCTTCTCCGACGCCAGCCAGTGGATGCAGGCGGAGGGGCTGCGCTTTATCCTGGAGGCGAATCGGCGCCGCAAGTTCAGCAATAGCGGCAGCATCATCTGGCAGCTCAACGAGCCGTGGCCGAACGTCTCCTGCACGAACCTGGTCGATTACTACGGCGAGCCGAAGATGGCGTACTACTGGACGAAGGCCGCGTTCGCGCCGCTGCACGTCTCGCTCGATTATCGCAAGCTGAAGTACGCGAAGGGCGAGCCGTTCCGCCGCCTGCTGTACGTGCATGCGCACGAGCCGGGCGTCGCCGTGTCCGTCCGCGCGGAGGTGCTCGATTCGGCGGGCTCCGTTCTGCATCGCGCCGAATACGAGGGCGCGACGGCGCACGAGCGGGCGCTGCCGCTCGGCGAGCTCGCCTTCGCCATGCCGGAGACGGCGGACGGCCTCGTCTTCGTGCGGCTGGCGTACCGAACGGAGCAGGGGAGCGCCGTGCTGCCGCCTTACGTGTTCTCGACGGCGGACGGTCCCGCTTACGAGCCGGCTTGGCGTCTGGACGGGGCGGGGCTCGAGGCGCGGCAGGCGGGGGAGTGGCGCGGGGCTGCCGACGCGGCAACCGTCTATCGAGCCGCCTTCGAGCTGCGCAACGATGGCGAGCGGGCCGCGCTGCACGTTCACGCGGAGGAGACGACGGACGGCTTCTGGATGGAAGCCGACGAGCAATACGTGACGCTGTTCCCCGGCGAGACGCACACCGTCGACATTCGCTGCGTTCGCAAGAGCGGCGGCGGTCTGCTGGCGGAGGAAGCGGCTGCCGCCGCTGCCATCGCTCTCCCGCAGGTGCGCTTCCGCGCGATGTTCGGCGGTTCGAGCGGAAGAGGATAAGGGAAGAGCGCAAGGAAATAGCACATGGAAAAAGGATCGCGGAGGAGGAGGTCGCAGGATGGGGGATGGGCAGGAGCGATTGGCGGATTACTTGAACCGCCGGGTTGCGGACGGCTGGGCGACGGGCTTCTCCGTTGCCGTCACGGACGAGTCGGCGATTCGGCTTCGCGCCGAGGTCGGCGGCACGGCGGCCGCGCTTGGCGGCGAAGAGCGGCCGATCGACGCGCGCACGCTGTTTAACGTCGGTTCGGTGACGAAGCCGGTCACCGGGACGCTGCTGGCGAAGCTGGTCGAGGAAGGCGAAGCGACGCTGTCCGATAAGGTGCGGAGCATTATTCCGGAGTACCCGTTCGAGGACACGGAGGTGTTCCATCTGCTGGCCCATACGGCGGGCTACGATCCGGCGAACGTGCCGGTCGAACGTCCGCTGCGGGCGAAGGGGGAGGAAGGCCAACGCGCCTACCTGTCTTCCCTGTACGGAATTCGCGAGCGGATCTCTCCGGTCGGCGAGACGGCGCGCTACTTCACGGAAGGCTACTCGATCGTGATGGATCTCATCGAGCGGGTCGCCGGCTGCGACCTGGAGAGCTTCGCCCGGGAGACGCTGCTGCGCCCGCTCGGCATGGACGACTCGACCTTCGATCCGGCGAAGCTGGACCCAAGCCGCGTCGTCTTCCCGGTTGACGGCGCAGGCCGCGCGCTGCTGGAGCTGGCGGACTGGGGCGTTACGGGAGACAGCGGTCTGTATACGCACGCGGACGATCTGCTGAAGCTCGGCCGCCTGTTCCTAAGCGGCGGCTGCGCGGCGGACGGCCGCGTTGTCCTGCGCGAGCGGACGATCGCCTTCCTTCTCGCCGATGCGAGCGGCGGGCGGCTGAACCAGACGCCCGCCTTCTGGGTGAAGGGCGCCGAGGACCGCTACGGCTGCTTCGGCGATCTGCATTCGCCCTCGGCCGTCGGGCATACCGGCTTCAGCGGCTGCATGCTGTGGATCGATCCGGCTTGCCGTGCCGCGGGCGCCATCCTGACCAACAGCATGACGCTGCACGGCGATTGGCGGCGCTACAAGAGAATCAACAACCGCCTGCTGTCGCTGTTCGAGCATGAACAGCCGCGCTGACCGCATTTGAACGCTCTCGGGGTCTAAGGACTAAGGACCTCGGGGGCGTTTTTTTGCTTGTTGAACAAACCTTTTCGCAGGTTCGCCGGATGTTGGCGCTCCGAATAAAGCGTTATCATCTAGGTAGCGCTTAATTTCGTCGACTTACTCCAGCACTCGCAGAAAGGAACCCGCCATGAACGTTATCCCGGATACGTCCGTCCGCAAGCCGACACCAAATCCAAATCCGATACCGAATCCGGCATCGGCCCCGTCACTCCAGCCGGCCCCCAAGCCGGCCGCCAGTCGAATCCTCCGCTACCTCGCGAAGGAATGGTCCTCCTGGCTTCTGGTCGTGCCGACCATCATCGTCTTCCTCATCTTCGCCTGGCAGCCGCTCGTCTCCGGCATCTACCTCAGCTTCTTCCGCACGGAGGGCTACTCGGCGGTCGAATTTATCGGCTTCGGCAATTATGTCGACGTCATTCAGAACTCCGTCTTCCTGCAGACGCTGAAGAACTCCTTCGTCTACGTCTTCTGGTCGCTCGTCATCGGGTTCGTCTTCCCGATTGCGGTCGCCATCGCCATCAACGAGCTGCGGCGCGGCAAGTCGTTCTTCCGCTTCGCGGTGTACTTCCCGAACATGGTGCCGGCAATCGCCGCCTCGATGGTGTGGCTGCTCCTGTTCCAGCCCGGCGAGAACGGCGTGCTCAACATGCTGCTCTCCTACATCGGCATCGGCCCGCAGGGCTGGCTCCAGGATTCCCGCCTGACCATTCCGCTGATCGTCGCGACGATGACGCTGCGCGGCTTCGGCGGCACGGTGCTGCTGTATATGGCCAGTCTTCAGGGCATCAACCAGGAGCTGTACGAGGCTGCATCGATCGACGGCGCGGGCGTCTGGCGCAAGCTATTCCGCATCACGCTGCCGCAGATCTCGAACATTGTCAGCCTGATGTTGATTTTGCAGATCAGCGGCGTTTTCCAAGTGTTCGGCGAACCGCTCGTCATGACCGAAGGCGGACCGAACAACGCGTCGATGTCGCTTATGCTCCAGAGCTACTTCTACGCGTTCCGCTACTTCGAGGCGGGGCATTCGATGGCGCTTGGCGTCATTACGTTCCTTATCCTGATGGTGCTGACCGTCATCTACTTCTGGCTCGACAAGAAATTCGACAAGGAGGCCTAACCGATGAGAAAATCGGAAGCAACGGGAATCATCGGCCAACTGGAGCTCCGGACTCCCGGCGTGAGGGCGCTCTACATGGTGCTGTTCCTGCTGATGGCGCTGCTCGCTGTCGTGTGTGTTTTCCCCTTCCTCTGGGTCATGGTGTCCAGCTTAAAGGATATCAAGGAGTTCTACCGGATGCCGCCGACGTTGATCCCCCAGACGTTCAACATCGAGAAGCTGGGCGAGGCGTGGAACGAGCTGCGGTTTATGCAATACTATTCGAACACCTTGATCATGACGGTCGGCTCGGTCGTCTTCTGTCTGGCGCTTAACGGGCTGGCGGGCTACTTCTTCTCCAAGCTGAAGCCGCGGGGGAGCGTCTTCCTGTTCACGCTGATCGTCTGGACGATGCTGCTGCCGAACACGGTCGGGATGGTTCCGATGTTCAAGAACATTATCGACTTCCCGATTCTGCATCTGAATCTGACGAATACGTACTGGCCGATGTGGCTGATGGCTGGCGTGAATCCCGTCGTCATTCTGATCTTCAAGAGCTTCTTCGACAACATTCCGCAATCGCTGCTCGAGGCGGCGAAGATCGACGGGGCGACCAAGCTCGGCATCTTCGTGAAGGTGATGCTGCCGCTCAGCGTGCCGGTTATTGCGACGATCACGATCATGACGGTCAACGCGGTGTGGATGGACTTCTTCTGGCCGTTCATGGTGCTGAAGGATCAATCGCAATGGACGGTCATCGTCGCGATCTACAACATGAAGGCGCTCATGCCGATCGACCAGCAGTACATTACGCTTACCTTCGCCATTCTGCCTCCCGTCGTGCTGTTCCTTTTTTTCCAACGCTACATCATGCAGGGCTACACGTTCAGCGGGATCAAGGGGTAGGGAATCGTGCAGAATCGCAAACCGTTTCGCATTATTGCCGCCTGTCGGGCGCCGAGAGTACCGTGGTAACCTGATTACGCAAGCAAGGAAAGCGCTTTAATCCATCACTTCCACACAAAGAGAGGGTTATCGGAACATGAACACAGCCTATTGGCAAAAAGGGGCGCGAGCGATGCTCGGTCTCGGTCTGGTCTCGTTATTGCTGAGCGCGTGCGGGGGCAACAACAACGGCGGCACGGCTTCCCCATCGGCTTCGTCGGGTTCGGCGGCGTCTGCGGAAGCGACCTCCTCCGCCGGCGCGGCGCCAACCGAATCGACGGAACCGGTCACGATCAAGATCGGCAACTGGCCGAAGCCGAACGACGAGGCGAACAAGCAATTGTTCGAGGACATCGAAGCGCAGATGAAGACCAAGTACCCGTATGTGACGATCGAGCACGACGAGTGGGGCTACGACGTCGTCTCCTTCCTGCCGAAGGCGGTCAGCGGGCAACTGCCGACACTGTACGATTCGTTCTACACGGAAGCCGACAAGATCATCAAGGCGAAGTATTCGGCGGACATCACCGACATGATGAAGAAGTACGGCTACGACACCGGCATCAATCCGGAGCTGCTGAAGCTGGTCGAGCGCGACGGCAAGTATTACGGCCTGCCGAAGGACGGCTATGTGATCGGGATGATGTACAACCTGAACGTGTTCAAGGAGGCGGGCCTCGTCGATGCGAACGGCGTTCCGCAGATGCCGAAGACGTACGAGGAGCTGGCCCAGACGGCCGTCACGATCAAGGAGAAGACGGGCAAGGCCGGGTTCTTCTTCCCGACGAAGACGAACCAGGGCGGCTGGATGTTCACGAACATCGCCTGGTCGTACGGCGCGGACTTCGAAGAGCAGGATGCCAGCGGCAAGTGGAAGGCCATCTTCAATTCGCCGGAAGCGGTCGCCGCCCTGCAGTACGTCAAGGACCTGAAGTGGAAGTACGATGTGCTCCCGGACAACAACCTTGTCGACACGAACGACCTGCTCATGATGTTCGGCGCTGACCAGGTTGGCATGAGCTTCGGCATGTACGAGTTCCTCGGGCCTCTGGTGCTTAACGCGAAGATGAGCAAGGACAGCCTGGCGCTCTCCTCGATGCCGAGCGGCCCTGCCGGCAAGGCGGCGCTGCTGGGCGGCGGCCTGTACATGTTCGCCCCGGGCTCCACGACGGAGCAGCTCGATGCGGCGTTCAAGTGGCTTGAGCTGAGAGGCCTCACCCCGAAGGCGACGCCGGAGGCGCTGGCCGCCCTTGAGAACAATCTGAAGATCCAGGTGGATCAGGGCTATGTCGTCGGCCCGCACGGTCTGCAGATCTGGACCGATCCGGAGCGCGTCGCCGCCGAGCAGGAGATCGCGGCCAAGTACGCGAACGTCAACATGGCGCTGTTCCAGGACTACATGGACAACAGCGCGGCGAGCATGCGTCCGGAGCCGGCGGTCAATGCGCAGGAGCTGTACAAGGCGCTCGACACGGTCATCCAGGCCGTTCTGACGAACAAGGATGCCGACCCGCAAGCGCTGCTCGACCGCGCCGTCCAGGAGTTCCAACGCGACTACCTCGACAAGGTGCAATAAGCTTTGTTCGGTTCGAAGCCTCGGCGCGCCAGATGCGCCGGGGCTTCGGGTTGCATGGCGGGTTCAGATAAGTCGTGGTGACTCAACCTTCTTGGCCTCGCCTCTGCACAACAGCGGTTTTCCGTATGTTACTATATAATTGAAGAAGGTAAAGATGCTCCTCAAGACCGGGAAGAGAGGCGGGCGGAACGATGTTCAAGCGGCTTGATCGCAACATCCAGGGCGTGCTTCTGTCCGTGGTGTTCATCTATTTGGTCTTGTCGAGCTGGGTGGTCTATCGGTCGATGGAGTCGAGGGGGACGGAGTCGCTGCAGCGGATGTCCGTGCAATATACGGGGCAGCAGCACCAGAACGCCGAGCTGTTCAAGCGCTGGATGGAGGAGACGGTGCAGATCGTCGTGAGCCGCGACGGTATCCGCGATGCGCTCTCCCGCTTGCCGCTCGACGATACGCTTCAGCCGCAGCTTGACGGATTGCGCGCCTCGAATGTGGATATGTCGAGCCTTGTGCTGTACGGCAAACAAGGAGCCGTTTATTCCTCGGGAAATATTACGAGTCTCATGACGATGGACAACCTGGCGGAAGAGCCGGAGATTGCGCGATATCTGGCCTCGGGACAGGATGGGGAATGGCTCGCACTCTCGGCGAAGAGTCTCTATTATCCGGCCGGAGGCGGAGACCGGATGAGCCTCTTCCACTTCACGAGAATCAAAGACCGGCTGGGCAACGATCTCGGCGTGCTCCAGTTCGAGACAAGCCTGCCGAAGCTGCTCGGCTTGTTCCGTTCCGAGGCGAACACGATCTACGGCGGCAATCGCCCGTACTTGATCACGGAGGGCGGGCAATGGCTCGGAGAGAACGGGCTTCCCGCCGACGTGCCGGAGGAGACGAAGCAAGAAGCGGCGCGCTTGAGCGGACAGCGGGCGGAGGCGGAGCTGAAGGAAGGCTTGCTGCTCGTCTATGCGCTGGAGCATTCCGCAGATCGGATCGCGATCGTCATCCCGGACGCCGGAATGAAGGGGGAGCTGCGCAAGCTCGGGCTGATCCTCATCGGAGTGGGAGTGGCGATGGCGCTGCTGTTCGTCTGGTTGATCCGCAAGCTGAGCTTCAGCCTGACGACACCGTTGCAAGCGCTCTACCACAAGATGCGGACAACGATGAAGGAGCCGGAAGGGCGAAGCGGAGGGCCGGAAGATCGCGAGAAGGCCATGCTTGATGAGGGGAAGGGGTAGCGAGGGCGATATGCGGGCAGCCGCATAATGGAGCACGTCGCTCCCGCCAACCATTGACGCTTCGTCCTCTCGAAGATAATTTCCGTATTATGGAATATCCGCGGCGCTATCCTCCTTCTAGACACTTATGCCTCTTCTCCCACCGGCTCAGGAACATCCCCTATCCTGAACGAGCGGCAGAAGAGACCTAATGCCGCCAGAGGGGATGCGGCGCTGAGGGGAGGGGGGGGCGTGCCGGATGGCTCGCCCCTCACGGCTCCCTCCGTATCCGCACCGTGACGGTTGTGCCGACGCCGCGTTCGCTGCGGACGGACAGCCCGCAGTCCGCGCCGTATTCGAGCTTGATGCGCTCGTTGACGTTGCGCAGCCCGTAGCCGCTCTGGAACAGGACGTCCGCCCCGGCCGTCTCCAGAGGGCGGTCGCCCTTGAAGCCGACGCCGTCGTCGCTCACCTCGAACACAAGAAAGCCCCCGTCCATCCTCCCGGTTACTTCGATCGTTCCCTTCCCTCTTTTCTCGCTGATGCCGTGTTTGATTGCATTCTCGACGAGAGGCTGCAGGATAAGCTTCAGAATCCGTTGCCCGCGAATGCCCTCCGCCATGTCGTAGACGACCTCGAACTTGTCCGGGAAGCGCATGAGCTCGACGGTGACGAAGCTCTGCACAAGCCGGATCTCCTCTTCAATCGGAATGAACTTGTCCCCTTTATGCAGACTGATGCGGAAGAACGTCGCCAGCGAAGAGATCATCCGCTCGATCTCCGGCTGCTTCCTCAGTCTCGCCGTCCAGGCAATCGCGTCAAGCGTGTTGTACAGGAAGTGAGGATTGATCTGCGACTGGAGGGCGACCAGCTCCATTCTTCGCTGCTTCTCCTTCTCCTCGTCGTTCTCCGTCAGCAGTTGGTTGATCCGGTCGACCATCTGGTAGTAGCTGTTCTCGAGCTCGTTGATCTCGTCCCCGCGCAGGTGGCGCTTCTCGATTGTTCGCAGGCCGGTCTTGCCGAAGCTGGCAAGCTTGCGCCGGAGCCGCAGCACCGGATCGGTAATCCGCGAAGCGATGACCATCGACAGCACGAACAGGAAGACGAAGGCGGACCCGGCGAACAGAATCGCGATGCGGTTCCCTTCGGAGACGGCGGTCAGCAGGTCCGGGCTCGAGACGACGCTGACGAACTTCCAGTCGACCCCGAGCGTTCGCAGCCGTTGATTGAGCGGATAGGTGATGACGAGATATTCCCGGCCGTTCTCCTTCATCGAGCGGTAGCCGGCCCGGTCGGCGGGATGGAACCGGTCGGATTCGGGGAGATCGTCGCCGAGCCTTGCCTTGTCCGGATGCGAGACGATGTGGTTGCCGCCGCCGACGATGAACGAGTAGCCGAGCCCTTCCATGCTGGCTTCGTACGCCTCGAACAGCTTGGATTCCTCCAAGTAGAAAATAATCGTGCCTGCGTTCTGACCGGTATTGAAGTTGCGAAGCTTCTGACCGAAGGGGATATAGGCGTCGCCGTCCAATCCCCGCTTGATCGTGCCGACGACCGGAATCTCCGAGGCCTCGACGCTGTGCAGGAACAGATCGTCCGGCCGCTCGACGATGTCCTCTTCGCTGCGCATCCGATACTCCTTCTTGTCGTCCGTCACAACGAACACGTCGCCGATCAGCTCGTTGCCGCCGATCAATTGGGAGGCGAGCCGGCGATAGTCCGCCCGGCGGACCTCCTCCGGCAGCGTCTCGTCGCCAAGCAGGCGATACAGGTCGGAGCTCGCAAGGAACTGCAGGAACAGCATCTGCACGTCGTCGACCATCAGCTCGATGCTGAGGCCGATCTGGCTGTGGGTCTGCTCGACGTGGCGGTACAGGCTGCTCTTCAGATAGTTCTGGGAGAAAACGTTGAACACGGCGAGCATAAGAGCCAGGTGCAGCGTAAGTCCGGCCAGAAGGACAAGGACGATGCGCGAACGGATGTTGAGCCTTCGCAGGAAGGCGCCGCGATTATCCTTCCCGCTTCGCATATTCGCTCGGAGTCATGCCCGTCAGCTTCTTGAAAATCTGGCTGAAATACTTCGAGTCGCCGAACCCGACCCGGTCGCTTACCTCGTACACGCGGTACTTGGGATCGCGCAGCATTCGCTTGGCCTCCTCGATGCGCCTCTCGGTCAGGCATTCGTAGAATGTTTTGTTCAGCTCCTTGCGGAACAGATGCATGAGATGGGTCGGGCTGACGAACACCTCGGACGCGACCATCTCGACGGTGATGTTGGAGGCGTAATGTTCGCGGATATAAGCGAGCGCGCCCCGAATCTCCCGGCGGGTGGCCGTCTCCGCCTCGTCCTCCGCGTACCAGACGCCGCCGAGGCTCGAGGCGGCCTTGAACGCCGCTTCCTGCGCGTCGCCGTAGGAATAGTGAAGCTGCGCGAGGCGGTCGGCCGGCTTGCCGATGCCGACCGCCAGCTTCGGCAGGCCGTTCTCTGCCGAGAGGCCGACGATCCCGTAGCCGAACGCCCGCAGGCGAGCGAGCCATGCCGCCGGATCGCCGCCCGCCGCGGCCACGACGGTCCATTCGTCCGGACCGGACGGGACAAGCGCCTCGGCGCGGACGGAATGCGCTTCCAGAAGCGGCGTCAGATGGCGTTCGCCAAGCTCCGGCGCCGGAGTGGAGGCTGCGTCGGAGGCAGTGACGGAGGCGGCAGCGGAGCGTTCCTTCCGGCGAACGACAACCGCGGCGAGGGAGGTTTGCCCGATCCTCGGGAGCAGCGCGGAACGGCGCGAGATGTCTTCCTCTTCGCGCAGTCTTCCGTGCAGCAGATCGAGCCAGAACTTGCTTGCGACTTGCGGCAGCTCGTTCTTCAGCTCGCCGTAGTGAGCGCGTTCCCGGGCTTGCTCGCGCACCTGCAGGCCGAGCTTCCGGACGGAGGCGGCCAGCTCGGCCGTGTCGACCGGCTTGAGCAGATAAGAGGAAGCGCCAAGCTTAAGGGCGGCCTGGGCGTATTGGAATTCGTCGTAGCCGCTGAGGACGATGATGCCGGCTTCGAGCCTGTTCTCCTTGATGCGCTCGATAAATTCAAGGCCGTTCATGAACGGCATGCGGATGTCCGTCAGGATGACGTCCGGCCGATGACGAAGCGCGAGCTCCAGGCCGTCCTCGCCGTTGTCCGCTTCCCCGACGATCTCGACCCCGTAGGCGGGCCAGTCGATCGTCTCGCGGATACCCGTGCGGACCAAGTATTCGTCGTCTACGACAAGCGCTTTCAACAATGCGGTTCACCTCTTGTTCGGCAAGTTCAATGGATGCGTATGTTCCGAATTCGACAAGGGGAACACGATCCCTTCCTGAAGCGGGAAACCGAGCAGAATGCCAAACTTTTTCGCAGGAATGCGGAGTATGGAACGGGAGAGGCGCGTGCTATGATGGGCGGGCATCGGCATGGCATGTTCGGGAAGCGGAGGAGGCAGGTCATGGGAATGGGGAGGAAAAAAACGACGGCAGAGCGTTCCGACGGGGAGAGAGCCGGGCGGAGGCGGGGACTGCTGACGGCGATGGCGGTTCTCGCGGTTGCGGTTGCGGCGGGGGCGGTTCTGCTCGCTGTCGCCGCCCGGCACTTGGACGCGGGGGACCGCCCGGTGCTGGCGGGCGGCATCCCGGTCGTCCGGGAGGAGCTCGCGCTGCTCGCGGGCTTCGACCGGGCGGTTGTGGCGAGCGAAATGCTCGCCGCGTCCGGCGAGGCCGATTCGGAGACGTTCTGGACGAGAGAACGGGACGGGCGCTCCCTGCTGGACGAGCTGGAGGAACGGGTCAAGCGGCGGCTTGTCCTCGGCCGGGCCGAGAGCTTGCTGGCGCTGGAAGCCGGCGTGATCGAGCAGGCCGGCTACGACGCGTTCCTGCGGCGGCTCGAAGCGGAGAACGAGAGCCGGAAGCGGGCGCAGGCGAACGGGGAAGTTGTGTACGGACCGCTTAGCTTCGACGAGCGGACGTTCTATTCCTATGACGCGGCGAGGCTGAGAAGCGGGACGATCGCGGCATGGGCGGAACAAGGCGATGCGGAGCCGGGCGAGGAGGAGCTGCGCCGGGAATACGAGGAGCGCAAGGCCGACTTCGTGCAGACGGGGGAGGTCCGGCTGCAATGGGCGTCGTTCGCGTACGAGCAAGGCGACGAGACTTCCCGGCAGGAAGCCGAGCGGGCGGCGCGGCAAGCGTTGGCCGCGGTGCAAGGGGGCGCGGAGCTGAACGAGGCTGCGGCGGAGGTTGGCGGGAAGACGTCCGAGGCGCTGCTGACAAGCGCATCGAAACGCTCCTACGCGCTGGAGTACCCGCTTGCGATGGAAGCGGCGGCCGAGCTGCGGCCGGGCGAGCCTGGCGCAATCGTCGAGGAGCGCGGGGCGTTCCATCTGCTTCGCTGCCTGTCGAGGGCGGAGGACCGGGCGCTTCCGTTCGAGGAGGTGCGGGAGGAGCTGGCGGCATCGCTCCTGGACAAGAGGTACGAGGAGCGGGCGCAGGAGGAAGCGGCGCGGATGGAAGTCGAGTGGGACGAACGCACGGTGCGCAGATGGCTGCTCGAGTCGTCGAGATAGGGCGAGAAGCTTCGATTCCCCTCCCTTTTCGCAGGATTGCCTACTGGTCCGGTCGTCGAAGCGATTGCTATGATACGTCTGCATTCCGGAATGTAAACGCTTCACTATCAGAGGAGGAACAGTCATGAAGAGGTGGCAAAGAAGGGTTAGTCTGCTGATGGTCATCGTGCTGGCGCTCGGGTTGGGATGGCCCTTGCCCCAGGAGCGGGCGCATGCGGCGGCTGCGATCGACGACCCGCTCAACGATGCGAGCAAGGCGTACGCGTATTCGACGAATTGGGTCTTCGACACGACGAACCCGACGTACTTCGGGGGCGATTCGTCGCGGGTGACGCGCTCCAACCTGTCGACCGGCTATCTCGTCTACCGGCTCGCGGGGATGCTGGAATTCTCGGCTGTCGTGCACAAGTACGCCGCTTCGACCGGCACGGTCAAGTTCTATACGTCGCCGGACAATTCGACGTGGACGCAGGCGGCGACCGTGAACAGCGCGCCGGTCGTGACCGGCAACGCGAGCTGGTCGTCGTCGACGTACGAGCAGGCGTCCGCGCTCCCCTCGAACGCGGAGTACCTGAAGGTCGAGCTCAGCGGCGACTACGGCAACTGGCATCTGCAGATCGGCTCGGTCACCGTGTCGGACGGGTCTTCCGCTCCCGTGACGATAACGGACGAGCTGGCGGACAACTCCAAGATGTACGCGGTATCCGCGAACTGGATGGTTGACTCCACGAATGCGTCCTACTTCGGCGGGGACACGAACCGGAAGATTCGCACCGGCCTGACGACCGAGTCGTTCACGTATCATCTGGACGATCTCCAGGCGGCCTCGGTCGTCGCGCACCGGTATGCCGGATCGACCGCGGTTCTGAGGCTGTACGGCTCGTCCGATCATGCGACCTGGACGGAGCTTCTGACGCAGCAGGGAGAGGGCGTCGCCACGGGAGATCCCGGTTGGCAGGCGTCCACGTACAGCATCGTCGGCAAGCTGCCGGCGGGCGTCGACTACCTGAAGGTCGAGGTGAGCGGAGACGCCGCCGCGTGGGCGTTCCAGCTCGGCTCGGTTACGGTGTCGAACGTGTGGGGAGGCATCGGCAGCGAAGGAGGGTTCGGCGACTACTACGTCGATTCGGTGTCGGGCAGCGACAGCAACGACGGCCTGTCGCCAAGCGCCGCTTGGAAGACTTTCTCTCATGTTAACAACACGATTTTTGCGCCGGGGGATCGCATCCTGCTGAAGAAGGGAAGCGTCTGGAACGAGCGGCTGTACCCGAAGGGAAGCGGAACGAGCGCCGATCCGATCGAGATCGACTCCTACGGAACGGGCAACCGGCCGGTCGTGAACGGCGGCGGCATCGCCGGGGGAGCCGTCTACCTGCGGAATCCGTCGTATTGGACGATTCAGAACCTCGAGGTGACGAATTATGCGGCGACGCGAGGGGATGTCTACCGGGAAGGGATTCTCCTCGAGAATGCGGACGGAGGCACGCGGTCCGGCATCCGGATTGTGAACAACTACGTTCACGACGTGTCCGGCAGCTTCCGCTACCCGACCGTCGCCGGCTACAGCGGGGGGCCGCATGCCTTCGGCGGCATCTCGGTCTACACGGGAGGGACGACGGGAACGGATCGGTTCGACGACGTGCTCATCGAAGGCAACTCGGTGGAGGACGTCGGCCGTTCGGGCATCGTCGTGTGGGACAACGTCTGGAACGGAAGCGGCTACGCCTCGACGAACGTCGTCATCCGCCAGAACTCCGTCAAGCGCTCCGACAGCGACGGCATTCTGACGTTCGGCGCGGACGGCGCGCTGATCGAGCATAACGTTGCCGAAGGGATCGGCTGGTATTCCGAGCTGAACCAGTTCAACGGCTCGGCGGCGATCTGGCCGACGCGCGGCAAGAACAACGTCGTCCAGTACAACGAGGCGTTCAACACCCGCCGCACCGAAGGCGACGGGCAGGGCTTCAACCTCGACATGGATTCGAAGGACAGCGTCATCCAGTACAACTACAGCCACGACAACGAGGGCGGCTTCGTTCTGCTCGTCGATGCGCCGCTTGTGCCGGGAGTCGAGAACGGCTCCGAGAACAGCATCGTGCGCTACAACGTCAGCCAGAACGACCTCAAGCATCTGATCACGTTCGCCGGCGGCGTCACGGAAGGGACGCAGATTTACAACAACACCTTCTATATCGGCAAGGCGCTGACGACCCGCATCATCGACCACGAGTGGGACGAAGCGGGCGACCTGAACGGCCATTATTCGTTCAAGAACAACCTCGTGTACAACCTGGGCAAGGGGGACTACAAGCTGCCGGGCGCGAACGGGACGTTCGACAGCAATCTGTTCTACGGCAACCATCCGGCGAACGAGCCGAGCGACCCGAACAAAATCACCGCGAATCCGCTGCTGGTCTACCAAGGCGGAGGCGGGACCGGCTGGAGCACGGTCGGCGGCTACAAGCTGCGCGCGGGTTCGCCGGCGCTCGGGGCGGGCGCCGTCATCGCAAGCAACGGAGGCAAGGACTATTGGGGCAACGCGGTGTCGGCGGCTTCGGCTCCGAGCATCGGGGCCTACAACGGCGCAGGCATCGACCCGAACACGGTTCCCGCGGCGCCGGACGACGGCTTCATCCCGACCTACTTCCATTACACGGTCGTTCCTGCGATCTCTTCCGGCTCGAAGCAGCTTAAGGTGATTTTCAACAATCCGACTTCTTCGGCCATGACCGTAAACAGCATCGACTGGAGCGTCGGCGCGTTAAGCGGAACGGCGACATCGATTCCGTCCATTCCGGCGAATTCGTCGTGGACGTTCGTCGTCTCGCTGCCGGGACTCGCCGACGGAACGATGTACGCGCTGGACCTGACGGCGGAGATTGCGGGCTACGAGGATCTCGTCATCGACCGTACAATCGATTTCAACCGCGTGCTGCCGCTGGCGGACACGTCCGGCGCGGTCACGATCGACCTGGCCGACGGCACGAATCTGGTGAGCGGCTACACCGGAGCTGCGGACCTTAGCGGCCAGGTGAAGCTGCGCTGGGATGCGGCCAACCTGTACCTGCAGGCGACGATTGTGGACAATGTCGCGTCGAACGGCTCCTCCGGCAGCTCGATCTATGCGAACGACAGCCTGCAATTCAGCATCGCTCCGGGAATGCCCGGCGACAGCGCGTCGTGGTACGAATACGGCATCTCGCAGACGCCGTCCGGCCCCGAGGTGTACCGCTGGCTTGCGATGGGCACGACTCCGGTCGGAGCCGTCACCGGCGCGACGCTGACCGTCTCGCGCAATGCGACGGCAAGCACGACGACGTACAACCTGACGCTGCCTTGGACGGAGCTGGCTCCGATCGCCCATTCGGCGGGCGACGTGCTCAGCTTCTCGCTCGCCGTGAACGACAACGACGGGGCGGGCCGCAAGGGCTACATCGAATGGGGCTCCGGCATCGGGGGAACGAAGGACGCGTCGCTGTTCCGCAGCCTGATTCTTGTTCCGTAGCCGAGAGGCGGATTCGCGCAACAGCATAGTTTCGCAAACCATTTCGCAGCGTTGACCTCTGAATGACGCGGGCGGGACGTGATACGATGGGTGGGACATCTCAGGCGCAAAGGGAGCGATGCTCGCTTGACCAAGATCCCGTTTAACCCGGACGATCATGTCCCGCTTAGCGTTTATATGGAAGTTGGAGCAGAGGCGGAATTCGTTCGCCTCCGCGTCCGCAAGGAGCTTGCGGAGTATGTCGCGGGCAGCGGAGGCGGCATTCTCGCCGCCAGATGGACGGACGGCGCAGTGGCGTTGGAAGCTCCGGCCTCCTACGATCCGGAGACGGGCGAAGCGCTCGTGCGCTCGGGCGGAGGGGGCACCGTTGTGCTGGTCAGCCCGCTGTTCCGCAATGAATTCCCGATAACGACCGGCTGGAATTCCTCGCTGAACGAAGGCAGAGGAGGGGCGGACGAGTCCGGAGCGGACGGGATAGGCGAGCTCCGGATCGACCCGGCCACCGGCTCGGTCGTCTCCGTCCTGAATATTAGGGACGAGGATGACGACAGTCCCTACTTGTTCGCAACGGCCCGGCTTGCCTTGCTGCCGGACCGGCCGGACGGCTCGGCGGAGCGGACTCCCGGCTTCGGCCGCTATATCGGGGACGCGTACAGCCTGCACGCCGTGACGGAGGAGGCGGCGCTCAAGCTGTCCGCCGACTGCCTCGAGGCGACCGGCTATCCGGTGCTGCTGCGCAACGCCGCCGCTTCGGGAGGCGAACCGCTGCTCGAGGGCGCTCCGTTGTTCCAGCTCGTGAACAACGAGCGGATCGCGAGCGCGGAAGGGGCGGCGAGCCTGGCCGCGTTCCTGCTGCCGCCGGGCTGGCGCCGCTCGGCTCCGGAGACCGGGCCGCTCCGGGAAGCCGGCACGGGTGTGGGGGCGAACCCGAGTGCGAACCCAACCGCTTATCCGATCTTGTTCACCGGCTATTACGACCAGAATGAGAACGTCTACCTGCACTGCGGCTTGCCGCTGCTGAAGGCGATCGGCCGGGCGATGGAGAAGACGGGCCAAGGAGTCGTGGGCATCGTCTGGAACGGCGGGGGTTCCATAGGAACGAGAACGCAGCAGCCATCCGCATACAGCCTCCTGAACTCGCTGTTCCGCACGGCTCGCGAACGTTACCATGCCGATTCCGAAGCTGTCGTCTCGGTCGGAGGCTCGCGCGGCGGGCTCACCTCGCTGATCGCCGCCGCGAATCCGATCGCGGATGGCTACAAGGTTCGGTACGCACTCTGCTACGGCGTTCCGCTCTCGCTGTACGGTCCGGAGGAGGAACTTCTGAACGTCTCTTACCCCGCCAGGTGGGAAGCGCTCTCTTCGGACATGGGGCTGAGGTTCGCCTGGCGGCCGGGCTGGCGCGACGAGGAGGGGCACAGCGCGGAACAGCGGTATTGGCGGAATACGTTCGGCACGTCCGACGAGGCCCGGATTGCGGAGCGGTTCCATCCGGGCTCGGCCCGCCTGCTCGGGGCGCTCAGGCGGGCGGGCACGAGGGTGTGGCTCAATTCCTCCACGCACGATCCGTTCACAGCCTTCTGGCCGGCGCTGGAATGGGTTCGCCGCGCCCGAGGGGCCGGCATCCCGCTTCGCCATGAGATCGGCTACCGGCACGGCCATAACAACAGCACCGACCTATACGAGAACGCGTCGCTGTGCCTGGAAGCGCTCGCGCACGGGACGGAGCCGACGAATGAAGCCGAGTCGATGGGCGCGGCCGAGTTGATGGATGGGACCAAGCGGACGAATGGAACCGAGCTGCTGAACGCAACCAAGCCGATGATCGCGGCCGAGCCGATGAAGGAAGGGACCGCGCATTATCGCCGGACAAGCGAAGCGGCCGAGGAGTGGCGCAAGACGGAAGAGTTCGTTCCCGCCTCGCAGCCCGTCTTCTTCGAAGGGCCGAAGCTGGCTGTCGCCGGACTTCCGGCTGCACTTAGCGTATACGGCCCGAAGGGCGGGCGCTATCGCTTGTTGATCCGGCCGGATGGCGAGGACGGAAGGGGCGCGAGCTGTGGGTTAGGCGGATTAAGCGAATTGGACGGATTGGGCGAAATGGGCGGAATGGACGAAGAGGATGCGAAGAGCGAGGAGCCGCTCGTCCTGATGGAGGGCGCGTTCCCGGAGGCGGAGGGCTTGGAGATCGGCTATGCCAAGCGCCTCTGGCAAGTGCCCGCTGCATTCGCCGGAAGGACGTTCCGGTACGAGCTAAGCTACTGCGCGGACGCCGAGACTGTGGCAGAGGCAGCGGTAGGGGGAGGAGGAGGAGAGGCGATGACGGAGGCCGGATGGACCTTCGTTGCCCCGGAAGGAGTACCCTTCCCCGGCGCGGACACTCCGCGGCGTCCCACGTTGAAGGTGCTGGCGGAAGCGCCGGACTTTACGGGCGGGCAATGGCTCGCGGAGACGATGTCGAACTTCATCGGCTGGGGCCTAAGCGAGGCATAAGCGGCCCGCACATAAGCAACCCGCGCATTGTATGTGGTTTTTCACATTCATCCCGCGATTCCGGCCCGATCACGGGCATTATATGTGGTTTTTCACATTCATCGCGCGATTCCGGCTCGATCTCGCGCATTGTATACGGTTTTTCACATTCATCGCGCGATTCCGGCTCGATCTCGCGCATTGTATGCGGTTTTTCACATTCATCGCGCGATTTCGGCCCGCTCCCGGCACTTTGTATGCGATTTTTCAGGCTGTTGAAAAAGACATTTCAATTAATTAACGCGGTAATGTGTTATAATATAGAAAAAGCGAATGAATGTGGGGGACGAGCATGAGCTCCGAGCATCTCAACCAAGGAAGATTTCAA
>NZ_SSOB01000051.1 GCF_004801405.1 Cohnella fermenti
TATCTACAAATAACCATTCTGTGAAAGATGCGTCGAAGAGCCGTATGCGGGAATTCCGCACGTACGGATCTGTGAGGGGGACGGGCACAATCCTCGAAAGGAGAGGCCCTACCTACTCGACCATTGGAGCGGCTCGATGGCGGGCAGTTTGGGCGATTCTATGTGAAAAATAGCATACATAGAGAAAATTCCGGCTCGAGTTGCCGGATGTATGCGAAAAATCACATAAAACGCCGTATTTCCCTACTGCCTGCGCCGACGAATGTGAAAAATCACATAAATTGCAAAAGCCTCCGGGCCAGAGGGGATCGAAGGGGCCAAATGGGGCCAAAGCGGCGAATAGCGATGCGGGAGAGAGGAAAAGGACCGTCAGGGCAAGCCTCCTGGCGTTTTTTTTACGTTCGCCGCCGGCGGCCAACAATGGTATACTGACGTAGAATGTTTCTCATACGAGGAGGGGACCCTATGCACCCTATCGACACGGCCGACGTTCAGCGCCGAATCGACGCCCTGGTCGGGCAGGACTTATATGTGCACATGGAGATGACGACGGGAGCCTATACGGCTCATCACGATACGACGAAGCATCCGGCGGCGAACTTCATTACGAATGCCGTCGTTCGGTACGAGCTCGGCTCGATCTCGGGCGCCGGGCCATACCGGGTCGGACTCAAGCTGGAGAAGGGCTGGATCTACACGGAAGGCTTGACCCATTACGACGCCGCCGAGGAAGAGCGGCTGCTCATGTCGGGTCACGACAGCTCCGGCAAGCTGGTCGTCTCGCTGCAGTTCAGTCGGGAACCCTTCTAACCGTGAACTATTCAGAATAGAGAGGAGAGATGGACATGCACCAATCGATATTAGTTGTGCTGCCGCATCCGGACGACGAGTGCTTCGGCCTGTCGGGGACGCTTGCGAAGGAGATCGCGGGCGGAGCGCGCGTGACCTACGGCTGCCTGACGCTAGGGCAGATGGGGCGCAACATGGGGGCCGAACCGTACAACAGCCGCGTGGCGCTTCCTTCCGTGCGGAAGGGGGAACTTGAGAAGTCCTGCGCGGCGATCGGCATTCAGGACGTGCGGCTGATGGGCTTCCACGACAAGACGATCGAGTTCGAGGATCGCACGCTGCTCGACGGCGCCATCGAGGAGCTCGTTCGCGAGGTGAAGCCGGACGTTATCTACACGTTCTATCCCGGCTACTCCGTCCATCCCGACCATGACGCGACCGGGGCGGCCGTCGTTCGGGTTATCGGGAGGCTGCCGAAGGGCGAGCGCCCGCCGGTTCGCTGCATGGCGTTCTCGCGGGACCATGAGCGGGACATCGGCGGTCCGGACGTGTTCGAGGACGTAAAGAGCTTCCTGAAGCCGAAGGTCGCTTCCATCCTGGCGCATCGCACGCAGTTCCAGGTGCCGGGACTCGACGGCGAGAACGCGCACAAATCGAAGGAGCTCCAAGAGAGATTCGGAACCGAGCGGTTCTGGACGTATCCGTTCGGGGATTGAAGAACCAGCGCAGCGAGAAATGAATTCCATATGGGAGAGTCTGCTGCCATGAGGTATAAGATGGGGATCGCGCTTGCTGCGATCCTTCTGTTTGTCACGACTTATTCATTCGCGTTCGCTCAAACCGACTCTTCGATCGGTATAAAGCTGAACGATCAAACACTGGCGTTGAGCCAGCAACCTTATGCGGAGAATGGAGCGGTCATGATTCCGTTAAGAGGCGTATTCGAGAAGCTTGGTTTGAGTGTCGACTGGACAGGGACAGTATATCGTTCCGGAGATGAAGCCGGGCGATACGGCTCAGGCAAGCGTAACGATCATTGGCGTTCATTCTTATAAGGCTCCGGAACGTGCTTCGTTCACATATCGGCAAGGCAATCGACTGCTTGGCGAGATTCGACTGTTGAATGTAGGGGCTTCTCAAGTAACAGGGCATGTGAAGGATGATCTCGGCAATGCGGTATCCGCTAGTTTTACGGTAAACTGGAACGATCGGACGGCGAATACATCCTATATGTGGCCGGAATTCCCTATGAGTTTACCTACGAGGCGTCCATGACAAGTTTGCTTGATGTTGTTCTTCCAAGATAGTTTCTTTCGTAGAACCAGGAATGAATAGAACTTATTACGTTGGAGGAATGATGGAAGGGAAGACTTATCGCCTTGAATTGCAGGCTTTATATCTACGGACGATCAATTCTTCGACTCCGATTAATGTAAACAGGAAGATGTCCCATACCATCACCTTCGTCTACGAGAAGTCGATGAAGTCCCTTGATCCGGTCGTATTTGAGCCATAGCAGAGAATATGCATTTCCGTCGTCGGGCCTTCGAGCCCGGCGGCTTTTTTTGCTTATGGTGACAAGGGAGAGCGAGGCCGTCAATGGCGGGAATATATGTGAAAATTCACATTGGCGCAGCACGATAGCGGGCGATTTGGGCGATTGTATGCGAAAAACCACATTCGTGGAGGAATTTCCGGCCCGAGGGGCCGCATATATGCGAGAAATCATATAAAACGCCGCGATTGCCTCCAATCCAAGCTGACGAATGTAAAAAATCATATAAAATCGCAAAAGTCACCGCAAAAGTCACCGTAAGAGTCACCGCCAAGGGAATCGGATCGGGGGAGCGAGCAGCGTGGAGGCTCCTCCTTCATGACCAGCGGAACGGCGCACATCTAGGAGAAGAGACAGAGATCCAAAGTACGTCTCGCTCCTCCGTTGCTCCCGCAAACCCTCGGAACCTTCCTCATATTTCTCATTCGCGCGTGAATTCCTTCTCATTTTCCCCGGCTGGCGATTGTCCTCTCTCATGCTGTAAGCGCTTCAATAACCGATTTCTTCGATGGGAATTCTAAAATCTATTTAAATTCCTCCCCGCACCCCGAGAATCGCCCTGAGACATAGGTCCCACCGAATGCTCTTATATATAGGAAGAAACACGAATTCGGGAGCGGACGAGGAGAATGGCCGAAGGCTTGAATACGTGACGACTGGCGGGGAGTTTGTGGGAAAAAATGGGTTGAATTCCGCTGAGAAAAATTTGGCGGCGTGACCTAGGACTCAAAATCACCCTGCCCAGCACCGCCCGTGAAATCGGTACTCCCGGAGCATGGGCATGTCAGATGCCGCAGGGTATGTTGAAAATAGACACCATTTTCAAAATCGAGGGAAATGAGAAGAAGATTGGAGTTTTCTCATCATTGACATGGAAAGGGTGAAGACAGGAATGGCTATTCAGAGCGAGTCCGGATTGGAGCCGTACGTTCTCTTCGAAGAGCGAACCCGAATTGCGGAAGAGCTTCACGATCGAATCTGTCCGCATCTGTTCGGGATTGCGTGCGCGGTTCATTCCGTCGAACAGGAATGGGGCTCCTTGTCGGAGGAGCAGAAGCTGGAGCAGCTTAGGGAGATTCAGGCGGCCGCCTCGACGGCGTCCCGCGAGATGCGGGCGACGATCTACGATCTGAGCTCGGCGGAAGAAGAGGGGGCGTCCTGGCTTGACGGAATTCGGTCGCTGCTTCACAGCCTGGGCAAGCTGAACGGCGTCCGGATCGGCTTCTGCGCGCCGGATTCCGTCTGTCGCTTGTCCGTCCACCAACGGAAGGCGCTGTACCGAATCATCTCCGAAGCGGCGGGCAATGCGATCCGTCATGGCGAGTGCAGCGAGGTGAACGTGAAGCTGTCGATGCTGCGTTCGTCCGTCACGCTCCGCGTCTCCGACAACGGGAGGGGCTTCGATGCGTGCGCGCGGCTGGCGAAGGAGAAGGAGTACGGCTTCGGGCTTCGCAACATGAGACAGCAGGCGACCTCGCTTGGCGGCTCCATGCAGATATGCAGCCAGCCCGGCAGCGGAGCGCGGATCGTCGTGCGTCTGCCTATTTAGCAAGAGAGGTGATTGTGTGAAAATCGTTATCGTAGACGACCACCCGCTCGTGCGGGGCGGCCTTAAGGCGATTGTGTCGAAGGAAGAGGAGCTTGAGCTGGCCGGTGAAGCGGACTCGATCGGAGAGGCGATTGCGCTTATCGATCGGACAAGGCCGGACGTCGCCGTCGTCGACATCAAGTTGGGCGCGGAGTCCGGCTTCGAGCTTGTGAAGGCGTGCCGCGGGCTGCCGTGCTCGTTCATGATGCTGACCTCGTCGGCATCGGAGACGGACATTCGGCTGGCCCAGGAGAGCGGCGCTTCCGGCTATGTGCTGAAGGAGGCGCCGCCGGAGGAGCTGCTGCTCGCAATCAAGATGATCGGCAGGGGGCGCACGTACTTCGACCAGAGCCTGCTCGGCGCTCTGCTGCGCAAGGACCCGGACGATCCGCTCGAGAAGCTGACGCCGAAGGAACGGGAGGTGCTCGGCGCGCTTGGGGAGGGCTTGTCGAACGGAGCGGTGGCCCGCAAGCTTGTCATCAGCGAGTTCACGGTCAAGAAGCATGTCAGCCGGATCTTCCAGAAGCTGAACCTCGGGGACCGCACGCAGGCCGCGCTGTTCGCGCAAGCGCAAGGAATCGGGTCGTATTCGCCACCTGACAAGCAAGAGGAGGGGAATGTCCCCTTGTATGGTACGAAAGTGGAATAGGGATGCTACCGACGCGGCAGGGTGATGGCTTCTGAAGAAGAAGCAAAATCATCCTGTCGCGTAATAGTTTTGTCCGGAGAGATCGGCTTAGAATTTAATTAGGCGAGATGAGGCGGAGCTAAAGCGGAGTTAGAACGGAGATACAGCAGAGATACAGCGGGAATAAGACGAGCTCCGGCAGACGGAACAAACGTAATTAATCAGAAAATTTCGACTAAATCCAATACAGACGACGGAGGACGACGGCTTGGAAATTCAACGATACTGGAGCGTAATCCGGAAGAGGCTGTGGATGATCGCCCTTATCGCGATCGTCGGATGTTTGGCGGCAGGGTGGTACACAAGCAGGCATTCGCAGCCGAGCTACCAAGCGGTCGTGAAGCTGATGGTCTACCAGAAGACGGAGCCGGAAGCGGGAGCAACGGCAACGCCCGACGCCGCCGCGATCAATTCCAGCATCCAGCTTATCAAGACCTACAAGCAATTGATTCTCACGCCAAGAATACTGAACCGGGTCGCGGAGATGTATCCCGATCTTCACACGACGGCGGGAGAGCTCGGGGCGAAGCTCGGCGTCTCCTCCGCAAGCGAGACGCAGCTTATGACCGTCGCCGTGACGGACGGATCGTACCCGAGGGCGGCCAAGATGGCCAACGCTGTCGCCAGTGTTTTCCAAGAGCAGGTGAAGGAGCTGCTGAACTTAAGCAACGTGTTCGTCATCGATTGGGCCGACCCGTCGGAGGCGAGGGGGGGCGCAGCCCCTTCAACCGCCAAGAACGTCGCGATTGCGCTGGTCCTGACGCTCATGATCGGCGGAGGCCTCGCCTTCCTGCTGGAGCATATGGACGATTCGGTCAAGGACGAGCGGGACGTGCGGGAGCGGCTGAACATGCCGCTGCTCTCGGACATTCCGCGAATCGGAAGGCGGGAGCTGGCAGAACGGGATGGCAGCCCCGCATCAAGCTTGAAGACGAGGAGGAGTTCGAATGTCACATTGGATGCGTAACGAGGGGATGCGTAGCCGGGGGCTCATTACGAGCCGGAGCCCGAAGTCGAAGGCCGCCGAAGGCTACCGCAAGCTGCGGACGAGCATCGAGATGCTGGGGCGGAGCGGGAGCCTGAAGACGATCGCGGTCGTCTCCGCCGAATCGGGCGAAGGCAGAAGCACGACTTCGGCCAACATCGCCGTTGCCTACTCGCAGGCGAACCGCAAGGTGCTGCTGCTCGACTCGGATCTGCGGTCGCCGGCGCTGCACCGGATCTTCGAGCTTCGCAACGACAAGGGCTTAAGCACGGTGCTGGCCGGAGACGGCGATGTGGAGGTTGCGGAGGTTGCGCAGCGGACGGAGATCGACAATCTGCGGGTCGTCTGCGCGGGGCCCGTGCCGCCGAATCCTGCGGAACTGCTCGAGTCCGAGGCGATGACCGCCTTGCTCGAATCCGCGAAGAGGAGCTTCGACATCGTTATTCTCGACACCGCCGCCATGCAAGGCGCCTCGGACGGGCTGATCGTCGCCGACAAGTGCGACGGCGCCGTGCTCGTCATCCGGCGCGGCCGGACGAAGCTGGAAGCCGCCGAACGGGCGAAGGAATCGCTGGAGGCGAGCCGAACCCAGATGATCGGCGCGGTGTTCAACCGCATCGGCCGCTGAGCGACGATGAGATGAGCGATTAGAGAACAACGCAAGCGATCCCGCGAGGGAAGGACATGTCTCCTGCTCCTTTATCACCGGAGGCACTCGGCCATGCTGTGGGCATAGCGGCCTTAGACGTGAATCGTCAAGGGTGTGGCGTGAGGATGGGTTCGATGCCCGCTTGTTTTATTTTGTTTGGCAAATCTGCAAGTTGCGAGAGAGATTGACATAGATGGGGTGAGAGCGAATGAAAAAAGTGAGAAAGGCCATCATTCCCGCGGCCGGGCTCGGGACGAGATTCCTGCCCGCGACCAAGGCGATGCCGAAGGAGATGCTGCCGATCGTCGACAAGCCGACGATCCAGTACATCGTGGAGGAGGCGATCGAATCCGGAATCGAGGATATTATCGTCGTCACCGGCAAGGGCAAACGGGCGATCGAGGATCACTTTGACATCGCCTTCGAGCTCGAGCAGACACTGGAAGAGAAGGGCAAGCTCGACATCCTGGACAAGGTTCGCCAGTCGTCGAACGTCGAGATTCACTACATCCGGCAGAAGGAAGCGAAGGGGCTCGGCCATGCGGTCTGGTGCGCCCGCAACTTCATCGGCAACGAGCCGTTCGCCGTGCTGCTCGGGGATGACATCGTGCAGTCGGACACTCCGTGCACCGGCCAGTTGATCAAGCAATACGAGAAGACCGGCAAGTCGGTCATCGGCGTGCAGGCGGTCGGCACGGACCAGACGAGCCGCTACGGCATTCTCGATCCTTACGAGAAGAGCGGCCGGCTGTACAAGGTTCGCCGCTTCGTGGAGAAGCCGCCGCAAGGGCAGGCGCCGTCCAATCTGGCGATCATGGGCCGCTATGTGCTGGCGCCGGAGATCTTCGAATTCCTCGGGCGGCACGAGGTCGGGGCGGGCGGCGAGATTCAGCTTACCGACGCGATCCAGAAGCTGAACGAGGAGCTTGGCGTGTACGCCTACGACTTCGAGGGGATGAGGTACGACGTCGGCGAGAAGCTCGGCTACATCATGACGACGGTCGACTTCGCGCTTCGCAACGAAGAGCTTAAACACAAGCTGGTATCGCAGCTTGAGGAGCTGCTCTGGAGAGAGAAGGTGAGCGGAAGCCATGGCCCTGCGGTATGATCGCGACATTGTCGCCAAAATGACGGAATTCGAGCGGAAGCGGCTGGCCGAACGCAGCAAGGACGGCCTGGCGATCTATACGGCCGTCAAGCGGGCGATGGACGTGGCCGGTTCGCTCTGCGGAATCGCGCTGCTCTCCCCGGTGCTCGCCTCCGTCGCGCTGCTCATCAAGCTGGACGATCCGAAGGCGCCGATTCTGTTCGGCCAGACGCGGATCGGGAAGAACGGCGTGCCGTTCCGCATGTACAAGTTCCGCTCCATGATTCCGGACGCGGAGAAGAAGCTTGGGGACCTGCTCGCGAAGAACGAGATTCAGGGCGCGATGTTCAAGATGAAGGACGACCCGCGCATTACCCGAATCGGCAAGGTGCTTCGCAAGTCGAGCCTGGACGAGCTGCCGCAATTGTTCAACGTGCTAAGAGGAGAGATGTCGCTCGTCGGCCCGCGGCCGCCGCTGCCCAGGGAGGTGGAACAGTACACGGAATACGACAAGCTCCGCTTGACGGTCGCTTCGGGCTGCACGGGATTGTGGCAGGTGAACGGCCGCAACGAGCTCAGCTTCGAGCAGATGGTGGAGCTCGACCTGCAATACATTCGGCAGAGGAGCATTCGGGGGGATCTGAAGATTATATTCCGGACCTTCAAGCTGTTGCTTGGGGCCAAGAACGCGTATTAACGCATTAAACCGAGAGGGTGGCTGTGCATGCGCAAGATCGTTTTTCTAACCAATCGCCTGCCCTTCCCCGGAACCGACGGACGCAAGAACATGCTGCTCCAGTACGTTCGCGAGATGAAGGAGATTCATCCGGACAGCGAGATCGTGAACCTCAGCTTCGTGGACGATCCGAAGTATCTGCAGCGGCAGCCGCCGGAGATCAGCCGCGTTGTGCCCCTCGAGCTGCCGGGACTTGCGGAGAAGCTGTACAACGTGCTCGTTCATTCGCTGATCCGCAGAAAATGGCCAATCCAGGTGTCCGCCTACTACAGCCGGAAGACGCACTCTCGGATTCGGGAGCTGCTGCGGGAGGAGAAGCCGGACTTCGTCTTCTACGACATGGTCCGGGTGGCGGAATACTTGACGGAAGGCGCGGGGCGCACGGCGCTCAGCTACGACGACCTGCTGTCGCTCCGGTATCGCCGCCAGCTCGATTGGTTCCGCTACATTCCGTCCGTTCTCGGAGGCTTCGCCGACAAGCTGCCGGGCAGCCTGAAGCGCTTCGCGGATCTGAAGTTCGTGCAGCGCCGGCTTATCTCCTTCGAGAGCAAACTCCTCGCCGATTACGAGGTATCGGCGGCTCCCCGCTTCGATCATCTGATCTTCACCTCCCCTGCGGAAGCGCAAACGTTCCGCCAAGAGACCCGCCACGAATCGTGCCACGGCATTCCGATGAAGGTCGAACCGGTCCCTCCGGCGAACGGCTCCCGGCAATACGACCGCGACAAGCTTGTGTTCGTCGGCAAGATGGACATTCCCCACAACGGCTCCGCCGCCGTGTACTTCTGCGAGCGGATCTGGCCGAGCATCAAGCGGCAGAGACCGACCGCTTCCTTCTACATCGTCGGCAAAAATCCGACATCGGAGGTTCGCCGGCTGCAGGAGCAGTATCCCGGCGTCGTCGTGACCGGAGAGGTGGACGACGTCAAGAAGGTTGTCGGCGATTCGGCGGTTATGGTCGCGCCGCTGCTGTTCGGGACCGGCATCAAGACCAAGATTCTGGAGGCGATGGCCTGGGGTGTCCCGGTCGTGACGAACCGGATCGGCAGCGAAGGGCTTGACGCGAGCCACGGGGAGGAGCTGTTCGTGTGCGAGTCGGAGGAGGAGATGGTGAAGGACGTGCTGCTCCTCATGGGCGATCCGGAGGTCAATGACAGCATGTCGGGCAATTCGATCCGCTACGTGTCGGACCGCTTCAGCGGCTCGGCCGCGCGGAGCAATATGGAGCTGATCTTATCGTAAGGGCGGGAAGAGTGCAGACGGGGAAAGGAGCCGGGCTTGCGGGAGAGGAGCGGACGGCGGGCGGGAAGAGGAGCTTGAGGAGCGATCCGATCCGGACGATGATCGTCGCTCTGTTCCTGTTCTCGCTGGCGGTTATTACGTATGACAGCCTGCCGTACATTCCGTTCTCGGTTTATCGCCCGCTGGCGATGTTCCCGATGTTCGCCGCGTCGGCGCTGCTGCTGTTCACCGACTTCCGGTTCCGGAAGGGAGACGTGCTGCTGACGCTGTTCGCCGCCTACAGCATCGGGCATTCGCTGCTGGTCTCGGTCTGGGAAGGCGGTACGGGAGGCAGTCTGAAGCATTCGCTGACGCTGCTGTTCGGGTTGTCCATGTACCGGGTATCCGTCTACATCGCGCAGGAAGCGAAGGACGATCCGGCGCTGCGCAAGAGGATTGCCGTCAGCCTGCTCATCGGAATGGGGCCGCCGCTGCTGGCCGGTCTGCTGCAGACGGCGGACGCGTACCTCCTTCGCAGCGGCGTCTCGAGGACGATCACCGGCCTGTTCTCGGAGAAGGTCTACAAGGGGCGGATTCAGATGCTCTCGGGGGAACCGTCCTGGGCGGGCATCCATCTGCTGAGCTGCGGGCTGCTTCTGCTCTATCTGTACAAGGAAGGTTATCGAAGGCTTACGAGGATTCCGCTGATCGGCTGCGCGCTGCTGCTTGTGCTGTCGTTCTCGGCGTACGCCTACAGTGTATTATTGACGGCCCTATTGGTCTACGTGCTCATCGCGAACAAGTATCGCGGTCGGATGCTGCTCGCGCTCGGCGCGATCGCGGCGCTTATCGGCGTCGGGGTGCCGTTCCTGCTGGAGACGCTCAAGGTGAGCGGCTACTTCACGGATCGGTTCCAGTTCGATTTCGCCCACCTGCTCAAGGCGGACAATTCGTTCTTCATCCGGGTTGTGTTCCCGGCGATCGGGTTTATCGAGTTCGGGCAGCATCCGATCTTCGGCGTCGGAGGCGGGTTCTATTACAAGGGGTTCGCGGATTTATTGCTTAAGCACTTCGAATACGGGATGAAGTTCAGCGAGGTGAGGAACCTTGTGCTGGACCATCCCGAGATGGCCACCTCGCGCAATCTGTGGGCGAAGGTGTTCGCGGAGGAGGGGCTGATCGGCGCCTCGTTGTTCCTGGGGTTCATGGCCGCCGCGCTGCGAAGCGCACGCGGCCGGCCCTACGCCCTGTTCGCATTCGCATTATGCGTATCGCTGGTCATGAACTTCGATTCCTATTCGTTCGTGAACTTCTGGCTGCTGATCGGCTGGATTCGCGGCGGGTTCTTCGAAGAGCGGCCGGCCGCGCCGCAGGCGCAAGGGGCCGGGGCATGGGAGAAGGCGCGGGAGAAGGAGTGGAGACGCATCGCATGAGAATTGTCATTATCAACAGTCTGTATACGCCGCACATCATCGGCGGAGCGGAGATCTCGACGCAGATCCTGGCGGAAGCGTTGACCGAAGCGGCCGACGTTCACGTTCTGACGCTCGGCGGACAGAAGCGCAAGGCGGGGACGGTCACGGAGCGAATCCGCGGCGTCACCGTCCATCGTCTGCCGTATGCCGGCCTGTATTGGATCGGGGAAGGGAAGAAGCGCAGCCTCGCGGCGAGAACGCTGCGCCGGCTGAGCGACCTGTACAACCCGGTTCAGATCGGGGCGGTGAAGGAGCGGCTCGAAACGATTCGGCCGGATGTGATCCATACCCAGAACCTGTCCGGCTTCGGCGCCGCCGTCTGGACGGCGGGAGAATCGCTCGGCATTCCGATCGCGCATACGCTGCGGGATTATTCGCTGCTGTCTCCGGTCAGCTCGCCGCTTGCGAACCGGGCGCTGGCGAAGCTCTATTCGCTGACCTCCGCGGGGTTCAGCCGCAAGGTGTCGGCGGTGGTCGGCATCTCCACGCATATTCTGAAGCGGCATACGAACGCGGGGCTGTTCCCCGCGGCGGAGAGCCGGGTCATCCCGAATGCGGTGGACGGGGACATTGTTGCCGCGGAGAGAATCGGTGCGCACCGGCCGCTGCGAATCGGCTGCTTCGGCCGGGTCGAGCCGGAGAAGGGCGTGCGCGAGTTCGTCGAAGCGGCGCTTCCGCTGCCGCCGGACGCGGTGGAGCAAGTTGTCGTCTGCGGAGAAGGCAGCCTGCTTGAGGAGCTGCGGACGCTTTGCCGGGACGACCCGCGGTTCGTCTTCCCCGGCAAGGTCAAGCCGGAGGAAGCGCGCGCGCTGATGGCCGATATGGACGCGAACTTCGTGCCTTCGATCTGGGAGGAGCCGTTCGGCCGGGTCATTATCGAGTCGTACCAGGTCGGCACGCCGGTGTACGCTTCCGCGGTGGGGGGCATCCCCGACGCCGTCTGGAGCCCGGACGAGTTCTTGTTCCGGCCGGGAAGCGCCGTCGCCATTCGCGCGAAGATCATGGAGTTCTGCGACAAGACGGCCGAGGAGAGGCGCCTTCTGCAGGAGCAATGCATCCGGCATTGCCGGAAGTTCACACAGGCTTCCCTGCTCGAGAGTCATCTGGAGCTGTATGGCGGGCTGCTCGCGGGGCGCCGGGAATGGCCGGCGAATGTCGTTATAACCGGCGGGCACCGCGTTCGGGCAGGTGAATGAGATGGGCAGCGAATCTATCGTGTACATGAGCCCGAAGCGGAGTCCGCACAACAAGTATTCGGAGCTGCTGTCCGAATCGCTGGAGCGGCTCGGGCAGCGGGTGGAGCATTACGACCGGGGAGCGATGCGGAAGCCCCGCAGAGGCGACATCGTTCACTTCCATTGGCCAAGCAACTCGTATACGGCTTCGAGCTTCCCGCTGACGGCGGTGAAGTCGGGCTTCTTCCTGCTATTGCTGCTCGCATACAAGCTGAGGGGCGTGCGGCTCTATTGGACGATCCACAACGTCTGGCCGCATGCCGGCAAGACGCGCTGGGACGTGTTCATGCGCAAGCGGCTGCTCGGCCTGTGCGACGCGGCGTTCGCGCTCAGCGAATCGGTCCGGCGGGAAGCCGCCGCCGCGTTCGGCGCGAATCCGGACAAGATCGCGGTCACGCCGCACGGCCATTATGCCGGGGCCTATCCCGCCGCCGGGGCGGACATTAGGGAGCGCTTCGGCATTCCGAAGGACCGCTTCCTGTTCCTGTTCGTCGGGCGGATCAACCCCTACAAAGGGGTGGAGAAGCTGACGGAAGCGTATCGCGCGATCGACTCCGGCCGCTGCGCGCTTCTGATTGCGGGACAGCCGGACGAAGGGTACGGGCTTGGCTTCCTGAATGCCGGGGATATCAAGCTGTACCCCGACTTCGTGGCCGACGAGGAGCTGGCCGACTACTTGCGTGCGGCCGATGCGGTCGTGCTGCCGTACCGGCAGATCTCGACGTCCGGCAGCGCGATTCTGGCGCTGTCGTACATGAAGCCGGTCATCGCGCCGCGGCTCGGAGCGCTCGGCGAATACGTCGCGGACGGCTGCGGCGTCCTGTACGACCCGGACGACCCGGACGGCCTCCGGCAGGCGCTGCTCGGCGCCATGGAGCTGGACCCGGCGCGGACGGAGGCGGCGATCGGGCGCAAGCTCATGGAATTGGATTGGGACCGCATCGCGGGCCGAATGATCCGTGTTTACGCCCGCCGGACGCTGCAAGAGGCGAACGGGGGCAATGAGGCGAACGAGACGAACGAGGTGAACGCATGAGAGCGACGGTGGCGATATGCACGCACAACCGCGCGGACGATCTGCGGGAAGCGCTGTTCAGCCTTCTCGGGCAGAGGACGGCCGAGCCCTTCGAGGTGATCGTCGTCGACAACGGCTCGACCGACCGAACCGCGCAGACGGTGTTGGAGTTCCAGCGCCTGGCGGGTATCCCGGTCCGCTACGTGTACGAAGAGCGGCTTGGCCTGTCGGTCGCCCGGAACCGCGCGATCCGCGAAGCGAAGGGGGAATTTATTCTGTTCCTGGACGATGACGCGATCGCGTCGGACGGCTGGGTTGCGGGAATCGTCGCCGTATTCGGGCGGGACCCGCGGATCGGCTGCGTCGGCGGCAAGATCGAGCCCGCCTGGGAAGGAGAGGCGCCTGCGTGGCTTCCCCCGGAGAACCGATCGCTCTACACCATTCTCGACTACTCCGACGAGGTCGCGGAGATGCAAGGCGCGATTCCGTTCGGGGCCAACGTTGCTTTTCGCAGAGTGGTGTTCGAGACGATGGCTCCGTTCCGCGAGGATCTCGGCCGGGTCGGGAGCAACCTGCTCTCGAGCGAGGAGTCGGAGCTGATCGACCGGATTCGCTCCGAGCATTCCGTCTACTACACGCCGCACGCCTCGGTGCTGCACAAGATCCCCCGCAGCCGAATGAACCGGAAGTGGCTGCTGCGCCGCATCTACTGGCAGGGAGTGAGCCGGGCGGTCAGCTCGGGGCCATCGCGCCGGACGCGGCTGCTCGCGGAATCGCTGCTGAAGGTGCCGACGTTCGCGCTGCTGTCGATCCCGGTGCTGTACGACAAGCGCCGCGTGTTCCGCAACGTCAGCCGGATCGCCTACAACAACGGGCTGCTGCGCGGCGTGCTGCGGACGTACCAGTGAGGGAAGTCTCGCTCGGAGAGGAATCGATGGAGAGGAACCGATTATGATCAGAACGTTGATGAAGCCGATCGAGAGTTTGAGCGGAAGCGGAAGCGGGAGCACCAAGGCGCGGGGCGGAGCGCTCGGTGCGATTCTCGGCACGAGCGCCGTCGGCGTCGCCGTCATGCTCGTCGGCATGGCAAGCTCGGTGGTGACGGCCCGGTGGTTCGGGGTCGAGGGGAAGGGCGAGTTCTCCGCGATTGTTTTCTGGCCGACGCTGCTTGCCGGCCTGCTCAGCTTCGGGCTGCCGACGTCGCTTATCTACAACAGGCGCTCCCGGCCGGAGCAGAGCGCGGACGTTGTCCGGGCAGGCTTCCTGTTCCAATTGCCGGTCTGCGTGCTGGCCGGGCTTGCCGCCTGGTTCGGGCTGCCGGCGTGGATGGGCAACTATTCGGAGCCGATCGTTCGCATCGCCCAATGGTACACGGTGCTGATGCTGCCGCTGCTGCTGGCCATGGGCTTGCTGTCGGCGCTCGCGCAGAGCGAGGAGAACTTCCGGCTGTACAACGGTCTGAGGCTGTACGTGCCGCTCAGCAACCTGGCCGGGCTGCTGGCGCTGTGGGCGGGAGGCTGGCTCAATCAGGCCTCCGCCTCGCTTGTCTACCTGGGAACGAGCTTGGCCGTGCTCGTCTGGTCGCTGTACCGGCTGAAGGGGCAACTTGCCGTAGGCTGGTTCGGCCGATTCGCGGACAAGGGAGCGGTCAAGTCGCTGTTCGGCTACGGCAGCCGCGTCTACGGGGTCGAGCTGCTCGGGACGCTGTACGGGCAATGCGACAAGCTGATCATTCTGGCGTTGCTCTCGCCGCGGGCGTTCGGCCTGTACACGGTCGTCTATACGCTGTCCCGCGTGTTCAACGTCGTGCAGACGGCGGTGTCGAGCGTCGCGTTCCCGAAGGTGACGGGCCAGGACCCGGATCGGGTCGTCGCGACGGTGTCGCGCGCGTTCCGGCTCAGCTTCGTGCTGATGCTGCTCGCGCTTGTTCCCGGCCTCATCGTCGGCCGCTGGCTGCTCGGCTTGCTGTACGGCCCGCCGTTCCTCGAGTCGGCGACGGCGTTCGGGCTGCTGTCGCTGGAGTGCATCATCGGCGGCGGCTCGTGGATATTGGCGACTTCGTTCAACGCGCTTGGGCGCCCGGGCCTCGTCGCGATCCGGCAAGCGATTGCGCTTGCGGCGACGATCGGGCTGCTGTTCGCGCTTGCGCCGGAGTACGGCCTGAACGGCGTCGCCGCGGCGATGCTGATCGGCGCCTGCTGCCGGCTCGCGATCACGATCGCGGCGATGAAGCTGGCGCTCAAGGCGCCGCTGAAGAGCGTGTTGTTCGACGCAAGCGATTGGCGCTTCCTCCGGGAACGCCTGTTGCGGCAAGCCTGACGGCTATCTGGACGGGAAGGGCGGCACGGCTGGGATGCATTTTCGACAAAGAAGGGTAAGAGATTACGGGAAGCACGCGGTCCGGGTGTTGCTCGGCCTCCGGCTTCGCCGCCAAATCGACCGCTGCGGGAAGCTGCTGCGAGCGGCAGGAGGTGTGACTATCTCGAAGGCGAGGCGGGCTACGCTTCGGATCGGGAATTATGTGATCCTGTACCGGGACGCCGGGTTATACCTGGATTCGGACCAAGCCGTCCTTGAGATCGGCGATTACACATTCCTGAATCGGAGAAGCGAGATCATGTGCAAGCAGCATGTCCGCATCGGCAGCCACTGCGCCATCTCGTGGGACGTCACCATCACGGACACCGATTACCATACGCTCGATGGAACCGAGACGACGAAGCCCGTCATCATCGGCGATCATGTGTGGATCGGCTGCCGGGCGACGATTCTGAAGGGCGTCACCATCGGCGCGGGCGCCGTTGTGGCGGCCGGAGCGGTCGTATCGAAGGACGTGCCGGCCCGCACTCTCGTTGCGGGAGTGCCGGCGAGGCCGATAAGGAGGGACGTCAGTTGGACGTTATAACGGAGGATGCCGCGGACAAGGAGGGCAATGCGGATAACAGGTATAACGCGGCTAAGGAGGGCAATGCGGATAGCGAGTATGACGCGGCTAAGGAGGGCAATGCGGATAACGAGTATGACGAGGGCGGAGCATTCGCCCGGAGAGGGGACGGTCGGATGGAGATCGTGCGGGGCTCCCACCCGATGGAGGAGCTGAAGAGCAAGCTGACAACGATCCTGAAGGCGATTCCGCCCGGGTCGGACATCTATTACCTCGATTACCCGGTGCACGGCAACGGCGGGGATCTGCTGATCATGAAGGGCACGGAGGCGTTCTTCCGGGAGTACCGCATTCGCGTTCGCGCCCGGTACAGCGTGCTCGACTTCCCCGACGCGCTGCCGATTCCGCGGGATTGCATCATTGTCCTGCACGGCGGCGGCAACTTCGGGGATCTGTACCCGGTCCACCAGAAGCTTCGCGAGAGGGTGGCGGCAGACTATCCCGGCCATCGCGTCGTGATGCTTCCCCAGACGATCTACTACAAGGACGTCAAGGAGTTCGAGAAGACGGCGGACGTGCTGAACGGCCACCCCGATCTGCACCTGTTCGTGCGCGACACGGTGTCGCTGGATATGGCCGAGGACAAGTTCGGCGGAGTCAACGTGTATCTGTGCCCGGACATGGCGCATCAATTGTGGCCGATTCGGAGCCGCATCGCTCCCGGCAAGGAGGTGCTCCGCTTCCTGCGCACCGACATCGAGAAGACGGCCGGGCAGCAGCGGCTGGAGGACGAGGCGGGCGGCGATTGCCTGGATTGGCCGTCGCTGTACAGCCGGGCGGAGCGGAAGTCGATCCGCCTGTTCTCGGACATGCTGCGCATGGGCAAGGGCAAGCTGCCCGTCGGCCCGGTATGGAGCAAGTACACGGATCGGCTGGTGAGAAAAGCGGTCGAGAGGTTCGGGGATTACCGGAGCGTGCAGACGTCGAGACTTCACGGGCATATTCTGTCCTGCTTGATGGACAAGCCGAACGTGCTGATCGATAACGCCTACGGCAAGAACGCCAGCTACTATCGCACATGGACGCGGGGGATCGCGACCGCGAAGCTGATGGCCGAGCCGGCGAGTTCGCCGGCCGTCGTGGTGAACCAGACCCTGTGAGCCGGACTCGATGAACCGGCGCGTTAGGGCGGCGTGATGAGTCAGGTGCGGCACGAATGTCGGAAAAACCGACATACGGAGCGTTGAAGCAGCCGGGGAGCGGCACGAATGTCGAAAAAACCGACATATGGAGCGTTGGAGCAGCCGGGGAGCGGCGCGAATGTCGGAAAAACCGACATACGGAGCGTCGAAGCAGCCTGGGAGCGGCGCAAATGTCGGAAAAACCGACATACGGAGCGTCGAAGCAGCCTGGAGCGGACATTTGGGTGGTCGGGCCGAGGTTGAATGTCATTGGCGATAAAACAGTTGCATAGTCAAGCGGAATGAACTAACAGAGCGGAGGGATGGCATGAGAATCGTGCTTCTATCGGGCGGATCGGGCAAGCGGCTGTGGCCGTTGTCGAATGATTCGCGTTCCAAGCAGTTCCTGAAGGTGCTTAAGGACCCGCAGGGTCGCCCGGAGTCGATGATCCAGCGGGTATGGCGGCAGCTCGGCGAAGCGGGCCTGCAGGATAAGGCGTACGTGGCGACGGGCAAGGCGCAGGTCGAGATCATCTACGGGCAGCTCGGCAGCGACGTCAGGCTGATCGCCGAGCCGCAGCGGCGGGACACGTTCCCGGCGATTGCGCTGGCGGCGACCTATCTGTACGCCATGGAAGGCGTCCCGCTGAACGAGACGATCGTCGTCATGCCGGTTGACCCTTATGTGGAGGTCGGGTTTTTCCGGCAGCTTGCTCGCCTGGAGGAAGCGCTGGACGAGTCCGGAGCGGATCTGGCCCTTGTCGGGGTTAAGCCGACGTACCCGTCCGAGAAGTACGGCTATATCGTGCCGGACGCGCGGGGCGACGAAGGCGGCTCCTCCTTCCTGAACGTCGGGGGCTTCCGCGAGAAGCCGCGGGAGGCCGACGCCGAAGAGATGATCCGCCGGGGGGCGCTCTGGAATTGCGGCGTGTTCGCGTTCAAGCTGGATATGCTGATCAACATTCTGATCGCCTACGAGCTCCCGATTCATTACGAGGAGATGCAGAGACGCTACGGCTCATTGCCGAAAATCAGCTTCGACTACGAGGTGGTCGAGAAGGCGAATCGGATCGCGGCGGTCCGCTACGAGGGCGAATGGAAGGATCTCGGGACGTGGAACACGCTGACCGAGGAGATCGAGGATTCCCTCACGGGCAAAGGCATCGTCTCCGTCGAGACGAAGAACGCGCACGTCATCAACGAGTTGGAGATTCCGGTCGCGGTGCTCGGCCTCGCGGACATCGTCGTGGCGGCAAGCCCGGACGGCATTCTTGTCGCGGACAAGTCGCTCAGCCCCCAACTGAAGGACATGCTGAAGCATTCGGAGCAGCGTCCGATGTACGAGGAGCGGCGCTGGGGCCGCTACAAGGTGCTCGATTATCGGCGTTACCCGACCGGCAAGGAGGTGCTGACGAAGTGGATCTACATCTCGGCCGGACGCAACCTGAGCTACCAGTACCACAGCCTCCGGGACGAGGTGTGGACGGTCGTCTCCGGCAGCGGGACCGTTATTCTGAACGAGCGCAAGCTGTCGCTGGCCGAAGGGGACGTATTCATCGTCCCGAAGGAGAGCCGGCACAGCGTGCGGGCGAATACGGACCTGGAGATTATCGAGGTGCAGACCGGCGACATGCTCGTCGAGGAGGACATCGTGCGGCTCGAGCAGCATTGGGCCGACATCGTCGAACTATGCCCGGCATCGGAGGGGACGTTATGAGGATAGCGGTCATCGGCACCGGCTATGTCGGGCTCGTGTCCGGCATCTGCTACGCCGAGCTTGGCCATTCGGTCGTCTGCGTCGACAAGGACCCGGACAAGCTCGCCACGCTGCAAGCGGGAGGAATTCCGATCTACGAGCCGGGCCTCAAGGAGCTGTCGGCGAAGGGTGTCGCCGCCGGAAGGCTGCGCTACACCGGCGATCTGGCGGAGGCGGTGCGGGACGCGGAGCTGGTCGTCATCGCCGTCGGGACGCCGCCGCTTCCAAGCGGAGAGGCCGATCTGGTCTACATCGACGCGGCCGCGCTCGAGATCGCGGACTCGCTGCGCGCCGGAGCGATCGTTGCCGTGAAGAGCACCGTTCCCGTCGGCACGAACGAGCGGGTGCAGGGCTTGATCCGCACCCGGACGACGGTGCCGTTCGACAGCGTGTCGCTGCCGGAGTTCCTGCGGGAAGGGTCGGCGATCCGCGATACGCTGGAGCCGGACCGTGTCGTGATCGGCGCGGAGTCGCGCGAGGCCGCGGAGAAGCTTGCCTCGCTGCACCGGCCGCTCACCCGGAACATCCTGATCACGGACCTGCGCAGCGCCGAGCTGCTGAAGTACGCGTCCAACGCCTTCCTCGCCACCAAAATCTCGCTCATCAACGAGATAGCGAACATCTGCGAGAAAGTCGGCGCGGACGTCTCGCAGGTGGCTGAGGGCATGGGGCTTGACCGCCGGATCGGCCCGGCGTTCCTGCAGGCCGGTATCGGCTACGGCGGCTCCTGCTTCCCGAAGGACACGCGGGCGCTGATCCAGATCGCAGGCCATGTCGCCTACGACTTCAAGCTGCTCCGCTCGGTCGTCGAGGTGAATCGCGAGCAGCGGCTGAACGTCGTCCGCAAGCTCGAGACGATTTTCGACGGGGAGCTTCGCGGGAAGACGGTCGCCGTCTGGGGGCTCAGCTTTAAGCCGAACACCGACGACGTCCGCGAGTCCCCGGCGCTGGAGATCATGCGCCGCCTGACGGAAGCGGGCGCTCGCGTCCGGGCGTACGATCCGGTCGCGATGCCGAACTTCCGCAAGCTGTTCGGCGACGAAGGCGTCGACTGGTGCGATGCGGCGGAGGAAGCCGCGTCCGGGGCGGACGCCCTCTGCCTGCTCACGGAATGGGAGGAGTTCGCGAGAGAGGACCTCCACAAGCTGCAGACGATTCTGAAGCGGCCGATTCTGATCGATGGGCGCAATCTTTTTAAGGAAGAGGATCTGAAGGGAACCTCCTTCGTGTATTATTCGATCGGCCGTCCGAGCCTGAATCAGGGAGTCAGGGAGAAGGCTCCCCTGCTTCAATACTGACGAACGTCCGGAAGGAGATCTTGAAGTGAAGAAGAAATCGGTCGTGCTCCTCGCGCTGCTCCTGCTCTCTCTCGTCGCTTCTTCGCATACGCTTGGAGATGTCGCCGAGAAGTACCTGACGGAGACCGACGACTTGACGGATTGGAGCAAGGTCGCCTCGCGATCGCCAACCCTGACGCTGAAGACGTCCGGAACATCATCCGGAACATCGTCGGGAGCGGCATCCGGAGCGGCATCTGCCGACCCGACCCGGGCATACGGAAGCGGCAAGAGCGGAGAGTACCTCGTCTACAAGGCGAAGGGCTACCTCCGCTCTTTCTCCGTTGAAGCGTATTCGTCCGCCAGCGCGGAAGGCTCGAAGTCGCCGCAGCCAACGCCGCTGCTGTCGATCTCCGCGGACGGCAAGACGTACCGCGCCGTGACGCCGGACATTCACGCGAGCGGCGACGGCAGCGGGCGAATGCTCTATGAATCGCGGGAATTCCCGAGCGGGATCAAGTACCTCAAGATCGTGTACCCGAGCGGCAATGGCGGGGCGGTCTTCTCGATCGGCCGGGTCGTCCTGAACGGAGACGGAGACGGCGGCACGGGCGCAAGCGCGAATGCGAGCAAGCCGTCCGGTCCCGTGCTGTACGGCAGCATGATCCGCCTGACGGCCGCGTCTGGGCAGATGATCTACTACACGACGGACGGAAGCGACCCGCGCAGCTCCTCCACCCGCCAGCGGTACGGCTCCCCGATTGCGATTGTCGGCGAGACGGTGCTGAAGACGACGGCGGAGGGGGCAGCGGCGACGGGAACAACGGCGACGGGAACAACGACAACGGCGACAAGCCAAGCTTCGTCGGCAAGCCCGACCGCGTCGTCCGGGAAGACAGCCGGGGACGTGTCCACGTACACGTTCACGCCGTACCCGCAAGCTCCCCCCGCTTCCGGCATCGCGGACCCGCTCGACGACTTCGCGCTGACCGCGCTTCGCTCGAACCTGTATCTGGCGAAGGATACGCCGAGCTACTTCGGCAACGACTCAAGCCGCGCCGTGCGGGCGACGACTGCTCCGGGGATGCTGATCTACGTCTCCGCGGAGGATATCGAGTCGTTCGCCGTGCTCAGCTTCTACTTCTCCGGCCTCGCGTTCGAGAAACTGAAGTTCTATGTGTCGTCCGACGGCACGGAGTACAACGAGGTCGCAGCCGAGTCGTACCCGTCCGGCGATCCGGTCAGCAACTGGCAGCCGCAGGCGTACGAGAACATGTCGCTTCCCGCAGGCACACGATACCTGAAGATCGAGCTGACCGGAACGGCCAAGTCGTGGACGCCCCAGGTGTCGGAGGTGCTGATCAACCGCAACACCGCATCCGCGGCGCTGACGACGGCGAAGAGCGACAGCGGCATGCTCGCGACGCTCTCCTCCGCTACGAAGGGAGCGCGGCTCTATTATCGCCTGAACGACAGCGCCGACTTCGTTCCGTACGTCTCGCCGCTTAAGCTGACGGGCTACAATTCGCTCGAAGCCTACGCGGTCAAGGAGGGGCTGCTGCCGAGCCCGATCCGCAGCTACTCCGTCAACGCGAGCAAGGACGTCCAGGTCGATCGGTTCGGCCAGATGGAGACGGCGAAGTTCGCCGCGAAGGTGACGGAGGAGAGCCAGCTTGCGGCGGATGCGGCGGCGGACGAGACGTATTACGCCTCCCTGAAGGAGCCGACGGACCGGGATCGGTACGGCGGGCTAAGCGGCAGCGCGTCCACGTACGGGCTGAAGGCGACCGGGTTCTTCGATGTTCAGAACCTGACGGGCAGCGGGCGGCCCGTTCTGACGACGCCATCCGGCAACCTGTTCTTCAGCCTCGGCGTCAACGGCGTCACCGCCCAGGAGACGTACACGCTAATCAAGGGCCGGGAGGCGAAGTTCGAATACGTGCCGCCGTATGCGGGCGAGTACAAGCCGGCCTACACGAGCACCGACGGCTTCTCCTTCTTCGTCGCGAACAAGTACAAGAAGACGGGTGTCTTCCCGACCGAGCACGACATCTATGTCGAAGCGATCGAGCGGCTGAAGAAGTGGGGCTTCAACGGCATCGGCGCCTTCTCGACCGAGAAGTACGGGGAGGAAGGAATGTTCCCGTACGTGCGGATGCTGCCTCTCGAGGGGATGAGCTGGGCGAAGATCGACGGCTTGTCGCTGTTCGACATTTACGCACCCGGTGCCGAGGAGAAGCTGGACCAATCGTTTGCGCAGAACGTGGCTCCCTACAAGGACGACCCGATGCTGATCGGGACGTTTATCGGGAACGAGTATGACTTCCACAAGTTCCTGACGGAAGTGCCGAAGCTCAAGGCAAGCAAGGCGGCGATGAAGGGCGCTCTGGTCGACATGCTGCAGAAGAAGTACGGGACGATCGGGGCGTTCAACACGGCGTGGAAAATGAATTACAAATCGTTCGCGGACTTGAGAGAAGCGGAGCTGGTGCTCAAGGCGTCTCCGGCGTGGCGCGACATGGAGGCGTTCCTCGCGGATTATCTGGACCGGTTCTTCGGAACGGTGAGCCGGCTGTACCGCAAGTACGATCCGAACCATCTGCTGCTCGGCGACCGCTGGATCACGACGACGTTCCACAACGAGACGGTTCGCCGGATGCTCTCCGAATACGAGGGCAAGTACGTCGACGTCATCAGCATCAACTATTACACGTATTCGCTGGAGCCCGAGCTGCTGAAGGAAGTGTACGAGAAGTCCGGCGGCAAGCCGATTCTGATGAGCGAATTCGGCTACGGAACATCGGAGCAAGGGCTGGAGCCCCTGATGAAGAACTCCGCAATCAACCAGTTCCAACGAGGCATGAGATACCGGAATTACGTCGAGGGAGTCGCCTCGCTGCCGTACGTCGTCGGAGCGAACGTGTTCAACTACGTCGATCAGGCGGGGCTCGGCCGCTATTGGCAAGGCATCTGGGGCGAGCATTACAACTCCGGCCTCGTGAACGTCGCCGACCGTCCGTACAAGGACTACATCGCAGCCGCCAAGGCCACGAACGACGATATCTACAAGATCATGCTCGGCAAGCGGGCGAAGTTCTATTACGACTTCAGCAAGAAGTGAAGGAGGCGGGACAATGGTAGGAGCGCGCGGCGACAATCTGGTGTTTCTGCTGTGCACGCCGAGAAGCGGCAGTTCGCTGGCGACGGCGATGCTGCAGAACCACGGCAAGCTGTACGCGGCGCAGGAGATGTGGCTGCTGCTGAGCCTGCTCGAGCTGCGGTCGGGAAGGAAGCGGCCGTACGGCGGCGGGGCAATTGTCGAGAGGTTCTATAACGGGACGCTTCCGGAAGGAACGTTCGAGGACGCCTGCCGCGCATTCGCGCTGGAGGCGTACAACGGCCTGCTTCGCGGAGAGGAAGCGGAGCTTGTGCTCGACAAGTCCCCGCGTTATTACGGGCTGCTCGAATTCCTTGACGTCCTGTTCCCGCAGTCGCGGCGCATCTGGCTTGTCCGCAACCCGTTCGCCGTGCTCGCCTCCTACAAGAAGCTGGGCGCGCAGCGGGGAGGCTCGTCCGACCTGGAGGCGCTGCTGACCGGCCGATCCTTCGATCCGAAGGCGGCGGACCTGACGGTCGGGCTGCTCCGGTACATGCGCTACTTCGCTGCGGAGGACCCGCTGGCGTACCGGCTGCGGTACGAGCGGCTCGTCGCCGATCCCCGCGGGGAGCTGGACGGCGTCTGCCGGTTCCTCGGTCTTGGCTACGAGGCGGGGATGGAGAGGTACGGCGCGGCGATGGATACGCCGAAGGCGGCGCGCTTCTTCAGCATGGGGGTCGGCGACCCGCTGCTGGCGGACCATTCCGCGCCGCACGAGGATTCGGTTCACGCCTGGAAGGAGCTGCTGACGAAGCGGGAGATCGCGGCGTACGGACGAATTCTCGGCGGCCGGGCGCTGGATGGGCTTGGCTATGGCGAAGAGCGCGAGGCGGCGGAGAAGCTTGCCGGATGCCGCTTCGCTGCCGATCCCGACGAGAGCCTGCTCGCGCTTCGGACGGAGCAGTGGGCGGAGGCGACCGGCTGGCGGTGGACGGAAGCTTACCGGATGACGTCGGAGCTTCCGGATGGGGCCAAGGCGGCGCGGTTGCCGGAGGAAGGGCAAGCGGCTGGAGCGACTGGCACGGCTGCCGCGGCGGAGGCCGAGCAACTGCGCCTGGTCGTCCGCGCGCTGGAGCAGCGGCTTGAGAGCGGGCACCGGGAGCGGGAGCGGCTGCGCGCCGAGCTCGGCGCGATGAAGCGCAAGGCGGCCCGGCTGAAGGCGGCGATCCCGTTCGGCGACCGGCTGGCGCGGCTCGCTTCGAGCTATATCTCCGGGGCCGGGGGCCGCAAGTGAGCGCGATCGCGGGGTTTGTGCGGTTGGACGGCGGAGCGGCGGAAGAGCTGGACGGCGCGGCGATGATGGCCGCGCTGGAAGGAGCTGTCGCCGACGATACGCGGACGCGGCAGGCCGGACCGGCGTTCTTCGGCTGCCGCATCCGCTGGCTGTCGCCCGAGTCGCGCGGCGAGCGGATGCCGGACGGCGATACCGAAGGGCGCTTCATGATCGCGGCCGACGCCGTGCTCGACAACCGCGAGGAGCTGTTTGCGCGGCTGCAGGTGCCGCGCTTCCGCCGCGCGGACATCACGGACAGCGAGCTGATTGTGCTCGCCTACCGCAGGTGGGGGCGGCGCTCGCCGGAGTTCCTGCTCGGCGACTTCGCCTTCGCGCTCTGGGATGCCGAGCGCCGGGAGCTGTTCGCGGCGCGGGACCTGCTCGGCACCCGCACGCTGTATTATTCGCAAGGCGGCGGCCGGCTCGCGTTCGCGACGACGATTGCGCCGCTGCTCGCGCTGCCCGGCGCCTCGCCGCGGCTGGACGAGATGTGGCTCGCCGAGTTCCTGGCGATTCCGGAGATGTTCGAATCGACGGACCCGGAGGCGACGCCGTATGTCGGCGTCCGGCAGGTGCCGCCGGGTCATGGGCTGTTCGCTGCGGGCGGCGCGGCGACGGCGACAACAAGCAGCTATGGCCGCGGCGCGCTGGAGCCGGACGTGCCGCTGCGGCTAAAGTCGGACGCCGAATATGAGGAGGCGTTCCGGGAGGTCGTCGGGGAGGCGGTGCGCTGCCGCCTCCGCACGTTCCGCGAGGTCGGGGCGACGCTGAGCGGCGGCCTCGACTCGGGCACGGTCGCGGCGTTCGCCGCGCGGGAGCTGCGCCGGGAGGGCAAGGTGCTGCACGGCTACAGCAGCGTGCCGCCGCCCGGCTTCGCCGATTGGACGTCGCGCGCCGTCGCGGCGGACGAGCGGCCCTATATCCGGGCGACGGCCGGGCATGTCGGCAACATCTCGGAGGCGTACCTGAGCTTCGAGGGGACAAGCCCGCTTGCCGAGGTGGACGAGTGGCTGGACCTGCTCGAGACGCCGTACAAATTCTTCGAGAATTCGTACTGGCTTCGAGGGATTCACGAGCTTGCAGGGCGCTCGGGAACGGGCGTGCTGCTGACCGGCGCGCGCGGCAACTTCACGGTGTCGTGGGGGCCGGCGCTCGAGTATTACGCAATGCTGTTCAAGCGCATGAGATGGCGAAGGCTTGCGGCGGAGCTGACCGCTTACGGCCGGCACAAGGGAGTCGGCCGCAGGCGGCTGCTCTCGGCCGTGGGGCGGACGGCGTTCCCCGCGCTGCTGGCGGGGAGAGGTGAAGCGCCGGCTCCGGGCCTGCCGGAGCTGCTGCTTCGCCCCGAGTTCGCCGCGCGGACGGGCGTGCTCGAGCGGCTGCGCGGCGGCGGCCCGGCGGCCGCGGGCCCGCTCGAGCTGCGGCGGGAGAAGCTCGGCAGCCTCGCCGCCGCCAACAAGAACGGAGCGACGGCGACGAAGCTGTCGCTCCGCTACGGGGCGCAGGAGCGCGACCCGACCGGCGATGTGCGCGTCATTCGCTTCTGCCTCTCCGTCCCGTTCGAGCAATATGTGCAAGGCGGCCGGGACCGGGCGCTGATCCGCCGGGCGACGGCGGGCCTGCTGCCCGACGAGGTGCGGCTGAACCAGCGCGTGCGCGGCGTTCAAGGCGCGGATTGGCTGCACCGGACAGCCCCGGCTTGGCCTCGGCTGCTGGAGGAGATCTCGCATCTCTGCTCCGACCCGCTAGCCGCCTCGTACCTGCACGTCGCCCGCATCCGGCAAGCCGCCGAAGGCATCGGGCGCGCGCCGACTCCGGAGCTGGCTTTCCACCCGGAAGTTCGGTTGCTTATGAGAAGCCTGATCGTGTACCGGTTCCTGAAGCGGTTCGCGTGACGGCGGCACACCTTATGGAAAGGAGGTGAACGCAATGGAGAAGAAGCAGTGGCAAGATCCGACCCTCGAGACGCTGGACATCGCCGAGACGATGTACGGCAAGGGAATGACGAATATCGACTTCGTGACGACGGAAGACATGGACATCTACAGCCCGAGCTGACCGATGCGGTCGTCTGAGCGAGCGCCCTTGCTCTTCCTATTGGGAAGGGGGAGGGCGCTCGCTCTCCATTCAGTTATTATCGCAGCTCGTCCCTTTGTGTCCTCTGCCGAATGGCCGCTTTATGCTGACAACCACTTTTTATGCTAAAAACCACATTCATTTCGTAGAACCGACCCCTAACTAGCGAATGTATATGAAAAACCACATAGAATCGTGTTCCAACTGCCGTGTATGACCGTTTTTATGCGGAAAATCACATATAATTGCGTTCTGCTCCTTTGTCGGACTGTTTGAATGCGAAAAATCACATTCATTTCAAATGCTGGACCTTTGAATGAAGAGAGGAGAGAGGACGATGATCCATACGGGACGGATGGAAACGAGACCAAGCGGTGGGCGGGCGGCAACGTTGTACGAAGCGTTCGGCCTCCGCATGGCGAGCCGGCTTCCGCTTCCGGAACTGCCCCTCGCTGCGGGCTTCCGAGCGGGCAGCATGGCGATGCCGGGTTTGGCGGATGTCGAGATCGGCCTGACGGCTGCGGAGCCGCTGCTTCGCGAGATGGAGGAGCTTGGCAGCAACTTCTCGTTGTCGCGGGATGGGCGCCGCTTCCTGTTCCTTATTCCGGACACTGCCGCGTACGCAATCGAGGACGGCAGGAGAATCCTTGTCGCCCCGCTGCCCGGTGCGGACCCGGAGAAGATGCGTGTTTATCTGCTCGGGACGTGCATGGGGGCGCTGCTGCTGCTTCGCGGGACGCTTCCGCTGCACGGCAGCGCGGTCGTTGTGAAGGGCAAGGCGTACGCCTTCGTTGGCGACTCCGGTGCCGGCAAGTCGACGCTCGCCGCAGCGCTTGCGGCAATGGGGCATCGGCTCGTCAGCGACGACGTCGTTGCGGTGAGTCTCGATGAAGCCGGACGACCGTTCGTGCAGCCCGCTTATCCGCAGCAGAAGCTGTGGCGGGAGAGCCTGGTCGGGCTCGGGCTGTCGGGTGGGACGAGTGGACGGAACGGGAAGAGTGGGCCGAATGGAACGAGCGGGATGAGCGGAAGGGACGGGGCGGATGCGATAACTGGGAAGTACCGTCCGGTCTACCGGGAGACGGACAAGTTCGCCGTGCCTGCGGGAGGGAGCTTCCACTTGGGGCCCGTTCCTCTGGCGGGGGTTTTCGAGCTTGGCGGACCGAGGCCGGGGACGAAGGAGGGAATCGGGATGGGAGTGGAGCTTGGACAAGGAGCGGAGGCGGGGGCGGAAACGGGAACAGGAGCGGGAACAGGAGCGAGATCGGGAGCAAAGGCGGAACCGGAGGCAGAAAAGGGAGCGGAGACGGGGGCGAGATTCGCGGAGAATAGCGGGGCGAACGGAGCGCAGATCTGCACGCTGGAGCCGTTGTTCGGCCTGCAATGCCTGCGCGTTCTGCTTCAGCATACGTACCGGAACCGGCTTGTTGCGCGCTTGGGCCGCGAGGACTGGCACTTCCGCGCCGCGTCTGCAGTTACGGCGAAGATCGAGGTCGGGCGGCTGCAGCGGCCGCAGACCGGCTTCACGGCGAACGCGCTGGCCCGGCTCGTTGTGGATCACGCGACCCGCTCGGCCAGATGAAGGGGCGAGCCGCCTAGCAGGCATGGTGGATGATGGGTGCAGATGAGTAACCACGACTCAACCGAAGCGGCGATAGGCGCGTGGAGGAACCGAGATGAGTAGCGATTACTCAAGTGCAGGGGTTGGAGCAGGCATGATGGGTGCGGATGAGTAACCAATTTTCGAGAGGGAGTGGAGATATGGAGGCTTGGGGAGATACGGCAGTCGCAATCGATGCCGGTTGCGCGATATGGCGCAGGGAGGGTTGCCTTGCCAGCGAGATGAGAGGGGAGACGATTCTGTTTAGCCTGGGTAGCGGCAAGTATTACAATCTGGGCGTCGTCGGCGGGCGGATCTGGGAGCTGCTTGAGGCTCCGCGCGGCGCCTTGGATCTGACGGATGCGCTGACCGCGGAATTCGACGTGGAGCGTGAGCGGTGCGCGCGGCAGGTTGACGGCTTCCTGCGAATGCTGCTGCGGGAGGCGCTGATCGAGGTTCGCCCGGCATGACGGCGCGCGGGTGGATTGCGTTCTGGCGCCGGCCGCGGGAGAAGCGGAAGCTGATGCTTGAGGCGCTTGTGTTCCTCGCGTGGGCGCGCGTTATGAAGCTGCTGCCGTTCTCGCGGCTGAAGCTGACGTTCGGCCAGCCGATGGCGGAGACGGCCCGCGTGCACGATCTGGCGCAGGAGCGGCTGATTCGCGGCATCTCGGAGGCGGTCCGCGTCATGAGCCGCCACACGCTCTGGGAGAGCCAATGCCTCGTCCAGGCGCTCGCCGCTCGCCGCATGCTGGAGCGAAGACATCTGGACAGCACGCTGTATCTCGGTACCGCGAAGGATAAGATGGGCAATCTGATTGCGCACGCTTGGCTGCGCAGCGGGACGATCTATCTGACCGGCGGGCAGGAACGCCTTCTGTTCACGACGGTCGCCTGCTTCGGCTCGGAGCGGGAAGCGGTAGGGAAGTGAATTGAAACGGAAGTGAATTGAAACGGAAGCGAATTGAAGCAAATAGAAGCAAAGGAGCGAAGGCATGAACCAGACGAATCTGCACAGCGGCACGGAGCTGCCCGCGGAGCTTCGCGCCATGCTCGCTGCATTGCGGGAAGAAGACGGCAATCCGCCCTTGCCGGACATCGATTGGAATCAATTCCTGAAGCGGGTCCGGCATCACCGGGTGTACCCGCAGCTTCAAGACCGCCCTCGGGCGGCTCGATTGATTCCCGCCGATGTTCGGCAAGCGATCGACCGGGAATGCGGCGTGAACGCGCTGCGGATGCTCCGTCTAAGCGGAGAGACGATCCGTCTCTGCCGCGAGCTTGAGAGCCGGGGCGTCCGGTCGCTTGTGTTGAAGGGCCCGGCGCTGGCCCGGCACCTCTATGGGGATGTATCGCGGAGGACGTCGAAGGATCTCGACCTGCTCATTCCGGTAAGCGAGCTGGAGAAGGCGGGGCAAGCGCTGCGGGAGCTCGGGTACGTGGCGGAGAGGGACATTCCGAAGGGCTTAGGAGACTGGAAGTGGAAAATCCACCACATCGCCTTCCGGAACCCAAAGCTCGGCATCGAAGCGGAGATTCATTGGCGACTTAACGGAGACGGGGGACGGGAGCCGAGCTTCGAGGAGCTGTGGGCCGGGCGGCAGATAAGCGATCTCGCGGCCGGGCTTGCGATGCCGGGAGACTCGTATCTCTTCCTCTACTTGATCACGCATGGCGCCCGCCACGGTTGGTTCCGGCTGCGCTGGCTGATGGATATCGACAAGCTGGCGAGGCGGGAGCTTGATTGGCTGGGCGTTGCCGCCCTGCTGAAGAGGTATCGGGCCGTTCATCTGGCCGGGCAGGCGCTTGTCTTGTCTTCCGCCCTGCTGGGCACGCCGGTGCCGGAGCCTCTGCGGCCGGCTGTCTCCGGCGGGCGCGGGCAGGAGCTGGCCAGGCGCGCGCTGCGTTTTATTCGGGACGATGTGGTGCTCACGACCGACCCGAGCGCAGGAGAGGTGGTCAAGACGTACAAGAGCTATCTATTCGCGCTCAAAACGCGTCCGCAGAAGGGACTCCACGCGCTAAGACGCCTCTACCCGAGCTTTCGGGACGCCGAGACGCTTCCCCTTCCTCGGCAGCTTTACTTTTTGTATTTTCCACTGCGGCCGTTCGTGTGGTTGTGGAGACAGGTTCGTCAGATAACGTGAGGAGGGACGAGGATGGACGATCTTAGGCATTACCTGGGCCGGCTGAGAAGCTGGGCGGGAGCGGGGCTGTACGTCCATCTCCTTGCGACGGCGGCGCTCGGGCTGTTCGATGGGGTAGGCTTGTACCTGCTCGTTCCGATGCTCGGGCTGCTCGGCTTGCTCGGGGAAGGCGGGGGCGTGCCGCTTCTCGGGCAAGGGCTTGCGGCGCTTCGCGAGCTGCCGGACTCGTACGCGCTTCCGTTGCTGCTGGCCGTCTACGTGGCGGTTGTCGGCGTTCAGGCGCTGCTGCAGCGGGTCCAGAGCATCCGCGCCGTTCGGCTGCAGCAGGGGTTCATCCGGCATCTGCGCCTCGGGCTGTACGAGGGGCTGATGCGCGCGAATTGGCCGTTCTTCGGCCGTCGCCGCAATTCGGATATCCACCACCTGCTCACCTCCGAGCTGGCGCGGGTCAGCCAAGCGACGCACCTGCTGCTTCAGCTCGCTTCCTCGCTTGCGTTCACGATCGTGCAGATCGGCATCGCCTTCTGGCTGTCGGCGCCGCTCACGGGCTTCGCGCTCGCGAGCGGCGCCTTGATTGCGTTCGCCATGAGGCGGAAGGTGCGCCGGGCGAAGGCTGTCGGCAACGAGACAAGCGAGCTGTCGCAGAGCTTCTACGCGGGGATTAACGATCACTTCGCCGGGATCAAGGATATTAAGAGCAATCGGCTCGAAGCCAGCTTCCTCTCCTGGTTCGGAAGCCTGACGGGCCGGATGGAGGCGAATTTCCTTGCGTTCGCGAGGCTGCAGGCGACGACCCGGAGCTGGTACCAGTTGTCGGCGGCGGCGTTGATCGCCGTCTTCGTCCTGCTGGCGGTAGAGGTTCTTCATGTCGGAGCGGGGCAGCTTCTTCTTGTTGTGATTATTTTCGCGCGGCTGTGGCCCCGATTTACGACGATTCAGGCGGGGGCCGAGCAGCTTCTCTCCGCCGCTCCGGCGCTGCGCGGATTGCGGGAGCTGGAGCGGGATTGCGCGGCGGCCCGGGAGCCGGAGGCGACGGGAGCGTCGGATGCGATGAGCTTGCAGCGCGGGTTGGAGTGCCGCTATGTTTACTACCGCTACGGGACGCAGGCGGAGGCGGATTATGCGCTGCGGGACGTAAGCATCCGCATTCCCGCCGGCCGAATGACCGCCATCGTCGGGCGTTCGGGAGCGGGCAAGAGCACGCTCGCCGAGCTGCTGATGGGGCTGCTCGAGCCGGAGCGCGGGGTCCTGCTCGCTGACGGGGTGCCGGTCTCGGGAGAGACGCGGTTGGCGCTTCGCCATTCGGTCGGTTACGTCTCGCAGGAACCTTTTCTTTTCCACGATAGTATTCGTCACAACCTGCTCTGCGTTCGGCCGGATGCCTCCGAGGAGGAGCTGTGGGAAGCGCTGCGGTTCGCCGCCGCGGACGAGTTCGTGAGCCGGCTGCCCGAAGGGCTCGACACGGTCGTCGGCGACCGGGGGTGCCGACTGTCGGGAGGCGAGCGGCAGCGGCTTGTGCTCGCGCGGGCGATTGTGCGCAAGCCGTCGATTCTTGTGCTGGACGAGGCGACGAGCGCGCTCGATTCGGACAACGAGGAGCGAATCCGGGAGGCGCTCGACCGGCTGCGGGGAACGATGACGATTGTCGTCATCGCCCACCGGCTGTCGACGATCCGGGGAGCCGACCAGGTGATCGCGATGGAGCGCGGGGAGGCTTCGGTCTCGGAGACTTCGATCCAGACGGAGGGGACAGGAGAGGCAGATCGGAGAAAGGAGGCGATTCGCGCGTGACAAGCCGACACTTATGGAATCGGGTAGCCGCTCTCTCGTTGCTCGTTGTGGTTGTATTCGCTATATTCGCTTTTTCCAATCAACCGTACCGGGTCCAGACGATCCAACCGTTGCTGCAGCGGACCTTGTCCATCGAGACGGTGGAGAAGGTGCTGCCTGCTCTGGACATCCGCTACGACGGGCATGAGTATCGCCGGGACGTCAATCCGTTCGGCCTGATCGAGTTCCTGTTCCGCAAGGGGGCGCATCTGTTCGTCTACGCGTCGCTGGCGGCCTCGGCCGCGCTCGTCCTGAGCATGTTCCGCCTGCGCCCCGTCCGGGTCGCCGCGCTCTCGCTGCTGGCCGTGCTCATCGTCGCCACGCTCGACGAATGGAACCAGCAGTTCTCGTCGGCCCGCACGCCGGCCTACCAGGACGTCTTCGTCGATCTGACGGGCGGTGCGATCGGGCTTATGGCGGGGTACGGAGTGTGGAGGCTGGTGCGTCGGCGGCGGGGGTGAGGCCGAGAACGAGAACGAGAACGAGAACGAGAACGAGAACGAGAACGAGGATGAGGATGAGGATGAGGATGAGGGCGGCGCTTCCTGGAACTGTCTGTCTGCGGAGGCGGTTGATGGTCTGTACCAAATTTATACAGAAAGTCCCGTCACCGTCTAGCATCGGCCCGGCGCGGTCGGCATGTTGGCGAGTCGGTGCGGCGGTGAATAAATTCCATATTATGGTTACGGCAAAGGTGCTATCCCCCTTCTGAACCCTTATGCCTCTTCTCCCCTTGGATCAGGAACCTCCCTCTTGACGTTCATGCCCGTTGCTCTTGGGTCAGCCCATTCCCCTTGCAAATCCTTATCCTGAACGAAGGGGAGAAGAGACCTAATGCCTCCAGAGGGAATAGGGCGCAGGCGGGAGAGGGGAGAGCGAGGCTGGACGGGATGGCGCAAGTGGAACGAACAGTCGATAGGCGGGTTTTCCGCTCATCTGCCCCCTCCAATCGGCTCTTCGGAGCATCGTTAGACGGGTTTTCCGTTCATCGCCCCCTCCAATCGGCTCTTCGGAGCATCGTTAGACGGGTTTTCCGTTCATCGCCCCCTCCAATCGGCTCTTCGGAGCATCGATAGGCGGGTTTTCCGTTCATCAGCCCCTCCAATCGGCTCTTCAGGACATCGTTAGACGGATTTTCCGCTCATCAGCCCCGCTAACCGGCTCGTCGGGGGTGTCGTTGTACGCATCTCCGCTCCCCCACCCGGCTTCTCCCATCAAGCACCACTTTTATAGGCTTCATAACGACGGACCCCCTTATACGCAATATGTTCATTGTAGGGGTGACAACCGTTGGGCTTGTCATAGTTGTTTTTAGCATAAAAAAAGTCGTCGAAGGCGGTTGGTGGGCGAATGTGTGTGGTTTTTAGCATAAAAACGGTTGCGGAAGGCGGTCGGCGGGCGAATGTGTGTGGTTTTTAGCATAAAAATGGTCGCCGAAGGCGGTCGGCGGGCGAATGTATGTGGTTTTTAGCATAAAAATGATCGTCGAAGGCGGTTGGTGGGCGAATGTATGCGGTTTTTAGCATAAAAATGGACGTCGAAGGCGGTCGGCGGGCGAATGTATGTGGTTTTTAGCATAAAAATGGTCGTCGGGGGCGGTTAGTCGGCGAATGTATGCGGTTTTTAGCATAAAAATGGTCGTCGGAGGCGGTTAATCGGCGAATGTATGCGGTTTTTAGCATAAAAATGGTCGTCGAAGGCGTTTAGTCGGCGAATGTATGTGGTTTTTAGCATAAAAATGGTCGCCGGGGGCGGTTAGTCGGCGGATGTGTGTGGTTTTTAGCATTCATGGATGCGTTGGACGGGAAGCAAGAGGAACAAGCCCGCCAAGCCGGCCCTCCCCCGCGAAATATAAGCTGCACTCGTTCGCTCAACTTGCGTTCGTTCGACTTGCAGCGCAACTTCCTCGCTCTCCTCTCGGCTTATTCCTCGCTAGTAACGTGTGGATCGCGCCTCTCTTGTCCTTCCCGTAGAAAGCGGTTATATTAGCGATAATCGCAGTTAACGGGAGAGGATGAACGCCATGGCGCGTCTGATGCGTGTCTTCCACAACCGGAGCGTGATTTTCAAGTTCGTCGCCATCTACGTATCGATTCTGTTGGTGTCGCTGGCCGTCATGGGGTATACGCTGTATCGGCAGGCCGCGAGCTCGGCGATCGAGCAGGCGCGGACCGTCATGGAGCAGAATCTGCGGCAGACGAAGGAGAGCATCGAAGAGAAGGTGAAGATGACCGAGAACATCTCGCAGATCATCGCCTTCGATTCGCGCATTCAGACTTTTCTCGACAGCGACTTCATCAACGAGAGCTTCCAGCTTCAGGACTACCGCGACAACATCGCTCCGATTCTCGATAATATCATGAGGCAGAACGCGTATATCCACTCGCTTCACGTGTATATGGGCAACCCGACCATTCCGGAATTGTACGGCGTGTACGACGGATTCTACGGCATGCAGAGAATTCGGGACGATCCCCCGTATCGGGCTATTCTGGAGAACGACGGGCTTCGGTCCGTATGGCGGGGGCTGCACAAGGAAAATGCCCTGCTGATCAGGCCCGACATAACGGCGAATGCGGACGTGTTATCCTTCAATCGGAAGGTGTACTCCGTTCATAACTTTGAAGTCGCCGGTCTGGTCGAGATCGAGATCACCGCGCAAGAGCTGCTCAGGTCGGCCGAGGATTCGGTGTCGGCGGATATTGGAAGCGTATTCATAGCGAATGACGACGGGGGAATCGTATTCGCCGACGGGCAGATCGCCTACGAGAAGCGACTGGAGCAGGCGGGGCTTGCCGAATTGCCGCTTGACGAGGTCGTAAATCGGGTCTCATCGGTCGGCGGCCATCGCTCTATCGTCATCTCGATCCCACTCACGGGTCCCGGGCTTCGGGTTGTCGGTGTTTTCCCCTTGGGGCATGTGTTGGACAAGGTGAACGGCTCCATCCGGACGACCGTCATTGTCCTGACGGCGGCGCTGCTGCTGCTCAGCCTGCTTGTCTACTACGTTACGGTGAAGCTGCTCTCCCGCATGAAGCTGCTGCTCAAGGCGATGAAGCAAGTGCGCGAAGGGTCGCTGGACGTCTCCGTGCCCGTTGCGTGGAATGACGAGTTCTCCCAGATGGCGCTGAGCTTCAACCATATGACCGGGCGGATTCACGAGCTTGTGGAGACGGTCTACAAAGCCGAGCTGCTGGAGAAGGAGGCGGAGGTGAAGGCGCTCGAATCGCAGATCAATCCGCACTTCCTGTACAACACGCTGGCGACGATCTCGTGGGTGGCGCGCAAAGCGAAGGCGCCGGAGGTCGTCCGCCTCTCCGATTCGCTTGCGAAGTTCTATCGCCTGGTGCTGAACAAGGGCAGCTCGGAGACGTCGGTCGGGAACGAACTGGATATGGTCAAGGCGTACCTGGAGATTCAGAAGTTCCGCTTCGAGGATCGCTTCGACGCCGTGTTCGAGGTGGACGAGAGGGTCAGGGAGTTCGCGACGGTCAAGAACATTCTGCAGCCGCTCGTCGAGAACGCCCTCGTTCACGGCATCGAGCCGAAGCGGGCTCACGGTACGATTCGCATCAAGGCCGGAGTGGAGGAGAATCGGGTTGTGCTGCAGGTTGCGGACGACGGCGTCGGCATGGGGGCGGAGCGTCTGCGCGAACTCAAGGAGGGACGGCCCGTCGATTCGCATGGCAGCGGCTATGCGCTGGCCAATATCGGGGATCGCCTGCGAAGGATGTACGGAGACGGCCATCGGCTGGAGCTGTTCAGCCGCCCCGGCATCGGAACGGTCGTGACGGTAGTCTTCGCGGCAAGGAGGAGAACGGACATTGCTTAAGATGCTCATTGTCGAAGACGAGCGCTGGGAACGGGAGGGGCTCGCGGAATTTCTGGATTGGCCGTCGCTCGGCATCGGCTGCGTCGAGCTGGCGTGCGACGGCATTGAAGGGTTGGAGAAGGCGCGGGAGGCGGTGCCGGATATTCTGATCACGGACATCGCGATGCCCGGCCGGAACGGGATCGAGCTGGCGAAGCTTGTTCGCGGCGAACTGCCCAATGTGAAAATTGTCGTGTTGACGGGATACGGAGACTTCGAGTATGCGCGGGACGCGCTTCGGTTCGGAGCGGTGGACTATCTGCTGAAGCCGATCGAGGAGGAGGCGCTGCGCGCGACGATCTCGAGAATCGTCGAGGATTGCGAGCAGGAGGAGCGTCGGCGCGACGAGGAAGCGAGCAGGCGGCAGGCTTACGAAGAAGGGCGCCGGGCGGCGCTGCGGCAGGCGTTGGCCGCGCGGCTCGCCGCCCGCGAGCCGCATGGCGAAGCGGCCCCCGATCTCGAAGAGGCGCTGGCCGAAGCGTCCGACGGCGGACGGCTCCCCGAAGCCTACGGGATCTGGGGCGTGCGAGCGCCGAGACCCGCGGGAGCGATCGATGCCTTGTTCCTGGAGGAACAAGCGGGGAAGGAGCTGCGCCGGCCGGTAATTGTCCATGTGCTCGGGGAAGGGATGTCCGCGGAGGCGGCGCTGTTGTTCGCGCTCCGGAGGGAAGAGGCCGAATCGCAGCGGGAGCTTGCGACGAAGCTGCTCCGCGGGCTGGACCTCGCAGGGCAGCCTGCGGACGGCGGAGGCTGGACGATCGCGATCAGCCCTTCCGTCAAGTCGCCGGCCGATGCGGGAGAATCGTACCGGGAAGCGGCGAAGGCGCTCCGCTTCACTGTATGGAACGGATGGGCCGGCGTGGCGGAAGCGGCCGACGAAGAGAGGGAGAGAGCCCGCTTCTCGCCGGAGGCCGAAGCGTTCGACCGGCGCTGCCGGGAACAGGCGAAGCGGGTCCGCTCCCTTCTCGGCGGCGGCGACGAGCAGGGGGCGGCGGCGGCTCTGGACGAGCTGTTCGCTCTCGTCGCCGCTTCGCCCGGGGCCGGCCGAGCTTATGCCGCGAGTCTGTGCAGCGGGCTGCTCGAAGGGCTGCTGACGCTTGCGGCTCCGGCGGGAGCGTCGTCGGCCGCGAGCGGAGAAGAGCTCGCGGAGCTTCTGGCCTGCGAAGAGCGTCGGGAGCTGTACGCTCGCATGAGGACGGCCGTCGGGCAGGTCGCGAAGCGGCTGCGGGAGAAGCGCGAGCACAAGGACGATTACCTTGTCGAACGGCTTCTGCGTCTTGTGGAGGCGAGGTATGGCGACCCGACCTTGAGCCTTGTCTCCCTTGCGGAGGAGCTGTTCGTCTCGCCGAATCATCTTGGCGCCACCTTCAAGAAGAAGCTCGGGAAGTCGCCGACCGAGTACCTCCAGGAGTATCGATTGGCTCTGGCGGAGGAGATGCTTCGCGAGACGAGGCAGCGCGTCGCCGCCGTCGCCGAGCGGGTCGGCATTCCGAATACGTCATACTTCGTCGCGCTGTTCAAGAACGCCTACGGCATGACGCCGGGCGAATATCAGGAGCTGACGCAGAGATGAGATCAACCGGGACCGGGCGCCTTGCGGCGCCCGGAGTTTTTTTGTTTGGCCAACTTCATTCGTTTTTGATAGTCGTGTGCGATTTTGGCATATCGGGTTTTGGTAGCGCTTTCTATAATAAAGCTACAGGGGATCGAGACAAGAAGAAGGGAAGAAAGCCATGAGCGGCATACCTGTCAAGCAAAGCCTGGCGAGACGAATCTGGCTGCAGCGGTACCTGATGATTCTGACGTTGCCGGCGGTGCTCTGGATGATCGTGTTCCATTACATTCCGATGTACGGCATTATCATCGCCTTCCAGGAGTACACGCCTTACCAAGGATTTCTCCACAGCCCGTGGATCGGCCTGGCCAACTTCAACGAGCTGTTCGCCGATCCGACATTCCGGGAATCCGTGTTCAATACGTTCAAGATCAGCCTCGCCAAGCTGATCTTCGGCTTCCCGGCTCCCCTCCTGCTTGCGCTGCTTCTCAACGAGCTCGTGTTCAAACGGTTCAAGCGCGTTGTCCAATCGCTGACGTACCTGCCTTACTTCGTCTCCTGGGTGCTCGTCGTCGGATTCATGTACACGCTGCTCGACCCGGATACGGGCGCAGTCGCGAAGCTGCTCGTCAAGACGGGACTGATCGGCGACGAGGTGATGCTGATGGGCAGCGCCCATTCCTTCCTGACTCTCGTCGTCGTCACCGAGATCTGGAAAAACGTCGGCTGGAACTCGATCATTTATTTGGCGGCGATTGCGGGCATCGATCCGCAGATGTACGAGGCCGCCGTCATGGACGGCGCCAGTCGCTTCCGGCGGGTGTGGCACATCACGCTTCCCGCGATCAAGCCGACCGTCCTCATCCTGTTGATTCTGTCGATCGGCGGGCTCGTGAATTCGAACTTCGACCAGATGTACCTGATGCAGAACTCGATGACCCAGGACGCGGCCAACGTGCTGTCGGTTTATTCCTACAAGATGGGACTCGTCTCCGGCAGGTTCTCGTACGGCACGGCCATCGGGCTTTTCCAATCGCTCGTTGCGTTCCTGCTGATGTATCTGGCCAATTATTCGTCGCGGAAGCTGACGCAAGAAAGCCTGTTCTAGGAGGAATGCTTCATGTTGATGACCCGAAGCCGGGGCGGCGCAGCATTCGACCTGTTCAATGCGCTGCTCATGATCGCGTTGTGCGTCTGTACGCTGTATCCATTCTACAATATCGTCATCACCTCGTTTAACGATCCGACGGATGCCGCCCGGGGAGGCATCACGCTCTGGCCGCGCGTATTCTCGATCGAGAATTACAAGGTCGTCTTCCGGAACGACAGCATGTTCCATGCCTTCGTCGTTACGGTTGCGAGAACGCTCATCGGCTCGGCCGCCGCCGTGCTTTTTACCGGTGCGTTCGCTTACGGCATATCGAAGTCCGAGCTGGTCGGGCGCAAGCTGTTCCTGATGATGGCCATCGTTACGATGTACTTCAGCGGAGGCATTATCCCGTACTACCTGGTCGTCGCCAAGTATTTGCACCTGAAGGGGCACTTCCCGGTGTATATCATCCCGAATCTGTTCAACGTGTTCAACGCGATTATTATGCTTACTTTCTTCCGGGCGCTGCCCAAGGAGATGGAGGAATCGGCGAAAATCGACGGAGCCAACGAGTTGCGCATCTTCTTCCTCCTTGTGCTTCCGGTCTCCAAGCCGGTGTTGGCGACGATAACGCTGTACAACGCGGTCTTCCACTGGAATTCCTGGTACGATGCGATGCTGTTCGGCGGCGAGAAGCTGCTGACGCTGCAGCAGATTCTGATGCAGATTATCAGCTCCAACAGCAACGTCAGCATGATCGCCAGCCAGCTCGGCTACGGGTCGGTCACAGCGTCCTCGCTTAAGCTGGCGACCATGGTGATCACGACACTGCCCATCGTTTTCAGCTACCCGTTCGTTCAGAAGTATTTTGTCCAAGGCGTCATGATCGGTTCGGTCAAAGGGTGAATCGTCAGACGAAGGATCGGCTTAACCGGCTTCGGCCGTTTAAAGCATAGAGCAATCCATTATCTCTGGGGAGGTCGCATCATGGGGAATAAAGGAATGTATGCCGGCGTCGCGACAATGCTTGTCGCCGCCATGCTGACAGGCTGCAGCTCAAGCGGCAACAACGCTTCGCCGAGCGCCGGCGAGTCGGCCGGCAACGGCTCGGGGGCAAGCGCAAGCTCAAGTGCAGCCGCGAATGCAAGCGCTTCCGCTTCGACCGACGCTTCGCAGCCGGCATGGAAGACGGACACGTCGCCGTTTACGTTCACGCAATACTTCTACGGCAACTGGGCATCCAACTACCTCTGGAAGGATCAATACGCAATGAAGCTCGTGACGGAGAAGACCGGAGTCACGATCGATCGGAGGCTGGCGACCGGAGCCGATGACGACTATCTGAACACGATGATCGCGGCCGGCGATCTGCCGGACAGCATCATGCTGGACTGGAACAATCCCGCGGTCACGAAGCTGATTCAGAACGGTATGGTCTACTCGATCGACGAGTTGATCGACCAGTATGCGCCGGAGTTCAAGTCGCAGCTCGATCCGGAGATGGTCAAGTACCATTCCGTGGACGGCAAGCTCTGGTACCTGCCGAACATCTACGAGACCGAGGACCGTCTGACCAGCGGCGTGCCGATTGTTCCGATCCGGCCATGGTTTATCCGCTCCGACATCTACCAGGCTATAGGCAGCCCGAAGATCGAGACGACCGACGATCTGATGAACGCGCTCGTGGCGGCGAAGGAGAAGTTCCCCGACGTCAATCCGGTCGGACTCGAGTTCTTCAATGTCGCGCAGAACGGCTTCCGCGCCAGCAATTCCATGGATTATCTGATTTATTCCTTCTCTCCGCATTTATTGGAGGAGCAGGTCAAGGACGATCAGCAGGTTCTGGAATACCCGATGCGCAACAAGGGGTTCATCGACGCGTTCCGCTACCTGAATCAGTTGTACCGCAACGGCTTGTTCGATTCGCAGCTCCTCATCTACAAGCAGGAGCAGTACGAGGAGAAGCTGTACGGAGCGCAGTATGCCGTCGCTTCCCAGTACATGAGCAATATGTACACGATGTTCAATCCGAAGATTCAGAGCACGGTCGGTCAAGACCAGACGTATACGGTACTGGACGGGCTCAAAGCGAACGGCCAGGACCCGCGTTACCCGGCGAGCCGCCTTATGGGCTGGCAAGGCTTCTTCATCACCAAGAACGCCAAGAATCCGGAGCGGATCATCAAGTTCGCCGAATACGCCTGGTCGGATGAGGGCCAGCTCGACATGCGTTACGGCACGGAAGGCGAGACGTACGATATGGTGGACGGTCTGCCGCAGCTCAAATCGGACATTCTGGACATGAAGCTGAATGACAACGCAACGTTCAATTCCAAATACGGCTTCGAGGATTCGACCTTGCTCTGGAGAGCGGGCAAGCTGTGGGACGACGCCTCCGCCCGCGATCTGAAGATGAGCCAGCCGGAGCAGTACGCCGCATCGGTGCTGCTGGCCAAGTACGATTACGACAGCTATTCGCTCGGCATGGAGAATCTGGAGCCGGACGGCTCGTCGGCGGAAGGCACGATCAATACGAAGGTCAAGGATCTGTGGAACAAAACGATTCCGAAGCTTGTCATGGCGAAGACGGATGACGAGTTCGACTCCGCGTACGCCAGCTTCGTCAAGCAGATGGACCAGACCGGCGCCGAGAAGGTCGAGAAGACGATGTACCAGCGTCATCTGGAGGACCTCAAGAAGAAGGGCTTGCAATAACATGAACCTGCCGAACCTGCCAAGCCCGCCGCAGTAGGCGAACCGCCGGAGCCCGCCGAACCTGCCGACCCCGCCGATCCGCCAGCCCGCCGAGCCCATCGAATCCGCCGGCCGCCGAATTTTATGTGAAAAATCACATTCGCGCTGCCCGCAAACCGGTACAATACCCGATTTTATGCGAAAAATCACATACATGGAGGAAATCCTGGCCCGAGCTTCCGCATATATGCGAAAAACCGCATAAAACGCCGCGATTGCCTCCTATCCAAGCCGATGAATGTGAAAAATCACATAAAATCGCAAAAGTCATCGGGCCGGAGGGCAAAAACGCCGGAATCCGGGGATGCGCACGATACCGGGGATGTAACCGGCACCGGGGATGCAACCGGCACCGGGGATGCAACCGGCACCGGAGATGCGAACGACATGGCGGCGGCACAACAATTAGAATATTCTTCGCAATTCAAAGGAACCGTCAGGGCAACTTCCCTGGCGGTCCTTCTTATTGTCCGCCCCTCTAGCACTTTCTTGCCCCTTCTAGCAATCTTTTGTCATTGGCGGCCGTTTGACGCGATATATCCGGTTGAACTCGGTCCATAGGATGATATGATAGCTGTACAGAAGCTCCATCCTTCCTTCCCCATGGCTGGGCCACTTTATATTGAAACGGAGAGCAACGCTTTGAGCAAGCCGATCGGCATCGTCCTTGGAATTGTATGCGCTGTCTTACTCGCGGTTACGCTCATGTCGGCGGACAAGGTTTTCCGCTCGGGGCCCGAGTTGCCGCGCACCGTCGTGCAGAAGCAGGCGGAATATCACCTTGTGCTCATTACGCAGGAGCTGGAGACGCCGTTCTGGGATAAGGTGGCCGCAGGAGCGAAGGCGGAGGCGGACCGGAGCGGCTCGAGCATCGAGACGTGGGGGAGCTACGAGAAGGATCAGGAGGAGTTCCTGAAGAAGCTGGAGATCGCGATCGATTCCAAGGTGGACGGCATTATCGTGCAGGGGCTGGACACGGACGACTTCAAGGAGCTGACGAAGATCAAGGCGGCGTTCTACGGCATTCCGATACTTACCGTGGCGAACGACGTGCCGATGGCGGACAGCCTGAGAAGAACGTACGTCGGCTCCGACCAGTTCCGGGCGGGGCAGATGATCGCGGAGCAACTGCTCGCGGATATGGGGACGGCGGGCACGGTTATTCTCATGGGGGACAGCCGGGAGGAATATTATCAGCAGCAGCGAGTCAAAGGAATCATGGACGTTCTGAAGAAGGTTCCTGGCGTACGCACGGAGTATGCGGAGACGATCGAATCGAGGGACCAGATCATCGCCGCGACCCAGGACGTCATGAATCGGCTGCCGGACGTGGACGCCTTCATCGCCGTGAATGCGAACATCGCCGATGCGATGGTGCAGGAGATCGGCCGCCGCTCGCAGGTCGCGCCCTACCATATTTATTCGTTCGACGACAGCCCGGATACGATGTCGCTGCTACGGGAAGGGAAGCTGGACGGCATCATCGAGCAGTCCCCCGAGGAGATGGGGCGGCTTGGCGTGAAGCTGATCATCGAGTGGCTGCGGGGCGAGACGGTTCCGCTCGATACGGACGGCTATCTGACCGATATCCGGATGCGGAAGGCGGCGGACGCCCCATGACCAGCATCCAGCGCAAAATCTGGACGTTAGCGGCAGCCGTCATGTTCGTCATGGCGGCGATCTGGATCGCACTCACTTACTACAACCAGCGGACGCAGAACCAGTACAACACGATTTTGCAGCGGTATCTTCATATGAACGAGGTGACGAACGCCAGCCAGATGACGGTCACGGCGCTCAACAATTACCGGCTGAGCCAGACGCAGGAGAACCTGCGCCAGGTGGACGAGGGCAAGGAGCGGCTGCGCGCCGCCCGCCGGGAGGTCATGGACCTGCGGAACGCGGAGAACGACTTCGCGCTGACGAGCTACATGAACCTGGTCGACAGCTTGATCGAGACGACGGACCGGTCGATCATGTTCCTCTCCGAGAAGGAGACGGAGGAGTCGACGAACGCTTTCTCCGAGGCGACGCGCATCTCGAAGTACATCTCGGAGATGACGCTGACGCTGCTCGACACGGAGCTGAAGACATACGATCGCTTCTACCGCGGCATTATCGAACAATCGACGGAGCTGAAGAAGTTCGGCATCTGGATGCTTTTGTCGATTACTTTTCTGCTGCTGCTGTTTACCTATTGGTTCTCCTTGAGCATCACGAGGCCCGTGCACAAGCTGACGCAGGCGGCGAAGGAGCTGTCGCGCGGCCGGTTCGACCTGAAGGTGGAAGTGACGTCGAACGACGAGATCAGCTTCCTTGCGAAGATGTTCGAGCGGATGCGGGTCAACATCAACAACCTGATCCAGGAGATTCAGCAGAAGGCGCAGCTCGAGAACGAGCTCCAACAGAACAAGCTGCTGCTGCGCGAGAGCCAACTGAGGAGCTTGCAGAGCCAGATCAACCCGCACTTCCTGTTCAATACGCTGGACACCCTCTCCAAGAAAGCCTATCTGGAAGGCTCCGAGGAGACGAGCGACCTGCTCGCGAGCGTGGCGGGGCTGCTGAGGTACAACCTGAAGCGCTTGGATCGGTCCGTGACTCTCTACGACGAGGTGAAGGTGCTGCGCCAGTACATGGAGATTCAGCGAGCCCGCTTCTCCGACCGTCTGCGCTTCGAGGCGGACATCGACGAGTCGTGCCTGTACGTGCAGCTTCCCGGCCTGACGCTGCAGCCGATCGTCGAGAACGCGGTCATTCATGCGGTCGAGCCGCTCGAGGACGGAGGAACGATCCGGTTCGCGATCGCGGACGACGGAGACCGGGTGCGCGTCGAGATCTCCGACAACGGGCCGGGCATGGCGGAGAGCAAGATCAAGGAGATTCTGGATGCGGAGGAACGCGATCGTGCCGGGGCGACGGAAGGCCATTCGACGGGGATCGGGTTCAGCAACGTCGTTCGCAGGCTGCGGATTTTCTACGGGCGGGAGGATGTGATCGGCATCGAGAGCTCCGCGGGCGCCGGCACGAGAGTGACCCTGATGATTCCCAAGGGAAGGAGTGAAGGGAAGGATGACCAAGCTGCTGATCGTGGATGACGAGCAGATCGAACGGGAAGGCTTGCAGGCCATTCTGCAGGCGGGGTTCCCCGATCTCATTATCGAGCAGGCGAAGAACGGCAGGCTGGCGGTTCAGGCGGCGGAGGAGTTCCGCCCGGATCTCATTCTGATGGACATCATGATGCCGGGGATGAACGGGCTGGAAGCGATCGAGATTATCGGCGGCAGAGACCCCGGAGTCAAGTTCATCATGGTGACGGCGTACGATACGTTCGATTATGCGCGGCGGGCGATCAAGCTGGGCGTCATCGACTATCTGCTGAAGCCGAGCAAGGCGAGCGAGATCGTGGCGACGGTCGCGAAGGCGTTCCGCCGGATCGAGGAGGAGCGGGCGAGCGAGGAAGCGAGCCGGTTCGATCGCGATGCGCTGCGGCGGGTGCTGCCGGTTGTGGAGACGGACGTCGTGACGCAGCTTCTGTTCGATCACGTGCACGAGGTGCATCTCGGCGAACTGGTCGGGCTGATCGGCGGGAGCGCGTCCGCGGCGGGGGAGACGTTCGCGCTGAACGTGCTGCTGCCCTCCGGCTCCGAGTCGCTGTACGGCGCGATCAAGGCGAAGATCCGTTCGTTCGGGAGCGGCTGGGTCGGCGCGCTGTACGGTGGGCAGGTTCCGATCATTGCTTTCCGCGATGCCGGGAAGTCGTTCCGGACCCAGGCGATGACGATCGCCCGCGAGCTGCTCGGAATCGCGAAGCCGGGTGCGGAGGACGGCTGGTTCGTCGGCATCGGCAGCGTCTGCGGAAGGCTCGAGCAGATTCGGCAATCGTATCAGGAAGCGCTCGTCGCGTCGATGGACCCTTCGCTGCCGGTCAAGTACCGCTTCTACGACGACACCCCGGTGCTGGGAGTGACGAAGGACGGGTATTCGGCCCGCCAGCTCGAGAAGCAGTTCTACGACCGGATTCGGCTAGGCCAGTGGGAGCAGATGGACGCGGATGCGATGGCGTTCATTCGCCGGTACGAGAACGAGGGCGCGGACCTGCTCCAGGCGCAGCAGCGGGTGCTCGAGCTGCTCTGGATCGCGTCGCGGGCGCTGTTCGAATTGGGCGTCGAGCTGGATACGCCGGTGTTCTCGTTCCGTCCGCAGGACTATCGCCAGCTTCGCTCCGAGACGCGCCTGCTGCTCGAGAGAATGCGGAAGCTGTTCGAAGAGCATCCCGGCCAGTTGCGCCCGGACACGATCCGGCAGATTCAGCAGTTTATCGCCCGGCATTCGCGGGAGGACGTCTCCCTTGAGCTGATCGGCCAGACGTTCGGCTCGAGCCCGTTCTATATCAGCAAGCTGTTCAAGGAGCAGCTCGGCGTGAATTACATCGACTTCCTGACCGAGGTCCGAATCGAGAACGCGAAGAAGCTCATGGGCGACCCGGACCGAAGCCTGAAGGAGATCACGTACGAGGTCGGCTATCACGATCCGAATTACTTCAGCAAGGTGTTCAAGAAGCTGGCGGGCGTCTCCCCGACGGAGTTCCGGCGCACGCTTCTGGGACAGAGAGGATAAGGGCGGATGACGGTGGCGAAAAGAAGAGCGGGCAACAAGAGGCTGGGGCGGAGAAACGTGTCGGCGATGGTTGCGGTGCTGCTGGCGCTGCTCTTCGTTCTGGCCGCTTGCGACGGCTCGAACGGGAAGGCGGAGCGGGGGGAGGCGTCGAGAGCTGCGACACCGGACGCGACGGCGACGGCGACGGCGGACGCGGGCTCGGGCGCGGCGGGCGGAACGGGAGTCGGCCATTCCGGCGGCGTCGACACCGGGGCAGCAGCGACGGGGGCGCCGCAGACCGGAGACGAGGAGCCGATCACAATCGGCTTCTCGATGGATACGCTGCTCGAGGAGCGGTGGCTCAAGGACCGCGATCTGTTCCGCGCGGCCGGCGAGGCGCTCGGGGCCAAGGTCGTCATCATGGCGGCGAACGGCGACGACGCGAAGCAGATCTCGCAGGCGGAGACGATGATCGCGGACGGCGTCGATATTCTTGTCGTCGCGCCGCACAATGCGGAGGCGACCGCGGCGATCGTGAAGAAGGCGCATTCGGCGGGCGTCAAGGTTCTCTCCTACGACCGCCTCGTCAAGAACGCCGACGTCGATCTGTACGTCTCGTTCGACAACGAGATGGTCGGGGAGCTTCAGGCGAGGGCGATCACGAAGCTCGTGCCGAAGGGCAAGTACGTCTATATCGGCGGGGCGGACACGGACAACAACGCCCATCTGTTCAAGGCGGGCGTGTTCAACGTGCTGCAGCCGCTGATCGATCGCGGGGACATCACCGTCGTCTACGACCAGTGGTCGAAGGACTGGACGCCCGCGAACGCGCTCGTCAACATGCGGCAGGCGCTCGCGGCGAACGGCGATCGGATCGACGCGGTCATCGCCGCGAACGATGCGACGGCGGGCAGCGTCGTTCAGGCGCTCGCCGAGGCGGGCCTCGCCGGCAAAATCCCGGTAGCCGGGCAGGACGCCGACCTGGCCGCCGCGCAGCGGATCGTCGCCGGCACGCAGACGATGACCGTCTACAAGCCGATCAAGCTGCTCGCCGACACGGCGGCGGAGCTTGCGATGCGGCTTGCGCGCGGCGAGACGGTGCAGACGGACAAGAAGCTGAACAACGGCAAGACCGAGGTGCCGTCGGTGCTGCTCACGCCGATCGCCGTCGACCTCTCGAACCTCGAGGATACGATCATCGCCGACGGCTTCCATTCTCGGGCGGATGTGTATAAGAATGCTCCGTAATAGCGGGTAGCTGTCGCCGGCAGTATTTTATGTTGAGTGATTTATGTAATAATATTAGATAAGGGTATAACGAGATGCGGAGAGCAGCCGATTCATTGTCATTCTGCGCGGCAAAGGAGAGGGAATATGGATAAATACAATATGTCCGGAACCAGTAGTCATGCGGTTAAACGGTATGATTACACCGCCGAATCCAGTGTATTGGTAGGCACCACATCTATTGGAGAACTGCCTAAATTCACTCACGTTAGAGACGGGCAATTATTTTATATTAAAGCAGGTTCCAAACATGCCAATAAATATTCGAACCTCGAACCCGTTGTAGAAGCCATCTGCTGCAGGATTGGCAAGTTGATTGGGATTAATGTCGTACAGTATGAATTGGAATGGATGCCCGGTTCCCCGTTCGGAGTTAAAGATGATGTTCTTGTTTGCGTGAGCGAGGATTTCAAAAATCCCACAACGGGAATTTATTTAACAGGCGAAGAGTTCTGCGGACCGCGAATCAATGAGGACAATTTATATGCTGCTTTTACTGAACCGTTTACGTTTTTGCAGGATGATATCGATAAAATGATTTTGTTCGATTATATAATTAATAATGCCGATCGCCACCTCAATAACTTCTACATTCAATTCCCGTTCATTGACTCTGCGGGCCTGGCCCCATTGTTCGATAACGAGAGGGGGCTGCTTAGCGAGTGCAATCTGGAGGACGTTGACGAATTTGAAGATCTATTGTTATACGAAGAGGCTAAGCCATTCGATTACAAGCATTCAGACGCTATTCAAAGAGTAAAGAACATCAACCGGCTAGGTCTCGATTTCTCGCGTGAAGCGGTTGAGTTTTTTCCAGTGTTCGAGATGTATAAAGATTTAGTCAGCAGAGACAGAATGACATTAATGAAGTCGATATTTACGAGGAGGTACAACTATGTCCGAAACTTATCGATTAATGTTTAAGGAGCGGAATATAGGATCTATCTCATACGATGGCCATAAATTTTATTATCGACGGAGCCCGGAGGATGTGTCGGATTTGTCGCTGGTCGAACATTCCCCTCCGGGATTGTTCCAATATCATATCGATTTCGATGAATCGGGGAGGGCCACTGTTACTTTAGAATCCGAATCTCCGGATCATCAACGTATTTACCGATGGTTGAGCCGCAGGGTCGCCCCCAAAGAAAGACAAGATATAACGAGAATTTTGGAGAGCAGCGGGATAGGAACCGAATATGATATGTGGTCCTTGAACAAGTATACCCATTCCATGCGTTTGGAGGATTATTACTGGATCAGCAACGATATGAGCGAGAAGTACGAAGAAATCCATATTAAACATTTAATCGATACGGGACAGTTCGAGAAGATAAAGGAATTTCAAGACAAAGGCATCCTGCCTAGATAGCTTGCACGAATGCAAACACCGTTGTGAGGCAGCCCTCGACAGCGGTGTTTTTGTGTGTGCTTGAGCATCGTTAGCCAAGTAACCCCACCTCCTCAAAAAACTCCAGAAGCTCGCAAAAGAGTGCTGGAAGTATGCGCTTCCACCCCCTCGTTCCGGTGCTATAGTTGGTCTTGCGAGCAATCAAGATCAATTATCGAGAGGGGTAACGAAGAATGAGAAAAGGCTTCAAAGCAATCGCACTTATGCTTGTAATCATGATGTTCGCCGCGCTGGCGGCGGCGTGCAGCAACGACGGCGGCAAGAACAAGGTCAGCGTGGGCATCGTCCTGCCGACCAAAGACGAGCCTCGCTGGGTGCAAGACGAGACCCGGTTCAAGGACGCGCTCAAGGGCACGAAGTACACGACGGAGATTCTGTTCAGCCAAGGCTCCTCCGCCAAGGAGAAGGAGAACGTCGAGACGCTCATCAACAAGGGAATCGACGTCCTGATCATCTGCCCGCAGGACGGCGCGGCAGCCGCTTCCGCGGTCGAAGCCGCCAAGAAGGAGAAGATCACGGTTATCGCATACGATCGTCTGATCACGGGCACGGACGCGGTCGATTACTACGTCACGTTCGACAGCAACGATGTCGGCGCGAAGCAAGCGCAGTACCTCGTCGACCACGCCAAGGGCTCCGGCGAGCCGCTGTACCTGTATGCGGGCGCTGCTTCGGATAACAACGCGTTCCTGTTCTTCGAAGGCGCTTGGAAGGTGCTGCAGCCGAAGATCGCGGACGGCACGTTCAAGATCGCGAACTCCAGCGAAGCGGAAGCGCTGAAGGGCAAGGCGGAGCTGAGCCGCGACGAGCAAGCGAAGATCATCGGCCAGGTGACGACGAACTGGGACGCCAACGAAGCCAAGAACAAGGCCCAGACTCACCTGACGGCCGCTTCCGCGGACCTGAAGGGCGACGTCGCCATCCTCGCTCCGAACGACGGAACGGCGCGCTCCATCGCAGACGTGTTCGCTTCCGACTCGGCGATCAAGAGCTACGTGGTCACCGGGCAGGACGCGGAGAAGGCTTCCGTGCAGTATGTGATCAACGGGGCGCAATCGATGACGGTGTTCAAGGACGTGCGCACTCTCGTGACGGACGCGATGGGCATCGCGATCGCGGTTCTCGACGGCAAGACGCCGGAGACGAACGGCTCTTACGACAACGGGAAGAAGGAAGTCCAGGCGAAGAAGACCGATGTTATCGTCGTCGACAAGGACAATGTCAAGTCCGAGCTGATCGACTCCGGCTACTACCCGGCGAGCGACTTCAAGGGACTCTGATCGGACGGCGCGCAAGCGACTAGAAGGACTCACGGGATAGCCGCGGATTCGTCCGTCGCTATCCCGCGATGGCATGAAGGAGCGCATAGCGATGAGCGACTACATTCTGGAGATGAACGGCATCACCAAGGAGTTCACGGGCGTCAAGGCGCTGACCGACGTGAGCTTCAAGGTGGAGAAGGGCGAGATCCACTGCCTGATCGGGGAAAATGGGGCCGGAAAGTCGACGCTGATGAAGGTGCTGAGCGGAGTTTACCCGCATGGGACGTATCTGGGAGACATCTTGTTCGAAGGCGCCGTTCAGAGCTTCTCTGCGATCGGCGACAGCGTCAGGGCGGGAATTGCGATTATTTACCAGGAGCTGGCCTTGTTCCCGGATCTGACGGTATACGAGAATATCTTCGCGGGGAATGAGGTGCAGCGCGGAGGCATTGTCGATTGGAACCGAACGATTGCCGAAGCGAAGAAGATGCTTGGCAAGGTCGGGCTGGACGTGAACCCGGAGCTGCGGGTGAGGGACCTCGGCGTCGGCAAGCAGCAGCTTGTCGAGATCGCCAAGGCGCTCAGCAAGAACGTCAAGCTGCTCATTCTCGACGAGCCGACGGCGGCGCTGAACGAGAACGACAGCGAGAACCTGCTGAGGCTGCTGCGGGAGCTGAAGGCGCAGGGCATTACGTGCATCATGATCTCCCACAAGCTGAAGGAAGTCATCGCAATCGCCGACAAGGCGACGGTGCTTCGGGACGGGCGCACGATCTGCACGCTCGACGCCGCCAAGGGAGAGATCCAAGAGAGCATCATTATCAAGAACATGGTCGGGCGGGAGATCGACGATATTTATCCGAAGCGCGCGAACCGAACATTCGGGGACAAAATCCTCGAAGTCGTCGACTGGTCGGCCTACGATCCCCAGCTTGGCCGCAGCGTTGCGAGGAACGTCAATCTGCATGTCCGCAAGGGCGAGATCGTCGGCATCGCCGGGCTGATGGGCTCGGGACGTACGGAATTGGCCCAGAGCATCTTCGGCAATCCGAAGGGCTACCGGCTGGAAGGCGAGCTGTGGGTCGACGGTTCCCCCGCGGCGTTCAAGCATACGAGCGACGCGATCAAGGCGGGGATCGCCTACGTGACGGAAGACCGGAAGGGCGACGGGCTGTTCCTCATTCAGGATATCAAGAGCAACATCACGGCGGCGAACCTGTCCGGCATCTCCTCGAAGGGCGTTATCAACGACAACGAGGAGATCAAGGTTGCGGGGCGGTACAAGGAGTCGATGTCCATCAAGGCTCCTTCGGTCGAGCAGATCGTCGGCAAGCTCAGCGGCGGCAACCAGCAGAAGGTCAGCCTCGGCAAGTGGCTGTTCGTCGGGCCGAAGCTGCTGATTCTCGACGAGCCGACGCGGGGGATCGATGTCGGGGCGAAGTTCGAGATTTACACGATTATGAACAAGCTGATCAGCGAAGGGATGAGCATCATCATGATCTCGTCCGAGCTCGGCGAGGTGCTCGGAATGAGCGACCGCGTCTACGTGATGGCCGAAGGCCGCATCAAGGGCGAGCTGCCGATCGAAGAAGCGGATCAAGAGAAAATCATGCAATTCGCCACGCAGTAGGAGGAACATCTATGAATCTATACAAAGAAGCGAAATCTCTCTTGAAGATCAACATTCGCGAATACGGCATGTACATCGCTCTGTTCGTCATTATGCTCGTGTTCACGATTCTGACGGACGGCCTGTTCATGTCCTCGCGCAACATCAGCAATCTGCTCGATCAGACGGGCTACATTGCCGTGCTCGCCGTCGGGATGACGCTCGTTATCGTCATCCGGCATATCGACCTGTCCGTCGGCTTCGCGGCCGGCTTCATGGGAGCGATCGCCGCGATTCTGATGTCGCAGGCCGGCGTGCCGGTCTACCTGACAATTCCGATCATCCTTGTGCTCGGGATCGTGATCGGCATGTTCAACGGCGTGTTCGTGGCGAGTGTCGGCATTCCGTCGTTTGTCGCTTCTCTGGCAGGAATGCTGATTTTCCGCGGGGCGTTGTTGCGCGTGACGGAGAAGTCCGGCACGGTCATCGTCGAGCAAGACAGCTTCAACGCTTTGGGCAACGGCTTCATTCCTTCGCTGGCGGAGGCGGGCGGGCTGCACGTGCTCTCGCTGCTGCTGGGCGTGGCCGTTATCTTCCTGTATGTGATCAGCGAGCTGTCCGCCCGCCGGAACAAGCTGAAGTACGGCTTCGAGGTCGTCTCGAAGGGCATCTTTGCGCTCAAGGTCGTGTTCGTCTCGTTTATTGTTGCCTATATCACGTATATTATCGCAGGCTACAACGGCTTCTCCTGGACGGTCATCATCATGCTCGGAGTGACCGCGATCTATCACTTCCTGACAACGAAGACGGTGCTCGGAAGGCATATCTACGCGGTGGGAAGCAATCCGGAAGCGGCCCACCTGAGCGGGATCAATGTCAAGAAGATCACCTATATCGTGTTCGGCTCGATGGGGCTCCTGTCGGCGTTGTCCGGCATTCTGTACACGGCGCGCCTGAACTCGGCGACGACGACGGCGGGAACGCTGTTCGAGCTCGATGCGATCGCGGCCGCCTATGTCGGCGGCGTGTCCGCGGCTGGCGGCGTCGGCAAGGTGACCGGCTCGATCATCGGCGCCATCGTCATGACGTCGCTCTCCAGCGGGATGAACCTGCTCGGGGTCGGCATCTCGTACCAGTACATGATTCGCGGCGGCGTGCTGGCGGCGGCAGTTATTTTCGACGTGATGACGCGCAAGAAGAGAGGGTAGGAGAAGGGCAAAGGCAAGGGAGAGAGCAAGGGCAAGGGCAAGGCCGAAGGATGGCGGAACGTGTGGCATGGATGGCACGGATGAATGGCATGGATGGAACGGATGCTTGAATGGCACAGATGGAATGGCGCTCGCGCGATGCGGGCGCTGTTCTTTTTTTGCGGGCATGAAGGCATCAGGCGACGAATTTTATGTGAAAAACCGCATTCGCGACGGTCCGAAACGGGGTGTTTGGATGATTTTATGCGAAAAACCGCCTTCGTTGATTCGATTCCGGCCGGAAATGCTCCATATATGCTAAAAACCACATAAAACGCGCAAATACTAGGTGAATCTGAGCCGATGAATGTGAAATTTCACATTCGCGGGTCGGCAAGCAGCGGAGGGAAACGGCAGAGGAACGGCGGAATTAGCGAAATCAGCGGATTTGGCGGTGGTGATTGGCTGGCAGGTTTGGTGGGGTTGATGTGTGCTTGGCGAGTTCAATATGTTGGTTTGTTTGAGGAGCTTGATTTGTTTGACGAGCTTGCGGGGCTCGGCGGGTTGGCATAGGGTTGGTGCGCTAGGCGGGCTTGCGGGTTTTTTTGACGGGTATTTTGAACACTTTTTGAACGTTTGAACGGTTTTATAATAAAAAGTGATAAATTCCCGAGAAAGTCTTATAGACAACAATCGACGAAATCATTGAACCTTGAGGCGGACTAAGGTAGTATTAAACTTAATTTAAACAAAGTAACGTTGTCGGATATCCAACGAACCGTGCGAGGTGGACATAGTTGCAACTTTTAGTAACGAACAGTCCGTTTACGGGCGAGCAGGCCGAGCTTCTCAACAAGCTGCTCCCGACGTTGACGGAAGCTCAGATTCATTGGCTTAACGGTTACCTTACCTTCTATCGCAGCGGCAGTGCGGGAGCTGCGGCTCTTGCGTCGTCGGCCATCGAAGCGGCAGTTGCCGTCGCATCCGCGTCGCCGGCTGCGGTTGCCGAAGCAGCGGCGCCCGAGGTGCCTCGCGAGGCGACGATTCTGTTCGGCTCCCAGACGGGCAATTCCCAGCGGCTGGCGGGTCGCTTGGCGGAACAACTGAAGGGCCAGGGCTTCGAGGTCACGCTGTCGGCGATGAATAAATACAAGACGAACAACCTGAAGAAGGCCCCGTACTTGTTCGTCGTGGCGAGCACGCACGGCGAAGGAGATCCGCCCGACAATGCGATCTCGTTCCACGAGTTCCTTCACAGCAAGCGCGCGCCGAAGCTGGACGGAACGAAGTTCGCCGTGCTTGCCCTGGGCGATACGTCTTACGAATTCTTCTGCAAGACCGGCCAGGACTTCGACAAGCGGCTTGAGGAGCTTGGGGCGGAGCGCATCGCGGCCCGCGTCGATTGCGACGTGGACTTCGAGGATGCGGCTTCCGGCTGGCTCACTTCCGTTAGCGCCGCGGTAAGCGCGGCGACGTCCGCGGGCTCGGCGTCCGCAAGTGCCGCTTCCGGCGTCGCAGGCGCTCAGGCAGCAGTTGCGGGGGCAGCGGGCTCGGAATCGGAATATTCCCGCGCGAATCCGTTCCACGCCGAGGTGCTGGAGAGCCTGAACCTGAACGGCCGGGATACGGATCGCGAGACGCGCCATCTCGAGCTGTCGCTCGAAGGCTCCGGCCTGACGTATTCGCCGGGCGATGCGGTGGGCGTCTTCCCGACGAACGATCCGACACTGGTCGACGAGATCCTGTCGTACTTGAAGTGGAACCCGGACGAGGCGGTCGTCACCGGCAAGAACGGCGAGACATCGCCGCTGCGCACGGCGCTGCTGCATCATTACGAGATTACCGTGCTGACGAAGCCGCTGCTGGAGAAGGCTGTCGCGTTCTCGGGCAACGCGAAGCTGGCGGATCTAATCAAGCCGGACAATAAAGATGAGCTCAAGGCGTACATCGGCGGCCGCGACCTGCTCGATCTGCTGCGCGATTACGGTCCGTGGACGCTGTCTCCGGGGGATCTGGGGCAACTGCTGCGCAAGCTGCCGCCGCGTCTGTACTCGATCGCAAGCAGCATCAACTCCCATCCGGACGAAGTGCACCTGACGATCCGCAAGGTCGAATACGAAACGCACGGCCGCGAGCGCAAGGGCGTCTGCTCGGTACAGGTGTCCGAGCGGCTGTCCGTGGGCGATACGCTGCCGGTCTTCATCCAGCAGAACCCGAACTTCAAGCCTCCGGTCAACCCGGAGACGCCGGTTATCATGATCGGGCCGGGCACGGGCGTTGCGCCGTTCCGCGCGTTCATGGAGGATCGCGAGGAACTCGGAGCGACGGGACCGTCGTGGCTGTTCTACGGGGATCGTAACTTCGTGACCGACTTCCTGTATCAGACGGACTGGCAGCGCATGCTGAAGGACGGCGTCCTGACGAAGCTGGACGTGGCGTTCTCCCGCGACACGGACGAGAAGGTGTACGTGCAGCATCGCATGCTCGAGAACGGAGCGGAGCTGTACAAGTGGCTTCAGGACGGCGCCCATGTATACGTCTGCGGCGACGAGAAGCATATGGCGCACGACGTTCATGCCGCACTGCTTGCGATCGTCGGCCAGTACGGGAGCTTGAGCCCGGAAGCTGCCGCCGAATATGTGGCCGAACTGCAGGAGCAGGGCCGTTACCAACGAGACGTATATTAATCGCCTGAACGAAGGAGCTGACAATCGTGGCGAATCATCATAAGGTAGAACCGATCGGCGGGCCGCCAAGCGACGTCGAACATCTGAAGCGAGAAAGCCATTATCTGAAGGGATCGCTCGTCGAGTCGCTCGCGAACCGCATCACGGGCGGCTTGCCGGACCTGGACAATCGGCTGCTCAAGTTCCACGGCAGCTACATGCAGGACGACCGCGACCACCGCACCGAGCGCGAGAAGCAGAAGCTGGAGCCGTATTACCAGTTCATGCTGCGCGTCGTAACTCCGGGCGGAGTCGCGACGCCGGAGCAATGGCTTGTCATGGACGAACTGGCCGACAAGTACGGCACGGGCAGCCTGAAGCTGACGACCCGTCAGGCGTTCCAATTGCACGGGGTGCTCAAGTGGAACCTGAAGAAGACGATCCGCGAGATCAACGATGCGCTGCTCTCGACGCTGGCCGCGTGCGGCGACGTCAGCCGGAACGTCATGTGCAACCCGAACCCGTACCAGTCGGAGATCCACGCCGAGGTGTTCGAGTGGGCGCAGAAGCTGACGAGCCATCTGGCTCCGAAGACGCCTGCGTATCATGAGATCTGGCTGGACGGCGAGAAGGTGCTGGACAGCCTGCCGCAGAGCGACGGCATTGAAGGCGATACGGTCGAGCCGATCTACGGGCCGGTCTATCTGCCGCGGAAGTTCAAGATCGGCATCGCGGTTCCGCCGTCCAACGATGTGGACGTTTACTCGCAGGACCTGGGGTACATCGCCATCGTGGAAAAAGGCAAGTTGGTCGGCTTTAACGTCTGCGTAGGCGGAGGCATGGGCATGACTCACGGGGATACGGCGACGTATCCGCAGCTTGCCAAGCTCATCGGCTTCGTAACTCCGGATCGAGTGCTGGAGCTCGCCGAGAAGATCGTGACGATCCAGCGCGATTACGGCAACCGTTCCGTACGCAAGAATGCGCGCTTCAAGTACACGATCGACCGTCACGGCCTCGAGTGGTTCGTGAACGAGCTGCACGACCGCCTCGGCTGGGAACTGCAGCCGGCCCGCGAGTTCCGCTTCGACCATACGGGCGATCGCTACGGCTGGATCAAGGGCAAGGACGGCAAGTGGAACTTGAACCTGTACATTCAGGCCGGCCGCGTCAAGGACATCGAAGGCTACCCGCTGCGCACGGCGCTTCGCGAGGTCGCGAAGATCCATACCGGCGACTTCCGCCTGACGGCGAACCAGAACCTTGTCATCGCCAATGTGACGAGCCAGAAGAAGACGAAGATCGCCGCCATTCTGAAGCAGTACGGCATCGGCGAAGGCACGCAATATTCGGCTCTGCGCCGGAGCGCGCTCTCTTGCGTGGCGCTGCCGACCTGCGGCCTGGCGATGGCCGAAGCGGAGCGGTACTTGCCGACGCTGATCACGAAGCTGGAGCCGATCCTCGAGGAAGCCGGCATTCAAGACGAGGAGATCAACATCCGCATGACCGGCTGCCCGAACGGCTGCGCCCGTCCTGCGCTCGGCGAGATCGCCTTCATCGGCAAGTCCCCGGGCAAGTACAACATGTACATGGGAGCCAGCTTCAGCGGCGACCGTCTTAGCAAGATGTATCGCGAGAACATCGGCGAGGAAGAGATCATCGACACGCTCAAGCCGATCCTTCACCGCTATGCGTCGGAGCGCGTAAGCGGCGAGCACTTCGGCGACTTCGTCATCCGCACGGGTTACGTCAAGCCGGTAACGGACGGCACGAATTTCCATGATTGATTCGATCAGTCGGCCGGGCTTGCCCGGTCGGCTTTTCTTTTTCGCAGGGTGCCCGTTTGGGTGCGCTTGCTCTTCTTCTAAGAGGGTGCCTTATCCCTTCTGATCAGAATTCCACAAATTGGATAATCTGAGCGGGAGGGATAAGGCACCCTTTGCGCAAAAACGATGGTACGAGGATACTCGGGGAAAAGCGGGGGGTTGTCGATTTATGTCGTTTTCTGCTTCGGCAACGATAACGGTCCCCTATAGCGAAGCACGCTCCGAGGATTTCCGATACCGCCCCGGCGTGCAGCCTTCGATGCGCTTGAACACGCGGGCGAACGATTGCGGGTCGCGGTAGCCGACGAGGCTCGCGATCGCTTCCAGCTTGTGATCGGTCGAGCGGAGAAGCTCGCAGGCGGCGTGGACCCGCTGACGCTGCACGAACTCATGGAACGTCTGCCCCGTGCGACGCTTGAACAGCCGGTGGAAGTGCCGTTCGCTCAAGCGGAACGCGCCGGCGACGTCGCGCAGCGCAAGCGGCTCCGCGAACCGCTCGCGGATGAAGGCGGAGGCGTCCGCGATGAGGTCGCCTCCGCCCGGCTCCACGGGCAGAGCCTCCATGCGGAGCAGCCGCGCCCATTCGATGACGAGCTGGGCGAGCATCGCGCGCAGCATGGCGGAGCAGCCGGGCCCCGCTGCGGCGTGCTCCTCGTGCATCCGCTCGAAGAGAGGCTCGAGCCGCAGCCGCTTGTCGCGCACCGCGCTCAGCTCGCCCGAGTCTCCGGCCAAGGAGCGCCAGAGCGCATCCAGGCCGAGGTCGGGAACGTCGCTCGCGATCTCGCCCATAAGCGCCTCGTCGAAGACGACGTTGTAGACGACGAGGCGGCTGTTTCTCTCCAGGGAGGAGGGGCGGAATACGTGCGAGCTGCCGACAGGCAAGGCGAACAGATCGCCTCGGGACACGGGAAGCATCCGATCCCCCAGGTAGTGGAAGCCGGAGCCTTCCGCCACATAGGTCAGCTCGATAAAGTCGTGCTCGTGCAGCCCCAGGTCGAAGCGTTCCTCGGCCCGATTGACGAAGATGCGCAGCCCGCTGCGGAACAGCTCGCTTCCCTTGAGCGTGTGCCGGGGCTGCCTTGCCGAATGGCTCGATTGCTCCATGCTGTACTCCGAGTGTTGTCCCATGCCTCCGCCTCTTTTCCCCGAGTGCTCTTTGATGTCCATTTTACCACCTTAATCCGTCCGAATCAGCTCTATTTCTTGCCATGTAAGCGCGTTAAACTGCTCTCAGAGACGAACATTCATCCTACATTCAAGGAGAGAGCGATATGGCGACTATCGAGATTTACGATCTGACCTGCAATCATAAGACGAACCCCGTCGGCATCGACGACCGGGAGCCGAGGCTGAGCTGGAAGCTGCGGACGGAAGGGAGAGGCGCTCTCCAAGGAGCCTACCGGCTGCAAGTGTCCGAGGACCCGGAATTCGCGCAAGCCATCGTCTGGGATACGGAGCGGACCGAGAGCGGCCAGTCCGTGCTGATCGCTTACAGAGGGGCTCCGCTTCGTTCGCGGACTCGTTACTACTATCGGGTTAAGGTATGGGACCTTGGAGGCGCGGAATCCGAGTGGAGCTCCCAGGCCATGTTCGAGACGGCCTTCTTCCCGGAGGAGGAGTGGGACGGAGCGCAATGGATCTCGCATACACTGCCTCTGGACGAGGAGGACGACGAGCCGATCGCTTACTTGCGCAAGGGCTTCCGACTGAAGGGGGCGATCGCTTCGGCCCGGATCTACGCGACGGCGCTCGGCGCCTACAAGCTGTTCGTGAACGGTCGGGAAGCCGACGACACGCATCTGAATCCGGGATGGACGAGCTATGAGAAGCGGCTGCAGTATCAGACGTACGACGTGACGTCGCTTCTGACGGAAGGGGATAACGCGATCGGCGTTCAGCTCGGCAACGGCTGGTACCGCGGCGTGCTTGGCTGGAACGGCCAGAAGAGGCGCAGCGAGGAACGGCTTCTGCTCGCGAAGCTTCACGTGCGCTATGCGGACGGCTCGGAGGAAGTCGTCGGCACGGACGAATCGTGGCGCGGCAGCGACGGGGCGCTGCGGATGTCCGAGCTGTATCATGGGGAACGGTACGATGCCCGCTTGGAGAAGAAAGGGTGGAACGCTGCCGCCTTCGACGACCGTGCATGGAGCTCCGTTCGTGCGAGCGCCCGCCCGCAGGCGAAGCTCGTCGCGCAGGAGAACGAGCCGGTCCGCCGGGTCGACGAGATCGTTCCGGTATCGGTGCTGACGACGCCGCGCGGCGAGACGGTTATCGACTTCGGCCAGAACATGGTCGGCTGGGTGCGCTTCGCCGTGAACGAGCCTGCGGGCACCGTCGTTACGCTGAAGCACGCCGAGGTTCTCGACCGCGAAGGCAACTTCTATGTCGGCAATCTTCGGTCGGCGAAGCAGACGATCGAATACGTCTGCTCCGGGGAAGGCGAAGAGAGCTTCCACCCGACGTTCTCGTTCCAGGGCTTCCGTTATGTGAAGGTGGAAGGAATTCCGGCGGAGCGCATCGCCGGGAAGTTCGTCGGCTGCGTGCTGACGAGCGACCTGAAGGCGGCGGGAAGCTTCCGCTGCTCCGATCCGCTGATCAACAAGCTGGCGGACAACATCGTCTGGGGGCAGATCGGCAACTTCGTCGACGTGCCGACGGATTGCCCGCAGCGGGACGAACGGCTCGGCTGGACGGGCGACGCGCAGGCGTTCATCCGCGCTTCGACGTACAACCGCAACGTCGCGCCGTTCTTCGTGAAGTGGCTGCGGGACCTCGCGGCCGACCAGCAGCCGGACGGCGGGGTGCCCCACGTCATCCCCGAGCTGAAGATCGCCGGACACAATTCGGCAGCTTGGGGAGACGCGGCCGTCATCTGCCCGTGGGTCGTCTACGAGCGCTATGGGGATGAACGCGTCCTCCGCGAGCAGTTCCCGAGCATGAAGGGCTGGGTCGAGTACATTCGGGCCCAGGGGGATAACGAGTTCCTGTGGAACACGGGCTTCCACTTCGGCGATTGGCTCGGTCTCGATGCGAAGGAGAACAGCTATGTCGGAGCGACCCCGCGCGAGCTGATCGCGTCGGCATTCTACGCCTATTCGACCGGCATTGTAGCGAAGGCGGCGAAGGTGCTCGGGCTCGAGCGGGAGCACGAGGAATACGCCGGGATGTACGAACGCATTGTAACCGCGTTCCGGAACGAATTCGTGACGCCGAGCGGCCGCGTCGCTTCGCCGACCCAGACGGCCTACGCCGTCGCGCTCATGTTCGACCTGCTCGAGGAGAAGGATCGCCGGCAAGCGGCGGACCGCTTCGCGAAGCTGATCGAAGAGAGCGGAACGCAGCTCACGACGGGCTTCGTCGGCACGCCGTACCTATGCCACGTGCTGACTCGCTACGGCTACGGGGAGTTGGCCTACAAGCTGCTCGAGCGCCGGGAGTATCCGTCCTGGCTGTACCCGGTCGTGCGCGGGGCGACGACGATCTGGGAGCATTGGGACGGCATCAAGCCGGACGGCAGCTTCTGGAGCGACGACATGAACTCGTACAATCACTACGCGTACGGGGCGGTAGGCGACTGGTTGTTCGGCTCCGTCGCGGGCATCGACGCGGACGAGAACGAGCCGGGGTATCGCCGGATCAAGCTGCAGCCGCTGCCGGGCGGATCGCTGCGCCACGCCGAGGCGAAGCTGGAGTCGCCGTACGGCGAGATCCGCTCCGCCTGGAAGCGGACGGCGGACGGCGGCATCGCCTACGAGTTCACGGTGCCGGCGAATGCCGAAGCCGATGTGTTGCTGGCGGGCGCCGCCTTGGCCGCCGCAAGCGAATCCGGCCGCCCGCTGGCGGAAGCCGCAGGCGTGTCGGCCGTGTCGGAGTCGGCCGAGGGGCTGAGCTTCCAACTCGGCTCGGGAACGTACCGGGTGGAGGTAGCGGCGGCAGGCGTCCAATAAAGTCTCCCAAGTAGAAAATAGCGGCAAGAGGAAGGGCATTCCTCTGCCGCTATTTGTCGTTGTGGCTCCATGCCGCACATCCGCACATTCATCCGCTACTTTTTTCTCCCGTATTGCTCGGCATACGAGACGATTTTGCGATACAGCGTACGGTCGCTCATCTTCTTCAGCGGATAGAACTGCGGCCGGGTGTTGACCTCGAGAATCCACAGCAGTCCGCGATTATCCAGGGCGACGTCGAGCCCCAGTTCGCGGAAGCCCGACTTGTGCCTGTCGAACAACGCTCCGACCGACTCTCCCAGCTCCTCCAGTTCCGTCCGAATGCGGCGAATCTCGTCGTCCCGGAACCCGGCGTCTTCAAGCGTCGGTTCGAAAAAACCGATTTTCCCACCCTGGTTGTAGTTCGTTGCGACCGATCCGGACTTGCCGATCTTCATGAACAGCGCCGTGCTCGTCCAAGCTCCCTCCGACGTCTTCTGCACCATGACACGGATGTCGAACGGCTTGCCCTTCACGGTAACGAGCGGAATTTCTTGCTGCAAGAGATAAGGTTCCGAGGCGGCCTTCTTGCTTAAGTACGCCTGGAGCGCCTCCGCTCCCGCGTGTTTGCGGGTCGTATGGCGAAGCTTCGTCGTATATTGTTCCCCTTGCCGGGCGATGCGAATGATTCGTCTGCCCCCGGTTCCGCCGGTCGGCTTGAAGTAGACGGTCGAATGACGGGAGAGAATCTTCGCCAGATTCGCCGCCGTGAACGGGAGCGTCCACGGAACATACTCCTCAAGCGCCTCGTCGGCGAGCAGCCACTTTGTTTTGACCCACTTGCTCTTAAACGATACGCTGCGATATGCCGGCATGAGACAATCAACCTCCCTCTATTCATACCTGTATGCATGTGGCCGAATCCTGCTTGTACGGATGACCTCCCGCAACGCGGAGAGCGGTATTGCGCATTCTGCTTGGAGTTCGGGCTACATACGATGAGGAGGAATGCAGCGGCGCTTCGGCGGTGCGAGGGAGGCATGGTGAATGACGGATAGCGTGACGGATAACGTGATGGATAGTGTAAAGGATAACGTGAAGGATAAAGCGATGGATAAACGTTCCGCTTTGGTGTTCGTATACGGCAATGCGCGGAGGAGCGAAGGCAATCGCAAGCTGCTCAAGGGGGCGGAGCGCGTCGCGGAGCAATGCTGGACGGCCGGCAAGCTGCACGATACCGGAGAAGGGTATCCGGTGCTGTGTCCGGGTGGCGGGGGCTTCGTCTACGGCGAGCTGTTCCGGGTGCCGATGGAGACGCTTCGCCTGCTGGATGCTTGGGAAGGCATACGAGATGGAGCGTGCGAGACGGGGCCGCGTTCGCAACGGAGCTTGCGGGCGCTCCAACCGGTTTTTACCGACCGCGGTGAGGAGCTGGCGTACGTCTATCTGTATCCGGGAGCGAAGCGGGGGGAGCTTCCGTCGATCGAGCATGGCGACTGGGCGTTCTGCAGGCGCGAGCGGGAGCGGGAGACGCTGCTGTACTTCGCCTATGCGTCGTGCATGGACGATGAGAGGTTCAGGCGGGCGAAGGTCGACCATCTGTTCCGGGATTGCTTGGGCAGGGGCGTGCTGCGGGGGTACGACCTGCGCTTCTCCCGTCGGGCCAAGGACGGGGGGCGAGCCGATCTGGCGGAGCTTGGAGGCGGAGGCTGGGCGGAAGGCAAGGTGTACCGGATCGGAACGGAGGCGCTTGAGTATCTGAAGAAGAGAGAGGGCGTTCACGCCGGTCACTATCGTCCGGCCTTCGTTGAGATCGGAGTCGGCCCCGGCGGTCGGATGAAGCGGCAAGCGCTGACGTTCCTCGTTGTGCGGAAGTCCGACGTCGAGTCGCCTCCCCCGCCGGGCTATCTGCTTGAGATCCGGAGGGGTGGCAGCACGGTATGGACGGCGGAGTACGCGCTGAGCTTCGAGAGGAAGCTGCTTGCCCTGCAAACCGAGGCGGCGGCCGCGACGGACACGCTAAAGTAGACGAACGAATGTGAAAAACCAGAGCGACCGAGCATAGGTTGAGTAACTTAGCAGGTGGAAACCCTGCTTGGAAAAGGCGAAGCCACGCCACCAATAGCGAGTCTTGGAGCGAAGCTGGCAACAGAGTCGTTTA
>NZ_SSOB01000052.1 GCF_004801405.1 Cohnella fermenti
GGTTTGCCTCCGGCTTCCTTCAGATTCGGCCTCGCGACCGACACCCTTGCCTTCAGCTAACAGTTCCTACTGCCAAGCCTGTAGCGGACTTGCACCGCCTAGTTACCGCCCATGCCGGGCGCACTTATAGAAGTAAAGCCGGGCCGTGTAATAACACAGCGCCGGCTTACTTTGCTTGCTTTGATTTTCGGGGCTCCCTTTCGAGGAAACTTCCGACATTTTCACGTTGCCCTTTTCCAGGCTAAGATTTTGCCGTCAAGTATTGCCGCCACGCCTCGATGACCGAGTCTCCGTTCAGCGCAAGCCGATTCGGCGTCAGGAAGGCTTCCGGTATGCGGTCATGCAGCTTGCGGAGCAGATCCCCCTCCTTCAGACGCATCTCCAGCCGTATCGGCCCTTCGATGCACAGCGGGCGAATATGCTTAACCGCTTGCACGCAAGCCATCGCGCCTGCCCGCAGCAGCTCCGCCGTTCTACTAGGCGGGTAACAGGCGGCCCCTTCGCCGGAGAGCGACAGCTTGGTCACGGCCGTGACTACGTTCGGCACGAGCCGTTCGGCTTCGGCAGCTCCCTCGGAATCCGCTGTGACCATGACCAGAGGCACGCCGGACTCGCCGGCCATCAGCGCCTCCAGCCCAATCTCCCCGACCTCCAGCCCGTTCACATCCATATGCGTGATATCGTGCTCGTAGCTATGGGCGAGCAGCGCATCCGGCATTCCCGCCTTGGCGTGCAGGCCGAGAAGAATCAGGCCGTCGAAGCTCTCGTCGACGAAGCTCCCGTTGTCGGGCGTATAATGCGGCTTGCCGCAGATGGCCGTCACATTCGGTCCCAATGCCTCCAGATCGATATTCGTGCCGAAAAAATGAATATCGTAGAGTACAACCTCGTCCTCCGGCCGCTGGAGCAGGCCGCCAAGCAAGGCGTGCAGATCATGCATCATCATCCGCTGTCCGAACGAATATTCCGACGCGCCGGGGATGACCTGATTCATGCGAACAACTCCGGTCACTCCCTCCATGTCGACCCGTACCATCCATTTCATATCGGCTCCCCTCCCGGCTCCGCGATTATCGTTGTATCCGTCGCTTGGCTCCAGGCGTCGTCAAGCTTCTCGAGGAAGCGTTCCACACTATCCCGCTCCGTTCGATCGGTATACGGCCGCATCTCCAGCGTCACCGTAGGAAGCTGCGTCCGATCCTCCGAGCAATGCCCCGCATCTTGCCCTGTATCTGCCCCCGGCCCGTCCTTCAAGTAGCCGACTTCGAGCAGCCCGCGCAGGAACCGGCTCGCCTCCGGAACGTCGTTCTCTCCCTGCGGATCGCCCCATGGCGGATGATTGTCGCCATACAGCGGATGCGCCGGATCGCGCATGATGCAACTGCCAAGATGCACATGCCCGATATAGGGCGCCGCCGCCCGCAGCGCTTCGCCGAAGGTCTCCCCCTGGAGCGGCACATGCCCCATGTCGATCAGCAGTCCGATGTTGGCCAGGCCTAATCTGCGCACCCGCTCCACGACGTCGGCCGCCTCGTGTGTCGGACCGATCAGCAGATTTTTGCCGATGGACGAATCGAACGGCTCGATCATCAGTGTCAGCTCTGGATGCCGACCGCACAGCTCCGCCACATAACGGACGAACAGCTCGGTCTGACGATCCCGTTGCGACGCCGGCGCGTTCGGACCGCTCGCGATAACGGCCTTCCGGGCGCCAAGCGTCTTCGCCCGTTGCAGATGACTCTGCATCTCTGCAAGCGCCGCCTCCCGCTCCGCCTCGACCGGACTATGCGGATTGCGCCCGAGCGCATTCATCAGCGGACAATTGTAGATCGGCTCCTTGCCGCTAGTCTCTACGAGCCGCCGCTGACGCTCCAGCGCCGCTCCATCCTCCCAGCTCATCATATCGACAAGCTCGAACTCGGTGTATCCCAGCACCTCCGGCAGCGTCGCTCGATGCGCCTCCGCATTCGCGAGCGACGCAGGGAAGAGCAGGTGATGATTAATGCCCAGTCGAAACGAATGGCGCCAAGCCTGGCTCATCGTATCGCCTCCCCGGCCGCCGCCGCGAATACGGACACCTCGGCGCGGTAATTGCCTATTGCCTCCGTCGTGGTCAGATAACGGTCGTACAGGCGCAACTGCGCGATCCGGAGCTGCCAGGGCGTGCCTAAACGAAGCTGTGCCGAACTGCGAAGCTCACTCATGGATGCGGGCAGTCGTCCCCATCCGAACTGCCGCGCCGTCCCCCCGTCGAGAAGCTGCCCGTCGACGATAAACACAATAACTCGTGGACCGGCATCCACGTTGACGACGAGATGATGCATCCCGGGCGCGTCGAGCGCCCCCGGATCGCTGCTCCAGCTCGTCTCGCAGCGTCCGTCGTTCATGCGAAGACGAACCGTGCGATCCGCCTCCCATGTCAGGACGACTCCGCTCCCGCCCGGATCGCGCGTATCCGCGATCGGCGTCGTCAACAACTCGGGCTCGGCGGACGCATCGGGAACGTCCAGCCATAGATCGAGCGCGAAGCCCTCGCCGCGACCGAGCGGCAGCCGCTGCGGCCAGTCATGTCCGCTGACGTCCCCCTCCGTCGTCCGTACCGACAGCTTGGCCCCCCGTTCCGCTACCTCGCACCGCTCGTGTTGGCTCCATACCGCTTCAAGCAGCCCGTTATCCACTTGATGCACGCGCGCGATCGTTTTCTGTGTTTCCGTGATGAAGTACCGTCCGTCGTCCTCGATAAAGTCCGGATAACTGATCCGTGTATCGAGATCGTCGTCGTACAGCACGATCTCCGGCTGCGACCAGACGATGTGGCCGTCCCGCTCCACGCCGCCGCAAATCCAGGCCGGGTTGCGATTCTTGTATGCCTCGACCGGATTGTCGAGCCAACTCCGCCCATGATTGTGGAACCACATGAGATAATGACCGTTGCTGAATCGGCGGACGAAGTTCGCCGCCCGCGGATGCTTGATCGCTCTCCCTCCCGGCGTATACCGGGCATAGTCCTGCTCCGTCCACGTATGGCCGCCATCACGACTGTACGCCGCCCCGTTATGGCCTTCGATCGTGCGAAACGTGCAATACAGCGAGCCGTCGCCCATGCCCACGCAGTTATGCTCGTCGGCGATCGGTCCGAGCGGGGCCCGGATGCCGCGATCCCCGTCCGGCAACGTCTCCCACTTGATCCGCTCCGGGTCGGACTCGTGCAGAAGGTTGTTGCTCTTGAGGAAGACACCCTCCGAGCTTGTCATGAACCCGACGCCGAAGCCGCCGACCTTCGCCAGACCGATGTAGACGTCGTTCTCGTGTATGCAAGGCTTGCCGACACCCCAGAAAAACTGGACGCTGCCCCGATACGGATTGCGGCGGTCGATCTCCATCCCGCGAATCGGAACGACGTACCGGCGATCCGACCAGCTCCGGCCGTGATCGTCGGAATATTTGAAAGCCATCTGTCCAAGCGTATCCACCCGCCGGATCTGTTGCCCTCCGTCATCGAGCACCGTCCGCTGATTGTCGCCGTTGTACGTGTAGAAGGCATAGATTCTCCCGCTCGGCACGACAAGCGGCATGACCCAGGAGGATTCGGGGCCGTCCGCCGGCTCGATATCGGTCAGCGGCGTCCAGGATTTGCCCTGGTCGCGGCTTATGGTGGACACCGCATGCTGCCCCGGCTCCCCCTCCACGCCCTTTCCCGTCGTCAGCACGCACAGCCAACTGCCGTCCTTCGTTACGACCACGTATGGCTGATCGCAATAAAATTCCTTCGGAATCTCCGATCCGAGCGGCAGCCAGCGCTTATCCGTCTCTCTCTCCGATACCGATGCTTCCATCTTCACCCATCCTTACCCGCTAATGTTGTTGTTACCTATCGGGCACCGTCGCCGTATCCAACTGGACAACGATGTCTGTACCGCCGGCTTCCAGCACCAGGGACACCGTCTTCGTCTCGCCGCCCGCCTCGACCGTCACCTCGTAATCGCCGAGGAAGCCTCTCGTCGTATAATCGCCGCAGGCGTCGGTCTCGCCATTCTCAGAGGTCCACCATTGATCGAAGACCAGATCCATAAAGGCCTCTCCGGACGGCTTGAGGCTCCAGTCTCTGCGGAAGATCGGGGCATTGTTGGCATAGTGCATGCCGTCCCAGAAGCCCCATATCAAGATACCGTCGACCTGCGGATGACTGAACATAATTGTCATATAATCGTGCAGATACTGCGCCTGCACCTCTTCATCCGTGATGTTGACATCGAATTCCGTACCCTTGATATGCGGCACGACGTCTGCGAATTGCTCGAGCACCTCATACAGCTCTTCCGGCGGGAGCAGATTTTCCTTGTAATGCCCTTGCAAGCCGATACCGTCGATGGGCGCTCCCTCGTCTGCCAGATCCTCCAGCAGTTGAACGAGGGTGCTGCGCTTCTCGTCCCAATAGTGGTAGTTCACCGGCTCTTCCCCGATGTCGTACTCGTTCACGTACATCAGCGCGTCCGGATCGGCGGCGCGCGCCGCCTTCACCCATTCGGCCATCTCCGGCATGCCCAGAATATCGGTCAGCGCATGGTGATCGAGCGGTTCGTTGATGACGTCCCATTCGTCCACGCGACCCGCGAACGTCCCCGCCATTGCGGTTACGTAATCGCGCACGGTCTGGCGCAGCGTCTCCGGCGCCGTCTTCGCCGCTTCGAAGGAAGGGGGCGACCAATTCCATTCTTGCCAGATCAGATTGTGGCCGCGCAATGCGAACCCTTCGCCCTCCAGCCAATCTAACGCGTCGTCCACCTGCTCCGCCTTGCCCGGCAGATTGTAGCGATGCCCCTTCATGTTGTTCTCGATGACGGCGCTGTTGAATAACTGCTCGACATAATATTGATAGTTCGCGAGATCGGCAGCCGATGAGGGATTGCTCAGAAAATCGTCGTTCACCGACGTGCCGAAAGAGAACGCGTGCCGCTTCATCTCCACGTCAACCGACGCGTTCGGATACGGATCGCCGTTCGCGTCCAGTACCGTCACCTGCAGGTCGCCCTTCCGGTATTGCTCGATGCGTGCGGCGGCGTCCGCCCGCCAGTCCGCATCCGGCTCCGCCCCTTCGTACGGCGGCACCGACTTGTCTGCGAACACATCGTACTGGACGAATTGCTCCGGCTTGTATTGCTGATGGTAGTTGACGACCTGCACACCGCCGATCTGGATCGTCTGCGGCTCGAAGCCCAGACGGAAGATGACGTTCGCCTCGCCGGGAGCATAGTCGCCCAGGGATCGCGCGGAGAACTGGATCAATTGCCAATCCGGCTTGACACGCACGCCCTCCATTAACGACTTGGTGTACGGCGTGCCGTTCTTCTCCAGCAGCGCCTGCGTCTGCGCGCCGTCGCCGGACAAGCTTCTGACGTAGAAACGATAGACAATCGTATCCCCCGCCCCGATCGAACCCGAATTAACCGCCTGGAGCTGCAGATCGAACGTCGTCGGCGGTTCGGTGTACGTCTGCGCCTGCAGCGCAGTCGAGAACGGCATGCCGTAGACCGCCTCCAGCGCGCTGTCGCCATCCTCCGAAGCGTCGCCCATCAGGACAAACGGGCTCATATCGTCCGGAGCGACCACGTCCGCCCCGCCGGTCGGGAGGGCATCCGTCGGCTCATAGACCGGCAGCGGCTCCGGCTCCGGCAGCAGGCCGTCGTAGATCGTCAGGTCGTCGATATAGGCTGTACTATCGGCTGCCGTAGCGTCGAACCAGAACGTAAGCTGCGTCAGGAACGACTTCGCCTCGTTGCGGAACGACATGCCGTCCAGCGCCAGTTGATGATCGATGTACAGATCGTATGTCTTGTTCGCCGGATCGATCTGCAGTTGAATGGCATACCAGGCTCCCTTGACGAGCGACAGATCATCCAGCGGATTCGTCGTCAGCATGCTGCCGATCGGCACCTTGACGCTGCCGGGATACGCATAGCTGAGCTCGTAACCCAGCGCGTAAGGGAAAGCCGCCGTATTATCGGCGTCGAACCACAGCTCCCGCGCGGAGCCTGCGTCGAGCATATAATCGTACGCAACCGTGAACGGCAGCGAGCGGCTCGGCATATCCTTGCGGAATTCCGTGAAGTTCGACGAAGCGCCGTTCTTCACCAGCTTAAGCGCCTTCTCTCCGGGAAAGCCGATCTTGTCCGCGATCTCCGCGTAGCCGTCGGCTGCCGCCGGCAGACTCCAGCCGCTCGGCGCGGCGCCGAGCGTTCCGGCTTCGAAGTCCTCCTCCACGACAGCCGTCGGCAGCGGATCGGCCGACGCGAATCGCGGCGCGCCGCCCATAAGCGGCGGCAACAACAGGAGTACGGCCGACAAGCCCGTCAGCCAGCTGCGAATCGATCTCCTCAACGTTCATTCCTCCATTCATTCTCGCTTCCTTTACCGTTCTGACCGCTTACTTCTTCTGATAACGATAGGTCGGAGCCGATTTGTCCTCCTGCAGCTCATTCGCCTCGTCGATGACCTTCGTGCCGCCGGCAGCCTTCCATTTCTCCACCGTCTCCTCGAAGATCGCCATCGGATCGGCGTTTTTATCGACAATCATCTTGGTGTATCCTTCCTTCAAGATCGTGTCCAGCTGCGACCAGACCTCATTGCGATACGGAAATACGATGTTGGTGCGCAAATAATCGAAAGCGATGTTTTTCTCATAATTGTCGATTTTGCCCAGCATGTAGTTGGCGCTGTCGACCGAGACGAACTTCGTGAATTTCTCCGTATCGGAGAACAGCCATTCCGGCTGCAGCAGCTCCAGACCGGTTGTCGTATTGTAGTTGTTGTCCTTCTTGTCTTCGGCAAACGGAATCTTGACGCCGTTCTCTACGCTGTAGGTCTTGCCCTCTACCCCGTATTGAATATAATCGAAGCCATCCGTCACCTGATATTCCAGGTAACGCAGCGCCGCTTCCGGATTCTGAGACTTGGCGGAGATCTGGTTCGTGCGCGAGACAGGCAGCGCCGGAAGGGCCAGCTTCCAGACCTGATCTCCGTTCGTGATCGGGTCCAGGATGACGGCCTTCATCGTCGTGCTCTCGACCATCTGGCGGAAGTCCCCGAGCGTACCGACCAGAACGCCGGCAGTGCCGGCCTTGAACTTATCCAGTCCGAGCGTATTGCCGATCAACAGATCCGGGTCGATCAGCCCTTCCTGGCGCAGCGTGTTCAGATAAGCCAGCATCTCCGCCATCTCCGGCTGCACCTGTCCGAACACAAGCTTGTTCGGATCGCTAGACTCCGGATACCAGCCCGGATTGCCGCCGAACAACGTGACGAACGGATAGATCGTGCTCAGGTTGTTGTCGCGGAACGCGAGCGGGATCGTATCCTTGGCGCCGTTGCCGTCCGGGTCCTTGTCGCGGAACGCGACGAGCACGTCATACAGCTCGTCGAGCGTCTTCGGCTCGCTGAGGCCGAGCTTGTCGAGCCAGTCCTTGCGGATGAAGATGCCCGAGCCGCCCCGGTCGCGAAGCCAGGGCACGCCGTAGATCTTCCCGTCCGTCGGACTGCGCATCAGATCCCAGATCTCCTCGCTGAAGCTCTCCTTCAGCTTCGGAAACTTCTCCAGATAATCGTCCAGCGGGAGGAAGACACCTTGCGAGATCAGCGCATTGTGCTCCGAGTCTCCCGGGCTCATCGTCGCCACAATGTCAGGAATATCGCCGCCTGCCAGCTTCACGTTGAGCACCGTCTTGTAGTCTCCGCTCGGCGGCGTCTCATACTGGAGATTGATATTCAATTCGTCCTCGATGATCTTCTCCAGCCCGGAATCCGGAAAGTATACGTGGCTGGAGTAGAGCGGTTTGATCACTGATATGGTCGGACGTTCGGACGACGTCGCTGTCGCACCTGCGTTGGATGCGGTAGACGACGAGCCTTCGTCTCCGGAACCGCTGCAGCCCGTCACTAGCGCGGCCGCCATCACGATGCCGGTTGTTGCCCCCATGCCTTTTTTGATTCGGTTAATCATGCCAATCAAATCCTCCTTTGGTGAGTGGTTGATACGAGCCTAATGATAGCGGTATCACGAATAAGAGAATACAAGGCTCCTTTAACTTTTCCCCTTGTTATCGCAAGTTTGGATCGCACAGCGTGAGCGCTCAGCCCTTTACCGCTCCCATGACGATCCCTTTCACAAAATGCTTTTGAAGGAACGGATAGACGATCACGATCGGCACGGTCGCGAACACGATCGAAGCCGCCTGAACATTCGCCGGTTCAATGAGAATGTCCGACGTATTGGCGCCGACCAGCGAGTTCAGGTTGTTGTCGAAGACGATCGTCTTCAGCAGCACCTGCAGCGGCCACAGCCGATTGTCGGTAATGTAGAAGAGTCCTTTAAAAAATTCGTTCCAGTGGGCAACGCCGTAGAAGAGACCGATCGTCGCAATCGCGGGCAGCGAGATCGGGATAACAATACGGAAGATAAGCGCCAGATCGCTGCAGCCGTCGATCTTCGCCGCCTCCTCGATCTCCTCCGGAAGGTCCATGAAGAAATTGCGCATCAGAATCAAATTAAACGCATTGACAACGCCCGGCAGAATCATCGCCCACACGCTGTTCAGCAGTCCAAGACTCTTCACGTTCAAGTAACCCGGAATGAGGCCCGCATTGAAGTTCATGACGACGATGACGAGAATCATGAAGAAGGACAGACCCGGCAGCGTTCGCTTGGATAACGCATATGCGCCGGTAATGGTGAACAGCAGGTTGAGCATCGTCCCGACGACCGTGATGAATACGGTAATGCCGAAGGCGCGAACCAAGGTCGGGGTGGCAAAGACGTATTGGTAGGCATCCCACGACAGCTGCCGCGGATACAGCATCAGATTGGAGCGATAGACGGCTTGCGGCTCGCTGAGGCTGACGGACAGCACGTGAAGCACGGGGACGATCGTAATGACACAGGCGATCGCCAGCAGCAAGTAGATCCCATAATCATAAGCATTTGTTTTCTGCAAGGCTTGCTTCTCTCCTCTCTGGCCAATGTCGGCCGATTACCATATCGAACGCTGGCCAAGCCTGCGCAGCAAGCTGTTGGCGCTCACCACAAGCAGGAAGCCGATCACGCCCTTGAACAGACCGACCGCTGTCGCCAGGCTGAATTGTCCCATCTCGAGTCCCATCCGGTACACGTACGTATCGATAATGTCGCCGACAGCGTACACCGACGGATTCATCATCACGTAAATTTGCTCGAAGCCGGCGTCCAGAATATTGCTCAGGTTGATAATGAGCATGAGCGAGATCATCGGCATAATGCCCGGAAGCGTCACGTAACGCAATTGATGGTAACGGTTCGCCCCGTCCACCTTCGCGGAGTCGTACAGCTCCGGATTGAGGCCCGAGAGAGCCGCCAGATAGATGATGGCGCTCCAGCCGAAGTCCTTCATAATGGAGGTGGCCACGATAATCGGCCGGAACAGGCCCGTATCCGTCAGAAAGTTCATCGGCTCCATGCCGAGCGAATCGAAGGTCGAGTTGATGACGCCGGTCGGTGTCAGGAAGTTGACGACGATGCCGCCGTAGATGACCCATGACAGAAAATGCGGGAAATAGGTGACCGTCTGAACGAAGCGCTTGAAGAACGACTTGCGCACCTCGTTAAGCAGCAGCGCGAACAGGATCGGAACCGGGAAGCCGAAGATCAGCTTGTACAAGTGAATGAGCAGCGTATTGCGAAGCAGCCGGTAAAAATCGGGGCTCTCGACGAAGAGCCGTCGAAAGTGCTTCAGACCGACCCACTTGCTGTCCGCAATGCCAACGAACGGGGAAAAGTCCTTGAATGCGATGCTGAGGCCGTAATACGGCAAAATACTGAACATAAAGAAGTACGCGAGAGTCGGCAGCAGCAATACGTATAGCCACCGATGGCGTCTGATGCGGCTCGACAGCGTTCCCTCGCCGCGAATGGAGACAGTCTCTCGGCCGGTCAGGCCGGCGCTCGTTCCGGACATGCGTTCCACTCCTTTCTCATTCGGCCGCGGGCTGCAGCCACTCATCGGGAATGACCTTGCCGAGCAAGTAATATTTGCGATCCGGATACCAGAGCACGGTGCGCCCCTCTGCCTGCGTCAAGCTTGGATAGGTGGCGATCTCGCTCGTCTTCTTCGGTCCCGCGATCACGTCGTCATTGTCGGCACACAGATGCGGCTCCGAGAACCGGATCGGCTGCTCGTCCTCCGACCGGTAGACGCCAAGGCTCACATAAGCGGGTCGCCGGTTGCGCAGCGCATGATGCGGCTCGAAGCCGTTGACATGCCCGTCGTTATTGTGGAAGACGAGCAGATACGCGCCGTTCTCCAGCTCGAACAACGGACAAGAGGCGATCGGCTGCATGATCGGATCGCCCCCGTCCCGATAGCGCAGCGGACGCGGCGCGGTCCACGTCTCCCCGTCGTCGCCAGAGAGCGCATACCAGATAAACCCGGTGAACGTGCGCATGACGGCAAACAGCCTTCCGTCGGGCAGCAGCGCGACGGAAGGCTCCTGCGCCACCGAGATGTCCGCTCTCCCGGGATACGGCACCTCGAGTCCCAGCCCTGTACCGGGCAGCCAGGCGACGCTCAGCCGGGACGAATCCGGGTGTTCGTCGATATTGTCGAATCGCAGGAACATCGCGCGCGAATCGCGGCTGTACCAGCCCTTGGGCGGAGGAGGGGACGATGCGGGGCTGCTCCACTGCGTCACGCCGACGATGCGGCGTCCCCGCGAATCCCGAATCGGCTTCTGCCAGACGATCCAGTTGCGCGGCACTCGCTCGTCCGGGTGATCGTAGCGGTTGCGCGGGATCGGAATCGACGCGTCGGCCCGGAAGGTGACGCCGTGATCGTCCGAGTAGAGCACGCCCATCTCGCCGTTCGTTTGCGAATCCAGATCCGGAATGCCGATGTCCTTCGTATAGAAAATATAGATTCTTCCCTTGTCGGTCACGATCGGGAAGCCCCAGCTCGCCTGTCCCCCGATCTGCCCCGGATGACTGCCGGCAAGCGTCCTCGGCTGCTCCCAGCCAACCTGGTCGCGGCTGCGGGATAAGACGAGATGATTATCCCCGTAACCTTCGACGGAGCTCTGGGTCCACAAGGCCAGCCAATCTCCGTTCGCAGCCCGGAACACCAGGAAGTGCTCGTTGTCTCCGACATATCGATCCTCCTCGGGGACAAATACGACGATATCCGGCTTGCTTCGCTCCCACTCCCTGACCCGAATGCCGCCGGGGCCCATCTGTTCGTTCTCCATTGCCAACGCTCCTCGCTCTGCTGATCTTGTCGTTTCTCATCCAGTATAAGAACGGGCGAGCGCGCAAATAAACAGGACTGCGTTAAGGTTTGCGGGGGGTATCGCAAGAAGGAGCGGCTTCATCGCCCTCCAGTACCGGATGCACGATTGTCACTCGGCACCCTCCTTCGGTCCGGCGCTGCAGCGCGATGCCGTATTCAGGTCCGTACCTCAGCTTCAGGCGGCGGTCCACATTGTACAGGCCGACGCCCGAATCCCGGCCCTGCTCCGCTTTCTCCATTTCTTTGAAGTGAGCGGCCAGGTCGAGCTCGGTGCCAGGCCCGTTGTCCTCGACAACACACAGGAGACGATTCGCTTCGCGATAAACACTGATCAATATTTTCCCATCCCCGTCCTCCTGCTGCTTCATCGCGTATTTCACGGCATTCTCGGCGATCGGCTGAATCGTCAGCTTCATATAGCGGAGGCGCAGCAGCGAAGGCTGCACCTGGAACAGCACCGTAAACGACTCGCTCGTACGCTGCTGCTCGATGCTCAGATAATTTTGAACGTGGGCGAGTTCTCTCTCGAGCGTGGTCAATTCTCCCGAGGCATGGATGCTGTACCGGAGCAACTCGGATAGTGAGGTCACCATCTGGACGATCGTCCGCTCGTTCGCCTGCTCGGCTCTCGATTTGATCGCATTCATCGTATTGTACAGAAAGTGGGGGTTGATCTGATGAATAAGCGTGTTTAGCTCAAGCGTGCGCTTCTCTTCTTCAATGCCTCGGATTCGCTCGATGTTCTCTCTCATGCCGCGGATCATCGCGTTGAAGCCGATCACCAGGTACCCGATCTCATCGCTGCGGCCCGTGTGTCCGGTAAAGTCGTTCAGCTCCCCGAGCAGCATACGCCGCATATGAAGCGCCAGCGCCCGGAGCGGACGGCTGACGCTGCGCGTAATGAGCAGCATCAGAACGCCCATGACGACAAGACCGACCGTAACGGACAGCATGGTAAACAGCTTGATCCGCTCGACCGGTCCCATCAGCTCGTTCTCGGGCAACGCCTCGACAAGCGTCCAGTTCTCGTTCTCGAGCGCCCGCGATGCCGCGTAATACACTGTCTCGTTGTCCGCTTTATAATTGCGCATCTCCCCGGACACTTTCGTATACGAGAACGGCAACTCCTCCGGCATGTTTCTCGCCGAAGACATAATCGTCGCACCTTGCTCGTCCTGGACGTACAAGCCGACGACGTTCTGCCTGCTCGGGGCCACAAGACGATTCTCCATCGCGTAGCTGGGCAGGCGGATGACGATGACGCCGATCGTCCGCAGAATAGGGAAGTCTCTGAGCGGCCGCACATACCACAGCTCGTAGGACCGCTTGCTGACCTCCCCCGGCACGGCGAGCCAGAAGCCCGTCCCTTCCTGCGCGAGCGCCTGCTTGAACCAAGCCTCGCGTCCCGTCGCTCCCTGAGAGAGATAGAGGGACCTGTCCGGCTCGGCGGGATATACGCGGATCGTGTAGTCGCTGTGCAGATTATCGATCTCCCGGTTAAGGCGCTGCAGCAGATCGTAGTCGCTTCGACGGTCGCCGGGTATCGCCTTGAGGATCCGCCTGGTCTCCTCGGAGCCGATCAGCTTGTCCGACTCATGGCGGATCTCCGCCATCATCTCGTTCATCCGGTTCGCGTTATGCGCGACGTTGTCCTGCAGGAAGCTCTCGGTGACATTCTGGAGCTGGCGGTAGGATTGGTGATAGGAGACATAACCGATGACGCTCGTCGGGACGATCACGGCGAGCAGCAGCATGAGGCTCAATCGAGCGTATAGCTTGAGTCCTTTCATACGAGCCCCCTTCGCTATCTGCCGAATCGATATTCCTTCGGCGACACGCCAACCCTTTTCTTGAACAGCTTGCCGAAGTGCTGCAGGTCCTGATACCCAACCTTCTCGGCGATTTCGTATATTTTAAGCGGACTTTCTTTTAAGAGAAGCTTCGCCTTGTTCAACCGCCAATCGATCAGGTACTCCGAGAACGTTCGTCCTGTCTCCTTCTTGAACAATTGGCTGAGCCAGACCGGATGCAGGAGGAGCCGTTCCGCGACCGCATGCAGCGAGATGTCGGCTGCATCCATCTCGTCGATCGCGCGCTTGGCTTGCTCGATCCATGCATTGCCTGCGCGCTCCGATTCGGGCGGCGACAACCGCCGAGCGAGCTCCTCGCTGAAGGGAAGCAAATAGTCCACGATGTCGCTTTTCAGACTTGAAACGCTTTCAAACCGATCGAGCCGTTCCCACAGAGACAGCGGGATATGATTAAACATGAGACCAGTGCGCTCCTGGATCGAGGTTTGCAACTGAACGAGCCAATCGAGACAAGCCTGTCCGAGCGGCCGGCGGGAAGCGGCCCCCTGCTCCCGAATCAACTGCTCGACCTTGTCGTGCACGCACGCCGCGAGCCGCTTCGGATCGGCGTCCAGTACGGCGGCCGCGCACTGTTCGTCGATATCCTCGCTCGCCGTCTCTTCCTGCTCCAGGTCTTCATAGTGCTGTTCTGGCTCGTCCTCCAGCGTTGCGCGATGAAGAGCGGCCAAGGCTTGATGATACGCATCCGATAACGATTGGAACGAGAACACCGCGGCGGATATGCCGAAGCGCAGCCCCAGACGATGATAGCTTTGAACGTTCTCCCGAAGCTCCCGCACCAGATCGTCGTAATCGCGCAGCGCCGTCAGGACAACCCATCGATGCTGCCAATTGCTGAACAAGCAAGAGAACGGCCGGCGCTCGACCGTCTCCTCCGAGATATTGCCGATCGAGAACAGCCTTAGCTGCGCCTCCTTATCGTGTTCGGGCAGCTCGCTGTCCGTATCGAACGCGATGACCCGGTACTTCGAGGTCGTCAGCCATTCCAGATCCCACAGCTGCAGAAAATGATAGATGTGCTCCTGCAGCATCGTCTTCTCGGTACAGTAGCCGAGGAGATGCTCGTTGCGCATGACTTTATGGCCGACGCGTGCCCGTTCCTCATTGATTCGGTGTCGATGACGCAGGTTGTGCTCCTCCGTCAGATGCTGCGCCACCGTCGCCAGCTTGGCGACCAGATCGTTCATCTCGAAGGGCTTGAGCATATAATCGATCGCGCCGAGCAGCAGGCTGCGGCGCGCATATTCGAATTCGTTGTAGCTGCTGACTACGATGACTTTGGGATCGTATTTCGAAGTACCCTTGACGGCCTCCAGCAAGTCGAGGCCGGAGCGTCGCGGCAGAACGATATCGGTAACGATAATTTGGGGAAGCTTGGCGCGCATAATGGATTCCGCGTCTTCTGCGCTGCCGACCGCGTATATTCGGCCGAACGGCAAGCCGGAGCGTTCGATCGCGTTTTTCATTCCTTGCAGGACGCCGAATTCGTCCTCGACGATCAGAATGTCGACGACAAGCTCGTTCGCCATTCGCGTTCCCTCCCCGTGCTTCTTTAAAATAGTTTTATTGTATATGAAGGAAGGACAAGGAGAAAAGACGAAGGGTTTAAATTAAAGCGGGGTTTATTTAGTGAATGACCGCTCGAGTCTTCATGCGGAACAACTTCAATAGCCCGAAGGAGATTCGCCTTCAGGCTCTCACAGAACCGTACGTGAACCTCTCGATTCATACGGCTTTTATTGTGAATTGGATTGACCTGTCCGTCAGGTCGCGTGCGTCGAACAGCTCTTATCTTGCTCATATCGCCCCCCTAAACCCATGACAATTCGGAATATGCATCGTACAGAGACTCGTTGAAGCCCCAGCCTGTTCCGGCAGAACGCTCGAGAATGTTGTGAATGCGTTCTTCATACTGCTTGAATAGCTCTTCCGAATCGCTGTCATTAATCTCGCGTACGATGTCGCTAAAGACCGATTCAACACTGTTATAGAATCGCTCATCTATATCACCGTAAGCCCTGGTGAACTCGATGCCATTCTCGACATAGACGAATTTCAGCTCGAGCGCGCGTTTCGAATCCCCGGTCAGTTTGTTGAAATCATGAATTGCCTTCTTCGCTTCTTTTAACTTCAGCTTGCCATAGCCTCTCTCAGGGAAAAACTGATCCACGACTTTCTTGCGATACTCAGGGAATAACGCTTCCGCCGCTTCTTGGCCCAGCAGCTTGACGCTGACGAAGCGTTCAACATCCTTGTGAATTCCGAAGCACTCCACAACAAGTTCGGCAAGCTGCTCTTGATTCATTTGCTTCAGATGTCTCTTCAGTGTTACTTTGTTCAGCTTCATATGCCGTTCCTCGCAATCGCAACTGAATCTATCCATACTTCAGAGAGGACGCCCTCTTCAGACTCGCCTCCCACTCACCCTTCTACCAGAACGATCTTCACATCGATCGACTCCAGCCAATCCAGAATACGCACCAGGTTCCGTTCCTCAACGAATCGATAGTACCGCTCCAATTCCCGGCTATCGGCGGACAATGCATCCTTGAATCGTCGGAACACTCCGCGCCCTCCGCTCAAAGCACGGAACAATGCAGACTGCAATCGCCGATCCGCAACCGTGTCTGCGAACTCTTCCATGTCGTTGTAACCCTCGCTCGACTCGCGCTTCGGAACTCGGAAGTAGACTTCGCCGAAGCCTTCTTCAATGATCTCGCTTAACTCCTCTTCCTCCTCATCCCTGTGATCCATTCGCAAGCTCACCACTTCACCTGTCTCGATGTTAAGAAAATCATCCAGTTCATCGAAATGCATATCGTAAGAAGCGACTATCATTCCTAGCTGCTCCCCGGTCAATCTCATTTCCTTCATCCATACATCTCCTCTATAACAAAAAACCGAAGAGTCGCAAATGACGTAATTGCGGTCTCATTCGGTTTATTTACTTATCAGAATCATTAGGTTTTAGGCTGTCCACTCTTGGAGCGTTGGATATGACGGGTCATCTCATCGTGTGCACTGAGCCGCTGTTCCGAAGGAATCGGCGTAGCCAGCACTCCATCCGAGAAAGACTGAAGCTTCGATCGGCGAGCAGATGCAGATATCGGCTTAACGAGAACCGGCTTCAGCTTGGGCATGACCATCAGCTCCTTTGGTTCCAGTATAACTCAATAAGTCTCCTGGATTCAACCGGAGGAATGGCTAGAAGATTTCTTCTTAGGCTCACGACTTCCATACCATAGTGGTCGATGTAATAATCCTTTAATTTAGACTTTGCTTGAAGCAGGACATATCCGTCCCCGTTGGACTCCAGGCTGCTCAAGCAGGCATGAGCGAATAACAATTCTCCGGCATTCATGAACGCTTTATCGGCCGTCTTGTTGGAAGGAGCTTTCTCGACAAATCCAAGCTCTACGAATCCTGCTCTTACTGCAAGAGCAATAAGTCCTTGTGTCTGGTCGTCACCCATAATATGGAGCCTATAGGCAGTAAAATCCTGATCATTACGAAGATAATCGCTCCAATCGATCCCCCGAGACCAGCCCTCCCGTTTCCGTAACTGCGTAATGTCATTTTTGTTTAGCAAACTAAAGGCAGCTTCAAAAGATTCGCCGTTGCGATGAATCAGCTTCCAGCTCACCGCTCTCCCTCCTCCCTGGAGGATCGGTTCTCAACTGCCGGAAATCCGCGATCAAATCCGAGACAAGCGATTCCTGATGGATCCGATAGCCCGTCCGCAGCATGGACCGCGCCAGCCCCGTATCCCAGGGAACGAACATTTTCTCCAAGCGGCTTCTCTCGACCTCATCGAAGGGGGGACCGACAGGAGCTTGCGCGGCTATCGCTTCATAAGAGGCAGCATCGAATCTCCATGGCGTAAACGAGTCGGGGAACAAGCGGTACAAGGTATGGCCCATGACAAGCCCCTTCACGTCGAAGTCTCCGGAGTAGAGAAGGCGACATTCCTCGTCCGAACCTTCCATGCAGCGCTGTATCCAACGAATGGCCGCCGCGCTGGCAGGTCCGCTTGTGCACAATAATGCCGTCTGACGGTCCCGATCGGTCGAATCGTCAGGCATGGAATCCAGAATGGACGAGAATACGGCGGGATTCTCGACGACAAAAATAGTCGAACAGCGAGGAAGGGCCGGCTCCGCCTCCGTCTGCCTCAAGGTCCAGACTACAGGAAGAGCGGGCTTGCCTGTCTCCGGAAGATAGAAATGAATGAGAGAAGACAAATCATCGTCCAGGATGCCAAAGCTGCGGTACAGCTCCCGAAGCCTCAGTGTGTCGGACCCTGTGTCCAGCCCCTCGAATGCCTCTTGATTCAAGTCCTCCGGTTCGTCTGTTTCCAGTTCTTCTGCTCCTTGTTCATCTGTCCCCGCTTCCCCCGGCGCCGTCCCGCGCTCGCTTCGCATGAACGCAATAAGCATTCGACCGGCGACCGTCCCCGCATCCAGAGCATGGGCGTCTCCCGCCGTTCGGGCTGCCAGCACTGGCATTCGGATAGGCAAGCGGGCCGATAACCAATCCGGCGATTCGGAGCGCTCGGCGAGCAAGAACTGCAGCGTTCGAACCACGATCAATAGTTCTCTTCGAGCTGCCTCCTTGTCGGACTTGTAGCACTCGCGGAGCGGTCGAATGCCCGCTCCCGCCCCACGCTCCAGCTCATCGAGCCATCGCAGCACCGCCGAATTCCATTCTCCAAGATCAGCTTCGCGAACCTGCGAGAAGAAGCTCTGCCACCCCTCCGCTTGCTCCTCGCGCCGCCCCTTGTTCGTTACGAGCGGCGCCCCATGCAGCAATTCGTATAAGCCAAGCAGATCAAGCTCGAAGACAGAGTCCCACAGCTCCGAGTCGAATTGCGCGAGCGGGATGCGGATCGTCTCACCAGCCTCGTAATTCCAGCCGAAGAAGGCGTTGATCGCTTCACATTCATCGGTCGTCGCCTTCTTGACAAGCGCCTCTCCGCCTACCCGGTCGAGCGAACGGATTTTGCGCCAGGTTGCCTCAAGCGCCCGGCGAAATCCGTCGCGTTCGAAGTAACGTACGGCTCTTGTTTGATTCTGTTCGCCCAATCTCACTGTCGCTCACCTTGAGAATCCACGTATTCCTTCACCCGGCCATTCCAGCGATAGCGGAACAAGGTCACGAAGTCGACGTCCTTCGGCCGGTGAATCTCGTAGATGGCAAGCTTCGGGACCGTATCGTAGCACCCCCACAGCACCTGGGACGTCATCATGTAGTCGAAGCCCATATCCGTAAGCAACTGGAACATGTCGCGCATATTGTCATCGTCCACACCGGCGAACGCCTCATCCAGCGAGATCAGCCGCGGAGCGTCCGCACGCGCGTCGGAATACCGGGACCAGGTGGCGGCGAACAGCGGAATGTACATCGCCATCGCTTTCTCGCCGCCGCTGAGCACGTTGAAGCGGGAGTCCGTCAACGGCCGGTACCCGGTCTGCTCTCCCTTGCTGTACTTCAGCTCGAACTGGAACCAGTTCCGGTAGTCCAGCGCCTCGTACAGGTGCTTGCGCAGCGATTCCTTCTCGTTCTGCGCCGTGGACTTGGCATAGCCGATCTGATAACGGAAGTGCTGAATCATCGCGTCGATCTCGTCCTCGCGGAGCCGGTGCGAGTCGCGCTTCAGCAGCTCGACCAGCGCCCCGGTATCCATCTGCTGTTCGTTCTGGGATGCCTTCGGCTCCCAGTCAAGCTTGAGACGGAGACCGCTCGATGTGTTGCGATCCTCCATCAGCCGGTTCATCCGCTTCACCCAGCTCTCGGCGCGGTGGATTCGCTGCCGGATCGCCTTGCCGACGCTGCGAAGGATGATCTCCTCGTACAGCTCCCGATCCTTCTCGCTCAGAAGCAGCCGTTGCTGCTCCTCATCGTTCTTCAGCTCGTCCAGAAGCAGACGCAGCATCTTCGGGTTCATGCGATCGCTCATCGACTGTATGGTGATCCGTCCCGTACTCTCGTCGATCTCCGATTCCAGCGCATAATCCGTCAGAACGCCGCGCACTTCGTTAAAGAGCTGGAGCAGCGTGTTTTTTAACGTGTCCGCATACTTCCCCGTGAAGGCAGAATCGTATCTCGTCTTGATGTCGGCAGCAAGCCGTATCGACAAGCCCCGCTCCCCTTCCGGCGAATAGGCCTCTCTCCAATCCAGGACCAGTTGCCTTCCCATCTCCCGATGCCAAGCGGACTCGAAAGCCGCCAGACCCCGCTCAAGCGCCGCCTCTTGCTCCCGATAGAGCTGGACGCTGGCATCGGCCCGCGCCGCCGCTTCCTTCGCATCCTCCAGCCTGGAGAGTGCCTCGCGCAGCTCAGCTCCCAATCGGCCGCGTTCGCCCTTCAGTTCCTCCAGCCGCCTCGAGATGTCGGACAAGCCAAGCTCCTCCATCAGCTTGCGCAGCGAGGCCACTTGCGCGACAAGTCCGCGAAGCCGGTCCTCCAACTCGTCCAATAGCGCCTCGTCGTCTTCGATCGTCTCGGCTGCTGCCTGCTGCTCCGACTGAAGCTCCTGAATCCGGGCGGCCGCCTCCATGCTCCGGCTCCATGCGGAGAATAGATCGCCAATCGCGCTGTCGTAATCCTTGGCGCCCGACACGGCTTCCTCCAGATCCTTCAGCCGCTTCAGCCGCGTCCAGGAGGAGGTCAGCTCGCTCAACTGCCGCTGCGCCTCGCGCCATTCCTCCTTCTTCTGCCGGTACCGCCCGGCAACCCGCTCCTCCTGAGCGACCGCGGCCTGAAGCCGATAGGTAGCTTCGAGAAGCGATTCCAGCTCCCGCTCCAGGTCGCCGCTTGCCGGGAACGACCGGCTCTCGGCCAGCAGCCATTCCTCCTGCTGTCGGTTCGCGGCAATTCGAGCTTCTAACTCGCCAATCTGTTCAGCCAGAAGATCCAGCTCCTGCTGGAGCCTGGCAATCTCCAATTGCTTCGTTCTCCGCCGCGTCTCCTTGCCGATAAATTCGGCGCGCTCCTTCGACGCCGCCGAACCAGCCAGCGGCCCGATTCGGAATGCCCCCGAGCCGGAGATCGCCGAACCCGTCACGTTCAGCTCATTTATGGCGCCGCCGTCCTCCACCCACAGGACGGACCTCAGCGCCGCTTCGATCCGATTCGCCGTCAGCCCGCTCTCCGGAGATGGCGACGGAACCAGAACATCCGCCAGCGTATAACCGAATTCATAGGGCTGCGGGACAATCCAAACATCTTCCTGACCGTCAGCCGACACACCGACCCGGCCATCCGCAGAGATCCACGCATCAAGCAGGCCGGAGCGCTCCAACGCTTCTTCGATTCTCGAAGCCTGCGCATCCGACAGCCCTTCCGCGAAGTCGCACGCCTCGAACAGCGGCGCTCCGCCGCCAGCCGCTTGCATCGCCCGGCGACGAGTACGGGCTTCGCTGCGCGGAGGCTCCGGCTCGCGGCTCGCCTTCCAGGTCTCTTGCTCTTCGCGAACCCGCTCCCGCTCCCGTTCGAGCTCCTTCTTCCCATGTTGGTCCTGCAAGCGATTCTCCGTCAACGATTCGCGCCTTGAAGCGAGCGCTTCAAGCATCGGCGCCCGAAGCGCTTCCGTTGATCGGGCGTTCGGCCCGAACGCGGTAATCGCCTCGAACGAGCGGCGGATGCGTTCGTCGTCGAACGGAAGCTCGCGAAGCGAGCCCTTCCAGGATACGATGGACTCTCGCAACGAATCCTTGCCCGCTTCGAGCCGCTTCAACGCTTCCGCTCGTTCGCGCTCCCGTCCGTCCCGCTCCTGCCGCACGTCTCCGAGCTCGACTTCCAACTCGGCGGCCATTCGAGCCGCATCCTGCTCCTCCTTGGCCTTGGACAAGGCGGCGTCGAGCCGTTCCCGATGCTGGCGAATATCCCTTCTCCACGGATCGCGCCAATGATCGCCGTCCGGCTCCGTCCGATCCCAATACCGGTGATAGACCGAATGATCGGAGAATTCCATATCCGACGCGATCGCTTCAAGCTCCTCCAGCGTCGAGTGCTGCTCCTGGATATGGCGATCTCGCTTCTCCTGTTGGTTGTCCAGCTCTCTGGTCAGCGCGGCCTCCCTTGCATGCTGCTTGTTTAATCGCTCCTTGGCAAGCCCCAGATGCTTGCGATTCTCCTCTTGCGCGGACAAGGCAGCCTCGAGCTCGCGCTGCTTGCCGATCGCCTCGTGGTTCTCCAGCACGTCCAGCTCGACGGCGATCTCCTGCAGCCGCCCGTCGATCACTCCCTTATCAGTCGAAGCGAGCTGCTTGGCCTGCTCGGCTTGCCTGAACGCCTCCTCGTGCCTCGCGGTCTGTCCCCGATGCGCTTCATACTCCGCATTGCGCTCCAGCAGCTCAATCGAGTGATCGTACAGCGTGCGCTTGTTGTACCGATCGTAGACCTCGTGGAGCCGATCCGTCTCCTTGTGATGAAGACGCAGCTCATCCAGTCGATCCGCGATCTGGTCCATGTCCTCCAGCACTTCGGACAGCGGACGAAGATCGTCTTCCTGCAAGGGAGGCAGCGCATGATGAAGAATCTCGTATATCGCCGTAGGCTTGAAGTCCTTGGACAGCTTCGGGCTGCGAATCTGGATCAGCAGATGCAACAGATCCAGATAAGCGTCCGCATCGGCGAAGCCGAACAGTTGCTTGTTGACCATGTCCCGATAGGAGGCTTGATCGAATACGACCTCGCCTCCCTCTGCGATCTTCTCCACCAGTTCCGTTCGGCTTAACGGAACCCGGGAATGATGCTCGAGCCAATAATTCCGGTCGTACAGCCAGAAGTCCTCGCCGATCCGCCTGCCGTCATCAAGGCGGAAACCCCAGAATTGGACGGAAGCGGCGCCGCGACGGGCGCGAAGACCGATGCCGATCGTCTTCGTAAGCCCGCGCGACGGCCATTCGAATTCCATCCACAGATAGCCTGTCACATCCGACTTGCCGCTGTCCGCTTCTCCAAGCAAATAATATTCAATTCTCCGGTCGCGCGAGCCGAACGGGTCGAGCCGGTGCGAGCGCTTGTCGCCGTCCAGCACGAGCGGCAGGAAGCTCTGCATCGTCACCGACTTGCCCGAGCCGTTCGCTCCCCGCAGAATAAGCCGTCCTTGCTCCGCTTCGAAGATCTCTTCATCGTAATACCAGAAGTTGAGCAGGCCGACGCGCTTCATGCACCATCGATCTCCCGGTGTATTCGTTATCGCCTTGTCAACAGCCATCATCAGTCCCCCATCCATCTTGTAGCGCATGCGTTCATCCGTTGCTCATCTATCCATTCATCAGCCTTAATCAAAGTCCGAATGGCCATATTCCGCATTCCATCTCGCCAGGACGGGCAACACAAGAAAATGATTGCTGTCTTCGCGTTCCCCCAGGCTCCATTCTTCCATATGGGCCATGCACAGCTCGGCCAACTGCGAGGAAGACGATTCCCGCAGCTCCTTGCTCCAGTAAGCTCCGTGCCGCTCCTGCAAGCGCAGAAGCAAGCCCTCCAGCTCCGAGCGTTCAAGTCTGACCGCGCCATTGTCTTCCTTATAGCGGGAATGGCTCTCCTGATGCAGTTGCCTGCGCAGCTCGCCGGCGAGCAGCAGCACCAGATCGGAGACTCCGGAGAGCGTCGGGAACAGCTCGGCTTCGCTCGTCAACTGAGGGTGGAAGAACAGCAGGCCTTCCCGGTAACGCCGCGCCTCCATCCCCAGCATTCGCTCCATGTGATCCATGATGTACCGACGCTGCTTCAGCACATAGGGGAGCAGCTCCGCATCCCATTCCTTATCAAGAACGGCCGGCTCGAGCAGGAACCGACGGAACACGCGATGCCGCTTCCGGGCATTGACTCCGTCCTCCGTGTCGACGTAAGCGACCGGATCGGTCAGCGCCCCCATCTCGCGATAGGAATTGAGGTCTTGCGGGAAGCGCCGGAGGACGTAGCGGGAATGAGGCGAGCATTCGTACAGCGCATTCTTGCTCTCGCTCGCCGCCCAATCGCTCTCATCCCCGTCCACCAGGATCAGAACGCCGAGGGCGGACAGCTTCTTCAAGGCCCGCGTCATCGACAGCCGGTGATGATAAATTCTCCAGTCCGCCTCCAGTCCCGACATCGCCATCTGTTCCTTGACCTCTTCCACGATGTGCGACAACAGGAATTGATCAAGCTCCGTCTTGCCCTCCAGATACCACAGCGCGTAAGTGAAGAACACATAATCGCGAACTTCCCTGAACTCCTCGAAGCCCATCCACGCATGCGGAACAACCGGGGTTCGATCCAGCTTCGCCAAGCTGCGCGTCATCAGAAGCGGGAAGCCCGCGATATCCATGAACCATTCCCGCAGCTCCTCGTAATGATCCTTGATGGCGAAATACAGCTCCGGGTCCTTATCCTTCGATACCCAAGGCCTGTTCAGCAAGGCATGCGCGCACGCTTGCTTGCGCTCGAGCGCTTGCGCCTCACTCGCTTCCGACCGGAAGGAACGCTTGGCCTGTCTGACGGCTGCGCCTCCGTTCTTCCTCACGATGAGCTCCCCCCTTCCGTACCTGCTGCTCCGTCCACTCCTGCCGCTCCAACCGCACCTGCATCCGTTCTGGCTTCCGCCTTCATCTCCGCCGTCGCCGCCGCTTCGCGAGCCGCATCGGTCAGCGCGAATTCGAATTCGTAATCCGGCAGATGAAGCTCCCCGTCCACTGCGCGCAGAATCGTTCGCACCTCCGTCTTGGCATTCTTCATCGCGATGCGAACCCCTTCGGGCGTCACGAACGTATGCTTCGGAGCGGAATTGCAGCGGCCGATCCATTGAAGGAGACGAATACGGGTACGCGAATCAATCCGCCCGAGGTCCGAGATCCGAAGCGTTCCGCTGCCGACCAGCGCCCGGATCGCCTCCCACTCTTCCGCTTGCCTGCGCATATACGCTTCCCGCTCCCGTTGCTTCCGTTCCTCGTTATCCGGGATCGGGTCCGAATCCTGCTTGGCCCCTCTCTTCCGGCTGCGAGACCGGAGGTTGCGAAGCGTCGGAACCTCGTCCCACATCGACTGGTCCGCGCGGTCCGACGTTCGGAGATCTTCCCCTTGCAGGTGCCTCGTCTGGAAAAGCCCAAACGCAAGGCCGGCCAACTGATGTGCATCCTCCAGCTTCTCGAGCCCGGCGAACCACCTGCCCAGGTAGTCCAGCTCCTTCTTGCGGCTGACGCCGGATCGCTTGCGCTCCTGCATTCGGATCACGCTCCGCACGATCCGCGCGATGGCGTCCTTCGTCGACCGTTCAAGCAATGTCAGCTCGGAAGGCGCGAGACCGTCGCCAAGGAACCAGCGCTGCAGATTCGACCAGCCCTGCTCCAATTCGGCCAACAGCGATTCCTTGGACGGAGCCTCCTCCATCCGAGGCTTGTCCAAATCCTCCGCCGCCACCCGATCGAGGAACAAGTCCCGCACCCCTGCGTTAATTCGCTCCAGGTTTCCTTCTATCTTATAGGCGCTTCGCTGCAGCGCCTGAACGAAATTTTGCAAATAGTTGGTCAACCTGTCCTTGAACACGAGGAAGGACTCCGCCACCATCATCTCTTCCGCTCTGGCCGTCTGCAGGCTGGCGATGTAGTCGGCCGCATTCTCATGCAGCTTCTTGAACGCCTCATACAGCGAAGTCCACAGCTCCAGCGCAGCTCCGGGAGACGAATCCCAATCCATTCGGCGAATGGCGAACAGCTTCTCCGCAATCGAATCGAACAGCGTCGATTCCAGCGAGCCTCCATACCCGGTTACCTTCTCAAGCGTCTCCAGCAGCCTCTCGATCTCGATCGAGTAGGGGCGCATCAGATACTGCATTTTTTTCTTCATATACTCGTCCAGCGTCGAAGCCCGGCCCCCGTCGTGCCGCGAAGCCAGATTGCCCCACTGCTCCAGCTGCTCCAGGTCGGACACGCATAAATCGAGAGTATAACCGGAGAGCTCCTCGTCGCCCGCTACTCCGGCGTAAATATCTTCAGGCTTCATCCAGTATCGGAGCCGCTTGTACTCCTGGTAGAAAAATCTCATGATGGTGCGATATCGGACAAAGTTGTCGGCGTTCACATACTTCATCTCGGGCACGCTCCGGAATGCGCGGTAATCCATTGGCTTGTCCACTTGCGTACGTCCCTTCTCCCTATGGTCTCCCCTTCTGCGTCCAGTTCATTATATCGATTATGACAGAAGACGACATCAACAAAAAGCAAAAAAGACACCCAACGCCGGTTATCCGGGCGGTGTCGTCTTCTTGGGACTATTGGCGTGCGCTCAGCGTCAGTCGGCGAGGGCTTCGTTCGTGATTCGGGCGATGTCGATGGCGGATTCCGAGCCTTCGTTCACCATGTCAGGCAAAATCCCGCTCAGAAAATAATCGACGCAGCGAAGGTTGATCCCCTTGATCTTGATCAGGGCGGAACGGTACATGACGACGAACTCCTTCTCGGTGTTGCCCCGCTTCAGCTCCGCGAATGCCTCGTAAATCTGATCCAGCTTGTCGGCCACTTCCAGAATCCGTCCCTCCACCGAATCGTCCTTCCCCTCGCGCAGTTGCCGACGGAAGATGGGCTTGAACTCCTCGGGGATGTGCTCTTCGATGAAGTGGGCGACCATGCCCTCCTCCACTTGCTGCAGCATGGCTCGCAATTCCAGCGAGTAGTGCTTCACCGGCGTCTTGATGTCCCCGATAAAAATCTCGCCGTAATCGTGGCTGCTCGTGATCTCGTACAGCTTTTTCCAATCGACGGTCGCTCCGTGGCTCTCTTCGATGTCCGCCAGCGTCTTCGCGTACTGGACGACCTTCCATGAATGCGCCGATACGCTGTGCTCCTGGAACTTGAACTTGCCCGGACACCGGATGATGCGCTCCAGGTCGGTCAACGATTGGAAGTACGTATGAATGCCCATGCGCAGATTCCTTTCCTTGTTGTAGTAGTTGCGGGCGAAGTCGCCTTACGCTTAGTTTACGATTCAATTGTTAATGGAGAATAAACGGACAACATTGACATTCGGCACAATCGCGTATACATTTGTATACATCGAACATATGTATACGTATGTATACAATACGAGGTGGAAAAACATGCGTGACGGACACAGAGGAAGGCACGGACAGCGCGAGCAATGCGAGAACAAGAACGCCCAGACGTTCCGCCGCGGCAGAGCGCTCTCCTTCCTGGAGAAGCTGCAGAGACGCCGCACAACGCTTCAGCGGCAAGTTAATGACCCGGATCTGGAAGCGATCAAGCCGGTCATCAGCGGGGAATTGAAGGCGACGGAATCGATCATGGACGAATTTATCCGCGTGTTCCAGTTGTACGAGAATGAGAACGCTTCCGAAGAACAGCCGCCCGGCGGCGCTCCCAACGCTTCAACCGAGTCAAACGGTTTGGCCGATTCGACAGATCCAGGCGAGGAGACCATCGCGGACCCACAATAAGCTGGAGGAAGGGATTTAACTTGAAATCGGAAGGCTTGCTTAAACCTTATTTTGCACAGACCTGGCGTTTCTATCTCATCTCCATTCTGCTGCACGCCTCCGCCAGCCTGATTTTCGCCTACTTCCCCAGAGTGCTCGGCGACTTCACGGACCACTTGCAGAGCGGCAAGCTCGTGACGAACGATATCGCCCGCTACGGCTTGCTGCTGCTCGTCATCGGAGCGTCCTACTCGATCATCGGCGGATTCGGGCAATATCTGGTCATGTACGTCGGCCGCTTGTTCGAGAACATCACCCGGCGCCGGTTATTCTCGCACTTCTCCGGGCTCAGTGAGCATTACTATTCGAAGAACGGCGTCGGCAAGATGCTCAGCTACTTCATGAACGACGTGACCGGTGTCCGGGAGGCCATCTCGATGGGCATCAACCAGCTATCGATGGCGACGATGCTTCTCCTGTCCTGCGTCGGGTCGATGATCGCGGGCGGCATTCCGCTCTACCTGATCGCCGCCTCCGTCATGCCGCTGCTGCTGATCCCGTGGATCGTAACCCGGATCGGCCCCGTCATTCGCCAGCGGTCGAGGAAGGTGCAGGAATCGCTGGGCGAGATGACCGAATCCGCGGAAGAGCAGTTTAGCGGCATTCGCGTGACGAAGAAGTTCGCGGTCGAGCCCATCATGATCCGCCGCTTCGGGGCGCATGTCGACCGCATCCGCGACAACCAACTGTCCCTTGTCCGGATGTCGTCGCTGTTCCAGGCCATCGTCCCGTTCCTCGGGTCGCTCTCCCTTATCGTGGCGCTCGCGTTCGGCGGCTATCTGACGGTGACGGATCGCATTACGCTTGGCGACTTCGTGGCGCTCACCATGTACATTCGCATGCTTATGAACCCGCTGCAGCAGATCGGCAACGTCATCAATACGCTGCAGCGGTCGCGGGCATCGCTGCAACGATTGACGGAGCTGGTTGCCGTGCAGCCGGATATCGTCGAGGCCGAGGACGCCTCCGAGATCGATCTCGGGCGCTCTCCGCTCCGCATTCGGAACCTCACCTTCACTTACCCGGAGGCGAAGCGTCCCTCTCTGCAGCAGATCGACCTGGAGCTTGCGCCCGGCATGACGCTGGGCATCGTCGGCCGCACGGGCAGCGGCAAGACGACGCTTGTCAAGCTGCTGCTGCGAATCTATGAGCCTCCGGCCGGAACGATCCGGTTCGGCGACACCGACATCCGCGAGCTTACGCTGGAGAGCTTGCGGGGCCAGATCGCTTACGTGCCGCAAGACGGCTTTCTGTTCAGCACGACCATTCGCGACAATATCGCCTTCGCGAGACGGCAAGCCGGGCAGAACCAGGTCGAGACGGCCGCCAAGCAAGCGAGAATCTACGACAACATTCTCGATTTCCCCGACCGCTTCGAGACGAAGCTCGGAGAGCGCGGCCTCACGCTGTCCGGAGGCCAGCGCCAACGGACGAGCTTGGCGCGCGGCTTCATCATGCAGGCTCCGCTGATGATTATGGACGACAGCGTCAGCGCCGTCGATGCGGTGACGGAGACCGAGATCGTGCAGACGATCGATCGCGAACGCCGCGGCAAGACGAACATCATTATCGCCCACAAGATCAGCGCCGTTAAGCACGCGGATCTGATCATCGTGCTCGAAGGCGGCAAGATCGTCCAGCGGGGGCGGCACGAGGAACTGGTTGCGACGCCGGGGCCGTACGCCGAGCTTCACACCATTCAAGAGGAGGGAAGCCGCTATGCCCACGGCTATTAACAACTGGCAGATGGATCGCAAGACCGGCGGCCCCGGCAAGCAGGAGAAGCCCGAGTATCGGTCGGCGTTCCGAATTCTCGGTTCTTATGTAGGACCGCACCGGGCGACCTTCGCCTGGGTTGTCGTCTGCACGCTGATCGCGATCTCCTCCGAGCTGTTCCAGCCTTATCTGGTCAAGGTCGCGATCGACGACAACCTGATGGCCGGCAAGAGCGACTACGGCAGTCTCCTGGTCATCTGCGCCGTTTATCTCGGCTTGTCCTTGTCGGGTCTCGTCTTCACCTACTTGACGAACAATCTGCTGCAGTTCGCCGGGCAGAGCATCGTCGCCCGAATTCGCAAGCAATTGTTCGAGCATATCGCGAAGCTGTCGATGGCTTACTTCGACAAGACGCCGAGCGGCAGCCTGATCACCCATGTCTCGAGCGACACCGAAGCGGTCAACCAGTTCTTCAACCAGGTGCTGCTGACGCTGCTGCGGGACGGGGTGACGCTGATCGCCATTCTCGGCATGATGTTCTATCTCGATTCGACGCTTGGCCTGTATTGCCTGCTCCTGCTCCCGCTCATCGCCATTATCGCGATCTCCTTCCGCTCCTATATGCGCAAGACGTACCAGATGGCGCGCAGCCGGCTGTCCCGGCTTGTGGCGTTCGTGGCCGAGAACCTGTCGGGCATGAGCCTGATTCAGGCGTTCCAGCAGCAGAAGGCGCAAGCGGAGCAGTTCAAGGAACGCAACGAGGCCTACTTCTCCGCGAACGTCCGCGAGATTCGGACGAATGTCATGTTCAACCGCACCTTCGAGCTTCTCGGCAACCTGACGATCGCCTTCGTCGTCTGGGTCGGCGGCAAGTCCGTACTCGGCACAACGCTCGAATTCGGCGTCCTATACGCGTTCATTACGTATATCCGCCAGTTTTTCCAACCGATCAACGCCATTACCCAGCAGTGGAACACGCTGCAATCCGCCACCGTCGCGGCCAACCGGATCTGGGGAGTGCTTCAGACGGAACAGGAGGTGACGGACCCTGCCGAGCCCCATCCGGTCGATCTCGAGTCGGTGCAGGGACGAATCGACTTCAATCGGATTACGTTCGGCTACGCAAGCGACTCGCCCATCTTCCGCGGGCTGGATCTGCACATTCGCCCGGGCGAGATGATCGGCGTCGTCGGGACGACCGGTGCGGGCAAGAGCTCGCTTGTAAGTCTTCTCTGCCGGTTCTACGACGTGCAGGAGGGCAGCATCCTCATCGACGGAAGCGACATTCGCGAGCTGCCGCAGGCGCAGCTTCATCGTATCGTCGGCCTGATTCAGCAAGAGCCCTATCTGTTCGCCGGCAGCATCATCGACAATGTCCGCTTGTTCGACGAGTCGATCTCCCGGGAAGAGGTCGTTCGCGCCTGCGAATTCGTCGGCGCCGATCCGCTTGTCCGGCGAATGGCCGAGGGGTACGACACAAGGCTGTCCGACCGGGGCAGCGGGCTGTCGGCAGGCGAGCGGCAGCTTCTGTCCTTCGCCCGCATCCTTGTTTTCCGGCCGAAGGTGCTCATTCTGGACGAAGCGACGGCGAACCTGGATTCGAAGACGGAGCAGCTCCTTCAGGAAGCGCTGCATATCGTGTCGCAGGGCCGAACGACCATCGTCATCGCCCACCGGCTGTCGACGATTATGCACGCCGATCGGATTCTTGTTCTCCGACACGGGGAGATCGTCGAGTCCGGAACGCATCCGGAGCTTCTCGAGCGGGGAGGGTACTACGAAGAGCTGTACCGCCACTCGCAAGGGGAACACCAAGCGGAGAACTGCGGATAAGCGAGGCAAGGATAAGAGAGGCGCGAATAGCAAGAGCGCCAATCGGCTGCGATAACAGAGGCGATTCCCGCGAGAAGCACAGGCTTCCGCAGGGATCGCCTTTTCCCGTCTCTTCCCGTCTCTTCCCGTTTTGTCTCATCGTCCGCTTCTCGTCCCGCTCGCCTCATTTCGCACCGTCTCACCCGTTCGTCCCCTCTCGCGCCGATCGCCGGCCTGCTGAATTTCCCGCAGCAACAGCTTAACAACGCCGCACACAAAGCTTAAAAAACTTCATTCCGTGCGATGACAAGAGTTGGTAGTTTAATAGCTGAGGAAAGCGCTTCCCGAAGCAGACTCTATCTTAACGTCAGGAGGAACGCCAAACGATGTCCAAGCAACGAATCCATTCCGGAAGGAGCATTCGCATGAACAAGCCGATCAAGCTGATCTTATCGTTCCTATGCCTCGCCTTGGCGTGCATGCCGTTCGGCCCCCTCGTTCCGGGCTCCGTCCCGGCCGCGTCGGCCGCCGGCGATACGCTGAGCTTCCCGGCCGCGGAGGATACGTTCGTATCCAACTTCAACAATCAAGGCGACAGCACCGGAATCGCGCTCAATTCCAAGAAGCTGATCTACGGCAAGCTGCGCCACGCCTATCTCAAGTTCGACTTGTCGACGATCGATACGAGCCGGTACGCTATCGACGAGATGACGATGACGCTCACCTTCCGCAAATCCCACGCACCCAACGAACTGGTCTTCACCGAGAGCGAATCGACCTTGTCGGGCTCCTCCGACGCGTGGACGGAAGACAATCTGACCTACAACAACCGCCCGAACGACATCGCCGGCTCTCCGACGGCCACCTTGAACGCAACGTCCAACGGAGAGGAGTCGCTGTCCGTCGATCTGTCGACGATTGTCCGCAACGCGTTAAGCAACGGAAGGTCCATCGTCAGCATTCATCTGACGACGGCGCAGGTGGACGATTCGACAGTCGCGGCGAGCGAGCTGTACTCCTCCCGGAACACGTCCAGTCAGCCCGGTCCTTCGCTGGACGTCTCTCTCGGCGCGCCGATCGCCGACGACGGAGTGGACCGGACGACGCTCACCGCGCTTATCGCCGCAGCGAATTCGCTGACGGAGTCCGTCTACACGCCGGAGACGTGGTCCGCCCTTGCCGCCGCTCTGAGCGCGGCCATCGCCGTGAACAGCGGAGCCTCGACCCAGGAGGAGGTCGATCAGGCCGCCCTGCTGCTGCAGACGGCAATAACCGCTCTGACGGAAGCGGAGGTGCCCACCAAGCTCGCCGCCCCGGGGATGGGCGATTACTTCACGGACAGCAAGACGGCCGCCATGATCTTCAAGCTGAGGAATGCCGACGGCAAATATGTCAAGGTCGACTCCGACACGGAGAAGCTGTCCCTTACGGCCGATGCCTCCGAGGCTTCCCCGTTCGCCCTGTACGTTCTTGACTACTTCGCCCATGTGAACCATTCGGAGCCGGAGGTCGGCGCCACCCGAACCGCTTATTCGCTCAAGAGCCTGGTCAACGGCAAGTTCCTGACGATCCAGAATGACTACACGGCGGAGCAATTCCTGAGCAACACCCACCGCTATTACAATATCGCAAGCGGCGCCGAGAGCGGCACGAGTACGAATCGGACGTTCGAGGTCAAGGCTTCGGCAAGCGTTCCGGGCTGGAACGAGCGCTTCTACATCGATCATTATGCGAGCTCGGGCTATTATCGGATCTTCTCCCACCTGTCGACGATGCGGGACGATGCGAACTTCAGTCTCTTTAATGTGAGAATGACCGACGATGCGATGCTGAGCTCCGGAACGTCGGCGGACAACACGGAGTATCGGTTCATCTTCGAGGAGGTGACGGGGGCGGATCTGCTCGAGGTCAGCCAGGTGACGGCCGGCAGCGCCGCGGAGCTGATCTGGCGCCCGGTCAACGGAGATGCGGAGCCCGCCCATTACCGCGTAACCGGCAGCGTTGCGTCCGTCGTCTACGACGGAGCCTTGATGCGGGCGACGCTTCCGGAGCTGAGCGCAGGCGTTCACACGCTGGCCGTCGACTACGAAGGAAGCGGCTATGAAGCGCATGCGGACGTGAAGGTGCGAATCTTTAACCATCCCGGCATCCTGCTGACGACGGACGATCTGGACCGGATGAAGCAGCATGTCCTGGCCAAGGAAGAGCCTTGGTATTCCGACTACCAGCGGCTGCTGGACAGCGTTCCTTACGGGGTGGCCGATTCCGAATACGAGACGACCGCTCTCTCCAATGTCGGACGCGGCGGCTCTCCTTCGGACTCGGGCAATATCGGCTACTTCGAGAAGGGCGGCAATGCCGCTTACTTCAACGCCTTGCAATGGGTAATTACCGGGGACGACGCCTACGCCGAGACGGCCGTCGATATTCTGAACCGCTGGGCGACGACGCTGCAGGTGATCGACGGGCGCGACCGCATTCTCGGCGCAGGCATCAATGCCTACAAGTTCGCCAGCGCGGCGGAGATCGTCCGGTATTACGACGGCGGATACGCCGGGTACGCCGACAGCGACTTCAAGGCGCTTCAGGAGATGATGGTCAACGTCGTTTATCCGGTTATCCAGGACGCGGCCGTGCCGATGATCGCCAACGGCAACTGGGATCTTGCGGCGATGGTCAGCATGCTCGCGATCGGCGTTCTGTGCGACAGCACGGAGATGTTCGACCGGGCGATGAACTTCTACCAGGACATCCATGTGAACGGCTCCATCTTCGCTTACGCGAACGACTCCGGGCAGACGATGGAGACCGGCCGCGACCAGGCGCACGCGATGCTCGCGCTCGGCTATATGGCCGAGCTCGCCATGATCGCTTACAACCAGGATGAAGACTTGTATTCCTTGTACGACAACCGGCTGGCCAAGGCGTTCGAATATCTTGCGAAGTACAACCTGTACTCGAAGGAGCTCTACGGCGAGGATGTTCCGTTCGTCGCCATGCCGAACGTATTCGGCGATACGAGCAGAGGCTATTACGGAGCCGGCTTCGACCGGGACAGCAACGGCCTTAACCGCGGCGAGCTTCGCCCCGTCTTCGAGCAAGGGCTTGCCCTCTATACGAAGGTCGGCGGCGCGGACATGACGTGGACCAAGCGAGCGGCGGAAGCTTCGCGCCCGCAGGCGATGGTTCACTTCGACAATCTGAACTTCGGCACCTTGACTTATTACAACGGAGAGCCGACGAACGGAAGCGGCCCTTACTTCCAGTTGAGAACGCGTTGGGAGCCGCTCTATCAGCGGAACTGGAGCACGGTGGACGGCGAGCTGACAGCCGAGACGTTGAACTCGTATTACGAGATCGACGAGAGCGGAGAGCTGACGACCAGCGTCATGAAGAAGGACGCTCCCTTCTTCCAGCTCGTCTCCAATAACGACGGCACGTATTCGATCCGTTCGGTTCTTACCCGCACCTACCTGTCGGTGAAGGACGAGACGGTCGGCGATGCCAATGTCATCCGGGCCGACGCGACCTCCGTCGGCGACAACGAGAAGTTCCTGCTCCGCTCCAGCGGGGTCGGCCCCTTCTTCCTGGCCTCTCCGAAGTACGACAACCGAATCGTTTACCAGGAAGCGGCCGGCTCGGGCAGCGGCGCCGTGCTGACGCTGCGGCTGGGCACGAAGACGCTGTCGCAGATTGCCGACGTGGCGGACGTGACGACAAGCGAACGGCTGATCTTCATGTACAACACGAAGGAGATCGCCCTGCAGGGAATCGCGGAGCCGACCGGCGACGCGCCGGTCATCGCCGCCGCCGCGCTGGCGGGCGGCACGGTTGGAGCCGCCTATGCCGCGGCCCTGACGGCGACCGGAGAAGGCATCCGGTGGACCGTCTCGGAAGGCGGTCTGCCGGCCGGACTGGAGCTGTCCGAAGCAGGCGTCATCGGAGGAACGCCGACCGCGCCCGGAACGTACGCGTTCACGGTCAAAGCCGAGAACGACTACGGCAGCGACGTTAAGCCGCTTAGCATAACGATCTCAGCCGCGGCAACGCCTACGTCTCCTTCCGTCTCCATTCCGGAACAGACCGGGGAGGAGACGGCGGACCCATCGCCGAAGAGCGCCGCCCTTAACGGTATTAGCGGCGCCTTGACCGAGACGGCCGACGGCGGCTACCGGCTGTCCGTCTCCGAGCAGCAGGCCGCGAGCGCCCTTGGCGACGACAACCTCTTGAACATAACCGCGAACGATATCGAGGATCTGATTGTGGAACTGCCCGTTCGCGCCCTGGAATCGTCCTCGGTGACGATCGAGACCGGTTCGGGAACCGTCTCGATCCCGAGCGCGGCCCTTCTGAAGATGGGGGCGGCCGAAGGCGACTCGCTGTCGCTTCGCATCCGGCCGAACGGCGTTCGATTCGAGCTGCTGAAGGACGGCCAGCCAACGGCGTATGACGGAACCGGCGCGCCGCTGACGGTTACCCTGTCCGTCACGAAGCAGGACGGCCACAATTCCGGGCGCTACGTTGCCGTCAAGCGGGAGAACGGCAGGAACGTCGTGCTTCCGCTGGCGATCGAGGCCGGAGGCAAGATCACATTCGCGCTCGCTTCCGCCGGCGACTACGCCGTGATCGATAACGGCCAAGATTACACGGACGTCTCCGCTGCCGATTGGGCTTCCGGGAATATCGCCTTCGTGACGGCCCGCGGCTTGTTCGAAGGCACAGGCAACGGCCGCTTCAGCCCGCAGACCGGCATGACGCGCGCGATGTTCGCGCAGACGCTGGCCAATCTGGAGGGCATTCAAGCGGACGGCCAAGCGCCTTCGACCTTCGTCGACGTGCCGGGCCAAGCGTGGTATGCGGCAGCCGCAGCTTGGGCGGCCGAGAGCGGCATCGTCAGCGGCACCGGCCAGGACCGCTTCGATCCCGGCCAGCCGGTTACGCGCGAGCAGATGGCGGTTATGCTGTTTAATTACGCCGCTTATAAGGGCTACAAGCTGCCGGACGGCGCAGCCGCGCCGATCGCCGACGGAGATCGCGTAAGCCCGTGGGCCGTCGAAGCGGTTAACGCGTTGGTCGCGGCAGGGGTGTTCACCGGCAAGCCGGACGGCAGCTTCGACCCGCACGCCGCCGCCAGCCGCGCCGAGACCGCAACGGCGCTCGCCCGCTTCGTTCGGGCGCTGAGCGCGAGCAACTGAAGCAAGCTTCTCTGCGAACGATTCATGCCGCAAGCCGATGGAGCCGCCCTCTTGCTCACTCTCTCCGCCGCTCTCTTCGTCCACCCTCTTCCTTCGCTTTTTCCGCCAATCGGTCCTTCGCCCCTCCAAGGTCCGGCTCCTCTCCGCGACCCGAGTCCAGCTTCGAACCGTTCTCTTGCTCGATTCCCTCGCGGAATCTATCTGCTACGCTAAGATCAGCAGCCAACGCAAGGCGTGGCCGCGCCAAGAGAAAGCGAGGGCAAGCCGCATGATTCCTGCCATCAGCCGCTCAGACAAGCCTATCTACGTCCTGCTGACCCATACCGGGACTTTATTTACGACACTGATCCGGGGCGTTACTTCCGCCCCTTATAATCACGCATCCCTCGCGATGGACGCGGAATTAAGCCGCCTGTACAGCTTCGGCCGCAAGCGCCCGCGCAATCCGCTGTCGGCGGGCTTCGTCGAGGAGGATGTCTACGAAGGGACGTTCAGCCGTTATCCGAATACGCGCTGCGCGCTGCTTCGGCTGCGGGTCACCGATGAACAGCGGGCGGAAGCCTGGGGAACGATCCGCGCCTTCCAACAGAACCGGGACGACTATCGGTACAACCTGATCGGTCTGCTCGGGGTGCTGATGAACCGTGACCTCTGCCGCAAAAACGCTTACTTCTGCTCCCAGTTCGTTGCCGAAGCCCTCCGCCGCTCCGGAATTCCGCTGTGGGACCGCTCTTCCGCCCTTGTGACCCCCGATGATTTTCTGCGGCATGGCTCATTCGAGCTTGTCTACGAAGGCAATCTGTACGATTACCCGCTTCTGGACGTCAAGAGAATCGCTGCGAGAAGTGCCGGAACGGCGGTCCGAACCCGCGCGAATCCGGATGGCAGCATCGCCTTGAGTTAGACGGATCGAGGAGGACCAAGGGTGTTCCGTTCCTGAGGTCTGCGGCGTTCGGGAAGGTTGCCTCGGAGGGCGGGGCCGCCTACAATGGGAGATAACAGTCCGGGCAAGCTTCGAGGCGACTGCCGCTCGAATCTCCCTGATTCCAATCCATCGCTGCGAAGGAGCTTTGCCTTATGTCCCTGAACATCGACCCCGTTCAATCCAACGACCAGATCGCCGCTGTCTCCCGACTCGCGCACGACATCTGGAACGAGCATTACTCCAGCATCATCACCCAGGGACAGATCGATTACATGGTGGAGACATTCCAGTCGACCGCGGCTATCGCTGAGCAGCTTCGCCTCGGCGGCTATTCCTACTATTTAATTGTGCTCGAGGGGAATCCGATCGGCTACCTAGCCGTGAAGCCCGATGACGGCAAGCTGTTCCTGAGCAAGCTGTACATTCGCAAGGACCATCGGGGAAGAGGGCTCGCCAGCCGCGCCTTCGCCTTCGTGGAGGATCTATGCCAAGCGGACGGGCTGTCCGCCATCTGGCTGACGGTTAACCGCCACAACAGCGGATCGATCGCCGTCTACGAGAAGAAAGGCTTCCGCACCGTGCGCACGCAGGTTGCCGATATCGGCGGCGGCTACGTCATGGACGATTACGTGATGGAGAAGCCGGTCGTCGCTGTCGGCTCGTGCCCCCTCTCCTAATCAGGTGACTCAGGTGACTCAGGCGATTTTATGCGATTTTTCACATTCGTCATCGCGGATTCAGGTTGAATCGAGCAGTTTTATGCGGTTTTTAGCATACATACCGAAGTTCGCGGCGGAATTTTTTCCATATATGTGATTTTTCGCATAGAATCGTCCGAATGGCCCGTTAACGGGCGGCACGAATGTGAAATTTCGCATAAATCCCGGCACCGGCCCCCCTCGGCATCTTCAACAGCGCCCTCCCAAAAAGCCTCCAGCGCGCGCGAACGACACCGGAGGCTGGAGGCTTGCGTGACTTTGGAGCAAGTCGCCTTCTACTCGAATTCCGCGATGAACCGATTCCACTTCCGCTGCCAGGCGATGTCGTTCCAGAACGGGTGATGCGGCGCGCAGTTCGAGCATAGCGTCATCCCCCAGAAGCCGAGCGCCATGCCCTTGCGGAGGCAATATTCCGCGATGAACTTGCCGACCGGCCCTTCCTCGAAGCCCGCAAGCAGCGGCGTATAGCCGACGTAGCCTTCCCCGATTGCGATCGGCAGCCGATAGCGGCGGTTCCAGACGGCGACCTCGTCGAAGCGGTCGTCCGCCTTCTGCAGCATGGCAAGCCGGTGGTCCGGGTAGCGCTCATACAGGAACAGGTCCCACTTGTCCGGATCGGCCCAATCGTGCAGGTAGATGAGCTTCATGCCGACCGGATTGCCTTCCATCCGCCACTCCTGGCCGGGGGGCAGCGTCCATGCTTCGAACGGAGGCGCGTCATCGCGGAGCAGCGACCTTACGAACGGGTTGGGGAAAACCGCGCTCTCGTCCGCCAGCCCCGCCTTCGCCATCAGCTCGTTCAGCACGCCCTTGATGTAGAGGTGGAAGTGGCCGACCTGCATGTTCCGCGCAAGGAATTCCTTCGGGTACGCCTCGTTCAGCGTATAGCTGGCCGTCATCAGAATGTCGGGATGACTCTCCCGCAGATAGCCGATTGCCTCTTCGATATAGGGCTGCATCGCCTCGACAAGTCCCGGCGTGTCGCTCCCGGCAATGCCCCGGGCGGTGCCGACGGCCGTCAGTTGGCCGAATTCGACCTCGTTATGCAGCTCGGCGTAGACAATCCGGTCCCCGTAACCCGCAGCCTTGACGAAGCGGATAAGCTGATCCAGCGACCTCGCGATCGCCAGGAACCGCTCCTCCGGCGGAATCGCCGCGAGCTCGTCGCGCAGCTCGGGATGAGCGAGGAAGCTCGGGCTCTGCTGATACTCCCAGGAGGAGAGCATGATGTAGCAGCCGTGCTCCTTCGCCTGCCGGAACAGCTCAAGCAGATGGGCGTGGCCGTCCAGCTCGGCGCCTCCTTGGCAGTTGTACCAGCGGGTGCGCTGCCCGACTTCCCCGAGATTGCCCAGCTTCAGCAGCCCCGGACGCTTGCCGTCCGCAGTGAACAGCAGATACGGCATCGCGCAGATGCGGATCGTGTTGTAGCCCCGGTCGACCGCTTCCGCGAACCGAGCGCCGAGATCGCGATACGGTTCTCCCGGCAGCGTCATCGTGTACCAGGAGAAGTCCCACATCGTAATCGTCAGCTTGCGGGGGAGGTGCTCCGGAACATGGCCCATGGGAAAATTCGTCTCGAGATTGGCCGGCGCAAGGTTATTCGTGTTTAGCATGTTCGTGTTTAGCATGTTCGTGTTTAGTGTGTTCGTATTGAGTTTGTTCGCGTTCGGGTTGTTCGTGTTCATGTTGTTCGTCTCCACGCGTGTTCGCTCCTTCCCGTCAAGGTTGATCGGCGCTGCGGTGAACGATCGCGCCTTGATGATTCGGCTCCCGCAGCAGCACTTCCGCGAAGTGCTCCGCCGCCTCTTCGTTCCGCCCCAGGCCAAGCAGCCCGAGCGCCTTCATATAGAGACAGTGAATCGCATTCCGCGCATTCAGGTCGTCCTCGAACACGAGGAAGTCCGGCAGCGAGACGGCGAAGTAATCGATCTTCACATCGTCGAAGCGATGCTTCTCGGCGTAGTCGATCAGCTTGTTGAAGCGGCGGCGCGCTTCCTTGACGCTGCCGAGCGCCAGCCACGCAAGCCCTTGGTAATAGATCATGTCCGGCGGCTGGTCGTTGTAGTACATCGCGCTGGCCGGCTCTTCCAAGCCTTGCGACGCCTTGACGTAGGCCGCGAGCGCGTCTTCCTTCCGTCCCAGTCGATCGTAGGCTTCCCCCAGGCAATACCAGATATTGTTCTCCTGAGCCCCTTCGAGCTTGCCTTCCCCGAGGTTCGCCGGATAGACGAGCGCCTGCCGAAGCCGCTCGATGGCCGCCGCCGCGTTCCCGCTCCGAAGCTCTCCCTTCGCCAATTCGACGAGAGCGAGCACGTACTGCCCGGTAGCCTTCCCTTCGCCGCCCTCCCACGGGTGGAAAATCCTGCTGCCAAGAAGAGCCAGCGCTTCTGCGTGCTTCCCGAGCGAATTGTGGAGCGTGACGTACTCGAGGTAGAGATCGTCGCGGCGGGCGACCGCTTCCCCGTGCGATTCGAGGAACGTCAGACGCTTCTCCGGCGGCACTCCCCGCTTCTTGTACAACTGGTCGAGCTCGTAGAGGATGCGGGCGTCGGAAGGATCAAGCCCGTAAGCCCGCTCCAGCGAACACTCGGCCTGCTCCGGCCGGCCTAGCTTGTTGTAATACGCCAGCGCGAGATTCCGGTGAACGACCGGCAGCGTATCGTCGAGCGCGAGGGACGCTTCCCAGCTCCGCGCGGCGTCTTCCGGACGCTTCTTATCGTACAGCAGGTTGCCAAGGTAATAAGGCGCGCGGGCATCGGCCGGATTCCGGAGGATGGCGTCTTCCAGCACATCGAGCTCAAACAGGCGATTCGGGAAGCAATAGTCCGGTGAAGCGCTTGCCGCTTCTTCGCGGGCGATGCGCGCTTCCTCATTGCGGCCCAGCTTGGCCAGGCAATAGCCGATCGCGTAGGGAACCATCGGATATGCCCGCGCTTGAGCAGGCGCCTCTTCCAGCAGCATCGCGGCATCCTCGTACAGCCCGGCGGCTGCGTAGTCTTCCGCCAACGCGAGATAGTTGTGCGCGTCGCCGCGCAGAAGCCGCTCGAACTCGACCTCTGCGGCTGCAGCTTCGGCACCAAGGCAGAGCGCCTCCAGCGCCAGCTTCTTCTCCCGGCTCGCGCCGAAGTCGGCGATGTCCAGCGCCAGCGTCTCCTCGCACCAGCGAACCGCTTCTTCGCAGCGGCCGAGCTTGCGGAGAACCGCCGTCTTCAAGTGGCGCGTCTTGTAGCTGCGCGAGTTGCGGACAAGCGAAGACTCCGTCAGCTCCAGAGCCTCGGCGAATTCGCCTCGGCCGGCGGCGATCTGCGCCAGCGACAGGTAGCCCGCGTCCTGCCAGGCGGCCGACCAGACGGACTTGTAGAAGGCGGCGAACGCCTCCTCCAGCCGAGCTTGCCGCTTCAGAGACACGCCGAGCTGGTAATACGCCTCGCCGTCGTACGGGTTCGGGTTGCGCCATGTCACGCGGGCGACCGCGCGGCGGAAGTGCCGCTCGCTCTCCGCGTACAATCCCCGGCGCAGCAGCAGCGTTCCATAAGCGATATTGATGCGGCTGTCGTTCTCGTCGCGCCGCAGCCCTTCAAGATAATACGCCTCCGGCTCGAACGTCGCATGGCGATACTGCTCCAGATGAAGCCCGGCGAGGTACAGCTCCTCGTTCGTCTTCAGCTCGCGCGGTTCCGGCAGCGGAGTCGCCGCGTCCGGAATCGGCTCCTCCGCGGGCCGCTTCGGCCGGTAGCCGATCAGCAGCCGCCCGGACGCATCCTTCACGGTCAGGCGAAGCTCATGCTCCCGGACGCCCGTCGGAATGTCGACCCGCTTGCGATAGGCCGCATCGGGAGCGAGCTCGACTTGCTCCTTCAAGTAGATTGCGCCGGGACCTTCCAGCTCGATCCAGGCTCCCTCCTGCCGGGAGGTTCCATAGGCATGAACCTCGGCAATCCCCGTTTCGCTATCGAACTCCAGATTCACCGCCGCTTCTGTCGAAGCGTTTTTGACCACACCGATGTCTTTATAGGGCATGAAGTATTGCGTGAACGACTTCTCCTCGTAAGGCTGGAGCCACGTGAAGTCGGGCTGGTTGTCAGTGAACACGCCGGTCATCAGTTCGATGTACGGGCCGTCCTCGTCCGTCAGATTGCGGTCCCATGCCTGCCCGAACTCCCCGTTGCCCCACGTCCACTGTTTTTTGCCCGGAGAGATATGGTGGTTCGCCACGTGCAGAAGGCCGGCCCGCTTGGCATGATCGTAGCCCCCGACGAAGTTGTAGTCCGACTTGTACGCCATGTAGGACGTCGGCACCGGGATGTTCTTGTAGCGCGAGATGTCGACGCCTTCGGAGTAATCCATCTTGTAGTACGTGCCCGTCGCGATCGGGAACCGGCTCACGTCCCGCTTCCCATGGTCGAACACCGCCGTCACATCCGGGGGAAAAACCGACTGCGTATGATCGTTCACCGCCACCGCCGGGTTCGCCCACCACAGGAACGTCTGCGGCGCGTCGGTCCGGTTGTACAACTGCGCGGTAATCTCCACATACGCCTTGCCCGGATGGAGCGTGAAGCCGGTCGTCACCTTCGTGCCGTACATCCGGTCAATCTCGGCCACCCATGCCGTCGCGCTGCCGTCCTCGTTCTCCGTCAGCTTGCACTCGACCGGCCCGTACGTGTTCGGACGATGGTGCTGCGGCCAGTTGAATTCGATGCCGCCCGACACCCACGGCCCCGCCAGGCCGACAAGCGCCGGCTTGATCACCTGATTGTAGTAGACGAAGTCGTAGTCGTTCGTCTTGTCGACCGCGCGGTAAATCCGTCCCCCAAGCTCCGGCATGATCTCGATTCGGACGTACTCGTTCTCGAGGAAAATCATCCGGTAATCCTGGAGCCTCTTCTCGTCCTCGATCTTGTCGATGACCGGGTGCGGATACACCCGGCCCGAGCTGCCCTGGTACACCCGCTTCTCCAGGAACATCGGGTTCTTGTCCGGCTTGCCCACGCCGTAGGTGGGAATCTGCACGGTCGCTTCCCATACGCGCGCTCTCTTCGTAGATTCGTTCAACATCGACACCCCCTGGTTCATCTTCGATACCCTTCAAGCTTACTCGCCGGGGGGCGGCCGAACAATTGACAATGGGCGGAATATGATGGATGATATTCGGCATTGGGACACACGGAAGCCTGGAGATAGAGAGATATTGAGACATGGAGGAGACAAGCATGAGAATCGGCATTCTGGATCAAGCCCCGATCGCCAAGGGAAGCACCGCCGAGGACGCGCTGCGCTATGCGGTCGAGACGGCCGTGCTGGCGGACGAGCTCGGCTACCACCGCATATGGATGGCCGAGCACCATAACCTCGGCACGCTGGCAAGCTGCGCTCCGGAGATTGCGGCTCCGTTCCTCGCGGCCAAGACGAAGCGCATCCGCGTCGGCACCGGCGGCGTCATGATGATGCATTACGCCCCGTATAAGCTCGCGGAGACGTTCCGCACGCTCAGCGCCCTCGCTCCGGGACGCGTCGACTTCGGCGCCGGCCGCGCGCCGGGCGGCGATTCCCGTTCCACGCGTGCGCTTGCCGAAGGGCGCCCGTACATTCCGACGGACTTGTACGACAAGTTCCATACGACGCTGCGCCTTCTCGAAGGCAACCCCGTCGACGATGGCCTGCACGACGAGCTCGTCGTCACGCCGACGAACGTCTCGCTGCCCGAAGCCTGGCTGCTCGGCTCGACCGGCAACAGCGCCGTACGCACGGGACAGCTTGGCGTCGGGTATTCGTTCGCCCAGTTCTTCAACGGGGAGATGTCGAAGGCGATCTTCGATGCGTACCGTTCCAGCTTCCGGCCGTCGGCGTTCATGGACAAGCCCGTCATCAACGTCACCTACTCCGTCTCCGTCGCCGACACCCGCGAGGAAGCGGAGTACATCGGCCTCCCCGTCGACCTCGGCCGCCTGTTCCTGATGAAGGGCCGCCTGCGGGAGCCGCTCACGCCCGAGGAAGCGCGCGACTATCCGCTCTCCGAGCTGGACCGTTCGCTCATCCGTTCGAACCGGGAACGCAAGCTGCACCTCGTCGGCACCCCCGCCGACATCGCCGCCCAGCTTCACGCCGACCGGGAGGAGTACGGCTTCGACGAAGTCATGATCGTCGCCTCCGGCATCAGCCAGGACATCCGGCTGCGTTCGCTGCGGATGCTGGCTCAGGCGCTGCTATGAGCGGCAGCGGGGATACTGACTGATTCCGCTGCTCTGCGAATGGCAGGATAGACGAAGAGAAGAATAGGCGAAGAAACGTCGAAGGCAGCTCGAGAAGTATCCCGGGCTGCCTTGACACACACTTATAGAAGTCGCTAATCGCTCTCGTTCCGTTGCACCCACTCGATCGTCTCTTCCAATCTTTTCAGCAGAACCGGATTCTCCTCGGAGGCCTTCTCTCTCAGATAAATCAGATCGACACTCTCCAACTGGCTGGCCAACAAGTAACGTGACCATTCCAAGCTGCGAGCGTCTTGCCAGAACTCTGCCGCGTTCAACCTATCCAATATTAGGTCCTCGATCCCGATGACATAACAATATCTCTCTTGAATCCGAGCCTGTCGAATAACTCCCGGGCGATATCGTCCCTCACCATAACAAGATCGACATCCACCGTCTTGTAGCTTCCCGAAGTATAGAGTTCAACGGCATTGCCCCCGACAATGACAGCCGGATCAGCGCCCAACATGTCTAGTAGGGGAGTAACGATTCCCATCAAGTGGAACTCCTTCAAGTGATCATGCTTAGAAGAGTTCGCCAACTCGCGAATTCTCTGCTTCGCGTTCCTGACTTGGGAGAGGAATTCCTCCGAAGTCCATTGATCCGCCAATCCTTATCCCTCCTATCGGAGAATCCATTCGCGATTGCTTACGATCTGGATGTTCCCTTCGGCGAGCTGCTTCCGGAATCGCCTTCGCGCGCTCTTCATCAGCATGACCATCTCCTCTTCGGAACGAAGCTTGCTAGAGGCAGAGGTTGTAACGATTCGCGACTGAATACGCTGCCGACCATCTCCTGAACGAGGTCCAATTACGTCGGCAAGATTGATTTCTCTCATCTTCGCCCTCCCCATTGTACCGAACTTCTAATTATTCCCATTATACACGTTCCAACGCAGGATTCCATAGGGAAAGAGATGCAGCCCATCTTTAAGTTCATCTTACAATACTCTCCTGCTCCAGCCTTAGACCAACATCCAACATAGTCAACGGCGTCTGCGTCTCGCCCCCGGATTTCTCCTTAAGCACCTGCGAGAAGCGATACCTCGAATCGTTGTCGGATGTGACCATGATAGCGAATGCCGAATCGTTCCGTCTGCACATGTCGTAGATGAGCAGCAATGCTTCCGCGTAGAGCTGCTTGTTCGCGCCTGTAAGGAGCTGGAACAGTCCATCCGGCAACACGTCGAAAAACTTCATTGCAGGGCTCCCTCCGAAGTCTGTATTAAACAGATTATATCATTTTCCGATATGGAGGGGTCTTGCGAACTATAACCAGCATCTTAAGGGTGAAGTGTTCTTGCGGAACAGCCTGTTTGCACGGCATTCGGACTTAAAGTCGCTCAAGGCCGCCTGCTCACGTCGCCATTCGCTCGTACAACCGCATCAGCCACTCGAGCCGCTCCTCGTCGGAGCCGAACGGCTCGGGACGATAACAGCCGTCGATCGCCAGGTCCAGCCGCTCGTGCGCCAGCCGCAGCTCTTCCGGCATCGCGCCGGGATCGTAGAGCTCGGCCAGCGTTCGGCCCGGATACGCTTCTCTCGCGGTCAGAACGAGGCGGACATGGTCGGCAATGGCTTGCTGCTGAGGCTCCATAATCGTTGGAAAAGGAAACGAGTTGTAGCAAATATCCGCAGAATAGCGGAGATCCGTCTTGATTCGTCCGCCGACCGTCCTCACCCACGCCATGTGCATCCGGGAGGCGATCACGCCGAGAGTCCATGGCTCGGGATCGTAGACGGCAAGCGCCGAATTGCCGACGATTGTCCGGCTGTCCACAAGGCCGATCGGAATGTAATCCCGCTGCTCGGAGGAATGGCACGGAACGAGCAGTGCCGGAGCTTCCCGATGGCGAACCTCGCCGAATCGATACGGCATCGCCCCCAGCCTCCTCGTCGCCTCGCGCCGGCTCGACAGCCGATGCCGCTCGACCTGGCGAATCCGTTCGCGAAGCGGAGCCAGCCTCATCGCTTCCTGCGCCGCATCCTCCCCGTCCAGCCAGATGCACCATCTCGCGCGGCCGCCAATAAAGTCGCGGGCTCCCGCGAACCGCCTCAGGAACCGCTCCGCTTCCGGATATTCCGCGACGATGTTCGCCCGCTCCTCGTCGCTGAGCAGCAGGTGGCCGCCGTCGTTCGGCATGCTTCCGAAGGCCATCGGCGGCAGCGCGGAGAGCGGCTGCTTGCGGCCTCCGGCAATCGCGATGTCTGCCGTATCGGTCAGATAAGGCGAGATGCGGCGAACCTGCCGTCTTGTCTCGCCGTCGTACAGATGCTTGGGCAAGTCCGACCGATTCCTCAGCCCGATAATGACGCAGATGACGGCCGCGTTGTCCTTGGCATCGTTCGCCCAGCGGAACGAGCGATGGGCGAAGCCGATCTCCACGCCGCCCTGCAGGAGGCTTGGCCAGAGATGATGCACCTGCGCGCCTTGGCAGATCGAATTGGTGGAGACGAACGCCAGCTTGGCATTGCCGCCCCGCCCCCGAATGTACCGGGCCCCGCGAACGAACCAGCAGGCTATGTAGTCCAGATCGTTCGCTTGTCCCGGCTTCCCCCGCCCCCGCTCCTCAATTCTGTCGGCGAACGCCTCGCGGATGTCTTCCTTCTGCTCCGAGCTTAACAACCGCGCCCCCAGAAAAGGCGGGTTGCCGATCACATATACGGCATACCCCTCATCCCTCGGGCATACGTCCTCCCACCGGAGCCGAATCGCATTGCCGCATACGATCGTCGCTCCAGGCCCCTTGCCCTCGTCCGTCCCAGTCTCCTCGTTCTCCTTTATCTCCTCGTTCTCCACTGCGGCCGCTTTTTCCAGATATCCCCGTCCTCCCTGCTGCGCACGCCCGAACTCCCGCTCGAACTCGGCATTCATCCGGCACTCGGCCACCTTCAGCGAGATGCGCGCCGTCTCGCAGGCGAAGCTGTCCAGCTCGATCCCGTACAGCTGCGCAAGACTGACCCTTGGGGATAAGGCACCCTTGCCCATCCTGTCAACCAGCCGTTGCCGCCGCTTCACAATCGCCATTTCCAACCGACGAAGCTCCTTATACCCTTGAATCAGGAAGTTGCCCGAGCCGCAAGCCGGATCGAAGAGGCGGATGCCGGCAATGCGTCCATGAAGCCTGTCCAGCCGCTCCGCGCAGTCCCGGCTGCGCTCCAGCTCCTCGTAAAGCTCGTCCATCAGCAGAGGCTTCAGCAGCTTCATTCTATTCGGAACGGACGTGTAGTGCATGCCCAGACGGCTCCGATATTCCGGCTCCGCGACCGTCTGCAGCAGCGATCCGAACAGATCGGGCTCGATCTCGCTCCGCATCAGCTCCCCGCACTCGAGCAACGCCCGGCGCGAGGCTTCCGAGAGGCGCAATGGACTCTCCTCCCCGCCCGTCGTCTCGTCCCCCGCCATGAAGCGATACAGAAGCTCCGCCAACCGTACGACAAGCCCGCGCGCTTCTTCCGCCGAACGAGCCGGACAGTCCTTCTCCAATTGCTCGTACAGCTTGGCGATTCGTTCGATTGCCCGTGCGTTGGCGCCAGTGTCAGTCATTGTCATAGGGAAGCCCCTCGATTCTATTAGCGAAAATCATCATCCATCCGTCACCTGGAGCTCATCCAACAGCTTGTGCGAACCGGTCGCCGATATAGCCGGGAGATGAGCCGCTTTCCTCATCCTCGGCGGTAATCCGACGGGGTCATGCCCGTCTCCTTCTTGAAGATGCGGTTGAAGGAACGATAATTCTCGAAGCCTACCGCTTCGGCAATCTCGAACGTCTTCTGATCGGTCGTGAGCAGCAGCAGCTTCGCCTTCTCAATACGCAGGCGGGTCAGGTACACCACGAAGCTCTCCCCGGTTGTCTTCTTGAACATGGCGCTGAAGTAAGGAACGCTGTAATTGACAGACGCCGCCAGCTCCTCGAGGCTGTACGGGCAGCTCAAGTCCTCGTGCATTCGCCGAACGAGCTCCGCAATCGACGCATCGATCGAGCGGCTGTCCCCTTGCAGCTCCCGAAGCTGCCGGAAGCAGGCGACGGTCGTATCGTGCACCGCGAAGAACGTCTGGCACTGCTCCAGGCTGCGCCGGTATTCCACCTCCAGATTGGTGGTCCGCTCGGCCTCCGCCGTGAACCGGGAGAGCTCGAGGAGCACCCGGCCGTACAGCGCCTTGATCTGCTCCGGCTGCCAGTGCTGCTCCTTCGATTGCCGGTACAGCGCAGCCCGCTCTTCCTCAAGCGGCGCATCGGTCAGCCGCGATTCCAGCAGCGCCTGCTTCAGCCGCTTGGTCCAGAGCCGACTCATCGGCTCCGGGACATCTTCGAACCGATTCCGCTTGCCCCCTTCATCGGCAGTCGAGGAACGGCCTCCGGAATAGAAGAACGGGTAGGAGCTCGTCGCGAGCCGCCGCAGAACCGGGCCCCATTCCCCGACTCCGCGGTCGAAGACCGTCTGCAGGGCGAAGGCATTCATCTTGAGGAACGTATGGAACGACTGGACCATATGCTCCAGGTTGACCGGGACGAATGGCAGCTCGGGAGCTGCGGCATACAGCCCCAGGAACCGCCCCTTATCGAGGGAAATGACCTTGTGAGCGGAATAGCCCCCGAGCAATTCCTTCAACACATTCGCTCCCGCGAACTGCCACAGCTTCAACTCGTCCAATTGATCGAGCGAGAACCGCAGCGAACCGCTGTCGAGCTCCAGCAGAATGGCGGCCGCGGAGCCGCCCCTCTCCGGGAAGCCCGCTTCCCTGAGGCTGCTCAGCCACTGCGCTTCGGCGGCGGGACTGCGCAGTTGCTCCAGGAACAGGCTGCGTTCCAGCTCCAGCTCGCCGGAACGCAGTTGCTGCTCCATCTGCTGCTGCTTCTGCCGGTCGCGATCGAGCGTAGCCATCTGTGTCGTCAGCTCTTCCATCGTGCGGGTCAGCAGCTCCGGATCGGACAGGCAATCGTCCTTGAGCAGGTACGAAGCCGCCTTCAGTTGAATGGCTTGCTTCGCATAATGGAAATCCTGATGACAGGTCAGGATGATCTTCTGAGGCTGCGCGTCTCCCATGCTCTCGATCTCCCGCAGCATGTCCAGCCCGTTCATCCCCGGCATCGTAATATCGGTCACGATAACATGCGGCTTGAGTGTCCGGTACATCTCAAGGCCGTCCCGGCCATCCTCCGCCTCGCCCACCAGCTCGAACAGGTCGGGCCGGGCTTCGATCATGCCGCGGAACACGGTGCGCGCCGGGAACTCGTCCTCGACAAGGAGCACTCTAGTTTTGTTCATGATGATCTGCCTCCTTAACATGAATCGCATCGGCGGGGAGAAGGAACCGGATGCGCAGTCCTCTCCCCGGCACGCTGTGCAATTCGAATTGCGCCGCCTTGCCGAAGTGCAGCCGCAGCCGCAACCATACGTTCAGCAAACCGATATTGTCGCCGAGCTGCTCGCGGAGCAGATGAAGCCGGAGCTTCTCAAGCTCCCCCTCCTCGATGCCGACGCCGTCGTCGGCGACAACCATCTCAATGCCGCCGTCGTCCGGAATCCGCTTCACCTTGACGCTGACGAGGCCGGATTCCCTCTTCATGGGGAGAATCCCGTGGAAGACCGAATTCTCGATCAGGGGCTGCAGGCTCAGCTTCGGAATCTCGAGGTTCTCCAACGTCGGATCGACATCGAAGAGCAGATTCAAGCGGCATTTGTACCTCGTATTGAGCAGCTCTACATAGTCGCGGGCATAATCCAGCTCCTGCTTCAGCGGGACGTTCTGATCGAAGTTCTCCATGGAATAGCGCAGCATCGAGACCAGCCGCCCCATGACCTCGTTGATCTTGCCGTAGTCCTTCAGCATGGCGAACATGCGAATCGTATTCAGCGTGTTGTACATGAAGTGCGGGTTGATCTGGGACTGAAGCGCGCGGATCTCCAGCCTTCGCTTCAGGTCCTCCGACTCCTGAAGATTGTCCAGCAGCTCCTGGATGCGCACGGCCATCGTGTTGAGCATGCGCCCGAGCTCGCCGATCTCGTTGTTCGCGAACTTCGCGTCCCGGACCTCGAAGCGCCCCTTCTTGAAGGCGGTCACCTGCCGCTTGATCGCCTGCAGCGGCTTGTAAAGCTGATAGCCGAACAGAATGACGGACAGCACCCCGACCAGAATCAATACAAGGAGGAAGTAGGTCACCGTCTTGCGGATGATGTCGGCGCTTCGGTTCAGCTCCCCGGAAGGAATCTCGGAGACGACAATCCAGCGGTCGTACGTGGACGTCATCTTGATTGAGATAATCGAGGCGTCCATCGCGAACTGGTTCGGCTGCCCCGCCTCTCTCCACCTCTGGAGAATATGCGCAATCCGGGCGGCATCCTCCTCGCCGCCCAGCCGGCTTGTCGTCGCAATCGTGTCGCCGTTCTCCGCGAGCAGGGAGATCGCTCCCTTCGAGCCGAGCTGAATGTTCTCGATCTGACGCAGGTACTCGTCGTTGCTCATCGAGATGACGAGCACTCCCTTCAGTTCCTCGTAAGGCTCGATCGGCAGGCGGCTAACGTAATAGGAGGAATTGTCCTGCATGCCCATCGCGGCCGTATCGCTTTTGTCGATGAACTGATTATTCGCGCCCGACTCCAGGAACCGTTCGACGATAAGCTTGTACGGCGAATCCTCGAGCGGGGATGGCGCTTCGTCCGAAGACAGCACCTCCCCCGTAATCGCGGAGTACACCTGCAGTCCCTCCACGTTGCCGATGACGGCGGATGCGGTTCCGAGCACCGTGATCAGGTCTTTTTTCCTCACCACGTCTTCGTAGTACTTGGCGGATGGGGCGACCAGCGCGTCCTGGATGGACGGAATCGCCGAATATTGGCCGCTCAGCTCGCGGAAGCGCGTCATCGTCAGCTCGATCCGATCGACGACCTGGTTGACGAGTTGGGCGTTCAAGCGGTTCACCTGACTCTTGACCGTCGTGCTGGACACCGAGACCGAGATGACGGAGAGCACAATTAGTGGCAGAATGGATACGGCAAGCATGACCGCAATCATCTTGGCATAGAAGCTCTTGGTCAGAAACGAGATAAACGGGGATGACATGCGGCATTCCTTCTATTCGAATGGGATCGTGTGCCTTGGTTGGCTTCCATGACGCTTCCTCGATTATAGTACATCGAACGATGCAGAAGGTACTCTTAAGCCCCTCGATGTGAAAATCGGTGACACTTTCGCTCGTATCCGTCATGTTGCCGCTCTGCGATTCCTTCTATAATCCGATCTGTAAGCCGATTCCTGGCACGACATTACGAAATGGGGGAATACCATGAAATCGCAAAAGAAACATCTCCTCGTCCTGGCCAGCCTGGCCCTGATGGGAACCACGCTTGCCGGCTGCGGCGGCAACAAGGACGAGTCCGCGAACTCATCTTCGACCGGCTCCACCTCGACGGCGGGCTCGTCCGCCTCGACAACGGCTTCGGCGCCGACCGATATCAAAGCGATGACCATCCTGTTCGGCGATCCTCCCGCAACCAGCAACAACAAAGCGCTCGAAGATATCGAGAAGCGCGCCAACGTCAAGCTCAACATCACCTTCGTGCCTTCCGAGGCTTACTCCGATAAGCTGTCCGTCGCCGTGTCGGCCGGGGATTCCTACGATCTCCTGCTGATGGACGGGGGCAAGAACGACAAGTTCCTCAACCTTGTCAAGATGGGCGCCTTCCACGACCTGACGCCTTATATCGAGAACACAACGAACCTCAAGCTCATTGACGACCTCGTATGGAACAATGTGAAGATCGAAGACAAGGTCTACGGCATTCCGCGTCCTCGCGGCCTGTACGGCGGCGGCGATGCGAGCTTCATCATCCGCAAGGACTGGCTCGACGATTACGGCCTCGAGCTGCCGACAACGCTGGACGAATTGACCAATGTCCTTCAAGTGTTCAAGGAGAAGGACCCGGCCGGCGGCGGCAAAACCGTTCCGCTGACCCTCTACGCCTCCGAAGGAGGCAGCGCTCCTGGGCCGTTCTCGGGCACGGCTCCGATCCGCTTCGCCCTGGGCATGCCGTTCGACTGGGAGGTTCAGGACGGCCAAGCGATCCGCGACGTCGAGACTCCGGAAGAGCAGACGTATCTGGACTGGCTGCGCGACGCTTGGAGCCAAGGCTTGATCGACAAGGATTCCCCGGTGCTGAAGAACCAGCAGCAATCGCGAAACAAGCTGCTCGCTGGCGTCGCTGGCGTCTTCGCCGGCAACGTCTCCGACTTGAACGAAGCCAACATCGAGCAGCTTCGGCAGACCGATCCGGACGCGGAGCTGGCCGTCATCGACCTGCTTGAAGGCCCTAACGGCGACAAGGGAGTCGGCGTGCAGAACGGCTACTACGGCCTGTGGGCCATTCCGAGCTCGGTGCCGGAAGAGAAGGTGCAGAAGATCATCGACTTCCTCGACTTCAGCGCATCGGAAGAGAATATCGCCTTCTCCAAGGCAGGCGTAACCGGCATTCACTCCAGCGAATTCAAGGACGGGGTCGCCGTACAGACCGAAGAACAGAAGGCGCAATACGACCTCGACAAGCCGAGCGCGTTCGTGCTTGAGAACCGTTCCGACCCGTATGTCTATGCCAGCTCCAAGGTTCCGGCGATTCTCGAAGTGCAGAAGAAGTCGCTTGACGTCATCAGCGAGTTCGGCATCGTGAATCCGTTCCTGACGTACAACTCCGAGACGGCGGCCAAGAACCCGGACAGCTTCTCGAAGATGAGCGCGGTCATGACGCAATACGTCCTCGGCGAAGCCGATTGGGCCGCCGTACAGAAGGAGATCGATGCCTGGGCCAACGGCGTCGGCATCAAGATCAAGCAAGAGCTGCTCGACCAATACAATGTCGATCATCCGTAAAGACAGACAAATTATCGGATAAACCGAACATTAGATAAACCGAACAAACGAGGGGGCTTCATCCCCTCGTTTGATCCGGGTAGGAGGGAACGAGATGACGGGATTGCTTCGTCTCAACCATATTAAACGGCTGTGGCCTTTTTATTTGCTGGCCGCTCCCGGAATTCTCTACTTCATCGTGTTCCATTATGTCCCCATGTGGGGGTTGCTTCTTGCCTTCAAAGACTTTAGCCCGTTCATCGGCATCTGGGATAGTCCCTGGGTCGGACTCGAGCACTTCCGCGACTTCTTCAGCACAAACGACTTCTGGCTGCTGCTCAAGAATACGCTGCTGCTGAGCTTCTACAACCTGATCGTATTCTTCCCCGTTACCATTCTGCTGGCCATCATGCTCAGCGAACTCCGATTCAGCCTATTCAAGCGAGTCTCGCAGACGATCGTCTACCTTCCCCACTTCCTCTCGTGGGTCGTTATCTACGGCATCACGATCTCGTTCTTCGGCCCATCGGGCGTCATCAATCACGTGCTCGAGGATTGGTTCGGCGGAAGCGCGAACTTCCTGATCAGCAACGACTGGTTCCGGCCGCTTGTCGTGTTCCAGGCCATCTGGAAGGACGCGGGCTGGGGAACGATCATCTTCCTCGCGGCGCTGGCCGGCATCAACCCCGAACTGTACGAAGCCGCCAAGGTCGACGGGGCGAATCGCTTCCAGAATATATGGCACATCACGCTGCCAAGCCTCAAGTCCACCATCGTCATCCTGTTGCTGCTCCGCCTCGGATCGTCGCTTGATTCGAACTTTATGCAGATTTTCCTCATGACGAACAGCCTCAACCTCGACGTCTCCAACGTCTTCGACCTGTACGTGTACCACGTCGGCCTGGAACAGTTCAACTACAGCTTCGGCATCACGGTCGGCATGTTCAAGTCCGTCGTCAGCCTGATTCTGGTCCTCGCCGCGAACTACGCCGCCCGCTGGATGGGCGAAGACGGAATCTTCTAGGAGGGACACCGGATGAAACTTAAGCGCATCTCCGCGTTCGACGGCTTGAATGTCCTGCTGCTCATTCTCTTCAGCCTGACGATCATTCTGCCGTTCCTGTACATTATTGCCGTCTCGTTCAGCCCTCCTTCCGAGTCGCTGGCGGGCAACTTCTATCTGATTCCGAAGCGCTTGACGCTGGCGGCTTACGAATACCTGCTGCAAGCGCCGACCTTCCTGCGATCGATTCGGAATTCGGTCGTCATTACGGCTCTCGGCACCTGCGTCAACCTCATCATCTCGATTACGCTTGCTTACGCCTTGTCCAAAAAGTTCGTACCGGGAAGGCGCATCATTCTGCTGTTTATTTTCTTCACGATGATCTTCCATGGCGGCCTCATTCCGAACTATCTCGTCGTCAAGAACCTCGGCCTCATTGACTCGCTCTGGGCGGTCGTGCTCCCGGCGGCAAGCAGCGCATTCAACATCATGGTCATCCGCACGTTCTTCCAGGGCTTGCCGGAGAGTCTCGACGAGGCGGCGCGAATCGACGGCGCGGGCGAATTCCGCATCCTGTTCTCGATTGTGCTCCCGCTCTCGAAGCCGATCATCGCGACCTTCGCCCTGTTCTTCATGGTGCAATACTGGAACGAGTTCTTCTCCGCGATCATCTACCTGAACGATACGACGAGATGGCCGATTCAGCCGCTTCTGCGCCAGATGGTGGCGATCGGGTCCTCTAACATCTCGTCGGAAGCTGCGCTCGATGCCTCGCTCGCCGCCCAGCTTGGCCCGAACGTGCAGAACGCCGCCATCCTGCTGGCCATGCTGCCGATTATCGCGGTGTATCCGTTCCTGCAGAAGTACTTCGCCAAGGGTGCGCTGCTGGGGTCGATCAAGGAATAAGGACCGACTAGGGAATCTGGGGAATCTGGGGAATCTGGGGAATATGGTGAATTTAGGGGATTTAAGGAACCTAGGGAATCTAACCGAACAGGAATACCGAAAGGAGTGGACCCCCATGTCTGGCTATAAGGAACTGCGGCTGGACCCGCGCTACACGAAGCCCCAGCCGACCGATGCGGCGTTCCTCGCCGGGGAGTTGAAGACGGACAAGCCGGAGCTCGCCGACGTTCGGCGGCACCTGGACGCGAAGGAAGAAGAGCAAGCGAGAAACGCCTTCCTCAAGCGGTTCGAGGACGGGTCGATCCGGCGTTATTATTACGGCGTCCATGACGTCCCCTCGCTGATGGAGACGGCGCGGAATGCATACGGAGACAGCGCGGATGCGAAGGAGACAATCCGCGAAGCGGACCTGATCGCGGCCGGCAGCATTCCGACGCTCAAGGGGCGGCTGATCAGCTTCAAGAACGGCGAATATCGTTGGAACGACTGGTTCTACGACAGCTCGCAATACCAGCTCCAGCTCGTCCGGTTCGCATACACGAAGTCGCTCTCCCGCGCCTACGCCCTGACCGGCGACGAGAAGTATGCCGAATGCTTCGACCGCATGATGAGCCACTTCATCGACGACAATCCGGCACCGCTCGGCGATGCGTTCCGCGTTCAGCACAACACATGGGAACCGCTGTCGGTCGGCGTGCGGATGTTCCAACTGCCGGAAGCGTTCATTACCTTCTTCGCCTCGCCGTCCTTCCGGCCCGAGACGAAGATGAAGCTGATCAAGTCGTTCGCCGAGCATGCCCGCTACGTCCGCAAGTACCACGCGGACCATGGCAATCATGCGTGCATGCAGCTTCGCGGCCTGATCACGATCGCGCTTCTCCTGCCCGAGCTGAAGGAGGCGGAGGAATGGCTCGCTTACGGCCTTCGGGAGCTGCCCGCCTATATCCGGCAGAACGTCTACCCCGACGGGGCCCAGTTCGAGGGCAGTCCGAACTACCATATCGTTGTTATGCGGGACCTCTATGAGCTGGTCACGCTGCTCAGAGCCGTCGGTATGGACGAGAAGGAATATACGCCGGTCCTGGAGCGGATGTACGAGCTGCTTCATCATCTCATGGCACCCGACATCAGCCTTCCGAAGTTCGGGGATACCGGCGATTCCTCCGAGAGCGACCTCAGAGATATCATGAGCCTCGGCGCGTATCTGTTCGAGCGGCCCGACTACAAGCATGCCGGGAAGCCGAGCCTCCCGTACTCCCTGCTCTGGAGACTGGGACCCGGGGCCATCGAGCGGTACGAACGGATTCCTTCCGCGCCTTCGGAGAGAACGGCGGCGTGCTTCCCGGTCGGCGGCTATCTGATCAGCCGCGAGAGCTGGGAACGGGACGCGATGTACCTGGCGATGCGGGCCGGGATCGGCATCGCGGGCCACGCCCATTCCGATGCGCTCAGCGTGATCGTGTACACCGGCGGCAAGGAGCTGATCGCGGATTCGGGTATCGGGCTGTTCGAATGGAACAAGGAGCGCAAGCACATCGTCTCCACCCGCGCCCACAACACAGTCGTCGTCGACGGGCAGGACCAGCATGTCCGCAGCATGCACTGGTCGACGCCGCCAAGCGCCTCCTGCAAGATCTGGGACTTTCGCCCCAGCGATCGCTTCGATTACCAGTTCGCCAGCCATTTCGGCTATACGCGCTACGAAGACCCCGTCATCCATTCGCGCAAAACACTCTTCATCAAAAACCGCTGCTGCGTGATCGTCGATCTGTTCGAAGCGAAGGAGCGGCACCGCTACGAGCAACTGTTCCACCTCCCCCGCGGGGAAGCGATCTACGTTCCCGAAGCGCGGCAGATCCGCACGAACGCCCGCGACGCCAACGTGCTTATCGCATACGCGGAGACGGCGCAGCAGCCGAACGATGCGCCAATCTCCCCCGACCTGTTGGCCGACGAACTCGGCTTAACGACCGGTCTTCTCTTCGAGAAGGGAGACTACCATCGCTCCCCCGTCGCGACCCGAACATTGGTCTCCGCCGGGCGGACGGAGCTCGCCGCCGTCATCCTGCCTTATCGCGGGGCGGAGGCTCCCCGAATCGCCGTCCGCAGACTTCCCGTCATGCGGAACGGCTGCGAGCTGGCACCGCACGAAGCGACCGGCCTGCTGATCGAAGGCGAGGGCTGGCGGGATGCCGTCTGCCTGTACCATGACCATATCGCGGTCGATGCCTATCTCGATCACACGGGCAACCCGGTCGAAGCCTCGCTCCTTCCCGCTCCCGCCGGGATCGACGCGTTCGAGTTCGCGGGCGGGACTCATACGGATGACGTCATCGTCAAATCTTACGAACACGGCTGAGCGCCGGGTCGATCGTCCATCATCGATACCTGAGAAAGAAGCAAGCCTGGGGGGGGCGTACCCGGGCTTGCTTCTCTTCTCTCATAATGCCATATAGACGGCGCCTCCGGCCGCCTCCCGTTCGCGGTAACGTTGCACGCAGCGGCATCGGCTTATTTTCAAATCGACAGGCTCTACCGCTTCTTCTTTGCTTTTTTCTTCTTGGACGCTGGAAGCCTTTCCGCACCTCCACCAAGCTTCCAGTCGCTCGGAACATCTCGAACGTGTTGCCTGCGAATACCTTATTCTCATAGAAAGCCGCCTCTGCATGAAGCACTTCCAGCCTGCCGCCCGCCAGCCTATCGATCATCAAGTGTTCGACCTTCGAACATCCCGCCTTGTCCAACGCCAGATAGACGGAATCGTCCGTCCGATCCAGGAAGAAGTCGATCAGCCCCGCGAAATCCGTCGCCCTTTGCTTGCGCTAGTGAAGCATGACACATCAAGTTCTTCCGATTGAAGGCCAGCCAGGCGCAGCTCCCCATAGATGCGACCTGCATTCCGGCAGCCTCTCGGCACCGTGTGAATGCTATTCGCAACATAGCCGATGATCCCCATAGGGGGAATCTCCGCTGCAATCGCTTCTTCGTCATGCGGATTGTCCGGTTCCTTCCGGAAGTGGATGGGCTGGCCCGGCTTATGCAGACTCGCCCCGTAATAATGATTCATCCCCGTAATCGCAACGAATGCAATAAATTCCATTCCGTTCACCTCAATCATAATGTCGATCTGACACCATTCTAAAGGGAAACCCGGACAACCATCTGTCAGCGAATATTTGTTCGCCCAAACAAAAAAGCCCGCTTCATCAAGAAGCGAGGCTGTGCGGGTAACAGGAATAATTTATGTAAGTGACCTGTGCAGGGGAGACTATTGCCGGCTAAACTTCTCAAGCTCGGACTCTACACGGAACACTCTTTTATTTAGAGCGGAAATCTCGAACCCATGGTCCAGAAAATGGTTGTTCGACTTCTCTAAGAGTGCAATAATATCGAGAGGTTGTCCATCTTCCAAACGAACAACGGCCTGGTAAATTTGATCGACCTGAACCGCCATCTGCTTCTGATTCTGATCGATACGATCGACTCGTTCATCGATGCGATCAACCTTAAGCGTCAGTTGTTGCTGTTGCTCATCGATGTGGTTGACTCGTTCATCGATGCGGTCAACCTTAAGCGTCAGTTGTTGCTGTTGCTCATCGATGTGGTTGACCCGTTCATCGATGCGATTGACTCGTTCATCGATACGATCAACCTTAAGCGTCAGTTGTTGCTGTTGCTCATCGATACGATCGACTCGTTCATCGATACGGTTGACCCGTTCATCGATGCGATCAACCTTGTGCGCCATCTGTTGCTGTTGTTGATCAATACGGTCGATCTGATTTGCCATTTGACCAAATTGGCTTTTGAGTGATTGAAACTCATCCACCAATTGCTTCAGCAGTTGCTCCAAATCAAATCCCACCTTTCTTCTATTAATTATATCATGAATTGGAATCGAGTCATACCGATTTCGTTCGACAAAGGAGGTACGTTCATGCACCTATTCACCGCACTCCCTATTCCACTATTTGCTGCTGAAGCGCTGCACGTGTGGAGCGATCGCAATCGCGAATCCTTGCCTTTCCGCAAGCGGACGCATCCGCTCGACTACCATCTGACGCTTCAATTCCTCGGCGCTGTGCCGGACGAGCGGGTTCCAGAACTGCTTCGCGCTCTAGGCGGTGTCCGGTTCTCCCCATTCCGGATCATGCTAAGCGGAACTGGAACGTTCGGTCAGCCGGTAGCCCCTCGGGTGCTGTACAGCACCGTTGATGGCGACTTGGACGGACTGCGCTCGCTGCACACATCCATCCTTCAAGCGACTGCACCGCTTGGCTACTTGCCCGAGGATCGTCCATTTGCCCCGCACATCACCATCGCCCGCCGATTCGACGCAGGCGCGGGAGCCTCCTGGGATGCCCGCCTACTGGGGACTATGCCCGCCGGAGCCGCGTGGATCGCAGACCGATTCGCGCTCATGCGCACGCACCTGAACGCTTCGCCCATGTATGAGACCGTTCGCGAGTTCCCGGCGATTCCTGAAGCGAGGGGATAAGGCACCGCCCGGTCGTGTTGGTGCCCCCTGACTCGCGGGGATAAGACACTGTTCGCACGCAACCGAACCAATTCAAAGCAGAGGAGTTCTGGGAAAAAAATGCCGCTCTTGTTCTCGATATCGATATTCGTTCTTGCGGGGCTTGCGGAGATTGGCGGGGGCTACCTCGTCTGGCTCTGGCTCCGGGAGGGCAAACCGATCGGCTACGGCTTGATCGGCGGCCTCATCCTTGTCGCTTACGGAATCATTCCGACGTTCCAGAACTTTCCTTCCTTCGGCCGGGTGTACGCGGCATATGGCGGCGTGTTTATCCTGCTCGCCGTGCTGTGGGGCTGGCTCGTCGACAAGCGGACACCAGACCTGTACGACTGGATCGGCTCCGCCGTCTGCCTGGCCGGAGTAGCGATCATGCTCTGGGCTCCGCGCGGCTAAACCGCTAAAAAAGCAAAAGGGGGCCTCGGACATGGATCAAGGAGCCCCTTCCGCTATATTTATTTCTTGACCGCAATCGCCTTCGCCTGCGTGAACAGCAGGAGGTAGTCATGTCCGCCTGCCTTCGAGTCCGTTCCCGACAGGTTGAAGCCGCCGAATGGATGCGCGCCGACCAGCGCACCTGTGCACTTGCGGTTTACGTACAGATTGCCGCAATGCATCGTCTCCAGCGCTTCTTCGATTCGCCCCTCGTCGCTCGAGAAAAACGAGCCGGTGAGGCCAAACTCCGTATCGTTGTACAGCGCGATCGCCTCGCGCCAGTCCTTGGCCTTGCCGATAGCGAGCACCGGGCCGAAAATCTCCTCTTGCATAAGCCGGGCCTTGCCGTCCACGTCTGCGAACACTGTCGGCTGGATGTAGTAGCCGTCGCAACTGTCCGCTTCCGTCCGGCTCCCCTCGGCCCGGCCGACCTCCGCCGGGCCGCCTCCCGCGAGCAGCCGTCCTTCTTCCTTGCCGAGCTCGATATAAGCCAGAATTCGGCGGTAGGAAGCTTCGTCGATGACCGGCCCAATCGCGCAATTGCGCTCCGGCAAGCCGACCGCGAGCCGCTTGGTCAGCGCGACAACCTTCGCCGCGATCTCGTCGTACACCGGCTCGACCACGATGGCGCGGGACCCGGCGGAGCACTTCTGTCCCTGGAAGCCGAACGCCGAGGCGACAATCGCCTGTGCCGCCGCGTCCAGGTCGGCCGTCTCGTCGACGACAATGCCGTCCTTGCCGCCCATCTCGGCGACGAGCCGCTTGATCCAGATCTGCCTCGGCGCCGCCTCGGCCGCCAGACGGCTAATGTGCAGGCCGACCTCCTTCGAGCCGGTGAAGCTGACGAAGCGCGTCTTCGGATGGCTCGTCAAGTAATCGCCGATCTCGGCCCCGCTCCCCGGAACGTAGTTGATGACGCCCGGAGGCAGACCGGCCTCCTCCATCAGCTCTGCGAACTTGTGCGCGATGACCGGTGTCGCAGACGCCGGCTTGAGCAGCACCGCGTTGCCGGAGACAACCGCCGCACTCGTCATGCCGGCGCAGATCGCGAGCGGGAAGTTCCACGGCGGGATGACGACGCCAACCCCGAGCGGGATGTACCGCAGCTCGCCCGTCTCGCCAGGCGCCTGCGTCAGCGGCATCGTCTCGTTGATTCGGCTCAAGCGAATCATCTCGCGGGCGTAGAACTCGAGGAAGTCGATCGCCTCCGCCGTGTCGGCGTCCGCTTCGGCGTAGTTCTTGCCCGACTCGAGCAGCATCGCGGCGGAGAAGTCGTGCTTCCGCTCGCGCAGCAGCGCAGCAGCGCGGAACAGCACCGCCGCCCGCTCCCTTGCGGGCACCCGCTTCCACGTCTCGAAGCCCGCAAGCGCGGCCTGCATCGCCCTCTCCGCCAGCTCGCGGTCCGCCTTGCTCACACGGCCGACAACCTCGCCGAGACGGCCCGGGTTGACCGAGACAATCTTCTCCGCCGTGTAAATCCGCTCCGCCCCGATGCGCAGCGGATACTCCGCGCCAAGCGACGCCTTCGCCCTCGCGATCGCCGCTTCCATTGCCACCCGATTCTCCTCCAGCGAGAAGTCGGTGAACGGCTCGTTGACGAACGGGCCACTAACTGGGTCCGGTGAACTTCCCATGCTCCGCAGCTCCCTTCGCAGAACAGTCTTGTCACCATATATATGCCCAGCCCGCCGCGCTCGTTCATTCGACTTCGCTATCGTTTGAATACTGCTAAACAACCTGCATCGCCGACCAACGGCCCCCAGCGATCATTTTTGGACTAAACCGCTGTCGCGGTGGTAAGAGCTCAAACGCTCAGCGTAAACGAAACATTCCATTTGTGATGGGACATGCGATGTGTTCAGAAAGGACATCTCTTAAACTAGATAGCAGCCCACTGCGAATCCAGTTGAAGGAGATGTCCCTATGTCCCATCATGAACAAATTGTATCCAAACTGCAAGAAGATCTTCTGCTCCGAGGGTTTGCGC